>JAGXGA010000031.1 GCA_024636975.1 Mariniphaga sp.
GGTTTGATAAAACTGTTTGTTTTGATGGAATCAAATATTGAATATTTCTTGCTAAATTTGTAAAAATGAGAAGCTCATGATTAATTATAAGGAAATAATAAAGAGGAACCCTAACAAACGGTTTGGAAAACCATGTATCCGAAATACAAGAATTACTGTTTTCGATGTGCTTGGCTGGTTAGCTGCCGGAATGAGCTATGATGAAATAATACATGATTTTCCTGAATTGACCAAGGATGACATAAGAGCTTGTTTAGCATATGCAGCCGACAGGGAACATAAATTACAACATGCTTCATGAAGTTGTTATTTGATCAAAATATTTCTTTTCGAATTGTATCTAAACTGAAGAGCTATTATACGGATTGCAAACATGTTTCTGATGTTGGATTAAATGATGCAGAGGATCATGTTATATGGCTATTTGCAAAAGAAAATGATTATTCTATCGTGACTTTTGATTCGGATTATTTTGATATTAGCTTAATAAAAGGACATCCGCCAAAAATTATCTGGATTAGAACAGGTAATCTGACTACAATAGAAATAACAGATTTAATGATTAAGTACTTTGATTCCATAGTTTTATTTTTAACTGATCCGAACCAGAAGGAAATTGCATGTAAAGAACTTGAATACTGGAAATAGGATGTAAGTATTTGGCCTTGCATGTCCGGGACTCCTTATTATTCAAGATTTACAAGTACGGTTTTGTTTTGGGTCGCTTTGAGCGATCAGTAAAAAAAGACTAAATCGCAAAAAACTTCTCCCGTTGTCAACATCGTACAACGATTTCATCCGCAACGGTCTGGCATTGACACCCACCTTCCACCGCGCCTTCGACCGGGGTCTTATTACTATATCGGATAATTACAAGGTGCTGGTGCATCCGCAACATTCAGCAGCTGTCCGACCAGTTGGCGGATCAGCTGCTGAATTATTAGCGTGTTAGGTTATTGAGCAGGTGAACTCAAGTCACCAGCTCAATCAGGAATCCGGCAGTATGAAAACAGGGAGCTTCACCTTCCGGGCGATGAGCGGTTATATCCTTCGGTAAAGAGTTTGAGGGAGCACTGGGGGAGGTTTGGGTGGAGTGTCTGAACCACGATTCACAGGATTAAAGGATTGGCAGGATTAGGAAACTGCTTTTATTAACTGAAGTGCCTTATTTTGGGGCATCAGGGAAATCATGGCAATCATGTAAATCAGGGTTCAGACAGTTTTGATATCCGGCAGTATTTCACCTTCCGGGCGATGAGCGGTTTTATCCTTCGGTGAAGAGCCTGAGGGAGCACAGAGGGAGGTTTGGGTGGAGTTTCTGACCTCCCGACAGATCGGGACAAGATATGTTTATGGGTTTAAAGGACACCAGGCGAACTTCGATAAGATAATTGCCGGGTGCGGATGTTCCCTGGGTTTCAGGTGGATTAAGTAAAGAATTGTATCTTTGCCTGAACAAAGAAGCAGTATAAGCAAGTGAGACAAACGTTTCTTTTTCCAGGAAAATAAATATGGATTTACAAGAATTGCAGAGGCATCTGGACAGGTTTATGCATGAGGAAAATAACCAGACAAGAGCGGAGTTTGAAGGTTATTCCTCTTCAGAAATGCATTTTATATTAAATTTTCCATTTAACCCCGGTAGCCCGATAATCGTGCAGAATCTTCCGGATGAAGAGTATCGTGAAATTCCAATCTTTAACCAGGTCAATTACCTTATTCAGAAAATTGTACAAATGGGTGAGATAAAACTTACCGCAAAAGGATTTCTGCCCACTCAGATTGTTGCAGACCTGTATGACCAGGGGTATTTAAAAGATTATTGGATTGAAAAGAAAAGATCAAGATTGTTTAAGGAGTCCGATTCGATGTCAATCAACCTGACCCGCATACTGGTGGAACTGTCGGGGCTTACCAAAAAACGGAATGGCAGACTGAGCATTACACATAATGGAAGAAAAATCGCTGCCAGTAACGGGAAATTATTTAATACAATCCTGAACACTTTTACAACTAAATTTAACTGGGCTTATTACGACGGCTATGGCGATAACAAAATAGGCCAGTTGGGTTATGGGTTTACCTTCATTCTGCTGGCCAAGTATGGCAGTGAGAAAAAACCGGATTCTTTTTACGCAGAAAAATATATGAAAGCTTTTCCCCGGCTGAAGGAATCGGTAGAATCAGAATATGATGCGGGGAAAAACTATACAGCCCGGTGTTATTCAACAAGAACATTCGAAAGATTTCTGAATTATTTTGGTGTGATAGTGATTGAAGAAGAAGGGAAAGGCCTTGATTCAATCAGATATATCACAAAAACAGATTTATTTGACCGGCTGTTTAAAATTATGCCTCACAGGGACTAAACCCTGTGTGGTCTGCAGAAGCAGGCTTTTCTCCTTCCCGCTCCGGGCTTTGGCCATGCCCGAAATCTGAAGAAATTAAATTTTTATTTTCTCAATTTGAAGCCGCTGCCTCTGAATTAGAAGGCATAGAATGTTGGAGTGCCCGCGAATTACAGGTTTTATTAGGATATAGTAAGTGGGAGAATTTTGAGAAAGTTCTATCCGCAACGGCCTGGTATTGTCGCCCACCTTCCACCGCGCTTTTGACAGGGGATTTATTGCCATTTCGGTTAACTACCGTGTGTTGGTACATCCGGAACTTTCAGCTGCTGTCCGACCAGTTGGCGGATCAGCTGCTGAATTTTTAGCCTTTAAGATCATTGAGCAGGTGACCTCAAGTCACCAGCTCAAGTATCCCCAACTGAATGATTACAATCCGCCATCCGGAATCCGGCAGTATGAAAACAGTGAGCTTCACCTTCCGGGCGATGAGCGGTTATATCCTTCGGTAAAGAGTCTCAGGGAGCACAGAGGAAGGTTTGGGTGGAGTGTCTGAACTCCCGCCAGATCGGGACAAGCTTTGATTTTTTGGATTAAAGGATGAGCATGATTAAGGAGCTGTCGTGCGTAAGGTGTTGGCATGTTGGGAATCAGGGAATCGCTGCTTATTATCCAATCGAGATATTTAACTGTCTTCCCAATCCAATTTCAATTAATTTGTAGTATGTTGAAATCTGAATATCACTTTGTCCCCGCTCAATTCTTGATATATAACTCTTTTTTGTTCCAGTCTTTTCTGCAAGTTCCTCCTGGCTTAAATTTGCCTCTTTTCTTGCTTCTTTCAGCATAACTCCCAATCTGAATGCTAATGAATCTGCATCATATCTATCTCTTGACGGAGTCCCTTTTTCTCCATATTTTTCTTTTAACAAGTCTTCGAAATCAGTTATATTCTTCATCTTATTGTCCTCCATATTTTTCTTTCAAATACTCTTTTTTCAATTTCTCAGCCATTATTATCTCCGCATGAGGAGTTTTCTGAGTCTTTTTCACAAAACAGTTTGTCAAAACAACAAGGTCTCCTTTGTCCTGAAAGCAAAGAATCCGGATACTCTTAAAAGCCGTAATAACCCGGATTTCCCAAATTCCATCTGTATTTGCAAGCAACTTGTAAAATTTCTTTGGAACTTGCCTTTCAAATCGAACCAGATCAAGAACGTATTCAATTTTCATTTGAATCTTTAAATCCTGATTCTTATAAAAATTTTTAAAGTAATCCTTGTATGCGATTATCCTTCTAACCATAAACGCAAAGTTAACTAATAGGTTTACTTGTAGTGAAAAAAACAAGATTTTTTTTGGTTGCCGTTTCTTTGGAATTGCAGCAACTGTAGGATTGCAACCCACCATCAGGAATCCGGCAGTATGAAAACAGTGAGATTCACCTTCCGGGCGATAGGCGGTTTTATCCTTCGGCGAAGGGCTTGAGGGAGCTCAGGTGACCTCAAGTCACCAGCTCAAGGTACTTTTGTTGCCGGTTCGGAGCACCCGGAAGCAGCGATTTTTTATCGCTGATTAATTCCGTTGCCGGATATTGACAACCGGCCTTTTTAAATCGTTTCAATAAATTGTTTAGCTGTCATTGCCGGCAACTTCGAACCTTTATAATCCTTTAGATTTCTTGTTATAATTAATTCCTGTTCGTTTTCAATTGCCGTAAAATATTGAAGTCCATCCTCAAAATTTAAAAAAGTTTCGTCATTTAAAGCCAATCCAATAATTTTATCGTCCAGGGGCAATATGCGTAGAATAAGTTTAAGTTTTCTTAAAATCGATTTCGCTTTGCTGGCATTCATTTGTCTTAATAATGCATAACTGGTATTTGCAATAGTTAAAGATGAAACCGATAATTCTACTTGTTTTTTGTCAGCAAGGGAAAATAATTCCGCTGCTTCTTCAAAAAAGGGGTCTCTCCGTGATAGTAAATCAATGACAATATTGGTATCAATGAATAATTTTTTCATCCGTACAAAATTTATTTTTAATGGTAGGATGCCTGCCTGCTGGTCAGGCAGGGAACTTACAATGAATTTTGTTCATGTGTTTTTGTGAATATCGCATTCCAAAATTCATGTTCGTTTTATTTATACTTTTCTTCTAAATAACCACGATACTCTTTTTTATAATCAAAATCAGAAGGCAAATCAATTACTCCACTTAAGCTCTCAACCAGTGGAGTAATTGAAATCCGTTTCTCCTCTTCTTTTTGTTTAGTAATACTATCAAGATAAGATTCAATCATTTTAGAAAGACTAATATTATGACTACGAGCATATTTTTTAGCTCTTTCGATTACATTATTATTTAATCTCAAAGTTAATTTTGTTTCCATAACCTATTAACTAAAAATTACGTACAAATATATTAAATCAATACGTCATTTGCAAGATTTATTGCCCTCCAGGCTTGTTGCCAACCATGAAATGGATTCACATTTGTTGAAAGAATTAAGTTGATTATACCGGTGCTGGTGCACTCTCAACTGAAATTTCCATCGTGTTTTCGACCGGGACCTCATTGCCATTTCTGATGATTACCGGGTACTGTGTCGGAATTATTGTGATTGGAGAAATTGAGCTGGTGTCTTCAGTTCACCTGCTCAATTGATGAATTTTATTCACCAGCTGAACTCCAGTCAGCAGGTGAACTTCCGGAATCCGGCAGTATGAAAACAAGGAGATTCACCTTCCGGGCGATGAGCGGTTTTATCCTTCTGTTAAGAGTTTGCAGGTGCACAGGGGGTGATTTGGGTGGAGTGTCTGAACTCCCTCCAGATCGGGACAAGCTATGGTTCACAGAATTAAAGGATTGGATTAGGAGGAGCTGAGATGGTGGTTTTTTATTTCACCTGCTCAATTAACTACTTCATTTGTATTGTTCAGCAGCTGATGGATGTCGTCCCTGCTTTTCCCAGGGTGTGATGCAAAATTTTGGCGGCTATGGCTTGATTGACTGTAGGGATGGCATCCTTTTCGTGCCTTTATTGGAGGCATCAGGATAATCATAAAAATCGGGAGAATCAAGGTTCAGACATTTGGGAATCCGGCAGTATAAAAACAAGGAGCTTTACCCTCCGGGCGATGAGCGGTTTTATCCTTCACTGAAGAGTCTGAGGGAGCAAGGGTACCATTTGGTTACAGGTAAGATTATTATCTTTAGGGAATACATTGGATACGCATGAAGCATTTGAAGAAAATACAACTGAATGAATTTCAGCTGGAACGTTTGCTCAGCGATGAGGAGAAACACACCTACAGGTTTATCATGGAAACAAATGTTTTCTGCACCAGCTGCGAGGATACCTGCCCTGAAGGTGCTGACGCAGAGTCGGTGTGGCTTAACCGCTTTAACGACATTCATACCGAGGGCCGCTGCAGGTTTTGCGGTAAAAGGGTGGCACGGATCATTGAATTTGGCGAACACGAAAGTTTTTACGATAAGGCCATGGAATTTAGGAAATCACTGGAGAATTAAGCTGTTGCGGCTTATTGATTTATCCCTTTTAATCTTTTACACAGCGACAAGAAAATCCAAACGCAACTGGAGCTACATCTCTATAAGTACCTAACCCTCTACCAAAACCTCTGGCAAAGTGGGTTGAAGTCCAATATGAGGCTTCCTTACCCAGTTCTTTAAATTGTCCTTCCTGCTGCGTATTGCTAAGTGGTTTTCCTACCCGATATCCACCAGGGTCTGCAGAAAATCCACTTTCATTTGAACTGGTACCAAATGATTCCCAAAAAGAACTTGCGGTATTTTATTATTCAAGTATTTTTGTCGCTATGCGGCAAAAAGCCGGTTATTTTAAAATGATTCAGAAAAAAAACAATTGGGTTAAAATTTTTCGGGGGATACACATTTACGGAGGTTTATTAAGTATGGTGTATCTTTTAGTTGTGGGGGTGAGTGCTCTTAATTTTCAACACAATTTTCTGCCCGAGCAACCTGTTGACACCATAAGCTATACGCAAACCATTGAGTTCGATCCTACACTTAAAATTGATTCACTGGCTAAAATTATCCGGAATGAGCTGGGCATAAAAGGTCATTTACCGCCGTGGGAGTTCAGAGAGAATAACCAGGGTATGGTGCGTTTTGCTATATTTCGCCCTGCACGGATTTATGAGGTAAAACTCAACAGGAACAGTAGTCGTATTCATATTGATGAAATTCATTTTAGCCTCGGGAGAATACTGCGGGCACTTCATTTTGGCAGCATTAAAAACCAACTGGGCGATATCCTGCTCAATATTTGGTCCTGGTATGGTCAGATTTCAGCGATGAGTGCATTATTGGCAATAGTTTCCGGTATTTATTTATGGTTTAAATATGCAGTAAAATCACGGAGACAGTGGATTACTGTCATAGCTTCCGGTGTGGGTTCAATCATTTTTATCCTTTATATATGGCTGATAGGATAAACAGTAATCGTTTGATGCGAAAAATTCATTTTGTGGCAAGCATATTGATTTTTGCATTTGCCCTGTTGTTTGTTTTCACAGGACTTATAATGAGCAAGGGCAACTTGTTTACTCATGGTAAAGCGCAAATAACCCGGAATATACTTCCATTGAATTACACCCCCGATACCACCCGGATGGACCAGTTTGGCGAAGAGATTAAAGAACGTCTTGAAATATCAGGCCGAATGAATTACACGAGAAACCGGAAGAATGAACTTGTTTTTACCTGGTACCGGCCAATGGTAAGCAATGTGGTTACTGTTAGTCCTGCCCTTGACAGTATGTCGGTGGAACGCAGGGAAATGTACACCTTTCTGGAAGCAAACACAAGGATTCATCGGGTTCATGGTTATGAAGGGGGGACACTATATGTCATCTGGGCTGTCCTTGTCGATTTAACAGCCGTTGCGATGATCGTTTTTGTAATCACAGGCTTTTTGATATGGTTCCGACGAAGAAAAAAATGGTTTTATGGTTGGTTCATAATGGTTCCCACCTTTATCCTCTTGCTTATTATGTATATTTTTTTGAAATAAGTGACTTGAACCATTGTTTCCCCTTCCGGAGACAAGGCCGGTCTGTAGTTCTAAATTTAAACCGGATACAGATATTTTCAGTTTTTACTACACCGGGGGGATAGGGGGTTGATGTCCTGATACCTGGCATAAATGCCAGGGGTATTGTCCGGGTACGACTGATAGATTTCATGTTGTTCAGTTTATATTGTTGGTTATGAACAGGATGGATTACTAACCCCGGTGTTTTGACCCGGGGTATTTAAGCTGGTGGTCGTCAGAATGACCATGAACCATCGGTTCCCGGGCTCATCATTCACTGTGCAGGCACCGGATGACTTTTGTACCAGGTGGAGTAAGGGCAGGTTCATCCGTATTAAACATTGTACAACGATTCCATCTGTAACGGCCTGGCATTGTCGCCCACCTTCCACCGTGCCTTCGACCGGGGTCATATTGCCATGAAAAAGACTATTGCATGGTTATTACCCCCGGTGACCCTGGGTATAAATGCCGGAGTTAGTGGTTCGGTTCCATTCATAACGACTTTAAGAATCCACCTAAAAATAGATTGTCAGGATTGATTGGATAAAAGCTGAAAAGATTCTTTTGATTTTCTGGAAATTTTTGAATATATTAGGAACTATTCCTGATAAATTATGGGAAATAATATAAATCGAAATATAACAAATAAGAGAAACCTGTCACCAGATTCTGCCTCTCCGCCACAACTAAAATATGCGGCCTGGACACATGGTGTTTCTGCACAGGTTGAGCGACCAAATTTTCTTATTGCACACAAAAACAGTATTTGCACTGTTGATGACGGAGATGCATGGTGTGGAATTTTACGACAAGGGAATGGAGCAAAATTCTATGGTGAACCGAATACCAATAACTGGTTTCATTTTGCACTAAATGCGCCGGTTATTTTAAACGGAACAAGGTTAAAACTATCAAAAGTCTTTGTTCTTTTTGCGTGCGAGGTTTTCATCCCGCATGATGACCCGGTTCCACGGTATGGTACAAAAATTAACAGTGTTCATGTATGGGATGGCGCTACAAGAATAAAGACCTTTGACAATCTTGATCTGTACGGGGGGTATAAGACGATCAAGGAAAACGTAAATCAATTTATCCTGGAGCCTGCAATACCTGTTTACTACGGAATCAATATTTCTGTAGGAGTCTCGTTTTTTGGAACTTATATAATAAACCATAAGATTAAATTTTACGCTGCCGGGGGAGATTTTATTTAATTGTATCCGGTATTCCCTGACCTTTCTCCTCCAACTGCACAGTTCTGCGATTCCGGAAAATTTAAATATGTATTATTTTTATCCTTCTGTAAAAAGTTTGAGAGAGCACACGGGGAGGTTTGGTTACTGGTAAGATTATTATCTTTACGGAAATACTTTTTATATGAATGAAGCATTTGATGAAAATACAACTGAATGAATTTCAGCTGGAACGTTTGCTCAGCGATGAGGAGAAACGCACCTACAGGTTTATCATGGAAACAAATGTTTTCTGCACCAGCTGCGAGGATACCTGCCCTGAGGGTGCTGACGCAGAGTCGGTGTGGCTTAACCGCTTTAACGACATTCATACCGAGGGCCGCTGCAGGTTTTGCGGTAAAAGGGTGGCGAGGATTATTGAATTTGGCGGACACGATAGTTATTATTCCAGGGTCGAGGAATTTAGTAAGCCGTAGTGTAATTGAAGTATTGGCTTGGTTCCTGTTCGATGTAAAGGCGGGAGTAGTTTTATGATCAGATGGAGAATTTGGATTTCAGCCCAAGGTTATCCTTTTTCGCTAATTCTTTTCAGCTTTGATTTATCAATTACACTAAAATCTTTCCCCGACATATTGATTAATCCGTCAACTTTAAATTTTTTCAGCTTACGGATCATTGTTTCAGTGCTCATGCCCGATAATTCACTCCTGTGTTTAATCCTTTCATCCGGATACTATTCATGCAGGGGCAGCGTTAAAGAAAATGTACTCCCCTTATTTACGGTACTTTCCACATACAGTTTTCCATCCTGCAACCCGGCAAATTCTTTGCATAATATCAAACCCAGCCCTGTGCCTTGTTCATTTGCAGTACCGTTTGTGGAACAGGCTTTTTCAGGCTTAAAAAGAGATTGTACTTTTTCTTCATTCATCCCGGTTCCGTTATCGGTTATGTTGATTTTCAGGAAGGCTTTATCTGCTTCATGAAATTTTTCAGTTGAAACTGAAACCGTTCCACCTTCATGGGTAAATTTTATTGCATTGGAAATGAGATTTCGTAAAATTGATCGTGTAAGATGTTTGTCGGCAATAACCGTTTCGTTGTTAATTAGGGTACTGTTTAATGCGATATTCTTTTGATTTGCCCACATTTGGAATTCTGATATCAGCGGGGCTATTTCTTTTTCGAAATATACTTTTTCCTTTGTGACAGCTGTTTTCCCTGATTGTGATTTAGACCATTCCAGCAAATTCTCCAAAAGGTTATAAAGATTGTCAGACGAATCTTTTAGGTCAGCCAGTAATTCTTTACGTTTTGCATCATCCAGGTTATCATAGTCTTCCAGAATCAGGCTGTTTAAAGATTTCTGGCCGGCCACCGGCCCCCGAAGATCGTGCGCCAGAACAGAAATGAATTTATCCTTCATCTCATTCAGTTCCTTTAACTGTTGGCCTGTTGTTTCCAGTAACTCTTCCTTGTTCTTTTTTTCAGTAGTATCGTATGCGTTAAATATTATCCTGTTGTGCGCTTTAGGGCTTAAACGCGAAGTAAACCAATGATTTTTATTTTCGATAGTAAGCGGGTATTCAATGATTACCAGTTCTTTGGTATCGAGGCATTTTTTTATCGCGGACAGAAAAAAGTCGGCTTTTAGTTTTGCTCATCGAGATCTATGTGGTTATTAATTTTTGGATTTGTTCTTTACCTGCCAAAAATAATATATAACTTCCATTAAAACTATTTTCACAGGATAACAGGTAAGTTATTAGCTGTACTACTTGGAATATGGGCGTACCTTTAGCCTACTGCTGGTAGACCAGAGTTCAGAATGGGGACAGGGAAGGTTGATGGGGCTCACTTTTTACTATGGTGGCGCTGAATGACTTTTGAACGAATTGGAGTCCGGGAAGGTTCTCTGTCAACGTCTTTTGGTAATTTAAGTATGTACCCGGTTGGTTAATTGCAGTAAGGGCTAAGCCAGTTTTTAGGATAGCATCCCTGTCAGTTAATTGAGCAGGTGACCTGGAGTCACCAGCTCAAGGTACTGCAGTTGCTGGTTCGGAGCGACCGGGTTCAGCGGGTTTCTAACGCTGATTATCACTAACCCCAGTTTTTTAAACTGGGGTTTTGAATGCCTGGAATTTTAGACCAAACCGGCCTTTCAGTAAAGGCGGTCTAAATGTTATTGAAAATAATTCATAACAGATACGCAACTTTCTTATCCATTCCCGCATCTTGTTGGTAGAAGTAATAAAGAGACAAATGAAGAAGCTTATTTTTAGAATATTTATTCTGTTCGTTCTGGTCAGTTGCTCAAAAGAAGAGGTTGCAACCGACAATGTGAATATCCGGTTGTTTAATGTGGGCGAAGTTGAATTTCAGGATATAAAATTCAGTCCCTCTGCAGGTATTGTCAGTTTTGGAGATTTGGCTCCTGACCAGTATTCTGAGTATAAAAATTTTAATAGGGCTTACCGGTATGCCTACATCAGTTTGACGGTGAATGACAGCATGTATGCATTGCAACCCGTTGATTATGTAGGTGAAACTCCCCTTACCAATGGAAATTACACCTATCGGCTGAATTTTAACAACGATGATAAGCTGACGTTTGTACTGGTGGAAGATTAAGCTTGCCGGTAGTAAACCCCCGCAATGTAAGGACATCCTTTTTCCGCTGTCATAGGCAAAGAGGTATGGGGGCTGGCGTTAATCTGAGCACCGATATTATACCTTTTCATAATCCTTGGCAAAATTTGATAGACGGCGTTGATTTGTTCACTCCTGATTTTATGGAAAGCAGAAACCAGGCCTCACAACGGTGACACTGTTGCTGCCCGCCCTGCTGAACCGTTCGGACGGGGTTGCATGGTGCTGGTGTTTTTTAGTTTGTTTTAGTCTGATTTAGTCTGATGTTTTTCAAATATTTCTGCATAATATTTCTCAATAACAGAAATTTCCTTATCCGACAATTCATCAAAATCTTTTTGCCATTTCCTTTTAGACAACTTTCCTTTATTTTGGTCCAGTAATTTTATAAGTAAATCAACTCTGGTATCCGGAAAAGTAAGTAAAGAATTTATAGCATTACTTAACATGTCATATTTTTCCAGGTAATCAATCTCTATGGGTATAATCCAGGTTATTGTTTCTTCAACGCATTCGTAAAGAAATTCTGCCTGAAGTGTCAGATCGAAAATAAGGATATAAATCGATAGTGTCGTTGAGTATATTAATATTATGACTTATTGTTGGCTCCCAATCAATTAAATCTAATCTTTGAGATGAATAGTCTTCCAATACTTCCTGGTAATCGCTGATTCGTTCCAGAATTGCATAGGAAACCGGGAACATATCCCGTTTTGTATATCCCCTCCAATTTAAGATGTGATGAATCAGGTATCGATGAATCCTTCAATTGCCATCAGTAAGGGGATGAATAAAAACAAATCCAAAAGCAATGGTTGCTGCTGTAAGTACAGGATCATAGTCACTGTTTTGAAGGATGTTATTTGTTAGTTGAAAAAAATGTAATGACATGTTTTTCAATTCAATGTAACTGCTGAGAAGTGATAGGGATAACATCCCGTTATAGCTTTGAAGTTGGTTGGACAGTATGCAGCGCAATAAGTATCATGATATTATATGTAACATTTACGCCGCAGAAAAAACCTCTCTTAAATTAGCTATTTACATACAGTCTGTTTAAGCTAGTGGTCAGGATGTATATTCCATTCCTGCCCGGGCTCATCATTCAATGAGTTGGTACAGATTGCCTTTCTCCTGAGCTGAAAAGAAATACCAAATCTTTAATTTGACTAGGCTTTTGAACAAATTTGTTTTAACTTACATAAAGTATTAAAATTACAGGAGTACGTTTTAAGCATAATTATTAATCCAAAAAACAGTACTATGGCACTAAATGCATACATGAGGTTAACTTCAGAAGTACAAGGCGAAATAAAAGGTTCAGTAACACAGGCTGGCCGGGAAGATTCTATAATGGTTATTGGATATAGTCACGAAGTTGATTCGCCCCGCGACGCAGCTTCCGGGCTTGCAACCGGTAAAAGGCAACACAAACCATTAGTTGTAACAAAGGAAATTGATAAATCAACTCCCCTGTTAATGAGTGCGTTAATTAATAACGAGAATATAACTGATATGGAGTTACGGTTTTGGCAACCTTCAAGAACTGGTAAAGAGCTTCAATATTATACCATTCAATTGCAAAATGCCCGTATTGTAAATATACAACAGGAAATGTTGAATAACCAGTACCCGGAAAACATGCGGCACAAAGAGAGGGAGCACATTTCATTTGGTTATCAAAAAATAATTTGGACTTATGAGGATGGTGGAATTACAGCAGAAGATAATTTAAATGATCCTTCTGTAACTTCAACTGTAAGAAATTCACCTCAAAGTCGATTGTCCGGATTGACCAGATAAAAATGAATCAACTTTTTATGGATAGCATCCCTTTTTTCTATTTAGCGTACCTGCAGGAAACGGCCAGGGATGCCATCCGTCCAATGCCGCTGCATGTTCAGAGCAACGGGTCAATTCAGCTGCTGACCAAAGTTCAGATGTAGTTCAGATTTCCTGCACTCAAATTTAGCAGGTAAGCTGTTGTTCCACACATGTGATTTAATCACCGGGCATAATTAATTTGTATGCCTTCACCTGGTTTTTAAAAAATGTGGGCACATAAAGGGTTTTGTTTTGAATCGAATAATCGAGGTCTGCTGCATTTTCTTCCGAAGCTTCGGTGTCAGAAAGCGTTGTGGTTTCTCCATTGGCAGAAACATAAAATATTTTACCGGCCCAGCTTGTAGTTAAATATCCGCCATTTCCCACTGGAGCAATTGCATCGCCATGGCCCATATTTTCGGCAATAATATTTTCTTCTTTGGAATTATGGTCTATCTCTTTAAACTGACTGCCGGCACTGGTAATTAAAAGTATCCGGTCTTTTTCCCAAAACAATCCATTAAAACGTTCGCCTTCTTTACCTTGAAAATACACGTCAACATTCCCATTTTCCAGGGCATATATTTTTTGTGAATTCGACCCCGAAACATACACAACCCCATCGAGCCCTACTGAAATGTCATTTAACTGCGGTTCACCTTCAAATTCTGTTTTATTAATGATTTCACCGGTTTCAAGGTTTGCTTCCACCAACACATCTATGTCGGCAATAAAAAGGGAACTTCCCAACATTCCCATTCCTTTAGGGGCATTTAAACCTTCTATCCATTTCAGTTCTGTGATGTTGCCCTGCATGTCCATTTTTGATATAAATCCGTTGCCGTCTTTCTCCCAGGGGTTTAAATTTACATTCGAAACATACAAAACATTACGTTCGCGATCTATCAAAACTGACTCAGGGGTTCGTAAAAGTGTGTCCGATTCCCACAGCAATTCAATTTTAGCAGAAGGGTCCGCTTCCTGGGTTTCTGTTTTTGCAGTGTCTTTCCTGTTTGTTGAATTGCATGAAAACAAGGTAGATAATACGAAAGTGATTAAAAAAAATTTCATGATATACTGTTTGTTATTGTTTCATTCAACTAATCATACATTAAAGGTAATTCATTTTGACCAATGATCAGCATCTCCCGGTGGGTTATCCTTCTTCATCCAGTTCTTCAAACGGCAGAACTGTACATTCGTATTCCATGATTGTAAATTCGTTTTTAGTAAGCCATTTTTCAGAAATTGTTATTGAATATATATTGTTGCCCTTGTTTTGCAGATCCCATACAATACCTTCTGCCTCAGGAAAGGGTGCCCGACCCTCAAGTTGGTCGCTAAGTAACCGGTTGAGCAAATTGTTTTCTGAAAGTCCCTGACTGAGCGCTTTTAACGCGGTTTCCTCTGCTATCTCCACCGGGGCATTGTGTTCGTCTGTTATTTCGAATTGTACGATATTTACCTTTGCCTGGGGGAACTTTCCGTTATAGGCTTTGTAAAGTAGCTGATTGATGATGAACAAGTCATGGTGAAGCTTGATATCAGTATAATTCTCTGAGACTTTTACCCGCAGCATTTCGTGCGAAATATTATCAATTTGTCCTTCGGCTAAACTATCCGAAAGCTTGTAATCAAGCAGAATAGCGGCTGCCTCGTTTGGTTCATAATCGGAAATGGCCATAAAAAGGTATTCCTTCAATTCTGTAGTTTTTACTTGTTCCGCATCGGCGAACTCAAATCTTTCCAGTAATTCCTTAAAGTCGTCATTATTCCATGCGCCTTCCAGCTCATCAGTCGATTTTATATCGGTTATTTTTACTAAATACTTCATACATAAACTTTTTGATTTCTACTTATTTAACTACCACAATGGAAATTGGTTCATTTTTAATGAACCCAATAATGAAGATTGATATAACTGGCCTTTTTTTATCTTTCAGGAATTACCAGGTTCAATGAAGTAAATCTTCTTGTTTAAATGCTTTATTTTTTCTATATTTCAATTTTACCAGTGAACAATGGTTTATCAGGAGTGAATAGCTCTTACGGATGAAATTTTTGCTCAGGAATTATTAAAAATGAACGCAGGCTGCCGTTCAGCCAGGCACTTGTAATTAATAACAAATGAAATCAAAAATCAACTTTTTTATAGTAACCGTTTTGATACTGGCTGTGTTTACCCAATGCGAAAAGGACAAGGTATTTGAAAATATACCTGGTATACCGGATGAGAATTTCCTGCAAGCTCTAATAAACAGGGGTTATGATTTGAATAACGACAGCATAATAAGCAAAGAAGAAGCAGAAGCGGTTACTTTTTTAAATGTTAAAGGCGCTGATATTTCGGATTTTACCGGGATTGAATACTTTATTAATCTGGAAACATTAATATGCAGTGAAAACAAGTTATTAACCCTGGATATTTCAAATAACACGAGGTTAAATATACTGGATTGCAGAGCGAACCGGATACACTTTATAAATTTTGGCAACACTGAACTTGAGGAATTATATTGCAGCAACAATGGGTTGAAGATGCTGGATGTGTCGGTTATTCCCTCATTAAAAAAGATGGATTGCAGTAAAAATTCAATTGTCTCATTGAATGTTTCCCAAATTGTTGCTTTGACTGAACTTAATTGCAGTGAAAATAAGCTGACTGAACTGGATGTATCGGATTGTATTTCTTTGCAAAAATTGAATTGCTATCATAACAGACTCTCCTCTGTTGATGTTTCAGGAAACAGCATTTTGACGTTTTTAGATTGTAATGTCAACAACCTAACTGAAATAGATGTTACCGGGAATACAATTTTGGAGTATTTAAATTGCAGCAACAATCGTGAATTGACAAAACTGGATGTTACACAGAATTCCTTTTTAAACTATCTGGCATGTTCTTCCAGCCCGGTGGGATCAGTTGATGTTTCAAAGAATATTTATTTAAGAGAGTTATTATGCGGTAACAGTCAGCTTGATTCATTAAATGTTTCAAATAATACATCATTGGAATACTTATATTGTGCACATAATAATTTAATGGATTTGGATGTTTCTGAAAACATGGAACTGGTTGATCTGAATTGTGAATATAATCCGTTATACAATCTGGATGTATCAAAAAACAGTAAACTCACCTCATTAAGCTGCCGTGCCAATGAATTAAATTATTTGGATGTAACGAATAATCCTCTGTTGAATTTGCTTGTTTGCTCTTCCAATTCATTGGACAGTTTAAATCTTTCCCGGAATGAAGAAATTCGAATCTTATGGATTGAAGACATGCCGGATTTAAACAAGGTTTGTGTTTGGACCTTTCCTTTTCCACCGGAGAATCTGCAATTAAAAAAAGCAAACAGTCCTGAAGTTTATTTTTCGACCGATTGCAGTTAATGTATCTATTTAATTAAAAAACAAGATATTAATAATATAAACGAATGAATTTACCGCCGCACAATAATTTCCCGGTGCTTAAAGGCGCGAATATCATTTTAAGATTTGAACTTACAAATAATTTGAAATGATGTCCTCCACTAAGCCAGTTTTTCGGAGTGGCCGGTTGAATGATCTGCAGGAGATGCAACAATTGTTTGTTGGAACAATTGAGTCAGTATGTTCATCGGACTATAATCATGAGCAGATCCGGGCCTGGACTTCAGGAATCGAAAATGAACAGCGCTGGCGTGAAGTTTTGATGCATCAGTTCGTTTTGGTTGCCCTGATCAGGGAATGTATTGTTGGGTTCGGTTCACTCGCAAAGGGAGGTTGTATTGACATGCTTTATGTGCATAAAAACTTTCAGGGGAAAGGCATAGCAACTGCAATTCTGAAGCTGCTTGAAGATGAAGCCTTACGCCTTCACTATGTGAAATTGTTTTCGGATGTAAGCATAACCGCAAAAGGCTTTTTTGAAAAGGCGGGATTTAAGGTCGTAAATGAACAGTTGAATTTACGGCAGGGAATAGGGCTAATGAATTTCAAAATGGTGAAAGATCTGGCCAACAGGTGATGAGAAACTAATCTGTAACATTGTTGTTACATCCTGTATCACATTGTTGTTATATATTTAAGTAGCCGGAAATGAGAACAGAAAAAGAGGAAATGCTTTCAGGAGAGCTTTATAATCCGCTTGGTCACTAACCCCGGCTTTCAAAGCCGGGGGTCAGGATGTTTGGGGACCAGTCCGGCCCGGGGTTTCAGCCCTTTATTCACTCAGGATAATTGAGCAGGTGACCTCAAGTCATCAGCTCAAGATACCATCCTAATTGAGCCATTTTTTATTAGTGGAATTTTTATGTGGGTGAGAACGATTCCTTTAAAAACCACTGACATTCCGGCTATATTTATAACTTATTTTAAAGTCCTAATGTAATTGATTAATGCCCATAATTTGAAGTGAATCATCAAATGCCATCCATGCCATCAGCATCGTAACCGGTGCTTGGTTTTTCACCACTTATCTGTTTTTGGATTACTGCAAAACTTTATTTAATTTCACCGACTAAACATAAACTTATGTTTCAAAAAAACTATTGATTCCAAACCTGCTTATAATGAAAAAACACCTTTTGTTTGCAGCAATTTTTGCTTTTATATATACTGATACCTTGTCGCAGATAGGATTTGAAAGAGGATATTTTATTGATGAATCCAATGAGAAGTTTGAGTGCTTAATACGAAACAGGGACTGGAACAGGAATCCTAATGAATTCTTATACAAATTAACGAATGACGATCCGGTTCAGAAAGCTGTTATTCAGACGGTAAAAGAATTTGGGGTCCCCGGATCTTTTAGATATATCAGGGCAACCATCGATATCGACAAGTCGGGTGATTTAACCAGCACAATCAGTACGGTCCGGGAACCCCTGTTTCAGGAAGTAACAGTATTTCTTAAGGTGCTGGTTGAAGGAAAAGCACCATTATTTATGTTTTCAGAAAAAAATTTAACCCGGTTTTTATTTAAAACCCGTAATTCAGAAATAGAACAACTGGTGTATAAACGCTATATGGCAAATAATTATGATGCAGCAACCGGATTACTCAGCGAAAAGAGGGTTTCAGTTAATCTTGATTTCAAAAATCAACTGTATGGTAATTTTAAAAATCATGGTATTACGGTTGCCGACATTCAGGATGTAAATTATCAGCAAAGAGACCTTGAACGTTTTTTCATGAAAGTTAATGGCGATATGGGGCAGGTCTATCAAAACAACGGTAAGAAAGATTTATTTAACCTGTCGTTAAGACCGGGTGTAAACTTTCACAATTTAACTCTAACTCATAATCGATTCGAATCGATGAATACCGATTTTGGGTTGAACATGAATTTTAGGTTTGGTGTTGAATTCGAATTTATTTTACCCTTTAACAAAAATAAGTGGGGATTGATTATAGAACCTACCTACCGTTATTATTTCCCTGAAGCGCCCTCAGCAAAAAATTTCATTTCAAAGGTAAACCACGAATCAATAGAAGTTCCGGCAGGAATAAGGCACTACTTATTTTTAAACGATAATTCAAAACTTTTTGTAAATGCCTGCTTTGGATACGATTTTACCAACAGTTCAGATCTGACGCTCTTTTTTAAGAATGACGGAAGAACGTTTGACAGCTGGCAGATTATTACCGGAACCTACTTAGCCGCAGGTGCCGGTTTTAAATACAAAAACCGGTATAGTATGGAAGCACGGTACAATACAGGACGAGATATATTAACACTACATAAATACTGGTTTTCAAGCTATAATACTTTTTTCGTAACCTTTGGGTATACATTGTTTTAAATTTTACGTGTCAAAACTTTTACCTCGTTACCGGGTCTGAAAGACGGTTAAGTGAAACTATGCCTGTATAACATTGTTGTTACATTATTATGGTGTCGGTAAAGAAAACAGAAAAGGAGAAAATGCTTTCAGGAGAGCTCTATGATGCGCTTGATCCTGACCTTTCCAGAGATCGGTTGCAGGCCAGACTGCTTATCAAGGAATTGAACGATACAAGAGAAGACGAAGAAGATCAAAGGAAATCAATCCTAAAGAAATTGCTTCCCAATGCAGGTGCAGATTTATGGCTGCAACCACCATTTTATTGCGATTATGGTTCAAATATTATCACTGGCAATGGTGTTTTCTTTAACTTCAACTGTGTGGTGCTGGATGTGATGCAGGTAAAAATTGGTAACAGAACATTGTTTGGACCAAATGTACAGGTATATACAGCAACACATCCGGTAAATTATAAAGAGCGGTCATCGGGTCTGGAATATGCAAAACCTGTTACGATAGGTGAGGATGTCTGGATCGGCGGAAGTGTGGTTATATGTCCGGGCATTTCCATCGGTGACCGAACAGTTATAGGAGCCGGCAGTGTGGTAACAAAAGACATTCCTTCCGATGTTTTTGCTGCAGGTAATCCATGTAAAGTTATCCGGAACCTGGAATATTAAATCAAAATAACAAAAGACAAATTTCAAAAGACAAACAAGACACCATAGTTAGAGTAAGCTTAAGTGACTTTTATATTCAACTGTTGTAATCCAATATGTTTAGATTTTAAAGTCAGACTCATTTTTTTAAGTGCTGCTGCGATTTTCCCCACCACTTTCCTGCTTGCCTGAATATCTTTTTTGTGGCGCTCTCCACCGATTTACCCGCTTTTCGGTAAGCATCACTCTGATGTATTTTATCTGCTGCATCGTCAATAAATTCTTCTGCCTTATCGATCCACTGGGTTGTTTTATCCGGATTGCTATCCTCGTTCTTTTCCGGTTTCTGTTTGCTTTCCTGCTCCATGTGTATTCTTATATTGTTTGTAACTTCTCCAAATATAGCCATTGTCAGTGAGCATTTGCATTGATGAAAGGTTTTTTCATGAATAGAAATTGTTCCAAACATTTATCCGGTAGTATCCATTGACGAAAAGCCAGCATTACATAATGAATTAAATAACTTTTTCAATTCAGACTAAAAAATCTTTTATTTATTGCTGCCTGTTGAATTTTAATATGTAACTTGCTATAATACTAACAAACAACAAATTATAATCGTGTATCATATTTATAAATTTAAAACTCAATTTGATGAAGTCAAAATTCTTTTTATTTATGGTTTTGTTTGCACTGACTGGTTATGTGACAAACGCCCAAAGCACGGGAGGAACTACTGCAAATGCTGATTTGGAGAAAGTAGCCGCTGAACTGGTAAATAATTGTGCTGGTATTTCGGAAGGAGATATTGTGATGGTTTCGGGAGGAGTCAAGGACATGGAATTACTTGAAAACATTGCTGTTAACGTGCGTAAGAAAGGAGCTTTTCCTCTTCTAACTGTTAACAGTGATCGCCTCACCCGGAAAATGTATACTGAGGTGCCTGAGAAATACGATTCACAGGCTCCCAAACTGGGAATGCACATGGTAAAATTTATTACAGCTCAAATCGCTGTATCATCTGATGAATCACCTGATTTACTTGCTGATATTCCACCGGAACGGTTTAAAACACGAAGAGATGCAAGTAAGCAATTAAGGGATTATGTCGAACAAAATCCGATTAAAATGGTAGCCCTGGGAAACGGTATGTATCCCACAAAAGCCAATGCCGATGAGTTTGGAATTCCTCTTAATCAGTTGACTGAGATTTTCTGGTCAGGAGTAAACGTTGATTATAATAAATTATCTGCCACCGGAAAGAAGCTTGAATCGCAGCTTGCAAATGGAAATGAGCTGGAAATTACAAATAAAAACGGTACCAGCTTAAAAGTAAAGGTAAACGGCTGCCCGACATTTTGCAGCGATGGGATTATCGGGGAAGAAGACATTAAAAAAGGTTCGGCGGGATATTCAGTTTACCTGCCTGCAGGCGAAGTTTACCTTGCACCGGTTGCCGGCACAGCAAACGGGAAGGTTGTTGTGGACAATTTCACTATTATGGGTAAACCGGTTGAAGGATTAGTTATGGAGTTCAAAAATGGAAAGGTGGTTTCCATGGATGCAAAAACCAACCTGGAATTATTAAAGAAATATTATAAAACGGGTGAAAAGGGAATGGATGAATTCAGTGTTATTGATTTTGGCATTAACCCAAATGTAGTGATACCTGAAGGAAGTAAGTTACTTACCTGGATGCCGGCAGGAATGGTTACCGTGGGGGTTGGTAACAATATGTGGGCGGGTGGTAGCAATGATGCCTCCAACGGATTTAGTTTCTTTATTCCCGGCAGCACGGTAAAACTGGATGGCAAGACACTGGTTGAGAACGGCAATTTGAAATTATAGTTGAGTTGCTTTAAAAAACACCATTCTGATGGCAAGAATATTCATTACCGGCTCGGCCGATGGGCTGGGGCATCTTGCAGCAAAACACCTTGTGAAGGAAGGGCACAAGGTTGTGTTGCATGCGCGAAATGAAAACCGTGGTAACGATGCTCTCGGTAAGGTGCCAGGTGCAGAAAAGGTTCTGGTAGCTGACCTGACTGAAGTGGAGGAGGTAAAACGGCTGGCTGATGAAGCCAACGCATCAGGCACTTTCGATGCAGTAATTCACAATGCAGGAGTATACCGGACTGCCGGTGAGCTCATCTTCAAGGTAAATACCCTTGCGCCTTATATTCTGACCTGCCTGATGAACAGGCCTGAACGATTGATTTACCTCAGTTCGGGTTTGCACATGCAGGGTGATCCCGGCCTGAGCGGATTCGATAATGGTAGTGTTAATTACTCTGATTCTAAACTTCATGTGATCCTTCTTGCAAAGGCGGTAGGCCGAAAATGGCAGGGGGTTTATGCCAATGCGGTGGATCCGGGATGGGTACCAACTAAAATGGGTGGGCCTGGTGCTCCCGGCAACCTTGAAAAAGGCATTCAAACCCAAATGTGGCTTGCAGTCAGTAACGATGGTGAGGTTAAGGTTTCTGGTCGCTACTTTTATCACAAAAAAGAAAAAAGGTACCTTGATGAAGCTGATGATGTGAAAGTGCAGGAACGGTTTCTGCAGCTGTGCGGGGAAGCGTGTGGTGTGAGGTTTCCGGGTGATGAATAAAATATTATAGGATACTCATTCTGAAGCTACTCATAACAATTATATTTAGGGTTTGATAGAGTGATGTGCTTGCTGACTTTTTTCATGGGGGTTAGTTTGGTGTTAATGAACTTGTGCGTCCGAACAGTAAGCTCTTCATAATTCGTGTTGATCCTAAACGCTTCAGGTTCCTGACATTGTCAGGAGCTGCGCATGCTGACAATTCTTAGCGACCGTGCATTAAACATCCGCGATTTAACGAACTGCTTGCTGCCCACTGCCGCTGCTTACTAAATAATTTAGTCTGTTCTACTCATATTATATTGAAATTGTAGTCAATATTAATTAAAAAAGGTTATATTTAATATACTATAATACGCCATATTATGGGTAGCAAAAAACCAAAAAGTAAACGAACTTTTAATCAGAAGTTTCGATATAAGAACCTTGAACTGTATGCAACCCCTGTCATGCTCTCAGGATTAATCATTACAGTATTAATAACCTTTGCAGTATATAACCGGGTAAACTATCAGGATAGAAGGAGCCTCAATTTTACTGCACATGAAATTCAGCAGCAATTAATTGCCCGGCTTGAGGCACATGCACTGATGCTTAGGGCGGGAATAGCATATTTTGCCCTGTCGGATACCGTTACCCGCACCGACTGGAGGGAATACGTCGCCCATGCACGCATCGACAGGTACCTGCCTGATGTACAGGGGATCGGATATTCGATGATTGTTCCGGGCAGCCAGCTGGAGCAGCACACTAGCAGGGTCAGAGAGGAAGGGTTTAACGGGTATTCCGTATTACCTGATTATGCCAGGGAATTATATACCTCCATCGTATTTGTTGAGCCGTTTACGGGCAGGAATCGTCAGGCAATTGGGTACGATATGCTAACCGAACCGGTTAGAAGAGAGGCAATGGAATTCGCACGGGATTATGATGTTGCTACACTTTCCGGAAGAATTCGGCTTGAAAGGGATACCAATGGTGAGGAACTCTACGGTTCACTGATGTTTGTACCTCATTATGAGACTGAACGGCCTCTCAACACAATCGGACAGCGACATGAGGCCATAAGGGGGTGGCTGTACAGCCCTTACCGGCTGAATACCTTAATGCGCGATATATTTTCCTTAACAAATGAAGGTTCCAACATCCGCTTGCAGATATACGATGAAGTACTGTCGGATTCGACCCTGTTGTATGACAGTTATGGGATTGGTTCAGATTACCTGATGAGGTTTGGCTACGATGAACATCTGCTTCCGGTTAATTTTAACGAAAACCGGTGGATCCTGCAGTTTTTCAGACCCCGGTCATTTCCTATCCTGACTTTAATTTCACTTATAGTCGGGATAATAATAAGTGTACTGCTGTATTTGCTTACGATTGTGTTTTCAAAAATTGCCATACGGGCACAGCAAATCAGGGCTAACAACAAAGAGCTAAAAAATTTGAATGCCACCAAGGACAAGTTCTTCTCAATAATTGCACACGATTTAAAAAGTCCATACAATGCTGTCCTGGGGTTCAGCGATATTCTTTTCTCACATGCAGAAAACATGGACCGGCAGGAAATTAAAAGGCTTTCGGAAATAATCAGGCATTCATCGGAATCAGCAGTTGAGTTGTTATCCAACCTGATGGTATGGTCGCAGTCGCAAACCGGCAGAATAGAATATATGCCTGAAAAGTTGAATATTGCCGATTTGATAAATGAAGTGGCATCTTTATTTGTTGATTTAGCCCGGCAAAAAGATATTGTTATTGAATCAAAGCTACCTATGGAGACTTTTGTTTTTGCCGACCGGGAGATGGTGAATACGGTACTGCGGAATTTAATAACGAATGCCATAAAATTTACTTACCCCGGTGGTATAGTTACTGTTTCGGCCGTTAAGCAGGGGCAGGAATTGATTGTTTCGGTAGCTGATACGGGGATAGGCATACCAGAGGAGAACATACGGGATTTGTTCCGAATCGATAAGAACTACACCACTGCAGGCACAAAAAAAGAAAAAGGTACCGGTCTTGGTTTGATACTGTGCAGGGAATTTGTAGAAAGGCATGGAGGAAAAATTTGGGTGGAAAGTAAAACAACGCCGTCATCCGAAAGTGGTTCAATATTTTCATTTACCCTTCCTGCTGCTTCTGTTTGATCTTTTATGAAGATTGACAGTTGCTTGGGAGGAGTTGATAATTGTTCGGTTATTACCCTTAACGAACTTTTATCTAACAACCAACAAGCAACTGTCAAACCATTACCTGACAAAGTGTTACATTTTTTCATCTTTAAGGCAGTGGTGTCAAAATTGTGGGTATATGAGAGACGGGTTTATTAGTTTGCCCCGATAAAAATTTGATAAAACACTTTAAAGTCTTATATTGCATTGATACATGAAAATATATCATTATGAAAAGTAAATTACACTTAACCTTATTAACTTTATTAATAGCAGCAGGTATAATGTCCTGTAACAAAGATGAAGATAATGATGGTACACCCTGTTCGTTATCATGGTCAACAGCAGTTTCAGACGAGATTAATGCCATGTCTTCAGCAGCACAGGCTTACGGCACCAATCCTACCCCGGCTAATTGCATTGCATATAAGGAGGCGGCGCAGGCATACCTGAATGCCCTCAGACCTTTCGGCGATTGCACCTTACTTACCGGTCAGGAAAGGGTTGCCTGGGAAAATGCCCTTACACAGGCTCAGGAGGATATAGATAATAACGACTGCTAACTTTTTACTTTACGTACCCTTTTTGAGAAAAAATCTGTAGTACCACCTTTGGAAATTTCAATAAAAGATAGTTTTTGATATCAGATATATACATGCTTGCAACTGCAATGTGGGTTAAGACGACATTCAGCTTTAATGACGTGGTATCAGAACTTGATTTTTTTTTATTTTACCCTCAAAATGATTATATTTACTTTAAAAGTAAATAACTAAATTTCCAAATCCTGAATCGATGAACCTTTTTATTAATCACAGACCGGGATCATATAGTGATCGCTGGTTAGACTATTGCCAAAGAAATAGCATTCCATTTAAAATTATCAACTGCAGAGATACAGACATTATCAATCAGCTTGTAGATTGTAGTGGATTAATGTGGCATTGGGACCTGACGGATTTCAGGGCAGCTTTGTTTGCCCGGCAGCTTACAATATTGCTTGAAAAAAAGGGAATCAAGGTTTTCCCGGATGTAAATACCTCATGGCATTATGATGATAAAATAGGGCAGAAGTATCTTCTGGAATCTATTAACGCTCCAATGGTGAAGACATATGTATTTTATACAAAAGAAGATGCTTTGAAATGGGCAGAAACAGTTTCATTTCCAAAAGTTTTTAAGCTGAGATGCGGGGCCGGGTCCTCGAATGTAAGGTTAACAAAAAGCAAAAATCATGCAAAGAGACTAATTCGAAGGGCCTTTGGCAAAGGATTCAAACCAATTGATCCTATTGGTCGGGTGAAAGAACGATTCTGGATGTTGAAGCGTGACCGAAACCTGAAAGCACTCAAGCTGGTTGCAGGTGGTTTTGCCCGTTTGGTGTTGCCCAATGAGAAGGAAAAATTTGCTCCTAAGGAAAAAGGTTATATCTATTTTCAGGATTTTATTCCTGATAATAATTACGATATACGGTTAAGTGTTGTGGGTAATCGTTGTTTTGGAGCCATAAGATATTGCAGGCCCAATGACTTCAGAGCTTCGGGGAGCGGATTACTGAGTTTTGATCCTGAATTGATTGGTTCAAGTATAGTTAAGCTGGCTTTTGATCTTGCTGGAAAACTGGAATCGCAGTCAATGAATTTTGATTTCATACTTGATGGGGAGGAGCCTAAAATTATTGAAATTAGTTATTGTCAGCCCGTAAATGGCTGGGATGATTGCCCGGGTTACTGGGATAGCGATTTAAACTGGCATGGTGGCCAGTTTCAGCTGCAGAAATTTATTATTGAAGATTTTATACAGCAGTTATCTCTTATGTCCAAAGAAGAAAAGAAACCTGTTCAAAAAGAAATCAGGATAATGAATACGACAGATTCAGTTAATCCTGTTTCAACCGATTAAAATTAGAAAGTTCCCCGGTTGTGTATATGTAGTGTTATTTTAATAATTACTTTTGGACATTCACTCCATTCATTAAATAACTAAACAAATAAATTTCGAATCGATGAAACTATGTATTAACCACCAGCCAGGATCTTACAGCGATCGCTGGATTGATTATTGCCAAAGAAATGGCATTCCATTTAAAATTATCAACTGCAGAGATACCGACATCATTGATCAGCTTGAAGATGGCAGTGGATTAATGTGGCATTGGGACCTGACGGATTTCAGGGCAGCCTTGTTTGCCCGGCAACTTACAATATTGTTTGAAAAAAAGGGAATCAAGGTTTTTCCTGATGTAAATACCTCATGGCATTATGACGACAAGATAGGGCAGAAGTATCTTCTGGAAGCTATTAATGCTCCGATGGTGAAGACATATGTATTTTATACAAAAAAAGATGCTTTAAAATGGGCAGAAACAGTTTCATTTCCAAAAGTTTTTAAGCTGAGATGCGGGGCGGGGTCATCGAATGTAAGGTTGGCAAAAAGTAAAAATCATGCAAAGAAACTAATTCGAAGGGCCTTTGGCAAAGGATACAAACCAATTGATCCTATAGGTAGGGTGAAAGAACGATTCTGGATTTTAAAGCGTGACAGAAACCTGAAAGCACTCAAACTGGTTGCAGGTGGTTTTGCCCGTTTGATGTTGCCTAATGAGAAGGAAAATTTTTCACCTAAAGAAAAAGGATACATTTATTTTCAGGAATTTATAGCTCATAATTCCTATGATACACGTCTTGTGGTAATTGGCAATCGTTGTTTTGGTCTGCGCAGGTATTGCAGACCTGGAGATTTCCGTGCATCAGGTAGTGGATTGCTGGATTATAATCCTGATTCAATTGATATCAGAATGGTTGAGATAGCCCATGAAACGGCTGTAAAACTTAGGTCACAATCAATGGCATTTGATTTTATTCTGGATGAATCTGTCCCTAAAATAATTGAGATCAGTTATTGTCATCCCATCGATTTTTTAGATAAATGCCCTGGTTACTGGGATCGTGATTTAAACTGGCACGAAGGAAGTTCCCTGGCACAGGAGTTCATTCTTGATGATTTTGTGCAATCGTTAAACCTGTTTTCCGAAAAGACAAAATTGCCTGAAACAAAAAGCACAATTGAAATGAATATGCCAGATTCTGAAAAAATTGTATTGATCGATTAATTAAAGAAAGCTTTCCGATTGGTTTTATTATCTGTTTTGAATTATTTCAAGATGGTTTAAACATTTGTTTTCCTTGATTCTTAGGTGTAAATAAACATTATTATCTGTCCGGGCATTTGAATATTCCTGGATGATGTTATTTTAGTGCCATGAATAATTGATTAAACTGCTGCCATGAGATTTTTTTATCGTGCATTTTTTATAATTATTTTTTATGCAGGCGTTAATTGCCTTCAGGAACTAAATGCTCAAACCGCTGGCATCGAAACGGTTCAGATACACGTGGATGAGGTGCATCAAACCATCACAGGCTTTGGTGCCTCGCTGGCCTATTATGAAAACTGGCTCACCGCTCATCCCAATCGTTCAGAAATATATAATGTCATTTTTAGTGAACTGAGCCTCGATATCCTCAGGGTACGAAATGCATACGGATACGATGATGGCATGGTAGGTCGGGTAAAACAGTTTGCTGCCGGAGCAGAAAAGGCACTTGGTCATCCCATCGATATAATGACTACATCATGGGGGCCGCCTGCGGGTCTGAAAAGCAATAACGACAAAAGCAATGGCGGTACACTTCGGTATACAATCGACAATAATAAAGTGCAGTTTGACTATGCCGGTTTTGCACAGTGGTGGAAGGAATCACTTGATGAATACAATGCCAACGGTATTTTTCCAAAGTATGTAAGCATACAAAATGAGCCCGATTGGAAGGCTGACTATGAAAGTTGCCTGATGAGGCCTTCAGAAATAGTGAATACCAAAGATACCCTGGCCGGATACAATAAAGCGCTTGATGCAGTTTTTGATACCCTTATGCAACGAGAGAATCTTCCCTTGCTCATCGGTCCTGAAACAATTGGCATCGGATACAATGCGGTGGAAAATTATGTCAACGCGCTCGACCTTCAGAAGCTACACGCGATAGCACATCACCTTTACCATGGCGCTGAAGGAGGCACCATTGCCAATGATCCCTTCACCTCATCGAACTATAAAAAAGTGGGTAATTTTCATCCTGAGGTGCCCCATTTCCAGACTGAATATTCGCGTGAGAGTTGGTTTACCCTGGCAGGGATGATATTCCAGTCGCTTGTTCAGGAAAATGTTACTGCTTTCCTATACTGGGATCTGATCTGGAGCGAAGGTGGTCTGGTGAACCTCCATTTTCCGTGGGACAGGTCGAGGTGGACCAATTCAAAAGGATATAACCGCACAAAGGACTTTTACGTATTTAAGCATTACTCCCGCTTTATACACCCGGGTTGGAAAAGAACAGGCACTTCACTCGATAATCAGCTGCTCAAAACAGCCTCATTTACAAGTTCCTCCGGCGATTCGGCTTCATTTATTGCGGTCAACCGGTCGGCAACCGATACATTCAGGGTCAGGCTCCAGGTTCCGGGGTATACGATTGAAGAGGCAACAGCCTATTCAACAACTGAAGACAGTAATTTTGTCAGCACCAATTATCTGGCAGATACTCTGCTGCTTGTTCCTCCTAAATCAATAAACACTGTTGAACTTCGCCTGACAGTCTTAACTACGGCAGAAAGAATGCAGTCGGGCAGTCAGCATTTTGATGCAACTGTATATCCGAATCCCTTTTCACAATCAGCACATATCCGCCTTGTTTCAGATGAAGGTTCAGAAATTCAGCTCGAAGTGTACAGTATGTCCGGCAACCGGATGTATGAAAGGAAGCTGGGATTTTTTACGGAAGGAACTCATCAGATTGCATTAACTAAAAATGAACTGATACCCGGGGCTTACATTTTCAGGATTATTGGCTCCCATGGAAAATCGGCCCAGGGCAAGTTCGTTGTTTTGGAATAGAAAAGCTTTCAGGAGGGTTACTCCTTTGATCTGGTCAAAGGCAAACTGGCCTGAAAGGCTGGAATCCGGAGGAAATTTCCACAAGCGCAATTAACAAGTTGTGCTAAAAACTCATGAACATGCCAATACTCTGCAAATTTAACCCTTACTTTCCCTTTTGTTCGGACATAGTTCCCGGGCTGTTAAATCTTCTGTCCGGTTATCACCTGTTATGCCGATCGCTAACCCCATCTTATTAACGAAGTCGTAGTGCGGGACGAAAAGAGTCAGGAAATGGTTGAATTTGACAGACTTGCTTCACTTTTTGGAGAACAATGCAGTACAACAAAAGAGGTAACATCCTCCTACCAGGGCATAATTTAATATGTATTTTAGTCGTAGTTTATTCGTGGTATATTCGTAGTTTCTTCGCAAATTCGCG
The DNA here is from genome assembly GCA_024636975.1 of Mariniphaga sp. Lineage (GTDB taxonomy): Bacteria > Bacteroidota > Bacteroidia > Bacteroidales > Prolixibacteraceae > Mariniphaga. The sequence continues at coordinate 29,688 of JAGXGA010000031.1, forward strand.
AATTTAATACGAATAAACTACGAATATATTACGAGTAAATAACGAATTTGATTATAGCCTGGTAGTAATGTGGTACTATTTTGGTGGAGCATTGCTTCAAGGTTTGACTTTGTTGTCGTGGAGCCATAATTTTGCCTGTGGCGGATCAAATAATGCACGAGGTATTGGTAAATTCTGGATACGGGTTTGTATATGCCGGATGGATAAAGCCTGACCCTGCCTCTTACATTACTGGGTATTATGCAAAGTGTAATCCTTCACAAAACTTTATGCGATTGAGGATCCATAAAAAAGACTTTAGCTGCATTTATAAACGTATTTAAGAAATTATAAATAGGATTAAATGCGGCTAAAGTCTTTCACTGTTAAAAGTTTTTCAACCGGTGGCTAAAGCTAATGGCAATAGCCAACGGTCGGTGGAAAAACCAGCATAGACTAGAGTGATTCCTTATCAAGATTAATTCTGACTTCAGGCTGAACAAGTGCAGGATTAATTTCAAGAGATTTCATCAACAGATTGTAATCATCAATTTCGAGACCTTTTTTGGCTGCAAAATCAGCTGGCAACACTACTATTCTCAACACCTGGTCGAGTGCTTCTTCAGGCAGCAGTTCATCGAAATTGGTGTTTCCATCAAGGAAAATCTGCACATCAGTGAAGGTGTGGTCGTAATTGTACTGCAAAAGGGTACTGTCGGGAAGTACAGCTGTCTGGGGCAATAAGCGCCATACATCAAGCATACTGCCATCTTCTGCTTCAGCTTGTTCCCATAGAATATAAACCAAAATAACATCGCTTTCAAACACTTCTATCGTGTTGGGAAATTCAAAATATAACTTAAAGTCGTTTTCAGGCAGAAAGTCACCCTCAATTTCAAATACGGAAGGAAGTAATAAACCACCATCCTCTCCATCAAATCCAGGTTCCCCCGGAGGTCCCGGAGGGCCCTGTGGTCCTTCGCAGGCAGCAAATAGTGCTACGGCAAATAAAAGAATAAGGCGAGTAATTGTTTTCATGATTTCAATTTTAATGTTAAACAGATGATTGAAATAAGCAACATTAGTGCCAAATCTTTTTAGTGAAATAAAGTTTCTATTAGTGCAAGGATTTCATTTTAATTGTGTCAGAAGAATGCATATAGCTGTAATAAGTTTGATTTTCTGCATAGTATTGGAAATAAATTATATAAATTCGATGAGGATAAAGTTCTGAAGGAAGATGTATTTTTTTTTGCAATAAATTATTGATAATTATAATGTAACATGAAGATAATAAAAGAAATAAAAATCAGCGATAACGGTTTTGTTTTTAATTCAAATACGGGAGATTCATTTAGTTTGAATTCCACTGGGCTGGAGCTTATACAACTGATTTCTCAGGAGAAGGAAATTGAGGAAATAAAGGAAGTATTTACCACACGGTTCGATCTGGATGAACTGACATTTGAGAAGGATTTCTATGAATTTTGTTCTTTACTTAAACTCCATGGAATTATAGCCCGGGAGAGTACTTCCGAATTTAATTGAGGCATGCAATGAAGAAACAAGAAATAACGCTGGCTGTAAGCGGCCTGAACAACACAGATAACCCGGGTCCGGGAGTCCCGTTTATTCGTGGGTTAAAAGAATCGGAGGAATTCGATGTGCGGGTAATCGGGTTGGTTTATGAGAACCTGGAGCCGGGTATCTATATGGAAGACTTGTGCAGCCGCATTTTCCAGGTTCCCTATCCATCATCAGGGTCGGATGATTTGATTGAACGGATTGAGGATATTCACCGTCAGGAAAATATTGATGTATTGGTTCCTAATTTCGATGCAGAACTTTATTCATTCATGAAAAACGAAGAGCGGTTGCTTAAACAAGGGATTCATACGTTCCTGCCTACATTTCAGCAGTTTCAGGAACGGGAAAAGCACCGGCTGCCTGAATTTGGTAAGAAATACGGAATAAAAGTGCCTGCCAGCCTTAATCTTGGTAGCCTGGGACAGATAACTGAATTGGAAGATAAGTTTGATTATCCGGTAATGGTGAAGGGACAGTTTTACGATGCTTACCTGGCCACCAATAAAGAGCAGGTTAAGCAGGCTTTCATGAATATTTCTGCCAAATGGGGCTTTCCTGTCATTGCGCAGGAGTTTGTTTCAGGTACCGAAGTAAATGTGGTTGCTCTTGGAGATGGTCAGGGCAACACTGTAGCAGCGGTTCCAATGCGTAAACAATACACCACCGATAAGGGAAAAGCCTGGGGTGGCATTACACTGGCTGATGAAAAAATGATGCATCTTACCCGTTCGTTAATAAAGCAAACCCATTGGAGAGGGGGTATGGAGCTTGAACTGATTAAAACACAGACCGGAGAATATTACCTGATTGAAATAAATCCACGAATACCAGCCTGGGTATATCTTGCTGTAGGTGCTGGTCAGAACATTCCTGAAGCTTTGGTGAAGCTGGCACTCGGCATGGAAGTTAAGCCAATGCATACCTATAAAATCGGAAAAATGTTTGTACGATACTCTTACGATATGATTGTAGATCTTGAAAAGTTTGCTGCCATATCAATGAACAAAGAAATATGACCATGGAAAAATCAACCTATGAAAAACCGGTAATTAATAAGATTACTGCAGGAGTTCCCAGCAAATTCGGTCTGCCGGTTAAACCGAAATATATTGCCGCTATTGATGGTATAGCAGTTTCGGCACTGATTGAAAAATACGGATCTCCCTTATTTGTGTTCTCAGAAAAGACAATAAAGACTACTTATGCTGATGCACGTCGTGCCTTTGAAACCCGTTATCCTAAGGTACAGTTTGCCTGGTCGTATAAAACCAATTACCTTGATGCCATATGCTCTGTGTTTCATGACGAGGGAGCCTGGGCAGAAGTGGTTTCCGGTTTTGAATTTGAAAAGGCACTGGCCCTTGGGGTAAATGGCTCACAGATATTGTTTAACGGACCGGAAAAGTCGGTTGAAGACTTAACCCTGGCCATTAACCACAATGCCTGTATACACATCGACCATTTCGATGAGCTTTACCTGCTGATTGAGCTAACCCGAAAACTTGACAAAACGGCGCGGGTGGCTATCAGGGTGAATATGGATACGGGTATTTATCCCATGTGGGACCGGTTTGGTTTTAACTATGAAAACGGTGAGGCATGGAATGCAATCAACCGGATTATGCTGGCTGAAAAACTCGATCTTACGGGATTGCATACCCATATAGGCACATACATTATGGCTACAACTGCCTACGCAGTGGCTGCAGCTAAGCTTGCGAACCTGTATATGGCCATACACCGCAAGTTTAATTACTGGCTTAAGTACCTTGATCTTGGTGGCGGATTTGCATCCAAAAATACTCTGAAAGGATCCTATATGCCAGGTTCCGAAACCTGCCCCTCCTTCGATGAATACGCCGAAGCCATTTCCAACGCCCTTATTTCTTCGGAGATACCTCACGAGAACCTGCCTGCCCTTTTTCTGGAAACCGGCAGGGCGTTGATTGATGATGCAGGCTATTTGCTTACCACTGTGCTGGCAAATAAACGGCTTTCGACAGGGCGGAGAAGTATGGTTATCGATGCCGGGGTAAACCTCCTGTTCACTTCTTTTTGGTACAATCTGGGCGTTTATACAAGTAACCCGGGGTCTGATCAGGTAGAAGAAACTACTATTTACGGCCCGTTGTGCATGAATATTGATGTTGTACGTGATGCCATTAATTTTCCGCATGTTAAGACCGGCGATCAGCTTGTAATCGAAAGGGTAGGAGCATATAATGTGACTCAATGGATGCAGTTTATAACCTATCGCCCAAATGTGGTATTGATTACCAGCAACGGAAATGCACATGTAATCCGAAGAAAAGAGAATCTGGAGACAATTAAAAAACAGGAATCAAAAATCGAAAAATGAAAGCCATTTCATGCATATGACGGATGCCCTTCGCGGGAGAGATATTATGCATTCAATCCTGAACAGCTATTCGCAGGTATTTTTTTCTACCTCGAAAACACTGGCTGTGTTTCTTATGGGTATCAGCTTTTTTGATTATGGTGCAGGCATTGGTGGCTTGGTGGCTGTATTGGTGGCTAACCTGCTTGCCTGGCAAATGGGGTATAATTCCTGGTTTTTACGTTCTGGTTTATACGGGTTCAATGCCTTGTTGGTTGGTCTGGGTGTGGGGTTGTTTTACCAACCATCACTACAGGTTTATGTACTGATAATAGTTTCGGCACTCACCTGCTTTTTTCTTACAATTGTTTTTCAGGGCGTACTTGGGAAATATGGCCTTCCTTTTCTAAGTGTGCCTTTTTTGCTCACCATCTGGATTGTCGCCCTCTCTGCAGGCAGTCTTTCAGCACTGAACCTGAGTGAGCGGGGCATTTTTGTGTACAACGAGCTTTATTCCATCGGAGGTACATTCTTTGTTGATTTGTACGACTTTCTCGAAAAAGGTATTAGCTCTACATTTATACGAATTTATTTCCGTTCGCTGGCTGCTATTTTTTTCCAGACTCATCTACTTGCCGGCATAATAATCGCACTTGGATTGCTGATTTACTCACGCATTACATTTGTGCTTTCCATGCTGGGCTATGCAGTGGCTTATTTATTTTATTGGTTGGCAGGCATTGAATTCGATTCACTGGGGTATACTTTTATCGGTTTTAACTACATTCTTACAGCCATAGCCCTGGGAGGCTATTACCTGGTGCCCGGCAGAGTCAGTTTCGGCTGGATTATTTTATTGCTTCCGGCAGTGGTTCTTATTACCACCAGCACCCAGCAGTTGTTCCAAATGTTCCGGATTTCTCCCTACTCGCTGCCGTTTAATGCTATTGTGCTGATGTTTCTGTATGCATTGAAATTGCGGGAGCAGCGCTCCCGGTACCTGATAGAAACGCCTGTTCAATTGGGTGAGCCGGAGAAGAACCTTTACCTGTATTCTGGAAACATGAATCGTTTTCCGGCAGCTTATCCGGTTTCAGCAGCATTGCCTTTTTTCGGAGAGTGGACAGTAAGCCAGGGGCATAATGGTGATTTTACACACAAAGGTGCCTGGCGGCAGGCCTGGGATTTTGTGATCAACGACAGCGGAGGGCAACAATTTAAAAATGAGGGTGATTTTGCCGACGACTATTACTGCTTTGGCAAAGCTGTTTTGGCACCTGCTGATGGCACAGTTGCCGAAGTAATTAATTCCATTACCGATAATGCAATTGGTGATGTAAATACCAAAGATAACTGGGGAAATACGGTGATTCTAAAGCACAACGACTTTCTGTATTCTAAACTGAGCCACCTGAAATATCATTCGGTGGAAGTAAAACCAGGCGATTTGGTAAAGAAGGGGCAGCTGATTGCCCGTTGCGGTAATTCTGGCAGGTCACCTTATCCTCATCTGCACTTTCAGTTTCAGACTAATCCTTATGTGGGTTCCGTTACTACCGATTATCCTTTTGGCCATTACTTGCTGCATGAAAAAGGGGGATATTCCCTTCAATCGTTTGATTTCCCAAAGAAAGGCCAGGTGCTGGTTAACCCGTCAAAGAATGAAGTATTAAAAAAGGCACTCCATTTTATTCCTGGCAGGCAGATCCTTGTTTCAGTAAAAGTGGAATCGGAAAAAGACAAATGGAAAAAGTTGGAGGGTGATTATAAATGGGTGACAGAAACCGATGTTTACAATACCACATTCTTAAAGTGTTTGCAAACCGGCGCACTGGCTTATTTATACAACCAGGGAGACATGCATTTCTTTACTAATTTTCAGGGGAAAAAGCCTTCGCCCCTGTTTTGGTTATATTTCACATTGTTTAAGGTACCTTTGGGTTTTCAGGCCAACAGCAGGATTAATGATATTCTGCCCGTTCACCTTCTTTATGGTGGGGTGCTGAAAATATTTCAGGATTTTGTGGCTCCGTTATATCTTTTCCTTAAAGCTGAATATCAGCTTGTGATGAAACAAACAGGTGACGTTCTGTCGTCGGATAAGGTTCAATTTGAAACCGTGGTAAGTAGGAAGGCAGCAGGAAGAACCATTGATGTTACAAAAAGTCTTGTCTATATATTTCCTGATGGCACATTTGAAATAAATTTGGAAACTGATAAGGCAAAGATAAGGATGATATGCAAAAACGAATCGGAATCATAGCAGTTTTGATCCTGCTGAGCCTGTTAATCCGGGCACAGCAGAAGCTGAACTACCCGGAGGTGGATAAAACTTCCTATGAGCTTTACCATCAGGGGAGCTGGAAGGAGTTGATACAGTATGCCGGGGAAGCCCGTAAGCAGGGGATTGACTTTTTTTATTTGCAGGTACGAACCGGAATAGCTTATTACAACCTGAACCGATACCGGACCGCAAGTGACTGGTTTCTTAAAGCCTGGGAGAGGGATCAGTCTTTTGAATGGTTGCAGGAATATGTTTATTATAGCCTTCTTTTAGGAGGAAGAGACTATGAAGCTTACAAGGTGGCAGATGATTTTACGCCTGGTATGAAGAAAAAAATAAGGTATACTCCAGGTAAGCTTTCAGGCGCAGGACTGGAAGCAGGCTACAGCTTCAATCCCGGTTATGATGATTTAAAAGCTGTTTCTCATGGCCAGCAGGCAGGAGTGGGAGAAAATTATGGTGAAGCTTTTTACCTGAAGGATTATCATTTTGAATCGCTGGATTTAAGCCACCGGATCGCGCCAGCCATCAGCATAAATCACAATCTTACCTATGTTGGAATCAATCGGGAGGAGCATATTGACTGGGGGGATAAAAATACTTTTTCTGCTAATACCAAGCAGTTTCAGTATTTTGTTAACCCTATTCTTGTGCTGGGGAGAAAATGGTATGTAGCACCTTCACTGAGCCTGATCTGGGGAGATTTCTCCTATGTCACCGGGGGCATAAGCGGAAACAGGCGATTTTTTGGAAACAGTATGGTAAACTATCGCGATCTGGTATTTTCAACTTCCACATGGACGCATATGGGTATTTTTTCACCCGGCATTGAATACAACTATGGAAACATTTCCGATACAGGTTTCAGACAGTATTCGTTGTGGCTTACTGCTTACCCTTTTTCTAATCTCAATCTATATTTCACACCCCGTATTTATTTTAAAAGTGATGATGAAAACGGTTTTGGATACAATACCTTTGGCATTACGGGGGGCTTGCAGATGGGACCTGTCCATTTTTACGGGCAGTACCTGAATGGTGATATGGAGGACTTTATTGAATCGGCAGGATTAGTAGTATCTAACTTTCCCGGCACTTCGAAACAAAAGATTTCGGGTAGCCTCTATTACCCGACTGGTAAAAAATACCGGTTCGTTATGCGTTATATTTCGCAGGATGTTACCGAAACATATAGGGTCTATTCAAATGGGATAAGAACCAATTCATTGAATTACAAATACGATAAACATACATTTACAATCGGAATATCATGGAACTTATAAGATTTAAATTCCTTTTGCTCCTGGTGTTTGCTTCAGTGATGCCGGCTATTGCGCAAATAAATCAGGAATCGCTGGAACAGGCATTTGCCAGAAGTTATGAACTTGAGAATATGAATGATTTTGTTGCTTCAGCCAATGAACTGAAAAAAGTTTACGATCCATCATCGTATGAAATAAATTTAAGGCTGGGTTGGTTGTGCTACAATGCCGGAGAGTTTGATGAATCGGAAGCCTATTATGAGGAGGCTCAGCAATTGAAGCCTTATTCCGAAGAAGCCAGGTTCGGATTAATACTTCCCATGGCTGCACTTGGAAAATGGGAGGAAGTGATTGCACTTTACAATGAAATTCTTGAAATTCATCCCAATAATACCATTGCCATGTTCCGACTGGGAATGATTTATTATGAACGTAAGGATTACCAAAAAGCTATGCCTCATTTTAAGAAAGTAGTTGATCTTTATCCTTTCGATTACGATGGATTGCTGATGCTGGCCTGGACTTCCTACTTTACAGGTAATTACAACCAGGCAAAAATTCTGTTTAATAAGGTGAAACTCAACAGACCGGGCGATGCTTCAGCAAATGAAGGTTTACAGCTAATGCGCTAAATAGTTCCTGATTCCTGCTAATGAATTGTTCATTTCAACGTAATATTAATTTAAATAAAAAAACCTTTTTGCCATGAAAAAACCAATCCTGAACAGTTTACTTCTGTTGATGGCAGCAGCAGGCTATACACAGGTTACACTTGAACATACGTACAACTATTCTGCTGCACTTGTAAAATTTGAAACACCAGGTTATAAGTATTACCTTATGGATGTTGCCGGCGCACAATGCCGCATATACAACCTTGACCATTCATTGTATAAAACCATTTCCTGCAATGTTCCTGCCGATAGCTACCTGGCCGATGTCAGGCACCTTTCTGAGAAAGTGTTTGACAATGATGAGGGAATTGAGCTGGTATATACTTAAGCTGATCTTGAATAATCCTTTTATGAGTCCTGTATCAGAATACAATCCACGATTAAGGAAATCTTTTCTGAGCCAACAAACCACAATTTTTATAAGTTGGAAAACAACATTATATATATAGTGCATGTTTTTGTCAATTATCAGGATATTAGAAAAATAGAATGATTCTATTTTCTCAATATTCCGGTCGTAAGTACCGATAGGTTTCTGCAATTTCATCCAGAATTTCATTTACCTCTGCATTGGTTTCCGATCGTAGCAGCTTGATTTTTAGCTCCCTGAAGTTTGGCAACCCGGGGAAATATTTTGCAAAATGGCGCCGCATCATCAATATTGCCGACAGCTCGTTGTCTTTCCAATCGAGATTAAGCTGCAGTTGTTCCCTCACATTTTCCACAATCTCAGCTACAGTAGGTGTTGGCAATATTTCTCCTGTTTTAAGATAATGTTTTACTTCCCTGAAAATCCAGGGGCGGCCAATGGAAGGGCGTCCGATCATCAGGGCATCAACACCTGTCTGCTCCAGCAGCATTTTAGCTTTAATGCCGCTGGTAATATCACCGTTGCCAATTATGGGTATTGTTATCTGCGAGTGGTTTTTTACTTCACCTATAAGTGTCCAGTCGGCCTCCCCGGTATAAAGCTGCTCGCGTGTACGGCCATGAATGGCAAGGGCTGCAATGCCGGCATCCTGAAGACGCAGGGCTGCTTCCAGTATGGGCTTATTGTTTGCATCCCATCCCAGCCGGGTTTTTGCTGTAACCGGCACCTTAACCGCTTTCACTATTTCTGCCGCCATCTGTTGCATTTTGGGTAAATCGAGCAGGAGGGCTGCTCCTGCACCATGCCTGATGATTTTTTTCATGGGGCAACCAAAATTGATGTCAATGAAATCGGGTTGCAGTGTTTCGGCAACCTTTGCTGCATCTACCATCGACCGGATGTTGTGCCCGTAAATCTGTATGGCAACCGGCCGGTCGAAGTCGAAAAGCACCATCTTTTCCTGCGATTTTTTAACATCACGCACCAACGCCTCCGACGATACAAACTCGGTGTACATCACATCAGCGCCGTATTTCTTACACATCCACCGGAACGATTTGTAAGTGACATCTTCCATAGGGGCCAGAAACAGCGGTGTATCATTTAATGTGAAGGGTCCTATCTGCATTTTTTACACAAGCCAAATATGTTCAACCAGTATTTTTACACCAATTACCATCAACACAATTCCTCCCAGCAGGATTGACTGACGGCTGTGTTTCGCCGGAATGCTTTTCCCGCATAACATGCCAAGCATGGAAGCCAGAAAAGTGACCATGCCAATAATCACTACCGGATATATTATTGACATTTCAAGTACGCCGAAACTCAGACCTACTACCAGTGCATCAATACTGGTCGCTACTGAAAGGCCAAGTACTACACGCAGGCTCAACGAATTTATTGCATTAGTGGAATCCATAGGTTGCTTCCCTTCCATCATCATTTTTAACCCAATGAAAGCCAGTAAAATAAATGCTATCCAATGATCGAAAGCTCCGATGTACTGGTGAAGTTTTATGCCTGCATACCATCCTGCTACTGGGAAAAGGGCCTGGAAAACGGCAAGTGAAGAAGCGATGGGTACTGCCTCCCAAAATCTGATTTGCTTCCTGACAAGTCCACACGAAACCGACACAGCAAAAGAATCGAAACTTAACCCTGTTCCAATCAGAAGATATAGTAACAACTGAGAATAAGTCATGGCGTAAAAAGGTGCAAAAATATAGTTTTCACCGTATAAAAAAAGAATAAATGTTAGTTTTCAATAATAGGCTGGTTCTGTTGTTATAAATTTGATCGCCGATCGTCCCTATTATCAAATGACTGAAGAAGAGTTTAAAAATATTGTGCTGCCGTTTTCCCGTAAATTGTATCCGTTGCTGAAAGGGATACTTAAGGATGAGGAGGAAACACGGGATGCCCTGCAGGAGCTGATGCTGAAACTGTGGCGCAACAGAAATGAACTGGATAAATGCCACCATCCCCAGGCTTACATTATTACAATGGCCAAAAATTACAGTTATGATGTATTGAAAAAGAAACGGCCGCTGAGGATGAGTGAGAATGGAAGCAGGGAACACCTGAACCTTGAGGCGGATGAACTGAATCCTGATATGAGGGAAAAATACGAACATGTAAAGAAAATTATAGAAGAATTGCCCGAAAAGTACAGGGAAGTCATCCGGTTAAGGGACATTGACGGATTTTCATTCGAAGAGATACATGAATTTACAGGGCTGGAAATAACCAACATACGGGTAGTCCTGTCAAGGGCACGGCAAAGAGTGAAGGAGGAGATAAAAAAAATTTACGATTATGAAGACAAAAGACAAACTACTGGAAAGCTATTATAAGGGAGAAACATCCATTGAAGAGGAAAGTCAGCTTAAGGAACTGATTCTGCAGGAAGAAGCAGGTTCGACCGAAAAAGATGCATTCAGCTGGTACCTTCATGCAGGCAGTGTACCCAACGACCTGGAAGCATCGCTCTTTGAAGGAATAAAAAAGAAAGAGCAAAAAAATAACAGCCGGAGAATGTTTATTTACAGTATTTCCTCAGTTGCCGCTTCAGTGGTATTAATCGTTGGATTGTTCCTGGGCATCAGGGCCGACCGCCTCCGTAAAATGGAAAACGATTTCTTCGTGATGGAACATGCACTCTACCAGATTTCCGAAAGCATTCAACCTGAGGAGCAGGAGGAAATGCTTGTGCTTTGGGTAGATGAAAATGTAGAAATAATAATAAATTAAATAAAAAGCCATGAAAACAATTCTTTTGATTTTAATGATTTCGTTCCTGACAGTACCCTCTTGGGCGCAGAAGGATTTGTTCGGAAACCTTACCACCAAATACGCTGAAAAAGATGGATTTAGTGCGAGCAGAATAAGCAGCGACATGTTCGAACTGTACCTTAAGAAACGTAATATTGATGGTGATTCTCCGGTATACGAAGCACTTAGAAACCTCGATAACATTTTGGTTGTTTCCCAGACCAGTTACTTTACAAGCAGGGCGGTGAACCCTGACAGTGCAGTGCAGAATGCTGATGTGAAGGCAATACACCAGGATATTCTGAAGCACTATGAAAACAATAACTATACATTGTTTAAAACCGAAAAACAAATGGGTGAGGAAGTGAAGGTGTTCCTCAAAAAAAGCAGAGATAAGATAGAATCGCTGGCATTGGTAATAAACTCCGACAGGGCTACCAACCTGGTTGAGTTGCAGGGTGAAAACATAAATTTATCAACGGTATCGGAATTAAATAAGGCGCTAAACCTGCGCGGACTTGAAAACCTGTATAAAATTAATAACCCCGGTGCCCGGGGATTTTACCTTCCAGCTCCTCCTGCCCCTGATGTGCCTTCGGAAGAACAAATCAGGGAAATGGTGGAAAAGCAGCGAGAACTCATTGAAAAGCAAAGTCAACTTTCTGAAGAGCAACGGCAGAAAATTGAAATACAGACAAGAATTATGGCTGATAAGCAACGTGAAATGGCTGAGAAGTATAGGGAGATGGCCGAAAAATACCGTCGGCAGCCTATCTTTTTGAGCACTCCGGGCGACAGCGTCGAATATTATATCGACGGTAAAAAGGCTGATGCCGAAGCAATGAAAAATATAAGTCCTGAGGACATTGAACGTGTGGAAGTAAATAAGGCAAAAGGTGAGAACAACAATAAAGGAACCATTCGTATAACCACCCGTAAATAATTGACCGTAAAAAAAAGACTGTCTGAAAGGAGAGCCTTTCTTTTTTTATAGATATAAATTTGCAGCACCTAAATTTACCGGGTTAAATCAACGGGCACGGACGATGTCAATTATTCCTGCCTGTAGAAGGGCATAAGGTATTTTTTAAAGCAACATAAAAGCAAGTCTAAAAGCACAGAATTCTTTGCGCTTTTGTTTAGGTTGGGATAAAATACAATCGTCCTCCGTAAAAATGAAGGATTTTATAAAAAGTGGAATGGTTAAAATTTTTTAAATTGCTAAAAGTTATAACATGACTTTAATTAACCAAAAATGATAAAATGCTCCATCGTTTTTTTACTGTTTATTTCATTTTCCTGTATGCAAACTGATGCACAAACTGATTATTTTATTTTTGGAAAAAATGAAATGGCCGAATGGATTACGGATGGCAGGGAACTCCCGTCATATGATTCACTGTACTACCTCGATTGGCCGTCGCCACTATTTAGAAAAGAATTTATAGTGGATAATGAAGTAGAAAATGCAACAATTTATATTACGGCTGCCGGTTATTATAAGGCAACCTTAAATACTCAGCCGGTTGGAAAAAATGTTCTTGATCCTGCATGGACTGATTACAGTAAACGGATTTATTATTCTGAATACGACGTTACATCTTCAATGGTTAAAGGAACCAACTGTTTGGGGGTTTCTCTGGGCAATGGATTTTATAACCCACTCCCGCTGCAGAAATGGGGACACAGAAATTTAAGAAACGATCTAAAAAAAGTTGGAAAGCCTGCTTTTATTGCAAAACTTACAATAAAATTCAAAAACGGGAAAACACAAGAAATTGTATCAGATAATACCTGGAAATTTGCATTAGGTCCTTTAGTTCAAAACGATGTCTATATTGGCAATGTTTATGATGCCCGTAAGGAAATTCGGGGATGGAATACTCCCGGCTATGACGATACTTCCTGGAATTTTGCACAAAAAGGGGAAAGCCCGGGAGGAGAATTGCAAAAAGCATTTTTTCCACCTGTTCAGATAGTAAAGGAGTTAACGCCGGTTGAAATTTATTCACCTGAAAAAGGAATTTTCATTGCAGATATGGGAGTCAATTTTACCGGCAACTACAAAATAAAAATATCAGGAAACAAGGGAGATACTGTTACTTTCAGGTTTGGCGAAAGAGTATATGAAGATGGAAAACTGAATCCGCTGACCACAGTTGCAGGACAAATTAAACGTAAAGGTATGGGCGGTCCGGGTGCCCCTGATATAGCCTGGCAAACCGATAGTTATATAGTTGGAGATACTGCAGCAACATGGTTTATCCCTGAATTTACCTACCACGTTTATCGGTATATGGAGATAACAGGACTTACTAAAAAACCTCAAATTTCTGATATAAAAGGATTTTTTATTCATTCAAATGTCAGGAATAAAAGTAGTTTTTCCTGCTCTTCCGATCTGTTAAATTCAATTCAGGAGGCCACTAAAAGAACTTTTCTGGCAAACCTGGTAAGCGTTCAATCCGATTGCCCTGCAAGGGAAAAATTTGGTTACGGTGGAGATGTGAACGCAACCAGCGAATCGTTTATATACAATTTTGATATGCAGGCATTCTATCGCAAAACCATTTACGACTGGGTAGATGCCATGAATGATTCCATGTTTGTTGACACTGCCCCGTATACCGGAATAGAATATTGCGGAATCAGCTGGGAGTCAGCATTTCTTATTACACAGTACTATCTCTGGTTATACTATAATGATATAGAAATAATAAAGGAACTTTATGAATTGGATAATAAGTGGATGGATAAAGCGGAACAGATTCACCCGGGTGGTATTGTTGAGAAAGGCCTCAGCGATCATGAATCAATGAAGCCTGTACCAGTGCAATTGACAGGGACTGCTCATTATCTGCAATGCTCCCAAATTATGAAAACATTTGCCGGGGTGATAGGGGATATGGAGAATGAACAGAAATATGAACAGTTATCCGAAAAACTTAAAAGCCTTATAAAAACTGAATTCTGGGATAAACCGGTAAAGGGGGAAATAAACCGGCAGACATTGTTTTCTACCCTGCTTTATCACGGAATTATTCCTGAAAAGGATTTGAATGCTGCACGGGATTCTTTATTAATGGCCGTTAATAATGGACCTTCCGGCCATTTTAATACTGGAATATTTGGAACCAAATATGTTTTGGAAGTGCTTTCAGAATATGTTAGCCCCGAAATAGTATTTGATATTGTTAACAGCACAGAATTTCCGGGATGGGGATTTATGATTGATAACGGAGCAACCACAATTTGGGAAACATGGAAGGAGAGTGATGATACATACTCGAATTGTCATCCCATGTTTGGTACAGTAACTGAATGGTACTATCGTTGGCTGGCAGGTATTAAACCAGATCCTGAGAATCCGGGATTTGAAGAATTTTTCATTACTCCACATATGCCCGAAGGCCTTGAGTATGTAAACTGTTCATACGAATCACCATTTGGTGAAATCATATCAAACTGGAGGTTGGAAAAATCAGGTGGATACATTTTTGAAATTAAAGTACCGCAGGGTAGTGAGGCAAAACTAATTTTACCCACAAAAGAAAAATATCAGGTAAGTCTGGAAAGGGGAGGTGAAAAATTGGATATGCAGGCTTTTAAAAATCAGGGTAAAGGTTTTAGACTCAATGAAGGAGATTATATCGTTACTGCATTACCCCTGAAATGGCTTGATGCAAAATAGTAAGGATAAAAAGGGAGTTTTAATGGTTTTACCTCGCCGGCGCACATTTATATCGCATGGTATTATTTAGCAGCAATAGCGCCATCCGGTTAACATTCCTTCCTGAAACAAAAATTTGTATATTTTACCGATATTAAATCAAACCTTTACCCCTGGGTTTTGTTACTGCTATAACTATATTTCTCAAAGGATAATTATTATCCTTTAAAAGTAATTATCTATGAGCACTGAAGAGATAACCGGCAAGCTTACAGAGAAGGGATTGAAAGTAACTCCCCAGCGTATGGCCATTTATGAAGCAATTGTAAAACTTAAAAACCATCCGACTGCAGAAAACATCAGCGAATACATCCGGAAGAATCATCCTAATATTTCGGTAGGAACAGTATATAAGGTGCTTGATGTGTTTGCCGAAAACAGGTTGATTCAAAAAGTTAAAACAGAAAAGGATGTGATGCGTTATGATGCCATTGTAGAAAATCATCACCACATTTATTGTTCCGATTCCGACCGGATTGAAGATTATTTTGACAATGAACTTAATGATCTGCTTGAAACATATTTTAAAAAAAAGAAAATACCTGATTTTAAGGTGGAAGATATCAAGTTACAGATAATCGGGAAGTATATACAGAATAATGAAACATTAACTTAAATAGATATATTGATGGAAAACAATTCTGAAAAAATCAGCAAATGCCCGGTTACAGGAGCTACCGGAAAACACACTATTGGAGCGGCTGGTACCAAAAACACCGATTGGTGGCCCAATCAGTTAAACCTTAAAACACTTCGCCAGCATTCAACAAAGTCGAACCCTATGGGTGAAGGATTTAACTATGCAGAAGAGTTTAAGAGCCTCGATTTAAAAGCGGTAAAAGAAGATTTGCATAAGTTGATGACCGACTCACAGGACTGGTGGCCGGCCGATTATGGTCATTACGGACCATTATTTATCCGTATGGCATGGCACAGTGCCGGCACTTATCGTGTTGGTGATGGAAGGGGAGGAGCAGGACGCGGTCAGCAACGTTTCGCGCCCCTGAACAGCTGGCCCGATAATGTAAATCTTGATAAGGCACGCCGCCTGCTCTGGCCGGTCAAGCAAAAATATGGCAGGAAAATATCATGGGCCGACCTGATGATACTTGCTGGCAATGTGGCTCTTGAATCGATGGGGTTTAAAACATTTGGATTTGCCGGGGGCCGCGAAGATGTGTGGGAACCCGATGAGGATGTATATTGGGGATCAGAAAAAGAATGGCTTGATAACGATGAGCGGATTCTGGATATTAATGAAACCGATAATCCACTTGCAGCCATTCAGATGGGGCTTATTTATGTAAATCCGGAAGGGCCTGACAGGAATCCCGATCCGCTGTTGTCGGCCAAAGATATCCGCGAAACATTTGCCCGTATGGCTATGAACGATGAAGAAACAGTTGCCCTTATAGCTGGTGGACATACATTTGGAAAAACCCACGGAGCCGGAGATGCTCAACATGTGGGTGCTGAACCTGAAGCTACCGGTTTGGAAGACCAGGGACTTGGCTGGAAAAGCAGTTTTGGCACTGGCAAGGGAGGCGATACTATTACCAGCGGACTGGAAGTGATATGGACACAAACCCCTGCAAAATGGAGCTATTATTTCTTCGATAATCTCTTTAAATACGAATGGGAGCTTACTAAAAGCCCGGCAGGTGCCCATCAGTGGGTGGCTAAAAATGCAGGCAACGAAATGCCCGATGCTCATGATCCATCCAAACGGCATGCCCCAACAATGCTAACAACTGATCTGGCTCTTCGTTTCGATCCCGCTTATGAAAAAATATCAAGGCGGTTCTATGAACATCCCCTTGAATTTGCCGATGCATTTGCACGTGCATGGTTTAAACTTACACACCGTGATATGGGGCCACGTTCACGTTATGTTGGAACCGAGGTACCTGCTGAGGAGCTTTTATGGCAGGATCCTGTTCCAGAAGTAAACCACCCTTTGATTGATGATGAAGATATTGCTGCCTTGAAAACAAAAGTCTTGAACTCAGGACTTACAGTTGCGCAACTGGTTTCAACTGCCTGGGCGTCGGCATCAACTTTCAGGGGAACCGATAAACGCGGTGGGGCCAATGGAGCACGCATCCGTCTTGAGCCGCAGAAAGACTGGGCTGTAAATAATCCTCCACAGCTGGCCCGGGTATTGGAAAAACTTGAGGCGATTCAAAAGGAATTCAATAAAGCTCAGTCAACAGGTAAAAGAGCTTCGCTTGCCGACCTGATTGTACTTGCCGGATGTGCAGGAGTTGAGAAAGCTGCTAAAGATGCAGGTTTTGATGTTACGGTACCTTTCATACCGGGGAGAATGGATGCATCGCAGGAACAAACTGATGTGGATGGGCTTAAAGTGCTGGAACCCTTCGCCGATGGTTTCCGTAACTATCTGAAAAAAAAGTATTTGGTCGCCACCGAAGACCTGCTTATCGAAAAAGCACACCTGATTGGTTTAACACCACCCGAAATGACAGTACTGGTGGGAGGAATGCGTGCTCTGAACACAAATTTTGATAATTCAGACTATGGAGTATTCACCAATCGCCCGGAGGTGCTTACAAACGATTTCTTTGAGAACCTGCTCGATATGGGTACAGTGTGGGTACCTGCATCAGAAGACAAAGAGAAATTCCATGGACTGGACCGCAAAACAGGAGAAAGAAAATGGAATGCAACACGTGTCGATCTTATTTTTGGTGCCAACTCTGAACTCAGGGCTTTGGCTGAAGTCTATGCCGCATCCGATGCTCAGAAAAAATTTGTATATGATTTTGTGGCAACATGGAATAAGGTAATGAACCTCGACCGTTTCGAATTAAAGCAAATGGGTGGAGGATCAAAAATATCTTCTGAGGCATCACAAAGAATTGCTCAAATACTTAAAGGCGAGGATAACGGTCATGGTAAGAAAGATCATGAAACAGATCCCGGGAAACGGGATAAAGTGAACTAGATTGTATTAACCTGCAGGTTTTAATTAATCGTAACCAGGTTTATTTTACGATAAAAGGCAGGCATATTTGCATTTCATGAAGCCCTTTCATCAGGCTGAATTGCAAATTGCCTGCCTTTTTTATTCAAAAGAAAACTAAAGCAAGGCTATTAAGAAATAAATATGATGTAATGGGTTCCTTTTACTCTGAAAAGCTCACATGTCCCCCGCATCCCACCTGTCCCACTGCCTCTCTCAGCAAAAGAAAAAAGAACCTGCCTGCAATGGGCAAAAAATTCTGCCGCAATGTACAATTTGTTTTCTGATTCTTTTTTACCTTACCTTTGAACTTTTAACTAAACCATATGGTTTAGAAAAGAGAACTTTCAAATAATACCCGCTGCACATAACAAAACGTAATTTCTGGTTTTATTTCTAAGATTCCGCAATTGAGATGCATATAATCTATTTGTGATTGTTAATTTAAGAAATGATGATAAGCAATAAATTAAAAAAAATAGTTCAGGAAATAAAAGAAACAGATAAAGAATTTGAGGTCACTCCCAGGGAATTATTTTTGTTTTTTAATTTCGAGAAACGAACCAAAGGGAACCGTAGTGATGTAAATGAATTTTTAAATGAAAATCAACTTGAAGTTGTTCCCGATTACATGACAAGCAGGGTAGATGAAAAAATTACACTTAGGCATAAAAAAAGGGCCAAAAGTAAAAAAACTATCGAACCCATTCAAAGAATTCAGCTGCTTGATTCGGCAAATACACCTCCGGCTACTGTTACAAGAGAAGCACAGTTAAAAGAAGCAATGACTTTAATGATGATGAATAACTTCTCCCAATTACCTGTAGTTTCTGGCTCGAGAACAGTACATGGAGTAATAACATGGGAATCGATCGGATATGGACTTACCAACGGCAGTGAATCTGATTTGGTGAAAGATTTCATTTCAAATGATGTTACTATATTAGATTATAAAACTCCGCTTCTTGATGCAATCTCTACTATTCTGGAAAAAGAATTTGTGCTTGTACAAAAATCAGATAAATCACTGTGTGGCATTGTAACACTGGCTGATATCAGTGCTCAGTTTTTAACTGTTGCAGAACCTTTTATTCTCCTTGAACAGATAGAGAATCATATCAGACAACTCCTTGATGGAAAGTTTCTTGTGAATGAATTAAATGAATATTGTAAGATTGGCGATATGGAAAGAGAAATCGAACATATTGATGATTTAAGTTTCGGTGACTATGTAAGAATAATCGAAAAGCCTGAACATTGGGACAGATTACAACTTAGTATTGAACGTACCCATTTCATTAAGCATCTCGATAAAATCAGGGAAATCAGAAACGATATTATGCATTTTGATCCTGAAGGCATCAGTACAGAACAAAAAGCAGAGTTGGTGAAAATGGCTAATTTCTTGTCCGAAGTAATTAAATTTGAGCCTTAGAGAAGCGATTTATCGCGTCTCTATCACCGCACTAAACCATCCTTATCCCCCGATCGTGTTGGAATAACCAAAAACAAAAATCCGATGGTAAACGCTAATTTTTCCCGTTTTTTAACTGGTACAAAGGCAGTATTAAAGTTTTGAACTTTGTTAAAGCGGAAGGTTGTTTAACATTAGCAAAGAATTATTATTGAATATAAAAATTTTGAAAAATCATAAACTAAAACTAAATTTAAACCTTCACTTGTAAAATAATTAATCATGCCTTGCACATCTGTGAAACCGGTTATTACCAATCTGCCTGGATCATTATCCATATTTGCCTTCCTGTTCTTCTTTGCTGTTTCTGCAATGGCGCAGGACGGCACCATTTATCCGCTTGACGCCCCGGCTGAACCGGATGCCATACCACTGGGCACCGGCAATGTGGATGGACAAACCGCACCCGAGACCTGGTTTCGCCAGTGGGGTGATCCTATGGCACGGAATATTTCCGCTGCAACCCTCACCCCTTTTCTGCCTGAACCGGGTAAAGCAAACGGTGCAGCTGTTATTGTAGCCCCGGGGGGTGGCTTCCGGTGGCTGTCGATGGGAAACGAAGGTTGGGAGGTCGCAGAAGAACTTACCGCTAAGGGAATCGCCGCCTTTGTGCTCAAATACCGGTTGCACCCAACACCGGAATCGCTTGATGATTTTAAGGAATCGATGAACAGAACCTTCGCCCCCCCGGCCGATTCTTCTGGCTCACCGGCAGGTGTAGAACCGCCCCGGCCACGTCGGGACTTGTCTGATCAGCTTGAAGATGCTGAAGCCGCCTACAACCTTATTATAAGGCGGGCGGAAGAATGGGGCATCGATACCGCGAGGATTGGTATGATTGGCTTTTCTGCCGGTGCCGGTCTTACCATGCACGCCACCCTTAACTCAAAGCTCATGAAATTGGCATTCATCGGCCCCATTTATGGCGGTATGGGCCCTGTTGAAGTACCAAAGAATGCTCCGCCTATGTTCAACGTTATTGCATCCGATGATTTTCTTTTCAGGGGCAAGATGGGCGTGATAGAATCGTGGTATGAAGCAGGCCTGCCGGTAGAATTTCACCTGTACCAGAATGGCGGTCATGGGTTCGGCCTTGGTAATCCCGACCGGACAAGTAACCGCTGGTTCGATGCCTTCATTCACTGGCTTGATGTGAATGACTTTCTAAACAAACCTGGAGGATGATCAACTCAGCCATTTAATTTATACTCTGGGACAATTGGACTAGTGGGACATTGTCCTACTTGTTACGCATGTCCAACCCTGATATGGCATGGAAAAAATTCTGTCCTAAAGCATCATTTGTTTATTATTTCTTTATTATCTTGCTTCTTTGATTTTCATTATACCATAAAATCAAAACCGATGAACAATAAGAAAATTGGAAAAATCATGAATGTGTTATTTGGATTATCCAGCTCATTGATCTTAATAGGTACAATTTTTAGATTGCAACACTGGCAGTATGGTATTGAGATTCTGTGGCTCGGTATTATAAGCGGTATAATTTTAAGCAGTTATGAAATTACAAGATTAAAGAAAATTATAAAACAGTTGGAGAAAGACTTACATGGCTGAATAGAAATTATATACCGTTTGGCAATACCTGGCATTTTGCTTAATGTTTTTTTCTAACTTTGAATAAGAAAATCAGTAAATAGGCCATATTACCTGTGTCATGAAAGCTCCGTTTACAACAGAACAGTTCTTTTTGGTTTTTGAAGAGTACAATACATCGGTATTTCCAGCCCAGCTAATAATTCTACTTCTTGGGCTGATCATGTTTTGGGTAGTGGTTTCGAAGCAAAAAGTCAAAGATCAAACCGTTGGAGGTATATTGGGCATACTGTGGATTTGGATGGGAGCTGTGTATCAGATCAGATTTTTTGCAATCATAAACCCTCCGGCCTATGCTTTTGGAAGCTTATTTATTGTGCACGGGATATTTATTTTAATTGAAACATTTGGCAGGAAAAAACTTGTATTTCATTATAATGGCCGGATAAAGGATAATTTATCTCTTTTCTTTATTCTTTTTGGTTTAATTATTTACCCTGCTATAAGTTTCTTATTGGAAGGAAATTTATCGCATACCATTTCATTTGGATTGCCTTGCCCTACTACCATTGCAACTTTTGGTTTTTTTATGCTTGCTGATAAAAGGTTTTCCAAATACCTGCTCATAATTCCTTCACTGTGGGTCTTAATTGGTACTACCGCCGCATTGCAGTTTGGAGTTTACCAGGATTTTATGCTCATTCTTGCCGCAGTTATTGCGAATACTTATATTTTAAGAAATAAGGGGGATGTGCCAAAAAAAAGGAAGAACCAGCAGATGCTAACCGTTAAAAATATCTTTGAAAGAAGATAAATAAGAAAAATCATGAGGAAGATAGTTTATTACGTTGCAAGTTCATTAGACGGTTTTATTTCAGGTCCGGATGATGATGTAAGTGGTTTTGATGTAACAGGAAATGGAGTTGACAAGTATTTGGCAGACTTAGCAAATTTCGATACCGTTATAATGGGCAGGAGTACTTATGAATTTGGCTATAAATATGGAATACAACCGGGACAACCTGCTTACCCACATATGAAACATTTTATTTTCTCTAATAATTTGAAACTTGAAAATCCTGATCCAAAGGTCCAGCTGAAGAAAATTGATCTTAACGAGATAGATCAAATACAAAAGCAAGAAGGTACTGATATATATTTATGTGGCGGTGGACAATTTGCAGGTTGGCTTTTAGAGAATCGAAAAATTGATATTCTTAAATTGAAGCTGAATCCGTTGATTTTAGGTGGAGGAACAAAGCTATTTGGTAAGTCCGCTAAAAAATACAAACTGAAATTAATTTCCACAAAAGACTATGAGCACGGTTTGCAAATTATAACCTAAAAAATCGACTATCATAAATGCTAAAAAACTTCTAACTCCAATTTTAAATACATGAATTATGAAAACCTTTGGTTTCTTATTGATCAGTTTCACTTTTGTGATTTCAATTGCATACGGGCAGTCAAATGATGAAAAAAAAAACAGGCAATTGGAAAAGCACTGGACCGAATTACTTGACAAGGGTGATACAACAGCATTATTAAAAATATGGTCGGAGAACTACGTGGTTAACAATCCAAATGGAAGAATTGTGACTCCTAAAGATATTGTAGCACTTATGAGAAGTGGACATAAATTCCCCTCAGTTAAAAGAATTATTGAAAACATTACATTCATTCAGGACATTGCGGTTGTAATGGGCAAGGAGTTGCAACAGCCTGAAAACATGACAACGAATACTGAGGAATGGATACCACGGAGATTCACCAATGTCTGGATAAAAACTGAAAATGGATGGCAGCTGGCAGCAAGGCAGTCATCAAAAGTAAGTGCTGAATAGCCGAACAGCGTTTATTAAATTTTTAAAACCACCAAATCTTGTTGTGTGGAACATACGCACTATTGTTAGTGGCAAGTGTGAGTACCACCTGAGCAGAAATTAAGAAGGTTTAATATGAGGATAGACAAAAATGAAATTCTGAATAAAATTTGCTACACAGAACTCGTTTATGATCGAATAAACAAAAAGCTGAATTGCAAATATTCCAATTCTGAAATTGAAAAAATGCTTTATGAGATTATTCATGATTCAGATGAAAATCTCTTTCAAAAAACAGGAAAAAATATCTATCTTACCAATTCCGAACACAATTTAAGATTAACAATAAACTCGAATACATATAGAATTATTACTGTTGATAAAATTGATAAATTAATAGATTTTAACAATGGAACAAAATAAGAGCAATCAAATATCACACGGACAGGGTGCAACACCTTTTGCACAGACTTATTTTCACGGGACACGGGTCGAATTAAAAGCAGGCGACCTGATTGAACCTGGTTTCAACTCGAATTACGGACAAAGAAAAAATGCAAAATATATTTTTCTTACAGCTACTTTAGATGCTGCTGTTTGGGGTGCAGAACTTGCATATGGTGAAGGACGTGAAAAAATTTATTTGGTTGAACCAACAGGACCAATTGTAGATGATCCTGACCTGACTGATAAAAAATTTCCGGGAAATCCAACAAAGTCTTATCGCTCGACCTATCCTTTCCGGGTTGTGGGTGAAGTTACAAATTGGCAGGGACACGCACCGGAACAGGTTAAAGTTATGAAAGAACACCTTGAACGACTTAAGGAACAAGGTATTGATTCACTAAACGATTATTAAACCAACCATTCCCTGTTATTGTTAGAATAAATCCTATTGCAAACAACAACAACATGAAATTATCACCAAAAGAACGCGATGAACTTATCAGCACATTAAAAACCCGCTTTGAAAATAATACGCACCGGCACAAAGGCATTGAATGGGCCGGTGTGCAGGCAAGGCTGGAGGATAAGGCAGCCGAAAAGAAGCTGTGGACGCTGAATGAGATGGAGCAGACCGGTGGCGAACCCGATGTGATTGGAGTGGATGAGGCTACAGGCGAATGCCTGTTCTGCGATTGCTCTGCAGAAAGCCCCAAAGGCCGCAGGAGTCTGTGCTTCGATGAGGATGCTCTTGCATCACGAAAGCAGAACAAACCTGAGGGCAGCGCTGTTGGCAGGGCAGCCAAAATGGGCATCGGATTGCTTTCTGAAGAGCAATACCGCGAGCTGCAAAAACTTGACAGTTTCGATTTGAAAACTTCAAGCTGGGTAATTACACCCACTGAAATCCGGAAACGTGGCGGCGCCCTCTTCTGCGATCGCCGTTACGACCATGTATTTGTTTACCATAACGGAGCCGAATCGTATTACGGTGCACGGGGGTTCCGTGGCATGCTGAAGGTGTAAGGCTGCGGAGTCGGCATAATTTGGTCCTTTTCTGCTTTAGGAGATGAAGGAAAACTCATAAAAAAAGCTTTAGGATACTATCGGCTGGAAGCATTTCGTCTCATTCGTCACACAAGTCCAACTCAAAAATTTGATTAACCACCAGACTGGCTCATATGCGGTTCTTGGATAATACGAACAGCTGATCAATCCAATCCACCTCCTTCCAAATTCTGCCTGCAAAGCACCACTTGTTTTTAAAATCTTTTTTACCTTTCTATACCTAATTATAATCAATATGAAGAATCTAACATTATTATCACTTGCAGTGCTGCTGTTAGCGGCAAGCAATTATACCTCGGGCCAGGATTTGAAACTCAATGATCTTGAATATTTCGAGACGCAAGGCGTCAATGTTCTTGTATACAGTAATCTTTTTACAGGAGGCTTTAACGATGAGAAGACGGCCGGGATAGAATTGATTCACCATGGAGTCAGAACATCGCAGGGTGGCGCTGTGAGGCTTTCCAGCACTCCGGAGCAGTGGGATCTTGTTCCTGAAATACCAACCCGGACAGTTGATCGTGAGTCGAATACTATTGAGGCTATATTAAGGTATGAAGATTATGATTT
The DNA here is from genome assembly GCA_024636975.1 of Mariniphaga sp. Taxonomy (GTDB): domain Bacteria; phylum Bacteroidota; class Bacteroidia; order Bacteroidales; family Prolixibacteraceae; genus Mariniphaga. The sequence continues at coordinate 54,606 of JAGXGA010000031.1, forward strand.
TGATTCGCGGGTGGTTGTTACTGCTAAGGGAAAAGGTGTCGAGATAGCTGTTTACCTTAATGAACCCGTTCCCGCGGAACTTGAAGGAAGCGCCGGATTTAATCTTGAGTTTCTGCCCTCGCAATATTGGGGAAAAACCTATTTGATGGATGGGCGTATCAATCGTTTCTCCCGCTATGTGGTAGGGAACACTATTACGAGACCTGACAGTGAAAAACCTAAGCAATTTAAGGGATATATTACTTCCGACGACAGGGGAACCGGCAAATTAATCGAACCGCTTCCTTTGGAAACCGGACGTACATTACTTCTTGCACCTGATGAACCCAAACGAATGGTGAAAATCACCTCACATGATGCCGACCTTATGCTTTTCGACGGTCGTGTGCTGGCACAAAATGGCTGGTATGTAGTCCGCAGTCTGCTTCCGGCAGGAAAAACAGGTAAAGTTTTAACCTGGACAGTTGAACTAAATGCCATTAACGGTTGGATAAGAGAGCCAAATATTGGTTTCTCCCAGGTGGGCTACCTCCCTTCGCAACCAAAAGTCTCTGTCATTGAACTCGACAAGAAAGCCAAACCGCTTGCAAAAGCATCGATATTTAAAATAGGAAACGACGGCACGGAAACAGAAGTATTCAGCGCCAAAATCGAACCCTGGGGTGACTATTACAAATATCACTATGTAAAATTCGATTTTTCTTCAGTTAACACCCCCGGCATATACTATATTCAGTATGGCGACTTAAAAACAAATAACTTTTTAATAGAAAATAATGTTTACGATAAAATCACCGACGCCACCAGCGATATATGGATCCCAATACATATGAATCACATGTTTGTAAACGAGGCATACAGGGTATGGCACGGCGAGCCTTTTAAGGAAGGTTATCTGCAGGCTCCGCCAAACACCGATCATTTCGACCTTCATGCACAAGGACCAACAACCGAAACCAAATATAAAGCGCTGGAATTGATCCCCGGATTAAACACTGGTGGTTTTTTCGATGCCGGAGATTTTGATATCGAAACAGGATCAAACATTGGCGTGGTGCAAAACTTTGTTCAGACATGGGAATATTTCAAACCTCAACGCGATCAAACTTTTGTTGATCAGGAACAACGTTATGTTGATCTTCACCGTCCGGATGGTACGCCTGACATATTACAGTTTATTGAGCATGGAACAATGAACCTTGTTGCTCAGGCAGAGATTATCGGTCACATGGCACAAACGCTCTCTAACTCTGTTCTCGATAATTACCATCACCTGGGTGACGCAGCCTCAATTACTGACGGCCTTCCCTATAATCCGCACCTTGGTCCTTATGAAGTAGCCCCTGACGGCCGGTCGAGCGGAGTTAAGGATGATATGTGGGCATTTACAAACCGCAATCCCGGCCTCGATCTCAGGGCAGCAACAATGTTTGCCGCAGCAAGCCGGGCATTGAAGGGATACAACGACGACCTTTCCGAAAGAGCATTGTACCAGTCAAAAAGACTTCTGAAGGAGGCAACGGAATTACTTGCCAATGAGCCACAGGATCGGCGTGGCTGGGGAAGAGGATCAGCAGATATTTCCACCAATCTTCAACTCTACATCTCAACCGGGGAGCAACAATATGCCAATAAATTTCAGGAATTATTGTGGCCAGCACTTGAGCGTAGTGTCAGTGGCAATATTTTGACGGCAATACATGGCATACCCCATATGGATCCAACCTTTAAAGAAAAGCTCCGGCCGTATGTTGTAAAGTACAAGGAATACATCGACGGGCTGGAAAAGGATAATCCATACGGAGTACCCATCGGTCTGGGTAACTGGGCAGGAAGCGGAGGCGTGGTGAACTTTGGTACCACTATTTGCTTTGCCAACCAACATTTCCCTGACATTGTAGATGCCAGCCATGCTTTCAAATCAACCAACTGGCTGTTTGGCTGCCATCCTTATCACAACTATTCGTTAGTGGCAACAGTGGGCGCCGCTCGTCCCAAAGAAGTCTTTTATGGAAATAACAGGGCCGATTTCTCATTTATCCCGGGCAATGTTGCTCCGGGTATACTATTCCGGCAACCCGACCACTTTGAAAACTACGACGACTGGCCATTTCTTTGGGGACAAAACGAAGGCACGATTGGTGGAAATACAAGTTATTTAATATTTGGATCAGCTTTTAAGGATTTGATAAAATAAACAGATTGTTTTTGAGCAGGGTCAAAAGAAAAAAAAACAACAGGAGGTAAATCAATGAACTTATTTAAAAACATGAATTCATCAAAAAAAAACCACTTTAACCTGGTGCTACTGGCAGGTGTTGCTACTTTACTTTGTGCCTGCTCTAATACAGAAGATTATCCCAAAGAACCGGATCGTCCCGGATCCAGCAAAGTCAGGTGGACGGAATCAGTTATGCCGGAAGGTTGGACGAAGGTAACAAATGAGGGCGGAACTACCCTCGGATATTCAGGTAACTCAGGTCTTCAGCTTATTCAGGTTGACGGATTCGACTTCAAAGATCTCAACAGGAACAATCTGCTGGATCAATTTGAAGACTGGCGTTTAGACTTTGAAACACGGGCTAAAGCCATGGTTAACGAGATTCCGGTTGAACAGATGATGGGCATGAAGATGAATCCATTCGGTAGGTGGACTGTTAATCCTGATACTTTAGATACTATAATTAAGAATTCCCTGGACTTGGGTTATCGACAACTGCGGGCTCCCCGCGGGGGATCTGCAGACGCGAGAACAAAAGTTAATTGGAATAACATGGTACAGGAGTACATTGAAAGCCTTGGTAATATCGTCTGTATACCCGCAGTCTGGATAGATGATCCCAGAACAGGAGACGTATCCGGATGGCCATGCAACCTTGGTTTAGCGGCAACATTTGATCCTGAAGTTGGAGCTCAATACGGCAGATTGATGTCAGAAGAATGGCGTGCTATGGGGATCTCCATGCAGGTCGCTACACAAATGGATCTGGCTGCAGAACCAAGATGGAAACGTATTCCCGGAACGTTCGGGGAAGACCCTGCCCTTGCAATGGATATGGCCAGGGCCATAATCAACGGATGGCAATCAACCTACGATGAGGAAGGAAATGATTTGGGCTGGGGCAAACACAGTGTGAACAATCAAATGAAACACTTCCCCGGCGATGGCGCCGCAGAAGGTGGTCGCGAATCGCATACCCGTGACGGGGCATACAACGTATTCCCGGGCGGTCAGTTTTTTACTCATATCCTGCCGTTTATCGCCTGTATGGATTTGCCAGGAAAAACCAAAACAGTTTCAGCAGCTATGATCAATTATTCCATCGGCATAGAGGCGGATGGTTCGCCAGTAGGAGGAGAGCGGTTGGGTACCAGCTTCAGTCCATACAAAATCAACCAATTGTTGAGAGAAAAGTACGACTGGGATGGCTATATCCTGACTGACTTTGGTATACTTACCAGCAAGGATTATGGTGTTGAAAATTTAACCCAGGCTGAAAAAATGCTGGCCACACTTGAAGCAGGATGTGATGCCTTCGGAGGTGAGGGCGGAGACGGACAGAAAAGTGTTGATTTAGCTATGGAAGCATACAAACTCGGGGTCGCCAGACTTGGTGAGCCCAAAATGAATGAAATCATGAAGAAATCTACTGAAAGGATACTGAGAACCCACTTCAATATCGGCATAGTAGATAATCCATATCTCGATCTCAAAGTAGCAGAAACGGTCCCCAACAACACGGAGCATAATGCGGCAGGACACCAGGCACACCTTAAGTCGGTTGTGATGCTGAAAAACAGTGCCGGCATAATTCACAAGGCATCGGCAGAAGGAGAAAAACCCAGGGTGTATATCCCCAGGATATATTTGGCAGCTACCGGCGGGTGGACCAGAACCCCGGCATCCGCAGAGCCTGGATTTGATTTAAAAATAGCCGGAGAATATTACAATGTACTTACTGATGAGCTGGCCGTTAGATTTACAGGCCCCGCTGATAAAGAAGGAAATCCAACCCTTTTGCCTGATGATATCCTGCGTGCCTCCAAAGAAGAAATTGCCCGATGCGATTTTGCCCTGGTCAGGATAACCAGCCCTAAAAACGGAAATCCTACCTTCATGGAGTCGGGAGGTAAGAGGGATGGGGGGCCGGGATCCGTAGGAAGTATAACAGATCGTGAAGAGTTTACATATCTTCCAATTTCTCTGCAATATCGTCCATATACTGCAGATTCGGAATTTGTACGTCGGGAATCCCTGGGGGGAGACATGATTAAGGTGACAGAGAACGGTTCGGAGAAACTTGTAAAGGAAAATCGATCATATTTTGGGGAGACGGGAATCATTACCAATGAAAGTCACCTTGATCTTGTGCTAAACACCGCATCTGTAGCAGACAAAGTTATTGTTGCACTGGACGTGTCAAATCCTATGATCCTTGAGGAATTCGAAAGCGAGGTTGATGCAATCGTGATAGGATTCGGAGGGAACAGGTCAGACTATCTGCCCGACAAAGTATTTCTTGAGATTATTACCGGTCAGGTAGAACCGTCAGGGCTGTTGCCAGTTCAGATGCCTGCGAATATGGAGACGGTAGAGGCGCAATTCGAAGATGTGCCCCGTGATATGGAATGTTACACAGACAGTGACGGCAACACCTATGACTTTGCATTTGGACTGAACTGGTCGGGGGTGATAAATGACGACCGAACCGCTAAATATAATGTTCCTCCGATTGCAGGTGAACCACTATAATAAACTGTTAAATATAACAACATGGAAAATCAAAACATACTTGGATTAAGAACAGCCATCTATAAAGTTGGTGATATTGATAAAGCAAAAAGTTGGTACGCAAAAACCTTTGAAACGGATCCATACTTTGACGAACCATTCTATGTTGGATTTAATATTGGTGGTTACGAACTGGGGCTGCTTCCTGAAGAGAATCCAACAACTGAAAAACAGGAAAGCGTATTTACTTATTGGGGAGTGAACGAAATTGAAAAAGTCTATAATCATTTTCTTGATGCTGGTGCAATTGAGCACGAAAAACCGCATAGTGTTGGCGGACCTCTTATGGTTGCATCTGTAAAAGATCCCTGGAGAAATATTATAGGATTTATTTATAATCCTGTATTTAAGTTAGAGTAGTAGAAATCTATTGGCACCAGTTAGGGAGTTTGCAGGTGTTATAGCAGGTCAAATTGTTGTACTTAAATGTGGCATACTACTATCTTATAAGCACCTGATTCCGGGTCTTATCAATGAAGTAATTGGGTTAATACCGCAGAAATGTTTATACGACAGTTAGTACAATCTATTAAGCTGCTGCAATCCCGGTTCAGGCAACTTCAAAATCTGCTGCAAAGCATCATTTGTTTATTTAATCTTTTATATCTTTCCCTGAAATTTTTATAAACCAAATGGTTATAGAGGGTGTACCTTTCCCCCGAATTGGAAAATGTGCAAAAATTGGGACCACTGACCCCGCAATTTCAATTACCAAATTAATGAGAAAATAAAAAATGATTGGAATGGCTAAAGCAGAAAAAATAACGGATTTATACATCAAATTAAGCTAACGATAAGCACAGCGGAAAATTAGGAACTGAACAAAGATAAATATTATCAAAAATCACTTATATGATTATCAAACCGATTTCGATAGACGGCGACAAATGCAATGAATTGATAAAAATTGATGAATCAACTTCAGGATTGCATGAGAATTGGCTTCAAAAAGTGATTCATGAGAATCCGCAAACCTATCCGATTGAAAACTCTTTAAATTTTGGACAAAAAATAATTTCATTAGGACGTGAGATAAATAGTGGAGCCGGATATATAGATATATTACTTTTAACATCAAATGCGGATTTGATTATTGTGGAAACTAAACTATGGAGAAATCCTGAAAAATCCAGAACTGTTTTAGCTCAAGTAATCGATTATGCAAAGGAATTAAGTCACTGGGGATATGATGATCTTAATGATGCCGTAATTTCTGCACAAAGAAGTAGTAAATTAGATAAAATTCATTCATTAAAAGAATTTGTTACTAACGGGTTTCCTAATCAGCACCTAACTGATTTTCTTGATAAACTTTCACAAAATCTGCAGACTGGATTATTAAACCTTAGCATCATAGCAGACAAAATTTCTCCCAATTTACTTCTGCTTTCTGAAACAATTCAAAGTTCACCAGGATTAAATTATAATTTATCATTAATTGAAATGAAGTTGTTTAAATATAATAATGAGATAATTCTAATCCCTGATATTGTTGGAAAAACAAAAGAAGTAGTGAGGGGTGTAGTTAAAATAAAATACGAACAGGAGAAACCCCAAGTTGAGATTAAATATTTGGAGACTGATGAACTTCAAAAATCAAAAAATAAGACAGATCGGGAAACTTTCCTTTCACAATGTCCTGAGGATATTTCCTCAATTTTAGAAGGATACCTTGATTGCTGGCAAAAAAATCAAGATTTATTGGTTTATTGGGGTGTAACTGGACTAAGTGTAAGACAGCATCAAAATGATAAATGGACAACTTTGATTGATATTTATCCTGATAGTATTTCGTTGATTACTAAGCAGATGGCAGACAATGCACAAATTCCTGAAAAGATATATAACGATTATCTTGGAGTACTATTTAGTGTCTGTCCATAAAGTACGATTTTTTTAACTTTTTTCTTTTGGAGTTTTATTCCGATTATTTATTGAGTAATATTCAATGTAACTTTTTCCTGTTATTCCATTTTTTTGTTGTTTTTATCATTTTTTTCTCTCA
>JAGXGA010000032.1 GCA_024636975.1 Mariniphaga sp.
CCCTGTAGGTGCAACGACTGTTACATGGACCGTTACCGATATTAACGGAAACAGCGCTACTGCTGAACAGGTAGTTACTGTTACCGATGACCAGGATCCAACAATCTCTGCCCCGGCTGCTGTTAATGCTACTGCCGATGCAGGTGAATGTTTTGCTACAATCGCTGACCTGGGAACTCCCGCTACCGCTGACAACTGCGAAGTGGATGAAGTTTCAAACAATGCTCCGGATACTTTCCCTGTAGGTGCAACGACTGTTACATGGACCGTTACCGATATTAACGGAAACAGCGCTACTGCTGAACAGGTAGTTACTGTTACCGATGACCAGGATCCAACAATCTCTGCCCCGGCTGATCTGACAGTTTCTTCCGACGCATCAAACTGTACTGCCTCTGGTGTAAACCTTGGAAATGCTGATGCCAGCGACAATTGCGGAGTTGCTTCTGTTACCAACAATGCGCCTGCAATCTTCCCGATGGGCAACACATCAGTTACCTGGACAGTTACCGATGCAAATGGAAATACAACTACAGATGTACAAACAGTTACTGTAGTAGATAACAGTGCCCCGGTATTAGTTTGTAAAGACCTTTACATTTACCTTCGAAACGACGGTACTTACGAACTGTCAGCAGATAATATTAATACTATTGCAGGTAATGTTACCGATAACTGCAGCAACACTGCAGACATTGATGTAACGATTACTCCGTCATCATTCTCCTGTGAGCAGGCTGGTCAAAAAGTTGCTGTTACAGTAAAAGCTACCGATGTATACGGAAACACTTCCGAATGTCAGGCCAGTATAACTGTAATTGATTACTATAAACCTGAAGTAATTTGCCCGGATGATATCATTGTTTCAGCCGATGCCGGAATGTGCAGCAGTGTAGTTGATTTTGCAGCCACTGCAACCGATGATTGCAGTGCGGAAATTACATACAGCCATCAGCCGGGAAGTGAATTCCCATTGGGAACTACTGAAATTACAGTTAAAGCTACTGACCCATCAGGAAACTACACCAATTGTACTTTCACCATAACAGTAATTGATGAAGAAGCTCCTGTAATAAACTGTCCGGAAGATGTGTATGTTTCAACAACAAACGGAGAATGCGGTGCGATGATAGAATTCGAAGCTGCAGTAACCGACAACTGCTCAATAAATCCGACAGTTGAATACAGCCATGAATCAGGAAGCCTATTCCCTGTGGGAAGTACCGAAATAACTGTAACTGCAACCGATGAAGCAGGAAAAACTTCCAACTGCACATTTAATGTTGTAGTTGGCGATGAAGTAGCTCCTGTCCTGGTGTGTCCGCAAGACATTGCCGTTCCGATGGATGAAAATGAATGCGGTGCAGCGGTTCAGTTTGAAGCCGGAATTACTGAAAATTGCTCTGCCAATACATCAATCGAATACAGCCATGAATCAGGAAGCGTGTTTCCGGTTGGCATTACCGAAGTTGTTGTAACGGCAACCGACGCCGCAGGCAATTTAACCGAATGCAACTTTACAGTTACTGTTACCGATAACCAGGTTCCATTCATTGGATGCTCCGAATCAGTTGAGGTAACAGCCGAACCCGGAGAATGTGAAGCACAGGTAGTTGTTCCTGCACCGGCAGAGTATGGCGACAACTGTGAATATACACTGATAAATGATTTTAATAATTCAGACGATGCAAGCGGCCTGTATCCGACAGGTACTACTTCTGTTACATGGACCATCACTGACAATGCAGGCAATGAGGCATCCTGCACCGTAAATGTAACAGTTCTCTCAGCTCCTGTTGCTACCAACGATGCTGCATCAACTTCAGAAAATACAGCTGTTGAGATAGATTTGCTTGCCAACGACACCGACTGTGGAAACAGTATCAATATTGGTTCAGTAACCATTCATACTGCTCCCGCAAACGGAACAGTAACAATAATTGCAGAAACAGGTGCAGTAACCTATCAACCTGCTGAAGGATTCGCAGGAACAGATGTATTCTCTTACTCTGTATGCAATAACAGCGAACTGTGTGATGAAGCCGAAGTTACCATCGTAGTACAATCGGTGAATAAAGCGCCGTATGCCCTTAACGATATTAATACCACCTTTACCAACAGACCTGTAAACGGTTGGGTTACTATCAATGACATTGATCCGGATGGCGATGAGCTTACCGTTAACAGCACATTGATTTCGAATGCTGAAAACGGACAGGTTGTCCTGAATTCAGATGGTTCCTATACCTATTCACCCAATGCCGGCTTCAGCGGTAAAGATTACTTTACATACGAAGTATGCGATCCGGCCGGAGAATGCGACCAGGCAATGGTTGTAATATCGGTAGTTCAGGAGTACGTTCTGAACAAAAACCGTCAGCCGGTTGCAGTTGAAGACAATTATTTTGGGACTCAGGATGTTCCGGTATTCGGCAACCTGATTTCAAATGATTTCGATCCGGATGAAGATAATACAATTACAATTTCTACATCACCTGTGACTTCACCTGCATCGGGCATCCTGGAAATCAATGCCGATGGCTCCTTTAGTTTCTTCTCTGCCAACGGATTTACCGGAATTGTAGAATTTGAATATGAAATTTGTGACAACCAAAGTCCTTCACTTTGTAATACTGCAATCGCAACCATCGACATCAGGGTAAATATGCAATCCAATACCACAGTTGGTGCAGACGATGCATGGCATGTATATGAAGAAACGACATTAACCGGCAATGTATCGGTTAACGATTACGATCCTGAAGGAGACATTCAGTCTACTTTCAACCTGATTGTTGCTCCGTCAAATGGTTCCATTGCCCTGAGACCTGACGGAACTTTTGAGTACACTCCTTTTGCAGCATTTACAGGCAACAACTTCTTTGTCTACGAAGTTTGCGACGATAACGAACCGATGGCCTGTGACTGGGCAACAGCCTACATCCTTGTTGAAGAATCACCTGCTGATACCATAGGCGGTGGTGGCGGTGAACAGGAACGCTTCTTTATACCTGAAGCTTTCTCACCGAACTTTGACGGATACAATGACTATTTCGAGATACCTGGTATTCAAGGCTATCCCAATGCAAGAATTGAGGTCTATAACCGTTGGGGGGCGTTGATGTACGAACAGGATAACTACGGGAACACCGATAAATGGGGATCAACAGATGCCTGGTGGGATGGAAGCTCTAATAAGAAATGGACAGTTGGCAAAGATAAATTGCCTACAGGTACATACTTCTATATTTTTTATTTCAACAACGGAAACAGTGACCCGCAAACCGGCTCAGTTTTCCTTAACAGAAACAGATAATTAAATTAATGTTTAATCTGAAAAACTGAAAGAAATGAAATTAAATTTAAATATCAAAAAAGGGTTAGGGATACTGGTAATAGTTTTAACAGCCAATGTTTCCTTTGCACAACAGGACCCAATGTACACTCAGTACTTCTTCAATACACAAACCATTAACCCGGCCTATGCAGGCTCATGGCAATCACTTGGCTTTATGGCCCTGGCACGCCATCAGTGGACTGGATGGGATGGTGCACCGCAAACCTATACCTTCTCAATGCAGGCACCCATGAAAAACGACAAAGTGGGCCTTGGTCTGAATGTAATCAGTGATAATGTATTTAAGGAAAAGAGGTTCGGACTTTGGGCGGACTATTCCTACAAGGTAGTGTTTGATCAAAAAACCAACCTTCGCATGGGACTGAAAGCCGGTTTTACAAATTATAGCAATAACCTGCTCAGTTATGAATTAGTCGATCCGAATGACCCGCTGTTCCAGGGTGACCTTGAAAATAAATTCATTCCGAATTTCGGAGCCGGAATATTTTTAACAAACCCCTCCTACTATGTTGGTTTCTCTGTTCCAAAGCTGCTTCATAACGACATTAATGAAAACAGCGACAGCAATCCCAACAATTTTTCCATTGAGGCTGAATTCCGTCATTTCTACCTGCACGGGGGAATGGTATTTAACCTGAATGAAAACCTGAAGTTCAAGCCTACTTTTATGACAAAAGCTTTAAAGGGGATACCTCCGCAGTTCGATTTTACAACTAACTTCCTGATTGCTGAGAGGGTCTGGCTAGGCGCCATGTTCCGCACCAACTCTGCTTTTGGATTCATTGGTCAGCTTATTCTTGATAACAGCCTGCGCATTGGTTATGCCTACGACTTTTCCACAACCAAGATGCAGAACTACCACAGCGGTAGCCATGAGATTATGATATCCTATGAACTAAGAACCTTAAAAGAGCTTGTAGTTTCGCCAAGATATTTTTAGAAAGATACTTTTTCGTGAGATCAGAACCCGAAGTCCAGCTTTTTTTGCAGGTCTTTGGGTTTCTTCTTTTTATAAACCACAACAAGTTCGTCGATTTCAGGAAGGCAGCGGCCGCATGACCGTCCCGCACCGGTAAATTGCTGAACCTGCGAAGTTGATTCAACTCCTTTGTTCAAAACCGAAACAATCTCCTTCTCCTCTATCAGATTGCAAAGACACACTATCTTTCTTCCCATTACTTTCCGGATTCTAAAACAGTTACCACTACGTTTCTTTCTTCACGGGGACCATCGAATTCACACACGAAAATGTTTTGCCAGGTAGATAATCCCATTTTACCATTTATGAGCGGAATGGTTTCGGAAGGTCCCACAATGCCTGCTTTTAAGTGTGAATCGCCGTTATTGTCTTGCGAATCATGCTCCCATACACCCGCTGGAATCAGTTTTTTAAATAAACTAATGACATCATTCTGTACCGAATCATCCCAATTCTCCTGGATCATAATGCCTGCCGTGGCACCCTGCACATACACATTTACAATTCCCGTCCCGATGTGGGACATGCTTACTACGTTCTCCACCTGCTCTGTAATATCCACTAATTGGTTGTGCCTGCTTGTTGTTATCTTAACAATCTTCTGCATCACTCCATCATTTTATTTTCCGCAAAAACTTTAATCTTCCTGTATATTTCAAATATCTGATCGTTTTTGGGAAGCGAGTTATATATTTTATCAAAATACCTGTTTCGGAGAATCATTCCTACGGTTGTCTTATAATTGATATCATAAATCCACGACAACTGCATAATTTTTACATCAGTTTCACTTTTAACTTCTTTTTTCGAAACCAGTTTTCCTGCCAGCACTTCCTTCACCACACCTGCCGATACTTTTGAGGACTTCGGCAGCTCCCAGGTAAGCATATGATTAGCCGTCTGATTTTTACCGGTATAATAATCAGTAAGCACCTTTAATATATCAAGTTTATCGGCATCACGCAACAACCGGGCATGAATCACTTCTTTGTTGTCCAGTGTCCTGGGAAGTTCAAATTTGTTATGATGGAGGATAATGGTATAAACCAGGTTCCGGCTTTCTTCATTTACATTTGACAAAAACTGCTTATCTTTTAATATTTCAACTGCCAACACTGCATGATCTGCAGAAACAGCATCGTTCAGTGTATTGTATTCAACAATCTGGCTGAAACGGCCTATGTCATGAAATAAAGCAGCAAGAACAGCTACCTTCTCATCCTCCTCACCGAGGTTCATTGAAACTGCCAGTTGCCTCGAATTACCGGCCACCCTAAGTGAATGGTCCTTTTTAATGCTAAAACTATCCTGTTGTTCAGAGGTTAAACCTGAAAACGAATTCACATACACCTCAAAATCATTAACAGCAGAATTATACCAGTCTTCCATGTTTAATTATTTATTTTTTAAGTTATTGCATAGTAAAGGTAACCTATAATTTGCCTATTTCCATCTGTATTTTATATTTTACATCAATACAAACTAAACGATTAAATATTAGGAATAGTTGAGTACTAATGATGATGCTGCATATATTTTTACCAAAATAAAAGAAATGAAGGAATGAAAATCAAAACCATGGCGAAAACAACCGGAAATTTATTATTTTTGCCGTCCGTAAAAACGGCCCCATAGTTCAATGGATAGAATATCAGATTCCGGTTCTGACGATCTGGGTTCGAATCCCGGTGGGGTCACCTGTCAAACCATCAAGTCCCTGTAGTTTAACAACTGCAGGGATTTTTTGTTGATACCTGAAACTGCCCGGATTAGAATAATTTACATTTATTATTTACCACCAATTACAGTCATCAGTTTTAAACAGACTGCTTTCTGCATGTTGCCTGTTCCAACTCCTTTTGCCTTTCACTTCTTTTTCTTTAAGCATTTTCCTTACCAATTACAATTTTAATCCTTTCAGAATTCATAAGTCATTCCAATTCCTTTAGCCCCAAAACAAATTGCTTATATATAATTTCAGCAAAACCACCCTCTATGAATCAGCAAATTAAATCTACCTTAAAATAAAACCGGAAGTAACTTTACCACCTGATTGTAAACAAGTGTCACAATAAAGCCTGGTATTTAAAACATTTAAGCAAAGCTGACCTGGCGTAATAAAAAAAACCATTAAGCCTACTTTATGAAAATTTCTTTTTTTTTCATTATCGCACTACTGAACATATCATTTAGTTATGCGACTAATGCTGAAAAAACCATTCTGAATTTTAAAATGGAAGGTTCCAAATCGGAAACGATTACATTAAATGAAACCTATACTTCGTTCCAGGAAATTTTCCCATTTGAAAAGAACAAGGAAAAAATATATGGGCTTGCCGTATCTGCAGATATTCACCTTGAAAATGAAGAAAGCATAGTAAGATTATTGCTTGTAGATACCAACTATGAGGAATACCTTATTTTGGAATCATATGCACTTCTTCAGGAAGCGTTATCTTTTTCTGTAGAAGGTTTTTGTGAAGAAACTGGTATAATGGAAGGCATACGGGCTCATTCAATAAAAATTGAAGTTACCCGTGGCACTGTTTCATTAAAAAGCATTTCCATTTCGAAGCAAATTGACCCTGCAATTAAATTAGACCGCAAAAAAAAGGAGAAAAAACAACAACAGCACAAGGATAAAATTAACCGTATAAATAAAAATCTGAAAGAGAAAGGGATAAAATGGGTTGCCGGTCCGACATCCATTTCAGAATTAAGTTATTCTGAAAGGAAAAAACTGTACGGACAAAGCACATTTCCCCCGGCGTTTGAGTATTATTCAGGAGGTATTATTACAACAGGCTCATCTGATTTTGAAGAACCGACATTAAAATCAGCTGCAACCAGTGAATATGTCGAAGAATGGGACTGGAGAAACAGGCATAATAAAAACTGGATTACACCTGTAGTCAACCAGGGAATATGTGGCTCATGCTGGTCATTTGCAGCCACTGGTGCCACTGAAGCTTTGGCTAACTTATATTTCAACCGGCAGTTAAACCTGGACCTCTCGGAACAGGATTTAATATCCTATAGCGGCGGGGGAAATTGCAGTGGCGGATATGCAGGTACAGCTCTTACTTACATTACGAAAACCGGAATTGTTGATGAAGGCGCTTTTCCTTATACGGAAACTGAAGAGCCGTACGGATCAAAAAGTTCCTCCCCGTCGGAACTTATAAAAATAAGTGGCAAGGTAGATTTTGGTTCTGCGTTATATCCCAGAACAGAGGAAGATCTGAAAAGATTAATTATTGAAAAGGGACCCTTGAGCGGCGGATTGTATGACTGGAGCCATGCAATGTTACTTGTCGGTTATGAAGTGGTTAAGGAAGGAGATACTATTTTTTACCGGGACCAGGAACTTAACAGGTATTGGATAACCTTAGCTCCCGGAGATCCGCTAATCGGAAAAACAGTTTGGATATTTAAAAACAGCTGGAGTTCCCAGTTTGGAGATGAAGGATATGTGTATGTAGAAACTCCTGTAACAAATATGGGTTGGACCCATGGATTAATAACACCGGTAATAAGCGATATCAATAAATATGAGGTAATATGTGAAGATAATGATGGTGATGGTTATTACTGGTGGGGACTGGGAGAAAAACCTGCCGCCTGCAACGGACCTGATGAGCCCGATGGCAATGACTCCGATCCCACACTGGGACCCATCGATCAATACGGAAATTGCAGGATACTCAAAGGAGCACCCGCAGCCGATCTTCCTGCAACCAACATATTTACATCAAGCAATGAACCGGTAAATGGAAATAAATTCGTGATGAAACTATATCCTAACCCAGTGCATAAAAACCTTGTAATCGAATTGAGTTCTGTTGAACCGGGCGATACCTATACCTTATATAATATGAACGGAGGCAAATTGAAATCCGATAAAATAGATTCGGAACAAACGATCATCGATTTTTCTGACCAAACACCGGGGATATATGTATTTGAATTAACGAAAAGCAGACGAATCATCAGGGAAAAAATTATAAAGCAATAGGATAGTTTGGATTCACCCCAAAAGGTCGGATTTGGAAAATCCGACTCCCGTGGGTTCGTGCTGACAAAAATGGTAATAAGGTATTTGAAGGCAATGCTCCCTGGTGCTATTCTCCGGCCTGATTTATTTGTATTATGATAATTTTGAGAAGCGAAGGTAAAGGCAGGCAAAGGCGAGCGCCGTAAAATAGCAAAGGTGCACGGGACTTTGACTTTTCATGTCAAAGACCTTAAGAAATCCGGCGGCCGGAACAACGATAGGTGGTTTCACCCCAAAAGGTCGGATTTGGAAAATCCGACTCCCGTGGGTTCGTGCTGACAAAATGGTATTAAGGTATTTGAAGCGGTCAGCATTAAACAGTAATGCCCTCTTTTACTCGAAACTTGAAACTCGAAACTCGAAACTTGAAACTGCGGGTACCGACAGCCTAAAATTAAATCCATACAATTATTTGAAGTATAACAATTTATTTCTATTTTTGCGCCTCCAAAAATTAATAGTGTTTAATTAAAAATTGATGTTTATGTTGAATCAGTACGAAACCGTTTTCATTTGTACTCCCGTTTTATCTGAGCCACAGATAAAGGAAACGGTAAAAAAGTTCAGGGACATCATCGTCAGCAATGGCGGCGAGATGATCCATGAGGAAGACTGGGGAATGAAAAAACTGGCTTACCCCATTCAGAAAAAATCAAGCGGCTTTTATCACATGTTTGAATATAAAGCCCCTACCGAATTCATTACCAAACTGGAAATTGAATTCCGCCGTGATGAACGCATTATCCGGTTCATGACTGTTGTCCTCGACAAATATGCTGTTGAGTACAGTGAGAAAAGAAGAAGACTGCAGAAAGAAAAAACAGAAAAAAAGGAGGCTTAACAAATGGCACAAAATACAAGTGAAATCAGGTACCTGACTCCGCCGTCAGTTGAGGTTAAAAAGAAAAAATATTGCCGTTTCAAAAAAAGCGGAATCAAATATGTGGATTACAAAGACCCGGAATTTCTGAAAAAGTTCCTGAACGAACAGGGTAAAATTTTACCCCGCCGTATCACCGGAACCTCTTTGAAATACCAGCGCAAAGTGGGTAAGGCAATTAAACGTGCCCGTCAGATTGCTTTGCTGCCGTATGTAACCGATATGATGAAATAAAAAGGAGGCTACGAAATGGAAATTATATTAACACAGGATGTAGAGCGGCTGGGAAGTAAAGACGATATCGTAAATGTGAAAGACGGTTTTGCCCGTAACTTTCTCATCCCGCAGAAAAAAGCAGTTATTGCCACTGGTTCGGCCAAAAAAATAATGGCTGAAAACATTAAACAACGTGCACACAAAGAATCACGCTTAAGGGAAGAAGCTAAGGCTATTGCTGAAAAGCTTGCCAATAAGCATGTGAAAATCGGGGCTAAAATCAGCTCTTCCGGTAAAATCTTTGGTTCGGTAAATACCATTCAGGTAGCCGAAGCCATCAATAAAAAAGGTTTCGATATCGAGCGGAAACAGATTACTCTGCCCGAAGACAGCATCAAGGAAGTTGGTACTTATACCGCAAAAATCAAACTCTTCAAAGATGTTGTAGTTGACCTGGAATTTGAAGTAGTTGGCGAATAATCACTACCCTTAAGAATATTTAAAATGAGGTTGTCTTCTAAAGACAGCCTCATTTTTTTTACACCCTCTCCCATTCAGGCCTATTCAAGCCATACAATTCTAAATCATAACTTTATATTTCATTTCCTGGGGTTATTTTATTCATACCAATACCATACCTTCGCCTAACTAAACTCAATGTAAACTCAATATTAACTCAATGATAACTCAATGTAAATTCAGTTATAATTGAATTTACATTGAGTTAATACTGAATTTATACTGAATTAACATTGAGTTTAATCCGGAGGAAGTATAATATTCATTCCCTGCACCTAAATGATTCCTATTAATAAAAAGTAAAAACTACTTGTGTCGGGTTTCCGGGACGTAACAAAACAAAAGCCGCATCAAGCCTTATACTTGATGCGGCTTTTGTTCAAAGAATCGGACATACCAGATCGAACGCTTAAACCCGGCTTACCAGTAGTATGCCGGGCTTTAAATTATAAATGGAAGGCATTTAATCAGGAGCTGCTGAAAAACTCACTCAGCGATAATTTACAGACCTACCCCCGCATGGCAATGGTTTCGATTTCTATCAGCACGCCCAGGGGCAATTCCTTCACTGCAAAGGCAGCCCGTGCCGGTGGATTTTCGGAATAAAATTGAGCATATACCTCGTTCATCAATTTAAAATCACCCATATTGGCGAGCAGACAGGTTGATTTCACCACATCGCTGTAAGTGTAACCGGCGGCTTCCAGTATGGCGCCAACATTTTTTAGCACCTGTTGAGTTTGTTCCTTAATGCCCCCTTCAACAACCTTCATCGATTGCGGATCGAGCGGCACCTGGCCGGCAATATAAAGCGTTCCGTTCATTTCAACAGCCTGGCTGTACGGACCAACAGCTTTAGGCGCTTTTTCAGTAAAAATAATTTTCTTCATAGCGGTATCGGATTAAAAATTATCGTAATGGCTTTGCCGTTTTTGAATTTTCAGATCCTGCAGCAACGACGATTTCGCATTAATTGTAAAGCTGTATTGCTTCATGTACCCAAACGGAACGAAATTAAACGACATGGCCCAGCAATGCAAATCGCGGCTTACATTGAACGTGGTAAACGAAAATTCACCCGCCATTATATCGTAGTTGGTATTCATTGAAATACGCCAGTTTTGGGTGAGGTTCAAATTACCCCTGAAACCCAAAGTCTGGGTAAACCTGCCCTTGTCGGAAGGTCTTAATGGACCGGCGTAATTGAAAGTATAGTCAAATCCAAAATCCCATGGAACATTAAAGTCGTAATAATCTTCGTATTCTCCGGGCAAAACATTTTCCTCTTCTATAAGTTCCTCATTTCGCTGTGCTGCCTGTTCGCCCTGTTTTGATCTGAAATTTAGCCCGAACGAAAGATTAGCCCGGGTCAGGCGGCCGAGTTTACCCAGGCCCGATCGCTCATTCCATACGTACTTATGAATTTTTGTACCGGTTTCATCCGTCATGTAAGGATCAAGGACTCCCCCCATGTTGATGCTGACACCTGCCACTGTCGTACGGGCTCTTATGTTAATCGGGGCAAGGTTAAGTGAATCGGCAATCAAGTTGTAAGAGGTTCCAAAACTCAGGTTATCAATAATTTTTACTTTTCGGAATTCTTCAGTGCCCTCTGTTTTGGTAGTATCACGAGTATCTACGACCTTGGCTTCCAAGTTGTTGTTCACTGAAAACGAGATGGCGCCTGAAGCTCCCCTGCCGGGCGATCCGCCATAGATACCACCTGTATTTACATCGTAATAACGAATGGTTCCCGCTTCATCAACCTGTATCGGCTGCCAGTAGCCGTATCGTTCAGCGCCAAAATCGGGCCGGTAACTAAAACTGAGTGAGGGTGTCATCTTATGCCTGATGCCCCTCACTTTTGAGTTGGGATTCAGGGGAAGGAACATCCCATAAATATTGGTCGATGAGCTTAGGCTGTAAGAATAATCGTACACTCGGTTTAATCCGGTCAGGGTATCTATTTGTACTGCCTGAGGAAAACCCGGATTACTGAAATTTCCTCCCTCAACATACGTATAATCATATTTTTTAAAATACCATTTTTCATTGTAATTGAAGCCCGGTGTAAAATTTATATGATTAAAAAGGTTAAAGCTTGGCAATGAAATAGGGACATTGTGCCGGATACCGTTTTTCCAGTCGCGGGAAAACGACTGGTTCAAAATTTCATCTTCATGGGCGGTTATTGTATTTCGCAGGTTCCCGGTATAGTTTATACCAAACTTTTCGTACCATTTAATCGGGCCACTTCTCACTTTCGCCCTGAACGGATAAATCTTTGCCATACTGAATGTCATTTCAGGCAGAGAAAGTGTTAATGAAGAATCGCGTGAGTTTTGCGAATGCCTGAGGTTCACGGAAAGGTTATAGGGAGTATTTTCAAATTTCCTGGAATAGGAAATACTTGAGGATTTGGTATTTTGAAGATACCTTTCGGCAGTAACTGCATTTTGCCTGTCGTATCCGCTTGTAGAAAAATTGACCGATGCAGAGAAAGTCCGGAAGGGATTTGCTTTTGCATCCTGGCTGTGGCTCCATGTAATTGCAAACTGGGGAGAACGCTGATAGGTATCAAGACCACGCGATCCGTAAACGTTCACATTGTACCTGAAATCAAAACCTCCACTATACCTATACCTCACCCGGTAGTTGGTATGGAGTTTTGCTGCCCAGGAACCCCTTGAGTAAATATCACCCATTAAACTGAGGTCGAAATAATCGTTGGCTGCCCAATAGTATCCCCCATCACGCAGGAAGAACCCGCGGTTATTTTCCTCTCCGTATGCAGGAACAATGATTCCCGATGAATAAGTGGGCGTATTGGGGAAATAGCCAAAAGGCAGAATGGGAAAGTAGATGGGAAAATCTTCCAAAACCATATAGGCAGGCCCGGTAATTATTTTATTGTTCGATATGACCTTTGCTTTTGTTAAGTGCAAATAGTAATGTGGATGTTCGGCATTACAGGTTGTATATTTTCCATCTTTCAACACAAATGCTTCGGCCGATATTTTTTTTGTCCGCCGGCTGTGAACGAATCCCTCACCCTGTTCAGTTACTACATCGGTGATAATTCCTTTTTCGGTTTCGAAATTGTAACGCAGTGTATTCGATTCAAATTCTTCCCTGCCGTCTTTAAAAATTGGTTTCTGTACCAGGGTACCCGTTGAATCGGTTATTCCTTCAGCATAGACTTCTTTTGTCTCCAGATCAAGTTCGATGAAATAGGCATTAAGTTCTATCTGTTGATAGGTAACTTTTGCGTTGTTGTACAGGTATACCTTTTGGCCGTCGAATGAACCTATTATGGAGTCAGCAGCAGTGTAGTTGATCGGGGCTTCAATAACTGTTGGAGTTCTGCGTTGCCCCGCCTGTGACAAGTTAGTTGTGTCGACACCCAGCGTATCGGCATATTGTGGCATCCCGGGAATTGAATCGAGCATGGGCTGTCTTGAAACAATGGTATCAGGTGGAATAATAGTCTCCCGTTGTCCCGGGTTTGATTCCTGGCTGAAAACGATAAGGTGAAACAGAGCAAAAATGTATGTAACGACTAATTTGTACAAAATGATTCTGCATTAATTTCCGGACCAGACGGCTCGACGTGCAAAAATAGAAATAAGGGCTATATCACAGTCGTAATAAATGTAAAATAAACCTAATATTTATAATTTTATTGCAAAACATGAATATACAATCTGGATCAGCTGGAAGTGCCCTTTTAGTGTGCTGGTTTCACCAAATCTCCGATTTAATTTATTCTTCAACTTTTTAAACTAATATTTTTTCTTGTTTGCAAATGCTACCAGCGATAACATTACGGGAACTTCAACCAGTACACCTACAACCGTAACAAGGGCGGCAGGCGATTGTAAACCGAATAACGCAATAGCAACTGCAACAGCCAGCTCAAAGAAATTACTGGCGCCTATCATTGCTGCCGGTGCACATACCTGGTAATTTAATTTTAGTTTCTTCCCTCCGTACCATGCCAGGAAAAATATAAAGTAGGTTTGAATCACAAGCGGAATAGCAGCTAATAGAATAATTAACGGATTATCGATAATGTTCTGCCCCTGGAAGGCAAACAAAAGAACCAGGGTCACCAGCAGAGCTATAATGCTTACAGGTTTTAATTTATGAAGAAATACTTTTTTAAACCAATCTTCCCCTCTCGATTTAAGTAATATGCGTTGTGTTATTACACCCGCAACCAAAGGCACCACTACAAAAATCAACACACTTGCTACCAGCGCATCGTAAGGAATGACAACATCTGTTATACCAAGCAATAACCCTACAATCGGGATAAATGCTACCAATATGATCAGATCATTTACTGATACCTGCACAAGGGTGTAATTCGGATCGCCATCACTGAGATACGACCACACAAATACCATAGCTGTACAGGGAGCAGCTCCTAATATTATGGCGCCTGCAATGTATTCTCCTGCCAGCGCAGGATCAATCCAAGCTGAATAAAGTTTTTCAAAAAATATCCAGGCAAAAAAGGCCATAGTAAAAGGCTTAATTAACCAGTTTATAATAACCGTCCATACTACGCCGTGGGGTTTTTTGCCTATTTTTCGTATGCTCGTAAAGTCAATCTGAAGCATCATCGGATAAATCATCAACCATATAAGTATGGCAATCGGAATGTTTACACGGGCAATCTCAAGTCTGCTCATTACTTCAATACTATCGCCGGCTATCAGGCCCAGGCCTATACCGGCAGCAATACACAAAGCTACCCAGACTGTAAGGTATTTTTCAAAAAAGCCGATTGTTTTTTTCGATTGGTCGGGGATTGTAACTTTTTGAATCGGATTTTTCATAATGCAACTAGTGAATTCTTTCCTGATAAATTAACTACCCTGAACTACACTGCCTTTGATTCGCAGAACCACAGCAGAGTTAGCTGCATTTGAATTAACTGTTATAGTCTTATTGAAACTACCTGCAATGTTGGTGTTGTATTTAACCGTAATTTCTCCTTTTCCACCCGGGGCTATTGGTTCTTTCGGCCATTGCGGAACCGTGCATCCGCAGGAAGCCCGTACATTACTCAGTACAAGGGGTTTTTGACCCTGGTTGGTGAAGGTGAACACACTATTTCCATCGCCTCCCTTTTCAATAGTTCCGTAATCGTGTAATATTTTTTCGAAAATAATTGAATCGGCTACTGCAACCTGATTATCCTGAGCCTGAAGAGCAAAGGAGAAAAGACTTAGAATTGTAAAAAGAAAGAATAATTTTTTCATCGTAAAATTTGTAAACTATGCAAATTATTGATTTTGATTGTTCGCTGTTCGCAAAAATACGAACTTTATGGAAATGTAAAACTTTTTATAAACATATTTTAGAATTTAATAAACTTCTAAGTCATGTTGGGTTTTCCTCGCCAGCCGGGATTAAATATGTGGTAAATAAGCCTCCTATCGGTTTTCAACCGAACCATTGCTTCAATTAAAAGTTTCTGTATATTAGCATGAGATTGCTTTTCCGCCAACTGGTCGGAACTGCAATGACGGCTCTGTAGCGGGGACAGTATGCGGCGCAACAAATAGCATGATATTATATATAACATTTGCGCCGCAGAGAATACCTCTATTAATTTAGTTATATAGTTGGTACATGTTTATGACTGAAGCAAAATATTAGAAGGGTACTGGCATCTTTAATTATACGGTATATTTCTTGGACCATACATAATAATTCCCATTCCTATGAGAGCTATTATTCCGCCAATGATATCGAACTTGTCGGGGATAAATCCATCTACTTACCAGCCCCACAATATGGCCATAATGATAAAAACACCACCATAAGCGGCATATACCCGCCCAAAATTAGCGGGCTGGAGTGTAGCAACTACACCATACAAAAACAAGATGATTCCACCGATAGCACCAAACCACCAGGGCTTTTGTTCCCGCAACCATAACCAAACCAGGTATCCTCCACCAATTTCACACAGTCCGGCTAATGTAAATAAGCTTACAGAATTGAACATTCTCATAAATACATATTTCCCACTCTAAAATATGAATAGTATTATAAAAATTAACTTGCTAATTGCCAGCACTATTACGGCATAACTCTTGGCCCGGTTATTGTCAATTTAGGTTTTGTAAATAATAAAGTTATTATCCCCCCCAGGGCGGCAATCAGTGAGGCTATTAAAATACTGATTTTAGAGACCTTTATCAACTCAGGACTGATAAATGCCAGGTTTGTAATAAAAAGAGACATCGTAAAACCTATACCGGCTATCATACCCATACCGATGACATGCGACCAGCGCAGGGAGGAATGCAGTACCGAAATGCCCAGTCTTTTACCAATGAATGCAAAAAGGCTAATCCCCAATACCTTTCCCACTACCAATCCCAACAATATTCCCAATCCAAGAGAGCTGGAAAGTACATCTGCCAGGCTTACATCCAACTTTACTCCTGCATTGGCGACAGCAAAAACAGGTATAATGAAAAATGCATTGAAATCAATCAGTTTATGTTCCAGTTTGACCAACGGAGGCTCTGAATTTTCAGTATCCTTTTTGATGCTTTCGAGTAATTTTAATTGCCTGACATCAAGCATTGGAACACGGTTTTCCAAATCGGTCTCTCTTAATGCAACAATATTTTTAACTGTACGGGCTTTCAGATTCTTACTGTCCAATTTGGGTTTTCCCGGAATGGTAATGGCAAAAAGTACTCCTGCAATGGTAGGATGTATTCCTGAATTCAGGAAGCAGTACCAAAGAACTACACCTCCTGCAATATACCAAAACAAGTTCTTAACACCCATTCGGTTTAACAGCATTAAAAAGATAAAAATGCCTGCCCCGGCACCTAAAAATGACATGCTTAATTCTTCGCTATAAAATAATGCAATCACGATTATGGCTCCTAAATCATCGGCAATAGCCAGCGCTACCAAAAAAACCTTAAGCTGAATAGGCACCCGTTTACCAAGTAAACCAATGATACCGAGAGAATACGCAATGTCGGTAGCCATTGGGATGCCCCAACCACGGATGCTCGCTGTGCCGACATTTAAACTTGCGAAAATAAGTGCTGGTACAACCATCCCACCCAGGGCACCTAACAAGGGCATAGAAGCCTTTTTTAATGTCGACAATTCGCCAACAAGTATTTCCCGTTTGAGTTCAAGACCTGCCACCAGAAAAAATATAGCCATAAGACCGTCATTAATCCATTCTTCAAGGGAAAGGCTGAAGGTAAAATGTTGAGAAAGCTCAAAGAGAAATTCAGCTTCAAGATAATGATGATAAGCATCTGCCCATTGGGAATTGCCTAATATAAGGGCTATGATGGTAGCCGCGATCAAAAGCAGACCACCGGTTGTTTCCCTGTTCAGGAATTGCCTTGCTATCTGCCGGAAATAAGCTAATGCTGATTGATTTTGTTTTACTGACTGATCCATTCTTTTATTTTTTTATTCTCTTACTTTCTGCAGGCCATAGCCTTAGTGCCTTGAATATAACAATCAATTTAAACACCTCATAACAACTGCGTACCCAATATTGACAAGGCCAGGAATGGTAGCTGGAACAAAGCAATGCTACTATTCCAGGATCACCTGCTGGTTTTGCCTGTTAACCTATATAGCAAAAGGTAATAATTCCAGTTTATAGACCATCAGAGCTAAATGGGCAGCGAAAAGTGAGGAACTTTTGTTTACCTTGCTTTCCAACATATAGTTGTCATTAATTGTTCCCGAAAATTCCTGATTTTCATTTTTAATGTCATTTTTCCTGTTAACACTTTTCTTCAGAAACATTTTATGGTTCTTTACCCACAGGCACACTTCAAACCTATTGGACCGTTATAAAGAGAACTTTATGGAAATCTAAAACTTTTTATCAAAATATTTTACCTTTATAATTATATTTGCAGCCACATCCAATTATTTTTGAAGGATTTCGTTGTAAACTATATAAACTAAAGTTACCGATGAATAAATTGTATCCTGTTTATATTCTTATTCTGATATTCTTCCTTACAGGCAAGGAATTAACTGCAGCTTTTTCCGGAAAACAACAAAATGACAATTCCCACATCCGAACAGTTGTCATTGATCCGGGGCATGGCGGAAAAGATCCCGGAGCCGTTTATGGCAATGCGCGTGAAAAGGAAATTGTTTTGGATATTGCACTTAAATTGGGTAACTACATACAAACATCCTTTCCCGATGTGAAGATAGTTTACACCCGCGACAAGGATGTATTTGTGCCGTTATATCAACGGGCAGCCATTGCCAATAAGAACGATGCCGATCTGTTTATTTCAATCCATGTAAATGCAGTGAGCAGAGGGAATGCACAAGGAACGGAGACGTATATTTTGGGTCAGCACCGTACAAGTGAAAATCTGGAAGTTGCCAAGAAAGAAAATTCAGTAATATTACTTGAAGCAGACTATAAAACCACTTATGAAGGTTTTGATCCCAATTCTCCTGAATCGTATATAATGTTTGAGCTCGTACAGGATGAATACCTCGAACAAAGCGCCATGCTGGCTTCAGCCATACAGGATCAGTTCAGGGAGCGGGTTCAGCGCGTTGACAGGAGTGTAAAGCAGGCCGGGTTTTTGGTGCTGCGGCAAATTTCCATGCCGGGTATATTGGTGGAAGCAGGCTTTTTGAGCCATCCGGCAGAACGGAATTTTCTGCAGAGCAATAACGGACGCGACTACCTGGCATCGGCCATGTTCAGGGCTTTTCGTGATTATAAACGTAAAATAGAAGCTAAAAGCAGCTTTCATCTGGTTACTACCCCATCAATAGAAACACCTGTTACTGCCGGTATTTCGGCAGTTAAAAGCGATGAATCCAAACTCTTTTTTTCAGTTCAGGTAGCTTCTCTATCAAAGAACATTGATCCGGTACCAGGAAATTTCAAGGGGGAGAACAACATATTTGTAAAAAATACAGGCAATGGGTACCGCTATTTTGCAGGGAAATATGGATCGGCTGAAGAAGCTCGTGCAGAACAAAAAAGGCTTCAGCAAAAATTCATGGGAGCCTTTGTTGTAGCGTTTGAGAACGATGAACTTATTTCGGTTAAAAAAGCTTTGAAGAAAATGTAAGGATTTTATACTATTTTTGTATATAATCTAACTCAAAGTTCCTAAAATGTACCTGCATTTTTTTACCAAATTGTAACACAAAATGAAATCAAAATTTATACGTCTGGGAATTTTAATACTTGTTTCTTCTTTAATATTGATCTGGGGGTTGAGTTACCTGAAAGGAAATGATATTTTCAAAAGAAGCAATGATTACCATGTTATTTATGATTCGGTAGATGGTTTATCTCAATCGAATAATGTATTGCTAAGCGGGTATAAAGTAGGACAGGTAACCAATATTCAATTTTTGGATGATAATTCAGGAAGGCTCCTGGTTTCCATAACAATTGATTCATCCATAGATATTCCTGAAGGATCAGTTGCTCAGATCATCAGCAGCGATATTATGGGAACCCGCTCTATTAAAATGCTATTGAGTAATAGAAATGAATATTACATCGAGAATGACACCATACCGGGGGATATTGAGGCTGATCTGAAAGACCAGGTTAGTATGCAGGTACTTCCATTAAAGAATAAAGCAGAAGAGCTGCTCAGCACCCTTGATTCTGCCATAACCGGCCTGGCATTTATTTTTGATGACGATGCCCAGCGTAATTTTTCAGAGAGTTTTGAAAACATTAACCGCACCGTTTCGAATATTGAAAGAACCACTGCCGACCTGCAGGAAATTATTTCCCTTGAAAAGGAAAATATGAAAAGCATTGTGGGCAACATTGAAAACATCTCAAGTTCATTCAGTAAGAATACTCCTGCACTTGAAAATACAATTCAAAACCTGTCAGCACTTAGCGACAGCCTGGCGCAGTTGCAAATTACACCCTTAATGAATAATGCCACTGCTGCTTCGGACCAATTGAATACAGTGCTGACACAACTCAAATCAACAGATAATACTTTAGGCAGCCTTCTTAACGACGATGAGCTTTACAGCTCGCTAAATCAGTTATCAGAAAACCTCACTCTGCTGATGAACGACATCCGGATAAATCCTGAGCGGTATCTGAATCTCTCGGCTATTGATCTGGGAAGAAAGGTTTATATCAATGCTCTTGAAGGTACCTCTGAGAATATACTATTTAAAGTACATCTTGTTTCAAGCCAGAATAAAGTTCCCCTCGATTCAGACCGTTTTGAGGGGTTGGAACCAATTGAAGAATATGAAGTGAGCGGGGCATTTACTTATTTGTATGGTTCAACAAATTCATTTAAAGAAGCACTTGAGCTTCAGAAGAGAGCGCAGGTAAAATTCCCGGAGGCAACTGTGGTTGCTTTTAGAAATGGACGTTTGATTAAATTGGAACGAGCACTTAAAATAGTCCAGTAATTAACCCCCAATTGTTAATAATTTACATATCACCAAATCAAATACCCATCACTACCCACCAGTTAGCTTGTTATCTATCAAATTGTTAAGACTATACGACTGACAGACAATGTGTTAAAAATTAAAAAAAAAATTTAAAAATTAACCCCCTCATAAAGAAACCAATATAAATGTTTCATACAGACCACTACAAAATCGATTTTTTTTTAAACTTTTTTTTCGCAATTTTTGCTTACGGGAATTAAAAAGGGAGTTTTGTAGAACCTCAAAATCCGACGAGTTTAAAATGAACAGCGAACATCTTACTGCATGGGAAAAATGCCTCGACATTATAAGGGATAATGTGCCAGGGAGTAGTTTTAAAACCTGGTTTGAACCAATAGTCCCTGTAAAAATTGATAACAAAGTATTAACGATTCAGGTTCCAAGTGCTTTTTTTTACGAATATCTGGAAGAACAATTCATCGACATTCTGCGAAAAACACTTCGCATGGTATTGGGAACAGGCGCCAAACTGGAGTACAATGTTGTGATGGGGCCAATGAATGCTTCCAACAGCGATAGCAATGGCTCACCCTATACTATTAGTTATCCGACTAACAGCGGCACGAAAATAATAAACCAGCCCTTGACAATTCCATTAAAAGCAGATGAGAAAAAGTCGATTAAAAATCCATTTATTATACCCGGGATTCAAAAACTGCAGGTTGATCCACAGCTAAAGCCTGATAATACGTTCGAGAATTTTGTTGAAGGTGATTGTAATCGGCTGGCACGCAGTGCAGGTTATGCTGTTGCACAGAATCCCGGCGGGACAGCTTTTAATCCGTTAATGATTTATGGCAATTCAGGCCTGGGAAAAACTCATCTTGCACAGGCAATTGGAATTGAAGTAAAAGAAAATATGCCCAACAAGGTGGTACTTTATGTAAATGCAAATAAATTTCAGACACAGTTTACAGAAGCTACCCGCAACAACAACCGGAACGACTTCCTGAATTTTTACCAGATGATTGACGTTCTTATTCTGGATGACGTTCATGAGTTTGCCGGAAAAGAGAAAACGCAGGAAACATTTTTCCATATTTTCAATCATTTGCACCAAACAGGAAAGCAATTGATATTGACATCCGATAAGCCTCCCATTGAATTGAAAGGAATGGAACAAAGGCTTCTCTCCAGGTTTAAATGGGGGCTGACAGCCGATCTTCAGACTCCTGATTTCGAAACACGGATGGAAATACTGCGTCGGAAAGTATATACCGATGGCATTATCCTTTCTGATGAAGTCCTTGAATATATTGCATCCCATGTTACCACCAATGTCCGGGAACTGGAAGGAGCACTGGTTTCCCTTCTGGCACAATCAATGCTCAATAAGCGTGAAATCACACTTGATTTAACAGCTAAGCTTATCAACAAGCTGGTACAGAATTCAAGAAGGGAACTTTCAATTGAATACATATCAAAAGTAGTTTGTGATTATTTTAACATGCCGGTTGAATCAATTCAGACAAAAACCCGCAAACGGGAAATAGTACAGGCAAGGCAAATCACTATGTATTTCTCTAAAACCCTTACAAAATATTCACTTGCAAGCATAGGAGCCCAAATTGGAAACAAGGATCATGCTACCGTGCTGCATGCATGTAAAACAGTAAATAACCTGAAGGATACCGATAAAAACTTCAGGCAGTATATGGAAGATATTGAGAAGAAATTAACGATGTAGATGTACTAAACCAGGTTAAAGCCTGGTTTTCTTTTTTAAAGTTCCATCTAACCTTTATTAAAAATGATCTTCCTGGTTGCCAGTATACTTTCTTCGACAGCCATTTTCATTCTTTTCAGAATGGCTAAGAATTATCCTGTAAGGCTTACACCGCTCATAACTATTAACTATCTGGCAGCAAGTTTATTGGGATTTATCTTTTTAATGGAGTTTAATCCTGAGCCCTTGCTACAGAAAAGCGAATGGCAAATGTTCGGCATTATACTTGGCGTATTATTTATCCTGATGTTCTATCTTATTGGGACATCATCTCAAAAAGCCGGTATTACAGTTACTACACTGGCAAGTAAGATGTCGCTTGTGTTTCCTGTTTTCTTTTCATTGTTCTGGTTTAATGAAACGGTAACTTTTCTAAAATATGCAGGGCTGATCATTGCCATACTGGCAGTAGTACTCACAGTTTATAAAAAGGACATTAATAAGATTAACCGGATTTCCCTTTTCCTGCCGTTAATCATTTTTGCAGGAGGTGGCTTCATCGATACACTGATCAAATTTATTCAGGCCATTTACATTACAGAAATGGAAACAGCACCATTCTCAACGTCAGTTTTTATCACAGCATTCATGTGTGGGGTGGTTGCAATGGTATCTGAAAGAAAAAAACCGAAACTTCAGCTCAACTACCCTACCCTGCTGTTTGGGGTATTACTTGGTTTTGCTAATTTCGGTTCTCTGTATTTTCTAATTAATGCTTTAAATAAAAGCCAGCTCGACAGCTCTCTTGTTTTTGCTCTTAACAATATGCTTATCGTTCTTTTATCAGCATTGGCAGGAAGATTTATCTTCAGGGAAAAATTGAATAAGGTGAACATGGCAGGATTTTTACTGGCTTTTATGAGTTTATTTATTCTATTATGACAGATACATACAAAACAATATCGGCAATGAGCGAAGGCCTTTACAAAGACAAGGGAAGCAAGTTCATCGCATATGCTTTCCCAGTAGAATCAGAAGAAGCGACAAAAGAAATTCTGGTTCGGCTTAAAAAAGAACATCACAGTGCCAGGCATCATTGTTACGCATGGCGTATTGGCGTCGCAGAACCAGCCTTTCGTGCCAACGATGACGGGGAGCCCTCTTCCACAGCAGGAAAACCAATTCTGGGTCAATTACTAAGTTTCGATGTTACTAACATATTGGTAGTGGTTGTGCGTTATTTCGGGGGGACACTATTGGGCACAAGCGGATTAATAAACGCATACAGGTCAGCAGCTGCCGATGCACTAAACAATGCAGATTTAATCACAAAAATTCTGGAAGATTATTTCGTGCTTAAATTTACCTACACAGAAATGAATGATGTGATGCAATTGGTTAAACAGGAAAACCTGAATGTAGTAAATACCCAATTTGAGCTGGATTGCCGACTGGAATTTTCTGTGCGAAAATCAGAAGCAGAACGGATTAAGAGCCTTTTTTTGCAGCAGCATGGAGTTGAAGTTACCGAAAGCAGGAAAAGATAAAGTGTTAATAAATTTTTAATAAAATACGATGAACGGCATGATTTATTTACATTAAACCTCTTACTTTTGAGATATGATTCGACGCCATTTCATTGATTCCAATTTCCTTTCCGGCAGAGAAACCTGCTGCAACTTTAAAATTTTCCTTTCCATGCGTTTTATCAAATCTTTCAGCCGAGCCTTCAAGGATAAAAAATACAAGCTGGTTACAGCAACAGGAAGCCAATATTTTTCATTAAAAAAATATTGGCTTTTTTTTATATCATAAATAACAGAATACAATACATACATCAATGAAACGAGATTTAATTTCCATTACAGATTATTCGAAGGAAGAATACCTGAAAATTATGCAGCTGGCAGGTGAGTTCGAAAAGAATCCAAACCAGGAACTGCTGCAGGGGAAAGTGGTTGCATCACTTTTTTTTGAGCCATCAACCCGGACACGGTTAAGTTTTGAAACGGCTATCAGCAGGCTGGGCGGAAGAATAATTGGAATTGCCGATCCGGGAAGCTCCAGCACATCGAAAGGGGAAACCCTGCACGATACCATAAAAATGGTAAGCAACTATGCCGACCTTATCGTAATGCGCCATCCGTTGGAAGGCGCTGCTCGCTATGCTGCTGAAGTATCGTCTGTACCTGTTATCAATGCAGGCGACGGGGCAAATCAGCATCCCACTCAAACCCTGCTTGATATGTACTCCATTCTGAAAACCCAGGGCTCACTCGATAACCTGAACATTTTTATGGTGGGCGATCTTAAATACGGACGCACCGTACATTCACTGCTCATGGCAATGACGGAATTTGAAAATCCGATCTTTAATTTTATTGCACCACCTGAACTGCAAATGCCGGATGAATATAAAATGTTCCTGCGCGATAAAAATATCCGTTACTTTGAGCACCGTGAATTTACTGATATCATAAGCGAAGCCGACATCATTTATATGACACGGGTTCAAAAGGAGCGCTTTTCTGACCCTATGGAATACGAACAGGTTAAAAATGTTTACATTCTTCGAAACAGCATGCTGGCCAAAACCAAGCCCAATGTTAAAGTGCTTCATCCGCTTCCAAGGGTAAATGAAATCCATACGGATGTAGACAAAAATACAAAAGCCTACTATTTCGATCAGGCCCGTAATGGTGTATTTACGCGCGAAGCCATTATTTCACATATCATGAACCTCAAATAATATTGCCATGAACGACAACATGAAGAAAAAACTAAAATTGAAAGTAAGCGCCATTAAAGATGGCACCGTTATCGACCATATACCTGCACAATATTTATTTAAAGTAATTGCTATACTGGGCTTAAATAACATTGAAAACCAGATTACCTTCGGAACCAATCTCGAAAGTGGGAAACTGGGGAGTAAAGCCATTATTAAAGTATCGGATAAGTTTTTTGAAGACGACGAGATCAATAAAATAGCTCTTGTAGCTCCTCATGCAAAACTAAATATAATCCGCGACTATGAAGTAGTTGAAAAAAAGGTAGTTGAAATTCCTCAGGAAATTATTGGCATTGTTAAGTGCTTCAATCCCAAATGCATAACAAACAACGAAGTGATAACTACGCGCTTTAGAGTTGTAAATACTACTCCCATTGCTTTGCGATGTAATTATTGTGAAAAACATACGGTTGGAGAACAGATGCGGATGCAATAAAAAAAAGCGCGAAAAGATACATTGCAGGAAACGTTTTTTTATATATTTGCACCTCGATTTTGAAACATAAAAATTTCAAATAGTTCTTTCAGAAAATGCCCAGATGGCGGAATTGGTAGACGCGCTAGTTTCAGGGACTAGTATCCGCATGGATGTGCAGGTTCGAGTCCTGTTCTGGGCACCAGAATATATAAAATTACGCTGTAATTCAATGAGTTACAGCGTTTTTTTTATTAAACTGGTTTAATTACTGAATGTTCTGTTTTTACAAACAATCAGGCAAGTGAGAAATTGTTTGTTGCTGCCAGCTATCAAAAATGATCCTATAAACGTCTTCAGAGGGTACTAATTCCTCATGTAAAATTGAAACATTTTTTTGTAGTTCAAGTAATAATATTTTAATGGAAAGATCCTTTTACATTTTCCTTTTGAGAAAATTAACCCATTAAAATATTCTGTTATGACAGTAAAAAAATTAAAAAATTTTCTCGATGTGAATAACATTAAATATGTGTCTGTCAAGCATTCAAATGCTTATACAGCACAGGAAGTTGCAGCCACTGCACATGTATCAGGGAAGGAATTTGCAAAAACTGTTATTATGAACAGGGAGGGAAAACTTATAATGTGTGTGCTTTCGGCCTCCTATAAGGTTGATTTTGGCCAGCTGAAAGCAAATTTGGGAAGCGATAACATTGCTCTTGCCAATGAAGCAGAATTTAAAAATCACTTCCCCGATTGTGAGGTGGGCGCTATGCCACCCTTCGGCAACCTGTACGATATGGAAGTATATGTAGCCGAAATCCTTACACATAACAATGAGATCGCCTTTAACGCCGGGACACACACAGAAATTATCAGAATGAACTTCGGGGATTTTGAGCGTCTGGTCAACCCAAAGGTATTGAGGTTTTCAAAAAAAGAAGTTGCCCTTCCCGGAGACCCTTCTGAAAGGTGGCAGGAAGATTATTAAAGAATCAGTACTTTCGCTCCTTTAATCTTCCGGTGCTTTTTATCCATAATCACGTCGGGTTTAAGCGGAACTTCTGCGGTAAAGCAAAGGAGTTCCCTAACCTCACTGCATGAAACCGAAACAGACCTGTGGTATTTATGGATAAAAGGGGAAAGCCTGAACTTTTATTAACCATTAAAACATAGCCTGAAGGAACCCTGTCAATGAACAATGTTGCTCCCAAATTGCTTCATAGAAAGAAGATAAAATCAAAAATATCATGTGATGTCCAGGAAAATATTATTCAGTATACTATGGTTCTTTTTGTTGACAAACACTTTCGCACAGTCACCCGACATGTATCCTCCTACTGTGCCTGAAACTGTAGATGTTACTCTATTTAATATCATACTTTACATCGTTCTGCCAATTGGATTGGTAGCCGCCTTCTTTTTGTATCAGCGATCGCAGAAAAAAAAGAAGAAAAAACATAAGGAAGAACGAGGTAAAAATGCAGGTAAAGGTTAAAGAAAAAACGGGCATGATGGCAAAAAAAAAAGAGGCCGGACAGCCTCTTTTATTATTTACTTGTCAACTACTTATCATCTTACTATTAATTTCTTAGTTACAACAGATCCCTTGCTCTCGATTGATATAAAATACATACCCGATTTCATACCTGTTAATTCAACCCTTCGGGTTGGTTGTACCACCGTTTCTGCATGCAATATCCTTCCGGAAATATCTGAAATCCTAAGAATACTGCCGGCATTTTCCAAACGAACAGTAATGTAACTGCCTGCAGGATTAGGATAGAACTCAAAACTGTTCTGGCTTATATCCAAAGCACTTGTAGCCGTAAGATCTGCAAGTATAACGGTATCAATAACATGCACCACTCCATTTTGGGCTTCGATATCAACCGCAGTGATATTGCTCACACGGCCATTGGGATCGGTAATCGTAGCTCCGTCTTCCAGACTAAAGGTCAGCTCCTGTCCAAGCAGGGTCTCGGCCATCAGGCCTTCGCTCAAATCAGTTGACATTACTTTTCCTGAAAGCACGTGCATCTGCAGGACAGCTTCCAAAGTGGCTGCATCGATATCGTCAAGGGAAGCAACACCCAGCTCATCCAGCAGGGCAGCAAAAGCTGCGTTT
This sequence comes from Mariniphaga sp., assembly GCA_024636975.1. GTDB lineage: Bacteria > Bacteroidota > Bacteroidia > Bacteroidales > Prolixibacteraceae > Mariniphaga. The sequence continues at coordinate 27,507 of JAGXGA010000032.1, forward strand.
GTAGGTGCAAATACAGTGAAAGGTCCTTCACCTGTTAAGGCACCTATAAAGTCAATGCTCAAATCCTCCCTCGTAAGGGCAGCTACAAGTATACTGAAGTCATCGTTGCTGGTAGCAATGTCAACTACTGTTTCCGGACGCATGTCGGAAAGAAGAACAGTATCGATAACATGCACCACACCATTTTGGGCTTCGATATCAACCGCAGTGATATTGCTTACACGGCCATTGGGATCCGCAACTGTAGCTCCGCCTTCCAGGCTGAAGGTCAGTTCCTGTCCGAGAAGGGTCTCGGCCATAAGGCCTTCGCTCAAATCAGTTGACATCACTTTTCCTGAAAGCACGTGCATCTGCAGGACAGCTTCCAAAGTGGCTGCATCGATATCGTCAAGTGAAGCAACACCCAGCTCATCCAACAGGGCAGCAAAAGCTGCGTTTGTTGGTGCAAATACAGTAAAAGGTCCTTCACCTGTTAAGGCACCTATAAAGTCAATGCTTAAATCTTCCCTCGTAAGAGCAGCTACAAGTGTACTGAAGTCATCGTTGCTGGTAGCAATGTCAACTACAGTTTCCGGACGCATGTCGGAAAGAAGAACCGTATCGATGACGTGCACCACACCATTTTGAGCTTCGATATCAACCGCAGTGATATTGCTTACACGGCCATTGGGATCAGCAACTGTAGCTCCGTCTTCCAGGCTGAAGGTCAGTTCCTGTCCAAGCAGGGTCTCGGCCATCAGGCCTTCACTCAAATCAGTTGACATCACTTTTCCTGAAAGTACATGCATCTGCAGGACAGCTTCCAAAGTGGCTGCATCGATATCATCCAGCGAAGCAACACCCAGCTCATCCAGCAGGGCAGCAAAAGCTGCGTTTGTTGGTGCAAATACAGTAAAAGGTCCTTCACCTGTCAAAGCACCTATAAAGTCAATGCTTAAATCTTCCCTCGTAAGAGCAGCTACAAGTGTACTGAAGTCATCGTTGCTGGTAGCTATGTCAACTACTGTTTCCGGACGCATGTCGGGCATCATAACAGAATCAATTACGTGAATAACACCATTCTCTGCTTCAATATCGGCAGTTGTTACGCGGGCATTATTGATAAATACTCCCTCATCTGAAATGGTAACTGTAATATCCTGTCCAAGCACGGTTTCAATAATCTGCCCGTCGCTAAGATCAGTGCTTAAAGCTTTCCCGGCAACAACATGATACAACAGAATATCCTTTAAATCACCTGTTGGGTCTTCAAGCAAAGCATCCAGCACACCCTCGGGTAAAGCAGCAAATGCTGAATCGGTGGGAGCAAAAACAGTAAATGGCCCTTCACCCTGCAAGGTTTCAGCCAATCCGGCAGCGATCACTGCTGCTTCAAGCGTTTCGTGGTTCTGGCTCTCAACTATGATGTCAACCACAGTTTGAGCCTTTGCGGTAATGCTAAAAAACACCAGCACAATCAGTCCTAAAAAATAATGTCTAAATTGTTTCATGATATTAAAATATTTATTTGTTTAAAATTAATATCAAAACACTAAACAATTAATTTTGTTTAAGCATATCATAAATAATTAAACAAAAATTACAATAATCACTGACTCAGATTATAGATAAGCCTGTGTTTTCAGGGCATAAGGAAGATAAAACATTAAGAAAAAAAATTCTCAGATAAATAAATCTAATGCATATTTGTGTAAAAAGAGATCCGGGATAGAGGAAAGGCAAAAGTTGATAAATAAAACAAGAATGCCGGATTTACTTCTTTGACTTAAAATAAAGACGCCACAAAACCTTCTTCAGTTCGCGGGCAATAACCTGATGGGCAATAATTTCGACATGATTGTAATGCGGCAGATCGAACTGGGCCTGTGCTATCTCGCGTTCGGTGATGTCAACCTGGTACAGGACAGAGAGCAGCTTATCGTAATTGTGATCAATGAGTCTGGAGATCTGTAAAATCAGCTGTTCATGGAGTTCTTCATAGGCATTTGATATATCACCTGAAAAAGTCACTTCAACACCAAACATTCCAAAGTCTTTCATAATTTGCTCAGCCGTGTCACGGACGATTTCAGCCCGGTCAAGGTATTGGCTGACGTTATTATTACTTACCTGCGGCAGCTTCATTTTGCAATTTTTGTTTGAAAGGCTGAATCTACAATAAATATTCAAAAAACCAATGGAAGGCTGTAATTCTGTGATTTAAAGATTTTCTTAACTTTGGCAAAAAACCGTAATTACTTTAAAACTTAAAAAAATGATAAAGAGTATCATCACTTTCTTTCTAATGTTTTTATTCTTTGGGGCAGATGCTCAAAATGCATCTTCAGCAGATAAGTTCACTAATCCGACCATCCAGGTGGGGGTAATAGTTTCCGATCTTGATAGATCGGTGGATTTTTACACGAATGTTATAGGAATGACAAAAACCGGTGGATTTTCAGTTCCGGGTGATAAGGCATCAGAGTTGGGTTTGACCGATGGGCGAAGTGTGGAAGTAACAGTTTTAAAACTGGAAGACAGTGCCAGTGCCAACGAATGGAAGCTGATGAGCTTTGGCAATAAAGCCGCGCACCCCAAACAAAAGTACATCCACGATGATACCGGAATGCAGTATATAACAATATTTGTAAAAAACGTTCAACCCTTTATCGGGCGGATTAAAAAAAACAACATTGAAATTTTGAGTGGAGCACCTTCAATATTGGATAACGGCAATGGTTTCATTTTGATTCAGGACCCGGATGGAACCTTCATTGAATTGATAGGACCTAATCAAAAGTAAAATGATTTTAAATAAAGTTTTTACCCTTATCGTATTAATATTATTTTTCTTTTCAGCTTTTAGTCAGCAGAAATATGCCCTTGTTATACATGGCGGAGCTGGTGTAATGTCGAAAGCAGAAATGAATAAAGAACGTCAGGCTGAATATAAAGCAAAACTTGAAGAAGCCCTGGTTAAGGGTGAAACCTTATTAAAAGGCGGGGCGAGTTCAACCGATGTCGTGGTTGAGGTTATAAAAATTATGGAAGACTCCCCCCTGTTCAATGCCGGGAAGGGAGCTGTTTTCACAAGGGCAGGAAAAAATGAGCTCGATGCATCCATAATGGAAGGAAAGAACATGAATGCAGGGGCAGTAGCAGGAGTGAAAGATATAAAAAACCCGATTGAAGCGGCCCGGGAAGTAATGGAGAATTCGGAACATGTTTTGTTAAGTGGCAAGGGAGCATCCGAATTTTCACGGCGGCAAGGACTTGAAACTGTTAATAACAAATACTTTTATACCCGGTCGAGGTACGAATCACTTAAACGTTTGCAAAAGCAGGAAAGAAAACGTGCACCATCCGACAATACCGGAACGGTAGGTTGTGTTGCATTGGATGTAAACGGCAATTTATGCGCCGGTACCTCCACCGGAGGTATGACCAATAAAAAATTCGGCCGCATAGGCGATTCCCCTATAATCGGGGCTGGTACATATGCCAGCAACAACACATGTGCTGTTTCCTGCACAGGACATGGGGAATATTATATGCGCCTGGGATTTGCCAAAGACATTTCTGCGCTTATGGAATATAAAAACCTGGGAGTGGAGGAAGCTTGCCTTGAGGAAATAAGAAAATTGGGTGAACTTGGAGGGACCGGAGGCGTTATAGCACTCGATGCCAATGGAAATATTGCCATGGAATTTAACACAAGCGGCATGTTCAGAGGATTTATTAAATCGACCGGTGAAAAAGAAATTGCCATATTTGCACATGATTAATATTTGTAAGACCGTTATTTACGCATGAATTTTTTATATCCGACATTTTTATTTGCCCTTCTTGCTGTTGCCGTGCCCATAATTATTCACCTGTTCAGCTTCAGGAGATATAAAACCATTTATTTCAGCCATGTTGGATTTTTAAAAGATGTAAAAAAAGAATCACGCAAGAAATCACGCCTCCGGCAACTGCTTATGCTGCTTGCTCGAATTCTGGCCATCGTATTTCTGGTTCTTGCTTTTTCCCAGCCATACATTCGTGTTGGGAACGATACCAGAACTGGCACAGAGGAAATTGTAGGGGTATACATCGACAATTCATTCAGTATGAATGCCCTGTCGGAAAAGGGGCAATTACTGGAGGTGGCCCGTAATAAAGCTGCAGAAATCGGACAGTCGTATCCTGCCGGTACAAAATTCAGGCTCTTTACCAACAATATGGACCCCCGACATCAGCAGTTACATAACAAGGAACAATATTTCAGCCTGCTGGCCGATATAAAGCCTTCTCCTTCCGCAGTTACAACTTCATTTGTAAGCAATAGATTCAATACCCTTAACCGGATGCAGGAAAACGATGGAACACTTTTTTTCATCTCTGATTTTCAACGTTCCATGACCGATTTAAATAACTTTTCAGCCAATACCGACTTTATTTATTTTATGCCCCTAAAGCCCAATCAGGTAAACAACCTTTACATCGATTCATGCTGGGTAGAAGTACCTGCTCATGGGTTAAACCAGGAGGAGACGGTTTATGTAAAAATAAATAATAGTTCAAATGAAGATTACCAGAATCTCCCCATCAGGCTTTTTCTGAATGATTCATTAAAATCGATGACAAATTTTTCCATTGAAGGAGGAAACGAAATTATTGCTTCCCTTCGTTACAAAAATGTGTCCTCCGGAATACAGTACGGAAGAATAGAAATTACAGATTATCCGTTTACACACGACAATACATGGTACATCAGCTATTTTGTGGAACCCCGGATGAAAGCGTTGGCAATATATGAAAACAATCCGGTATCGCTGGAAGGTCTGAAGTACATTTCTGCGCTCTTTGAAAATGATGATTACGTGGAGTTTGAAGAGATGAACAATCAAAATATGCAAATAAGCAAGCTAGCTGAAAGCAATACCATCTTCCTTATTAATCCCACTGGTTTTTCAAGCGGATTTTTAAATGAACTGTCATCGGCAGTCCAAAACGGGGCTTCTGTAGTATTATTTCCAAGGGAAACAGTAACTCCCGAAATTAACAACCAGTTCCTTTTACAGTTTGGGGCAGGAACTGTTTCGGGCATCGACACTACAACCCAGGAGATATCGGGAATTGATTTTGACAACAGGTTCTTTGCAAACGTATTCAGTGAAAGGAAAGCAAATGCATTGCTTCCCAAAATAAACAACCACCTTAAATTCAATGAAAACATCCGGACGAATGAAAACAACCTGCTCTGGTTTCAAAATGGCGATAAAGCCTTATCGGTTTTGCCATACGAAAATGGAAAGGTATGGGTATTTTCTTTCCCATTAAATGAAAAGAATGAAGCCTTTGCAAATGACATATTGTTTGTTCCTTCCATATACAATATTGCACTTAACAGCCTTCCCGACCAGAAGTTATCGCATACCATCGGTAAAGAACAGGCCTGGCTCCTGCCCCGGACAATCAACTCCAACCAGGAGGCATCAATTGAAATGATACACAATGAAAGTGGTAACCGATTTATTCCCAATACTTCAATTTCAGGCAGGGGTACCCTCCTTGGCTTTGGCGGCATGATTGAAAATGCAGGACATTATCTTTTAGTGCAGGAAGATGAAACACTTAATTCACTTGCATTCAACTACGATCGTTCAGAATCGGATTTCCGGTATTTTACGGCGGGAGAACTACAACAGCAAATCAGCACCAGCAACCTGCAAAACGCATCGGTGATTGACAATGTGGAATCGGGCTTTACAGAGGTACTTGATGAAATACAAAAAGGAAAGCAACTCTGGAAATGGTGCATCGCGCTTGCCTTGTTTTTTATTTTAGCCGAAGTACTGATAGCAAGATTCTGGAAAAAGTAATTGCAATCTTGCTTAATTAAAAAATATGTTTTACAATGCATTTTTTAACCACTCTACTACGATAAAAGTCCTTTGAAATATTCTTTGAAAATTGTATTTATGCATTCAAATTAAAATATAAACTTATGTTACAGTTTTCATCAGATGATTTTATTGCAAGGGAAGATAAATATGGGGCTCATAACTACCATCCGCTTCCGGTTGTTTTGGCAAAAGGCGAAGGAATTTATGTCTGGGATGTTGAAGGAAAGAGGTATTTCGACTTTCTTGCAGCATATTCAGCGGTAAACCAGGGACATTGTCATCCCAAAATAGTGAATGCCTTAACAGAGCAGGCAAAAACACTTGCACTTACCTCGCGGGCCTTTTACAACAATGTTTTGGGTGAATGGGAAGAATACATGTCGAAACTGTTTGGATTTGATAAAATGCTAGCTATGAATTCCGGTGCCGAAGCCGATGAAACCGCCCTTAAACTCATACGTAAATGGGCCTATAAGGTAAAGGGCATTCCAAAAGACCAGGCTAAAATAGTTGTTTGCGACGGTAATTTCCATGGACGGACGATCACCATTATTTCCATGTCGTCAGACCCGGATTCCTACAACCATTACGGGCCTTTCACACCGGGTTTTGTAAACATTCCATACAACGATACTGAGCGTCTTGAGCAGGAATTGAAAGATCCGAATGTAGCAGGATTCCTTGTTGAACCAATACAGGCAGAAGCAGGTGTTTATATTCCTGAAAATGGTTATCTGAAAAAAGCTGCCGAACTGTGTAAAAAATACAATGTCTTATTTGTAGCCGATGAAGTGCAGACCGGTCTGGCAAGAACAGGTAAGATGCTGGCATGCGATCATGAAGGTGTCAGACCCGACATTCTTGTTCTGGGTAAGGCACTTTCGGGTGGGATCTATCCGGTTTCCTGTGTTCTGGCAGACGATGAAATTATGCTGACTATAAAACCGGGCGAACACGGCAGTACTTACGGAGGAAATCCTATTGCAGCAAGAGTAGCAATTGCAGCCCTTGATGTTATTCAGGATGAAAAACTGGCTGACAATGCTATGTTACTGGGGGAAATTTTCCGTGAGAAAATCAAATCAATTCCTTCAAAAATGATTGAATCGGTACGTGGCAAAGGTTTACTCAATGCTGTTTCCATTAAACCAACAAATGGCAAAAAAGCATGGGATGTTTGTCTGGCTATGAAAAATAACGGATTGATTGCCAAACCGACACATGAACATATTATCCGTTTTACTCCTCCCCTGGTTATCAACGAGCAACAAATCCTGGAAGCTGTTGGCATTATAAAGAAAACTTTTGATGAATTAGGTGTTTAATTTTCAAAGAATTAAGTTAGAACTAATTTAACTTTCAATAAAAAAGCGGCTTTTGAAATTATAATTATTTCAAATGCCGCTTTTGCTATTATCACTTTTATGAAACAACTGCTAAATGCAGTGAATTATTTCTGTGCAAAACGATAAGGTCCGATAACACGTTTTCTTACTACATCGAAATCGGGCTCAAAACTGATAACAGAAACCCCTTGGTTCATATAGCCACCAAATGCTGACTGTTTCTCGAACCGGTAACTTCCCTGTGCCAGGTGCACCTGCTGATAAGGAAGGCACTCTTCAAAGTCCTTACCATAATTTTTAATTGCGTTCAGGAAATAAAAAGCTATATCATATCCCTGCATCCCATAATTCCCCGGATCAGTATGAAAGTACTTTCTGTATTTCTCTAAAAATTTAACAGTTTCAGGATGTGAATAATCAACCCAATAGGGAGTCAGGTAATGCAACCGCAGGTTATGAAAGAATTCCTCCTGAATACTGTGAAACTGTTCATATCGGTTAAATCCAATAAGGGTAATCGGATAATCTCCGGCCAGATTATTCAGATTGGATAATACAATACTTATATCACCTTCATTCATGGAGGAAACAAAAACAACATTTTCCTTTTCCCTTGAAAATGCCCTGCTTAAACCGGCAACTCCCTGACTGGCAAAATCAATTTCTTTATACTGCATTCCGCGTGGATGATTCCAGTATCCTGAAGGTGTCAGTTTTTCGCGTACAATATCAACCATTTTTGCTTCTGCGGTATTTGCTGTATGGGAAGTTTTAATTACAACAAAATTACTATTGAAGTATTCTTCAGCAATAAGTTCTGCAGTTTGGGAGATAAGAAAATCACGGGAAGGATTTACCTGGTAATAATATGGATTGCTGCTTAACACCCGCGATTGGGCAGATAGCGGGGAGACCATTGGAATGCGGTTTTTACCTGCAATGGCTGCTACTTCGTTCTGAATATGCGGAAATACAGGTCCTATAATCAAATCGGTTTCAAGAAAATAATCTGAATAGATGTACTTCCTGACAGAGTCGGCATTTTGCTTTGAATCAAAAACATGTAATACAATCTGCATACCTGCCTGCTGAAGAGAATCAACAGCAAGAAGCACTCCCTCATAAAATTTCAGGTAATTTTCACTGTCACCATAGAAATCATAAAACAGTTCTTCAGGTTCATCCCTTTCAATCAGAGTATCCTCTTCCATGAACTCTTCTTCAAAAACGAGAGTATCCAGCGGCATTTCCTCTTCATTCAGATTCTTGTTCAGCGTATCGTTTTCATAAACAAACAGGGGTAAAAACAGTACAACATCATAGTTTGCAGACATTTGCAAACCATGTCCCTCAGGCTGACAATTTTCAGGTACAACAACAGGAAGCTCCACTTCATAATAACCTCCCTCAAATTTTGGTAATTCCGGTCTGAGAGAATCTATAGGCTCTGTTTCAAAGGCTACAGTTTCTTCTTCAGCTTCTTTAGGAATTAAAAGTGTTTCACCGATAACCAGATTACGGGAAGCAAGTTGAGGATTAAATCTTCGCAAATCAGGGATAGCCAGATTATACTTTGAGGATAATCCAAACAAGGTTTCACCGGCTTTAACTTCGTGCCTTACAAAGGCATCTTCATTTATGGGTTCCGGACTACTCAGTTCGGTTTGCTTTACAGGGATTCTAATGGTTACCCCTGCAGGGAAACCTGTCTCAAGTATTGGATTTAATTTTTTTAATTCAAACTCAGCCACATCGTATTTCCGGGTGAGCGACCATAAGGTTTCACCAGATACAATAGTATGTTCAAAAAAGGCAGCACCATCCGCATAAAATTCTGCTGATTGCTTCCGGTTTTTGGCAAGTTCTTCCTTGCCTTCTTTATCCATAGGACGGGGTAAATGTATAACGCTGCCCGGGGTTAATTCTCTTGCTCCGGGATTAAAAAACAGTATTTCGCTCTCGGATAGACTGAAGCGTTGGGCAATAGAATTTAAAGTCTCCCCCGGCTGTACCTCGTATAATATTAAATCCCTTTCAGTAATGTCTGATTCCTGCCTAGGGGTAACATCGACAGCAACGTCAGCCGGAGAAATCCCCCACCGGGGTATCCTTAAACGGGTACCTTTCCTGAAGCGTGTGACTTCAGGATTATAGGCGTATAACTCTTCAACGGTAATTCCATATTCCCGGGCTATAAAATAAGGTGTTTCAGTCCGCGATGATATGGTATAATAATCGAAGTATTCAGGATCGCCTTTCTGCTGATTTTTCGGTTTCTGCCATTCAGTCCCCTCTTTGTAAGGAATTTTCAGCACATCGCCAATTTTCAATCCGTCGGCCAGCTTAGGATTGTATTCATTAAGCGTTTGACTGTCCACCTGGTATTGCCGGCTGATGGAATAGACAGTTTCACCAGTACGAACCTGATGCAAAACAAATTTTTCTCCCTTAATAACAACCAGTTCATTTTCCTTAAGCATTTGCGCTTCCGATTCCTTTACAAAACCAGCAAGGAGCAGCAACACAAGGAAATAGTGTGAAAATTTCATTTATACTTTTATTTATAAATTTCGTTCAAAAATAGCAATTATTGACCATCTCTTATTTGTAAACGCTATTAAATAAAATTAATTTTGGATTTATAAGAAAACTGTGCAGCTATTTTTTCTCAGTTATTTTTACTTTTGTCAATTGGTTCAGGACATTCATAAAAATAAATAATTACATGCAGGATAAAATTTTAATTCTTGATTTCGGTTCACAGTACACACAGTTAATAGGAAGGAAAATTCGTGAATTGAATGTGTATTGTGAAATTCATCCCTTCAATCATTTTCCTGAACCGGATGAAACCGTAAAAGGAGTAATTTTATCAGGAAGTCCTTTTTCTGTGCGTGATCCTAAGGCGCCCAGGATTGAACTTTCGGGAATTAAGAAAAAATTACCTGTCTTGGGAATTTGTTATGGCGCTCAATATATGGCCCATTTTTTTGGCGGAGAAGTTGCTCTTTCCGATTCTCGGGAATACGGGAGAGCGAAGCTGGGCTTCATAGATCACGACTGCAGCCTGTTTAAGGATGTGAATCCACATTCCCAGGTATGGATGTCGCATGGTGATACTATAATAAAATTGCCAGGAGATTGTAAAGTGGTTGCATCAACAGAGGATGTAAATTTTGCTGCCTATAAGGTTGATGATGAGCCAACTTATGGTATTCAGTTTCATCCTGAAGTATACCATACGACAGAAGGTCAGCAACTACTTAATAATTTTGTTGTGGATATCTGTAACTGTGCACAGGACTGGACACCGGCATCCTTTGTTGAATCAACAGTGAATGAATTACAGCAGATGCTTGGAAACGACAAAGTTGTACTGGGGCTTTCAGGAGGTGTTGATTCTACGGTTACCGGCATCTTACTGAATAAAGCCATAGGCAGCAATCTGACGTGTATTTTTGTCGATAACGGTTTATTGCGCAAATATGAATTTGAAAATGTGCTTCACTCTTATAAAGATATGGGGTTGAATGTGATTGGGGTAAATGCACGGCAGAAATTTTGGGACGATTTAAAAGGCATCACCGATCCGGAGCAAAAGCGCAAGATCATAGGCAGAAATTTCATTGAAGTTTTTGATTTGGAAGCCCACAAAATTCCAGGGGTGAACTGGCTGGGCCAGGGAACCATTTATCCCGACGTCATTGAATCGGTATCAGTAAATGGTCCGTCAGCCACTATTAAATCGCATCACAATGTTGGCGGGTTGCCTGAAATTATGCACCTGAAGGTAGTTGAACCCTTGCGCCTTTTATTTAAAGATGAAGTGCGGCGGGTGGGTAAAACACTTGGAATAAAGCAGGAACTGCTGGGTCGTCACCCTTTTCCGGGGCCAGGCCTTGGGATCCGCATTTTAGGAGAAATTACTCCCGAGAAGGTGATGATGCTCCAGGAGGCAGATAACATCTTTGTAAATGGATTAAAAAATTGGGGTTTATATGATAAAGTATGGCAGGCAGGTGTCATGTTATTACCTGTACAATCGGTGGGTGTAATGGGCGATGAGCGCACCTATGAAAATACAGTTGCATTGCGTGCAGTGGCTTCCACCGACGGAATGACTGCCGATTGGGTGCATCTTCCCTACGATTTCCTGGCAAAAATGTCGAATGAAATAATAAACAAAGTTCGTGGCATAAATCGTGTAGTATATGATATTAGTTCGAAGCCACCTGCAACAATTGAATGGGAATGATCGTTTTCCTTTTTAGGAAAGAATTAAAAAAGCAAATAAATATGAATAATCGAATTATTACAAACAACTTAAGAATATTATCAGTTTTATTTTTTGCGATGCTGTTCCTGCCGGCTATTCCGGTAAATGCACAGGAAAATGTTCAGCAAAATCAGCTGAAATTTGGCCGGCTGCTTCGGCTTGTAGACGGTTATTATGTAGATTCAGCCAATGTTGACAAGCTCACTGAGAAAGCAATAGTTCATTTGCTTAGTGAACTGGATCCGCATTCTGTTTACATCTCAAAAGAAGAAGTAGATAAAATGAACGAACCGTTACAGGGAAATTTTGAAGGAATAGGCATAACTTTTAATATTTTTAAGGATACATTGCTGGTTACAGATGTCATTCCCGGTGGTCCGGCGGAAATGGTCGGGTTGCGCGCCGGTGACCGAATCGTTGAAGTGAATGAAAAAAACATTGCCGGCACCGGTATTAAAAACAGTGACGTGTTTGATTTGCTGCGGGGCGAAAAAGGAACCACTGTTGAAGTTCAGGTTCTCAGGAGAAGTTCAGATGAATTACTTGATTTTGCAATTGTCAGAGATAAAATCCCTATTTATAGCCTTGATGCATCCTACATGCTTGATAAAGAAACCGGTTTAATTAAATTAAACAGGTTTTCGGCTACTACAACCGAAGAATTCATAACTGCACTCAGTGAACTAAAATCACAGAATATGCGGAATCTTATCCTCGATCTTCGGGGAAATGGTGGCGGTTATTTGAAAACGGCAATTGAAATTTCCGATCAGTTCCTGGATAACAATAAGTTGATTGTATACACAAATGGGAACAATGATCCAAAAAGAGAATACAAAGCTACTTCGGATGGTTATTTTAAAGATGGAAACCTTGTCGTTTTGGTAGATGAATCATCTGCATCCGCCAGTGAAATTGTTTCCGGTGCTGTGCAGGACTGGGATCGTGGATTGATCATTGGCCGGCGTTCGTTTGGAAAAGGACTGGTACAGAAGCCTTATTTTCTTACCGACGGTTCTATGGTAAGGTTAACCACAGCACATTATTATACCCCAAGTGGCAGAGGTATTCAGAAACCTTATAATAACGGAATAGATGAATACAGACGCGATTACATGGTGCGGCTGAGCAGCGGCCAGTTATTTAGTGCCGACAGTGTAATATTTCCAGATTCGCTGAAATATAAAACGCTCAGCAGCGGCAGAGATGTATATGGTGGCGGAGGCATTATGCCCGATGTATTTATTCCGATTGATACGGTAGGATTTAATCAATACTACACCAGTTTAAGAAGAAACAACATCATTTATGAATTTGTACTTGATTATATTGATAATAACAGGAACCGGTTAAAGGAAGAATACCCGCTGTTTGAAAGCTATAAAGCAGATTTTGATGTTAGTTCTGAAATGATAGAAGAAATAGTGGCCGAAGGCGAAAAACAAGGCATTGACCGTAATGAAGAAAGTTTAAATTCTTCGCTTGATATAATGAAAAAGGAATTAAAAGCTTTAATTGCCCGCGATATCTTTACACGAAATGAATTTTACCAGATTATTTTTCAAGATGATACTGCTGTCAAAAAGGCTCTGGAAGTAATAGAAAACAAAGAACGTTATAACAATTTGCTTGTATCGGCCGACTAACAAATGATATTTGAAGGTTTCTCCACCTGGGTGTGGCAAAACATAATTGAGCTTACAGGAGCCCTGCTTGGATTGTTATATATATTCTTTTCAATCAGGCAACATATTTTAACCTGGCCCACCGGGCTTTTTGCCTCACTTATTTATACCGTAGTTTTTTTCAGAACGGGTTTTTATGCCGATATGGGGCTCCAGGTATATTATGTAGCTATCAGTATTTATGGTTGGTACTACTGGTTAAAAGGAGGAAAACACAGATCTGCGGAGTCGGAAAATCAGGTTCCGGTAAAAAAAGTATCGCGAAGGTTTTTAATTGCAGCTCTGTTTATAACGGTTTTTATCTACCTGCTGATTTTGATAGTGCTACTAAATTTTACCGACTCAACTGTTCCATACATGGATTCGATGACAACAGCTTTGAGTATAACTGCCACCTGGATGCTTGCAAAAAAATATATCGAACACTGGCTGATATGGGTTTTTGTCGATCTTTTCTCTGCAGGGTTGTATGTGTACAAAGAACTGTGGCCAACAGTTATTCTCTTCCTGGTTTATACTATAATGGCAGTTATTGGATATTTTGAATGGAAAAAGGATTTAACAGTACATGTTGAAAAACAAGCCTAAAACGGTAGTTATAACAGGTGCAGAATCGACAGGAAAAAGTGCACTGACTGATGAGCTTTCCAGCTACTTTCATGTCCCCTTTATCTCTGAATTTGCACGGGAATATATTGGGAATCTGGGCCGGCCATATTTATATTCCGATGTGGAAGCAATTGCCCGGATGCAGGTGCAACAGTTTTACGAACTCAAACATAGTGGTAATCAATTATTTTTTACCGACACGTGGCTGATAATTACAAAGATCTGGTTTGAGGAAGTGTTCCATGATTTACCCGATTGGATTGAAGCAGAAATTAAAAAGGCTGAAATAGACCTGTTCCTGGTGTGTGACACTGATCTTCCATGGATTCCTGACAATGTGCGTGAAAATGGAGGTGAAAAAAGAGAGTACCTTCAGAAGCGGTACATTGATGCCTTAAACCAATACGGCTTTCAATATGAAATCATCAGTGGGATTAACAGCAGACGTTTTCAAAATGCTTTAAGCAACCTTGAACAGCACGGCATATTTAAACCAAACAAATTATGACTTGTTAAGAATGCCAACGTTTTGTTCGGTTGATTTATTTACTTTTGTACAGCAATTTTAAAACTACGTGAAATGACTTCCCACGAATTTGATAATAAGTTAGCACAAACTATAGAATGCTTAAGCGATCCGGAAACATATGATGTTGTGTGCCATGAACACCGGCTTGGAGAACCTCTGCCATCAATAGCTAATCTGCAAAAAATAATTGACATGATTCGGGAGATTCTGTTTCCCGGCTATTTTGGTAATACCTCGCTGCGACCAAATACAATCCGCCACTATATGGGGGTATATGTCGATGAGCTATATGAGTTGCTGAGCCAGGAAATACTTGCCGGCATGTGCTTCGAGTGCCAGGACGTAAATGTCAATAAAGTGGAAAAGCACACTTTAAAAGCAAATAAAATTGCTGTCCTTTTCATTGAATATTTACCGGAAATAAGGAGGAAGCTGGTTGGTGATGTAAAGGCAACCTACTTGAATGACCCGGCCGCCCGCAATTTAGGAGAAGTTATTTTTTGCTATCCTGCAATTCGTGCTATTACTAATTACCGCATGGCACATCGTCTGCTTGAACTTGAAGTACCACTAATTCCCAGGTTCATTGCAGAAATGGCTCACAGTGAAACAGGAATCGATATTCACCCAAGAGCACAGATAGGCGAGAATTTCACCATTGATCATGGAACAGGAGTGGTGATTGGATCCACATCCATCATTGGAAATAATGTAAAAATATACCAGGGTGTTACGCTTGGAGCCAAAAGCTTTCCGCTCGATGAGAACGGAAATCCAATTAAAGGGATTCCACGGCACCCGATTGTTGAAGACGATGTAGTGATTTATTCCGGAGCAACAATCCTTGGAAGGATAACAATTGGTAAAGGTTCGGTTATTGGTGGAAATGTCTGGGTTACACGTGACCTGCCAGCCAATTCCAAAGTAGTGCAGTCACGCCCCAAAGAGTCGATGTTTGCAGATGGGTCGGGTATTTAATAAAAACTAAAAAAAATTGGAAAATTTCAAACTTGCTGCAAAAACATTTGCAGGGCTCGAGCCGGTGCTGGCTAAAGAAATTAAGGCAATCGGAGGCATCAATGTACAAGAAGGAAGAAGAATTGTCTTTTATGAAGGAGATTATGAACTGGTTTACAAATCAAATTATTTCCTGCGATCAGCATTGAGAGTGCTCAGGGAGATTGCTGTATTTCAGTTTAAGGACATCGACCAGTTCTATCTTCGGTGTAAAGAAGTGAACTGGCTGAAATATATGGCAGTCAATCAGAGTTTCATGATTAACAGCACCGTGTCCGAATCAAAGGAATTCCGGAATACAATGTTTGCATCATTAAAGGTAAAGGATGCCATTGCCGACTATTTCAGGGGAAAAACGGGCAACCGCCCAAATGTGGATACTGCAAGTCCTGACCTATTTATTCAGGTACATATCAGCAGGAACACCTGTACCCTTTCGCTTGACAGTTCAGGAGAATCACTTCATAAAAGAGGCTATAGAGCCAGCCAGGGAAAGGCCCCTTTAAACGAGGTGCTCGCTGCAGGCATGATTCTTATATCAGGTTGGGATGGTTCCACTGATTTTATTGACCCGATGTGCGGCTCCGGAACATTGCCCATTGAAGCAGCAATGATCGCGCAAAATATAGCACCGGGAAGATTCAGGAAATCGTATGCGTTTGAAAACTGGCCGGGATATAACCAGGAGCTTTTTGAGAAAGTTAAAGCTCCTCAGAATATAAAAGTATTTACAAAAAAGATTTATGCTTCCGATATTTCCAGGGAAAATATACTGGTTGCACAAACTAATGCCAGACGGGCGCGGGTATTTTCAAGCATCGAATTTCAACATTCCGACATGAAAAACCTGGCGGTAGATACCACCAATGCGACTATTATGATAAACCCTCCCTATGGAGAGAGACTTGTTCAGGAAAATTTAAATGAATTATATGCCATGATTGGTCAGCAATTAAAATATCATTATGCCGGCAATACTGCATGGATACTTACCTCATCAAAGGAATACCTTAAAAATATTGGACTTAAGCCAACTGAAAAAATGACTTTATTTAACGGAGCACTGGAATGCACCTTTACATCGTATCCGCTCTTCAGCGGTAAACGGGTAAACCAATAAGAACCAAATGCAAAATCTGATCAATTGATTTTAAAAAAAAGAAAAGTTATAATGGAAAATTATCTGTTATCTTCTTCGAGAATATCTTTATCTCTGGAACCTGGTTTGGTATCTCCACCACCACGAACTTTCAACATTTCGTTGCTTGTTAAAACTTCAAAACCTTTAAAATTTGCTTTTTTTTCTGAATTTGTAAAAAACCTTTTCATCGTAAATAAATTTAGTTCGTTAAACTTGAAAAACACACATTCTATATATATATTCCGAAAAAAGGGAAAAGGTAACCCTCAAATTGGAAAAAAATTTAAATTATTTTAATTTGGCCGAATGAAAAATAGCATTTATTGAGCATGAAGTCTTACCTGATCCTTATTACAGTCGTGTTTCTAACCCTTAACTTATATTCTAACAATCAATATATTAACGACAGCATTAATGCCTTACAGAGCTACCGGAATGCAGCCAATCTTATTCGAAATGGGAATTTTTCCGGAGCCATCGATTCTTTAAAAATTTCTGCAGCATTACGGGAAAAATTATATTCAAACCAGAGTTTCGATTATGGTGTTGTTCAAAATGCATTGGGAATTTCCTATAAAAATCTGGGGAACCTGGATAAAGCAATTGAGCATTTCTTATTGGCAGAAGCGGCATACAAATCATTATCATCTGAAAATGAAATGGCCATTGCCAGGCTTTACAACAACATAGGCAACATATATAAAAGTAAATTAATATTTAAAACTGCGTTAGATTATTATAATAATGCGTTAGAAATATATTCCAGATACAAACAAAATCCTGATGCTGATATAGCTGAAATATACTACAGTATAACACATAATTATTACCTGCAAAATAATTATACTGCTGTTCTTGAAATAGTTGATGAATATTATCCTTACGCGTACGATGATACAAAAATGTATTTTTTAAGCCTAAAAGCTGCTTCGCTTAAGGAACTAAAAAGAAATAAGGAAGCCTATAAGGCTTATCAAAGTTCCCTAGAATACGTAATTGCTTATTTCTCTGAAAATGACATTAATGTTGTTTTTGAATATCTGAGTTTTGCAAATTTCCTAATTTCAGTTGAAGATTTTAATGAAGCCAATGAAATATTATTTACAGCAGAAAAAATTTTATCTCGAAATAAGGTTGATAATGGTGAAATTTATTTCTTATATAATAAAGCTGTTGGTTCATATTATGAGTTTTTAAAAGTTGAATCCAATGACATCGGGCAATTTATAATACAAAAAAAGTCAAATCTGGAAAAAGCGATACATTATTATCAATTAGCATTTAAAGCTATAGAACTATTTGAAAAAAATATTTCAGACAGTTCAATAGAAAATACATTGTCATTAACTTACAGTTTAAATGCCCTCAAGCTTATTGCAGACGCTTATGCCCAGATAGCTGACATCTATCACGATAATTCAGCGTTGGGAAGAAAAACAGCAATAAAGGAAGCTCTTAATTATTATGAACTAACAGCGCAAATGATACAGCAGGCCCGCAGAACTATGTATTCTGACGAAGACAAAATTTTGCTTGCAGAACTTGAGGAAGCTACTTTCTTTAAAATGATTGAAACCGCTTACAAAGCCTATAAACTAAATCCCAGCCCTGAGATTCTTGATTTTGCCTTTACAAGTGCCGAACGGATGAAAGCAAGTTCAGTTTTCGACAGGCTTTCCGATCAGTTTGCAAAGGAAAACAGCCTGGTACCCGACAGCCTTACCGAACTTGAACGGGCATTGAATTACAAAGTTACAACCCAAAATGAGCTGTTATTTAATCTTCAACATAACGAAGTTCAGGATCCGGAAGAAATAGCCCGAGTTGACTCCACACTGTTCCAGTTAAAAAAACAACGTGATGAACTAAACCAGTACCTTGAGCAAAATTTTGCACAATATTATGAAATGAAGTATGCGAATTCAATGCTCAGCATTGAAGAAATCAGTCAGAAATTAAATAGCAATGAAGTTTTGATTGAGTATGTATTAAATGAAACCGACTCCATACCAGAAGTTTATGCCTTCTTTGTTTCTTCAGAACAATCGGTTTTTTATAAACTCGATGCTGATTCGACTTTCATTCCATCGCTGGAAGAAACCTTCAGGTTCATCTCCAACCCCGGGTATCTGTTCACCCGCAATGAAAGTTCAGTAAGCTATTGTTCTTCGGCTAATTACCTTTACCGCGTATTGCTTCAGCCATTCGAACAATTAACACTTGACAAGAAAATAACCATAATTCCAGATGCCAAATTAAGTTATCTGCCTTTTGATGCCTTGCTGACAGAAATGCCTGATACTTCAGGCATGGTAAAATTCAATACATTACCCTATGTAATACGTGACCACACCATTAACTATTCCTATTCTGCCAACCTGCTTTTCAAATTTAAAAAACAAAAAAAATCTGCAAAAAACAGGTTAATGGCTTTTGCACCTGAATACAATTCAGATACTGTTCGCTTTGATAATGAAAGTCTTATATTAATTCCTTTACCTGGTGTTCAGCGGGAAGTAGGATTAATAGCAGATGCCGTTAAATCAAATATATTCAGGGGGAAAGAAGCAACTGAGAAAAATTTCAGGGAACATAGCGGGAGCCATGATATACTGCACCTTGCAATGCATGCTTTTATTAACGATTCATTACCGGCTTTCTCACGATTTGCATTCACTCAAAATCAGGGCACAGTTCCCGCGAATGACGGCTGGTTAAATACTGCCGATATCTACAATCTTGATCTGAATGCCCGTCTTACAGTATTAAGTGCCTGCAATACAGGACGGGGAAATCTCAGAAAAGGCGAAGGTGTAATGAGCCTAGCCCGTGGATTTTTATATGCTGGATGTCCTTCAATTATTATGTCGATGTGGGAGGTTGAGGACAATGCCGGAACTGAAATAATGGAATCCTTTTACAAAATTCTTAAAAAAGGCCGTAGCACCGACAATGCATTAAGGCAGGCAAAATTAATCTACCTTGAAAATGCGAACGCTCGTCTGGCCCATCCACATTACTGGTTGAGCTATGTCAGCATTGGCAGTACGAATCCACTGTTCAGAAGTTATGATTTTTACTTCTTTGGGTTGCTCATTCTTGCACTGGCAGGCATTACTGCAGATCAGATTATACATTTCAAAAGGTCCGGGAAAAGGCGTTATAAAAAAGAAAAGTAGAATGTGTGGTTTTCAATAACGACTATGTCCGGCTTACTTCTGCGTTTTATATAAAAATGTGTGGTTTTCAATTTTAACGCGGTATAACTACCGTTAGATGCCTGCCATTAAGTAAAGAACGAAAAGAATGTGTAATTCAAGTTTAACGAACTAATCTAACGAAAGGAAAATCTGGTTTTTCTTAAAATTGTTTTAGCATCACTTGCATAATACCCTTGTCGGTTAATAATTGCCATAAGTTGCTTTCTCGCTTCTTCCTTTTCATCAAGTTTTATATAGCACAATGCTTTATACCACTCTGCTTCTTCCACAAAAATATTGTCGCCATGATCAATCACCCTTGTATACTCAGGAATTGCTTCTTCATATTTTTCAAGGTTTTGCAGTGTGGATGCTTTATAAAACTGGAAAACAAATTTTTCATCCTTTTCCTGTATGGCCTGATTGTAGAGAACAATGGCCTTTTCATATTCTCCGTTGGCAAAAAAGCTGTTTGCCTGTTGCAGCACTCCCATGTCGGAAGCCACAGTCCTTTCTGGAGCCCATTGAGGTGCCTGGAAGCAATCATCGTACGACTGACTTGTATTCCCCATGTTTTTACCCATAAAGCCGGCAAATGCAATTAAAATCACTGCAACTGCCACACCAGCTCTCCACCAGCTGGAATATTCAATGCGGGTTTCAGGTACTATTGATCTGATTTCTTTGCTTTCCAGATCCAGTTTTACCTGGTCCAGCTTGTCTCTGAGAGTAAAAACATCTTTTTCACCAATCGATACATTCACATTTTGCCGCAGAGCAACCTCCGCTTTCAGATCTGAATTAACGTTAAGTTCAGCAAGGAATATTTTCAATTCTTCCCCCTCAAGCTCTCCATCAATGAATTGTTCTATCTGATTTTCGGTTACATTCCATGAGGTTTCAGAGACGAAAAGCCGTCCCAGTTCATTTCTCAGACTCATAATATCAGGCTCTAAAATGGCTTCTTCCATTTCCTGGTGAAGATTGACTTCCCGTTGCAAATTGCTATTGACTGCCAGTTCTTGTTCAAACCGTTCAAGTTCGTGACCAACTAGCTCTCCATTGAGGTATGCATCAATTTCTTCTGTTGAGCACTGATTACGAACGGAGGCAGAAACTTTTGAAAGTGTCTCCCGAAGATTTAAAATATCTTTTTCAAGAATGGCTTCCTCCAACCCAAAAGTTTCAAATTCTGAATCATCAAAATCATCGGAAAGTAAATCTTCATCGGTGTTTACCACATTTTGTTCCCTGAAAAATTCATGGATGTGTTCATTTGAAACTAGCTCATGCTGATAAATATGAGCCTTGGGGAGTGAATCGTAAAATTTCAGTAATTCTTCTGGTGAAAGGGTTTCAGATAGTTGCTGGATGTTATCAAAATCGTTAAGAAGGTCGAATGGGTTTGATTCGTTTCCTGACTGTTTTGAAACTGTTTGGAGTTTTTCCCGTAGGGTTAGAACATCTTTTTCAGTAATTGCTGACTGAATTTCTTTTTCAAATTCTACTTCGTGCCTTAATTCGCTATCGCGGTTCAGTTCACTTTCGAATTCAATTTTTTCGGATTGACTGAGACTGTCAAGACAGTAATCTTCAATCCATTCCAGGAGTTTTGTCTTAGGTATCATCTTCAAGTATTTTTTTAAATTCTGTATCCTGCTTTATCCTACTAATCAAAAGTTCTTTACATTTAAACTTCCTCTTCTTTGCATATTTTTCACCCTTGTAACCCATAATACGGGCAATTTCACTCAGCGGCACTTTCTCGAAAAATAGCTGCAATAACTTTTGACAATCGGTACTCAGGGACTTAAAATGTTTCTGGTATAAACCATACTTTTCATTTTTCTCAATCAGCTCAACCAGGCTGTCGTCATAGACATCTTCCTGGAAAGGCAGTGTATCATTTATCTTCTCCTGTTCAATTCTTCGTTGTTCAAGTTGCTTGAGCCACAAGAACCGGCAAACAGAAAATAAATATCCCTGAAAAGAACTCGTTTCGAACACTAAATCACTTTCTTTTAACTTTCGATATACGACAATTATAGCTTCCTGAAAAATATCGCTTGCATCATCTTCTGTTCCGCTGTTCTTTTTAATGAACATGTTCACTTTGTAATAGAACTGCTTGTAGATGTATTGCAATATTAAATTGTCATGTCTTAGAATCCCCTTTAGGATTTGCTCATCACTGTAATTCTTCATGTTCGTCTATTATATAATCCGATAAATTTAGAAAAGGTAACCCTCATTTTAACAAAAAGTGCAAAAAAAAAATAAACAGATGTCTTAAAAATGCACTAAAAACACTAAAAAACAAATACTTGCGCCAAATTGTAAAAATTTACGTGAACGAACAAAAATCTCATTGATTTTTTACAAAAAACAGCAAAAATAGTTTCCCTACTATAATTTTTCCGTTCCTTCTTCGGTTGCAGAATTACCATTAAGGTTTTTACCAGGCCTTTGGTGCAAACCTGAAAATTTTGCAACACATGTTAAAAAGTGACTGAATGAAATATAATATTTCCAAATTTCCCACAATTACTTCATTGCTTATGATACTTAACTATGCTTTTATAATACTAAAAATGACAAATTCCACTTTTATTTATTTTTTTTTTCATTTTTAGGGGTTACCTTTTTCGATTTAACCGAATATATAAGTAGAAGGTGCTTTTTCCTTCAATCATTAAATCAAAAAAATATTACAGGGGGGGTATTTAATCCCCCCTTTTTACATTCTACCGGGAACCTCAATCCCTAGTAATTTCATGCCTGTTTTAATAATCTTCCCAACAGATGCCGAGAGCAACAACCGAAAATCCAATTTTGTGGTATCATTTTCTGCCAAAATTGGATGATCGTGATAAAACTGATTGTACTCCTTACCTAATTCATAGCAATAATTTGCAATTACTGCAGGACTGTAATTCACACCCGCTTCTTTTACAACTTCCGGAAATTGATCAACTCGTTTGAGCAGTTCTTTTTCCTTAAAAGAAATTTCAGCAGGGAATTGTTGAAGTTTTGGTTCTACAGTAAGATTTTTTTCAGCAGCCTTACGGAGCACTGATTGTATACGGGCATAGGTATACTGAATAAATGGTCCGGTATTACCATTAAAATCAATTGATTCCAAAGGATTGAATAGCATATTCTTTTTAGGGTCTACTTTAAGTATAAAATACTTCAAAGCTCCAAGTGCAATGATTTCATAGGTTGCTTCTGCTTCCTCGGGAGATAAAGAATCAAGTTTACCAAGTTCCTGAGCCATATTACGGGCTTCCTGTACCATTTCAGCCATTAAATCATCAGCATCTACCACAGTACCTTCCCTTGATTTCATTTTACCGCCCGGCAATTCCACCATACCATATGAAAAATGGTGAAGTCCTTTTCCCCAGCTATACCCCAGCTTATCGAGCAAAACAGACAGCACCTGGAAATGATAATTTTGCTCATTCCCTACTACATAAATCATTTTGTCGATTTTATAATCATTGAACCGCATCTTTGCTGTACCTATATCCTGGGTAATATAAACTGAAGTGCCATCGCTGCGCAAGAGAAGCTTATTATCCAGCCCCTCGTTCGTTAAGTCTGACCATACCGAGCCATCTTCCCGTTGTTCAAAGATGCCTTCTTTGATCCCACGGACCACCTCTTCCTTTCCCGTAAGATATGTTTCAGATTCATAGTAAATTTTATCAAAATCAACCCCCATCTTTTTATAGGTGGCATCAAAACCCTCGTAGACCCAGGCATTCATTGACTGCCACAGATTAACAACTTCTTTATCGCCCGCCTCCCACTGAAGCAGCAACTGTCTTGCTTCCATGATAGATGGAGCCTGTTCTTCAGCTTCTTTTTTAGAAAGCCCTTTGGCGATCAATTCTGCTACTTCCTCCTTATACCTGTCATTAAACTCGACGTATAATTCTCCTACAAAATGATCTCCTTTCTTACCAGCAGATTCCGGTGTCTTTCCATTTCCCCATTTTTGCCAGGCCAGCATTGATTTACAAATATGTATCCCCCGGTCGTTAACAATGTTGGTTTTTATAACCTTATAGCCGTTTGCCTTTAGTATTTCAGCTATAGAATACCCCAGCAGATTATTCCTGACATGCCCCAGGTGGAGGGGCTTGTTGGTATTGGGTGAAGAATATTCCACCATAACAAGCTCAGCATCTTTTTCCGGTCTAGAAATTCCAAAAAGCTCATCATTCCAGGCATCCTGCAATTTTCCTATCCAGTATCCGCTCTTAATTTCAAGGTTTAAAAAACCTTTTACAACATTAAAAGCTTCCACTTCATCCACCTCTTTCTGCAACAACTCACCAATTTCTGTGGCAGTAATCTCAGGGCTTTTTTTTGAAAATCGTGTAAATGGAAACACAACCAAAGTAATGTCCCCTTCAAAATCTTTACGGGTATTTTGCAATTGAATTAATTGGTCCGGAGCCTCATAGTTATATAATCTTTTTAAGGCATTGGCAACCAACAGGTGTATTTTTTCATCAATCTTCATATATATCTTCAGTAAATTTGTTTCTAAAAAACATTATGGTTGATATTTAACCATTAAGGCAGAGCCTGATTTTCGGATGACAAAGATAGTACTTTAGGATATCAGGCAGGTAAAATCAAAAAAAAAAGCCTTGCCCGAAAGCAAGACTTTTTCATTATATCCTGTAATCATCCAGATATCTATTTTCTCACTCTGGATTCTTCAAATTCTACTCTGCGGTTCATTCTTCTGTTTGTGATAGAAGTATTCGGAACGGCAGGTTTTTCTTCACCATAATAATTTGAGCTAACATAGGCATTGCTTATACCTTTTGACAACAAGTATTTCACAACAGCCTCAGCCCTTCGTTGAGAAAGACCCATGTTGTAGGCATCGGTTCCGATATTGTCGGTATGACCACCAACTTCAATAACGTATTCTTTACTACCGCTCAAAGTTTGAATCAATTCATCGAGTTGTTCTTTAGCTTCAGGCTTTAATTCTGATTTATCAAAATCAAAATTGATGGTTGATAAGTCCAATTCCTGCCAGTCAGGACAACCCTGGTTAGAAGCAGGTCCTTTTTCAGTCGGACACTTATCTTCGCAATCAATTACACCATCGCCGTCAGAATCCAACGGGCAACCGTTAGCATCAACCGGACATCCCTTTGGTGTATCTGGACATTTGTCACGATTATCAGGAACACCATCTTCATCAGAATCAGGACAACCATTGAATTTTGCAAGACCAGCCTGGTCGGGGCAATCATCGTCTTTATCTGCAATGCCGTCACCATCACGGTCGGGGCATCCTTTTAATTTTGGATCACCTGCTTCATCAGGGCATTCATCCTGGTAGTCCGGTACACCATCGCCATCACTGTCGATTGGACATCCGTTTTCATCAACAGTAACTCCCGGAGGTGTATCAGGGCATTTGTCTTTTCTGTCGGAAACTCCATCACCGTCAGTATCTTTACCTGCACCAAATGCAAATTCAATAATACCTGAAAGTTTTACCATATTATCATTAACAGTACTCAATGTGTTGTCGACAAAACGCTCTCCTTCGATTCCATGCAGGTAACCGGCCTCAAGATACAGCGAAGTACTTTCACCAATGGGGAATTTAGTACCAACTCCACCCTTAAAGTTAACCCCCTCTGCTGCATTATCAAGCATATATCCAACTCCCCCAAAAAGGTAAGGTTGTACTGCACTGTTAACAGGCATCATTGAACCGTTAAAAAATTTCAACCTCAGGTTCAGCGATGGATTCATAAAATCAACTCCTCCACTTGCAAAACCTGCTTCCGTTTTTAACTGCAAATCGAAAGTTGGACTCAAATACCTGCTGAAATAAAACTCTCCAAGCAATCCCAGATTTTCTTTCCCAAGATTGTAATATGCTCCGGGGCCTAAGCCAATGGCCCATTTTTTATCAGCATTTTGAGCAAAAACACTTCCCACAAATAATATGGAAAGAAAAATCATTGTAAATTTTTTCATAATCATTAATTTTTTTAGATTTTTACCGGCATTAATTAATTTTATAAGTCAAGGAAGATGGAACAATTATTATAATAAATTAGTTAACATCATTTTCGTTAACAAAAATATACATTTCTTTAAAAAAACATTAATAAATTGAAATTTTGTTTGCCATAATTGACATTGAAACTACTGGAAATAGCTATAAATTTGGTCAAATTACTGAAATTGCCATTTTTCAGCATAACGGAAAGGAAATAACAGGCTCATTTTCATCACTTGTTAAACCGGAAATGGACATTCCATTATTTATAACCCGCCTTACTGGAATATCAAATTAGATGGTAAAAAATGCACCTCCTTTTTACAAAATAGCAAAAACGATTGTTGAATTTACCGCAGGCAGAACTTTTGTGGCACACAATGCGCAATTCGATTATAAGTTTATAAAAGAAGAATTTAAACGATTGGGCTATGATTTCAACAGGAAAACACTTTGCACCGTTAAATTATCGAGGAAACTTTTTCCCGGGCATAAATCATACTCTCTTGGCCGGCTATGCGATGATATGGGAATAGAAATCATTGGCCGGCACAGGGCTGCCGGTGATGCTTTCGCAACTGCAAAATTGTTTGATTCGTTAATCAGGGAAAACGACCGTATTAACAACCAGCTGGCAGCTAATCACCTGAAACTATTCTGAACCTTTTTCTTCTTGTTTTTCTTCCTGTTCTTCCGTTTCTTCTTCCTCCGTAAAATCAAGCATTTCCTTTTCCTGAAGGATATTGTACCATAAGAAAACTTTTTTGATATCAGATACATACACCCTGTCTTTGTCGTACTCAGGTAAGACTTCCTCAAAATATTTCTTCATTTCATTGGCCGAAGACTTATGGCTGATGGTTTTACCACCATTTTCCTTATCGGAGATTGCTTTGAAAACTTCCTTAAGAGGAACATCTGCTGTATTGGTATAAATTGCTATGTCTTCCAAAGCAGAAACTTTTGATGATGAATAAACGGGCATGCGTTTCCCGGTTTCAAGAGACTCAACTATAATGTTGTTTTTTGATTCTGCTATATGCTTAAATAACCCCTGGTGGCCAGATACTGCTAATATTCCTTTCATATATTATTTTTTAAACTCTATTGGTTAAATTCAATTTAATTTTTTTTGCGTCAATCACTTTTTTTTTTGCGAAGATACGATTTTTGTAAAACAGGAAAAATATTCAATGGAAAGATCAAAGGAAATTTATGTTCTTCTAAAATTTAATTACTCAATTATTCCTTCTGTTAAAAGAAATACCTGCCTTTATCCATCTTCCCGGCTGAATTACGTTGCCCACATCATAATATTGCCTGTTAAAAAGGTTATTTGCTGAAACAAATAAATCAAAATGACGGATCTGATAAACAGCTTTTAAATCAACTGTCCAAAATGGATTGTACTCATATTCATAGCTTGAATTATTTTCCCTGTAAAAAGAAAAAGTTCCTTCCCTGTCCTGATAAATGGCTCTCAAATCAAGCGATATTGATTTAAATACCCGTTGAGTTACCGATGCAACAAATTTGTGCCTTAGGTAGTCCATCACATAATAAGATATAACAGGACTTTCCTCTTTCTGTTGCTGGTTATAAACATAGCTAAATCCAATCTTATCGGGTAAAGACTTATTTAATTGTAATTTCGGTAACCAAAAAAGATTTACCTCTATACCCTGACTATTGATAATAGTGTGATTCATTGATTTCCACAACGCATCATCTTCATCTTTAATCCAGTCGATTAAATTAGTGCCTTTGCGATGAAATAATACCATATGCCCATTTAGGAATTTCGTATTCAACTTAACTCCTCCTTCAACCGAAGTCGAATTTTCAGGCTTTAAATCAGGATTACCTAAATTGGTTGGACCTTTATAATATAAATCGGTAAAAGTTGGCATCCGCAGCGAGGTATTCCATGAAGCTACTATTTTTAAAGGCTCAGTAACCTGATAACTTATATCAAATCCAGGGAAATATTTAATTCCTCCTTTCCTGTCGGATACATGATTCGCCAATACCCCAGTGGTTAATCTCCATTTATCAAGGAAAAATGAATGTTCTGCAAAAACAGATATTAATTTACGATCTTTCGAGTGGGTAAAGAATTTATCCTTTCCGGGGAATGCTATTCTTTCTTCCATGGGTTCGCCCAGCACATTGCTCAAAATTGATTCAGTTCGATAGCCTGCACCAAATGAAGTTTTTCCACCTTTCCACACTAGCCATGAATTGATATCTGCACCCCAAACATCAGTACGGTGGTAATTATGATTTTTATACCAATCAGGAGCATTGTTTCGAAACAGAATGAATTTATCAGAATGACTTCGCCAATAAACAGAAGGTGTCAAATTCATTTTCGTATATGATTCCAGTTTTATTGAACCAAACAACACTTGAACTTCCTCATACTGGTTCGGATAAACCGGGGTATAAAAACTATTGGCACCGAAACCTTTTCCCGAAATACCTCCCTGGTAAAATAACTTTCCGGCTCTGGATAAATATTGACCTGAATAATAAACATTAAGTGAACGAAAATCCGTGTTTTCTATGTATCCTTTCGAACTTTTCCTGAAAGCTGCAATGTAATGATTGAGTTTCCCTGTACGAAAACTGCCCGAAAGTCCGGTATTAAAATAACCAAAACTACCAGCAGAAACCTCTGCTCCTAAGGATTCGGAAGCTGGATTCCTGGTAATAATATTTATGGCACCCGAAAATGCATTTGGTCCATAAATTCGGGCGGCAGGTCCTTCAAGAATTTCTATCCGCTCAATTTGTGATAAACTTACAGGAAGATTTAAATTGTGATGTCCGGTTTGGGGGTCGGTAATATTGATGCCGTTCAGGAGGATTAGTATCTGGTCGAAGGTTCCACCGCGGATGCTGACATCAGCCTGAACACCTTCAGTACCCCGTTGTCTGATGTCAACTCCTGCTACATATTCCAGCAGGTCCTGGATACTTTGAGCAGGCATTCGCTCAATTTCCTGCGCTTCGATTACTGTCAAAACACGAGCCACCTGCGAAAAAAGAACAGGAACCCTCGATGCTGTGACTTCAATCTCATCTAAATCATACTGTATTTTTATCTTAGTTGTATCATTTGAAATGGCAACAACT
The DNA here is from genome assembly GCA_024636975.1 of Mariniphaga sp. Taxonomy (GTDB): domain Bacteria; phylum Bacteroidota; class Bacteroidia; order Bacteroidales; family Prolixibacteraceae; genus Mariniphaga. The sequence goes on from JAGXGA010000032.1 coordinate 56,367, forward strand.
GCAACAGGAACAGATATAAGATAGGCAACAGACAATACTGAAATAATAACAACCTTATTTAAAGTTGAAAACAGGGAATAATTTTTACGTCCCCATTTTCTAAACACCAAAGCATTTCCATCACCTTTTCTTTTAACCTGGTACTTCATGATAAATACATTTGCTGCAAATATAACTTGTTTAATATTTGCATAAATTAATCTTTCCCTATAAATGACCTGATCAGTTCCAATGTTAAAGAATCGTATTGCAGAGAATTATTAATTGGGTTTGTGGAATTTGGGGACACAAGTGTGTAATTCTTCCCACAAAAATGATGAACAGGTTTATTGGAAGTCTTTTCATAATCTTCGGATGACATTATTAATTAAGGCATTGCACATAGCATAAGATTTTCGGCATGGATTTTTAAGTATGTCTAATCATGTTTATAATAAAGTTATTGTGGAATCGAAAAAATTAGAAAATGAACATACATCGGAATTATTGATAATCGATAGATAAAAACAACTAGAAAAAGAGTTTAAAATCTTCTTTATCTGTTCCAACAATTCTATATTTGTTTCGACAAAGAGAAAAAAATTAATAACAAACTAAAATAAAAAGCGCCATGACTCAGATTCAATTCAACAACGCACTTCTCGGTTTAAAAGAAAAGTTGCACTATTATGCCTTAAGTTTGACTTCCGATTCGGAACGTGCCGATGACCTTTTGCAGGAGACAATGTTAAAGGCATTGACTTATCGGGATAAATTTACACAGAACACCAACTTTAAGGCATGGATTTACACGATCATGAAAAATACCTTCATTAATGATTATCGCAGGAATGTAAAAACAAGAAACACATTCGATGATTCAAACAACGATTTTCACCTGCTGTTTTCAAAAGATAAGGTATACCCTGCTCCGGATTCGTTTTACAGCACCCAGGAAATACATAAAAGCATTGATTCTCTTGAAGATGAATACCGGATTCCCTTTACAATGTTTCTCGAAGGATATAAGTACAAGGAAATCGCAGAAGAATTGGAATTACCATTAGGTACAGTTAAAAGCCGTATTTTCTTTACAAGGAAGAAACTTGAAAAATCATTACATGAGTTTTCGAACAATTAATATTTAATAAACTCGTCGGAAAAGATCTTCGCTAATACGAAGATCTTTTTTTATCTTTAATTTTTTAAATTCAGCAGTTATGAAAGAAATCGTTGCAGTACACCTTGCTGAAGGATTTGAGGAAATTGAAGCAGTGAGCATAATCGATATTTTACGTAGGGCTGAAATTGAAACTATGGTTGTATCAGTAACCGATAAAAAAGAGGTTACAGGTTCCCACAGCATATCATTTACAGCCGATACTCTATTTGATGAAGTAGATTATGATCAGGTAAAAATGATTGTACTCCCCGGAGGCATGCCTGGAGCCAAAAATCTTAATAACCACGCTGGACTTGCCAAGCAAATACTTCGTTTTTTCAGCGAAGGTAAACCTTTGGGAGCCATCTGTGCAGCGCCTATTGTTTTTGGGAATCTTAAAATCCTGAAAAATAAAAAAGCAACTTGTTACCCGGGATACGAAGATCAACTTGTTGGAGCAGATGTTACGGGAAACGATATTGAAGTAACAGGAAACATTATAACAGGGAAAGGTGCAGGCGTAGCCATTCCTTTTGCCCTTCGCATTGTTGAAATGCTGAAAAGTAAACAACAGGCCGACTCGTTGGCAGAAAAATTGATCTATTCAGTTCCCGTTCACTCCTCCTGACAAATTACCTTTTTTGAGAAACAATCCAGTTCCGGGCATTTATAAAGGCCTGAACCCAGGGAGAAACATCCTCCATTTTACGACCTGCAGGATAATGAGCCCACTGCCACGGGGCAAATGACCGTTCAAGGTGAGGCATCATAGCAAGGTGGCGTCCGTCGGCAGAACAAATAGCAGCTGTAGAATAATGTGAGCCATTGGGATTTGCCGGATATACATCATGGCTGTACTTCATTGGTATATGGTATTCATTTTCATTATAAGGCATGTAGAATTTTCCTTCACCATGAGCAACCCAAATCCCAAGCTTCATTCCGCTCATATCCCTAAGCATCACCGAAGTGTTTTCAAGAACATCAACATTCAAAAATATTGATTCAAATTTCCCTGACTCATTATGCAACATTTTTGGCCTGATATCATGTTCAGGATAAACCAATCCCAGTTCAACCATTAACTGGCATCCATTGCATACTCCCAGACTGAGGGTATCTTCCCTTTTGTAAAAATTTTCAAGTGCAACGCGTGCTTTATCATTGTATTTAAATGCACCAGCCCACCCTTTAGCTGAGCCCAGCACATCTGAATTGGAGAATCCTCCTACAAATACAATCATACGTATATCCTCCAAAGTTTCGCGTCCGGAGATTAAATCAGTCATGTGAACATCTTTCACATCCATACCTGCCAGGTATAAGGCATAAGCCATTTCACGATCGCCATTGACTCCTTTTTCTCTTATGATGGCGGCTTTTATTCCTGATAAATTCCTTCGGTCCATTTCGATGCCGTAATCGGATGCCTTACCGGTAAAATTCCTGAAATCAAAATTCAGTTCCAGATTTTTGTAATTTCGGTATCGTTCAAGAGCCAGTTCTTTTCCGCTTTGTTTCCTGTCGAGCAGATAAGACGTTTTAAACCATAAATCGCGCAACGAATTAACATCAAAATCAATAACAGTTGAGTTATAAACAATTTTCACCTTGCGATAAGGAGCCGGAAAACCAAGAGAAACATACTCAACTCCACCTTCTTTCAAATGTCGCTTAACTTTATCGTTATCGGCACATTGAATAATTATACCAGGATTCTCGCTGAACAACACTTTAACAAGGTCACCCTCTCCTACTCCTGACAAATCGACTTTCATGCCTCCTTTATTGCTGCTGAAACACAACTCAAGCAGCGAGGTTATGAATCCGCCTGATCCGATATCGTGCCCTGCCAAGATTAATTCCTGATCTATTAGTTCCTGAACTGTATTGAATGCATTAACAAATTTTTCTGCATCCATTACCTCCGGTGATTTCTTTCCAATTTTACTGAGTACCTGGGCAAATGCACTGCCTCCCAGTTCCCTGTCGGAAAATGAAAAATCAACAAACAGTATTTCTTTGGATTCGTCATTTACCAATACCGGTTCCACCACTTTCCGAATATCCGATACTTCTGCCGATGCAGAAATAATTACTGTCCCGGGGGCAAGTACCACATCATCGGTGTACTTCTGAGTCATTGACATGGAGTCTTTTCCGGTAGGAATATTTATTCCAAGGGCACATGCAAAATCGCTGGCAGCCTCAACTGCATGATACAAACGTGCGTTTTCACCTTGATTCTTTGCCGGCCACATCCAGTTGGCACTAAGCGATACGCTTCGAATGCCGTCAGCCAGCGGGGCCCAGATTATATTCGTAAGAGCTTCTGCAATAGAAAGTATAGAACCGTTGGCAGGATCTATCAAACCTGCAATTGGAGCATGCCCTATTGAAGTTGCAATCCCTGTTTTGCCCTGGTAATCGAGTGCAATAACTCCAACATTGTTAAGCGGAAGGTGCAGTTTTCCTGCATTCTGCTGTTTGGCTATACGTCCGCTTACCGAACGGTCAACTTTATTGGTCAGCCAGTCTTTACATGCCACCGATTCCAGTTGAAGAACCCTCTCAAGGTAACTTTCAGTTTTTTCCTGATCATATTCTATTTCGTCAAAATCGGCTAATTCCGTATTATCCTCAAGAATCATTTTGGGTGGATTACCAAACATATATCCCAGTTGCCAGTCGATGGGCTTTTCTCCTGTTTTGGAATTCTCGAAGGTGAACTGCATATCACCTGTGGTTTCACCTATAACATATATAGGTGCACGCTCCCGTTCAGCTATTTTTATTAATAAAGTTATATGTTCGTTATTCATCACAAGCCCCATGCGTTCCTGCGATTCATTCCCGATAATTTCTTTTTGCGATAAGGTAGGATCACCAACCGGTAGTCTGGCAGTATCAATTTTACCACCTGTAGTTTCCACCAGCTCTGATAGACAATTTAAATGGCCACCGGCTCCATGATCGTGGATGGAAATTATCGGATTCTCATTTGATTCACTCAGGGCACGAATTGCGTTGAATACTCTTTTCTGCATTTCAGGATTGGCCCGCTGTACCGCATTCAGTTCGATAGAATTGTTGAACTGTCCGGTTGCTACCGATGAAACTGCTCCCCCTCCCATGCCGATGCGGTAATTATCACCACCCAGTAATACAATAGCATCGCCTTTTTTAGGATTGCTTTTTAAACTGTCGCGTTTTTTTGCAAACCCAATTCCGCCTGCCAGCATCACAACTTTATCGTAGCCATATTTTTTTAATTTTTCAAAATGCTCAAAAGTAAGTACTGACCCGGCAATCAGTGGCTGACCAAATTTATTTCCAAAATCACTTGCACCATTTGACGCTTTTATAAGAATTTCCTCAGGTGTCTGATACAGCCATTCCCGCTCTTCATTAGCCTGCTCCCAGGGACGATCTGCTTCGGTACGGGGGTACGAAGTCATATAAACAGCAGTTCCTGCCACCGGAAAGCTTCCCTTGCCACCAGCCATGCGGTCACGAATCTCACCTCCGGTTCCTGTTGATGCCCCGTTAAAAGGTTCAACTGTAGTTGGGAAATTATGTGTTTCGGCTTTCAATGAAAGCACCGTTTCAATATCCTTTACCTCAAAATAATCAGGCTTATCCTGTGTTGCTGGTGCAAATTGATTCACAACCGGCCCCTGAACAAAAGAACAATTGTCTTTGTATGCAGAAACAATTTTATTGGGATTTTCTTTCGAAGTCTTTTTTATTAGTTGAAAGAGAGAGGATGTCATTTCCTTTCCGTCGATAATAAAAGTACCGTTAAAAATTTTGTGCCGGCAATGTTCTGAGTTTACCTGTGCAAATCCGTATACTTCACTATCTGTCAGCGGTCTCCCCATCGCTTCTGAAACAGAATTCAGATATTCTATCTCATCGTTGCTCAAAGCGAGACCTTCCAGTTGATTATACTGGACAATATCGTCGATAAAAAATATTGGATCGGGCTTCTTTTCGATGGTAAATATTTTTTGAGTCAACCCTTTGTATTTTCGCTGCAACATGGGATCGAACGCTTCATTTTCATTCTCTGTCTCCAGGTACTCTTCCATCCGTGCAATTCCACCGATGCCCATATTTTGAGCAATTTCCATTGCATTGGTACTCCAGGGAGTCAGCATCTCCTTTCTGGGGCCTATGAACCATCCCTGCAACTCATCCTTTTCCAGATGCCGCGCATCGGAAAACAACCAAATCAATTTATCGATGTCGTTTTGACTCAGCGGCCGGGATGCATTCACCGCAATAACTGTATTTTTTAGAGTCCTGAAAAAATGAATCATGTAACAGCTGTTTTTAGTAAGAATGAATGTGTAGTTAAACACGCTGCAAAGATAAAAAATTATCCAAGGCAATAGGTTTTCCATCGGGGAAACACCTTCAATTGGATGCCTGATTCTTAAATAAACTTAAACATTCTGTTATATAAATATTTTCAGGTTACTTTGTACAAAATTGAAACAATGAACAAAATAATATTTATACTGCTCATCCCAATATTCATGATTTCATGTGGGAACCAGCGCCACTTGATTAAGTCGTATTCAGGCAAGCCCATATCAGCTCTTACCAAAGAATATGGGAACCCGACCACAATAATTGAAAAGGAGAATGATTCCATATATATTTATGAAAAAGAAGAAGACCTGCAGGCGACTGAAATCAGCCAGGGAAAACTTACTCTCGATCCTATATATACCCCTCCGGTAACAAAAATTAACCGTTTTTACTTTACTATCCGAAATGGAGTAATTACAGATGCACGATCAGAGGAAGAATATGAACGGGAATAAGCAACAAATTTTCATAAATCAAATAGAGTTTAAACTTTTTTTTTACTTTTGCACTCGCAATTTTAGAAAAACGTTTCTTAAGTGAACTGAACTATTTTTTGAAATTGCTAAAGTTCTATAATTTACTGCCCAGATGGTGAAATTGGTAGACACGCCAGCTTGAGGGGCTGGTGCCGGTAACGGTGTGCAAGTTCGAGTCTTGTTCTGGGCACAATTTTTAAAAAGAAACCGGTTGATAACCGGTTTTTTTATTACAGTTTGTTAAAAATATAATGCTGAGTATTGGGTATTCACCAGATCGTAATTCGTGAATGTTTATTATTCCAATTCAATTTTAAAGACCACTGCCATTTCATCATCAGGAGTGCCCTGAATTTTCAGCTTTAAACCTTGATCGATGAGCTCATAATCAACAATTTTATCTGAATCGAGTAACGATACACTTTTTATATCACGTGCATACTTCCATTCACTTTCCACAAAAGATCCAAGCAAAATTTCTGTATTATTTTCAGGTTGGCCTAAAAGTGTGGCATAAATAACATCTCCTTTTGTAGTATACCTCACATCAGCCGAAGAGTATTTAATTTTAAGAAATTCCTCGTGATTACTGAAATGACCTTCGGGTTGCCTGGTTGGACCTTCACCATAAGTGTACCACGGACGAGTCTCATAAATCGATTCTCCGTACCTGTCAAGCCATTCCCCTATCTTTAACAATACATTCTTCTGGTCTTCAGGTATAGTACCATTGGCCATAGGTGAGATATTAAGCAACAACACCCCATTTTTACTGACAATGTCGATCAATACATGCAATACATCAGATGCAGGTTTAATTTGCAGGTTTTGGGTATAACTCCAGCTGCCGGTACTAACCGTTTCATCGGTCATCCACACTTTCTCATCAATATTATCTTTCCTTGATTTCTCTAAATCATCCACACTAACATCCAGCGGCAGATCGTCTTGTTTTCTAACAATAACTACCTCCCTGTTCCACTTTTCCGCTTCATTAAGATAGTAGGCACAATATTTCTGACGGTACGATTCAGGGATTTCATCAAGCCATGAATCAAACCACATGATATCGGGCTGGTATTTATCTATTACTTCTTTCAGTTTTCCAAACCACACTTCTTCAAGCCATTTATCTTCCGGTATATTTCCATACAGATAATTCAGTTCCGGATCATCTTCTGCGGGCGACATCCCTTCAAACAAAGGATAGTGACTCTTTTCAAAAGCCCACCACATATTTTCCCTGCTTTTCTTTATTTCTTCCTGCTCTTTACCCTTATACCGCTGTAAATTTCTTGCATGATGAAAAGTGGTAATGAGTTTCATACCTTTCCCCTTTATTGATTTTCCCAGCTCACCTGTAATATCTTTTTGAGGACCTTTGTTGCCTGCATTCCATGGCGTAACATCGCTTGCCCACATCGAAAAGCCATCGTGGTGTTCAGCTACAGGACCAGCAAAACGTGCACCTGCCTTATAAAAAAGATCAGCCCATTCTTCAGCATTAAATTTTTCTGCTTTAAACATCGGAACAAAATCGTGGTAACCAAACTCGGCTGGTGTTCCATATTTCTCCACATGATGGTTGTATTCACTGCTTCCTTTAAAATGCATATTCCTCGGGTACCATTCCGTGTTAAATGCGGGAACAGAATATACCCCCCAATGAAAATAAATTCCCAGTTTGGCATCCTGAAACCAGTCGGGCTGCTCATTGTGATTTGCCAGCGATTCCCACGTCTCATCATATACAGGTGACTTTTTATTTTCATTTGCTGTCTTATTCGCTTGTGTGCTGCATCCGGCAGCAAAAATATAAAGCAGCAAAACACTAATTATTCCAGCTTTCATATTATATATTTTTTATTGGTTTTTACTTTTAAATTGGGTGGTATCGAATACCCTGTACATTCCAATGTAAACCCAATTAAAATTAACACCTCACCCTTATTTTTAAAGTTCTTTCCACCTCTTCTTCCGATGGGAATATTACATATCCGCCACCACTGCCCGAAGTAATGGCTCCCGGATAATTTGGAAAATAACTGGTTTCCATCTCCTCCATCACCCAGTCGGGAACAGTGAAGGGCAACAAATCACGCCATGCAAGAAACGATTCCTTCATCGCCTTACCCAGCAAAATTACATCCTTCTTCAGAATAGCCTCAAAGCAATTTACTCCTGAATCCCCTAATCGCTTTATAAATCTGGCATTCAGGTTTTTTTTCAGCAGCGGGTTATATCCTTCAGGCCGGGGCATCAAAGGTGCAAAATGCAACACTTTGGAAAGCCATTCACAGATATCGGCCTGGGTTGTAGTTTCTATTTTTTCAGGCCAGAAGGAACCGTTGTAATCAAGTCGTGAAATACCAGGTATTAGTAAGCCGAGATGATCCTGTGAACCGGAAATGTATGCTGAACCTGGAGGATTCTCAGCACCAAAAAGGAGTTGTGCATTGCGCTGAGGGTTGCCGGCAGGAAGTTCATTCCCCCAAAGTTCAATTCCTACATTACGTGAGCTGGTTGCCATACCCGAACGATCATTAAATTCGATTTCGGGAAATACCTGTGCCACGACTACCGAACCTGGATGAACTGCCGACACCCAGGGCTGATCCATCCACCCTCCTGCCAAACATACCCGATATGGGAATTGCATTTCTTTTTTAAATGAAGAACTCGAACGTGCAGGTAAACCTTCTTCGGGAATACGTTCCAGTACCACAAACTCTACACCATGCTCTTCACAAAGTTGCTTCTTTTCCGGAGTATATCCATCTGAATTTACCACAAAAACATCGGGTTTAAGAACTTTCATGTCAGGTTCAAAATCCAGCATTCCAAACCCCGTGGCGACATATGCCTTTTCGACATATCTCACTGCCTCAACCATGTACTTTCTTTCCTCCTGCGAAAAATAGGGCGCTTTGCCCTTCAATTGCCTTATGTTCTGATCCTGTCCAACATAAACATGCAATTTGCCGTATTGAGCAGCTGTTTTAAAAAATGCTATGTGGCCTGCGTGCAATAAATCATAACATCCACTGACCATGACTGTTTTATTTCCCATACTTCAACTACTATCAAATCCTTCCTGCAAGTTCCGGGAAAAGGCCTCCCGAAAACCTGCTTCATTTTCAGAATGAAGGATTTTCTGTAAACTAAAATTAATTCCTGTCTTTTATCATCTGTTCCTTAATCCAGTCATAAGTTTTTTTCATACCGTCTTTAAGCGGGTAGGATGGTGCCCAGTTTAAATACTCCCGAATAAGTGTATTTTCGCTGTTCCTGCCACGAACTCCCTTTGGAGCATTCAAATCATAAGTACGTTTCAGTTTTATATCTGCAATGTCTTCAACAATATTAACCAGTTGATTAATTGAAACCATTTCGTCGCTGCCCAGGTTAATAGGCTCCGCAATGTTGCTTTCCATTATTTTCAAAATGCCTTCCACACATTCGTCTATATACATAAATGAACGTGTTTGTTCGCCATCACCCCAAATTACGATTTCATCCCTGTCATTCAACTCTGCTTCAAGCACTTTACGGCACATGGCTGCAGGAGCCTTCTCCCGTCCTCCGTCATAAGTACCAAATGGGCCATATACATTATGAAAGCGGGCAATCCTTGCAGTAATCCCATAATCCTCCATAAAATGACGGCACATCCTCTCAGAAAAAAGCTTTTCCCATCCATAGCCATCTTCTGCCAGGGCAGGATATGCATCCGATTCCTTCAAACCGGGATTATTGGGATCGGTTTGCTTATCTCCATTGTAAACACAAGCTGAAGAAGCATAAAAGAACCGGGTGACACCTAAATCCCGCGAAGCCATCAGTAAGTGCGTATTAATTAAAACACTCAGCATACATTCTGCTTTATGGTTTTCAATAAATCCCATACCTCCCATATCAGCCGCCAGATTGTATACCTCGTTAAAACCGTTTACAGCCGTATAGCAATTTTCATTAATATTCAGATCCAGAACCAGATTATCGCAATCATCATGTACCTGGTACCATTCAGTCAGTGGCTTCTTATCAACAGCACGTACATAGTGCCCCATATCAGCTAACTTTCGTGACAGATGACCGCCAATAAATCCACCGGCCCCCGCTACCATAATTCGTTTTTTCATTGTTTTGCTTATTTGTTTTACTTCTATGTCAAAGATTAGCTATATTTTCGACTTTTGCAATTTACTTTATAAGTGAAATATAATGCAAAGGATATCACAAAGTTTTGCAGAATATAAACATGCTGAAAAACATCAATAAATGTACTCCGTCAAAACCTTTCCACCAAAGTCCATCGTTCATACCACATAATTCTTCTATGTGAATTTTTGAAGGAACAAAATATCTTTTAAAAATATCTGTAAAACTTTAACAAATATTTTTTTTTAAAAGGATTGCTTGTTATTCAGTTTTTGATTAACTTACAAATAATTGATAGTGAGCCATTAAATTGATTTTTTTAAACCTCCTGTTATCAGGGGTACTACGGAAGTTTTCGAACATTTAATATGAAAATCAAATTGAATGTGGATTGAAGGGACGGAGCAGCAGGCTTTGATTTTTATGGACAATTGCTCTCCAATCCTTTTGTAACACACAAAAAAAGTCATGCTGGAGAACCTTACCAAATTAATTGCCCATTTCTTTGGGATAATAGCAGGGTCGCTCTCTGGTATAGGGGCTATTTTAATGGCTATGGGCTACCTGGCCGAGCGAAGTCATTTAAAAATGCTGGGATTTACAAACATCCCTGTAGATTTAAATCAATACCTATACACCGGCGCTAATTTAATTGCTTTTTTACCCGGCATTATCATTTTACAAAGTATTTCCTTACTATTTGAACCGCTTACCCTTACCGTTTTGTTCATAATTTTACTGGCGCGATTATCTTTGCGTATCCATTCGGTCAAAACTTCATGGAATAAAATTTCAATCCGCAGTGAGAGGTTTATAGCTACTTTCAGAAATTTCCTGTTAATAACTTTTGTTTTTATACAGATGCTTTCCCTAAATTGGATGGTAAAAGCAGTTTTAGTTGATAACCTGCTTTTTTCTGAAATTAATGCATCAATCTCAGAGGATTTCAACTTTATTGCGACTAATACTGAAAACCTCAAACAACTTATTTTAACCAGAAGCGAAAAATTGCCCCTTTACTTTACACAGCTCTTCCTGATTACTTTATTTATAGGATTAGCAATACAGTATGTTGTTTCTGTAAAAAAAGAAAAACAAATTGTCCTTACTTTTCAGATGAAATTTTGGTTTACCATTAACTTTTTACTTTTCGCCACACATGTAATCCTGATTCCCTGCAACTATGGTGTACTATTGTTAAACAATACTTATCAGGAAGTTAAGGTTCAGTTCAATACAATGGAGCAAAAGGAGGTGTTGCATGAAGTATTTGATGATTCCGGCAATGAAAACCACCTGCCCGTGGCGGTACAAATTATACGTGATCAGAAGCTGGAAAAGTTCGGCTCTCCTTTTATGTACCCGTTAGAAGCTTCACCCAGAGTTTTTACCGATCCCGACGGACAAAAGCTGAATTATTCTGCAACTTCCGGTAATCCGGAAATAGCCAAAGCTGGAATCGACAAAAACATTCTTATGGTTAGTCCGCTTCAAACAGGAGAAACGCAAATTACAGTGAAGGCCGAAGACAACAAAGGAGAGAAGGATTCGGTAAGATTTACAGTACATGTTGAAGAAGAAATTGATACTTGGGGGGCTGAAGTGACCGATTCAATTCCTCCGGCAACTTTGGTAGCAGGAGACCGACCTTTTATACGTGATTTAACGGCCGGGCCGGAAGTATTCCGTTTACTTGACCCGGAACCGGTGCAGCTTTCTTTTCGGGCCACTTCCGGTTCACCCGAAATTGCCGCAGTAAATATGAATGATAACATTCTTGAGGTGCACCCGGTTTCAAGAGGTAAAACCAAAATCACGGTTTTGGCAAACGATGGATACGGCCGTCAGTTTGTCTGCGCATTTGATTTTACAGTGTTGGACAAAAATCTAAGCTGGCCGGAAGACAACCGTCTGTTGCTTATTTATCAATCCAACGATATATTTTACCTCTATTCAACATTGGAGAAACGTATCTGGTATGTTCGTTCAGATGATATCGAATCAATGGTCTATTACGGGCTTACCACAATATTTAAATGAATTGTGAAACTTTAAAACAGGAGTACATCACATGAAAACACACATTACCATCCGGAATTTAGTCGCCTGTGTTTTGTTTGCTCTGATTCCAAATTTGCTGTATGCACAGGAAGGGGTTGCTAAAATCAATAAAATCGCAACAGTCTCGGAAGGAGTAATAAGCGAGATGAAAAATGAAACGTCCCTCGCCCGGCTTAAGAGAAGCAATCAAAAGAACTGGCTAAATGTAAAAAGAAAAGATGAGCTGTTTTTTAATGATAACCTCGAATTGAAAGAAAATATCCGTTTGAGAATTCAAGTGAAGAATCAACTCCAGGAGGGCAACCTCGTTTTTATTCCTCATCCTGATTTGAAGGAGCCGGGATTGTATGAAGTCAAAAAAGCTCAGGATGGCGATAATCTCGTTGCCATTGAAATTCAGCAGGGCAGTGCTATTTTTTCAGTAATGCAAAACAAGATTAATACAACAACGCAGGGCTTGCAAAGCATTGTTGAATCGGGAAGTACTACGCGTGCAATATTTCATGTTCGCCCCGACAGTTCAGGTGAAATTTACCTTCAACAGGGAAGGCTTCTTTTTCCTGACGACCCCACAGCAAACCGTCTAAATCCAGGCGAGGCAGCTTATTTCCGCAATGGGAGAATAACAAAAATATTTGTTCCGGCAGTTGGATTGGCAACTGAATACCAGGATTTTATTAAGCTAAATAACTCCAAAATCTGGAAGCCTCCTTTATTGAAGCGACCGTTATTCTGGATAGGGGCTACAGTCGTTGGAACCGGAATAGCTTTATTGATTGCCAACCCTGGGGAAAGCAACCAGGTTACCGGAAATTTAAATATTAATTGGGGCCCGAATTAATACATAAATCAGAGGCTATGAAAACAAAATGCTTAAACAGAATAGGTTTGATTGCAGGGATTGTTCTTGTTTGTTACGGGTTGCAAATATCCTGCACATCAGACCAGCCGTTTGACAAAATTGCAAAGGTGACTATTCAAATTCCATTGCCGGAAACAGATAACCTTAAAAGTACCAAATCCATTTCCGCTGTTGCTGGCGTAACTGTTACAGTAACTACCGGGGATGAAATCCTTGCCGAAGAAGAATTATCCGTTTCGGGAAACACCGCGAGCGGTACAGTTGTAATTTCTCCTGGCGAAAACATAACTTTTACTGTGGAAGCAAGAGACGAAGAGGATATCGTTCAGTGGCAGGGTTCAACAACTCTCGATGTTGTGGATGATTTTGCCGTAGATTTAGTATTGGAGCCCATCCTGCCCATGGCCACCGTTTTACAGGCTTCGAAAGCAGAGAATTCAGTAAATCTTTCCTGGACACAAAGTTCCGATAATGATTTCGGACGGTACGAATTGCATCGATCTGCATCAGAAAATGATTTAGGTGATAATCTCTATTCAACGACTGCAATAGATGAAACACAATTCAACGATACTCTGATAGTTGAAGGGCAAAGCTTTTTCTATACGCTGATAGTATTTGACACCGAAGATTTCAGTGCCAGCAGTAACGTGGCTCAGGTTGATTTGCCCATCATTTATCCAATGCCAATTTCTTTATTTTTAATTTCGAATGACAGTAACCGGGTGAGACTTTCCTGGACACAAAATACAGACAACGACTTTGCCGGTTATGAATTGCAACGGTCACTTTCAGAAGGTGAACCGGGTGCAGTTATATTTTCATCTTCCATTGCAACCGACACCTTGTTTGAAGACATACGGGTAGAAGAAGGAATAAGTTATTTCTATACCTGTCTGGCAACCGATACTGCAGGAAATAGTACAAGCAGTAATCAAATTCAGGTACGTATGCCCATAATTAACCCTACGCCCAGTATTCTGGAAGCTGCCTACAATGATATGATTTACCTTTCCTGGGCTGAAAATCCCGATCCTGATTTCGCATCGTATGAATTGTATCGCTCGCGAACCGGGGATGATCCATGGGAAAATATTCATTCAACATCAGATATTACGGAAACTGATTTTATAGATGAGACAGCTATGGCAGGCAATACTTATTATTACAAGGTTATTGTATTTGACACCGACGGATTAAGCGCAGAAAGCAATGTTGTTCAAATTGAGGTGCCCGGCACTCCTCCAACGCCGGTTTATCTGGAGGGATTTGCCGAAGGTGATTATTCATATCTTTACTGGGAAGAGAGTATCGATAAAGATTTCGAAAGGTATGATGTATACAGGTCACAAACAAAAAACCTTTGGGGACAAAGAGTTTATACATTTCATGAAGTTTCTGATACCTATTTTTTTGATGAAGAGGCAAGGGAAGGAAATACATATTATTACAGAGTGATTGTTTACGATACTGAGAAACTTTATTCAGAAAGCAATGTAGTAGAGGTAATATTAAACCCCTACCCTCCCAATCCGGTCAAATTGGCAGGGGCTTACCAAATGGTCGACAGTGTTATGATGATTCAGCTTTCATGGTCTGAAAATAACGACTGGGATTTTGATTATTATGAATTGTATCGTTCAGACAAGGATAATGATATTGGTATAAGCATCTTTTCAACCTATGATAATACCATTACTTATTATGAGGATACAGATATAGGATTCAACAGTACCTTTTATTATACCCTTGTGGTTTACGATAAGAGTGGACTAAGCACAAACAGTAATGTTGTGCAGGTTTCCACACTTTATTTTAATTACAGTGTAGAGCCCTGACTTCGGTCACACATCCAATGCATCAGAAGGGTCAGGAAGCTGCTCCGCCTGTTTATTAAATTAATTGAAAATAATGAATCATTTAATCATAGTATTGTTTTGGCTGGCTAACATATAGCCAGGAATTTATCGGTAATAACAAGTACTGGTGGAAGTTATCAGAAATCATAGAATTGATGATTGGTCATCTCTATTTTGATTCTTTAAAAATGTTACTTTCAATCATTGCCTGAAAGGAATCTTCCATGGTCTCTTTCATCGACCTGAAAGTAATTCCCAGTTCTCTTTTAATTTTTGAATTGTCAGCTTTCCATTCAATATTTACATTATTCCGAATAAATTTTCGTGTAAGTGTTTTATTTAATAAAGGCCCGATAATAAGAATCAACCATTTAGGAACAGCTGACTTGGGGATAGGATATTTATCGCCAAATTTTGGAATCAGTACCTGAGCCATATCATAGAAATTTGTGCTTTGAGCCACTGTTATATACCGTCCATTTGCATCCGGCTTAAACCCTGCTTCAAAATGAGCATCTGCCACATCCCTGACATCAACCAGGCCAATACCCAGTTTGGGTGCCCCACGCTTAAAGGTACCATCACCCATTTGTTTTAAAATTCTGAAACTTTCCGATGTTGTAGCCTGTGGATTCAAAGGAGGCCCCATTACCAACGCCGGATTAATTGTAACCAAATCCCATTGTGACTGACTTCCTGCTATTTCCCATGCTTTCATTTCCGCCAGGGTCTTTGAATGGGAATACGGCTGATAATCGATTGAGGCCGTTGTATTCCAGATATCCTCTGTTAACATACCTTTTGGTGCCTCATGACATTCAATGGCATCAGTATAAATGGCAGCACAACTGCTGGTTACCACAACTCTTTTAACCGATGGCGTTTTCTTTGCTGTAAGCAAAACATTCCCGGTTCCTTTTACTGCAGGCTCAATTAAATCTCTTTGAGGATCTGCAACTACGGTAATAAACGGAGAAGCAGTGTGAAATACCAGTTCACATCCTTTCATTGCTTCAGCATAGGAACCTTCCTCCAGTAAATCCGATTTAAAGTACCGGATGATTCCCGGCGATTTCTGAGCCAATTCATCAAGGTGCGCCACTTTGTCTTTTTGTGGATTGCGAACAGCTGCATGAACAGTCAACCCTTCTTCCAAAAGCCTTTTCACCAGCCAGCTTGCAACATACCCGGTTGCTCCTGTAACTAAAACTGGTTTTGTTTTATCAATTTGTGTCATTCTTTTGTTGATTAATGTTTATTTTTCTGCAATTTATGAAATTTACTCATACAACTTAAAGCCAGCTTTTAATCATGAATTATTTAATATGATTGAGATTTTACAGAATATGAATATTTCACCTTAAAACGTGAATAATTAAATACAAATTTAAAGCTAATGCTATGCAAAGGTTTTCTAAAAAATCAGATGAAACCCTTTATCCTTACTCCTAAACTTATCAATCTCGGCTTTATAAAGCTTGACCTGTTGACTGCAAATAAAATCTCTGAATATAGAAATTTCCTCCAATTCTTCTGTTTTGTTTAAAGCATCAATATAATCTGCCCTATCTTCGGTGAAGATTTTAATAAGAGGCTCTTGCTTATACATTTGTATGTAATTCATCATTAATCTTGAAGTTCTCCCATTTCCATCGCCAAATGGATGGATATTAACCAAATTATAATGAATATCTGCAGATAGTTTTAAAATTTCATTCCCTGAAACGTTATCTATTCTTTGGTTAACATTATCAACAAGATTAACCAGTAAATCTTCAACTTTTGTAAAATCCGGAAAATATTTCTTGTCTACATACACTTGAGCTTTTCGCAAATCTCCGGCCGAGGTATCAAAAGTCCCTGAAATCGTATTGACCATGCCCCCGGTATTTTTCATTACCAATCCGGCAACTTTTTTTATTAAATCAATACTAATCTTTTTTTTCTGTTTTGAAATCTCTTTAAGAAATAAGAAGGCTGAATAATGGTCTTTAACCATCAAATGATCTGTCAAAGGTTTTCCTTTGGCAGTAAGATTATTTTCAAGTAATAGTCTGGTATCATTTTCTGTTAGCGAACAGCCTTCAATCTTAGTAGAATTATACACAATCGAAATCATTGAAAACTTTTCATAATCAATAGCCTCCGACAATCTAAGTTCAAGAAATTCTTTTCTTAATATTTCTAATTCCTGCCACATATAACACAAATATAATTTAAAATTTACGGAAGGCTCCTAACTCATCATAACATTTTACACAAGGTTCTGGGGCATGGGGTTTTCTATCTTAATTATGTCCATCTTGCTTAATTAGCAGGCCGGAAGGGTATTAAATGCTTAAATTAATTTTGCCGGCCTGCAACCAATCTCCCCGGCCATTCATGCAGCAATACCAGAAAACTTTTCCCGGCGTGTGACTGTTCCTTTAAACAGTCAAATTATTGGTAATTAAATGAAAATACTTCTTACAGGTACAACCGGATACATTGGCCAACGTCTGCTTCCTTCCCTGCTCGAAGCAGGGCATGAGGTGGTGTGTTGTGTACGTGATAAAAAACGTTTCGATGTTTCACGGGTTGCAGGACAAAAGGCAGTAGCAATTGAAGTGGATTTCCTAAAAAAGGAAACAATGGAGAATATCCCGGCGGATATTGATGCAGCGTATTACCTCATCCATTCCATGTCAGCTGCAATCGACACGTTCGATGAACTGGAGGCCATGTCGGCCATCAATTTTAAAAATCGCATAGGACAAACCAGGGCAAAACAGGTGATTTACCTGGGCGGCATTGCAAATTCAGAAGAACTGTCGAAACACCTGGAATCGAGAAAACATGTGGAGGAAATACTGGGCTCGGCAAATTACAGGCTGACAACCTTAAGAGCGGGTATAATTGTCGGTTCAGGCAGCGCGTCATTCGAAATCATCCGTGATCTGGTGGAAAAACTGCCTGTGATGATTGCCCCCAGATGGTTAAAAACCCGTTCGCAGCCCCTTTCCATACGCAATGTAATTGAATGCCTGACCGGGGTTTTGCTACGTGAGGAAACTTACGACAACACATACGATATTGGCGGCCCTGAGATTCTTACCTACAAGCAAATGCTGCTGCAGTATGCAAAAGTACGTGGACTGAAGCGCAGGATCATCGATGTACCACTTTTGACCCCCCGGTTATCGTCATACTGGCTCTATTTTGTCACGTCAACCTCATACAATCTTGCTGTAAACTTAGTAAACAGCATGAAAGTAGAGGTAATTGCCGAAAAAAATGATCTGCACCGGCTGTTGGGTATCGAACTTATAACCTACGAACAGGCAGTCAGGAATGCACTTAACCGGATCGACAGGCAGGAAGTTCATTCCAGGTGGACCGATGCAGGTTCGGGCAGGTTGCTTGATAAAGGGATTTCCGCTCTTTCCGAAGTTCCTGCTTATGGTGTATTTAAAGATGTAAAGGTTAGGCCGGTTACGGATGAGAACATTACTATTGAGAATTTTCTTTCGATTGGGGGCAACAGAGGCTGGTATTATGCCGATTGGCTGTGGGGTCTGCGGGGATTTGCCGATAAGTTGTTTGGCGGAGTTGGCCTGCGCAGGGGCAGGAAGAGCGAAATTAACATTAATGCAGGCGAATCGCTCGATTTCTGGCGCGTGTTATATGCCAGCAAGCAGGAAAAGCACCTGCTTCTTTATGCCGAAATGAAGCTCCCGGGCGAGGCCTGGCTTGAATTTAAAATAAACGACGGGAAACTTTACCAGACAGCCACTTTCAGGCCACTGGGCTTACCAGGCAGGATATACTGGTTTTTGATGCTGCCCTTCCATGCATTTATATTTAATGGAATGATTAAAAATATAGCCCGATAAAAGCCTGCTAATCATTGGGCATGAATGGTATTTCAAAAAAAAGTCTCTATCTGCCAAACCTTTACAACCAGTTACGAACATTTTGTTTGTTCCAAATGTTGACTTTTTGTAAATAAAACCAGTTATTCCTTACCCAATCTGCACCTGGGACAAAACCATACGAATGCTTCACAGCATCAATGTAATTTAAGTTATTCATTATTTAGAAAAATAGTATGAGCCCCAATAACACACTTTCAAAAAATGGCTATGATTCAGCAAGTCCGGGAGCAATTCCAAAAAAAGGTTGGAAAGATATAATCATGCGGCTAAAGGATCGCATCGGAGAAGACAACGTTTCAATTGTTGCAGCCGGAGTAGCCTTTTACTTTTTTCTGGCCATGTTTCCGGCCATATCGGCAATTGTTTCAATTTACGGGCTGGTGGTTGAGCCTGCCGAAGTTGAACAGCAGCTTAAACAGGTAGCCGATGTTTTGCCTGCTGATGCCCATGAGATGATATCGCGCATTTTAACACAAACTGCCGAAAAATCATCAGAATCATTAAGCTTAAGTCTTATTATAAGCATCCTCTTCAGTTTATGGAGCGCCAACAAGGCTACAACAGCGGTATTCACAGGAGTAAACATAGCCTATCATGAATCTGATGACCGGAATTTCTTCAAAAAAATAGGTATTACCCTTCTTTTTACATTGGGTGCTATATTCACCGGGATTATTGCCGTTGCTTTTGTAATTGCCTTTCCTGCCCTGATCGACAAGCTGGGACTTTCCTCCCTGCTGCAGAACGGGCTTGCACTTCTGCGTTGGGTAATCCTTGCCGGCATTGTGTATTTTGCATTTATTTTGCTTTACAGGACAGCACCTCATCGGTCAACGCCTAAAATGAAATGGGTTAACCCGGGCGCCATTTTTGCCACTGTTCTGTGGATGGGGGGGTCTTTGCTTTTTACCCTTTACATTAATAATTTCACGTCATACGATAAAACATATGGTACTATTGCAGCTGTAGTAATACTGATGCTTTGGTTTTTCCTGACCGGGTTTATAATTTTGCTTGGGGCTGAACTCAATTCAGAAATTGAACACCAGACCCGTGTGGATACCACTATAGGCGGTGTAAAACCCATGGGAGAAAGAGGAGCGCATTTTGCCGATCGTGTGGCAGAGAGCAGCAAAGACAAGGGCAAGAGCAATGGTTAATGATGCCTTCAGCTGCAATACCTGAAGTAATTATATCCATTTCATTTCTGAAGCATGTTCCAATGCTTTTTGGGAATCAGTTAGTATCAAAAAGGGCACATCCATTTTCTTTGCCATTTGCTCCAGCTCAGTTTTCCGTTTATCGTTATGCACATGCCTGACGTAAATTGCTTTTATCCTGCCCGGAAATTCATTATAGATTTCATAGTAAATTTCAGGGTCTTTCTGTCCGCTGTCGCCAATGAGTATAAATGACAAGCGGTTAAATACCTTAAGGATTTGGGAGATATACTCTTTCTTGTAGGGGCTCGTGTCCTGCTTCAACCACTGCTCCGGACTCAGTCCAAGGTTCCGGAGAAAAAATGGAGCTTTGGGAAGGTTTTGAAGTTCACAAAATTCCACCAGCATGTCGTACAGATTCCATGAACTGCCTGATACAAAAAAAAGGGGATTTTTATCTTTTGAGGAAAGTTTGTGATAAAGCATTTCCACACCAGTAAAAGCAGCCCTGTTTCGTGCATTCTGGGTTAGCATTATTCTGAGTTTTTTTAATGTGTTCATGGCCGATGATTTGATAATGGTGTCGTCAACATCGGAAATAATACCAAAACAATTCTGCTGATTGCTGATAAGTACAAAAGCTTTAGCCGTTTTTTCAAACTCAACGTCGTAAGGCATTTCTGTTATCTGAAGCAAGGCTTCATGCCAGCCATCGGTTATTTTTTTTTCGGAAGGAACGATAAAAACCAACTTGAAGAATCCCTCTTCATTGCTTACCGTCTTTGCAAATATCCCTTCCATTTCGGCTTCAATTGTCACACCTGGAATTTCATCGCTTTCATACCGCTTCCATATCTTATGAATATTATTCCACAGTGAATTGCTTAGCTCCTGCTCACTATGAATGACATCTTCTTTTTCCAGAACACGCCCCTCAATAAAAAACTGCTCACCGGTTCCGTAACCACGGTAAGGATAAATAATTACCGGATCGAACAAATTAAGGGCATCTTTTATCTTCAGCTTTACCTTGTCAATAGAGTTTTCTGCCTTGTGTGTTTTATTTCTGAATAAGGACATAAATGATAAACAGGAATTCATAAAAAAAAGTTCAACCATATTTCCAGCACCTGACTAACAGTAATAATTGTTTAATTAACGGTTTCATCTGCCTCCTTTTCACCAGTAATGCGATCAACAGTATTGTCGGTAATCCAGCCGCGGGAAAGCGCATGATGGGCAGCTTCAAGGGTACTTTTCACCAGCAGCAATTCAACACCGTATTTTTGTACCTGATTCGCAATTTTCAGAACTTTTCCATGGCTTGCAGAGTTCACATCCCGAATGTAGACCATTTTTATCCTGCCCGGAAAATCTTTAATCACCTGCAGATAGATTTCAGCATCGTGCTGACCAGAGTCTCCTATCAGGATAAATGGAATGCCCGAAATAATTTTAAAAATCCGTTCTACCTGCAACAGCTTATGATCGGTATTACTTCCGGCAATGAGGTATTCCTTAGAAGGTCCTATATCACGCAACATTAGAGGCCCCTGCGGAATGTCGTGCACCCTCATAAACTCCATCAGAAAATCGTAAAGGTTCCAAGGGGAGCTTGATACATAAAAAACAGGATTATTCCCGTTGCCTGTGGATCCTTTTACCAGCGCCTTGTAAAAGGCAACTACTCCCGGGAAGGGAACCCGGGAGTGTGCATTATGAAAAAATGTAGTTTTAAGCATTTCCCTGACACGTGTGCTGCCGGTAGGCACAATTGTATCGTCGATATCTGAAATGATACCATATTCAGAATCATCAGAGGCAACATAAACACGGCTAACCGCCTGCACTTTATCACTGTTTTTTACTATTTCATCCTCCAGCGTCAGCAAAATATTCTGCCACGGCATTCTTACCTTAATGTCATTTCCAATTGATAAATGAAATGTAAAATAGCCTTCTTCATCGGTAACGGTGGTTACCGAAATATTGTCGAAAGCAGCGCTGACTCTGACAAAAGGGATTTCCCAGGTCATAAACCTTTTATACATTTTACTGAAGTTTTTCCATTTACTATCCTCCAGTCTGGAGATTCCAATGCCCCTGTCACGCAATACCCTTCCCGGAAAATAAAGTTCCCGCTTATTACCAAATCCCTGGTAGGGCATTATTATAACCGACCGGATGAGCCCCAACTTCTTCCCCATACGTAGTTTTGCCGCTGAGAACTTTAATTTGGAAGCATATAAAACGGAAAGCGCCTTTTTTTTTAAATGTAACATTTAACCTGCTTTTACCTGGCAAACAAATTCAGTTGTAAGTGATACAGTTAATGCCAATAAAATGTTTGAACGGAATTTGTATACTGCAGAAGATAATCCCGATCGGAATTCATTCAGTGTAAATTCCCGTCTTAAATTCAATACCGATGGAAATTGATTTCTATATTTGCCTGAATTATTGCATAAAAAAAGTGTGAATTACAGTGGCATTGTGAAGTATAAAAACTACAATAAATACTCACTGCTGCATGCACTGTTTCTATTATAAGGGAAGTGGAAAATGACTTTTGAATCGTGGATAGTCCTTGCTGTGCTCGTGTTTATGGCCGTTGCATTCCTGCTCGAGGCCATGCGCCCGGGGCTTATCCTGCTGAGTGCAGCAGTGGTATTTATGGCAACCGGTATCATTACCGATCAGGAACTGATAGCAGGATTCTCAAACAATGGGCTAATAACCATTGCAGTTCTTTTTTTGGTAAACGAAGGTATTAAGCAGTCGGGCCTGATGGCACGACTGGCACAGGCATACCTGCCGCGAAAGCGAAACAGGATGACCTTTATGCTGCCCAGGGTCATGATACCCGTAGCCTTTTTTTCTGCTTTTTTGAATAACCTTCCCATTGTAGTCAACTTCTCTCCAATCCTTATTCGATGGGCTGAGGCAATGCATATTTCATGGAAAAAATTCCTGATTCCACTCTCGTACGCAGCCATCTTCGGCGGGATGTGCACCCTTATCGGAACCTCTTCCAACCTGGTGGTACATGGCTTGCTGCTTGAAAACGGCGATGAAGGGTTTCATCTATTCGAACTTGGGAAAATAGGATTATTCATTTCTGTTTTCGGTTTCATTTACATGTCGGTTTTTGGCAACTGGTTGTTACCGGGTGAAAAAATCAAATTAATTACCGACTCCAATAACGGGAAAGATTATTACTACAATTTAAAACTCAGTGAAAACAGCCGTCTGGCAGGACTCGAAATCAAAAACAAGCGAATAGCAGGATTGGCAGGACTCGAGGTTCATTCCATTGCAAGGAACAATAAAATATTGTATCCGGAAAAATCAAATCTTCGGCTGTACCGTGACGATGATATACTGGTAACGGGTAGTTCACAACGGCTCAATTACATTTTATCACACAAGAATGTAAAGCTAAAAGGAATGGAGTATCTCAGGCACGAAAATCCTGAAAATTTAAAGCAGTATGAGGTAGTGCTTTCGCCAAGGTTTCCATGGCTGGGGCAAACAGTTACCGAGTTCAGTTTCTTCG
The DNA here is from genome assembly GCA_024636975.1 of Mariniphaga sp. Classification (GTDB taxonomy): domain Bacteria; phylum Bacteroidota; class Bacteroidia; order Bacteroidales; family Prolixibacteraceae; genus Mariniphaga. Next base: position 79,934 of record JAGXGA010000032.1, read on the forward strand.
AACAATTCAACGCTGTGGTAATGGCCATTCACCGAAATGGAGAACGCATTACAGAAAATCTTTCGAACCTGAAATTAAAAGTGGGCGACAATGTTGTGCTGCTGGCTACAGAAGAATTTCACAATACCTGGGAATCATCGCAGATGTTTTACCTGGTTAACTACGTAAGTGCCTTCCATCGCGATAAAGGCACCCGCGTAAAATGGACGGCATTAATAATCCTGCTTACAATGGTAGCAGCCATTATTATCAATGAACTTGTTTCGTATGGCTATGGCATGAGACTCAACATATTTATTTATGTATCGTTTGCAGCATTGCTGTTGATATGGCTGCGCATTTTGCCACAGCAAAACTACACAAAGGCAGTCAGCTGGGATATGATAATAGCCATTGCATCGGCCTTTGCAATAAGCAAAGCCATCCAGAATTCAGGCGTAGCCAATCTGTTGGCTGCCGATGCCATTAGTATTGTACGTTCAATCGGACCAGCCGGTGTGCTGGCCATTATCTGGATAATTACCTCCATACTGACCGAGATCATTACCAACAATGCAGCAGTAGCACTGGTCTTCCCCATTGCAGCGATGGCGGCACAACTGCTGGGGGTCGATTCGAGGCCGTTCTTTGTTGCCATTGCCATTGCGGGAGCCTCCAGCTTCATGACCGCACGAGGCTACCGCGCCAACCTGGTAATAAAAGCTGTTGGAAAATATAATAATTATGATTTTCTGCGAATTGGAGCACCCATGCAAATAATAGCTTTTATTCTGAGCGTATTATTGATTCCCTTTTTCTGGGAATTTTAAACAATGTTTCTCATTCCGGATTAAACACCTATAATGTTACGTTAAAAAAACTGACTTTAAATCAGCATTTTAAACCAAAACATTCTTTTATTAAGAAAAATTAAAAATTACTAAAAAAGATACTTTACAATTTGGGAAGGTAAATTTTTTCTTATAGTTTCGCCACCTGTTTAAACCTATATTAAATTAAAATTCAACTTAAATGTTACTCACTGACCTTTTGCATGTAATCCTGGCCTCAACAATGGGATTTCTTATGACCATAGCTGCCATACCTCCAATTTTAAAAGTAGCACGTGAAAAACATTTGTTCGATACCCCAAATGAGCGGAAACTTCATACTCAGGCTATCCCTCCGCTCGGAGGCATTGCTATTTTTATTGCATTTGTTTTAAGTGTCATTTTTTCCTCCCACGGACTCAGTTTTTACCCGATAAGATACATTATTGCTGCCATTCTGCTGATGTTTTTCATTGGCCTTAAGGACGATCTGATAATAATTTCGGCCTGGAAAAAATTTGCTGTTCAGGCTGTTTCAGTTTTATTATTGCTTATTCTGGGAAATGTAGAAATTACAAATTTACATGGTTTGGCAGGCATTTATGAAATCCATCCGATGATTGGATTTCCGCTTACCTTATTTATTATGATTGCCATAATCAATGCCTTTAATCTTATTGATGGCATTGACGGGCTTGCTTCGGGCCTGGCAATGGTGGCCTCCTTTGGATTAGGATCATGGTTCTACATGGCAGGATACCTTCAATATGCTATCATATCATTCTCACTTACAGGCAGCCTTGCAGGATTCTTTCTTTTTAATGTTTTCGGAAACACCAATAAGCTGTTTATGGGTGACACCGGTTCACTTGTAGTTGGTATGATACTGGCCATCCTGGTTGTAAGGTTCAATGAACTAAACATCCACAAAACCTCTCTTTATGCCATTGGTGCCGCTCCCTCAGTATCATTTGCCATAGTTATGTTACCATTGATTGATACACTTAGGGTAATGACCTTAAGAATTTTTTCGGGCAGGTCACCATTTTCTCCCGATAAAAATCACATCCATCACCGCCTTCTCGAATTGTTCCCCAATCATCTGACAGTAACACTTATAATGGTTTCTTCAAATCTGGTAATCATTGCACTTGCATTACTTTTAAACAATCAGTTAAAAAGTGTCTCCTTTCAATTTCTAATAATATTCACTCTCAGCCTGTTTATGTCTTTTGTGCCCTCTCTGGTATTAAAGTGGCGTAAACTTCCCGGCCGGAACGACGTTAGCTTTTCAAATCAGATGGATTTTTTAATTACTAATGAAAATCTAAATATCCAGAAGTTAAATATAAATAATGTTGCAGTAAAAGAAAGTTATCTTGAAAAAAATTGATTCAGTATTATAACCGCTCACAAAAAGTAATAATTAATAAATGCCAACACTTGAAAAAGTGCTTTAAATGATTATTATAAATCTTTTATAATGAAGATCTTATTTTCTATCAGCAAAATTTGTAATTTTTATAGCTGCATCGTGCAGTGCCCTTTTTCATGAAGTCACTTATCTAAATAACATTCATATCAGGCATTCATATAAGCTTTCTATTTGATTTTTCCAATGAGAACAAAAAGATAAATACTAAGCAAAAAGTTAAAAAGTTGATTAAGTGATAAAATAAGAATGAATACCAATGGCAGGTTAAAGCCAATCCTCCATTATTCCCCCTCTTGAATCAGAAGGAATTTAGATCAAAGCCTAAAAATTCTTATATTTATTTTCAATTTTGAAAAAAATATTAGTCACGCTTTACAATAGATGTTTTTGAACTTTAAGTACAATTCAATGTTCTATTTAACATTCGTTTTATTCACGTTTAATTTTTAACTTTACAGTAATTTATATAAAAATCAATTCACTATGCATAAAACCGCATTACTGACAGGAGTCACGGGACAAGACGGGGCTTACCTGGCTGAATATCTTATCAAAAAAGGTTATACTGTTCACGGTATAAAGCGTCGTGCTTCAATGTTCAATACCAATCGGATTGACCACCTTTACCAGGATCCTCATGAAACCGATCGTAACCTCATCCTTCATTACGGCGATCTTACCGACTCAATGAACCTGACACGCATTATACAGGAAGTTCAGCCCGATGAAATATATAATCTGGCTGCAATGAGCCATGTAATGGTAAGTTTCGACACACCTGAGTATACCGCCAATGCCGATGGCATTGGCACCTTGCGTATACTTGAAGCTGTGCGGCTTCTTGGTTTAACTAAAAAAACCCGTGTCTACCAGGCATCGACTTCCGAATTGTATGGGCTGGTCCAGGAAGTTCCACAGTCGGAAAAAACACCTTTTTATCCGCGCTCACCCTATGGAGTGGCTAAACTTTACGGTTACTGGATTACCGTAAACTACCGCGAAGCCTACGGACTTCATGCAAGCAACGGGATCCTGTTCAATCATGAATCACCCATCAGGGGCGAAACATTTGTAACCCGTAAAATTACAATTGCCCTTGCACGAATTGCCCTTGGCATGCAACAAACACTTTTTCTGGGTAACCTTTCCTCACAACGCGACTGGGGACATGCCAAGGATTACATCCGCGCAATGTACCTCATACTGCAGCAGGATCAGCCTGATGATTACGTTATCGCAACAGGCATTACCACCACAATCAGGAAATTTATAAAACTGGCTGCTGCTGAAACAGGCCTTGAAATTACATTTACAGGAGAAGGAATCAATGAAAAGGGATACCTTACTGCAATTGATGAAAAGAAATTTATTGAGAAAGCCGGAGAAGAGTATCTTGAAAGCATTAAATCTAGGATTAGCACTTCGGTTTCCACACCCGATGAAGAAAAAACAATTATTGCCGTTGACCCTGCTTACTTCCGCCCTACCGAAGTAGAATTGCTTATAGGAGATAGTACAAAAGCACGCACAAAACTGGGATGGGAACCTAAATATGACCTGCAGGCGTTAATTGCTGATATGATAAAATCAGATATTAATCTTATTAAAAAAGACAGGTACCTCAATGAGGGTGGCTACCGGACACTCAATTATTTTGAATAAAAAGTATAAACCTTATTTGAAACCAGGAAAGTGAAGAACAGGAGCAACCTGAAGGAAAAATGGAGAAAAAGCCCGGAAATAATTTTTCCTGTGGCTTCCTGCAGAAGTTTTCTCCTGTTTTTTATTTCCTGATTAAAACAATGCCATGACCAAAAAAGTATTTGTTTCGGGCTGTTATGATCTGCTTCATAGCGGACATATAGCCTTTTTCAGGGAAGCCTCCAACTATGGCGATCTTTATGTAGGTATTGGCTCCGATAATACCATAAATGAATTAAAAGGCCGCCCTACTGTTAACAGCGAACAGGAACGCTTATATATGGTAAGGGCAGTAAGGTATGTCAAAGATGCCTTTGTTAATTCGGGGGGCGGAATAATGGATTTTGAACAGGATTTGCGTAATCTTCAGCCAGATGTATTTGTTGTGAATGAAGATGGCTATTCTCCATCAAAACTGGCATTATGCAAAGAAATGGGCATTGAGCTGAAGGTATTGGAACGAATACCTGATGCAGGTCTTCCTGCACGTTCAACTACCGCCATCCGTTCTTCGGGTGTGTGTATGCTGCCATACCGGATTGATCTGGCAGGAACATGGATTGACCAGCCTTATGTTTCAAAATTCTGGCCGGGATGGGCAATCACTGTTTCCCTGGAGCCCATCGTAGAATATAACGAAAGGTGTGGTATGAGCACCTCCACGCGTAACGCAGCAAAAAAAATATGGCCTCATACCCTCCCCCTTGGCAAGCCGGAAAAACTGGCAGAAATGCTGTTTAAGTTTGAAAATGATCCCGGTGCTGAGATCGTATCAGGTGCACAGGATGCAATTGGAATATGTATGCCCGGACTGGTGCGTCATTATTACGATAAGGCATACTGGCCACTTAAAATTGAGTCGGTCCATGACAATGATGTCCTCGACTGGCTGGAACAGCATCTTAATATGGTTATGCTTTGGCCACGTCCGCAAGGTTTGGACTTGTTGGGGAACACCAACATCAATAAAGCTAATGTACAAAAACTTGCTGATGCAGCAGAACGCGCCTGGAATGCTATTCTGAAAAAAGACCTGCATGAATTTGCAACTGCATTTATTGATTCGTTTAAAGCACAAACTACAATGTTCCCTGCTATGCTGAATAACGAAATAGAAAAAGTAATTGTCAGTTATAAAAATGAAGCCCTGGCATGGAAGCTTGCAGGAGCAGGCGGTGGAGGTTATCTTATTCTCCTGGCAGAGAAACCTGTCAGGGGGGCTATGAGAATCAAAATAAGAAGAAAAGATTCGGGCATATAAAATATTATATCTGCCTGTTTCAGCAACAATTTATTCCGGTGGGTGCAAACAAATATACAAATCAATTGTAATAGAATTAAATGGAAAAGAATAGTAAAATATACGTAGCAGGGCACCAGGGACTGGTTGGGTCAGCTATATGGAAAAATCTTCAGGGTAAAGGGTATACCAATCTTAAGGGTAAATCGCTGAATGAATTAAATCTGCTCGATCAAACTGCAACAGATCAGTTTTTTGAGCAGGAGAAACCGGAATACGTTTTCCTGGCAGCAGCCAAAGTGGGAGGAATTGTTGCCAACAATACCTACCGCGGAGAGTTTATTTATGAAAATCTTACCATACAGAACAATATAATCCATAATGCATGGAAGCATGGGGTAAAGAAGCTTTTGTTTCTTGGCAGCACATGCATCTATCCAAAGCAGGCGCCTCAGCCAATGAAAGAAAACTTCCTGCTTACTTCTCCATTGGAATACACAAATGAGCCGTATGCCATTGCAAAGATAGCAGGCATCAAAATGTGTGAAAGTTATAACCTGCAGTATGGAACCAATTTCATTGCGGTTATGCCTACAAATCTTTATGGCCCAAATGATAATTTCGATCTTGAAAAATCGCATGTATTGCCTGCACTAATCCGGAAGATTCATCTTGGCAAATGCCTAAAGGAAGACAACTGGAGCGCCATCAGAAAAGATTTAAACAGCCGCCCTATTGAAAATATCGGTGGGAACAATGAAAAAGTAGAGATTGTACAGGTATTGAAAAAGTACGGAATATTTCCCGCCAAAGAGGATGAGGACGTGACTATTGAAATTTGGGGCACAGGAAAACCACAGCGTGAATTCCTTTGGAGCGAAGAAATGGCCGATGCCTGCGTTTATCTGATGGAAAACACCAATTTTAAAGATATCCTTGCGGCTATGCAGGAAAATTCGAAAGAGGAAATAAAAGAAATCAGAAATGCGCACATAAATATTGGAACAGGAAAAGATATCTCAATAAAAAACCTGGCCAAACTGATTTCTAAAACCATTGGGTTCGAAGGAGAATTGGATTTCAATGAAGATAAACCCGATGGAACAATGCGCAAGCTTACCGATGTCACCAAATTGCATGAACTGGGATGGCACCACCAGATAGAAATTGAAGAAGGTGTACAAAAACTGTATGACTGGTATATAGGGCAACAGGAAAACCAGCAGCAATAATACAGGTTGAGAATAAATCAAAAAAAACAGTCACAACTTACATGTACTGACGGTAGTTTTTATTGGCATCCTCTGTTAACAAAAAATACATAAACCCATGGAACAACAGGAGCACCGGCTTATCATATTTTCAGGTCCTTCATGTGTAGGAAAAAGTCCTTTGGCTAAAGCATTTGCCCGGTTCTTTCCTGAACAGCATGCTATAATGCAGTCGCTGGTGTTGTATAACAGCCGCTCTCCCCGACCAGGTGAAACCAATGGAGTGGATTATCATTTCCGCTCCAGGCATGAAATAGAGAAATTGAAGGAGCAGGATCGGTATGCAGTGATGGAGGTAAGGGGCGATCTGCAGGCGCTTGATCTGGACGAACTTTCCGGTAACCTGAAAAAAGGCAACGTACTGTTTGAAGGCAATCCTTTTGTGGGAAGGCTTTTACAAACCCATCCCGCCCTTGAAGGAATCAACAGGTTAAGCATTTTTATGTCGCCACTCTCAAAAGAAGAAATCCTGTTCCTGAAATCGGCAAATCCTTCTGTTGCTTTGCCTGATTTCATAACCGACGTAATGCGCAGGAAGCTGCTTCGCCGTACCCATAAACAAAAAGGTGAGCTGTCATTAAAAGATCTTGAGAATATAGAAAAAAGAGCCTCAAGCGCCTATGCTGAATTGCAGGATGCCCATCATTTTAAGTATATCCTTCCAAACCACGACGGAGAAGACAGCGAGAACTGGGATGCCTTCTATTATCCTGTTGGCGATGCACGTAAGGCCCTTCTTTCATTTGCTGCCATTCTGAAGGATGAAACACCTGATTATACAGAATCCTGGGGAAAAGATCTTTTGAAGTAATGATTATAAAGTCATACTATCAGTTTTCCAATTTCCCCCACCTCCAGTTTAACACTGTAATCATTAATCAATTCGCCAATTTATCATTTTAACAATCTGACATGTGACAATTTATCAATATAACAATTTATCACTCCTGTTTATATTTCTTCACCCGATCATCATTTATCACACCTTTCCAGTTTAAACCATAGGCAAAGTCATAAGTATTTCCATCGGAATCGGTATAGGGAATCATGTCATGAGGTGTATCCTCATATTGCTCATCAACCGTCTGCATGGTGGCAGGCATCTGGAAAGGCAATAAGCCGGTTGGTTCAGCCGCACCTGAAACAATATCCATAAGCGCCTGGTCCTGAACCCCAAAATGCACCAGCACAGCATCGGCATTTTTTTCTACCTCAGACATCACCATTGGATTGGAAACGTTAATTACAACGATTACAGGTTTATTCTCCATTTGCTTACGGCATAGCTGAACCGATTTTAAATCACCTGAATTAGCTGTTATGCCGGTCTTTCCTTTGTAGGAACGGTTGGTAAATCCCTCGAATGGGCTTCCACCGGCCAGGCTTGTTTCACGGGCATGTGTTGCCACATATGATTCATATTGCAGGTTGATCGGCACATACCCGTTACCTCCGGCTTCCGCATCTTCCACAGAATAGCCGGTTCCTCCCCGGGGGCTGTCGATAAACACAATTGCAGCATCAGCCTTCTGAGGTTCATCTACCCACTCAAAATAATTATTGACGATTTTTTTGCTGGCAGCCTCTTCCCAACGTTCAGGTGTTTCCTGTCCGAACCAGTTGCGGCTTGCAGGGTAATGTTTCTGAGGAACATATACTTTTAACCTGCTTTGAAGCGGCAACACCTCCTTATTATTTTTAAGCATTACTACCGAACGCAGTTGTGCCTCGTACCCGGCTTTCATGAAATCAGGATTACCCACCAGTTTTTCCGATATAGCCACATCAAGATAGGGATTTTCGAATAAGCCTGTTCTGAAGATATTCCTGAGCAACCGCACTGCCGATTTCTCAAAACGCCGGCGCATGAATTCCTCGCCGTGCTCTTTTACGCCCATCTGATACGCTTCAATTACCGGCCCCATTTCATTGTTGCCTCCAAACTGATCCATTCCTGCCATTATGGCTTTATAATGCCTTTCAGCCAATGTAAGTTCCTCTACACCCCATGGTTTTCCCCGGAACTCATGTACATTAACGGCATCACCTGTTATCATCCAATCGGTGCACAACACTCCATCGTATCCGTATTTCCCCCGCAGTAAATCTTCAATTATATATTTACTAAATGCATTTCCGACATTTTCGCCGTATACTGAATCCAGATTCCAGGAAATGGTATAGTAAGGCATAACTGCCGAAGCCTCGCCGGTAGGGCCATTTAATTCAAAGGCCCCATCAATAAATGGTTTTAAATGATCACTAAGCCGGCCGCCGGGATAAACGGCATAGGCACCGTACCCAAAATGGCCGTCGCGGCCTCCTTCCTCCGGTCCCCCGCCCGGCCAGTGCTTCACCATGGCATTTACACTATGGTATCCCCAACCACCGTCAATATGCATCTCATTTTCCGAGGTCTGAAAACCATCGACATAAGCACGGGCAAGGTCGGCAGCAAGCAAAGGATCTTCCCCCATTGTACCGTTAAAACGGCTCCAACGTGGCTCAGTTGCCAGATCGATCTGCGGTGAAAGTGCCGTTGTAATTCCAAGCGCCCTGTATTCTTTTGAAGCAATGTCGCCAAACTGTTTCATCAGCTCAGGATCGAAACTGGCAGCTATTCCCAATGAACCCGGCCAACGCGAGATGTCGCCTCCCGCACCAGCATTGTACTCAGCATCGGAGTCGCTTCCATGACGCGGGTCGGAACTGGTGTTGCATGGAATTCCCAGCCCCAGGCTTTCTGCCAGAGCCTGCATGTTGTTGTTCCACTGTGCTGCAACTGCGGGCGATTCAACCGATGTCACCAGTACATGCCGCAGATTATCTTCTGTCAGAAACTGGATTTGCTGATCGGTTAAATCAGCCGAATGGGCTCCGCTTTCATCCAGTGTTTTTCCGCTGTATGTTCCCCCTCCAAAACCTCTACTGCTGCCTGCGGGCACCGACTGATGCCCGCTGTATAACATAAGCCCGGCAATTTGTTCAATGGTCATTACTGAAGCCAGATCTTTAGCTCTGATATCCACAGGTTTCCGCCAGTCTTCATATACATCCAGTTGACCGTTTTTATTCAGATCTTTAAAGGCATACCCACCCTTTTCAATTAATGAAATTCCTGACCCTGACGCATAGCCTAATGTATGTCCGTCTTCATTATGCACAAGGTTAAATCCATTCTTCTGCTCTTCGGTCCATTTTGCAGCGCATCCGCAAAGTGTAACAATTAAGGAAAGCAGCACCAACTTATAAACAATATAATTCTTCATTTCCGGTAGATATTTAAACAACAATCCTTCTTATTTTCATTTTTGTTTCGGCCCATATACAACCTTTCCTGCCCTATTGAAATAAATTTGTTTCATACTATGATTTAGACTGATGCACAAAATCTTTTAACATGCGTCAGTTTGACACAATATTAGTTTTTTGCAGTCTAATAATCAAATAAAACAGCAGATTTTGTTTTCTTTGCAACGAATAACAACAAAAAATACAATGGCTGATTTTATGAAGGAAGGTTTTCTGAATCATATATCGCTCGATTGTGTGATTTTTGGCTTTCACAATAATCAGCTGAAGGTTCTGTTGCTGCAAATGAAGTACAGCAAAGAATGGGCATTACCAGGAGGATTTGTTAAAGAAACCGAGTCTATGGAGGAAGCCGCCGCACGTACCTTAGAGGAGCGCACCGGGTTGAGAGAGATTTTCCTGCAGCAATTTCATGTTTTCAGTGAACCCAAACGCTCAAAAATCAATCATGCAGTAAAAGATCTCAAAAATTCAGGGGCAGGCCCTGATGAAAAATGGTTTAATCAGCGATTCATATCTGTGGGTTTTTATGCACTGGTCGATTTCGAAAAAGCTACCCCAATGCACGACTTCTTTTCTGAAAAATGCGAATGGAAAGCACTGGAAGAAATTGATCGCCTGATGATGGATCATAACCAAATCCTTGACAAGGCGCTTGAAACTCTGCGGCTTCAGCTGAGTTACCTGCCTATTGGCTACAACCTGCTGCCCGAAAAATTCACAATGCCCGAATTACAAAAATTATATGAAACCTTGCTTGGAAGAAAACTCGACCGCCGTAATTTTCAGCGTAAAATCCTGTCGTGGAAGATACTCAACAAACTGGAGGAGCAGAAAAAGGGGGGGGCATATAAAGCACCCTTCCTGTATGAATTTAATCTCGAAAACTACAATACAGCATTAAAGGAAGGATTAAGCGACCCCATGTAACAGCAGGAGGTTGCTTTGTAAAAAACAACACTACCCTTTTGGACAGTGCTGCTGTAAAATGTTTTTAAGGGTAATAATTTACAACGAAGCAATTAAAGCATTTTACGACCTTCTCCATCCGGATCGTTTTTAACCTCACATACATCATTTAAAACCATTGTTTCGCCATTTTCCGTTGTATAAGCCGGCCATTGTGGCAATCCCTCAGCATTTGGATTGCCGGTGTGCATAAATTGCAGCAAGGCATCCGACATTTTTTCAGAAAGAGCTCGCGGTCTTGCTCCTCCGCCAGTATGCGTGAGCATAACATCGGTATTGTAAAACCAGAAGCAGATATCGAGGCAATGGAAAGCTCTCATCCGGTTGTTGAACAATGGTGGTTGCCAGCCAAACCAGGCAACATAAACCGGAGCCTGCTGCCCTGATTTAATATCGGCAGTCTCAACAACACCTTTGCGGTTACTGCTAATGAGTGTCATCAGTTCTATCGGTTTTGCATCAGGAAAGGCCTTTTCATATGCCTCGTAAACTTCCGGAGCCTTATCACCCAAACCTCCGCGAAATCCGGCCCGCTCTTTCAGCATGGACACAGCCTCTTCTTTTGAGATGTTTTCAAGCTGCGGATTATTTCTTGCCATCGACCATTCGTGAAAAGTGCTGCAAATAAGCATGGGAACATCAGATGATAAATCATCGTTGAAAAATTTTGCCCTGGGAAGGTTGATTCCATCAGCCACAGGCGAGAACCCGCCCCGCATACCGGCAGCGCCCAGTTCAGCCGATGCTTTGCGTGCAGCTGCATTTGCAATATGAATGTACTCCTCCCACGGCATTTCCTGAAGCTTATCTATTTCACCGGTGTTTAAACCTGCTTCCTTCAATATGTATTCACCCAGCTTCTGCGAATATTTCTGGTTTGCAGCCTCAGTTGTTGACCCGCTAAGCGGAACCATTTTATGAAACAATCCTTTGGCACGTGGCATGGCACCCAGCACACAAACCTTGGCACCCCCACCCGACTGTCCCATGATGGTAACATTGCCGGGATCGCCACCAAAATTCGAAATGTTGTCGCGTACCCATTCCAGGGCAGCAACCATATCGAGAGCGCCCACATTGCCCGAATCCTTATATTTTTCACCCCCTACGCCTGAAAGATCAGAAAAGCCAATGGGCCCTAACCTGTGGTTGATTGAAACAAACACTACATCGCCTTTGCGGCTCAGATTCTCACCCAGGTAACCGTCCTGCTCAATCCCGTTTCCGTTGGTATAACCACCGCCATGGAGCCATACCATCACCGGCCGTTTTTTATCGTTACCAATGGCAGGTGTCCATACATTTAACCTCAGGCAATCCTCACTGACATCATCGTAATTCCAGTGATCGACAAAAGAAGCCCATGCGTTGCCGTACCGGTTATCCATAATTTGCGGAGCTGTGTTCCCCCACCATACAGCAGGCAATACATCCTGCCAGGGCTCAGGTGGCTGTGGCGGCATGAAGCGGTTGCCCCCACCTGTTGGCGCACCATAAGGAATTCCCCTAAACTGAAAAATATCGCGCAAAATTAATCCCTGCACTTTACCATACTTTGTTTCAGCTATGGCAATGTCATCGCCAACAAACAGCACCTGGCTGCCTGTTTCCACTTCATTATCTGCTGCTGCAGAACTGCATGACACTGCCGGGAAGGCAGAAGCCAGTCCTATTCCTGCGGTTCCCGCACCAAGCGTCTGAAAAAAATTCCTTCGGTTTGATTTCATATGATTAAAATTATTGAATTTCAATAGTACCATATGCCTGCCTGTTGCGGCAGACAGGGAATTCGCATGAGCGGCTTTATCTGTGAAGGTTGATATGACAAATAACTCATGCTCATTTCATAAGAATTTAATTAAAAAGTAGTGGCACAAATTCAGAAAGGTAAACCCGCCAGTTGCGCCAGACATGGCCCCCCTCACTTTCGCGGTAAACATACTCCATTCCCAGGTTATCAAGCTTTTCACGGTATTGTACTCCTGAATCGTAAAGAAAATCGGTCTTTCCCATTCCAATCCAGTAAAGCTCATATCCGTTTTCCATCTGCTGCTTTAAGGTACCGTCGATATCCCTATACACCTCATGCGAAACATTCTGGTTGGGTAAAATGGCAGCAGAAAACAGCCCTATGTAATCAAATGTATTGGGATAATACCTTGAAATGTGCAGCGCATGAAAACCTCCCATTGAAAGGCCTGCAATGGCGCGATTGGCTTTTTCTGCCTTCACGCGGTAATTATCTTCCACAAATTTCATGATATCAGGAAAAGATGCTTCATAATTCCCGTCCATGGTATTGGGAACCATAAACTGCGGTTTGTAAAAGCCCCTGATTCCTTCTCCCGGAGCTGCCGACTGAGATACATTTCCGTTTGGCATAACCACAATCATGGGTTTGGCTTTTCCCTGTGCAATCAAATTATCCATAATCTGGGCCGTACGGCCAAGGGTAATCCATGCTTCCTCATCGCCGCCTGCTCCATGAAGCAGATAAAGCACAGGATATTTTTCGGTATTGGATTCATAACCGGGAGGAGTATAAATAGTTATGCGCCTGTCTTTGTCAAGGGTTGGTGAATTGTACCAGCGGCGGGTAACCGAACCATGTGGCACCTGGTTCACCTTGTAAAGATCGGCATGTTGTCCGCCAACAATTAATATATTCATAACGGAGGCCACATCACGTACGATAAATGGATTGGCCGGATCGGTTGTGCGGAATCCATCGATCAAAAAAAAGTAGGTGTACAGTTCCGGCTCCAGTGGCTCAGTTGTAAAGCTCCAGACCCCCTTTTCATTTTTTTCCATTGCAACCGTACCCGGTGTCCATCCTTCAGCAGGCATCCACTCCCCCGATAGCTTAACTTCTCCGGCATTGGGAGCATGTACACTAAAGGTAACCGAATTATCTTCATGTATTCGGGGAGATGTGATTTCCTGGCCTCCCCATAACGATTGCTGGGCATGTACTTGCATTGAAAAAATTATCAGGGTTAAAAATGAAAACAAATTTCTGTTCATAAGATTTCTTATAAATTATTTGGTAACAAATATGAAAATACTCTTTACGAAAGTAAACAATTAAGAAAATAAAAAAAAATATTTGTGTTAAAATGACACAATAACCTCAAATTATGCAGTACAAGCTTTTACGATAAAAACAAAAACGGCCGGTTTTTCAACCAGCCGCATGTTTTTATAATAAGTGTAGAATGTTTTATTTCCTGCGGGTACGGGTCACCTGCTTATTTATTTTATAGGCAAAACCAATTGTGAAAAACTCTTTCAACTGCATCTTTGGTTTTTCTCCAATTTTAATACCGTTAGCATCCTCAACCGGGAATAAGACATTCTCATCGTATATTATATGAATCAGCAAGCGCATGTTGATATGATCGGTTAACTGCATTACAACCAGATTTTCCCAGTTAATATCCAGGTTGCCAATAGGCTGAATGTAGTTAATAAACATTTTGTACTTCGTTTCATAAGTGATTTCAGGAGTAAGTTTTTTCCTGAAAAAAATGTCGGTATTTAAACCAGGCTCCCATGCGCTTTTCTTTCCTGCATCAACACCAAATCTAGTCTGATCAATTTTAACTGTATCGCTCACATACACATTTTTTGCCGTAAATGGAGAAAGCAGTAATGAGAAATCGTTGTTCGGCTTGTAATCGAGCCCTAATTTAAAGAATGTGCGGGCCGGCGACATAAAAGCAGATATTGGTTCCGGATGTAATGATTTAGGATACCTGTATCCATTGAAAAACTGGGTTTCGAAGTTAGCTTCTGCACTGTAGTACCATTTTTTAAAAGCGCTCACACCAAACCTTGTTGTTACTTCAAACTTGTCGTCGTTTTTCTGTAATTCGGCTCCTTCACCCCCCGGCCTGATGTAACCGTTACGTATTTCCGCGGAGTTCTCCCATTTCACTTTGCTATCCTGGCGTGAGTAATTCGCATAGCCTTTAAGAACAATCTGAAGCGACAGGGAACTTTGTCCCCCCTTTTTCCAGTTTTCCAAATAGGTTTGCGTAAAACCTATATTACCATCACCTCCAATGCGCCACGGTGTAAGCACCTGGTATTTTTCACGGATTCCGGTAAGACCCGACATTCTTTGGGTAAAGGTACTGAAATCGAAATCCTTGGTTTCCTGTGCCCTGAACCGGTTGAATCGCACCCCGTCATCGATCCTGAACTGCATCGAACGTTTACCTGTGCTGCTAATCATCATACGCAGGGAGTCATTTTGCTCATTTTTCAGCCAAACCCTTGAGTAGTATGGATTGTTTGACTGGAGCAGAATAGACGATTCCTCACCTAAAAGATTTGACATTGTTATTCTGGTAGTATCAATGAAATCGGCATACTTAACAAGTTCTCCCAGGATCAATGCAATGGAATCATTTACCACAGCAATCATCGTATCGTTATATTGCCGCAGCACCTGAAAGTTATTAACCATGACTGAATCGGTCAGCCTGCGCCTGATCTGTTCACGCTCCTGCTCAAACATCTGACGGCGGTAGTTTTCAATCAACTCAGCACGATAAGCATTTAATATTGAATCGTTATAGGCTACTCTTTTCTGCTCAATCAGGATAGTACGAATACTGTCGAGGCGAAGAAAGCGCCTGAAGTCACCAGGCGACTGCATCAGGGAATCAGGAATTACATCCGGAAGCTGAAGGCTGTCTGGAAATTCGTAAATCCTTCTTTCAAACAATACCTTGCCCTGCCCGGGGGGAATTATCCCCGCCTTTTCTTCAAGGTTTGATACCAGGCTCACCGGAACTGACAGTTCACTTTCAAAATACTTTTTTCTTAATCGTTCACTTACCTTATCCATCCGCCGACGAACTTCAAAGGATGGGTAATAACCCGGAACACTTAAGCTATCGGCTACATGTTCAGGCAACCGGTAAACATACCGGTATGCGTCATTTTCCAGCTTATCGTCAATTACCATCCGGATTGAGTCGAATGGCTGCTTTTCAATAAAATGAATTAATCCGCGCACCGAACGGCTTGTTTCAGGATGGGTAACATGCCAGAGGCTGTCTTTTTCAAAATACCTTTTTAGAAAATCAAGGCTGAATTCCAGCGCATACCTGTGTTCATCCTGTTCATCAGTTTGTGCTATTAATAAATTGGAGGTAAATAATAAAGATAGGAGCAAAATAAAAATTTTACCTTTTCCTGAACGCATAGTTTAATGTTTTTACAGCTTTTTTTCAAAACGCAAAAATAGTGTTTATGTTATTCTATTTTGAAAAAATTAATTCAAATGCAGAATAAACCCCGCCATGTTACTCAAACATTAAAAAGGCAGGAAAATAATGTGAAGTGTATTTCATAAGTATAAGTCAGAATCTTAGTTTTGCATAAAAAAGTGAAAGCATTATGATTCGTGAACAAGCAATCGACATGCTGAATGAGAACATTCAGTCGGAAAATATGCGCAGGCACTGCTATGCCTCTGAAGCAGTAATGAAGGCTCTGGCCCGGAGGCTTGATGAAAATGAAGAAGAATGGGGACTGGCAGGTTTGCTTCACGATATTGACGTGGAAATAACCAATGCCGATCCGGAGACCCATGGTCCATACGCCGAAAAAATGCTTTCCGGAAAGGTACCGGATGAAGTTATTGATGCCATTGTTATGCACAATGAAATGGCCACAGGAAAGGAACGTACCACAAAATTTCAGCATGCCCTGGCTGCCGGGGAAACCATTACAGGCCTGATAACTGCTACAGCCCTGGTTTATCCCGATAAAAAAATCACTTCGGTTAAAACCAAATCCATTACCAAACGCATGAAGGAAAAAGCATTTGCAGCCTCAGTAAACCGCGAAACCATTCTCGAATGTGAACGAATAGGAATTCCCCTTAATGAATTTGCTGAACTGGCGCTGAATGCAATGAAAAAAATTGACAAGGATTTGGGATTGTAAACACTTTTTACAACCATCTTCAGAAGAAATTACTCTTTTAAAAATTCATGCAATATTGCCTTTAGATAAGGCCAGTTGCTGCAATAGCTGAATATCTCCTTGTGAGCATTATTGCTTATTCTCCTTCGAAAATAAAACTATTGATGAACAAGGTAAAACCTACTATATAGCTCAAATAAGGGTGTTTTTTTCTGCGGCGCAAATGTTATATATATTGTCATGATACTTGTTGCGCCGCACATAGACTTCCCCACGAAGCCGTCATTGCGCTCCCGATGTATTCCATCGGGAAAAGCAATCTCACGATATCGCGCAGCTGCCTTCAATTGAAAAGATTAAAGTTATTCTTTTTGATATTCGGTTATATTCCGAAGGGAGACTTAGGATTCTGTTTCTTTTCGTAGTGAAAGGATAATTACTGGATTGAACCAAAAAACATCCTACATACCTTCCCCTGACTAAATTCAATGTTAACTCAATACAAACTCAATATTAACTCAATGTAAATTCAATTATAATTGAATTTACATTGAGTTATAACTGAATTAATATTGAGTCTATACTGAATTTGCCATGGCCGAGAACGGGATTATTTATTGGTTAAAACAGAACATTCCACATATCTGCAACAATGGACTTCTGAACAGGAGGTTAAATACTTAAAGTGAAGTATATACTATTTGAATCTGCCTGTTACTTAAAAATCTGGATCTTTTAAAGTTCAAAAAACATTTTGTAAAATGATTTGCATATTAACATTTTTTAGTAAATTCGTATCGATTCCATTAAATCTGAAATATTAAATGAACTAAATAAAATTTCCCATTATTTCATTTACACATCCTCGTATTTTTCTTTCAGATTTATTGTGATACTTTTTAGAATGAAAACTATTTATAATAAATAATTCTAATTGTTTAATGTGCTAAACCAGTATTGTATGGAACAAAAAATGAAAGGTTTGCTGTCCCTTCTCTTCCGACAGCTAAAAAAAATCCTGCGCACAACAGTAACATTAATTTTGTTGTTGGCGCTAGCGAGTATTACCTGGGCAAACGCAGACCCGGTGCCTTCCGAACAACAAAGAACCATTAGCGGAACAGTAGTCGACGAAGAAGGGCTACCCCTTCCGGGTGTTTCAGTTGTGGTTCAGGGTACAACCGTAGGAGTTGTGACTGATATTGACGGTAACTATGCCCTTGAGGTGCCACCGGATGCGAGGATACTTGTATACTCGTTTGTAGGGATGAGACGACAGGAAATCAATATTGGAAACAGGTCCAACATTGATGTAACGCTTGAAACTGAAGCAATCGGGCTGGAAGAGGTAATCGCCGTTGGTTATGCCTCTCAGAAAAAGGCGAACATTGTGGGTTCAGTAACTTCGGTAAGCGGAGAAAAGATTGAGTCGATTCCATCGGCAGATGTTACCAACGCCATTTCAGGCCGTTTGCCGGGTTCTGTTGTTATACAGGAAAGTGGTGAGCCAGGACAAAACTCAGCTACCATTCTAGTACGCGGACGTACAACATTGGGCGACCGTGGTGATAATCCTGAGCTAACTGCTCCTTTGGTTGTTGTCGATGGAATTCCCGGACGTTCGTTAGGAGATATTGACCCGGTTGACATCGAAAGCATTTCAGTTTTGAAAGATGCGTCAGCAGCCATTTATGGTTCGCAGGCTGCAAACGGTGTTATTCTTGTTACTACCAAACGGGGGACTATCGGCAAACCTCGTATGAACTACCAGTTCTACCAGGGATTTATGCAACCAACTCTTCTCCCAAAAGCACTTAGTGCAGGTGATTATGCTACCATGTTGAGTGAATACCAGGATTACGAAGGCAAATCACGTACCTATTCTGACGAAGATATTGCCCTTTTCTACAGTGGTCGTGACCCGTGGGAACATCCTAACAGCGACTGGATGGGTGACCTTGTGGCTAACTGGACTACTACAAGCAAGCATAACTTCACCATCGACGGTGGTACTGCAAATGGTATGAACTATTTTGTTTCAATGGGTTATAAGAACGAAGAAGCCATTTACGCACAGGAATCGACCAACTACCAGCAGTACAACATGAGGGCAAAAATCAATTTACCTGTAAATGACTGGTTGACTGCCGGTATTGATTATGCAGGTTTTATCAATAAGAAAAAATATCCTGTAAAAAGTGCAGGTGCCATCTACGGTCAGGCAACCCGCCTTGTACCCACCCAGTGGTCATTCTGGCCGTCAGGCGAACCTGGGCCGGATATCGAGTATGGTGACAACCCGGTTGTAACTTCTACTTTTGAAGGCGGTTCTGATGATCAGACTACTTATAAAAATCAGCTGACATTCAGTGCTACTATTGAGCCACCAATGATCAAAGGCCTCTCATTTTCAGGTCAGTACACATACGATGTTGATAATTTCTACCGTAAGCAGTTCCGTAAACCATGGATACTCTATTTCCCGAAATGGGATACAGCAGTACGTAACTCAGAAGGTTTCATCACCAGCATGGAATTAACACCAACTCCGCGTGGATATTCTGCACCCGAGCTGGCAGAAGATTACAGTCGTTCAATTCGTCAATTGAGTCTTATCAGTGCTAACTACAATCGTCAGTTTGGCGACCACTCTATCGGGTTATACGGAGGTTATGAACAACTGACCGACGATGGCAACTGGTTTGGCGGTTTCCGTAAATATTATATCTCCGATGTAGTTCAAACACTGGACGCCGGAGCCGATGCCGAGAAAAACAACTGGGGCTCCATGCGGATTTATGCACGTAAATCGTTGATCGGACGTTTCAATTACAGCTACAAGGGCAAATACCTTGCTGAAATCGTATTCCGACGTGACGGTTCTTTGAAATTCCCGCCTGACAACCGCTGGGGTAACTTTCCCGGATTCCTGGCTGGATGGAGAATATCAGAAGAGGCATTCTGGCAGGAAAATCTTGGTTTCATCAACTACTTTAAGTTAAGGGCATCCTACGGAAAAATGGGTATGGATCCGGGAAATCCATTCCAGTACATCAATAAATATCAGCTTTCGAGTGGGATGACGTTGGGTACAGGAAAAGTAGTTGAAACCATTGTGCAGCAGGCTGGCATAGCCAATCCATTCATTACCTGGGAAAAACAAACCACCTATAACGTAGGTTTTGATTCACAATGGTTTGGAAACCTGATATCTTTGAATACAGAATTTTTCTACAGCAAACGTTCCGACATTCTTGCTCCGAGAGACGCTTCAGTTCCCGGATTTACAGGTCTGGCGCTTCCCGATGAAAACATCGCCGAAGTAGATAACCGCGGGTTTGAAATTGAAGCCGGATTCCATAAAGAAGTGAATAATGATTTTCGTTACGACATTTCCGGCAACATTGCCTATAACCACAACGAAGTTGTATTTATGGACGAACCCGAAAGGGCCGTACCATGGCAACGTCGCACCGGACATCCTTTCGGCGCAGAGTTACTCTACGATGCAATAGGAATTTTCAAAGATCAGGCAGAAGTAGATGCACTACCAAGCTGGTCGGGGGCAAAACCGGGTGATGTTGTTTTCAGAGATGTAAGTGGCGATGGAGTTATCAACAGTGATGATCGCATTCTGCTTGACAAAACCGATGCACCTGAAATTTTCTACGGAATCAGCTTCGACTTAGAATACCGTAACTGGAACCTTTCAGTTCTGGCACAGGGGCAAGGTTCTTATTACCGCATGAATATTGCTGACGGACGTCGCGGTGAAGCCGGCAATTACATGCAGTGGGAATTTGACAACCGCTGGACACCGGAAAATACGAATACCGATGTGGCAAGAGCTTATAACCGCAGTGACTTATACTGGCATTTTGAGGTAAATAACAGTACCTATTATTTTGACAACATGGCTTACGCCCGTTTGAAAAATGCAGTTCTGACGTATACTCTTCCAAGTGAATTGGTTGCTCCAATTGGGTTAAGTAGGGCCAGTGTCTATTTTGCAGGAAACAACCTTTTTCTGATTTATGCAGCGCAGAAGAACTTTGATCCGGAAATCGGAGCTCCTTTGACTTATCCTGCAATTAGAACTTTAGCACTTGGTGTAAGAGTAACATTTTAATGATTTAGTGAATTTTGAAAATTACGATATATGAAAAAAATATTAGGATATTCGATGATTATGTTGGTACTAATGATAGTATCCAACTCATGTGAGGATGTTCTCGAACAGAAGGCTGTCGATTCTTTCAACGAAGAAACAGTGTTCGCAGACATTAACCTTACTGAAGCCTATTTGGGTGAATGCTACGATTACATCGGAGGCCAGGGAGGCTGGTGGAACAGAAACAACTCCGGTACGCTTGGTTTGCGTGAAGATTTACTTGCCGCCGGAACCGATGAAATGCTGGGCATCCACCGTCCGAGTGAATATACCAACATTAAGGGAACAATGAGCCCCGACCAGTTGGGACACTTTGGAAACCCACGTTTCGACTGGATACGCTGGGAACCCATGTATTCAAACATTAAAAACGTGAACGTGTTACTGGCAAATATTGACGAAGTGCCAGTAGCAAATGACGACGAAGCTGCGTGGATTGAAAGAATGAAGGGCGAAGCCTATTTTATCAGGGCATTTGACTATACCAACCTTATGCGTTCTTATGGAGGTCTTGTGCTTGTTTCCGAACCTTATGAACTGGGAGAAGACTTTTTGTCGGCAACCCGTTCAAGTCTGGATGAAACGCTGGATTTTATCATTTCTGATGTTGATCAGGCCATCCAGCTTCTTCCAATGAAAGATGACATTGAACAGGGACGGGCCACAAGAGGAGCAGCAGCTGCACTAAAATCGCGTCTGTTAAGCTGGAGTACAGGTGAACTGATGCACGGAGCTTATTCTACTGATCCGCTGGTTTCTTTCCAGTCACATACGCGCGAATCGTTGCTGCAACAAGCAAAAGCAACGGCAAAAGCTATTATGGATGGAACATACGGGAAATATGCCTTAACCGGTTCAACTGACGATCCTCCATCGCTACTGACCGAAGAAGACGTAATGGCATATTCAGATAACTTCTTCAACATTTTCACACAAACCGGTGAGTGGAACGATGAAGTAATATGGGGAGTTCAACACAACCAGGCCGATGGAAACCGCATCCGGCAGAACCAGTGGTGGGGTCCGAACGGATACCATAGCTGGGGGAACAACAATCCGCTGGAACCGGTAGTGCGTAAATTTGAAATGGCTGACGGAACGCCATTCGACTGGGATAAATACAACCCGGGCGATGAAAACTTCCGGGTTGCATCCAGTGAAGAACTGGCAGCCGACCCGGAAAGGAATCCTTACGTGGGGAGGGAACCACGTTTTTATGCTACAATTTTGTATGACGGCTCTCAGTGGCAACCACGCCCGAGTGATGCCGCCGGTATCGACCCGACAGGTCTTGTACAAACCGGTTATTTCCTGAATACCAGCTACTCTGATTATGCCGGAATGGATCAGGAGACATTCAGAACACGTATAGATGCTTATATCAATGCATCTACTGAAGATTACACGGCAGGACTGGATACCCGCCAGGGGCTGATTGAAGCCTGGAACGGAACCAAAAACGGATACTACGTGAAAAAATACCAGGAAATTGATATTGTCGGTCAGTACTTTCAAAACCGCAATACCTGGATTGAGTTACGCTATGCCGAAGTTATTATGGATTATGCAGAGGCTTGTATCGAGCTGGGTGATGTGGAAGAAGGCATCGATGCGCTTAACATGATCCGCAACCGTGCCGGATTACCCGACCGTGTTGCAGCCGATCAGGCGCAGGCCAGGGAATGGTACCGCCATGAACGCCAGATTGAATTCTTTGGCGAAGGCGACCGTTATTACATGATGCGTAAATGGATGATTGCTGAAGATGTAATTACTGATGTACACCCAATGAGAATTTATCATTTTGATGATGGAAGCATTTGGTATTACGATGAAATTACAAGTGTTGATGCAAGACAATTCAATCAGAATGCTTACTGGCAGCCTATTTCGCGAAATGAAATGAATAAGGCGCCACAATTGACAAACAATCCCGGTTACAATTAATATTAGGTTTTGTTAGAAGGATGAAGACCGGCTCAATTTGGGCCGGTCTTTTTCAAATAACCTAAAACATAAAGTATAAACAACAATAAGAACTAAAAAAAGGTGATGGCAAAATTCAAACTTTCTGTAATGATGCTCCTTCAATACATGATGTATGCAGTGTGGTGGGTTCCACTTGCAGCATACCTTACCAACCTGGAAGTGGGGAGCACCCAAAAAGCACTTATCCTGAGCTCTATGGCCATAGGTTGCATGGCATCACCCCTGGTGGGTATGCTTGCCGACCGGTTTTGGCCGGCACAAAAAGTGCTGGCAGGTTTGAATTTAATTCATGGAATTATGCTGATATGGGCAGGCACGACTAATAATCCTGATGTTTTATTTTTAAGCCTTTTACTGGCGATGCTGGCCTATATGCCATCCTGGAGTCTTACCAGTGCAATTGCTATGGCTCACCTGCCATCTGAAGAATTTCCAAAAATAAGGGTATTTGGCTCCATTGGGTGGGTCGCATCAGGCATTTTCAGCTTTATCTTTATCCGGTTTCTGAATATAAATTTCGATGGGACAAACGTTCCATTCTATTGTGGTGCAGGTGTAAGTCTGTTTGCCGTGTACTTCAATCTTACGCTGCCTGACACCCCTCCGCTGTCCAAAGGTCACAAAGCTGCCCTTATTGATGCTTTTGGCTTTAGATCAGTTCAACTGATGAAAGACCGGAATTTCTTTATTTTCATTGTGCTGTCTTTCCTGTCGATGATCCCGTTTGCCATGTATTATTCTTACTTTTCAGAGTTCCTTCTTTACATCAATATCCAGTACATATCCATAACAATTAACTGGGGAGTTCTTGCCGAAATGGGATTTCTCCTGCTGGTTCCGCCAGCTATAAAAAAATTCGGATTGAGAAGAACCATGGCTTTAGGGTTGATTGCTTTAATTATCCGATATTCCTCCTTTTACCTGGGTGGTACAATAAACCAGCCCTGGATGTATTATATTGGTATTTTGATTCATGGCTTAATTTTTGGATTCTTTTATGTTGGCGGCCAGATATACATTGATAAAAAAGCTCCCAAACAGCTAAAATCACAAGCCCAGGGTTTTATATTCCTGGTAACCTTTGGTGCCGGATTACTGGTCGGTAACTTTTTTTCAGCCCGGCTAATCGACTATTACACGACAGCCGACGGCTACAATTGGGAGGCAATCTGGATGGTTACCACGTTGCTCTCAGCAGGATTGCTGCTAATTTTTGTGCTTCTGTTTAAACCAGAAAAGGAATATCAAAAAGCAGCTTCTTTTTCCACCGCGGCTGGAGAGTAATAGGAAGCAAGCAAAAAAGGTTCTTCTCGATACTTAAAAAAAAATTTAAGTTATTTCAATTAAAAAATAAATAATACCAAAATGTATCGGCAAAATTTTGATGCAGTGCACGCTGTGCCTGCAACCGACTGGAATTATTCTGTTGAAATACCTGATAGTATTGGTTAAAACGATGTTCCGTTTCTTTGCTGGAATCCAAATATTCCAGGTCAGGAAAGTCGCCCATCCGTAACATCTTATATCCTGATACCGCTTCATCAATATGCTTTGGCAAACGGGCATATTCGGCTTTTTCAAGTAACGGAAGATTTTTAACAACTCCTTCTATATCCTTGTTTAACAGCAACAGAGCGAACTTATATTCAATGGCAAAAACATTGGTTGAATCTGAAGCAAGAATATAATCGATGTTGGCTGCCGGCTCATCAGAGAGTACAAAAAAATCATTTATGGGCCTGTATTGCTTCGCCAGTCCCAGCTCAGGATGTGCATCTACCGCAACATCATTATATAAAAGCAGACGAAAAGCATTGGCCTCTTTACGATAAAAAAAAGACTGTTCTAGAATATGGATATACTTTTCAGCGACTTTGTAGTTTCCGTTTATTAATTCAGTCTTTATGAGCATTTTTAATCCTTCTGGAGTATATCCACGCATCACCATATATTCATAGGCCCACCGGTTTGCTTCGTTTACCATACCAAGTGAATAATAAAATTGACCACCTCTTCGAAGCACCTCCCCTATGTTTTCCCATTTCAGAAAAAGTGTGCTTCCGTCAGGACTTTGTGGAAAATCAAAAAGTCGTCCGGTCAGCTGCCCTGTTTTTGCAAGAGCTATGTTGTTATGAAAAAGAGTGAGTTTATTGGTCGACGGAGCGGTTGAATTAAACGCAATTAGTTCATCGTATTTTTCTTCATAAAATAACTTTTCGGTGTAAAAATAATGGCTGTTCTTTTTATCATGTCGAAAAACAAGTGCTACTACCAGAACCAGAACAACAACCAGGGGAGGGATTTGCTTCAGGATGGGTATTTCATTCATCCTGTTAAAAGGATAAATACCATTCATCTTATACAACAGCGGCAGCAAAACGACAAGTGCTGACAACAGAAAGAATTCCCATGTCTGCATTCCTGTATTAAATGAAGAATAAGGAAATTGCATTAAACTTTTTGTTGTTGCATAAAACAGATACTCATTCGAAATATAAAAAGCAAATGATGCCCAGAAAAAAATGGATCCCAAATGAATCCAACGTTCCTTTCCCTTGCTGGAAATCAAATAAAACGCGTACATCAGTAAAAACAGCCATGCAAATCCACCGGTAAGGAAATACCATAAAGGAAAAAATACAACATTCAACCATTTCCACTTGCTTTTGTACAAACGAATGGCTGCATAAAAAATCCCCAGTTGCAATAAAATCCCCAGTGAGTTAACCGGTAAAAACTGGTAATGGGTATGTAAAAAAACAAATCCAGCCCCTAAGAGAAACGAAACAAAAAGAGAGCTGCTGCCTGCAATTGTTCTTCCTGCCAATACTGAAATCCGAACAATAAGCAGCATTATGAATGCAAGCAGGAAAGCACCTAAATTTTCAATATAATAAAGAGCTATAAAAAGTTTTCCTAAATAATCAAGAAATCCACCCGGCTGTTTCAGATGTTCCCCCAGGTATGCAAAAGAAACCAAAAATAAACTGGATTTTTCCTGATAGAAAAAGAT
This sequence comes from Mariniphaga sp., assembly GCA_024636975.1. Classification (GTDB taxonomy): domain Bacteria; phylum Bacteroidota; class Bacteroidia; order Bacteroidales; family Prolixibacteraceae; genus Mariniphaga. Next base: position 105,784 of record JAGXGA010000032.1, read on the forward strand.
GTAGTTTGCAATCCAACTGAAATAAATGAATGAAATCAGAAAGAACAACAGGTAAAGTAACCCAATGGATAGTTTCTTCATTTTATTGTTGGTATTTTGCATCGTTAACAAATTATTGTTGTGCCCAATTAACTTGTACGGGTTTGCTTTTGGCAGCATTTTTCAATTGACCCGGAGTGAATGAAACTGCAGCCGTAGCAAATTCGGGAATATTAAATGTTTTTATAAAGCGACTGTAAAAGAGTGGATCTTTTTGCGGCAAAACAAAAGGTTTCCCCATTTCTCCGTTTCTAGCAACATAAGCCATATAAGGCCTGGCAGAAAGCCCGTCACCTCGTTTACTGCTAAACAACAGCCACCTTCCGCTGGAAGACCAGGAATGATAACTTTCGGTAAATTCGCTATTAACAGGTATGGCTTTAACGGTTAAATCAGAAAGATTAATTGCATAGAGATCTGCCTCTTTATGCCATATAGGAAAACAACCATAATCATGCATTGTAAAAACCAGTGTTTTTCCATCGGGCGCTATTCGTGGAAACGAAACGCTTTTGTTTTGTAACGAAGCCTCAAAAACCGTATCAACTTTACCAAAAGCCCTGTTTACAGAATCAAAGGAAATCCGGCACAAATCATAATGAATGGCGCGGTAATCGTATCCCTCTTCAATCTGCCTCGCCCTGCAGAAATAAAGCATTCTGCCATCGGGAGACCATTCCGGATAAGTATCCATGTACAGATGTTTAAGATCAACCGGAATATCCATTATTTCATTCTTTTCCCGGTCATAAAGCACAAGAGAGGAGTTTAAGTCTGAGACTTCAATTTTTTTTAAAGCAGAGGCATGGAACTGCTGCACCACTTTATTTGATGAAAATGCAACATACCTCCCTGAAGGATGCCAACGCGGATAGACCGCACCATTCTCCATTTCATCCGTTTTCAGGTTAACTTTTTCCAACTTGCCATTTTTCTGAAAATAAGTTCCACCAAGCGAACCTCTTACATGAAAAAGAAAATCTGTATTATTTTGGGCATTGAAGGAATGACAATTTACACAATTCTGTTCCAGCACGTTATTTTCGACTACTGTTCGCTCCTTAAAACTTTCAAGATGACGTTGCACAATAGAAATTTCAGTCCAGCTTTCATATCCTGGATACAATAGGCGATAGTATAAAAAAGCATCAATTGAGTCAGGTGAAACAAACTGGGTAAACTTAGAAAACCGAAACCACTTTCCTTCTTCTTTGGAATAAATTGTATAAGTTAATGTGTCGTTTTTATTCTGAATTAACAATTTCTTCCATTTTTTTAAAGGAAAACGAATTACTCCATCATTCGAGGTAACATTTACAGGAGTACCCTTTTTTCCCACTACTTCTATATAAAATTGATTCCCTTTCTCCACAATAAAGAAATTCATAGGAGCAATATTTAACGGAAGTGATATATCGGCATAGTCCGGTTGTAATTCTGGCAGGCGTTTATAATCCTGCAGATTTGCATCAGGTTTTGTTTTGCAGGAATATACCAGAAGAATCAGGATAAGTAAATATTGAAGATGGTTTAGGTTCATTTTTTCTATTTTACTCAAAAATATAAAATATACTTTTAAAAGCAGGAAATATTAAAATCATTTTAATATAAAAAATTACCTTAAACTTTAAATTTATCAGAAAAAAGTGAAATTTACTTTCAATTCATTTTGATTTATAAATATAGTTTTTACATTTGCCTCTATAAATGAGTTTTTAAGAAATGAAATTATTTGCTACATATATTATTCTAGTCGTCCTCGTGGTCATTTCCAGTATTACCGGGGAAGGATAGAATTATATGTAATTAAAAAATACGTACTGGCCTTTCCCGAAAACGGGGAAGGCTTTTTTAATAAAAAAACAGCAAAAAAAGAGTTAAAAGTATGCAAATTCCATTACGAAGCAACACTACTACCCAGGGCCGCAGAATGGCCGGCGCCCGAAGCCTTTGGCGGGCCAACGGTATGAAAGAGGAACATTTTGGGCGGCCTGTAATTGCCGTTGTAAACTCATTTACCCAGTTTGTTCCCGGCCATGCCCACCTGCACACCATCGGGCAATATATTAAAAGCCTTATCGAAAAAGAAGGGTATTTTGGCGCAGAATTTAATACAATTGCCATCGACGACGGCATTGCAATGGGGCACGATGGTATGCTGTACTCGCTTCCTTCGCGCGATGTTATAGCCGACAGTGTTGAATACATGTGCAACGGACATAAGGTGGATGCAATGATTTGCATATCGAACTGTGATAAAATAACGCCCGGCATGCTGATGGCTGCCATGCGTCTTAATATTCCCGCCGTATTTGTTTCAGGCGGACCAATGGAAGCCGGTGAAATTGGAAATAAACATTACGACCTGGTAGATGCAATGGTTATGGCTGCCGATCAGTCGGTTTCCGATCAGGAACTTGAAACCATTGAACAGAATGCATGCCCCACTTGCGGTTCATGCTCCGGAATGTTTACCGCCAATTCAATGAACTGTCTTGCCGAAGCTATCGGCCTGGCATTGCCTGGCAACGGAACCATTGTTGCCACACATGCTAACCGTAAAAAGCTTTTTGAAGAAGGAGTGGAAAAAATTCTTTCTGCTACCAAAAAATATTATTTTGAAGGCGACGAATCGGTATTGCCACGAAATATTGCCAACCGGGATGCATTTTTAAATGCCATGAAACTGGATATTGCCATGGGTGGTTCAACAAATACTGTGTTGCACCTGCTGGCCATTGCTCATGAAGCAGGAGTGGAATTCACAATGAATGACATCGACCGGCTTTCAAAAATTACTCCGAATCTCTGTAAAGTAGCACCCAGCTCACATTACCATGTTCAGGATGTGAACCGTGCAGGAGGAATTCTTTCAATAATGGCTGAACTCGACAGGGCAGGTCTTATGGAAACCTCGGTGAACCGCATTGATGGCCGCACGCTTAAAGAAGCCATTAAAGCCTATGATATCACACAGCCCTCCCTTTCGGCCGATGCCATGCAACGCTATCTTTCTTCACCCGGAGATGGAAAAAGAAACCTGGTACTGGCATCGCAGGAAAACTATTATCCGGAACTGGACACCGACCGGGAAAAAGGATGCATACGTAATATGGAAAATGCTTACAACAAAGAAGGCGGTCTGGCTGTTCTTTACGGCAACATTGCTGAAAAAGGATGCATAGTAAAAACTGCCGGAGTGGATACCTCAGTATTTAAATTTACAGGTACTGCTAAAGTGTTCGATTCGCAAGATGATGCCGTTAACGGAATTATAGGCGACAAGGTGCAAAAAGGTGATATAGTGATTATCCGTTACGAAGGGCCAAAAGGCGGGCCGGGAATGCAGGAGATGCTCTACCCCACTTCCTATATCAAATCGATGCAGCTCGATAAATACTGCGCATTGATAACTGATGGACGTTTTTCAGGTGGAACATCAGGATTGTCGATAGGACATGTTTCTCCTGAAGCGGCTGCCGGTGGGGCCATAGGATTGATTAAGGAAAATGATGTTATTGAAATTGATATTGCAAGCCGCTCAATCAATCTGAAGATTTCAGATGAGGAACTTACAGCACGAAGAATGCTGGAGGAAGCAAAAGGCAATGCCGCCTTTACACCGGCTGAACGGAAAAGAGAAGTTTCAAAAGCGCTGAAAGCATATGCAAGTTTGGTTTCATCAGCCGATATGGGCGCCGTTCGTTTAATTGATTAAAAATATTAAGTAGAAATTATTATAAAATCTTGAGATATGACAAAGAAGAAAATTACTGGTTCACAAGCCGTTATTCTTTCCTTGCTGGAAGAAGGAGTTGATACCATATTCGGATATCCGGGAGGGGCAATCATGCCCATTTACGATGCATTGTATGACCACGATAAGAATGTGAAACATATTCTGACCCGTCATGAGCAGGGCGCAGTGCATGCCGCCGAAGGTTATGCCAGGGTTACCGGCAAGGCAGGCGTCTGTTTTGCCACTTCGGGCCCCGGAGCTACAAATTTAATAACCGGTATTGCCGATGCTATGATTGATTCAACTCCACTGGTGTGTATAACCGGCCAGGTGGCCTCACCCCTTTTGGGAACCGATGCCTTCCAGGAATCGGATGTGCTGGGTATCTCAATGCCAATAACCAAATGGAGTTACCAGATTACTTCACCTGAAGAAATCCCTGAAGCCATTGCTCAGGCATTTTATATTGCACAGACAGGCCGTCCCGGGCCCGTATTGCTCGACATTACCAAGGATGCTCAGTTTGGCGAACTTGACTTTGAGTACAAGAAATGTCGTAAAATAAGAAGTTACGTGCCGGAGCCTCCCATCGATCCGTTCAAGGTAAAGGAAGCTGCTGATATTATAGATGCAGCTAAAAAACCACTGATCCTGTTCGGGCAGGGAGTGATCCTCAGCCGTGCCGAAGAAGCACTGAAGGCATTTGTTGAGAAAACAGGCATTCCTGCTGCATGGACTCTGCTTGGTCTTTCTGCTCTGCCTACCGACCACCCTCTTAATGTTGGGATGCTTGGTATGCATGGAAATTATGGCCCCAACCTGTTAACCAACCAAGCCGATGTGATTATAGCCGTAGGGATGCGGTTCGACGACAGGGTTACGGGAAAGGCAGGAACTTATGCAACAAATGCAAAAGTGATTCACCTGGAAATCGATCCATCGGAAATTAATAAAATTATTAAAGCCGATGTGGCCGTTTTGGGTAATGCCAACAAAACCTTAAAAATGCTGACCGACAACGTTAAGCCCAACCAACACGAAGAATGGGTTGAAGAATTCAGGGAGTGCTACCGGATTGAAGATGAAAAAATTATTCATAACGAAGTTTTTCCTGAAAAACCCGGACTTACCATGGGGGAAGTTATCCGTATTGCAGGAGATAAAACCAATCATGAATCCATTCTGGTAACCGATGTAGGCCAGCACCAGATGGTTGCTTCGCGTTATTTCAAATTCAGGCATCCCCGCAGCAACGTCACTTCCGGCGGACTCGGAACAATGGGATTTGGCCTTCCTGCCAGTATGGGCGCTCAACTTGGCGCTCCCGACCGTACGGTAATTGCGGTTATTGGTGATGGCGGTTTCCAGATGACCATCCAGGAGTTGGGAACCATAGTACAAAACAAATTGCCGGTAAAAATCATTATACTTAACAATAATTTTCTTGGAATGGTACGCCAGTGGCAGCAGCTGTTTTTCGAAAAAAGATATTCATTCACCGAATTGCAAAATCCTGATTTCATTGCCATCGGCAAAGGATTTGGAATTGCAGGGCATAAAGTTGAAGCGCGTGAAGACCTTGAAAGCGGAATACAAAGAATGATCGACCACCAGGGGCCTTACCTGCTTGAAGTGGTTATCGAGAAAGAAGATAATGTATTTCCAATGATACCTACCGGAGCTTCTGTATCTGACATAATGCTGGAACCCTAACTGCCGGTAATTTTCAGTTAATTTGATTAAAATTAAAAATTAAAATATAAAGTAATGAAAAGGGAATATATAATATCGGTTTACTCCGAAAACCACATCGGATTACTCACGCGCATTACAATCGTTTTTACCCGAAGGAAAGTAAACATCGAAAGCCTGACCGTGTCAGAATCTGCTATTCATGGAGTTTATAAGTTCACAATTGTCATAAAATCGACCGAAGAGCAGGTAATAAAAATTGTTGGGCAGATAGAAAAAATAATTGATGTCCTGAAAGCATTCTATCACACCAACGAAGAAATGATATACCAGGAAATTGCTTTATATAAAGTACCAACGGAAGCGCTTTATGAAAGCGATACCATTGAAAAGGTTGTCAGAGATTCAGGAGCCCGCATTCTTGAGATAACACGGGAGTACACAGTGATTGAAAAAACAGGTCATAAACAAGAAACCCAGGCATTGTTTGAAGAATTAAACAAAGCGAAGGTTATGCAGTTTATACGTTCAGGACGCGTAGCGCTTACACGGGATCCGATTGAACGGCTTTCCGAATTCCTGAAGGAACGGGATGCGCTTCTTGAAAGCCTTGATTAGGGTTGATAGCAAAGCACTTTACTATTCATTATTGAACCTGGTCTGAATAAAAAGTAATAAATTTGTAAACTATCCTCAGAATTATTAAGTATTTAAAACAATAACAATTAACTATGGCACAAATTAACTTTGGCGGAGAAACCGAAAAAGTAGTTCTCCGCGAAGAATTTTCAGTAGAAAAAGCACGCGAAGTATTAAAAAATGAAATCATAGCCATTATAGGTTATGGAGTACAGGGACCTGCCCAGGCCCTAAACATGAAAGACAACGGGTTTAAAGTTATCATCGGTCAGGCGCCGGAATTCAAGGAAGACTGGGACAAGGCAATCCGCGATGGATTTGTACCCGGAGAAACACTCTTTCCTGTTGAGGAAGCAGCCCGTTTGGGTACTGTTGTTCAGTACCTGGTATCGGATGCTGCCCAACGCCTTATATGGCCTAAATTAGAACCATGTCTTAAAGAAGGAGATGCCCTTTATTTTTCACATGGGTTTTCAATCACCTACAAGGAGCAAACCGGAGTAATCCCTCCTGATTTTGTGGATGTTATTCTCGTAGCTCCCAAAGGATCGGGCGCAAGTGTACGTACCAATTTTCTGGCCGGAAACGGTATCAACTCCAGCTATGCAGTGTTCCAGGATTATACCGGTAAAGCCGAAGAACGTGCCATTGCCCTTGGTATAGCAATCGGCTCGGGATACCTCTTCCCAACCACATTTGAAAACGAAGTATATTCCGATTTAACCGGAGAACGTGGTGTGTTGATGGGTGCACTTGCAGGAATTATTGAAGCTCAGTACAAAGTGCTGCGCGATAATGGTCACAGCCCGTCGGAAGCATTCAACGAAACAGTTGAAGAGCTTACCCAAAGCCTCATCCGCCTGGTCGACCAAAACGGTATGGACTGGATGTATGCCAACTGCAGCGCAACCGCCCAGCGCGGTGCCCTCGACTGGCGTCATAAATTCCGTGAGGCTACACTGCCTGTATTCAACGAATTATATGAAAGTGTAAAATCGGGTGCAGAAACCAAACGGGTTCTGGATTCCACTTCAAGCGCCGATTATAAAACAAGTTTGAATGCCGAACTCAAAGAAATGAGGGAATCCGAACTCTGGCAGGCCGGCGCAGCTGTCAGAAAGCTGAGACCTGGGAAATAGGCTAAGCATATCTGAATTCAACTTAAAAGGAGGAAAATTATATAATTTTCCTCCTTTTTTGTTATATGTCTAACACACCTCAGATCGCAAAGGAATATGAATATCATCTGGCATTTTATAATGATTCATCTGGTATTCATCCCCACCAATTTTATTATATTATGTTGCTGAATATTTCAGGGCTGCCAGTTATGAGCCTAAAAAGACAACAAACAACATTTGTAAAATATTTTTGTAACTTTATAAATGACCCAATCAAATTCATGAAAGATTGATGGGAAACTTCGCAATATGCAAAGCTTTTCTCATTGGGTTAGAATATGATTGTGTTATTTTTAGGATGGTATGTTGATTATTGAAAATATAAGCTCTAAGATGAAAACTGTTAAGAAACTGATCTGTAATAAAAGTTTTGTTATTCTGGTAACAATTGCTTGTTTCTATTCCGCAAGTGCTCAGATCGAACCTACCCGGTATGTAGATCCCAACATAGGTGGCATCGCGCCTATATTAACAACTAAAAATCCAACAGTTCATAGACCCAACAGTATGGTTCGTGTGTTTCCGGTTACTGAACCGGGATTAAACGACCGCTATCTGTCGGATAATATATATGGTTTTGCATTCAATATGCCGGCATACCGGATGGGACATGTAACAGAACTTATGCCTTATCATGGAAAAATTCCGGCAGACAGAGAAAAAACAGCTGCTTTTTATGATCATGATCTGGAAGAAGTGTACCCCTGGTATCATAAAGTACTTCTGGAGGAACCTGATATTGTGGCAGAGTGGACGACAACAGAACGTACTGTTTTATACAGGTTCAGTTTTTCAGAAAAAGATTCAAATCATGTTATATTCAGAACCCGCGGCAATAGTCATTTAGAAACAAGTCCCAAAATAATACAAGGATGGGAAGAGTTTCAGAATACCCGTCAGTACTTTTTCGCTGAACTAAGCACACCTGGAAAAGTAGATACTCCGGAATTATCAGGAAAAGACCTTGCTGTTTTCTATAGTTTCGAAAATATAGATACTCCCATAGAATGCAGGATCGGAATCTCGTTTATCAGTCAGGAGCAGGCCCAAAAAAATTTGACTTCAGAAATAGCTTCAAAATCTTTTGAAGACATAAAACAGGAAAGTTATCAAATATGGAAAGATGCACTTGGTAAAATAAAAGTTGAAGGAGGAACAGAAAGGCAAAAGAGAATTTTTTATACCTGCCTTTACCGGTCATATGAGCGGATGATAAACATATCGGAAAAAGGCAAATATTTTAGCGGATACGACCGTAGAGTACATGAATCGGATTCCAGACCGTTTTATGTGGATGACTGGTTGTGGGATACCTTCAGGAGTCTGCACCCATTGGGACTAATACTCCAGCCGGATAAGGAAGCAGATATGATTCAGTCCTACCTAAGAATGTATGAACAGGAGGGATGGATGCCAGGTTTCCCTCAGTTTTACGGAGACTTTCCGGCAATGATCGGTTTTCATTCTGCAGCACTTATTTGGGATGCTTATCAGAAAGGCGTTCGTGATTTTGACGTGCTAAAAGCATATGAAGGCTTAAAAAAGAATGCGATGGAAGGAACCATGCTTCCATGGAGAACAGGCCCTATGAATAGTCTCGACTCTTTTTACCATGCAAACGGCTGGTACCCGGCATTGGAGGAAGGAGAAGAGGAAACAATGCCTCAGGTAGATTCATTTGAAAAGAGACAGGCAGTGGCTTTAACATTGGAACACAGTTACGACGACTGGTGCCTGGCGCAATTCGCAAAAGCTTTAGGCAAGAAGGAAGACTATAAGTATTTTATTGACAGATCACAAAATTACCGTAATGTATATAATTCGGAAACAGGATTTATGAGCCCTAAAAAAGCCAATGGAGAATGGGTGCCTGATTTCGATCCCCAACTATCGGGTGGCATTGGCAGCCGGATGTATTTTGCAGAAAACAACTCCTGGATATGGACATTCAATGTGATGCATGACATTGATGGCCTTATTGAATTAATGGGAGGCAATGCAGCTTTTACCAATCGGTTAGACCGACTGTTCAATCAACCAACAACGATTGCCAAATGGCAATTTATGGGCCAGTTCCCTGATGCTTCCGGATTACATGGAATGTTTCCGGCAGGAAATGAACCTGCATTTCATGTTCCTTATTTGTACAATTATGCGGGGAAACCATGGAGGACACAATACCGGATCCGGCAAATACTGGACCTATGGTTCGATGATTCTCCTATGGGTTTATCGGGTGATGAAGATGGCGGAGCCATGTGCGCATGGTATGTTTTATCGGCAATGGGTTTTTATCCGGTTACTCCCGGAACAGGCACCTACTCAATAGGAAGCCCGCTTTTTGAAAAAGTAGAAATCAGTCTGCCTGAAGGTAATACATTTATAGTTGAAGCTAAAAACAATTCCAAACGAAACAAATACATCCAGTCAGCTGAACTTAACGGGCAAGTCATAAACCGTCCGTGGTTAACACATGATGAAATTATGACCGGAGGTGTCCTTAAAATGGAAATGGGAGAACGCGTAAATAAAAACTGGGGGACTGACTTCAACTGGTATGAGGAAGAATTAGTAAGAAAAGGAATAGTGGAAAAGAATTAAAAACAACTCAGGCATAAATAGTATTTTTGGATCTCCGTGGATATTGAAAGGATTTCCCGGTGAGATTAGTAAATTCAATTTACAAAACATCATACAATGAAAAATATGAAGAAAATTATTTTGGTATCGCTAATCATTGGATCGTTTGTGTTCAAGAGTATAGCACAAGAAAATAAAAACATTGAAAATCCTCCTGCCGACTGGGTGTCGTATGTAAATCCATTAATGGGAACCGATAGCGAATTTAAGCTTTCAAATGGCAATACGTACCCTGCTATCGCACGCCCCTGGGGAATGAACTTCTGGACACCCCAAACCGCAAAAATGGGAGACGGCTGGATATACGCATATGATGCTTATAAAATACAAGGGTTTAAACAAACTCATCAGCCCAGCCCCTGGGTTAATGACTATGGACAGTTTTCATTGTTCCCGTTAACCGGACAGTTAAAAATTACTGGCGAGGAACGAGCCAGCTGGTTTTCACATAAAGCCGAGACAGTAAATCCACATTATTATAAAGTTTACCTGGCCGATTATGATGTGGTAACCGAAATTACTCCTACCGCACGTGCTGCCATGTTCCGTTTTACTTTTCCCAAAAACGACAGCTCCTATATACTGATTGATGCTTTTGACGATGGCTCATACATTAAAGTATTACAGTCAGAAAATAAAATTGTGGGATATACCACAAAAAACAGCGGAGGTGTACCTGATAATTTCAAAAACCATTTTGTAATTGTTTTTGACAAACCATTTACTTCTGCCAACGTGTGGAGCACTGATCGCTTGGTGGAAGATGCTACAGAACTTCAGGATAACCATGTGGGTGCAGCCCTCAGATTCAAAACTGTAAAAGGAGAGCAAATACATGCCAAAGTTGCTTCATCCTTTATTAGTCCGGAGCAAGCCGAACGGAACCTGATGGAACTGGAAAATGATACGTTTGATGAAATAAAATCCGAAGGAAAGGAAATCTGGAATCAGGAACTATCACGTATACAAGTTGAAGGAGGAACTGATGACCAGATAGAAACTTTCTATTCCTGCCTTTACCGCGTATTGCTTTTCCCAAGGAAGTTTTTTGAATTTGATGCCGATGGGAACATGGTTCATTACAGTCCGTACAATGGTGAAATTTTACCTGGCTATATGTATACCGATAACGGATTCTGGGATACATTCAGGGCTGTTTTCCCTTTTTTCAACTTAATGTATCCTTCGCTTAATGAGAACATTCAGGCAGGACTGGTAAATACTTACAATGAAAGCGGATGGCTTCCAGAGTGGGCAAGCCCCGGGCACAGGAACATTATGATCGGTTCAAATTCGGCAACGATTGTAGCTGATGCGTGGCTTAAAGGATTAAGGGGATACGATATAGAAACCTTATGGGAAGCAGTCCTGAAGAATTCACAAAATGAAGGCCCGATGCATTCTGTTGGCCGCTACGGAGTTGATTATTATAACAATCTGGGTTATGTTCCATATAATGTGGGTGTAAATGAAAATGCTGCGAGAACCCTGGAATATGCCTTTGCCGACTTCTGCATCTATCAGCTTGGCAAGGCATTGGGGAAACCCGAAGAGGAAATAGAAGTGTTTGCCCAACGTGCAATGAATTATAAAAATCTATTCGATGAAGAAAGTAATCTCATGCGGGGGAAAAATAAAGACGGAAGCTTTCAGTCACCATTTAGTCCTTTCAAATGGGGTGATGCATTTACAGAAGGAAATGCATGGCACTATACATGGTCGGTATTCCATGACATACAAGGCTTAATTGATTTAATGGGCGGTAAGGAAGAATTTTTAACAATGCTGGATTCAGTATTCGTGGTGCCACCTGTTTTTGATGAATCCTATTACGGCTTCGTAATTCATGAAATCAGGGAAATGCAAATCGTAAACATGGGAAATTACGCACATGGCAATCAACCTATACAGCATATGATTTACCTGTACAATTATGCCGGACAGCCCTGGAAAGCCCAATACTGGCTAAGGGAAGTAATGGACAAATTATATTCACCGGAGGCTGATGGATACAGTGGTGATGAAGATAACGGACAAACCTCGGCCTGGTATGTTTTCAGCGCCATGGGATTCTATCCTGTAACTCCTGCTGTTGATGAATATGTAATCGGAGCTCCTCTGTTTAAAAAAATTACACTTCGATTGGAAAACGGAAATACAGTTGAAATTGAAGCTCCCCAAAATGGTCCTGGTAATCGATATATTCAGGGAATAACCTTTAATGGTGAAAAATACGATAAGAACTACTTTAAATATTCTGAACTGATGAAAGGAGCAAAAATCAAATTCGAAATGGGAAATACTCCTGATAAGGATCGTGGTACACAGGAATCCTCCTTCCCTTATTCATTTTCCAGTGAGTCAACCAAAAATTAATCTTGCCAAATAAGGCATAACCTGAAGAAAGCAATGAAAAAAAGAAATACAATCGCTTACAGGTTACTATTTATCATCATACTGACTACATTATTAAGTCATGCTGAACCACAAACGGTATGGCAGATTGGTCAGGCAGATAACAGTGCCGGTGAGTTTGCCCTGGCACCGAATGAGTATGAAGGTTTTTTGGGAAAAGATTTCGGATGGGAAGACCAGTATTTTTTAATTGGAAAATCCAATTCAGGAAACGACTGGCCTTATGTCCTGCCCGGGCCGTCGGATCAATGGGGCGGCACATCCGGAACAGCGGGATGGCGTTCTCATTCCCTTAATATATTGTTCAGAATGGAGGTGGTTCCGGATGAAGGAGAATGGTTTCTATTGGTTGACCTGGCGGATTATAACAGAAACAAACCCCCTCTTTTAAAAATAACCATCAACGGAAAGCAATGGAAGGAGCACCTTCCTGAAGGCACTGGCAAGGATTTGCCACAGGAGGATTCCACCGGATCTTTTGGCTATCAGATTAAAATTCCCTTTCAGTCGCAACTTATACATAAAGGAGGAAACGAAATAAACCTTACTATTCTTCAAGGTTCCTGGCTGATGTTCGACCAGGTTCGATTGGAAGGACCTGACGATGCAGTTGTTGGCGAAAACAATCAAATTTTTATCCGTAAAGTTTCTCCGGCAGCGTATGAAATAAAAGACCGTAAAAAACAACATCAACCACTGTTGGTAGATGTGGAGCATCTGCAGGGTACACCCAAACTGGAAGTATTTCTTGATGGCAATCTAATTTTTTCAGAAACGGTTGAAACAGGAAGGTATATTCTTGAAGCCCCCATGCCGGCCGTTTCCGCTCAGAAGGAAAGTACCTATGAAATAAAAGCTGACGGTGCAATTCTTAAAAGAGGTAAGATACAACGTTCTTCACAGGAATTAATTACCCCCGCTGATTATGTGGATACTAAAATGGGAACGGCTCATTCGCGCTGGATGATTGCACCAGGCCCCTGGATGCCATTCAGTATGGTAAAACTGAGTCCCGATAATCAAAACAGCGGGTGGCAAGCAGGTTATGACCCTATCTTTGAAACCATAGGAGGATTCAGTCATATTCATGAATGGACAATGGCAGGCTTACTTTTGATGCCAACAAATGGCCCCCTTATCACTAATGTGGGCGATGAAAATAAACCGGATAAAGGATACCGCTCCCGTTTAAATACAGAAACAGAAGAAGCTCTTGTTGGGTATTATAAGGCGGAACTTACCGACTACAATATTCTTGCAGAACTCACATCAACTACCCGCTGTGGGTTTCAACGTTATACTTTTCCAAAAAACAAAAAGGATTCACGTATTCTTGTTGATCTCCAGATCCCAGCTGAATACAGATACAACCTGATTGAGGTTCAGATTAAAAAAGTGAGCGATAACCGGGTTGAAGGTTTTAGCAGCCAGATTTCTCCAGATACATGGTCGGGAGGTGTGTCACAGGAATACATAGTGCATTTTGTAATTGAATTTGATCAGCCCATTCGTGACTTCGGTTTCTGGACTGAAGATGGGTTACTGGAAGGTATCAACATTCTGCAAAAAGAAAACCCAAAAGATGCGGGTGCATGGTTTTCATTTGATACCGAAAACAACCAGGTAGTGCAAGTCCGCACCGGAATCTCCTACGTGAGTATTGCAAATGCGGCAGAAAACCTTAAAACAGAGATAAGCGATCCCTTTGGCTGGGATTTCGGGGCGGTACGGCAATACAATGTCGACACCTGGAACAAGCTTCTTCAGAGGGTAAAGATTACAACAAACGACCAACGTGAAAAAAGAAGATTTTACACCAATATGTACCGGGCGCTTTGTAGCAGGAATATTTTCAGTGATGTGGATGGAAGATGGGTGGATGCCGATGAAAAAATAAGGCAGCTCGATGATCCGGAATCCCCTGCCCTGGGATGCGATGCGTTCTGGAACACATTCTGGAACCTGAACCAGTTCTGGAACCTGGTAACCCCCGAATGGAGTAACCGATGGGTAAATTCACAGCTGGCTATGTACCGCGCCGGCGGCTGGCTTGCCAAAGGACCTGCCGCCATGGAATATATACCGGTAATGGTTGCCGAACATGAAATCCCCCTTATTGTTGGAGCATACCAGATGGGCATCAGGGATTTTGATGCTGAACTTGCTTTTGAAGCCGTAAAAAAAATGCAGACGACTCCTGGACAAAAAGTGGGAGGAGGATTTGCAGGCAATCGCGACCTGGTGCCTTATCTGCAATATAAATATGTGCCTCATGATAAAGGCAGGTTTTCAAATACACTTGAATATGCATTTGACGACTGGACTGTATCTCAATTTGCCAAAACACTGGGAAAAGAAACCGAATATAATGATTTTATAAAAAGAGGAAGTTATTGGAAAAATGCAATTGATAAAGAAACTGGTTATGCCCGTATGAAAGATTCTAAAGGTGAGTGGTTACCTGATTTTGACCCTTATCATTCAGGCAGCAACCATCAATATGTAGAAGGGAATGCCTGGCAACTTACCTTTTTTGTCCCCCAGGACGTACCTGCTCTGTCCGAATTTATCGGAAAAGATCGCTTTATTGAACGCCTGGACTGGGGATTCAACGAGAGTTACAAATGGCGGTTTAATGCACCAAACGACCAGTACTGGGATTACCCAGTTATTCAAGGGAACCAGCAATCAATGCATTTCGCTTTCCTTTTTAATTGGGTAAACCGGCCATGGCTCACCCAAAAATGGAGCAGGGCAATTATCGATCGCTATTACGGGCATGGCCTTGCAAACGCTTATTTGGGAGATGAAGATCAGGGGCAGATGAGCGCATGGTTTGTTATGGCTTCAATGGGTTTGTTTCAAACTGACGGAGGTTGTCGTACTGAACCTGTCTATGAAATTGCAAGCCCCTTATTTCCTAAAATTGAAATTACCCTTGCCGGATTGTACGGACGGGGTGATACATTCATAATTGAAGCTAAAAACTCTTCAAGACTTAATAAATATATACAATCAGCTACATTGAATGGAACCGCTCTGAACGACTTTAAATTTCCGGCCGGTGAATTGCTTAAAGGAGGAAAGCTGGAGCTAATTATGGGACCTGAACCAAACAGGAATTGGGGAATCCAATAATTTAAATGAAGAATGAAAAAACTTGCATTAGGTGCCGATGTTGGAGGAAGCCATGTCACCTGCCAGCTCCTTAATCTTGATTCCAGGAATCCAGTTGATACTGCCAGATGCAGGGTGCCGGTTAACAGCAAGGCTTCAGGGGAAGAAATACTGGAAAAGTGGGTATGTGCTTTACGGACTGCTGCCGGCAAAATTCCTGTATCTTCACTGACAGGAATTGGTTTTGCAATGCCGGGACCTTTTGATTACCCCGGAGGAACTGCCTGGTTCAGTGGAGTCGATAAATTTGATAATCTTTATGGGATCAATATACGTGAAGAAATTCAAAAAAGACTTGACCTGCCCGATAAATTTCCAATAAGGTTTTTTAATGATGCAGCCTGCTTTGCCATAGGAGAAGCGTGGCTGGGGGATGCTGCAAAATACGAAAGAGTTATTGCTGTTACTATAGGAACAGGTTTCGGAACGACCTTTATAAAGAATGGAATTCCTCAGGCAGGAACAGAAGGAATTCCGGAAGATGGATTCCTCTATCACATACCTTTTGGACATTCAATAGCCGATGATTATTTTTCTACCCGGTGGTTTCTGAAAACATATGAAGAAAAGACCGGCAGGCATATCAAAAATGTAAAGAATATGTATGAAGAGGCATATGCGGATCAGGCAGTTGAAGCAATTTTTAAAAACTTCGGTACCAACCTGGGGAACTTTCTGTGGCCCTGGCTAAAAAAATTCAAAGCCGGATGTATGGTGCTGGGAGGAAATATTTCGAAAAGCTATCCGCTGTTTAAACATGAAATGGAAAGAATATGGAAAGAATATGATGTGGAACCGGTGGTATACCTTTCAAAGATGGATGAAGATGCAGCACTGATTGGAAGTGCCAGGTTATGCGACGACAATTTTTATTCAAGGTTAATCAAATCCTGAATTCACTACAATGAATACAAGAAATATAAGCTATTCTTTTATAGCCCCGGTGCTGCTCACTTTTTTTGTAATGAGTGCAGCCGATTTGGTGGGAATTGGAGTTGATAACGTAAAAGCTGATTTCGGTCTTAACAATACACTTTCGCAGCTCATTCCCCTGGCTGTATTTGCCTGGTTTTTTCTGCTGTCGGTACCTACAGGTATCTTACAGGACAGGATTGGCAAACGTAATATGCTGAATATTGGAATTCTGCTGACTGCAGCAGGACTTTTTCTTCCATTCATCATCTATTCATTTTTGACAATTATGATAGGCTTTGCTCTTCTGGGGATTGGTAATACAATCATTCAGGTATCGGCAAATCCTTTACTCATTGATGTGGCACCACGCGAAAGAGCCTCCAGTTTTTTAAGCTTTTCACAATTTGTAAAATCAGCAGGGTCAATGGTTGCTCCTTACCTGACAACCTTTTTTGCCATTCGTTTTGGCGACTGGAAAATGATCTTTCTCACCTTTGGTATAGTTTCCCTAATATCGGCAGGTTGGCTTCATTTTACAAAAATAACTGAATCATTAGCCAGCGAAACAAAAGCCACTATATCATCCTGCCTGAAATTATTGAGAGTAAATTACATTGCCCTGATGGTTTTGGGTATATTTGCTATGGTAGGAATCGATGTGGGAATCAATGCCACTTCAGGACAATTCCTATTGGTAAAAATGGAAATGGCCAGTGAAGCTGCACAACAAGGCCGGAGCTTATATTTCTTTGGAAAATTGCTGGGTACCTTTTTGGGTGCATTATTGCTAGTGCGGATTTCCCCAACCGGTTTCTTATTAGGCTCTGCCATTGCAACCCTGTCGACAACACTTATATTTATCTTTGCTCCCACTCCGATGGCAGCATTGGCGTTGATGTTTTTAATCGGGCTATCTGCCTCGAACATCTTCCCGCTAATATTTACCTTAACTGTAAAGCAATATCCCGACAGGGCCAATGAAATCTCGGGACTTATGATAATGGCCGTTTCGGGTGGGGCGTTTATACCTCCAATAGTGGGAGCTTTAACTGATTTATTTAATATCACAACAGGAATGTATGTTTTTGTAGTTTGCGCTTTATATTTGTTGTTCGTATCAGTTTATTCACGTAAAAAATCATAAATGAAACGATTCGAACTGCTCGTCCTGAGTCTGACAATGTTATTCTCCTGCATGCAGAAACCTCTGCCCCAAAAAGAATTCAATGCAGTTCAGTATGTCGATCCTCAAATAGGGTCAGTACATGGCCGATGGTTTTTTTATACACCGGCAGCGTTGCCTTTTGGCATGGCAAAACTGGCCCCCCATACCAATGGCTATGAAAGTATTGGAAGCTGGCTTCCCGGCGGATATGATGACCGCCATACATCAATTGAAGGATTTGGCCATTTCCATGAATTCCAGATTGGAGGGGTTGTAGTGATGCCTGCTACAGGTAGCCTTAAAACCATACCTGGAACCCTTCAGGATCCAGATGAAGGCTACCGGTCACGCTTTGACAAAAAAGACGAACATTCGGAGCCAGGCTACTATTCAGTACTGTTGAAAGATTACAATATAAAAGCAGAGCTTACCGCTACCGACCGTGTTGGATATCACCGGTACACATTTCCAAAGTCAAATGAATCCAGGCTGATATTCGATTTAGGCCATAAACAAGGAGAAAGCAGCGATGTAGAGAATGCATACGCTCAACTGGTAAACCAACATGAAATTGAAGGATACGTTGAAACCTATCCGGAGTATGCTAAATTTTGTGATCCGGGAAACTATGTAAAAATGTTTTTTGTTGCCAGGTTGGGAAAAACGCCCAATGCAGTCGGAACCTTTGTCGATGAAGTCACACACCCTGGTGCATCTACTACACAGGGAGTCAGGAACGGCATTTACATTACCTATCAAACGGAAGAAAATGAAGTAGTTGAAATGCAGGTTGGTCTTTCCTACACCAGCATCGAAAATGCCCGGCTTAACCTTCAAAAAGAAAGCACAGGAAAAACTTTTGATCAGGTAAGATCATCTGCCACAAAGCGATGGAACGAAATGCTTGGTCGTATAGAAATTGAAGATGAAAGCGAAGAAAATAAAATAAAGTTCTATACAGGTCTTTACCATGCATTACTGGGCCGTGGAATTGCAAGTGATGTCAACGGCCAATATAAATTAAACGGAACCGGGATTGGTCAAATTCCGCTGGATGAGAAGGGAAATCCACTATACAATCACATTAATACTGACGGTATGTGGGGCGGATTTTGGAATCTGAGTCAGCTATGGGCCATGGCTTATCCTGATTACTTCAGCCAGTATCTGCAATCAAACATCGATTTCTACAAGGAAACCGGCTGGCTGCATGATGGCGTAGCTGCGGGAGTTTATACAAATGGTGTACAAACAAATTTCCAGGGATTACTTATTGCATCGGCTTATAACTGCGGTATAAGAAATTTTGACTGGGAAACAGGATACCAGGCTGCCGTTAAAAATGAATTAAATTACAGTGGCAGACATCTTGGGAACGGAAAATACGATTTACATTATTTCGTCAGACAAGGTTACGTACCTTACCAGGATACAGTCATTTCAAACGGTTGGAAGTTTAACTTCGGAGCATCACATTCACTTGAATATGCCTTCAGTTCATATGCAGTGGCACAAATGGCAAAAAAACTTGGAAAAGAAGCTGATTACAATAAGCTGATGAAGCAGGCAAATTTCTGGAATAATTTATTTGATAGTGAAACAAAATTCATCAGGCCAAAACTTCCGGATGGAGAATTCATTGAAGCGTTTGATCCGATGAAACCATGGGATGGTTTTCAGGAAGGCAATGCCTACCAGTTTACGTGGTTTATACCGCACGATGTGGCAGGCCTGATTGGAAAAATGGGAAAAAATCTTTTTAACAGCCGTCTTGAAGAAACTTTTGAAGAAAGCCGTAAATCATTGTTTGGCGGTGGAAAAGAAATCGACAGCTTTTCAGGCGTACAAATGTTATACAACCATGGAAACCAGCCCTGTTTGCACCAATCATGGCTTTTTAACTACTCAGGAAAACCATGGCTCACCCAGAAATGGACACGAACCATTTGTAATGAATTTTATGGAACCGAACCACTGCATGGTTATGGCTTCGGACAGGATGAGGATCAGGGACAGCTGGGGGCGTGGTATGTAATGGCAGCTCTCGGCCTGTTTGATGCACAAGGTCACGCAGCGGCAAATCCCACCTTCCAGTTTGGTAGTCCGATGTTCGATAAAATTACCATTCAGCTTTCGAAGAAAGTAGGTCATACGCTTATTATAGAAACAAAAAACAACGGTCCTGAAAGTATTTATATACAAGATCTGATATTTAACAACCAACCTGTTGAAAATTGCTGGATTGAAAGGGAAAAACTGATGCAGGGAGGAATCCTGTCGTTTGAAATGGGTAATACACCTAATGAATCATGGGGAATAAACACTCCGCCACCTTCAATGAGTATAAATAATTGATAAATTATAAAATGAAACAGCTGATTTACATTTCAATCATCCTTGGCCTGGGGGCATGTATCCCTGGAAACGTAACAAATGAAGAAATGAGAAACAACATTCAATCGAACGAATATTTTGATTTTGTAAAAGTGAAGGCAATTGAAGTGGTACAAACGGGCTTCAATGCAGGTGATGGTTACGGTGAAGTGTGGATCAGGGACTACAACACTTTCATTGAACTATCAGCTGAGGTTTTTGACCCGGAAGTACTGCAGGAGAACCTCCTTGTGTTTTTCAGAATGCAGGGAGACGATGGCAATATTATTGACGGATTCATTCCGGCAGATAAAGCAGGTGGTGGTTACGACTATATCTATTCGGAACTGGAGCCCCGGTATGCCGGACATAAAAACACAGTGGAAACCGATCAGGAATCTTCTCTTGTGCAGGCGGTCTGGAAATATATAAAGACGACAGGCGATACTTCCTTTCTGAATCTTATCGTAGGAGAAGAAACGGTCGGTGACCGTTTGGAAAGAGCTATGGAATTTCTGATGAACCAACGCCACAATGAAGAGTACGGCCTGTTATGGGGAGCAACTACTGCCGACTGGGGCGACGTACAACCTGAACATGAATGGGGTGTTTATCTTACCGACGACACACACTATGCCATAGATATTTACGACAACGCCATGTTTTTGATTGCCCTTGAAAATCTTATGGAAATTCTTCCTGAGAAAAAAGAAAAATGGCAGCCCGTGCATACCAGAATAGCAGAGAACTGCAGGAAACACTTGTGGGATGTTAATAACAAGAAGTTTATTCCGCACATTTATCTCGACGGCTCCCCTTTTCCCGATGATTTTGATGAAAATGAAATCTACTACCATGGAGGAACAGCAGTAGCCATCGAAGCAGGATTGCTGTCCGATGAGGAAATTAAGACCTCGGTTGAAAAAATGGCTGCCAACGTTAAAGCTTCAGGCGCCGGATCCATCGGATTGACATTGTACCCACCCTACCCCGAAGGATTTTTCAAAAATGAAGGTATGTACCCTTATGGTTACCAGAATGGAGGAGACTGGACCTGGTTTGGTGGCCGCATGATCCAACAACTCATTAGCCACGGATTCATAACCGAAGCATATGAACACATTCAGCCTATGGTGAAAAGGGTGAAGGACAACAACGGCTTTTATGAATGGTACACCGTGGAAAACGAACCCCACGGGTCAGGAACCTTCCGTGGATCAGCTGGTGTTTTGTATAAAGCCATATTGATGTTTGAAGTATGGGTTGAGTCAGAAATGTAACAGGCAATCAATGTCACTCAATATCATTAAATCTTTTTATTACCCCAATAAATGAATAAAGAATCCATCCGCAGGAAAACCACCCAGTATTTAATGCCGTTGCTTAAACCCGCAGCCGAATATGGCAGGTACGATATTTATCCGGCCTATACCCTAGAGGAAGGAATCATTTTTGAAGGATACGAATCACTGGCGGCCGAAATAAAAAACCACCGGACAATAATTATCGATGGTTTCATCGGAGTCTTTTTTAATGATCTCAGACAATCCCTGCAGGATTATTTTACCAGGATTAATATTAATGTTCAGTGGCACAATGTTTCTGAAGCTATATTGCCGGAAGAAGAAATAAACAAATTGATTGCTCCTTTTTTAGGAGGAGACGACCCATTGTTTGGCACAAGAACTACCCTGAACCTGGCTGATTTCTTTCAGTCTGATAAATTACATATCAAACTTAACGAAAACTCAGACCATCTGAACATCATATATGGTGCCGGAGCCTTTCTTACAGGCATCGAAGGATTTCTCATTTATATTGACCTACCCAAAAATGAATTGCAGTTCAGGGCAAGGGCAAACGCTGTAAACAACCTGGGTGCAGCAAACCCCGATGAAATAAAACCAATGTACAAAAGGTTCTATTTTGTCGACTGGCCTGTTCTAAACAGACATAAACAAAAACTGCTTCCAAAAATTAATATCCTGGCAGATGGCCAGCGTTCAGGGGAAATAACATGGATAACCGGCACCGACTTAAGAAAGGGGCTGAGCCAAATCAGCCGGAACGTATTCCGCGTGCGGCCATGGTTTGAACCCGGTGCATGGGGCGGAAACTGGATGCTGCAAAATATAGCAGGATTGAATGAGGATGTACCTAATTATGCATGGTCGTTTGAACTGATTGTACCGGAAAATGGATTAGTTTTTGAAAGTTCAGGTAAACTGTTGGAAGTATCGTTCGATTGCCTGATGTTCCAGGAAGGTAAAGCAGTATTGGGTGATGCCTTTGATAAATTCGGAACAGAATTTCCAATCCGTTTCGACTTTCTTGACACCTTCGGGGGAGGCAATCTTTCGGTGCAATGCCATCCAAAACAAGAATACACGAAAAAGCATTTCAATGAGGAGTTCACACAGGAGGAAACCTACTATATTCTCGATTCAAAGGATGACGCCTGTATTTATTTGGGTTTTCAGCAGAACATTAATCCGGAGCAGTTCGAAAAGGAACTGACTGAGAGTTACAAACACAAAACAGAAGTAGACATTGAAAAATTTGTACAAAAGATACCCTCCCAAAAACATGATTTGTTTTTAATACCCCCTGGAACAATCCACGGCTCGGGAGCCAACAATCTGGTACTTGAAATCAGTTCCACTCCCTACATATTCACCTTTAAGCTATATGACTGGCTCAGGCTTGATCTTGATGGAAAACCACGTCCGCTAAATATCCGGCGCGGAATGGAAAACCTCCACTTTGAAAGAAAAGGCAATTATGTAACCGATATCCTCATTTCAAAACCGGCACTGATCAATTCAGGCAACGGTTGGAAGCTTTATCATCTTCCCACCCATAAGGAACATTTGTACGATGTACACCGGATGCATATAAAAACAGAGATTGAGGTACAAACTGAAAATAAATGTCATGTATTGAGTCTGATTGAGGGCTCCCAAATTGATTATGTTTCCGAAAACGGTGTAAAAAAACAATTCAATTTTGCTGAAACTTTTGTGATACCGGCTGCTGCAGGTTCTTATAAGTTAATTAACCAGTCGGCTGAGGAAGTCATGATAGTAAAAGCTTTCGTAAAATAAATACTGAACCAGTGTGATTCTATTTTGTTATTAACACGACAGTAATTATTTGTGTGAAACAACATTTAAATAATAGTATTCGGCTGAATAAAAAAACTATTAAATGAGTTAAAAGAATGGTATCGGTTTGAATCTGTTAATTTCATCTGACTTATAAAACAATAAAAAGAAATAATATGAAACTTTATGTACAATTCATTATTGCGATTATGGTATTAATAACATCATGCAACAACAGGAGTAGTGACACCCCGGAACAATGGAGCGAAGAAGAAATTAATCAATGGTATTCGAAAGGTGAATGGAGGCATGGCTTCGGAGTAACTCCCGATGGCTCAGTGAATCAAAGGGAAATGGCCATACGCTACGACAGAGATTCTGAATTATGGGAAAAAGCATTTAAATTTCTGGCCGAAGAAAACCTTCAGGCACTTGATACGGGACGGCATGAAATTGAAGGCTCCGATTTATTTGTTATGGTAAGTGAATACATTCCTAAAGATGTAGATTCAGTAGAATTTGAAGCCCACAGGGCATATGCCGACATCCAGTATGTGGCTTCAGGTCAGGAGCAAATAAGCATCGTCCCAATTGATGAAACCATTATTACGACCCCCTATAATGAAGAAAAAGACATTATGTTCCTGGAAGCTATTGAAGCAAAAGATATGGTTGCCACACCCGACAAGTTCTTTGTATTCTTTCCCAACGATGCACACCGCCCATCGGTAAAAGCAAATCCGGATGACAGTACCCAAGTTAAAAAAATTGTGGTAAAAGTAAAGCTGAACAGTATTCCAAGGGAAGAAGACCAAACGAATTAACCACAGCACAAAATTATAAGCTAACACTTTTTTGTTTGGCTATTTATAATACCCGCACCAAAATCAGGAATAGAAATAAATATATTTTTCTGCAGCAAAACATTATGTTTTTAAGGTTTCCCATCTCGTTTTCAATATTTACAAATCAACGTTTCCCTGGATTTTTCTTTATGAGCTTTATGGTTTTTGCCGGTTTCTCCTGACGTTCACACTCTTTCTTGAGTGATTTATTCATCAGCATAAAACCGTCTTTTGTTTTCTCAAGTATATTTCCCATAAGTGGCACCAGAAGTCCGCTGAATTTTTCACCGTGGATAAACCGTGTGCGTTTGGCACTTATTTCCTCCAGAATAAAATAATGCTCACCGTCGAATATTCCAGGCAACCCCAACTTTCCTTTCCACCTGAACTCTTTGCCCGGTTCAAATTTTAGGATCCTGGGGTGGAAGGTCATTCCCTTGCCCTCGGGTAGCTTAAGGGAAACGATTAATTTTTCACCTTCCTTATTTCCTCCGGATATGGAACGAATGAATGGATTCCATTTTGGGTGGTTTTCAAAATCAGTCAATACCTGCCACACCTTTTCAGATGCAGCCTCAATTATAATTTCTGTTTCCAATGTTTTCATTTCCTATTTTTTAATTGCGACTAACATTCAAACGCAGCTTATTGAAAAGGGTTTAGAAAAAATCTTCCGTTTGGTTGAAAAAAGCTCTGCCATGCCTATGGGGTTAATCTTCATCCGTTATTGCTTGGTTATAAAGGTGCCAACTTAAGGGATCTCAGCTGATTTCTGTTACTTCAAGAAGAGATTTTTGAGGCAAGTCTTCACATCATCCCTTATTTTTTTTAAATTGTAGGCCAATTGAACATATTTTGTTTAAACAAAACAGTTGACACCATGAGAAAACCGTTAGAAGTTTACTATATCCGATTCAGGATTCCTTGTCACGTTGCATTATCCCGAATTGTTTTAAGCATTGCGCTGGCTTTTTTACTGCTTTCTGAGATAAATGCACAACACCGTGATGTTCCTTTTGTTCCTACTCCTTATGAGACAGTTGAAGAAATGTTGAACATTGCAAATGTGGGTCCGGGAGATTATGTAATCGATCTTGGTTCAGGAGATGGCCGTATTGTAATTGCAGCCGGGAAAAGAGGTGCCTTTGGACATGGTGTCGATATTGATCCCAAACGCATTAATGAAGCGCGCAAAAATGCAGAAAAAGCCGGGGTTGATGACAACGTATTATTTATTGAAGGAAACCTGTTTGAAACCGATTTCAGTAAGGCAACTGTAGTTACTATGTACCTCCTGAATTCGGTAAACATGAAACTGCGCCCGCATATGCTGGAAAAGCTGAAACCGGGAACCCGTATAGTTTCCTATTATTTCAACATGAACGACTGGCAGCCCGATAAGCAGGTTCTTATTAACAACAGTGACGTTTACTATTGGGTTATTCCGGCCACAGTAAAAGGTAACTGGAGCTGGAAAAATAATAACCAGGATTTTACTATGAACGCATCACAGAAATTTCAAATAATTGAGATTGATCTTAAATCGGGAAATAAAACCATGCAGGTAAATAATCCCAGTCTCTCGGGCAACAAAATCTGGTTTACTGTTGAGAACCCTGTTGAAAACACAAAATACGTTTATCATGGACGGGTGGATGGTAATAACATTTCGGGAACTGTGCAGATCAGGAATGGAGAAAACAGTTCAATTGAAACCTGGACTGCAACGCTGCAATAGTTACTAAATCATTCTGCCTAATTATAATGACAAACAAAGGAAATCCTATAACAGGAAGCAGTCCGCTTCCCACTTTTACCACCATTAGTTCTGTAGCCGTTATTGTAGGTGTCGTAGTTGGAATTGGGATATTCAGGCTCCCTCCAATTGTAGCAGGTAATTCAGGCAACGGGTTGCAGTTTATACTTTTCTGGCTGGCCGGAGGGTTAATTTCCTTACTGGGAGCATTGTGTTATGCTGAGCTTGCCTCAGCCAATCCCGATTCGGGTGGCGAATATCACTTCCTGAGCAAAGCTTTTGGAAAACCGGTTGGTTTTTTGTTTACCTGGGGCAGAATGACAGTCATACAAACCGGTTCACTGGCTCTTGTTTCATTCATACTGGGCGATTATGCCACCCTGATCCTTGATCTTGGCAGGTTTAGTCCGGCCATATATGCTGCCATGACTGTAATTTTACTTACCGGGTTGAATATTATGGGAACCAGGCATTCAAGCAAAGTACAAATGATACTTACCTCGATAATAGTTTTTGTTATTGTTATTATATCAGCATCGGCTTTAATTTTTGTTCC
Organism: Mariniphaga sp.; assembly: GCA_024636975.1. Taxonomy (GTDB): domain Bacteria; phylum Bacteroidota; class Bacteroidia; order Bacteroidales; family Prolixibacteraceae; genus Mariniphaga. The sequence continues at coordinate 132,020 of JAGXGA010000032.1, forward strand.
TTCTGCCAGGGAGGCTGGTTTAACAGAAGGACCGGGGGTTGGTTTTTCCGGAGGGATGGCCGGTTCGGCCATGATATTTGTTCTGCTCACCTATGGTGGCTGGAATGAGGCAGCTTATTTGTCGGGGGAACTCATCAATGTCAAGAAAAATATGATCAGGGTGCTCATTGCAGGCATTGCAATTATCACAATGCTTTATCTGCTCATAAATATGGCCTATTTACATGTACTCGGACTGGAACAATTACAGCAATCACAGACGGTAGGCGCCGATATAACAGAACCTGTATTTGGCACCGCAGGATCCTACATTGTTGGATTCATTATTATTTTTGCTGCTATTTCAACAGCCAATGCAACTATCATTACCGGCGCCCGCACAAACTACGCACTGGGAAGGGATTTCAACCTGCTCCGCTTTATGGGCAAATGGAATTCAGAAAAGAATTCTCCGGTTAATGCCTTGCTGGTACAGGGAACCATAGCACTGTTGCTCATTTTCTTTGGTGCATGGTCGAAACAGGCTGTTGAAACCATGGTCGATTATACAGCCCCTGTATTCTGGCTGTTCCTGTTGCTGACAACTGCCAGCCTGTTTGTCTTCCGGCGAAAGTATGAGAGTAATGAAATTCCTTACAAAGTGCCGCTCTATCCGATAACTCCATTGCTGTTTATCGCAGCCTGTGGGTTTATGCTCTATTCAAGCCTTGCCTTCACAGGAACAGGTTCTCTTGTAGGTGCAGGTTTCCTGGTTCTGGGAATCCCTGTATACCTGATAACAATGAACAAAAATAAAAAGTAGAAATTGTTGTTGGCCTGGCTCACTAATTATTTGCTTTTATAAGCCTCCACCAAATTAATTGTATGACTGAGCAGTTCAGTACCTCCGGCGTCTCCATGCCCCGGAATAACAATGCCAATATCACTGTAGCTATTCATCAGCTTTTTTACTGTAATATCCCATTCCTCCGTTACAGCATCCGATAAGTTACCTAACCCTGTTGAATTCAATGATTTTATCAGACAACCACCAAAAAGAATCTTCTGGTCAGGAAGCCAAACAATGATATTATCAAACGAATGACCCGGTCCAAAATACCGGCACTCAATCTTTTCACCATGGAAATCGAAAACGTGGGTTGTAGAAAAAGATTCAGCTGGTATGGGCAGCCTCAACTCCCTGCATTTGTCGACTGTAAGTTTATTACCTAAAGACTTAATACCAACACTTTGCAGATACCCAAGGCCTCCCATACAGTCGCTGTGAGAATGCCCCACAATGACTTCTTCAACTATAACTGACAAGTTGTCCTTCAGCCATAACACCAGCCTTTTTGTTTTTTTATTGTCCATTGGCGTATCCACCAAAAGTGCCCTACCCGATCGCACTAATATAATTCCATTCGATGAAAATCTGCCATAAGTTTCATCGTTGTCCCAGGTTACATGCATGAACACTGAATCACGAAGATGTACAAGCTGGATGTCTTTATCAATATGCAGTACCTGTGCCGGTGCATGTAAAACAATTATATTAAAAATCGCTATAAAAATTAACCGGCTCATAATTTTTTTAATTTATATCCTGCTGTGCTTTTGCCACTCAGTTTTTATCCACAATTACTTCCATTACTTACAGACATAAATTTATATATAATAATCTGAAGTTTAATACCAGTGTAAAAACATTATTATTGCAACCTGCAAAAATAATCTCTCATTATACTCTAACTTCAGGTATTTCCTGTTGGTATCGTTTTTGTTAACCATAGATTCTTATTACAGAAAGAAATAACACCAAAGAAAGAATGCACAAAAATATACTGTACTTCACCATCCTCATGTTTATTTTATCAGGATGTAAAAATGTTCAACAAGGATTATTTACAAAACAATCTCCTCACGAAGAGTATGAAGCGAATTTAGAAGAGGCAGGCTTAAATAATTATAGGCTGGGTCATAACTGGCTGCATGCTGCCAGCACAGGCCTTTCGAACCCCGTTGATGTAGAAATCCCCTTTTCCGAAGCACTAATTTTTGATTTCAAAAATGCTCCAGCCGCCACTTATAAATTACTCCTGAAGGAAGGACAAAATCTGCATATACTTGTTGAGCCGGAGCAACTTGATACATCCCATATCTTTCTCGACCTTTTTCGCAACAACAATGATGAAGCTGAACGGATAGCCTATGCAAAAAAAGATTCTCTCAGGCTAAACTATAAAATCAAAAGAGATGGAGAATACCTAATCAGAATTCAGCCTGAATTAATGACACAAGGTTTGTTTACAATTTACCTGTTTACAAATGCCTCATTGGATTTCCCCGTTCCTGATAAAGATTTCACTTCCATATCCAGTTTTTTTGGCGATCCGAGGGAAGGCGGAAACAGAAACCATGAAGGCGTTGATGTGTTTGCCCCACGTGGTACCCCCGTCCTGGCAGTAAGCCCGGGAAGGATTGTGCGCACAGGCACTAACAGGCTGGGCGGCAAAGTGATATGGGCAAATGACACAGAGAGAGGTTACAATTACTATTATGCACACCTCGATTCGCAACTTGTAAAACCTGGTATGCGGGTGAGTACCGGCGACACATTAGGGTTAATCGGCAATACAGGCAATGCGATAACAACGCCTCCCCACCTGCATTTTGGAATTTATGCTTACGGACGCCGCAGCATTGATCCCTATGTCTTCTTTCACCGGACTGAAATGCCGGTAACCGATTCAGTTCAAATTAGCCAACTTGCCGGTAAATGGACAACAACAACTGCACCTCAGACTAATTTCAGGACTGCTCCGGCAATTGCTGTTAATGTGGACACAGTGCTGACAGCCAATACACCATTACTGGTAAAAGGTATTGCAGGTGAATGGCTTCGGGTGGAACTTCCCGAAGGTAAAGATGGATTTGTATATGAGTCGCTGGTAAAGCCCATTGATCAGGCCATTCATAAGTACCAGGCAGCGGAAAAGAAAATAATCAGGATCAGGCCAACGGCAAGCTCACCTGCAAAGGGATTTGCTGATACAGATGAACCAATAGCAGTTTATAACGAATACAATTCCTGGCAACTGGTGCTGTACGGAAATGAATTCGGCTGGATTGAGGCCGGATCATGATACAAGTCTATTCCCTCCCGGAAACAGAAATTTCAGCTGTTAATTCCCATTAAGAGCAGTCCATTTTTCAACGGTGGTTTTGTCCCCGTTATGAATCTGAACAATGCCGGCAATTCTGTCATCTTCAATCCTGCCACTAAAATTGTACTTATTACCACTGGAAGAATCTTCTGCACTAAAACTGATACGGTCGCCCGAAAGCTTACTCTCTTCAACTGTCAGCGATGAGTTACCCGATTTAAGATTGAGATCAACTTCCTGAAACTCCTGATCCACATTCATTGTAAAGCGTTTGCCGTTAGCCTGCCAGCTCCATTCGCCGTCTGCTTTTGCAGGAATCTCCCAAAAATAAATATTGCTGTGATTGACATTAAACTGGTCGTCAGCTTTCCACTCATTCATATTGAAACTGTGAGAAACGACACGTGTCCCAGGCTCAAGAATTTCAAGAATCTTTGGCCGAAGTTTTAAATTTACACTATTCAGCAGATACATTGTAAGCACGCTTGCCTGGCTAAAGTCAGTTTCAAATATGTTTCCCTCTACAAATACCACCATATCCTCCACACCGGCTTCCCTGGCATTGGCATTTGCTTCACGAATGCGTTGCGGGTCAATATCTACTCCATGTGCAAAAGCACCTCGTTTTGCTGCAGCAATTACAATGCGGCCATCTCCCGAACCCAAATCAATAACATAATCGCCAGGTCCTACATCAGCTGCATCAAGCATTTTCTCAACTACTTCGTTTGGCGTTGGAACATAAGGAACATCTCGTTTTTGAGCATCAACAACTGATTGTAATCCCAACATGAATAGCCCAAGAACAAGTAAAGAAAACAAATCGCTTTTTAAATGTTTAATGAAACGATGATAATGAGGACCTGAAGATTTTTTCATAATATTATTTATTAATGTGTTAATGTGTAAAATTTCCAAATTAAAATAGAGGTTATTAATCCAATTGTGTCATCTGTTTTCAACTTCACAACTCAATCAATCCTTTTATACTGGCACATCAATGACAGATTCCAGACTATTCTTCTTCAAACTTAATAACCTTAACCGGACAATTTTTTGCCGCTTCCTTTATACAACCCTCATTTAAATCAAAAACGGCATCATCTTCAATAAATGCTTCACCAAAATCGCTGAGCCCAAATACTTCAGGACATATTTCATTGCAGTAACCTGCTGCAATACACCCTTCTTCAATCCATACGTTCTTAATTTTCATAAAAACAAACTATCTGTTTTTCATAACCTTTGGCAGCTACTTTTTGTTCAATGTAATTCTTATCTTCAAACCTTCTAAATTTACCAGAACACACTGTTGCATAGCAGCGAATGCTCATTTTATAATTTTCTTTATCAACATTCCATTTTATATTAACCAGGCTTGCCCTTTATGCAAATGAACTTCAATAAAAAATTGCAGAGTTCAAAAATTAAGGGGTTGGATGTAAGGTTATCGTGCTGAGAACTCTTAAAAGACAACCGGAATCATTAATCACAGGGACATAAAGAGAACCTTCTTCCATTTCAACATCCAGCTTAAATGGCCTGCCACAATGAATAAGAAATTCACATTCCTTTAAAAAAATAGACATTTGTACTGGATTATCCGGGTCAATGGAAAATATTTCTAACGTATCTACGGTTTTAAGACTTGTGCTGATAAGTGGTGGAGTATGCTTAGGTCGGGGTAAATCCAATAATTTTACAAAATAATTTCTGCCAGAAATTTTAGGGTAATATCACATCCTAAAAAATCAAGGCCACCTAAAATTCCAACTGTTTTCATGCGGAAAGTTTTGTCACCTGGAAAACTAAAGAGGAGAAAATTTCCCTGCTTGTCGTATTTACGTAATATATATCTTCGATATGACCAAACAGATATAAGAATAATAAATACCAAACTGAAATTAACTTCACTTTTTTCAAACACTTTAAGCAGGAAATTACAATATACTTGCCTTACCTTTATGTAAACAGTTTTTACCACCCTATCCGGAGAATATATATTTGAATTCAATTCATGTTCAGAAGATAAAAAAAGAATGTTTTTATTAAAGATAGTTTTGTAATGAGGCATACCCTTAGCCGGGCTTACTAAACATACCATGCTTAGCGAAAAAATTAATAATAAACTTTCAAATCCTGAAAAACATCTTTTCATGAAAGGATTTTTTTTAGACCCCAGACAAGTTACAAAATTTTCTACTATTCTAAAGTTCTAAAATTACGACATTTAACGAAAAATGAATTTTAAAATATGTTGTTCAAAAAAAACAGGTGTAAAATGTTAAAGAATATTAACAAGTCCTTATATATTCTTTTATCAAATATTTAACTTATTGTCATAAAGACAAAAAAGCTTTGTGTTGATGCGTGTTCCAATTCGAAAAAATACCTAAATGTCAAAAATTCAATTACATTTCCGGTTATTAAAAAAACAAACAAAACCAGTTATTTTTTGATCTTTTATAAAAGGTAGTGTAAGTTATCCTGCTCTTCGTAATTTGCATAAGAATTTAAAACATAAAAACATAAAAAAATGAAAACGAAATTATTCTTGACCATGTTAACAGCAGTATTAATTTTTGGCAATGCTGCCGCTGAAGGAAATAAAATTCCATTAATCGGGTCCAAAGCACCATCCTTTACATTAAATTCCACAAATGGGCAAATTACCTTCCCTGAAGAATTCGGAGACAGCTGGAAAATTTTATTCAGTCACCCGCAGGACTTTACACCTGTGTGTACTTCAGAACTTCTTGAGTTGGCCTATTATCAAAAAGATTTTGAAGAGATGGGGGTAGAAATTGCCGTTATCTCAACCGATGAAGTTAAAATTCATCATAACTGGAAACTACATCTTGAAGATCTGGATTACAAGCAACGTGGGAAACAGGTAATCCAGTTTCCGATTCTCGAAGATTTAAATGCTAACGTCTCCCGACAATACGGTATGCTTCATGAGCCGACCAGCACTACACGCGACATCCGGGGTGTTTTTATAATCGATTCAAAAAACGTCATTCGGGCTATGAATTTTTATCCGATGGAAGTGGGTCGTAGCATTGAAGAAATAAAAAGATTGGTGGTAGCTTTAAAAACTACTGATAAGGAAAAAGTATTAACTCCTGCCGACTGGAAATCAGGTGATGATTTGTTGATACCATATTTTCCCTACACAGCGGATCAGCTTACAGAAAATCCGGAAATTAAAGATCAATACTACAACGTGGGAGATAAGTTGTGGTTCAGAAAAACAGTCAAGGAATAGCTAAAGCACCTCAATAATTAAACAGCAGAAAGCTGTCCAATTTTTAAGTTGGGCAGCTTTTATATTTTAAATGGGTCTAACCAGTCATCCGAAGACTGGCATGATCCATTTTCAAAAGCAGAAAACTAAAAACTATAAGAAGTAGCCCTGTCGCATAACATGAATAATGCATAACCGGCATAAAGAAATCCTTGCTGATTAATAACTGAATACTAAGCCATCCTATTAAAACACACCCTTGCAGCAACAAGAGCCATTTAAAATAACTTTTTCTCAATAAAAGGAAAATCAGTATAAACAGGGGAAATAACCCATTTACAATAAGCAAGATCACACCAGGTATTAAATAAGATTTAAATGGAGTACTGCTTAAAAGGTCAACCGATAGAAAAAATTTGCCCCCACTGGGGTCGGATATAAAGATCCAGCTGCCATAGAGTGCTCCGGCACTAAGGTTTAACAGCAAAATAACTACTAATACCTTAACGATTTTTTTCATAACAGAAGGCTTTTAAAAGTTTTTCCTTAAAAGGGCAACCAAAAGTAAAATCAGGTGATATTTTAATAAAATTAATGTGTCTGAAAAAATAGTGTGTGATTACATGTAGTGAACTTAAAATCTAATTTTCTATTAAATTTTGGATCAAATCTTCTTTAACCACTAATTTGTAAAAAACTATTCATCGGCGGAATTGTTAATTATTGACTGAACAACATTATGAATAAAGAAGTACCTCAGGACATACCAAAGGATTTACAACGAATTGCACGTTTACTCGACAGCCAGTTCAGTATTGGCAACTTCAGGTTTGGAATTGACCCGCTGCTTGGTCTTATACCCGGAGTCGGAGATTTTATCTCCCTCATGATGTCAGGAGGTTTTCTGGCACTCGCAGCCAAACATGGTGCCAGCAAAAAGCTCCTTATTCTGATGGCATTGAATGTATTGCTGGATTCCATTATAGGAACCATTCCCATACTCGGCCAGATATTCGACTTCTTTTATAAGGCAAATGACCGAAATGCACGGTTAATGCAAAAGTATTATCACAAGGGTAAATACCGCGGCGACGGAAAAGATGTAATCGTTATCATCATCGTGGTATTGCTCCTGGTTGCAGCCTTATTTATCTTCCTGATGTGGAAACTGATTGAATGGATTGCAGGCATGATATAATCATATGCCGGTCACTGCGGATTAAGCGCATTGAAAAGGAAGTATTTCCACCACCAGAATACTATTCCACGGGAAACAAAATTGGAAATTATTTTACCAGCAACTCATCAAAATCGGCAGCCACTTTTAAGGGGTCAATTCCATCTGCAAATTCCGCCACCATAAAGTGTCGTAAATCATTAGGCTCCCTTCGCCATACATTGGTACCGTTTTCAAAAATATGATTGGACCCCTGGCTTATCAGCTTAAAATAGGGTTCATGCCCTTTCACTGCTACGTAAACGGCAATCAGGTCGGCGCTGTGGTGCCAGTCGCGGTTCCAGCTTTTCAGAAAGATTCTGTAAGCTTCACTAATAGGGTTATCATCCTGATGTTCGGGCCTGAAAAGAATCTTACCCACCGGAATGGCATCAGCAAACACACCTCCTGCAGTAAATATTATATTTGTTGGCCACTCTTTGGCAACATGCTCAATAGCTCTTGGATCGGGCTTGAAATTCCCCCATTTACCGGGGTCTTCCTGCAATGGGAAACGCCCACCCATGCAAACAAGGTGCTTAACCTTCTTTTTCACCAGCTCTATTCCTGTAAGCTGACTGTATTCATCAGGCTGGCTTTTGAGTAAATCATAAAGGTTGGAAAGATAACCCACAGTTACAATTACCACGCTCCCGTCGGGCTGGTTGCTAAGAACTTCCCTGTAAACCTTCACCGCATCAGGGGCTGATTCTCCCAGACCAATGTCCTGCGGATATTTTTCAGTAATGACCTTAGCATAATTTGAATTTCGGTAAACGCCAAATGTCTTCACATTTCCAATGGGAATCTCCGGCCGGTTAAAGTATGTATTAATGACATCAATTACAGGAGCCGACCAGGGATTAAGACTTGAACTGATGGTTGCCAGTATTTCAGCATCCCCCCGACTGGCAAATCCGTGCAACATAGCCAATGCAGCCACATCGTCAACATCCGACTCCATGTCGGTATCATAAATAATTTTAACGGGTTGGGCATAAAGCCATTGAATCGATATTAATAAACTTAGAATAAGAAGTTTTCCTTTCATAGTATTGTTATTGTCATTAAGAATGAAGGTTCAAATTTAACAATATTATTCATTCACGTATTAATGCTGTTTTCATGCACAAATCAACTTCAAAAATATAACCAATGACCTTTTAGCTTATCTTTTGCATTATATTCCAAAGCCGGAAGAGGAAATTTAACAAAATTCATTGCTGTAAACAGCGTCCTTAAAAAACCTGACCCGGTTTTAATCCGTGTCCAGTCAATATCGGGAGATAAAAAGAATTGACGGTACCGTGTGACCTCCGGAACAGGAACCCCTCTATATTCAGTTATATTTTCAAACTCCCCATACATTCCATTGGCGCCATATCCAACAGATAAACAAATCCACCCGGGAATTTTTTCCCTTTTTATGAATTTATTTACCGGCACCGACAACCAATAAGTTTGTGCGTTATAATCTTTCAAAATGCGGTTTAGGATTGTGGTTCCCAGGTAGCCATTAGCCCTGCGTGCATATTCCGTTTCACTGTAACTGAATTTGAATTTTACTACCTGATCGTGAACTGCGAGTTCCTGCCCAAAAATAAGGGCAGAGCCCATGAAATTGGCCACCATATCCCCGGCAGAAAAGCCGTATCCTTCATGTATGCCATCCATAATCTCGATAGGAGTCTGCAAAATGAAGCCAAGGGTAGCTCCGTACCATAAAGCTTCTTTCCGTGTTGCTCCGGCATTCAATAGAAGATGAAAGCCCGCGTAACTGTATACGTATGATCCAAAGGCATGACCAAATTTATCGACCTGCAGCCATCCCTGGTTATCATTGTAGAAATGAAATGGAACCACTTCCCTGCCCTTGTACCACGTTTTGCCCAAAACATACATCGATCCCCCGTAGTAGGCAGCTGTATATCCAACAGCCCTGGCAACTGGAATTCTTTCCTTAAAAGTTGAGTCGGTTTGTGCATTCCCTTCCCGGGCACTTAAATTAAACGAAAGCATACAAGAAATGAAAAGTATTGGAGAAATGAACTTAAGGTGCTTTATCTGTCTACAGAAAGATTCCATTCTCAATGTTTTTAGATAATTCATTAATAAACCGTGCCATAGGAGCACCATCCATCACATCATGATCAATGAGGATGGTCAGGTTCATCATTTCCCTGATTTCAATTTTATCATTTACTACAGCTGGCTTTTTTATTACGGATCCTATTCCAAAGCAAACAGGGTGAATTGATATGGGAATAAACCAGCCGTTTATCTTTCCCATCATACCAACGGAACTGACAGCTACATTACCCATCCTGTTAAATGTTGAAACAGGTTGCGCAAGCATAACCTTCCAGACAAACCGTCGCATAAATCCGGGCAGGTGATAATACAACCGCTCTGCTTTAGTTGATTTCCGTTGAAGAACGACATCCTTTTCATTTACCTGTTCATTTTTTGAAGCGGTTAATTGTTGCGAAATGTTTTCAATACTCAGTTCATTGACCTTTTTCAGCAAAATTGGAAAAGGTACTTTTTCTCCATTTAGATCCTTTTCAACTAAAAAAGAAACGTTTACATCTTCAAATAATATAACCTCCCGCTTACCCCTAAGATATGCTGCCGAACGTTTATGATTATGTATGGCGGCCCCGATAGCTTTTATCAGCCATGCCGAAAAGGAAATGTTTCCGGTGCTCTTCCTGTATGCCCTGATTTTTTCCCGACTTATAGTTACATCAAGTTCAATTAAGGCTGCAATGTGATGCTTCTTTAATCCTATTTCACAAACATCAATTGTAGCTATTCTCGATTGAGGGAATTTATGCAGGGTATAGTCAGGCATAACCAGGTTCTAAAAATGAATGATTATTAAAACGACCTAAATTTACTTTAAATATTTAATAACCTGCTATCGGGTCTGCATTGAAAATCGCACCGGTTAATCTCCCTGTTTACGTTTTATAAAATTCCAGCGGCTGCCATCCTGCCAGGCTTTTATTGAATTCCCGTAAGCGGAATAACCTTCATTGCTTTTTAACATTTTTGCCAGGTGCAACAGGTTATAGGTCATAATGGTGGCATTCCGGTTTGTAAAATCATTGTTAACAGCATCCGACTCCTTATCCAGATAGCTTGGCCCCGGACCAGCTTCTCCTACCCATCCGCAGTCGGCCTGCGGGGGGATTGAATATCCGATATGCTGCAATGAATAAAGAATTCCCATGGCACAATGCTTAATTCCATCTTCATTCCCGGTAATGATGCAACCACCTACCTTACCATAAAATAAACTTTGTCCTTTTTCATTCATCTCTGCACTGTGCCCATACAATCGTTCAATCAGCTTTTGGGCCACTGAAGATTTTTCACCCAACCAGATTGGTGTTCCAATTACCAGGATATCTGCTTCAATTATATCGTTGAACATTTCAGGAAACTCATCCCTATCCCAGCCATGATCTCTCATATCTGGATATATACCAGGTACCACATCAAAATCAACCAGCCTTATTTGCTTTACCTGTACCCCTTCCCGCTTCATAATACCGGCAGATACATCCATTAACCCCTGCGTATGACTGAGTTCAGGTGATTTCTTTAAGGTGCAGTTCACAAATATAGCTCTCAATCCCGAAAAATCTGTTTTATCCATTTTCCGTTGCCTTTATTGTTCTTCCCTGTAATTTACAGAAAATAAATGGAAAATAAGGCAGCAGTTCACCTGTTTCAGAACAGTCCTTTCACAATTAATCCCACTTCATTTAAACAATGATAATCCTATGCGCTGCACAAGTGCAAATAGAACAAAAACCAGTCGGCATATTTTCTTATGGACTGGTTTCCTTCTATCGTTTGAATAAAAGTTTTAGCTGGTCTTAAGCAAATTCATAATTTCGTCAAGTTTAGGCGATAGAATTATTTCTGTCCTCCGGTTGCCTGCTCTTCCTTCCGGAGTATCGTTCGACATCTTTGGGGAATATTCACCTTTACCTGAGGCCGTAACCCTTGTGGGAGCTATTCGGTATTCATCAGCAAGAATCCGCACGATGGATGTAGCACGCGCTACACTTAAATCCCAGTTATCACGGTAAACTGCAGTTTTAATAGGGATGTTGTCAGTATGCCCCTCGACCAGAATATCAATGTCCTGATTCTTATCTAGAACATCTGCCAGCAGTTTAATGGCATCCTTTCCTTTAGTTTCAATGGAAGCACTCCCTGACTTGAACAACAATTTATCGGACATGGATACATATACTTTCCCGTTGACAACTTCTACCGACAATTCATCCGATCGGAAACCAAGAAGTGCATTGCGTAGAATGCTGTTCAACCTGTTGGTAATTGAATCCTGCCGTGCAATAACCTGCTGAAGTTCCAACAGTGACTTTTCCCTTTCCTTCAGGATTCTTTCCTTCTCAGCCAATTCATCCGATTTCTGCTTTAACGACAGGTTCAACTGCTGTGCCTGGTTCAGACTGGCATCCGATAAATCACTGTAATTTTTTTCCGTATCCCTCAACGTTGACTTTAAGCCGTCGACCTCACTGTTCAGCGAAGAAACATTTTTCTTTAAGGAACTTATTTCTTTATCCCGCTGAGCCAAAGTGTTGCAAAGATGATCTCTTTCATCAACAACGGCAAGGACTCTTTTTGAAGCCCTGAATTTATCAGGACGTGATTCTCCGCACTGGTAAAAAGGTTTGGAACAAGAAGAAACCATTATTGCAAATAAACTTAAAATCACTACAACATTTCCTTTTTTCATGGTACTATTTTAGATTAAAATTTACCGCCAATAATAGTAAACTTTTATGTGCAGGAAATTAATTTGCAATTAAAAAATTGCTGGAATATTCCTCTAACAGATAGAACAATTTGCCAATTAAACAGCCAACCTTTTGTTTTTGTATTTGTTTTTAAATCAGACTTTTTTAATAAAGAAACCTCTGTTTAAAAACTGTCTCCACTTATTGTATTTAATATTGAGTCAGTCAATCTATCAATCTTGAAATCAAGTTTATATATGTCTTTTCTTGTCATACACAAATATACAAAAAATCAAAGAGCATTGTTTATGTGAATGAAAGGTCTGGAGTCATTACACACAACGTTCAAGTGCAAGTTGCGTAACGGTTTCCGCGATGGTTCCCTGCCCTTCGAGGCAGGTAAATTCATGCGGGAACCGGCGTCCCGGGATTTGCTGTCCCCGGTATGCAATTTGCACAATGTTATGGGGCTGTAATTTATTTTCCATTACAAAAAAGTCAACCCGATTTTTCGGTTTAATCCAGTCTCAAAAATTCGGATTAATGTCGAAAGCTGGATATTTCCCTTTGCATTTTCTATTTTCGAAATGTAGCTTTTTTTTGTACCAGCCTTTTCTGCCAATTGTTGTTGAGTCAATTTTGCCTCTTTGCGAGCTTCTTTTAACATTTCACTCACGATGAACATTTGAGCTTTTTCTTCAAATTCATTTCTACTTTCAGTTCCAATTTTCCCGTGTTCTCGTTCAAGTAATTCGTCAAAAGTCCTAATTCCATTATAATCTGTCATGATTTCAATTTTTTCAGTTTAAAATAATCTTCTTTTAATCTCATTGCCTTTTCTATTTCCTTCTTGGGAGTCTTTTGTGTTTTCTTTTGAAAGCCGTTGAAAAGAACAACAAGTTTTCCTTCGTCAAAGCAGCAGAAAACCCTATAAAGGTTTGACTGCTATTCAACTCTTATTTCAAAGAGTCCCTCGTAACCAGTCATTGGAGCTAAAAACTTTTTAGGGACCATTTCAACTTGTCTTATCAATTCAAAGACATATTTAAATTTTGATTTAACGCCAACATCAAGTTCCTTGTAAAAGTCAATAAAGTATTCTCCGTGAAATATGATTTGTCTACTCATTTTGCAAAGTTATCTCCAAAGATAACAAATTCAAATTATTTTACTATCATTTTTGTGGAAGCTCCTTGTTTATCATTATGCCCCATAACGGTTGGTACATGTTGTCGGGGCGGATTTCGGAGAGCGTTCCTATCCGCCAGTACGGAACTGCGATAAGAGAATCCCCAGCAGAAACACGCACGGACACCGCTATGAAATTTGCACTCTTGTTGTAAGCCTGTTTATTTTTTACTTTTTAATAATTCGAAATCAAGTCCATAATTCCCTGTCAGCAAATAATCTTTCCATAATTTTACATTGTCAATTGACAAATCAAATCCTATATCTGGATTATCCCAATTATAAATTACAGTTTCAATTCGTTTTCCAATTGTTGATTCTGTATCCCAAGTAAAAAATTCAGAAGTGACCAATGAAAAAGCAATGGTATTTAAATCAGTCATTGTCAAATCACCATTAATCGCAGCATCGCACAAAAGCACTAAATGGTCAATCGAGATAATAAATTCCCCAGTTTCATTAATCTGGTCGATATAAACTGCCGAAGTTTCAAATCCAGTTTTTTCTTGACTATCTTTAACATCCTGTGATAATACGTCAATGCTTACGTTGCCTAAAAAATACTCCTTTAATGTCAATTCTTTCATTGGATTTTACCTTTTTCAATTTCTCCAATCTGTGTTTTTAAATCATCCGCTTGCTTATCAATCTCATATTTGTCAATTCTTTCAAATTCTTTTTTATCAATGCTAAATTTTCTCAACATAGCAGAGTTTCCTAAATGGTGCACAGTCGAGTCGGAAAGGGGACTTTCACCCCTTCCCTCTCGCAGAACCGTACGTGAACCTCTCAATTCATACGGCTCTTCATGTCTAATCACAAATGTAGGTTTATCCTACGGATGTACCAACCTCCAATGTGGAAACAA
>JAGXGA010000033.1 GCA_024636975.1 Mariniphaga sp.
AGGCTTCTCAAACTTTATTTTAAAATCTTCAAATAGTTTCATTGGTATTTTTTCCTAAATTTACAAAGGAAAAGACTTTTTAAGAAGCAAATAGAGTGCTAGTTATCAACATTTTATTGTTTATTGACAGACACTATTTAGTTTATGTTGCTTCTTTTATTTCTGTGGTAAGGGTTCGATTATTAAAATGTTGTATTGTTTTAATGTTTGGAAAGTGGAGGGTTGAGGAGGTTCAAGTTGTTTGAGGATTTTTGAGTTTGATTGTAGTATGTTCACTTATCAAGCATGCTAAATTTTAATGCCTTCCTTTTTGACATTAGAATAAAAAGGAGAAAACATCATCTTCTCAGACCAATCAGATCTGGAATATACTATTAATGAAATGATTTGTCCTGTTTCAAGTTCTATATCTATTATAGGATCCCTTAATTCTGATTCATAATCTAAAGTGATTTTATCTCTGGGTGTGATAACAAGTATATCCCAATCTGAATCGGGGTGGTTATCTCCACGGGCCCGGGAACCATATAAAAATATTTCAGCCCGGGAATCTTTTTTCTTTATTCCTGTCCTGATCCTGTTTATGATTTCTTTATGCTCCTCCTGATTTAGCATTCTTTGATTTTTTTTTGAACCTATCAACTGTTTCTTAATCCAAAGGTAAGAAATTTTTTTGGCGGAATCCTAACGTATGGGGTTGTTGAAGTTTGATGTGTCAGGGATGCAAACGTTGCATAATATTTTTAAAACGAACTGACTCTTTTATTCGAATATTTTGTATAATTTGCCAGGGTGAAACTTAAATTGGAAAAAATGAAGAAAATAATGGTTCTTATGATGGTAGCTTTTATTGCTGCCGGTAGTTTACAGGCAATAACTCCTGCAGAAAAGAAAGACTTTTTAGGTGAGTGGCAGTTTGAAAGTCCCTATGCACCCGAAGGGTATCAGAAAGGCATCTTTTTTATACAGGAAAAAGAAGGGGTCCTTGCAGGAGAAATCCGTTTTGGTGACCAGTATAAAGTGCCGATGGAAAATGTGGAATTTGCCGATGGTACACTTAAGTTCGGCATTACTGTCGATTACAATTATGTTCCCTTAAAAGCTACAATAGAAGAAAACAAGTTAAAAGGATCTGCCTCCACTCCGGACGGGGATTTGCCTTTTGAAGCTACCAAAGTGAAAAAAGCAGAATAAAAAAAAATTCCCTTAGAAATAACCTAAGGGAATTTTTTTTATTTATTTTTCTATACTTCCTACCTTTCCAGCTTAATCACTTCGCTGCCGGCAAGTAAATAAGCGCCGGTGCCATAAACTTCCCAGCTTTCAGCAGAGAAATTCTTACGTGGATCGGCTCCGATAGGCTGCACCCACCCCACCCTGCCATCGGGTTGGATGAGGGTGTTAAGGCCCACCCATGCTTTTTCAACAACCGGAAGGTATTTATCCTTATCGAGCAGGCCATTATTAATACCCCAGGCCAGGGCATAGACATAGAAACCTGAACCACTGGCCTCGCCTCCCGGGTACGATTGCGGGTCGAGCAGACTTGCACGCCAAAGCCCGTCTTCCTGCTGCAGGGATGCTACTCTTTCAGCCATTTCCATATAGTTCTGAAGGTAAAAACTGCGGGTAGGCCAGTTTTCAGGTAATTCCTCCAGAACGCGTACCAATCCGCCCATTACCCAACCGTTGCCTCTCGACCAGAATATCTTTTTTCCGTTGGCTTCCTTTATAATTTCTACCTCCGGCTCATTCCACTTGTAACGGATATCGCGGGCATACAAATGCTCTTCCTTATCGTAAAGCAAATCATAGCATTCCCTAAATAGTTTGTCGTTCAGCTCCAGGTACTTATTTTCCTTCAATGTTGTACCAAGCTTTATCAAGGCAGGAGGCGCCATAAACAAAGCATCGCACCACCACCAGGTTACTTTCCTGATATCGCCTGTTTCATAGGGAGTTGCCATAAACTCCTCCATCATTTCTATAAACGGCTGAATCATTTTACGTTCTCCTGATATGCGGTACAAATCGATGTACGACTGGCAGATAACATGATCATCGGCATGATGCAACCGCGGTCCCGGTTCCCAATTGTTGAATTCTCCCATGGCATAAATGGCATTATAAATATTTTCATTTTCCAGAGTTTCATAAGCTGCATAAACTCCGGCATAAAATGCACCATTGGTCCAGTCCCACAACTTATGATTTGGATGGTGTAATTGCCAGTCCAGCGCATTTTTCATCGTTTTTTTGATGAACGTTTCATCAAAAAACTTTTCTTTTTCCACATTTTGTGCAGTAGTGATCCCGGCATAAAACACAACCGCAACGAATACAACAAATAGTTTTTTCATAATTCAGACTTTTTATTTTTCCAGCACAATTATATGCAATCGATTGCAGATTTCAAACAACTATTTAAATTTTATTAAGATTTTGTTTAAAGCTTACTATTCATTGCCCAGATTGAAAATTAATAATTATACTTGCATCAGTTAAAATATTGTATATAACATGAATTACAGATTCGGACATCACGGCCATCATTATAATACCTGATTGGGTAGGTCGCTGTTGTTGTGTCGTAAATTTAAAAAGATAATGAACCAGAGGCTTGCCACAAAGGCAGGCCTCGTTTTGTTTAAGTCCTGTTCGGTTACAGGTTAAAAGAAAAACAGATAAATTATGGAAAAACTCAAGATTGCCATTCAAACCAAAGGCCGGTTAAACGAAGACTCCATGAAGCTAATCAAGGAATCGGGGATCAATCTGGCCATCGGACGCCGTACCCTTGTAGCAGAAGCAAAGAACTTCCCGATGGAAGCATTGTTCCTGCGTGATGATGACATTCCACAAACGGTTGCCGATGGCGTAGCCGATGTAGGTATCGTGGGCGAAAACGAAATGCTGGAGAAGCAGGAAAATGTAGTTATTGCCAAACGGCTGGGATTCAGCAAATGCCGTTTGTCGCTTGCCATACCTAAAACGATGGAATATCCGGGGCCTGAATTCTTTAACGGCAAAAAAATAGCCACCTCCTACCCTGCCATTCTGAAAAAGTTTTTAAACGAACACAATATAAAAGCTGAAACACATGTAATAAGCGGCTCAGTAGAAATAGCTCCGGGCATTGGACTGGCCGATGCCATTTTCGACATAGTAAGCTCTGGTTCTACACTGGTAAGTAATCGCTTAAAGGAAGTGGAAGTAGTGATGCATTCCGAAGCAGTGTTAATTTCAAAGCCTGATCTTTCATTGGCCAAAAAGGAAATCCTGGATGAGCTTATTTTCAGAATGGAATCGGTACAGCGGGCGGAAGGAAAAAAGTACATCCTGCTGAATACTCCCAATGATAAAATTCAGGAAGTAGCCAGCCTGTTGCCTGGGATAAAAAGTCCAACCGTAGTTCCGTTGGCCGAGGAAGGATGGAGTTCAATGCATTCGGTGATTGCGGAAAACGATTTCTGGGAAATCATAGGCAAGCTAAAAAAAGCCGGTGCAGAAGGTATACTTGTGGTGCCAATTGAGAAGATGATATTTTAGCATGGTGCAAAGGGCATGGGGCAAAGGGCAAGAGAGCTCAAAAGTTCCGGGTTCAAAGTTTAAAGTTTAAAGTGAGGCTGCCCATAATGGGCGATGGAATCCCGATCGGAGCAGGCCCGGGTGGCGCGGTTTTTTACCACGCATTCAGGCAAAGTGCAGAGAGTTCGAGGTTCAGAGTTCAGAGTTTAGAGTTTAAAGTTCCGGGTTTCAAGTTTAATGTGGGGGTGCCGGCTAGTAGGCTTCGGAACCTTGTTTTGAAGCAGGAACCCGGGTGGCGCGGTTTTCTACCGCGCATTCATGGAATTGCAACGAAATGAATTTAAGGCAACAGTTGAAAATGACCAATGACTTAAGAAACAAAAAATTAATGCATAATGAAAATATATAACAATCCGCAAAGAGACCTGTGGCCGCAGATACTGGAGCGGCCGTCGATTGATGTTTCAGGGCTGCATGAAACCGTTCGGTCTATCCTTTCAGATATAAGGATGGAGAAGGATAAAGCATTGCTGAAATATTCGCTGAAGTTTGATGGCAATTCTCCGGAACAGTTTCTTGTGACCGATAAAGAGCTGGCTGCCGCTGAAGAGAAAGTAGAGCCGGAACTAAAAAAAGCAATCGAACTGGCAGCAGGAAACATTGAACAATTTCATGCTGCCCAGAAAACAGGTCTGTTAAAAATAGAAACCATGCCGGGTGTGACCTGCTGGCAAAAAGCAGTTCCCATCGAAAAAGTGGGTCTGTATATTCCCGGAGGTACGGCTCCCCTGTTTTCTACTGTGCTGATGCTTGCCATCCCGGCACGCATTGCAGGGTGCAGCGAAATTATTTTATGCACTCCGCCTGGAAAGGATGGTAATATAAACCCTGCCATTTTGTTTGCAGCAAAATATGCAGGGGTTAAAAAAGTATTCCGGCTGGGCGGCGTGCAAGCTATAGGGGCAATGGCTTACGGAACTGAATCGGTGCCTAAAATGTACAAAATCTTCGGTCCGGGTAACCAATATGTTACTGCTGCCAAGCAACTGGTCAGCATGACCGATGTAGCCATTGATATGCCTGCCGGTCCGTCGGAGGTAATGGTGGTTGCTGATGAAACAGCCCATCCGGCTTTTGTGGCTGCCGACCTGTTGTCGCAGGCCGAACATGGAACTGACAGCCAGGTGGTGCTGGTTGCCGGCAGCCAGAAGATGGTTGATAAAGTAAAAGAGCAAATTAACCTTCAGCTTGAAAAGTTGCCCAGAAAGGAGTTTGCAGAAAAATCACTTATGAATAGTGTCCTTATTGTTATGGAGAATGAGCAGGACAGGTTGGATTTGATCAATGCCTATGCCCCGGAGCATTTGATATTGTCGGTTGCCGGATACCATGAACTGGCAGAAAAGATCAGCAATGCAGGATCTGTGTTCCTTGGCAATTATACCCCCGAAAGTGCAGGGGATTATGCATCGGGAACCAACCACACGCTGCCTACCAACGGCTGGGCCAGGACAAACAGCGGGGTAAATCTCGACAGCTTTATGAAAAAGATTACGTTCCAGGAAATAACAAAAGAAGGACTACAAAATGTAGGACCTGCTGTTGAAACAATGGCTGCCGCTGAATTGCTGGACGGGCATAAGAATGCGGTAACGGTTAGATTAGGAGAACAAACTCAATGAAGCACAAACTTTGATTGGAAAACGTCATCCTGAACTTGTTTCAGGATCTGCTCAATACAGCACTTGCTAAATATGAAAAAAGGTTACGTTTATATTATGAGCAACAAAAACAGAACAACTTTTTACATAGGTGTAACGAGTAATATGAAAAATCGGATAGCAGATCATAAAAATGGAATTGGGTCAGTTTTCACTAAAAGATACAATCTTAATGATTTGGTATATTATGAAGATTTTCCGGATATATGACAGGCAATCGACAGGGAAAAGCAGTTAAAAAAATGGCACAGGGAATGGAAAATAAATTTAATTCAATCGGTAAACCCTGAAATGAAGGATTTATATTGGGAGATTAGATGAATAAGTATGAACATCACCTTAACTTGGTTCAGGACATCACCCTGAACTTGTTTCAGGGTCTGCTGAACAGATGCTGAAACAAGTTCAGCATGACATTGAGATACTACATAAACATAAAACAATGGATTTAGATAAACTTCTGCGCAAAAACATTATAGACCTGAAACCTTATTCTTCAGCACGCGATGAATATTCGGGCGAGGCGATGGTCTTCCTTGATGCCAATGAAAACCCCTGGAATCAGCCCTACAACCGCTACCCCGACCCGTTGCAAAGAAAACTGAAGGAAAAAGTTGCCGGCCTGAAAAACATTTCACCGGAACACATCTTTTTAGGGAACGGCAGCGACGAGCCCATCGACCTGCTCATTCGGGCATTCTGCGAACCGGGCGAGGATAATATTGTAAGCATTGACCCCACCTACGGAATGTACCAGGTGGCCGCAGGAATAAACAATGTGGAAGTTATAAAGGTGCCCCTAACGGAAAGTTTTGGACTGGATGCCGGAAAACTTTTAGCTGCTGCCGGAGAAAAAACAAAGCTGGTATTTCTCTGCTCACCTAACAATCCCAGCGGTAACGTGCTTCAGCAGGAAGCAATACTTGAGGTGGTAAATAATTTCAAGGGAATTGTGGTCCTTGATGAAGCCTATATTGATTTTGCACCGGAAAAGTCATTGCTGACTAAACTCGGTCAGTATCCCAACCTGGTAATACTGCAAACTTTTTCCAAAGCATGGGGTATGGCAGGAATAAGGCTGGGAATGGCATTTGCCTCTCCTGAAATCATTTCAGTGCTTAATAAAATCAAATATCCTTACAACCTGAATATACTTACCCAGCAAAAGGCGCTGGAATTGATAGAAAACAGAAGTCAAACGGAAGACTGGGTTAAACAAATAATTAATGAGCGGGAGAAAATGGGCCAGATGCTGAGTGAGCTTCCTTTTGTAATAAAAGGGTATCCCTCCGATGCAAATTTCATCCTGGTAAAAATGCATGATGCAAGGGGCATCTATGAATTTCTAAAGGAAAAAGGAGTAATCGTTCGCGACCGCTCCAAAGTATTTCTTTGTGATGACAGTCTGCGTATTACTGTTGGTTCACCCGAAGAAAACAATCTGTTAATAAACACACTGAAAGAATTAATATGATTTTTATCATTATTTCAGGAAATTTTACGAAACTTGAAGTTTTTCCCAAAAAATCAACTATATGCAGTTAAGGATAGCTGAAAACAGTTTGATTGCGGGTCACAATAAATAATAAAATGAAGAAAGCATTATTTATAGACAGAGACGGCACCTTAATTTTTGAACCGGAAGACGAACAAATCGATTCATTGGAAAAGCTGGAGTTTATTCCGGGAGTCTTCAGGAACCTGTTTCTGATTCAAAAAAACCTGGATTACGAACTTGTAATTGTCTCCAATCAGGATGGACTGGGAACGGAATCTTATCCCGAAGAAGGCTATTTGACTGTTCAGAATAAAATGCTTCGCGCATTCGAAAATGAGGGAATCGTATTCGATGATATTTTAATCGATAAAAGCTTTCCGGCCGACAATGCCCCTACCCGTAAACCACGAACAGGGCTTCTTGGAAGTTATCTGAACGGAGAGTATGACCTGGCCAACAGCTTTGTAATCGGCGACCGGTTAACAGATATTGAACTGGCAAAAAATATTGGCGCCAAAGGCATACTGCTGAACAACGGAACTCTTTCAGAAGAGCTACTGAAATGCGGATTGGTGAATCATTGCGTACTGGTTTCCGAAGATTGGGATGATATTTATGCTGCTGTAGCTGCACCGGAACGTACGGCTGAAGTAAAACGCACCACGAAGGAAACCGACATAAACATCAGGATAAACCTTGATGGCTCCGGGGTCTGCGACATTTCTACCGGGCTTAACTTTTTCGACCACATGCTTAACCAGATTGGTCGCCATGCAGGGGTCGATCTGGACATACAAGTTAAAGGCGACCTTGAAGTAGATGAACACCATACCATTGAAGATACAGGGCTTGCTCTCGGCGAAGCATTTTATAATGCTGTAGGGAATAAAAAGGGAATGGAACGATATGGCTTTTGCCTGCCAATGGATGACTGCCTGGCACAGGTGGCCATTGATTTTGGAGGCCGGCCATGGCTGGTATGGGAAGCTGAATTCAACCGTGAAAAAGTTGGTGATATGCCAACCGAGATGTTTATGCATTTTTTTAAATCTTTTTCCGATACGGCCAGATGCAACCTCAATATAAAGGCTGAAGGCAGTAACGAGCACCATAAAATTGAAGCAATTTTTAAAGCGCTGGCGAAATCAATAAAAATGGCTGTAAGAAGGGATGTATTTAATTTTGATTTGCCCTCGACAAAAGGGACTTTGTGAAAATAAAACCACTGAAATTAAAGCACTGGATAATATTTTACAGTGCGGGAAGAAAATAAACAGGATATTCAGATAAAGATATGGAAACAATAAAACCGTTACGGGAAAAAAGAAACACAGCCATTTTGCTGATCCACTGTCCCGACCGGCAGGGAATCCTTGCTACCGTTACCGAGTTCCTGAACAAAAACCAGGGCAACATCATCTACCTCGACCAGCACGTCGACCGGCAGGAGAAGATTTTTTATATGCGGGTGGAATGGGAATTGGATGGCTTTGCCATCCCTTCTGAAAAGATCGGTGAATATTTTGCCACACTTATAGGTACGCCGCTAAAAATGAACTGGAAACTTTATTTCTCGGATGAAGTGCCCCGGATGGCGCTGTTTGTTTCCAAAATGCCTCATTGTCTTTTCGATATCCTTGCCCGCTATGCTGCCGGTGAATGGGACGTTGAAATACCGGTTATAATCAGCAACCATGAACTGCTTAGACCTGTTGCCGACCGGTTTGGAATAGAGTTTCATTACTGCCCGGTGACTGCTGAAAATAAGGAAGAAATGGAGAAAGAGGAAATAAAGCTGCTAAAGGAAAAGAACATCGATTTTGTTGTGCTTGCGCGCTATATGCAGATTCTCTCACCGGACTTTGTAAAACAGTTCCCGAATAAAATAATCAACATTCATCATTCATTCCTGCCAGCTTTTGCAGGGGCCAAACCTTATCATGCAGCACATGAGCGCGGGGTTAAGATCATAGGCGCGACAAGCCATTACGTAACTTCCGATTTGGATGCCGGACCAATTATTGAACAGGATGTTACCCGAAGCAGTCATGTCGACACAATTCAAAAACTTATCAGGAAAGGTCGTGATTTGGAAAAAATTGTACTTTCGCAGGCAGTGTACAAACATTTGCAAAGGAAAATTTTAGTATATAACAACAGAACCGTGGTATTCAATTAAAATTAATATTTGCCGCCGTTAAAATAAAGACAAGTGCTTAGGAAGATAAAAAATAGATTCATGAATAATAGAACAAAAATAGGTCTGCTCATGCTGTTTTCCATAATGGTAACATTTGCTGCCAGCTCGCAGTCAGCGAAAATACCTCAGCAAAAGATACCTGCTGATTATGGCTATATTGTAAAAACGGGTCAGCAGATGCCCGATATAAACCTGCAACTGACAGACGGCACTACTGTTACAACGGCTGATTTAAAAGGGAAGGTAGTTATGCTGCAGTTTACTGCAAGCTGGTGCGGAGTGTGCCGGAAAGAAATGCCTCACATCGAAAATGAAATATGGCAAAAGCATAAAGGCAATAATGATTTCGCCCTTTTTGGTATTGATCTCAAAGAGCCCCTTGAAACTGTTAAAAAGTTTGCCTCCGATATGAAGATTACTTACCCCCTGGCACTTGATCCTGATGGGGAGATTTTCTATACGTTTGCTGCCGAAGGTGCAGGTGTAACACGAAATGTCATTGTTGACCGGACAGGTAAAATAGTTTACATGACAAGGCTGTTCAAGGAAGAAGAATTCAATGAAATGAAAAATGTGATTGATTCACTGCTTGAAGAGTCCTGAAAAAAATACCTAAAGCTGAAATTAAAATAATAAAACCAATTATTATGAACAATTCAAAAGAATTTATAGAGTGGCAAAAAGATTTAATTTTTTTAGCACAAATTTATAATATAACATCTGCATTTGAAGGTGATGAGCCCGATGATTTAATTGCACAAATTCTTCATGCCGCCCGATCAGTGCCGGCCGAAATAGAAGAAAAGCTTGGTGAGCAGACAGGAAGTTCTTTAGCTTACTTTTTAAAAACTGCTGCTGAATCATTAATAAAGCTTCAGGATATGTTGAAAATTTCGCTAAATTTAAATCTGATATCAATAAGCGAATACCATTCACTTTTGGTAAACCTCAATGAAATTGGTGAGATTATCAAAAAGTTTGTATTAAAAATTAATAGCAATCAGAAACACAGGGGTAAAAAGTTAAGTGTAGAACTTGATAATTTCGCCCGCTGTACATTAAATTAATTGTTGCGCGGAAAGTAAATATGCCTCATAAAATGTCAATTGTAATTATTAAATACAATGCCGGTAATATAGAATCCGTAACCAATGCGTTAAAGAGGTTTGGTGTGGAAGCAGAAGTAACTGGTGTTCCGGAAAAAATAAAAGATGCCGATAAAGTTATCTTCCCGGGAGTTGGGGAAGCCAGTACAACAATGGCATATCTCCGCAAACATAACCTCGATGAATTGATTGTTTCTCTCAAACAGCCGGTACTGGGAATCTGCCTTGGACTGCAACTTATGTGCTCGCATTCCGAGGAAGGCGATACTCAATGCCTGGGCATATTTGAGGAAAAAGTGAAACGTTTTGTTCCGGAACCGGGAAAGGAGTACATTACCAAAGTCCCTCATATGGGCTGGAATACCATTTATAACATTAAAAGCGACCTTTTTTCAAAGGACATTGATAACCAGTATATGTATTTTGTCCATTCCTTTTATGCAGGTCTTGGAGAACATACTGCAGCAACCTGCAACTATATTCTCCCGTTTAGTGCTGCCCTGCAAAAGAATAATTTTTATGCTACACAATTTCACCCCGAAAAAAGCGGGGAAATTGGTGCTGTTATATTAAAAAACTTTTTGAACCTTTAACTATTTTATACCAAACAAATGGATCGATTAACTATAATTAAAGTAGGTGGCAAGGTGGTGGAAGATCCTTCCGCACTAAATGCAATGCTTGATCAGTTTGTACGAATCTCAGGGTACAAAATACTGGTACATGGAGGAGGCAATACTGCCTCAGAGATTGCTGGCAAATTAGGAATCGAAACCCAAATGGTGGATGGACGCAGGATCACCAGCCAATCGATGCTTGATGTGGTAACTATGGTTTATGGAGGGTTGGTGAATAAAAAAATTGTTGCACAACTGCAGGCCAGAGGGTGTAATGCCATTGGGTTGAGCGGCGCCGATCTGAATCTCATTCACGCCAGGAAGCGTCCTGTTAAGGAAATCGATTTTGGATTTGTAGGAGATGTAGACGATGTAAACAGTCGTGAGCTGCGGTTCCTTCTCAATGAAAACGTGGTGCCTGTGGTTGCTCCCCTGACCCACGACGGCAAAGGCCAGTTGCTAAACACCAATGCCGATACAATAGCCGCAGAATTGGCAGGAGAACTGGCAAATCACTACAGCGTTTATCTATTTTTCTGCTTCGACAAAAAAGGTGTTCTGATGAATCCCGAAGATGAGGGCAGCATGTTACATGAACTTAGTGCCCAGGAATTCGGGCAATATCAAAACGAGAAAGTCATTAGTTCGGGAATGATTCCCAAGCTTGAAAACGGTTTTAAAGCAAAACGTAGAGGCGTAAAGGAAGTATTAATCACCAATACAGAGAACATGATGACAGGAAGAGGTACACGTTTGGTTTGAAGGAATCCTGGCTATTTGGGACAAACAAACGTATAACTCTATTTTCAATTACTTGCCATAAATTGATCTTTTTATTATTTTTGTAAAAAGTATGTAGGCTGCGCATTGGCGACAAAATGATGGATAATGAAGCAAGTAACATAAAATATTCCTGATAATAAATACCCGTTTTTCATGGAACTGGTCAAGAGCCTTGGTTTTGTTAAATTCGCAGATAAAACGAATTTAACCAAAAAGCAACGGGAATTTGTGGAAGGAACCAAAGAATCACTTGAACAAGTGGAGCAACATATAAAAGGGAAAATTCAATTAAAATCAGCCGACCAGTTGTTCGATGAGCTTTAATATTTATACCACCGATTTTTTTGATAAGGAACTGAAAATACTTTCCAAAAAATACCCTTCCTTAAAGTATGATTAGAAAGCATTGATTGATTCTTTAAAAGTGGAGCCTAAGCAAGGGCAGCCATTGGGAAAAGATTGTTATAAAATTCGCATGGCCATCACTTCTAAAGGAAAAGGCAAGAGCGGTGGCTGTCGGATTATTTCCTGTGTTAAAATTGTTGCAGAATAGGTTTTCTTAATTTCCATCTTTGACAAAAGTGCCAAGGAAAGTATTACAGAAAAAGAACTGGATAAATTGCTTAAAGCTGCTGGTTTATTATAAATCTTTAAAAAAATCAGGACGTGCAAGACTTATTTTTGCAAATCCTTTAGATTATAGTTTAACCGGATGTTTTGTTTCTCAAAGGATCCCTAATATAAAATGTCACAAGACCTCCAAAAAAGGTTAACCGATCAATAAACAAAGTATTTCAAAAGGTTTGATTTAGATTAATTATATGTTAAAATGATAATTGCATGCAGTTAACCGTTTGAAAAATGTTTTTTTATGGCAATTAAGAACAAAATGTATATCTTTAGAAAAATTTAATTATTAAAGTATATATGGGAAGATCTCAGGAATCATTTAACAAAAAAGAAGTCAGAAACAAGAAAGAGAAAAAACGGAAAGATAAAGAGAAAAAACGACTGGCACGTAAAGACAACACCAGAAGCAACAGCCTTGATGATATGATTGCTTTTGTTGATGAACATGGTAATATCACCGACACACCTCCTGATCCGGACAAAAAAGAAAAAGTTAATGCTGAAGACATTCAGATTAGTGTTCCAAGAGGGGCTAGTACTGAAATTGATCCTGTAAGAAGAGGCACAGTTACATATTTCAATGATTCGAAAGGCTTTGGATTTATTACCGATCAGCAAACCAAGGAAAGCATCTTTCTGCATGTAAACAATATGCTGGAAGAAATACGCGAAGGTAACCTTGTGAGCTATGAAGTAGAAAAAGGACAAAAAGGACCGGTTGCGGTACAGGTAAAAATTATCCGCTGACAGCATTTATTGAATCATTTCCCCAGAAAACGGACTATATTGACGATCAGCGTAAAGGCGATACTGATGACAATCATTGAAGTTATGGGGAAAAAGATTCTGCTGTTTTGCTTTTCAATCCGGATATCGCCGGGCAGTTTTCCAAACCAATTGAATAACCACGGCGCCAGGTAATAAGCTGTTCCGATTACAATCAGTATAATTCCTGCTATTATTAACCAACGCGCCATGCTTCCTGATTTTATTTAACGCAAAAATACAATTTTTGAATATAATCCATAATCCAGGTATTGGATGAATTAAATGTAATAACAACTATTTATTTGTGTTATTAAAATCCTATAAATTTTCCCGCAGAGATAAAATACATTGCTATTTTTGGTGCTTGTATAATTAGCAGTTTCAATAAACTTATCTGATAGTCATGTCTAATAAACCAATACCTTTTCTGATTGCGATGTTATTCCTGACATACGTAAATGGATTTTCACAGGATTCAATAATAACAAAATACATTGTAGTCGATCAGTTTGGGTACCGGCCAAATGCAAATAAAGTTGCTGTTATCCGTAATCCTCAGGCAGGCTTCGATTCCCTCGAAGTGTTCATCCCGGGAGCCAATTATGCTGTAGTTAATAAGGACGACAGCACCCATGTCTATACCGGTACTCCTTCAGTCTGGAACAATGGTGCTACAGATACTTCATCGGGAGACAAAGCCTGGTGGTTCGACTTCACTTCCGTTACGGAAACCGGTAGTTATTACATTCTGGATGTCGACAGTAACCTGCGATCATACGAATTTGAGATAAGGGAGAACATTTATGAAGAAGTTATGATTCAGGCGGTACGTACTTTTTTCTACCAGCGTTCCGGTCATGAAAAACAACCTCCCTATGCCTGTGAGGAATGGGCTGATGGTGCCAGTCACCTGCAGGATAAACAGGCCCGTGACTTTTTAGCCAAAGGGGATGCTTCAACCGAACGGGATGTTTCAGGCGGATGGTACGATGCCGGTGATTACAACAAATACACGAGCTGGACAGCCAGTTACGTTGTGGAATTCATGAAGGCCTTTATAGAAAATCCGGGAGTATGGGGTGACGATTACAATATTCCTGAATCAGGCAACAACATTCCTGACATCCTCGATGAAGCTAAATGGGGATTAAACCATTTAATGCGCCTGCAGGAGCCCGATGGCAGCATGTTGAGTGTGGTGGGAGCTGCACATGGAAGTCCGCCTTCTTCTGCCAGCGGCACTTCATATTATGGCAGGCCCAATACTTCGGGGACACTTAATGCGACGAGTGCATTTGCCCTTGCTTCAAAAGTATACCGTTCAATTGGATTGGAGCAATTTGCCGATTCATTGTTAACAAGTGCAATTAAAGCATGGCAATGGGCAGATGAGAATCCAAATGTTTTCTTCCAAAACAATGAGGGTTCTACAAGCGGCCTGGCAGCCGGGAAGCAGGAAATGGATGATTACGGCCGGTTAATGGCCAAAATGGAGGCAGCTGCATTTCTTTATGAAGTTACAGGTGAAGATGTTTACAAAAACTTTTTCGAAAGCTCCTACACACAGGTTCACCTGATGCAATGGACGTTTGCCTACCCTTTTGAAAGAGACAACCAGGAAACATTGCTGTATTATACCACCCTTGATGGCATTTCATCCACTGTAAAAGCAAATATATTAAGCAAGTACCGCAGTGCAATGGATGGATCGGAGAATTTTCCTGCCTACCGCAATCAAAAAGATCCCTACCTTGCACACATTAAAGATTATACGTGGGGAAGCAATAACACAAAATCGAGTAAAGGTCTAATGTTTTTGGTCTATGAACACTACGGCCTTAATTCTGCAAATAATGCTGAAGCATTAGCTGCAGCCGAGAATTACATTCATTACATTCACGGGGTAAATCCGTTCAGCATGGTTTATCTGTCAAATATGTACAGTTATGGTGCAGAAAATTCGGTTAACGAGTTCTACCATTCATGGTTTACTGATGGAAGTGCAAAATGGGACAGGGTTGGCGAATCGTTGTACGGACCACCGCCCGGATTCCTGACCGGAGGCCCGAATCCCAGCTACAGCTGGGACGGATGTTGCCCATCAGGTTGCGGCAGCACCGGCAACAACGCCAAATGTTACAGCGAATCCATTACACCGCCAATGGATCAGCCTGCTCAAAAGTCATACAAAGATTTTAACACCTCCTGGCCGCTAAACTCATGGTCGGTTACAGAAAACAGCTGTGGTTATCAGGTCAGCTATATCAGGTTGCTTGCTCAATTCCTGCCTGTACAGTACGATTGCAGCGGAACCTTTAATGGCACTGCATCGTATGATGTTTGCGGTGTTTGTTCAGAAGGGACAACCGGCATCAGTCCATCTGCCAGCTCCGAAGATTGTGTTACCACTTCTTCTGCGGAAATAAAAATACAAACGCCACAAGTATTTCCAAATCCTGCCACGAACAAGTTAAACATACATTTTCAGGAAATGGATGAATACTCCGTCAGTATACTGAATGCTCAGGGGCAGGAAGTAATGACTCATAATTGCAATGGAAATGTGGCCCTTGAAATCAGTGCGCTGCAAGCGGGGCAATATCTGGTTAAAATTACCGGCAAAAAGGATTCCTGGAACAAGCGGTTTGTTAAACTATAAACCATCTGTAACCTGAAGTATTGAATTCTGCTCAGTTTAATAAACTGCAGGCTAACTGGAAGCATATCAGAAGTAAGCCTTAAGGATTGGCTAACACGTCTGATTGGCACAATAAGCTGTATCATGGTAATTTCTTCATCTCTTCCAGCCAATTTAGTATATGCTGAAAGTGAGAGCCCTGCCAGTATATTTTTCTGCAGGAGGAGCATTCCCAGAATTCATCGTAGTATGTTAAAGTATCGGCCGAAAGCCGATCGTCAAGCTTTTCCCTGCTTACTGGTTCCAGTTCTCCATTGCAGTTGGAGCAACGTGTAAACGGCTTGAAATCGTTCTGCAACTGCAATCGGTTTATTACCTCGGCAAGCTGCTGCCCGGGATTATCATTCCGGATCCAGTGCCCGTGCGTAACAGCATTCTGCATGAGTATTCCCCTGTCGCGGGTCAATATAATCCTTTTTTCCTTCAGGGCTATTTCGATAATTTCATCGTCCTCCAGATCATTCCTGAAAAGAGTATCGAAGCCCAGCAACCGCAGCTTTTGAGCGAGCTTGCCCAGATTCACGTCAACAATGAAACGGCTGTTGCGCAATGGTTTTGGGCGAAGCCTGATTATCGGCGATATGTCGAGCAATTCAAAAACCGGGTACACCGATACTTCTTCCCCACCCTGCAGCTGGTACTCAAATCCTACCGAATCACCATTCACCAGAATCAGGTCCACTTCTACCTGAGGCACCCCAATAGCCTGAATTGTATTTTTCACAGATGGCCTGCCTTTAAATTCATAGGCAAACCTTTGTTTTTTCCGATGTTCCGGCAAATGATCGTTCAACTCCTCATAAAAACGGAAAAAAGATTTCCTGATCAGGGAGGAATGATTGGATTCAGTATTGTCTGTAATTTCTGTTCTCATTGTTTGATAATATGAAGCGGTTGGGTTCTCGGGCTGCGTTCTTAAACAGCTACAAGAATGTTGAAGCGGGAACCAAACGCCCGCAAACCATTGATACCCTATATTTTTTAATTGTGTGCTGTGGGCTGTATTTTATTCGTCAAGCAGTCCCGTTACTTCGTCTTTTAATTTTGGCAAATGATTTATCACTATACTCCAAATCAAATTATCCGAAATTTAATCATATCCGTGAATAATCCTATTTCGAGTACCGATAATTTTCTCTGCATTATCAAGTTTGAAATTTTTGTTCTTTATAAGTATCCGATTTACTGCTTCTCCTATTATTTCTAAATTTCGCTCAATTGCTCTTTTTGTCTTGATATCAGAAACATATTCTTCAAAAATCCTTGGTTTGTTATCATAGTAGCTATCAATCTCATTTATCGATTGTAAAATGTCATATAACCAGGTTTTTATGTCATTATCCATAAATCAAATGTTTAGAAGAGTCAATCGATTTTCTTAAATATGGATTTTTAATAGCCTTATCTTCAAGTAAATCAACCTGTCGTTTTAGTAATTTCTCTAATGATGTTTTTAAATCAAAATAATTGTCAGCGTAGTCATAAAGGTCTACTCCTGAGAAATCTACCAATAAGTCAATGTCGCTTGATTTTTTAAAATCATCAGTTAAGATTGAGCCAAATACAAATAGTCTGGTCACCTTATGCTTATTACATAAGGCTCTTATCTTATCAATATTTTTATCTATAAGTCTCATATACCAAAAATACAAACTTTTTTAATCTTACCGAAAATTATCAAATAGTATAGGTTTTCAAGGGTTGCGCACAACTAAAGGTAACCAATCGACAGGCAAATAAGCAAATGAAAGTATCGTTTAGTTAAAACAGGTGAATTTCGTTGCAATAAAGTTAATTACATATAAAACAATGTTGTAAACCGGCAATTTACCCGTTATCACAGTACCGGAATAATTCTTTTTCTTCCGTATTTTGAATTATATTTGCTGTTTGTTAATTGAATATGACAGAAAATCCATTAATATTAGTAACCAACGACGACGGCATTCATGCAAAAGGGCTGCGCGAACTGGTTGAGGTAATGAAGTTCTTTGGCGAAGTGGTGGTCATCTCCTCCGAAATTTCCATGTCGGGAAAAGCTTGCGGAATTACAGTTGACCAGCCTCTGCGCACAGTTCCAGTTGAAAAAATACATGGAGTACCTACCTGGAAATGCAACGGCACACCGGTCGATAGTGTTAAGCTGAGTTTTAATAGCCTATTCGACCGCAAACCCGATTATGTTGTGTCAGGCATCAATCACGGTGCGAACTCATCGATAAGCGTTATTTACAGCGGCACTATGGGTGCTGCCATCGAAGGAAGCCTTCATGGGGTGCCGTCAATAGGCTTTTCACTTGCTGATTTCCATCCCGATGCCGATTTTTCCAAAGCAAAAATAATTGCAGCCAAAGTATTTCAAAAAGTCCTGGATAACGGTATGCCATCATATACCTGCCTGAATGTTAATATCCCAAAAGGAAAACCAAAAGGAATTAAAGTTTGCAGGCAAACCCACGGCAAATGGATGGAAGAGTTCGAAAAGAGGGTTGATCCCCATGGCAGGGAATACCATTGGCTATCGGGATATTTTAAGAATTTTGAAGAAGGTTCACCTGAAACCGATATCGATGCACTTTTAAATAATTTCGTCTCAATAGTGCCGGTATCGGTTGATATGACATGCTATAAAACGCTGGAAGAATTAAAAAACTGGAATTTTTAATGCCTCGAAATAAAAGACAACAGTTTGATACCCCGGGCATCGGTTTCCTGCTTGGTTTCCTGGTACCGGTAATAATCTTTTTTGCGGTTTATTTTTTCGGGGAAAGGGAAATTCCGTTTGGCAATTATTTAAATAACCTATGGCACCTGCAGGCGTTGGTAAAACTGGCAAGCCTGTGTGTGTTTGCGAATCTGCTCGTCTTTATGGGGTTCATTCGTATAAAGTTCGATCAGGCAGCAAGAGGTGTATTAGGTGCAACTATAATATACGGACTGGCCGTTTTAATTTCAAGAGCATTTTAAAATGAAGTATTACCTGATAGCCGGTGAAGCTTCCGGAGATTTACATGGTGCCAACCTGATGCACGAATTAAAAAACAGCGATCCTGAGGCGCAATTCCGCTATTTTGGTGGTGATTTGATGCAGGCTGAGGGTGGAACATTGGTAAAGCATTGCCGCGACATGGCTTATATGGGTGTTGTAAATGTTGCCCGAAACATAAGAACCATTAGCCGCAATATGAATTTTTGCCAGAAGGATCTTCTGGAATTCCAGCCCGATGTGCTGATCCTGATTGATTACCCGGGATTTAATTTGCGAATGGCAAAGTTTGCAAAACGCAACAATGTTCGGGTTTTTTATTACATTTCACCGAAAATATGGGCCTGGAAAGAATACCGCGTAAAGGAAATAAGGGAAAATGTTGACGAGATGTTTACTATCCTTCCCTTTGAAACCGAATTCTATAAAAAACATGGAATTGATGTCCATTATGTAGGCAATCCTTTACTTGACACAATAGAAAAGTACCGGGAAACTGCAGTTTCAAAAGAAGAATTCCTGAACCGGAACAATCTTGATACCAGGCCAATTGTTGCCCTGCTGGCGGGCAGCCGTAAACAGGAAATTGAGAATACATTGCCTGTGATGAAAAAAGCAGCAGCATGTTATCCTGAATTCCAGTTTGTTATAGCCGGAGTCTCCTATGTTGATTCTGAACTTTACGAAAAAGCACAAAACGGAGTAACCATCCCTGTGATTTTTAATCAAACATACGACTTGCTGAATAATGCTCATACTGCACTTGTAGCTTCCGGTACTGCTACATTGGAAACCGCCTTGTTTGAAGTCCCTCAGACTGTAATTTACAGAATGGAAGGCGGTTGGGTAGTACAGGTGGTTATGAAATACTTTTTCCTTAAAATTAAATGGGCTTCATTGCCAAACCTTATTCTCAACAAGGAAGCAATAAAGGAATTCATTCAAATGGATATGACCTTTAAGAATGTAAAGGATGAATTGCACCGGCTTTTTTATGAAGAGGAATACCGCGAAAAAATAATTACCGATTACAAACAGTTAAAATTATTAATGGGAAAACGTGGGAGTTCAGCCCGCACTGCAAATAAAATGGTGGAGCTGCTTAAAGCATTAAAGAAAAACTGACCCTGACTCTTTCAACATTAAGCTTTACTCTTACTATTCATTACCCGATACGAAGATGTACAGTTTATTTAAAAAGGAAATAAAAATATTTTTTGGATCGCTTACCGGCTACTTAGCCCTGTTGGTTTTCCTACTGGTGGCCGGACTTTTCTTATGGGTGTTTCCCGGCAATTACAATATACCCGATAACGGATATGCAACCCTCGAAGGTTTCTTTTCACTTGCCCCCTGGCTGTATCTTTTTCTGATACCTGCAATTACTATGCGATTTATTGCCGAAGAGAAACGCAGCGGTACACTTGAAATATTACTGACCCGTCCGCTGACCGACATGAAGCTGATTGTTGCCAAATTTCTTGCAGGGCTGGTTCTGGTAACCTTCTCGCTCATCCCTGCCCTGCTATGGTTTCTATCGGTTTATTTGTTGGGAAATCCTGTGGGCAGCATCGATACAGGCGCCACATGGGGATCGTTCTTCGGTCTTTATTTTCTTGCAGCCATTTATATTGCAATAGGTATTTTTGCCTCCTCCCTTACCGAAAACCAGATCATTTCTTTCATCCTTTCCATGGCTTTATCGTTTGTATTCTACCTGGGATTTGATTTTATTGCCAGCTCAGGTGTACCCTACCTTCTCGAACAGGTGTTTGGATGGCTAAGCATTAACAACCATTACCTGTCGGCTTCGCGTGGGGTAATCGACCTTCGCGATGCGATTTATTTTGGAGGAATGACGTTCATTTTTCTTTGGCTAACCCGTGCCTTTCTAAGAAAAGGAAAGCGCAGTCAAAAGAAATTTAAAATCAACACCCTTGTAATATTACTGGTTTTAACCGTCGTATTTATTGTCTCCGGGAATTTTTTATACCGCATCGACCTCACTTCCGACAAACGCTATTCCCTTTCGCCGGTAAGTGCCGAAATGGCCTCCGAACTGGAATCGCCAATGGAAATCGAACTGTTCCTGGCTGGAAGGCTGGAGCCGGGACTGCGAAAATTGCAACAGGAAGTATTGGAAAAAATCGCTGTCTTAAATGCCTATTCACCGGCCAATATACGATTAAAGGTTACTGATCCTTATGCCATAGGTAATACTGAAAGAAGGGAAGCGTTTATTGCTGAGCTTATGGAAAAGGGAATCCGAGCTACCAGCTTTCGGCAACAGACCGATCAGGGAGTTAGTACACGCCTTATTTTTCCGGGGGCCCTTATCCGTTACAATGGCAAAGAACAGGCAATGAACTTCCTGAAGTATAACCCTGATTTCTCCCATGAAGCCAATTTCAATCATTCAGCTGAAACCGTTGAGTTTGAACTGGTATATGCCTTCCAGAAGCTTATGCGGAGCAGCCGCTCGACAGTTTCTTTCCTTGAAGGACACGGAGAGGCCGATCGGTACCAGGTGTATGATTTTGCCGCCTCACTAAGTGAAGATTTCAATATAAACAGAATTGAAGTTGAAGGGCTGGCAACGGCCCCCACCGAAACCGATATTCTGATAGTAGCCGATCCGGAAGAGCCTTTCGCTGAACGCGACAAATTCTATATCGACCAGTTCATCATGCAGGGAGGTAAGGTAATCTGGCTGATCGATCCGGTACAGGTAAGCCTAGACAGTCTTTCGCAGGGACACACAACCATGGCTTTCCCGCGTGATCTGAATTTAAATGACCAACTTTTCCGCTATGGGGTGCGATTAAATTACAACCTTTTGCAGGATGTCGATTGTGCACGGATCAGGGTAAATACGGCCCCTCCGGGAAACCCGCCACAGTTCACCCTTCATCCCTGGTATTATTCCCCGTTGCTTGTCCCGGCCGACGACCATTCCCTCAGCCGGAACCTGAACCGGATTCTTACTGAATTCGTCTCTTCTGTCGATACGGTATCCGGAAACCCGGACGTCACTAAGGATATCATTCTATCAACCTCTCCCTATGCACGGACTGTAAAAGCCCCATCAACAGTAAGCCTTCTAAACATAGACAATCCGCCCGCACGCGAACTCTTCAATGAGTCGTTTCTTCCTGTGGGAGTGTTGCTTGAAGGCTCTTTTATATCGGTGTTCCGGAACCGGATGCTGGAAACCCTTGATATTCCTTACACACAGGTTATTGCTGAAAGCACACCTACAAAAATGGTAGTGATTGCCGACGGTGGAATGATTGTTAATCCGGTGGATTATTCCACCAATCCCCCCAGGGTGCAGGAGCTAGGTCAGGACAGGGCGTCAGGGCAGGTATTTGGTAATCGTGAATTTCTCCTGAATACTGTTCTATACCTGAACGACGACCGCGGTATCATGCAATTGCGTACCCGGACCCGGCAACTCAGGTTGCTCGACAAAGTTCGCCTGCGTGAAGAAAAACCTTTCTGGCAGTGGATTAATGTATTGATGCCACTCATTCTGGTTGGTCTTTGGGGCATATTATACAACCTGTTGCGCCGCAGACGTTTTTCCCGTTCATAAATGCCTGAAAAAATAGAAGTTTTCAACATCGGGAAAAAGATTAAAGTTTGTATATTCGTTACTTGATTTTCCTGTTATCCGGAATGCTGCAAGTTTTAATCAGTCACCGCTTTAAGGGAAAGGAATGAATTCAAAAAAAATTAAATTAAATACATCCTTATGAAATTTGTTGTTTCAAGTACCGACTTACTTAGTCATCTGGCCTCTGTCAGTAAGGTTATCAGCAGTAAAAGCACCATGCCTATCCTCGACAACTTTCTGTTTAAGCTTACAGAAACAGATTTAACCATCACTGCCTCCGACCTTGAGTCGACGTTGATTACCAAAATGGAACTGGATAATATTGAAGGAGAAGGTTTAATTGCCGTTCCTGCCAAGTTACTCATCGATACACTTAAAGAGTTCCCTGAGCAGCCCCTTACTTTCCAGGTGAATAATGAAAACTATGGAATTGAAATTTTTTCCGATAATGGGAAATATACTATTGTAGGTCAAAGTGGTGAAGATTTTCCGGAAATGCCGGCAGTTGATGAAGAAGCAGCAACAACTGTAACAATTACATCAAAGGTACTTTTAAAAGGAATTGAAAAGACACTGTTTGCCACTGCCGATGACGAATTACGCCCGGTAATGAATGGCATCTTTGTAGAACTATCTCCTGAAAACATAGGTTTTGTGGCTTCCGATGCTCATAAGCTGGTTCGTTA
Organism: Mariniphaga sp.; assembly: GCA_024636975.1. Taxonomy (GTDB): domain Bacteria; phylum Bacteroidota; class Bacteroidia; order Bacteroidales; family Prolixibacteraceae; genus Mariniphaga. The sequence goes on from JAGXGA010000033.1 coordinate 22,838, forward strand.
CCGTCGTTCAGATGCTGCCGCCGAGTTCGATTCATCCTTTATTCTGCCTAAAAAACCGGCAAGTCTCTTAAGAAATCTCCTTCCAAAAGAAGAGCACGACGTAAAACTGGAATTCGATGATAAAAATGCAATTTTTACCCTCACCAAATACCGCTTAATCTGTCGGTTGGTAGAAGGAAATTACCCCAGCTACAACTCGGTTATTCCTACCAAGAACCCGAATAAAATGACAATCGACCGGCTGGCCTTTTACAATACTGTAAAAAGAGTATCTGTATTTTCAAACCAGGCAAGCAACCTGGTAAAGCTTAATATTAACGACAATCAACTGGTGGTTTCAGCGCAAGACATCGATTTTTCAATATCTGCCGTTGAACGGCTTGGCTGCGAATATGAAGGCGAAGAAATAGAAATCGGATTCAAATCAACTTTTTTGCTTGAAATTATTGCAAACATATCGGCAAGCGATGTACGCGTTGAAATGAGTGATCCGTCAAGAGCCGGACTGCTTTTACCAGCCGAAACAGAAGAAGAGGCAGAAGATGTGCTTATGCTTCTGATGCCTATGATGATCAATGCTTAATTCATAACTTTCTAAAAATATATTTTAATCGTTTCCCCGATCAAATTGGTTGAGGAAACCCGATGCCCGGGAAAGGCATTGCTTAACGAATAATTAAATGTTATTAAATTTAAAAAATCCGGTTGTATTTCTTGATCTGGAAACAACAGGTATGGATATCGTAAAAGACCGGATAGTGGAAATAGCGCTGCTAAAAATTCACCTTGATGGCAAGGAAGAAGAATTGCTATACCGCATTAATCCCGAAATGGCAATATCTCAGGAAGCTACCCGTGTTCATGGCATTACCAGTGCCGATGTGGCAAATGAGCCTACCTTTAAGGCCGTAGCCAAAACCCTTGCAAAATTCATCGAAGGGTGCGACCTGGGAGGGTTTAATTCCAACCGGTTCGACATCCCCCTATTGGCCGAAGAATTCCTTCGCGCCGACGTTGACATCGAAATGAAAAAGAGAAAATTCATCGATGTGCAGGCGATCTTCCATAAAATGGAAAAACGTACACTGGCTGCCGCTTACCTTTTTTACTGCCAAAAACCCTTGATTGATGCACACAGTGCAATGGCTGATACCCGCGCTACATATGAGGTATTGCAGGCTCAACTCGACACCTACCAGGGTGTGGAATATGAAGACAATAAAGGAAAAACAAGTGTTCCGGTTGTAAATGATGTGGAAAAACTCAGCGAGTTTTCAGCCTACGATCGTAATGTCGATTTCGCCGGCAGAATTGTTTACAATGAAAAAGGAATAGAGGTTTTCAACTTCGGAAAAAACAAGGGCATGCCTGTTGAAAAAGTGTTAAACGAACAACCAGGCTATTTCGGATGGATCATGAATGGTGATTTTCCGCTTTACACCAAACGTGTTCTGACCCAAATTAAGCTCCGGATGATGGTTAAATAATAATTCTGTGATTTATATGTAAATTTCTGAAAGCAAAAAACGAATGAAGATAATTTGTATTGGCAGAAATTATGCGGCACATGCTAAGGAACTGAATAATGAAATTCCGGAAGAGCCTGTTTTTTTCATGAAGCCCGATTCATCGCTGCTGCGTAATAACGAGCCGTTTTATATACCGGAATGGACACAGGAAGTTCACCATGAAATAGAACTTGTGTTGCGCATCAACCGGTTGGGGAAAAATATTGAGGAGCGTTTTGCACACAGGTACTTCGATGAAATTGGCCTTGGAATTGATTTTACAGCACGCGACATTCAGAACAAACTAAAGGCAAAAGGCCTTCCCTGGGAAAAAGCGAAAGCCTTCGACAGGGCAGCTGTTATCGGGGGCAGTTTCCTACCCAAATCCGGTTTCCCCGATTTGAAAGCAATTCATTTCAGGTTGGATATAAATGGAAAAACAGTGCAGGATGGGAATTCAGGACTGATGCTATTCAGCTTTGATCAGATAATTGCAAATGTTTCAAAGTATGTCACCTTAAAAATCGGTGACCTGATTTATACCGGTACACCTGCTGGTGTAGGCCCTGTAATAGATGGTGATGTGCTTGAAGGTTACCTGGCAGATAATAAACTGCTCGATTTTGTTGTGAAGTAAGATTATAACATCATATGTTTTTGGTAAATTTTAAAATAACAAAATCATTAACGCTATGGAAACTGCTACATTACAAAAAGTTGTCTCGCTGAATGACATTCAAAAATTTCTTGAACCAAAAAAACTTGCCCTGGCAGGAGCTTCCCGTAATCCAAAGAAATTTGGCGGCACTGTACTAAAAGAATTAATTGAAAAAGGATTTGAGGTGTTTCCTGTAAATCCGAATGCAACAGAGATCCAGGGGCAGAAATGTTACCCGTCGGTAGCTGATCTGCCGGAAGATGTCACGCACCTGCTGGTTGTCACACCAAAAAATGAAACGGCACCAGTAGCAGAAGAAGCAGTGAAAAAAGGGATGAAAATGATCTGGATTCAACAGATGTCGGATACTTCTGAGGCCATAAATACTATAAATGATGCGGGCATAACGCTTATCACAAAAAAATGCATTTTAATGTTTGCCGGCCCGGTAGAAGGTCCGCACAAATTCCACCGGTTTTTTGTGAAGCTGTTCGGGCGTTATCCAAAGATGGGGTAAATCCATTTTAACCGGTTTGAAATGCTGGTAAATTGACCATCATTTACAAACCTTAAATCGTATTCTATTTAAGAATGAAAGACTTTGATTATCAAATTGAACTGGAAGTACGCGACCACGAATGCGACATCCAGGGCATAGTAAATAATTCTGTTTACCAGAACTACCTTGAGCATTGCCGTCATAAATTCTTAAATGAGATAGGGCTTAGTTTTGCAGAGATGCACAATCAAGGAATAGATGCGGTAGTTATACGTGCTGAAATTGATTACAAATCCCCTTTGCGTCCGGGCGACAGCTTCATTGTTCAGCTTAAAATGGCCAAACAGGGCCGGTTACGTATCATCTTCCGGCAGGAAATCCTGCGTAAGGCAGACCAAAAACTGATGATCAGTGCCCGGATAACAACTGTTTTAACCCGTAATGGAAAACCAATATCACCTGAGTCACTGGAAGAAGCATTTAAACGCGCGGGAATAAATATGGAAGTGGATTAACCACCACTTAAGCATAAATAAAGTATATCTGATGGAAAGTGAAGCAAAATCGGTAAAATGAGCTGGTTTCACTGCCTCTCAATCCCGGGAAATTCCTCAATTCTGAATTCCTGCACTATTACCCCGTTTGCTTTCAGCGCAGCCCTGAAACCTTCATTTATCATCCGACCCATCCGCATCGGGAAATCCATTAATGCAGGAACTGCATCTTTGCTTTCCGGCTCATTGTAGAACTTTTTACAGGTATTAACATCCGAAGAAAGGTAAATGCGGCACGCCACCGGTCGGGCAGAATAAGCCATGCATACATCATTTTCAAGCAATGGGCATGCAAACTTTGAATTCAGCAAGGCCTCTCCTTGCAAACCACTGAGCTTGACCCTTTTTGCTTCAGCACGTTGATATATTTTTTCCAGTCCCTGTTCTGAGAAGTTCTGTTTCAGAAATTCATGCAGGTTATCAAGTTCATATGAGAGTGCAAACACAGGCTGGTAACAGCACCATGAGCACCCTTTTTTACAATCGGCAGCCTTGTTCTGTTTCTCCGCATATTCCGAAAAATAAGCAATCACCTCATCTACCATCCGGTGCATTTCTCCAACAGCTGCTTGTAATGATTCAGGGGAATATCCTTCCTTTACTGCATTCATTGCCAAACGGTACCCATCGGAATAAAACTGCTTTTCCAACGCTTTAAAGGTGTCGCTCATAAACTCAAAAATAATCGGTTAGCACAATTGTACGGTGCCCCATGTAAATGATGTACTATTTATAGTTTGAATCGGGTGTAATATTATATCTTTCCGATGGTATTTATGGTAATCCACCTGGATTATTTTTTTCAGTATCCTGCTCCTATAGGACACCATTTTTATAACTGCATCCATTAATAGTTGTTGCCGGAATTTTCTACCGTTGTTCCAATCTTGCCAAAACATTTTTCCTGTAGCTTGAGCCAATGGAAAACGACTTCTTCCCTATAAATATGTTCACCGGACTGAAACTAGTGATATGCTTAAGTGAAACAATAAATGACCTGTGAATTCTTAAAAAATCTTTTCCCGGAAGCACCTTCTCCATGAATGAAAGCGTATTTCGGCTGTTAATTTCCCTTCCGGTAGTATAAATGGTCATATTATCACCCATACTCTCAGCATATACAATTTCATTCATAGGGATTTTATGGATGAGGTTTTTTTCCTGCAGGTAAAGGAATTCCTCGTTTGTAACCTCTTTGTTTACTGAAATTTCGCTTTCCTTATTGTATAACAAAAAGAATTTTTCAACTGCCTGCATAAATCGCCCAAATGAAATGGGCTTCAGCAAATAATCAATAACATTTAATTCATAACCTTCAAGTGCATATTCACGATAGGCTGTGGTAAAAACCACTGCAGGCGGATTTTTAAGCGCTTTTATCAGTTCTGTTCCTTTCATTTCAGGCATATGAATATCAAGAAACATTAAATCGATTTTATGCTTGTTCAAAAAATCAAAAGCTTCTATGGCATCTCCGGCAGTCCCTGCAATTTCTATAGAGTTGAGTTTACTGAGGTGCGATTTTAGTACTTCGATGGCCAGTGGCTCGTCGTCAACAATTAAACATTTTGCTTTTGTTTTCATCGTCCTTATTTCTTCCACACTATTTTGCATTCAACAACGAATACATCGTCCTGCTGTTCAATATTCAGTTCATGCTTTCCGGGATAAATAAGTTCCAACCTGCGTTGCACATTCTTCAAGCCTATCCCTTCATTTTCCGGCATATCATTTTTCTTCTCCGCTGGTACAGAGTTAATAACCTTTAGGAAAAGAAAAGCGGGTTCAATGTCAAGGCTGATATGTATACTTGGTTTTGCCCTGTCTTTACTGGCCCCGTGTTTAAAACTGTTTTCAACAAAAGGAAGCAGGATAAGGGGCGCTATTTCATATGTGCCTGATTCTCCCTTTATATCGAATTTGAAATCCAGGCGTTCATTATATCTCATTTTTTCAAGTTCGATATAGCTTTTCAGGATTTCCAGTTCTTTGGAAAGGGGTACAAATAAATCATTGCTTTTGTAAATCATATAGTCCAGCAAATCGGAAAGTTTTAACACAATATCAGGTGTTTTATCCGATTTAATCAGTGTAAGTGCATATAAATTATTCAGGGTATTAAATAAAAAATGTGGATGCACCTGCGACTTAAGAAAGTTTAATTCAGCCGCCATCTTCTCTTCTGTCAGCTTCTTATTTTTTTGCTGGTCGAGGTACCATTTTTTAAAAATAACAATGGCAGCTCCTATCGCAGGAATTACATACTCGGAAATAGATTTGGGAACTATCTTGCCCGGATTAAAGAAGGGTTGTTTTGAAAAATCGAATAACTCAGGATATGGATTTTTCAGATAATAGGAAGCATAAATTAAAAATCCATATATAAAAAAATGAATCAACAGTAAAAAGCTGAAAAGTCCAAACTTCTTTTTTTCAATCGCAAATGGCAGAACCAGGTATATGAACGTATATGTGCCCACAATCCGGGCAGGCATAACAGCAAGACTTATCATGAACTCCTGGTAATAATTACCCATAATTCCTGCACCATTGAGCCAGAACATAACAAATACAGCAACCCAAAACAGGAGATGCCATAAAAAGCGAAATCTGAAAAATACAGGAAGTTGATTTACTGCCATTTCCTTGCTAAAATATTTATTCAAACTTAGTCCAAAACAGGTAATCATGCAAATAGTTGCGACGAATACCATTTTAAACACGACGTTGTGAGGGTTAAACGCATTTTCTGCTTAAAATCATTAAACACCCTTCACAGGCTGGTATTCATCGCAAAAAATTGCAAACGGGTTCCATCATCCATAATTTTGAAGTCGATATAAAGAATGATATAGAATAATGAAAACAGAAGTATAAACAATTAAAATTTACACGTCATGAAAACAGCAAAACAATTATTATTAGGAGTTGCATTTGTATTAGTATCAGGTGCAGTAATGGCCACAGGAAACTTAAAGGTGGATATCCTACAGGGGGAAAAAGAAAATACAGTGGTTCAGATTTCAAATAATGCCGAAAGCATCTTTGAAATTGAATTGAAAAACAATGATGGTAATATTATCTATTACAAAAGAACCGAGTCGCCAGCAGCAGCATGCAGGCAATATTTTGATTTTTCAAGAATTGCCGATGGTCAGTACCAGTTAACCGTAAGCATTGATTCTGAGAAAAAAGAGAATACACTTAAAATTAATAACGGTCAGGTTGATTTAGTAAACCAAAGAAAAGAGCTGGAGCCCTACTTTACTGTCAGGGACAACCGTCTCGAGCTGTCGTATTTAAATTTTGAACTGGATGATGTAAATCTGATGGTTTATAAGAATGGTGAACTGCTATATGAGAAAGACCTGGAACCTGAATTTGCAGTCAATTACGGACTTGATTTATCCAACCTGAATGCCGGAGATTACAACGCAATTTTGTCGACTGAAAACAGCACCTATAATTATCTGATTTCAAAAGAATAATGGTTTTGAAGTGACCATTAAAAAATACTTCATAGATTTTAATTTTGTGAACCATTCCTTGCTGAGGGAATGGTTCTTTTGTTTGCAACTGACTTCTGATAAAGGTTTCAAGAGTATTCGCTGTTGCACCGTTTTCATGAAACCTGGAATACCAAAATTAAATTTCCGGTTATATCCTTACCTGAAGTTATAGAAACAGTATTAACCAAAACCCTTTTTCCTCTCCATACATGGAAGTTACCTTCGCCTGACTAAACTCAATGTTAACTCAATATAAACTCAATATTAATTCAGTGTAAATTCAATTATAATTGAATTTACATTGAGTTTATACTGAAATTATACTGAGTTTATACTGGACCAGGTACTGAGAATTTATAGCTTATTAATTCCCGGCCAATTATTTTGAATGTGGTGTGGATTGCATATAAAGCATGGGTATAAATTCCACATAATTAATAGCTGAACAGGGTAATACGAAAATATATTTATTGTTTCGTGGCCTAAAAGCGTGAGTGAATCAAAGGCATGTTTTTTGAAAAATAACTGATTCGTATCAATAAACGATGAAACAATATTATGAGTGATTATTTTGAAAAGCTGGTTCAAAACGTGCAAAAAGGAGAATTGTATGAAGTGAAACTGAAAAATGATTCACGGATTTATCTTGCAATTCCAATGATTCCGGGGCGTTACCAAAATGATGATCCTTCGAAATTCCTTTTAAAAGTGGTGGCTCCGGAAGCAGACAAAGGCGTTTACGAACACCTGGTAACGGATATTGAAAGTCTTGAAAGAAAAGGATAAATTTAGATTTAGCCCCTGATTTTAGAAAACTGTTGATGAAAGGCTATAGGTTTCCGGGTTTGGTTAAATTTATTTGATTCTGATTTTTCTTTCACATGTGCTTGAAGTTTTATATTTTAATACTGCTCTTTCAGCGGTAGATAAAAATTAATGGCATTCGTTTTGGCATACAGAATACCAAATTAAACAAAACATTCACCAGGCGAGTGATGTTCTATAATTAAAGTCTGACAATAATACAAGCCCATGAAAACGATACTATATTTCAAATATTTTATTTTACTGGCAGGAATTTTCCTTTTCGATGCATGCAAAGATGATGATTTTGAAGCACCAAGTGGTGTAAAAATCACCTTCCAGGCTACATCTTTGCTTAAAAGTACTGCCAATACCATATTACTTGAAGAGGCTTATATAGGGATAGGAAACATTGATTTGAAACGTGTGGGAGAAAACGATTCCGCAGCCATCGAAAAAATAGTTTACGACGGACCATATGTCGCTGATCTGTTAAATGGTACAATTTCTCCTGCCATTAGATGGATATTTGCAGAACCGGGTTCTTACAGGGAAATTGAAATAAAAACGCATAAAGCCCTTACAGGAGGAATGACCATTATTTTAAGAGGTACGATAATGCCTTCTGATGGTTCAGGTGAAATTCCATTTGAATTAATAACAGCCAGGGAGTATACATTAAATATTGAAAACAATACCGGTATTGAAGTCAGAGAAGGTGAAAATGTTGATCTTCTGGTTGTATTTGATTTGTCGGATTTATTTAAGGGAATTGATGTCAGTTCGTTAGATAAAAATGAAAACGGAATCCTTGTTATTTCCGAAGAGGCTGCTTCTAATACGGTCGCCCTGCTAATTGATAAGTTTAACACGTTCAGCAGCTTTGGCATCAATGATGGCCTGTTTCCGGGTAACACTGCAGATGAAAACCCGGATAATGAAGCTCCGGAAGGAGATGAGGATACCGGTGAAGAAGCTGACGGCGATACCAGTGATGGTGAGTCCGGTGATAATCCGGATGGTGATAATTCGGGAGATGGAGATACAGGTGGAACTGATGAATCAGGAGATGAAGATGAAGGTGGCACTGATGAATCCGGAGACAACCCAGATGATGGAGAAGATGAAAATGACCCGGGTGCTGGATCGGAAGATTCAGGAAGCAGTGGAGATGGAACAAATGAAGATGATGAGAAGGATGAAAATTCCGGGGAAGCCGGTAGTGGAGATGGACCCGCCGGTAATGGCGACAGCCCTGTAGACGGAACCGGAGACACTCCGGGGAATGGAAATGATGGCAATTCAGGAAATGAGGATGAAGAAGGCCCTGGAGATGAAGCTGGTGATGAAGGTTCGGACAATGAACCGGGAGACGCGGAGGGTGATGATGATTCCCCGAATGATGGCAGTAATGAAGGTGATAGTGATGATCAGGGAGAAAATGATGAAGGTACCGGGAATGATGAAGGGGAAAATGACGAAGGTACCGGGAATGATGAAGGAGGAAATGATGAGGAAAGTGGGGATGATGATGGAGACGATGATGAGGACAACAGGGATGATGATGGAGATAATGATGACGACGACGACGATGATGACGACGATAAAAAAAAAGATAAAGGCAACTCAGGGAAGGGCAACAATGGAAACTCAGGCGGAGGAAAAAAGAAATAGTGGCAATTATGCATGAATTTCATATAAATCAATAAACAAAAGAACATTTTAACTATTCAAACAGTTATCATACAAAAATGAATTAATGGTCAATGAAAATGAATAAAAAAGCGGTACTCTTTGCTGCACTATTAGTGTTTTCCGTCTTTTCAGTTCACGCACAGTTTACTTTAGCACCCAAAATAGGTTTAAGTTATTCTACTTTTGGAGGTGATTTTACCAATTCCAGATTAATGCCAGGCGCTTTTTTTGGTGGAATGTTAAATTATAAAATGCAGGAATTATATTCCTTCCAGAGCGGCATATTTCTTTCAGGAAAAGGAACTACACTAAGGTATTCAGAAATTGACGACGATCATATGCTTATTTCTTATCTTGAATTTCCATTTAACAGCATACTTACTGTGCCTGCCGGATCAGGTATCCTGCAGTTATTTGCAGGTCCTTATTTTGGTTATGCCCTGAGTGGAAGATATAAATATCTTGAAGACGAAAACGATATTACTGAAAAGCTGCAGATAGGCACTTCCGAATCCGATGAAATTAAACCTTTTGATGCAGGCCTCAACTTTGGTATAGGGTTCTTATTCATGGGTTTTGAAGTTCAGGGTGCATATAGCAGATCGCTTACTAATATTTCCAATTTGCCTGTTGATAAATTGTATAATAGCGTAGTTACCATATCAATGGGATATTTTTTTGAACTTAATCCCGGCGGCAATCAACAGCGTTGGTACAGAGCAAGGTAAATTCTTAAGAAGACAATCAATTTATAAGACAATGTAAAAGTAACCGCTGAGCAGGGCCTGCTAAGAAATGTATTAACTATTAATATTGAATAAAAAAGATGATTGTTTTTAAGATTAATGTGCAGGCATGTTTAATGCAAAACCGAAAAAAGCTTGCACTTGGATTTAGTCTGGTCTGAATATTATCCCAAAGGGATAAAATATGTATTGTAAATGCTCCAAGCGTAATTTAGGACCCTGGCCAGAGTCGAACATCTTTCTATTCATTATTCCCGCCTGCCATGGGGGGCAGGTTCTATAAACATGCGATCTCTCTGAAGTCATAAGGAACCTGCATGAGCTTTTCGACAGACCCTGCTCGCTGGAAAGCAGAATTCAGGCGGGTTACAATAACCTGTACCTTACCTGGAAAGCATCTTTTGGATTCATAACGAAAAGCTGAAGGATATCCTGCTGGCTCACCCCCTTTTTTCGAAGTTCAGGGATAAGCAATTCCTCTATTTCTGTAAAGCCTCTAAAATTACCCCCATTGGGTTCACCTGGCCTGTACCAGCCACCATCGTGAGAGAACAATATCCGGTTTAGTAATCCTTGTTTTTTCATATATATTGCAAAATCGACGTATCTATCAATCTGGTCAGCAGAGAAACCGTCAAAAGCTATCCATGCACCACGCATTGCAGCCTCGGCATGTTTTTCAAAATCAGTTTCATTTTGTGCATGTGTCCAGATAAATGCAGACGGATGAACGCCATAATTTTTAAGTATTTCAAGTTGTTGAAAAGCTGGTGTGGCAGTTCCGGTATGCGACATAATAACCAATCCTGTTGCTTTATGAGTGATGGCAGCTGCCCCTGCTATTTTACGGTGAATTTGTTCGAGTGGCTTATTTTCAACTGAAATTTTAATGAACCCGGGAAATACACCGGTGCCTTCAATGCCATTGCGGGCTTCATCAATCCAACGCTCGGCAATTTCTTCAGCTGTTTCCCGCAAGGCATGAGGAGGCAAATATTTTGACTCCACCGCACTGTAATACCCGGTGTTGGTTATAAGCTGAAGCCCTGACTCCTCGGAAAGCATTTTCATTAATTGCGGGTCACGGCCCAGGTACGCAGGAGTGCACTCGACCAACGTTTTATATCCAAGTTTTTTTATTTCAATTAAATAAGGAAGCACCTTATTTACAACACTGTCTTTATTCCAGCGATTATATCCGGTACTGTCAGCACCAATAAAATCTACCAGCAGATGCTCGTGATGTAAGGTTTTTCCCATAGCTCCTGCCGGAATTTCTCCATTTACAGTTATTACTGTACCGTTGTCATTTGAACAGGACAAAAGCAGCAGGAAAATCAGAACTATAGCTCCATTTCTTATCCGGGATATTATTTTTCTGCAAGAAAGGCTCATTATAAAGAAGTTTTAATTTTTTATGTAATATACGAAATATGAGGGATAAATCATATATCCCTTATGGGAGAATTAAATATTCTTGCACTTAGTGATAGAAAAAGTTAATCAAATAAATACTTATTTATCTTTTTTATTTATAACTTGTATTAAATTTAAAAAGAGCCTGTTATGAAGTATTTATGGATAACACTATTAATTATTCTTGTTGCAGTTCTGCTGGTAGTAGCCTATGTAAAGCTGATGTTACCCAATACAGGAGCGGCACCTGAATTGCAGGTAGAAATTACCCCGGAGCGGGTTGAGCGAGGAAAGTATCTTGCACATAATGTTATGGTTTGTGCCGATTGTCATTCTATGCGCGATTATTCCAAATTTTCTGCCCCTATTTCCGGTCCTGCCTTTTCGGGTGGGGGAGATGAATTTACTGAAGAATTTGGTTTGCCTGGTAATTTTTACGCCAGCAACCTGACACCATTTTATCTTAAAGACTGGACCGATGGGGAACTGTTCAGAGCCATCACAACAGGTGTTTCGAAAAATGGCAGGGCACTGTTCCCTGCAATGCCTTATCCGCTGTACAACCAGGCCAGTGAGGAAGACATACATGCTGTAATAGCTTATCTCAGAACTCTGCCTTCAGTAGAAAATACTGTTAAAGTTTCAAAAGCAAAATTTCCGGTTTCCCTTCTGATTAACACAATGCCGGTCAAATACAACTATCCTGCTAAGCCAGATGAACAAAATGTTACAGAGTATGGAAAGTACATGGCTACGATAGCTGGCTGCATTGAATGCCACACTCCGATGGTAAAAGGAAAACCCGTATTAGAGGAAGCCTTTTCGGGAGGCAGGGAATTTCTGATGGCGGGAGGAGTGGTTACTACATCGAATCTTACTCCTGACCCCCATACCGGAATTGGAAACTGGACAGAGGAAATGTTTATCAATCGTTTCAAGGCATTTGCTGATTCTTCTTACAGTCCTCATGATGTAGATATAAACAATGAGTTTAATACGCTTATGCCCTGGTTGTTATATAGTCAAATGAGTGAGACGGATTTAAAGGCAATTTATACTTACCTTCAGACACTTGAACCTCAGGAGAAACTGATTACCGTATTTACACCACATCAATAGGTAAATATGTCAGTAATTTAGCATAGGCTAATCAGTATTACTAATAAAGTTTCGGCATTTGTTACTTAAAGGATCAGCAAAAGATTTATATAGTTAAATTGAATAAGCTTTACTTTTGGACTGCTTAAATAGTAATTCAAAAGGTGAAAGCAAGAGAAAAAAAAATATGGTTGTTTGGTGTTTTCAGTGCATGTCCACTGGAGTATGCACTTAAAGGTTGTCCTTTTGAGGAAGTGCGAAAGAAATCAGCGCTTGAACGATGGGAGCATATTGAGCAGCTTACCGAAGAAGAGATGGATGTATTGATCCTTCATCATAAAAGTTGCATTTATAAAAGAGAACAATTGGAACTTAAAAAATGTCCTCCTGTAGATAAACTAAAAAAAGTAGTTTAATCAACTTATTCCTTTTCTAAAAACCAGCTGCCTGTCCATCTTTCCGCGATTCCGAAGCACCGAAATAAACTTTATTTTCATTATTCAGCATAATAGCCTGATAGCCTCCATAGGGTCCAACAGCGTAACCTATTTTATGTCCTTTGTTTAATAGCGTCCTGATGGTTTCATAAGAAAATCCTGTTTCGAGTGTTACCTCTCCGCCATCAGTCATTATTTCGCCTGTGGGTTGGCTCGACCCGGTATGTTGAATCCTTGGTGCATCGCCAGCTTCCTGCAGGTTCATGTTAAAATCTACGAGGTTGCAAACGATCTGTACGTGCCCCTGGGGTTGCATAGCGCCCCCCATAAGACCGAAACTTATCCAGGGTTCTCCTTTTTTGGTTATAAACGCCGGTATAATTGTATGGAACGGTCTCTTATGTGGTTCGTAGACATTCATGTGGCCTTCGTCGAGTGAAAAAAGCTCACCTCGGTCCTGTAACACAAATCCCAGTTTGCCGGGAGTCATTCCTGATCCCATTCCAAGGTAGTTACTTTGAATGAGCGATACCATATTCCCCTCCTTATCTGCCGTCGTAAGGTATATTGTATTTCCGGTTTCCAGTTCGCCGGCAGGGTAATCACGGCCTGCCCGGTCGGGGTTAATAAGCTTGGCCCGTTGTTTACCATAACTTTTTGATATGAGTTGTTCAACAGGCAATTCGTTAAATGCAGGATCGGAATAATACTTTGCACGGTCTTCAAATGCAAGCTTTTTTGCTTCGATAAAAAGGTGCATATATTCAGGTGAACCAAAACCCATACTGCCGATGTCGTAGTTTTCCAGTATATTTAACATCTGTAAAACGGCAGTTCCCTGTCCGTTTGGAGGCAGCTCCCATACATCGTAACCTCGGTAGTTGGTTGAAATTGGTTCCACCCATTCCGATGTATGTTCTTCCATATCTCTCATACTTAAGAATCCTCCCTGTTCGCGGACGTACTTCACAATCTTTTCTGCAATCTCTCCTTTATAAAAAACACTACGGCCTTTTTGGGCAATTAATCTCAGGGTACCGGCCAGATAAGGATTTTTAAATATTTCTCCCTTAGCCGGTGCCTTTCCGCCGGGCATGTAAATTTCTTCGAAGCCGGGATATTTTTGCAGGATTCGGGAATTGCTTTTCCAGTAATAAGCTATTACTTCACTAACCGGAAAGCCATTTTCAGCATAATCAATTGCAGGAGAAAGTACTTTTTCCATTGGAAGGACTCCAAACTTTTCATGCAATTCAAACCAACCGTCTACACAACCGGGCACTGAAACAGGGAGTGGTCCATGTGCAGGTATTTTTTCATATCCATTTTCCTTGAAATAATCGAGGGTCAGTTCATAAGGAGACCGTCCGCTGGCATTAAGCCCATATAATTTTTGGGTCTTTGCATCCCAGACTATTGCAAATAAATCACCACCAATTCCATTGCCTGTTGGTTCTGTCAGTCCCAGTACTGCATTGGCTGCAATAGCTGCATCAATGGCATTGCCTCCCGACTTAAGTATATCAAGTGCTGCCTGTGTAGCCAGCGGTTGGCTGGTACAGGCCATGCCATTTTGGGCAATCACTTCACTCCGGGTGGTAAAGGGATGGCCTGTTATACGATCTTGAGAATAAAGCTGAATAGATATAAATAGAACCAGGACAGCTGGAAATAATTTGTTCATTGCACTGTTTTTTTATAACACTGCCCTAAAAGTACGAAATCAAAAGCAAATAATTATCCCTGCAGCGCCCTTAGTGCATCTTCTGTTCGTGCAATATAATTATCAACCTGGTCAATTGTTTCAAATCCAACTATTACCATATCCACTGTTTTCAGTCCAAGTACAAAACGAATTGCATTGTCAATTTTATCACTTTGGTCGCGGTAATCACCATTTCCAACCAGCTTCATGCCGATAACTCCTTTACCTGATTGATGCAATTGATTAATTACTTCCACTACTTCTTCCGGATCTGGTTTATCCATTGCAATGCCGTAAGGATTTATTCTCACGTGAATTACATCGACCCATGGACTTTTTAAAGCATCTTTCATCGCTTCAAGGGAGTGAACCGAAACCCCATGCGCCTTTATTATTCCTTTGGCCTTAAGGTTCTCCAGAATATCCATCTGCTTTTTCTGTGTTTCAGTCCAGTTTTCTTCCACCATGCAGTGAATTTGCACCAGGTCGATGTAATCGGTATCCAGTTCCTTTCTGAAACGGTCAACTACAACGTCGGCATCTGGCCGTTCAGGTTCAGGAATACCTCCTCCACGAACCCATATTTTGGAGGTCAGTGTTAATTCATCGCGGTCCATGTTTTTTAACGCTTCTGCCATGAGCCCGTGTGTACCATAGGTGTCAGCACAATCAAAAAAGCGAACTCCTTTATCCCAGGCATGTTGCAGCAAGGCAAGGCTTTTTTCTTTTTCCTGCCGGGTCATGAATGCAGAACGATCACCTGCATGAACTCCTGTTCCTATACCAACAAGTGTGGTTTCAATACCCGATTCGCCCAGTTTAACTTTTTGCAGTGGATATGTGCTAGAATACTTTGATTGCCCTGCCTGAAGTGGATTCGAAAATAGAAGATGAGCCGTACCAAGAGATAATGCACGGACAAAATTCCTGCGATCCATATTTAATTTAATTTTTCCCATATGCTAGTCGTTTTACGTAACAACAAACTATACAATCATTTGGTTGAGGAGTCTGACTATCCTCTCCAAACATTAATGATTTTGTTACATTTTGCTACTAATATAATAAAATAATAATGCTGTTATATGGAAATGGAATTTTCCGGGGATTGGAAAAGGTGATTTTGAGAGATTTACCTTATAATAATATCAATTTTTAGAAGAAAATTGTTAAATGTTCCGGAAGCTTTGAGCTCTGGGATAAATAAGCTTAAACTTTAGAAATACAATTTATTCGATGTTTTCAGGGGTACCTTTGGTCTCATTTTCCTTATTTGGGAGTTCTTCCTGAGTGGATTTCTCCTGAACATCCTTTTCTTCTTCTGAGTCTTGAAACAAAGGCAGAGCTTTAACCGGTTTTGAATTTATTATTTTATTGGTAATTATCTGATCAACAGCGTTGGCTTTTCCACGAAGATCGATAAGGCTGCTAATTTTTAAACCAAGTATGAAAAATATTGAAGAGAGGAAAAGTGTTGCTTTCATCTGAAACTAAATTTGATGTTTGTATTCAACTTAAAACTTATTGCTAAATTATGCAATTACGTGCAAACAGTGAAATATATTCTGTGAGATGCATGTTTTTTTCGGCGAACGGCAATTTTCATTCTATCATCACTTCTTTTTATATCAATGTAAAAAAGGAACACAGATATAATTCGATTGGCTTATTGAGTAAGTTGCGCAAGGTAATCGTAATGCGGTCCATCCTCAACTAATTTACATTTTAAACCAGCAGATCCGGCTACATTTTCGAGTGTGTCGAAATCAGCAAATAACCAGTTAAAGCTGGATTTTTGATTCTTATAATTTACAGTATAATTCATTTCGCCATGGTAATTGTCGTTTGCAAGGTTAATCCAAAAGGAGCCATCCGACTCCTGAAAAAGATATGATATATCTGAGGAGTCGATCAGTATCTTGCCATCCTTTGCCAGCAGGCTTTTTAAATGAAGCAGCAAATCCTTTAATCCTGTTAATGTTCCGCCAATGCCAGTCCCGTTCATAAGCATCAGAATGGTATCGAACCCTTTTTTATGAAACTGATATATGTTGGTACAAATTACATTATCAATGCCTCTCTTTCTCATCACTTCAGCAGCAGACATCGATTTTTCGAGGGCAGTAACGTCGAATCCCTGTTCTTGTAAGGGCAAGGCATGGCAACCTGCAGCTGCTCCTACATCCAGGATCTTTCCGGAACACAGCCTTAAAGCGGTTCGTTCAATTGAGGGCATTTCATCAGTGGTTCTAAAAAACCAGGAAGGAGAAAGCAGCTCATCTTCTGTATAGTTGGTTTCAATCACTATGTTTTCTGCTACTCTGTTTTCAAAGTAATCGTGAATAGCCTGGCCTATCGGATCACACATGTTTGTTTTTGCTTATTACGTAAATGATGTTTGCGATCTGTCGTTTTTTGGCTGATAGTGTCTTTTAAGCCAGCTGGCCAGGCCGTCGAGCCCGGGAAACAGTACCCGTTCAGTTATATTGGCCTGATCAAGCTTGTCCCTAATTTCCCATTTAAGTTTTGCCGGAATTATTATCCTGCGGTACAAATCGGGATGCTTTACCAGCCAATCATCAAGAATTGCTGTTGCCTCTGTCATTAACGAGAATAGGGCAAACTGGTTAACAATCCGATCATCAAGTGATGGAGGCTCAAAAAACAGGGCATGACCTTTTCCAATTGCTTCATCAAATTTTTGTAACGACAAAAACTCCGACTCAAGCATTTCTATTGTAAAGGCATTGCACTTTTCTTCTCTGAGCAGAGCATTAAGGGGCTCGGGCGAAAGCCGGTTCACCTTTACAAAATCAACCTGCCATATTACACCATCGCAGTCAAACTTTTCAGTATTTGAAGTTGCGAAATGCAAAGCGATAAACGGCGAGTACGTCCAGTCGACCAGCCTGGTAGTGAGGCTATGATGCTGGGCAAGTACCAGTGAACGTAACTGTGTGGTGGTATGTTGAGGTTCATCCGTGCGGGCATACTTTCTAAAGTTGCGTAATAAGTGATATTCAAGTTCAGGGTGATTCCCGCAATTACGCAGAAAACTATTTTTTAACTGGTACCTGCAGTCCGACAGGCCCCTGAAGGCATAGTCGCTGCGGTAACGCCCCATTTTAGGTTTCCATGAATCATAGTAGACTTCATCAATCAGTTGATTCCATGATTCAACTACGAAATCATTTGAGGTAATTTTACAGTTCATTGCATTAATATCAGAAATGAAGTCGCTAAATTAAGAAAAGAAATAGGGGTGAAAAATTTTTTTAATCGTGGTAATCCTTTTATTTTGTATGGGGCTGTTGATTTAATAATAATGTAATGAGTAATATAAAAATGAATCACTCAAGACGTAGCTTTTTACAAAAAACTGCTGCAGCAACGGTAGGAATCACTATTATACCAAGTATAGCGGTAAGCGGACTGGGGCACCGTGCTCCAAGTGACAAGCTAAACATTGCAGGAGTAGGGATTGGTGGGAAAGGTCATCCCAACCTTGTGGCCATGAATTCCGAGAATATTGTGGCACTTTGTGATGTTGATTGGAAGTATGCAGATAAGACTTTCAATGAGTTTCCAAAAGCAAAGCGCTACTGGGACTGGCGAAATATGTACGATGAAATGGGTAATTCAATCGATGCTGTTATGGTAGCCACTTCCGACCATACCCATGCTGCTGTAGCGGCTCAGGCATTGGCAATGGGTAAGCACGTTTATTGTCAGAAACCACTAACTCATTCGGTTTACGAATCGAGATTGCTGACACGCCTGGCTGCAAAACACAAAGTAGCCACTCAAATGGGAAACCAGGGGAATTCAGGCGACGGTGTGCGCCAGGTGTGCGAGTGGATATGGAATGGTGAAATCGGTGAAGTGAAGGAAGTGCATGCTTGGACCGACAGGCCTATTTGGCCCCAGGGGCTGGAAAGACCCACCCAAAAAATGGCAACCCCTGATACGATGAACTGGGACCTTTTTGTTGGTCCGGCACCTGAACGCCCCTATCATGAAATTTATACCCCCTGGAACTGGAGAGGATGGTGGGATTTTGGAACCGGAGCTTTCGGCGATATGGCCTGCCATGTGCTCGACCCAGTATACCAGGCTTTGAAGTTGGGATACCCCGACAAAGTAAGGGGAAGCTCAACACAGATGAATACAGAATCGGCACCTCAGGCTGAAACCGTCGAGTTTTCCTTTCCGGCGAGGGAGAAAATGGATAAGGTAAACATGCCACCGGTAAAAGTCTATTGGTACGATGGAGGATTATTGCCTAATCTTGCAGAACTGATGCCCGTAGAAATTGACCTGATGGCTGACGGATTGGGAGGTTGCATCTTTGTTGGTTCGAAGGATACAATAATTACCGGTTGCGGTGGATTTAACGCATTTTTGCTTTCGGGAAGAAAGCCTCAGGTTACACCTTATCTGCGACGTATACCCGGAGCAATAGGTTATGTTGACGGGCCCCATGAGCAGGATTGGATTCGTGCCTGTAAGGAATCACCCGATAACCGCATAGAAAGTACTTCTCACTTTGGTTATTCCGGACCATTTAATGAAATGGTGTTACTTGGTGTCCTTGCTATCCGGTTGCAAAGCCTTAACAAAACCCTGCAATGGGATGCACAAAATATGCGGTTTACCAACATTTCACCTTCGGAAGAACTGAAGATTGTGACCTCTGATGAATTTAAGGTAATAGACGGGCATCCGCATTTTAATACACAATTTGCATCATTTAACGCTGAGACTGCTGCAAACGAATATATTAAACACAACTACAGGGAAGGCTGGAATTTGCCTGAGATGCCATTATAACCGGGAACAATCTGCCCGCATTTAAAATCTAAACAGCCAGGACAGTCTGAGTTCTTACTAATTAAATACAGTGATGAAAACCTGGTTGTCAAAGTTATAATTGGCAACTACAGCTTTTATCCCTGCTGATATTACATGATTTTTAAAATATTGAATTAAATGGTAAATATTATTTCCAGAGCTATTTTAGTGTCTGTTTTTCTATATGTTTCACCTATTAACAGTAATGGTTTTGTGCCCAAAAAGGTTGATTCAGGTGAAGTGCCTCCTAAAACACGCGATATTAAAAAGTGGCCGTTTGCTTCCACCTCAATCTGGAATATGCCTGTTGGCAGCGATGCAATTTATGTTCATGCCCGTTTGGAACAGGCGGAGGCACAGGGGATGACTATTGACGAGGACATTATCGTTTTAACAGAAACGGCACCGGTTACCGACATATATATTAATAATGCAGGGTGGGACAGGAATAAAAACCGTTGCACCGTTGAAGGCGAACTGATGTTTTCGGCACCTATTCCTGATGATTTTGTTGTAAGTCCGGATACATGGGACGGTCAGACTCCCAACTCCGGCCTGGCGGTACTGATGTCTGATGGCAGGACCATTATGCAGACACAGCCCTTTGCACGTTGTGAAGCAGGTAAAGCCGCCACCTCTCGCTATGTTTTTGAGGACCAGGACTTGTATGGCGAAGGAATGTATGGTGCACACGGAGCTTCCAAATTATCAGCCATTGGTGGTGCATTAAGGATAGGAGAGTTAAGGCCCGGCTCAGGTATGATCAGACATGCGCTGAAAGTAAATGTTTATGCAGCCAAAAATCTGTTTTACAATGAATCTAGCTATGGATATCGGTGGCCTGCCAAAAGTGCCGACAGTTATGCACCGGGAGATTACGGGCGCAAGCGCAGTACCCCGTTAGTAAAGGAGTGCCGGATGGGAGCGTTGCTTGCACTCCCTGCCAATTGGGATCTCGACTCCCTGGGTTTTGAAACTGAACCTGCACGAATACTGGCTGAAACCTTTCAGAAATACGGAGCTTATATTGTAGATGATACGGCCTGGGATGTATATGCAATAATTACTGAATGGGGACCAGCCGGTCGTTTTGACGAACAGTTTGAAGATGACTGGGGGTTTTCAATGAAGCAACAAAGTAAAAATACCCCATGGGCCCGCGATATGGATCGCATCTTTTTAAACCTTCATGTAGTTGATAACAATTCCGAAAGCTCTATAGGTGGGGGAGGAAAGCCTCTTGCACCGCTGGCCCCTCCTCTTGCTGAATAGTGTTTGTATATATGTTACAGTTTTCTGAAAGATATTGCTGAGCTAAATGCTGTAACATATGAAAACGAAAGCAGTATTTGTTGTCTGCCTGTTTCCCTGGTTGTCATGAAATTGTTATGCCATTAACGCTGGGGTTATCCAATAAATTTATCCTCTCACACTTGCAGCAGGAATCTTTTTTGTTAAATCCTTAAATTCGTCGATGTTTTCTGAGCCAATTGTAAAGCAGTCTAAATAATCCTGCGCCAGGGCATACTGAAGCATTTGATCGGTTTTATCGCGAAGCGAACCCCCTCCGAATATTTTCATGCCAATAACTCCTTTACCCTTCGACTTCATATCTTTCAAAACTTTAACTACAGTAGGCACGTCAGCATCCATTCGTGCTCCGGCAGGGTTCATGCGTGCAAGGTCGACCTGCACCCAGGGCTCATTTGCTGCTGTTTGCAATGCTCCCAATGAATGACAGGACACTCCATGGGCTCTTATGATGCCGTCTTCCCTTGCCTGTGAGAGGTATTCCATTGCACCCATCCGGTTGGTATTCCAATCCGGATTGGTAAGTGCATGCAGCAATACAATATCGATGTAATCTGTTCCGATCTCCTTTCGGTATCGGTCAAGATCCTTTTTCATCTGGTCGGCAGTTTTAGCATGCGTCTTGGTCAGGAGAACCACCTTTTCCCTGTCAACTTTTTTTAACGCTTCCTTCAGGTGAGGATGGGTGCCATACTGATCGGCCGACTCCCAAAAGAACACACCGTTGTCGTAACCTGTGCGCAGAAGATTGGTTAATCCTTTCAGTCCCAGCTTACGTTTTTGGTTTGAACTGTTACCAAAACCATTTGTACCGGTACCCATGGCAAGCCGTGAAACTTCTATACCCGTATCTCCAAGAATGACTTTATCCCAGGCATATTTTTTAATATCGGAAGCAAAAGCATGGTATGGAAATGCATCCAGCAGTAATGTTCCTGCAGCTGCTAATCCTGATTTAATAAAATATCGACGCTTCATTATATTGGGATCTTTATTTTAATTCAAAAACAAAATTTAAAATTGAATGTTCGCAGTTTCTCGTTTAATTGGTCTCTGCTTTAATGTTTAAAATCAGTTATCTATAATTTATAGAAGAAATGTGCTAAGGAACCAGATCAGACCAAATTCCTTTCATTCAATAATTATAAAGGTATTTGGAATGCTTTGGAACTGAATGTTTGCCTAAACAGTTTATTGTATTGTTTGTTAATAAAATCAATAAAAAGCATTAAAAAATCAATTAAATTATAATTAATAAAAATCCTGATTTTTATTAAGAAAATACTCCTGCATTTAATGAAGAATTTTTTGATATTTATCATACTGACAACAGGTTTTATTAATTTACTTTCTAACAATGTAATTGCTCAGATAGATGAACAGGATACCATTATTGGAGCGGAATTAAACGATACGATTAAACGTCCTGTTTCTATTGCCTCCATTCTTGCCCCATCGTTTTACATCGACTGCAGGCGTTGTGATTTTGCTTTTATCCGGACAGAGCTCAACTTTGTGAATTATGTACGGGATCCTGAATTAGCTGATGTACATGTATTTGTAACCGATGAGGAAACGGGTGGGGGAGGGCGCGAATACCAGTTTACTTTTATAGGCAGGCGAAGGTTCGAAGGAACCTCTTATACATTGAGGCATTATATCGACAGAGATGCCACTCTCTCTGAGCGCCGGCAGGCAATAACAAGTTTTCTGAAACAGGGATTTGCGTCGTTTATTTTGCAGACACCTTTAGGAACAAATTTTTCTATAAAGTATTTACCAGACGAAGCCGACGAATTAGTGCAGGTAGAAGACCCATGGAACTATTGGGTTTTTCAGGGATATGTAGGAAGTGTTCGGTTTGACCTGGAATCAAACCAAAGTGATTTTGATTCCCGTTGGGGATTTTTTGCAGACCGGGTAACAGAAGATTGGAAGCTTCGGTTCAGACCCTATTTCAACTACGGCAAGGTAACCTTCCAGACCAGCGACAGCGATGAGGAAGTGGTTAGTGAACAACGACGGCATGGAATTGACAGTTATATAATAAAAAGCCTTACCAATCATTGGTCGGCAGGGCTAATAGTCGATTATGTAACAAATAACAGCCGGAACACAAGGCACCATTTAGGTATTAGTCCTGGCATCGAGTTCAACATTTTTCCATACCGGGAAGCCGTGCGTAAAGCGATAACCTTCAGGTACCTTTTAGGCTATCAGATCTTCGATTATTTTGATCAAACCATATACGACAAATCCAAAGAAAAACTTTTCAACCATCAGTTCCGGGGTGATGTAAATATTCAGCAACCCTGGGGAAGTATAGAAACAGGATTTGTGGGGTCTCAGTACCTTCAGAAAATGGAGCATTACCGTGCTGAGTTTTACGGGCAAACATCAGTGCGTTTGTTTGAGGGTTTTGCCCTGCGCTTTCAGATTGAATATGAGGTAATACGTGATCAACTCTCTCTGCCAAAAGGAGAAGCTTCCCTTGAAGATGTTTTGTTGAGGCAGCGTGAACTATCCACCGATTTTTCCTTTTACAGTTCAATTGCTGTAACCTATACATTTGGATCACAATATACAAATGTGGTTAATACACGATTTTGATATTCACAGCAGGAGATGTTAAATTTTAATGAGAAGTGCCAAGCAGTTCCTCTTCAGGTTTATTTGTATAAACCGTGGGTAAACTGAACCAGAAACAGGCTCCTTCACCTGTAATTCCTGTACTGTCTACTCCAACATATCCCCCCATTTTTCTTAAAATCCGTTTAACAATAGAGAGTCCAAGTCCATAACCTTCAGCTTTTTCCGGCGTGAGCCGGGAATATTTTTTAAATAATTTTTCCTGAGCAGCGGGGGATATCCCATTGCCATTATCTTTTATCCAGAACCTGATATAATGTTCTTCAGATAGGGCCCCAATCGATATCACAGGAGGTGCACCACCGTATTTTATGGCATTAGTCAGGTAATTCACCCACACTTCCTCGATCCATGGAGCATATCCCAACGAAACGGGCCATTCTTCAGGAAATGAGATTTGAGCGCCACTGCTTTTTATTAATTCTTTAACCTGACTTTGAGCATCAATGAATATCCGCCCCATATCCAATTGCTTTTTTTCTACTTCATGATGGTTTACAGTTGCCAAAAGAAGAAGTTCATGCGTAATATGCATCGCTTTTTGGGCAGATGCCTTGATATGTCCTGAAAATTCATTTAGTATGGCCGTTTTGCCTTCCTTAATGCACTCTTCAATAATTTCGGTGGAACTATAAACCGAACCAAGGGAATTTCTTAAATCATGGGCTACCGTATGCGCAAACGCATCCAAATCTTCAATAAGCCGGCCCCGTTCCTCTACTTCAGCTTCCAGTTTTTTATTAACCAGTCTGAGTTTGTTCTCCGACTGTTTTAGCGAAGATACATCGTTTAATTGCAGCAGGTGCCCTGAAAACTGACGGTTGCGGTTATAAACCGGCGATATGCGGACCTGGTAAGTTTTTGATTCAGCAGGCATACCTGCCTCTATTTCCACGAGGCTGTTTGTTTCTGCTTCGGTTGCTAAAACAATATTTTCATAGTCACTGAAGACGTCTGAAAACCTGTTTCTCACAACAGGAGATTGCAGATTAAAAATTGTATTCACAGCAGGATTGTAATCTTCGATGAAGCCTTCCGAATTTACAATTATAACACCATCGCTCATTGTGTCGATAAGATTGTTACGGGCAAACGGTACCAGGTCGAACATACGGTACCTTACAATCCCAAAGGTGATCACAAGCCCGGTGAAAACAAACAATATTGGAGTCCAGTCAAATCCCGGAATGGGATTGATCCCGGTTATGTATACCAGGTTACCTCCCAGTGGTATAAGCGTGGCAATAAGCAGAGTGGCCACCTGCGATTTATAATAGGCGGTAAACTCATAAATTGAAAGCAGCAAATTGTATAAGCCAGCTATTATTAGTGTAATGGCATACGACCAGTATATCCAGAACCAGCTGCCATGATCAATAATGATTGTATTATTTTCGAAATTATCAAGGATAACATTTTTCCATACCAGGTGGTGGTATTCATTTGTTAAAACAAGCGGAATGGTAATAAATGGAATTATTGAAAGTAAGGCAATATTACGGGGAGAAATCAGGTGAAATTTCTGGCTGAAAGCGGTGGTAAACAGAAAATAAGAAACAGGTAGAAAGGCAATTCCAAAATAAGATAGCTGAGACCATATCATTTTCATTTCCAAACTTGTGGACATAAATTCCAATCCGCTGGTAAGGGCCCATATTGCAGCAAATAGTTCGATAAATATTAGGTAGATTACTTCCCCCGATTTCCGAAACTTCCAAAGAATGATAACAGTGCCAACAGCCACAAGCATAGCCAAAAATGCAATGACACTTTCCATAGGCAGATATTGAGAAACTACCTGCATTACCGTTTTAAGCATTGAATCCATAGCTGCCAAAAATAATTCAATTTCGTTTAATGCCCTTTTAAAGGAGCGTGTTATTTATTCTATTTTTTTTAACAACGGGTAAACCCCTGTAGAAATTAAAATTAGCCCTGCAGTAAACAGTTCCCATTGAAAACGCCCGGGTACATAAAGAATCATTTCTTTTATAAAGTTCTGATTTTCGGTTAGCGTAAAAAATTGGGAAAGATAATTCCCCCCAATAATAATACTGGCGAAATCATAAACAAATGCAACAACAATTAATAATGAACCTGCAAGGAAAAGCCACATGGCATTTTTTTCCGGAGCCTTTACCCCATACTGTGTATGCAGGTATTCAAGAAGCACAGCCAGGGCAATCATAACCAGTGAACAAAGAACAGGTGCCAGCACCGGTCCCGTCCAGGTTACCGGTATAAGAAACAGGATGTCCCAGGTAAGTAGTGATTCAGGCCAACCCAGGAAAAGCCACAGGGCGAGATAATAAAATATATCCCATACACCAAACAGAAATAAGAAAGCAGCAAGCCGGCGCATAAATGATTTTCCGGTAACATATGCTACAGCCCATAACATAAACAAGGTGCAAAGTTCCCTGACCATTTCGGTACCAATGAATGTGGATTTCATCAGTTTTAAAGGAAAGGCAAAACCTTCGGGGTAATAAAGTTCCCTGATATAAACCACTACTATAGCTTCAAGAAATCCCATGGCAACCGCAAAAATGAAAAGTGGTGCTACCAGGGGAAGCGGATTGTATTCTGATTTCTGCATTTGATTCAAATAAAATACCATGTAATTTCGAAATAAATTTATTAAAAAACTATTCGGATATTTCACATCAATTCAGTAATTTGGCTGAGCAGCTAAAACTATATTTTTTTAAACAATAAAAGCAACATCATGTCAAACCGTAAAATTTCCCGCCGGCAGGCTATAACAACCGCTACAGCAGGGTCACTTGGAACAATGGCCTTGTCTCCCTTCTCTTTTATACACCTGAAAAATACTGTTAAACCAGCATTGCTGGGAGGAGAAAAAGTGCGGACAACAGCCTGGCCCCAGTGGCCGGTATGGGATGAATCGGCCGAACAACAGATTATTGAAATGCTGCGCAGTGGCCGCTGGTGGAGGGGCGGGGGAGAATATGTTGCTGAATTTGAGAAGGAATATGCCCTGTTGATGGGAGCTGACCGTTGTCTGGCTACTGCCAGCGGCACAACTGCATTATTGGTGGCACTGCATGTTTTGGGAGTGGATGCCGGCGATGAGGTGCTGGTCTCGCCATATACTTTCATTGCAAGCTACAATGTTATTTTCATGAATAAGGCTCTGCCTGTATTTGTGGATACCGATCCCGAAACATTTTTGATCGATCCGTCTAAAATGGAAAAAAGAATAACCGATCGGACTTCAGCCATTTTGCCTGTACATATATACGGTTTGCCTGCAGATATGGATAAAATAAATGAAGTGGCCCAACAGCATGACCTGAGGGTTGTAGAGGATGCATGCCAGGCATGGCTGGGTGAATATAAGGGCAAGAAACTTGGAACCCTGGGCGATTTGGGATGCTACAGTTTTCAGAATTCAAAAAACCTTCCTACCGGTGAAGGGGGCGCAATTGTTGGAAACAATCCTGAATTAATGGACAGGTGTTATTCATTTCATAATTGCGGAAGGCCTTACGGAACCGTAGAGCGGACTTCTGATTATCCTGTAAGGGGCAGTAATCGCCGGATGCAACAGATACAGGCATTAATGCTCCTTTCACAAATGAAGCGAATTGAAAAAGATGCTGATGTAAGGCTTGAAAATGCCATGTACCTCGATAGTAAACTGAGCGAAATTCCGGGCATTAAAACAGCAAAACTGGTGGAAGGAAATAACCGCTCGGCTTATCATATGTATCCATTTCGGTTTATTTCAAAAGAATTCGGAGGCGTTTCAAGGGGGAAATTCCTGGAGGCATTACAGGCCGAAGGAATCCCATGCTCTGCCGGATACGGGCAACAAAATAAAGATGGATTGATTGAAGAGGCCCTGAATTCAAAAGGATACAAACGACTATTTACTCAAAACAGGCTGAACCGGTGGCGGGAAGAAAATCGCCTGCCTGGAAATGACCAGCTTACCCGTGAAGCTGTTACACTTTATCAGAGTATGCTGTTGGGCAGTAAATCCGACATGGACGACATCGTAAATGCAGTTGCCAAATTGTATGAAAACCGGGAAAGTTTAACTTAACACAGATTATCAATAAGAAAACACTCTCTGCGACGGTAATTATGCATCACTAAATTCCCTTTTTAAGAAATATATTTCATCTGAGATGGAATTATTCTGAATTTAATTCATAATCTGAACAGTCCAGATCAAGCCTTCAGCTCTCACTAAAATCCTTAATAATCATTCCCATTTAACGAATGTTGTGATGTATGTACTTGTGTTAAATGATGTTATCAATCTTTAAAATCCTGATTTTCTCAAATAATGGAATGAGAATTGTTTTTAAGGGATTAATAAAGGAGAGAGAGAAAACAATGAAACATGTTATAAAACATTTATTAATTGCAATTGTTATTGTATTAAGTACCAGTGGTGTAGTTGGCCAAACAACTGAGCATGCTTCTAAGTTAAACCGTAAAGAAAAGAGAGCTGTAGAAAGGGAACGTCTTTACCAATCAAACAAACAGATGCTGGAAAACAGGAGTTTTGTCGTTGAGACAGATTATCTCCAAAACCATTATGGAGTGCGGATTCCTGTAAATTCATCCATCAACTTTATAATGGTTGATGCCGGTGAAGCAGTTATACAGATTGGTTCAAATACGGGTATGGGTTATAACGGTGTGGGTGGTATTACCGCAAAGGGTAAAATCACTAACTGGGAACTTAAGGAAAACGAAAAGAAGAAAACATTTGACCTTTCGATGCATATTTTAACCAGCATCGGTATGTACGATGTGAATATGACAATTGGTAACTTTGGAGCAACAGCAAGAATATCAGGCATTCGTCGAGGAAACCTGATGTTTGACGGCGACATGGTTGCACTTGAAGAATCGGCCGTGTATGAAGGCCAATCGTTATAAAAATATTTAAAACATTAAGCATTCTTTAAATTGCTTAATTGATTGATTGATTGAAAATCAGCGAAGGGGATGTTGATCCCTTTCGCTGTATTTTTTATAGTAACCAGTTGATTGGCATACATGAAAAATTCTGATTATAATTAGCTGTTTATTGCCATTCTTGAGGCAGCTTATCTTAAACACCTGTAAGAGTTTATTTATATGTTCTCCCGATGCTTTGTACCTACCAAAGCCTGACTAAACTCAATGTTAACTCAATACAAACTCAATATTAACTCAATGTAAATTCAATTTTAACTGAATTTACATTGAGTTAATATTGAATTTACAATGACTCAACACTGAGTTTAATCAGGAATTAACCAGTACTTAAACGGATGTAGCAGGAGCCATTATATAATTTATTTCGCAACTTTTGAAAAAATGAATATATTCCACGCAACCTTTGGTGAATTCTGATCATCTATAGGAAAAATGTAATTTAATTAAAATGAAGATCAGAATACTTATTGCCGTTATAATGACCCTTTTCGTTTTTGTCGCCTGTGAAAAGGAAGAAGTTTTTATTGCAACAGAGGATTCAGGAAATCTGACCGGCTACTGGGTAAATCAGCAATTTGCCGATACCCTTTTTACTTATGAAAAGTCGGACAATCTTGTTGATAATGAATACGGATTTGCATTTCTGCCAGGTGGTAAATTTATTGAACGCAAGAATGCAGGTTGGTGTGGCACGCCTCCCATTTCTTATGCCGATTTTGAAGGGAGCTGGTCGTTGAATGATTCAATTTTCAATGTTACTGTCGGGTATTGGGGAGGAACTGCTACTTACCGGTGGCGGGTTGTTTCAGCTGATAATGGGCGTTTGATAATTGATGTAGTTTCTGAAGATTATTCACAGGAAAATTAAGACATTTGCCCTTCTGATGCAAATAGAGGTATTACGCAATAAAGACATATTGTTTGAATTCCTTCAGAAGGAGGCAGCTCTTCAGATATATCTTACCGGCGATCTCGACGATTTTTTCTGGCCTGATACCACCTGGTATGCCTTGAAAGAAGCGGGTGAAATAAAATCGGTGGCTTTGCTTTATGCAGGAATGACTCCGCCGACGCTTTTGTGTTTTCAAAATGAAGGAGCTGAATTTGCCGTTCATTTGTTGCATGAAATCAGATCGCTGCTGCCTCCCCGGTTTTATGCCCATTTGGGCGAAGGATTTATAGATGTGTTTGGCCGCAGTAACATCATTGAACATTACGGCCTGAATTATAAGATGGCGCTGAAAAAAAAAGTTGCAGACCCGGTTGTTCCCGGCATTAGGAGGCTGTTGCAAAATGATCTTAATGAAATTCTGAAGCTTTATGCGGAGGCATACCCACACAACTGGTTTGACAACCGTATGCTGGAATCGGGAAAATATTTTGGTTATTTTTTGGAAGATAAACTGGTGGGTGTGGCAGGCATTCATGTATATTCTTCAAAATATAAAGTGGCAGCCCTGGGAAACATAACCACTCATAATGATTACAGGCACCGTAAAATTGGTTCAAATATTACTGCTGCCTTGTGTTATGATTTGCAGAAAAATGTTGATATCATAGGACTGAATGTGCGATCCGATAACCATTATGCCATCAGGTTATATAAGAACCTGGGTTTTGATATTGAGGGCACGTATGAAGAGTGCTTTTTAAAGAACTGAATGGTAAGTATATGTTATAAGTAATCAGTGACTTAATTAGAATTATTAAGTCATATGTTAAAGAATAATTATAAAATTTTCAATAATTGGTAAACTTTCAATTGGTGAAATTGTTTTTTTTACAATTTGTTTTTGCAAATCATGATCAACTACAATTTGAATTAAATAGTATAAATGAAGCCCGAAATTTTGTTTTATGGCAATTTATATTCCTGTCCGACAGGAAAACGAAAACCTGATTGTCCTGTTATTTACTTTGAAAATCTCTCTTTTGAAGAAAAAGTAAACTGGTTCGATGGATTAGCTCCTGAAGAAAGAAAATCGGTCATGGATTATCACAAATTTTGTGTGGCAAAAAGGTAAATAGAACTTTCCTTATTTGAAGAACCGAAAATGCCTTTTATTTTTTATTACCAGCTTACGAAACTAATTTATAAACTTTTACCGGCTGAAAGTTGTCTTAATTGAAAATGCCTGAACTTCAGGCTTTATATACATAAGACAAATAAAATATGAAGAAGCTCTTATTCATATGGAATGAACTGAAAGCCACTTTTTGGTTTATTCCTGTGCTAATAATAGTGGCAGCCTTAGGTTTTGCCTATGGGTTAATATATTTTGACAGCATTAATGATTTTGATCCCGGGGAAGTAGGGATTTATCTATTTGCAGGAAGCCCCGATTCGGCCCGCAGTGTCCTTTCTGTAATTTCAGGAGCTATGATTGGTGTGGCGGGAACCGTTTTTTCCATCACTCTGGTTGCTTTAAGTCTTGCATCATCGCAATTGGGACCCAGGCTGTTAAAGAACTTTATGTACGAAAAGATTAACCAGGTAGTATTAGGCGCCTATATTTCCACATTTTTATACTGCCTGGTAGTTATTAATTCAATCAGGGGAAATGATGATTTTACTTTCGTTCCTTTTTTTTCCGTATTGTTTGCACTTGTTGTTTCTGTCGCAAATATTGTTCTTTTAATTATTTTTATACACCACATTTCAATGAGCATTCAGGCAGACCATGTGATCTCAACAATATCCGAGTCGCTTTCGGGCAGTGTGCGTAACCTTTTCCCGAATCAATTGGGGCATGAGAGTGAGGAAGTGAATAAAGAGGAAGATGAAACATTATTAAAATCGAAGTATGCTTACCGGTATACCATTGAAGTTTTTAAGGGTGGCTATCTTCAATATCTTGATGGCGAGGCATTTCTTAAATATGCAGTTAAGAATAAGTCATTGATTGAGCTGTATTACCGGCCAGGCAACTATCTTGTGAAAGGTCTGGAATTGGGTACCATTTATTCTGATGTTAAGTTGGAGGAGGATGAAATTGATTGGTGCAGGAAGTACTATGTTACCGGCAGGATAAGAACTCCACACCAGGATACTGAATATTCCATTCATCAGATGGTTGAAATTGCCTGCAGGGCACTCTCTCCTGGTGTTAATGATCCATACACTGCTATAGCCTGCATCGATAATCTCACTTCTACAATTTGCTATCTTTCCAGGGTGAATTTTCCTTCACGGTATCGTTATGATGATGAAGATACGCTGAGGTTGATAACTAAAGTCCTTACTTATGAGGGGGTATTCGATGCCTCATTCAACCAGATCAGGCAATATGGCCATTCGGTTCCGGCGGTAGCTGTAAGATTAATGGATGCATTTATCGTTATCGATAAATTTGCAAATAAAAAGCAACAAAAAGAAGTCATTAAGAAACATGCAAACATGGTATTAAAAATGGCGGAGAAAACTTTTGAAGAACAGAATGATCTTTTGGATCTAAAGGAAAGAAGCAAACTGTTACCGGAAATAAATTAACAGGGAAATCAAATATTATCTCTGTATTTTTCAGTAAGCGGAGTATTCTTTTCAGTTAGTCTTTTGGCAGCTTTTCATCAGGAAAACGATCTCTGTACTCCTGCCAAAAACTCTTCACTTCATTCTTCATCTCTTTCGACAGGGTAAGGATTCCTATCAAGTTGGGAATGGTCATCAGTGCGATTGTAATCCCCGACAAGGTCCATATAATGGTGGTATCGGTAAATGAAGCCAGGAAAAAACCCAGCACATAAACAATATGATAATAAATTACCTTGTCCGATCCGAAGAGATAAGTGATTGCCCGGTCGCCATAATACGACCAGCTGATGGCAGTTGAGAAGGCAAACAGCAGCAGTCCGATTGCAACAATGTAACTGCCATAACTGCCAAACCAGCTTCGGGTAAAGGCTATTGTGGTTAGAGGAGCGCTGTGCAGCAATGATTCCCCCGTAAGGGTTAACCCCGGCTGGCTCACCAGTCTTCCTGAATTAAACACTATACTGCCTGTATGAGGTTGATTGTTCACATATACAATAACGTTTTCAGCTACCGATCGTGCATGCAGGAGGGTAACCTTTCCCTGGATTTTTCCATCCACAACTTTGAGGCTTCCGGAATACAACGGGAGGTTTGATTCACCTGCAAGAAATTCAAATAACTGTTTTTGATGGGCAGGATTATTATCTGAATAATTTCCTTCAAGAGCAGTTAAATCGGTTTCCTGGAACTGGTTCGGAAGTTTTTCGTTCCACACCCCCGATGATAAAAGCACCAGACCGGTAAGGGTACAAATGATAATGGTATCGATAAACGGCTCAAGCAGGGCAACCAACCCTTCTGAAACCGGTTCATGCGCACGCGCTGCAGCATGGGCAATCGGAGCTGAACCCTGCCCGGCCTCGTTGGAAAATAAACCTCGGTTGACCCCCCGGTTAAAGGCAAAGGCAATACTGCCTCCCAGGAATCCTCCAACAGCTGCTGTACCTGTAAATACATCAACTATAATTGCTTCAAGCGAGGGCAGGATGTTTTCATAATTGTAGGCTATAACAGCTACTGCACCAAGGAAATAAATAACAGCCATTATTGGCACCAGGCGGGAAGTAACTTTTGCAATGCGTTTAATGCCTCCTATTATTACGAACCCAAGTATAACCGACAGGATAGCTCCGGTTAACATGTGGTTGATGCCGAATGTCTCGAAGAGTGAATTGGAAATGCTGTTTATCTGTGGCAGGTTACCTGTACCAAATGATGACAACACTGTTGCAACGGCAAATATTACGGCAAGCCATTTCAGGTTCAGCCGGTTTTTCATATAATACATGGGGCCTCCGGCAATGGTCCCATCGGCAGCGGTTTCACGGTATTTATGCGAAAGGGTAACTTCTACGAATTTTGTTGTCATACCAACAGCAGCCGTAACAAGCATCCAAAACAATGCAGCAGGGCCTCCCAGGTGAATTGCCAAGGCAACGCCGGCTATGTTTCCGGTTCCTACAGTGCCCGAAAGTGCTGTAGTAAGGGCCTGGAAATGGGAAGTATCTCCCTGGTCGCCCTGGCGGTCGAATTTGCCGCGCATTATACGCACAGAATGCTTTAGATAACGAAACTGTGGAAACTTAAGGTAGACTGTAAAAAATAGTCCGGTACCCAAAAGTAGAAAAACGAACCATTGCGATCCGCCGATATAACTGTCGATGAGGGATAGAAATTGGTTCAGTTCATTCATTTTTTAAAATTTCAGCTAAAAATAGTAATCTATTTCATAAATTAGCAACATAATTTTTAAAACAGAAAACATGTTGCCCAGATTTTTATTAGCCGACAACTCGCTGGAGACACCCGAAACCATTTTTGTGGTGCATAATGAAAAACCGCGTTTTATTATTGAAGCCGACATCGACGATTTTGAAAACAATCAGGAAATACACTGGATTGATGATGAGCCTGGTGATGAGAACATGATAGCACAACTTGTGCAGGAAGCTGAAGAGTTTCTGGAAAAAGAGTTTGAGAATGAAGAGTTCCTGGATGCAGATGAAGAAGAATAAAAATGGAAAAAAGCAGTAAATCAAAAAAACTCTACCGTTCGCAGGACAGAATACTTGGTGGAGTACTGGCAGGATTTGCCGAATACATTTATGCCGATAAAACCATTGTGAGGCTAATTTATGCCGTTGTCTCAATTCTTTCGGCTGGTTTTCCGGGGTTGCTGGTTTATATTATTGCATGGATTGTTATTCCACCGAAGCCGTTGCAATTCTGATTTAACCAGAAACATTATCCGGGTTTGCCGGTATTCGTTTCCGGAGCAACTTTTTTCTTTTTTCTGACCACCAGGTAAGCACCAGTAATTACCAGTGAGGCTCCAAGTATGGTTATAAGGGAAAACCGTTCATGTGTAATCCAATCTACTTCCAGGTAGGTTAAAACTCCCATTGTGGTAAAAGTAATAATGGGATTAAGGAATATAATAACGCTTACCCTGCTGGCTTCAATAAATCGTAATGCCTGGGCCAGGCAACTGTACGCAATGAGCGTATTCGCCCCTAAAAAGAATAGGAGAAGCCACCAGCTCCAGTGTAACTGAAACACTGGGGCAAGTTCAATAAAAGGCAGATAAATTAAAGCAGGAAATCCAAACAGAAAAAGATTCAGCATGGGTGCCGGGTACCGTCTGACCAGAATTTTTTGCATGACAGCGTAGAGTGTCCATGCAAGTGCCCCGCTGAGGGTAAACAACACGCCAATATTGTACTGGTTTTTACCTTCGAAAAAAGCCATTAACTGATCGCTATAAAAGAAACCAAAACCAAAAAGGGCAGTAAAGAAACCGGCCATCTGAAGCCGGGTGAGCCGTTCCTTAAAAATAAGAAATCCTGCAAGTGCCAGCATTAGTGGGCCAAACTGAATGAATAGCTGTGCATTGCTTGGCGTAGTATAATGAATACCCAACATGAATCCCAGATAGTTCCATGAGATTCCAATTGCGGCAATCAGGAGCAATAGGGGAGGCTTAATCAGAATTTTTAGCGTAGACGGCTTATGGTAAATTTGCCATCCGGCCAAAAGTATGAATGCTATAAAAAAACGAAACCAGACAATAGTTTTTGGATCAACTTCTCTTACAGCCACTTTCAGGGCAATTGCAAGGAACCCCCAGAAGAATGCTGTTACAGCAGCATATATAACTCCTTTTGTCTGGTCCGGCATTTTTTATTTGCGTAATTGGGCACCCAAATCACGTTCAAATGCAGCAACCAGCTTTTGCATGGTTTTATCAATCTGTTTGTCGTTCAGGGTCCGTAAATCATCGCGAAGAACGAAACTTACAGCATACGATTTTTTACCTTCGGGAATTCCTTTGCCTTCATATACGTCAAACAGGCCTGTCTCCATTAATATCTTCCGCTCTGTTTTATACGCTATTTCTTCAATCTCCCTGAATTTTACCTGCTTGTCGACAACCAGTGCCAGGTCTCGGCGTACGGCCGGGAATTTTGGCAATTCCTCAAAAAGGACTTTATGCCGTGCCAGTTTTAACATTACTGCATTCCAGTTAAAATCGGCATAATAAACCGGGTTTTCAACCCCGAATTTTTTAAGGAACCGTTTTGCTACAGTACCTGTTTCCAGCACGGTTTTGTTGTTTTCAATGTAGCTGATTCCTTCAGAAAACAATTCGTTTTTTGTTTCAGATAGCTGAAGTTGCGCGATTGTATATCCCATACGTTTTAGGATGTTTTCGGCTATTGATTTAAGATGGAAAAAAGAAGTGGGCTTTTGCTCCATAGCCCAGCTTTCAGAAGTTTGAGCACCGGTAATAAACAGTCCCAGATGTTCCTCTTCGTGGTAATTTCGCACCGGCTGTTCTTTTAGCTCAGTTCCTTTAAAGAAATAGCAGTTGCCAAATTCATACAACTTCAAATCTTTGTTTTGGCGGTTGGCATTCCAGGCTATGCATTCGAGCCCGCCAAACAATAAGGTCTGGCGCATACCATTCAGATCGGCACTTAATGGGTTCAGCAGGTTTACTGTGTTTTCATGCCGGTACTGCTCCATTCCCTCATAATACATTGATTTTGTAAGTGAATTTGACCAGATTTCATTGAACCCCTGTGAGGTGAGCATCTCCGATACCAGGTTACGTACCTGGTCGGGATCGGGTTTTACCGACACCTGAAGCGAAGATTTAACCACCGAAGGTATTTCCACATTATTATAACCGTATATCCGGAGGATTTCTTCAATTACATCAGCTTCCCGCTTTACATCGACCCTGTAGGGAGGTACAGCAAGTGACAATCCTTTTTCTGTTTCGCTTTCGATATCTATTTCAAGCGAAGTAAGTATTTTTTTAATTGTTTCTGCACCCAGGTCTTTTCCAATAAGTCGGGCAATATTTTTATAGGTTACCTGCACCTTGAAATGTTCTGCTGGCATTGGATAAACATCCTGTATTTCTGAAGAAATTGTTCCCCCGGCAATCTCCTTAATCAGAATTGCTGCACGTTTTAATGCATAAATTACTCCATTGGGATCGGTACCCCGTTCAAATCGGAACGAGGCGTCGGTATTAAGGCCATGGCGACGTGCTGTTTTGCGGATATATACCGGGTCGAACCAGGCGCTTTCAAGGAAGATGGATGTTGTAGATTCCTTGACTCCTGAAGTCAGTCCACCAAAAACACCACCAATGCACATGGGTTCTTTGGTATTACAAATCATCAGGTCGTCCTCGTGAAGACCGCGTTCAACTTCATCGAGCGTGGTAAATTTTGTTCCTGCAGGTACGGTTTGTACAACAACTTTTTTGCCGGCTATTTCAGCGGCATCGAAGGCATGAAGCGGCTGGCCTGTTTCGAACAATACGAAATTAGTTACATCAACCACATTATTAATAGGCGTATGCCCAATTGCCTTCAGCCGGTTTTTAAGCCATGCCGGTGATTCTTTTACCTTTATACCTGATAGTGTAACACCTGCATACCTGGGGCAAGCTTCCGGATTTCTTATTTCTACCGGAATTTCGAGGTCGTTATTATCTGTCTTGAACATGTCAACCGGCATTCGTTTAAATGCAGCTGGCCTGGTTTGGTTTATAAAAGCAGCCAGGTCGCGGGCTACACCAATGTGTGATGCCCCGTCGATGCGGTTGGGTGTTAAATCTACTTCAATTACCCAATCCGACTCAACGTTGAAGTACTCTTTGGCAGGAATGCCGATTTCTACTGTATCGTCCAGCACAATAATCCCGTCATGATCGGTTCCTATACCAATTTCATCCTCAGCGCAAATCATCCCTTCAGATACTTCACCCCTGATTTTGACCTTTTTTAAAGTCAGTTCCTGATCTCCGATATACAAGGTTGTTCCAACAGGAGCCACCACTACTTTTTGTCCTGCAGCCACATTGGGGGCCCCGCAAACAATTGGCAGCAGACTGCCTGTTCCGATATCGACCGTGGTTATGCTCAGATGATCGGAGTTGGGGTGTTTTGCACAGGTAACAACCAGCCCCGTCACCAAGCCTTCCATACCGCCTTTAATGGTTTCCACCTTTTCAATGCTGCCCACTTCAAGTCCGGTTTGGGTTAATATTTTACTTACTTCTTCAGGTGATTCTTCCAACTGAATGTAATCCTTTAACCAGGTATAAGATATCTTCATGCCAACTTCATGCTAAAAATTAATGAAGGAACAAAAATATAGATTTTACCTGAATAATCAGCAGGATTGGTGGCCTGATAACAGTTGGTTAAATTAAAGAGGTAGGGCAAATAAGTGGCTTACCTAATTCCCGGGGACATAGTACTTGGCTGCAGCTATGTATTTAGGCCTTCTGCCACAGGGTGGACCCAATCCCTGTTGATGTTCTTTTCTTTTTTGGCTAATAAGAAAAGATCCAAAAGAAGTCTTCTCCCGATGTATCGGGATCGTACACAGTAACGGAGCCGTTTAAGAATCCATTTTTATAGTTAAATGTTGATTAGGTAATGCGTTTTTGTAAATTGTGCACATGCTCATTTAGGGCAGCCACCTCGTGTAGAGTGCATTTGTCAGATTTGCTAATATTGAGTGTCATACTTCAATAAACTATTGCATGGATCGAATTGTTCGTGCTTCGTGATGTCAAACAACACAACATATACAAATGTTTGGGCAAAATACTTATTACAATGGACGCTAATCAAGAAATAATATTAAACTCTATTTTTCAAAAACACACCACGATTGGTAATTCTTCATTGAGAAAATTTATAGATGTATGTGAATTAAAAACATTGAAAAAGGGAGAACAGTTTTCTACTATTAATAAACCTGACTCCTATGAATATTTTTTAATAGACAGTTTAGTTTGCCGTTATATATTTGATGAACAGGGTGAAATTGTGGTTAGTGGTTTTTATCTGCCTGGAACAGTCATTACCCCAAATTTTGCCAGAACTGTAAATGGTAAAAGTATTTACATTTTAGAAGTTTTATCAGACGGATCTTTAGCCCGAATACCGGTAAAAATAATGGATTCTTTGCGTTATTCTTATGAAGATATAAAAACTTTTGGAGCAAAAGTTGTTGAAAATGAACTTGCTAAAACACTTCATGCAGAGGTCTCATATCGGGTATTGACTGCTAAAAATAGATTAATTAACTTTCGGAAAGAATATCCCAATCTTGAAAATCTAATTCCTCATTCATTCATCGCCTCATATCTAGGAATTACCACTGTTTCGTTTTCAAGAGTAAGAAACGAACTGACAAAGACATAATCGTTTCTTATCAAATGATAATAGAAAATGTTTCACCTGTAACTAATTTTGGATCAATTTAAATGATTCAAAATGAAAAATCTATTATTTCTCTTTTCGTTTTTTGGTACCATATTTCCTGCTTTGGGAACTAACCCTGATACAATCAACTGTAATTGCAGCGGTCAAGGTCCAATTACATTTGTATTTGATGCCGGTATGGGAAATTGGTCTATATTTTTCAAACCCCTTGCCAGCAAGTTAACAGGTAATATTAAAATATGCCTGTTTGACAGGCCTGGTTATTCCAGTCCACATAAAGTTGAAGATAAACCAAATGCACTTTCAATAGCCATGCACATGAAACAGGTACTCTTAAAAGAGGGCGTCAAAGATTCGGTAATTCTTGTGGGACATTCAATGGGTGGATTAAATGTTAGAATGTTTCAGAGCCTATACCCTGAAATGGTGAAAGGAATGATTTTAATCGATGCGGCAAATCCTGACCTGCTTGAAAAAATGCCTGAAGTTAAAACTAACATTCAGGAACAAATAAGACAGATGAGGAAGGTTAGCAGACTAGCAAAATTTGGATTGTTGAATTTTGCAAAAAGTCAAATTCCTACATTTGGTTTGCCAAAGGCGTATTTAAAGGATTATTATAAAATCGTTACAAAATCATTCTATTACGAAACATATATTCAAGAGCTGGAGAATCTCAGCCACAGTATTGAACAATGCAAAAACCTTCCAAATCTTGGCAACCTTCCATTGCTTGTTATTTCAAGCAGACAAGGATTAAATAGTAATGCCAGTGAAATATCTGAAAATAGCAATACAGATTATCGCTGGATAGGATTGCAAAAAGAACTGGCCTCGCTATCGTCAAACTCCATATATCTGGAAAGTGATGAAGACCATTTTATTCACCTTTCTGACACAGCGTTGGTAGTTGAGGCAATCCATAATTTTTATAATTTCAGCTTTAAATAAATCAATAAAATGAAAGCTGTTCTTTTAATTTCCATAATCATGCTTCTTGGCACTTCTTGTAATCAAAATGAATCAGATAACTTAAAAATCATGAATAACATGAATTACAGCACAACCATTCTGGATAATGAAATAAGAAAAGGAAGAACCCCGTCTGTTCAATACCTTTTTTTTTCTGTCGATAGTATATTATATGATTATTCCTCGGGATATTCTGATATAAAGACAAGGATGAAAGTTGACCGCAACACTACCTTTAATGCCTTTTCAATTACAAAAACTTTTACTGCACTTGCAATACTGCAGCTTGCAGAGGAGAATTTAGTCTCATTGGAAAAATCAGTAAAACATTATTTGCCTTCTTCCAAAATTTCTGAGAATGTACTGGTAAAACATCTTATGAATCATACATCAGGCCTATCAAACCCTTTACCCTTAAGTTGGATACATTTATCTTCAGAACATAATAATTTCAATCGCGACGAATTCTTTAACCCTATTTTAGAAAATAACTTAAAGATGAAAACTGAACCAGGATCTAAGTTCAAATATTCCAACCTAGGCTATATTTATCTTGCCTTGATTATAGAAAAAGTTTCGGAAATGAACTATGAGGATTATGTGGCAAAGAATATTCTTGACCAGGTTCAACTCGAATCCGAAGTGCTTGATTTTAAAATTCCTCATGATTTTTTACATGCTAAAGGTTATCATAGTAATAGAAGCATATCAATGTTCCTATTGAATTTTCTGTTAGACAAATCTAAATACATGGCTAAGCCCGTTGGCAAGTGGAAGCCGTTTAAACAATACTATGTTAACGGTACGCCTTATGGTGGACTAATTTGTAATTCCCGGGGGCTTGTTAAATATGGTCAGGAAATGCTTAAAGAAAATAACGCCCTCATATCAGAAGGCAGCAAAAAGCTGCTTTTCACTGAAAATGTAGATGATAAAGGAAGAAGAACCGGCATGTGTTTATCCTGGTTCACAGGAAAACTTGACAAATATCGATACGTTGCCCATGCAGGAGGAGGTGGAGGGTATTATTGTGAACTTAGGCTCTATCCGGAATTTAAGTTGGGTAGTTTGATTGTGTTCAACAGATCAGGATTTAGTGATGAAAGATACCTCGATAAACTTGATTTGGCACTTTTAGAATATAATGTAAAATAAGCCTGCCAAATCCAATTTGTAAAAGTATTTGATCTTTACTTTTTTTTGAAAATGTTTTAACCGGCATGCAAGGACAGATTGGATTTATTAGAACTATGCCAGGTAATCTGCGCGTATCCTGTGGTTGTAAAAGCAAAAGAGGCTGCCCGATTAGGCAACCTCTTAAATGTATTTTCTGTTGACTGATTAAAGCAGTCCTTTCTTTTCCAGATAAGGTTCAATGGAAGGTTCTTTTCCACGGAATTTTTTATAGACTTCCATACCTTCATCGGAACCGCACTTTTCGAGAAGGGTTCTGAATTTTGCAGCTACTTCAGGATTGAACAGATCTCCTGTTTCTTTAAAGGCATAAAATGCATCGGTATCAAGCACACCTGCCCAATAATAAACGTAGTAACCGGCAGAATATCCTCCACTGAAGATGTGGCCGAAATATGTACTTCGGTAACGGGGAATAAATTCAGGAATTAACCCAATTTTATCCATTGAAGCTTTTTCGAAGGCCCTTACGTCAGAAATATCAGTATTTGCAGTGGTGTGGTAATCCATATCGAGTAATGCTGCGGCCACAAATTCACCGGTTTCAAATCCCTGGTTGAAGGTACCGCTCTTTTCCAGCTTGGCAATCAATTCATCGGGAATGGGTTCTCCTGTTTTGTAGTGTGTAGCATAAACTTTTAGTACTTCCGGTTCAGCAGCCCAGTTCTCCATTATCTGTGAAGGCAGTTCAACAAAGTCCCGCGGTACACTTCCTGCAGTACGATCATAAGGTCCATCGGCGAATAAACCATGCAGTGCATGTCCAAATTCGTGGAAGAAAGTTGATACCTCATCGAAGCTTAACAGTGCCGGAGATTCTCCTGAAGGACGGGTGAAGTTCATAACGATGGAACCGATTCGGGTAATGCGTTCACCGTTTCGATAAGTGGCACTGCGAAAGGAAGTGGACCAGGCACCAACTCTTTTGCCATCACGCGGGTGAAAATCCATGTACAATACTCCAAGTGGTGAACCATTGGCTTCCAGTACCTCATATACTTCAGCTTCTTCATGATAGGTAGGCCAGTCGCGTTTTTCAAATTTCAGCCCGTAAAGATTTTCTACTACATAGAAAATACCTTTTTTGGCATTATCAAGGCTAAAGTAAGGTTTAATTTCAGCTTCGTCCAGATCAAATTTCTGTTTCCTGAGCTTCTCGCTGTAATACCACCAGTCCCACGATGCAAGCTTAAAGTTACCACCTTCCTTATCAATAATTTGCTGCATTTCCTGCACATCCTGTTTGGCCATTACCAGGGCAGGTTCCCATAGCTTAGCCAGGAAATCATATACAGCTTCAGGAGTTTTGGCCATGTTTACATCAATGATGTATTCTGCATAATTATCGAACCCAAGGAGCTTAGCCTTTTGATCACGCAGTTTAACTACCTTTTTTATTACTTCCTTGTTATCGAATTCATTGTCGTTATCGCCGCGCATAAAGTAACCATTGTAAAGTTTTTCACGCAGGTCCCTGTTTTCGGCATACTGTAGAAATGGTATCATACTTGGTTTGGCAAGCGTGAATACCCATTTGCCATCTTCTCCCACAGCCTTAGCATCGTCGGCAGCGCGTGCAATTACATCTTCAGACAAACCGGCCAGATCTTCCTTGTTTTCGATGACAAGCTTGAAATTACGATTAGTTTCAGCCAGCAGGTTTTCACCAAACTGAAGGCTCAGTTTTGACAATTCTTCATTATACGCTCTTAGCTTTGCCTGGTCTTCAGCTGAAAGATTGGCTCCGCTGCGAACAAAATCCTGGTAATATTTTTCTGTTGCCCGCATCTGTTCAGCATTAAGGTTCAGCTCGTTCCGTTTTTCATAAACGCTGTTTATCTTATTAAACAAGCCCGGATTCATTGAAATGTTGTCCCTGTGTTGAGTCATCAATGGCGAAATTTCGCGTGCAATTGCCTGCATGTTGTCGTTCGTATTTGCAGAGTTCAGTGGCCCAAAAACACCATTTACCTTTGTAAGCAAATCACCTGATTTATCATAGGCCATAATGGTGTTTTCAAATGTTGGCTCTTCACTGCTCTCAACTATGGCTTTTACTTCAGCCTCCTGTTGCTTAATTCCTTCCTTAATTGCAGGAAGAAAATGCTCTTCTTTGATTTCATCAAAGGGTGGAACGCCATGAGGTGTGTTCCATTCACTAAAAAAAGGATTATTCATATCGGCATCTGATACATTTTTTTGATTCTGGCAGGAATACATCACTGCAGCAAAAACAAAAATTACATAAAAAAATCTAATTGTTTTATTCATTATTATGTTACCATTGATTTTCGGGTTGCAAAAATATCATTTTCAGGTATCTTAAATATG
The DNA here is from genome assembly GCA_024636975.1 of Mariniphaga sp. GTDB lineage: Bacteria > Bacteroidota > Bacteroidia > Bacteroidales > Prolixibacteraceae > Mariniphaga. The sequence goes on from JAGXGA010000033.1 coordinate 66,024, forward strand.
ATTATTATAAGTTCTTTGATTAATTTTTCTAAAAAAACAGTAGTTAGGGTTAAAAAGGGTTAAAGATTAATTCTGACAATAGGAGGTATAGTTGATTCATTTTTTTTATTTTTGAAGTAATTCAAATTTAAACCAGTGAAATATGACTTCAATAAAAAAGGAAAACTTCCCGCTTGAAGGTAAAGGTAACAGCAGAAGAAATTTTTTGGGAAAGGCTGCCCTGGGAGGGCTTAGTCTGGCATTTTTGGCAAAATCAAATGATGTTGCTGCCAGTATTGATTATACGACACAAAACGTAAGGCGCAGTTCAAGCCCCACCGATCTTAAGATAACAGATATGCGGGTAGCCAATACTACAGATGGTCCTATTTTAAAGATTTATACCAACCAGGATATTTACGGTTTAGGTGAAGTACGTGATATTGCCGATCCGCGTTATGCCCTGATGCTGAAAAGCCGCATTTTGGGATTGAACCCGTGCAATGTAGAGCAGATTTTTAAAGCAGTGAAGCAGTTTGGTGGGCATGGCCGGCAGGGTGGAGGAGTTTCAGGCGTTGAAATGGCACTGTGGGATCTGGCCGGAAAAGCTTATGGAGTTCCGGTTTATCAGATGTTGGGTGGCAAGTACAGAGACAAAGTCAGGATATATGCTGATACCCCTTCCTCAAAAGACCCGGAAGTATATGCAAAACGAATGAGGTACCGGATGGAGCAGGGGTATACTTTTCTTAAAATGGATTTTGGTATTGGCCTGATTGAAGATATTCCCAATGCATTGATAGGCGAAAAGTTCTGGGAAGGCCAAAGCGAGTGGGATCAAAGCAGTTTAATGAATCTCAGCAACACAAAGCATCCGTTCACCCGCATTCAGATAACTGACCTGGGGCTGGAGAAAATGGTTGAATATGTGGACAAGGTAAGAGAAATTGTAGGTTATGAAATTCCTTTATGTGCCGATCATTTCGGGCACTTTGATACAAACACTGCGATCAGGCTTGGCAATGCGCTCGAAAAATACCAGCTTGCCTGGCTTGAAGATATGGTTCCGTGGTTCTACACTGAAAAATGGAAAGAGATAACACAAGCCATCAATACACCGACATTAACAGGAGAAGATATCTTTGGCAAGGAAGCCTTCATTAAATTATGCGATGAACGTGCCGTAGATATGGTACATCCCGACCTGGCTTCTGCAGGTGGCATTCTGGAGACAAAAAAGATTGGCGATTATGCTGAAGAAAAAGGCATAGCAATGGCTTTGCATTTTGCCGGTACACCTGTTTGTTTTATGGCCAATGTGCATTGCGCGGCAGCTACCCAAAATTTCGTGGCACTGGAACATCACGATGTGGATACCCCATACTGGGAAGACTATATCACCGGTCATAAACCATTAGTGGAAAATGGCTTTGCACCTGTTCCGGAAGGACCGGGCCTTGGAATCGATATAAATGAAGACGTAGTGAAGGAACACCTGCGAAAAGGTGAAGAGTTTTTTGCACCTACAGAGGAATGGAATGAAAGAAATTCGTGGGATCGGACCTGGAGCTGATTGCTGTTCCATATGAATGTCAGATCTTAAAACAAGATTATCAGTCGGATTTTTGTCAGTGCTAATTACAAAACCTTTTACGTGTGAAAAACTTTACTATTCATCGTCTGCTCCTTACAGTATCTCTGCTTTTGTTTATTTTGTTTGCCGTTTTTTATTTTCTGGAAAAGTATGAATGGACCGGGCCATTCCTTATCCTTGGATTTATAAGCCTTGCCACAGCAGTCAGGGGATATACTACCTTTCGTGGTTTTTCCTATTCTTTATGGATATTTACTGCAGTTACCGTATCGATGTATTATCCTGAGTATTTTTTATCGGTGGGTGATTTTCAGCTACAGCTTTTGATTGTACCCTTGCTGCAGATAATTATGTTCGGGATGGGTTCCCAAATGAGCCTGAAGGATTTTGCCGGTGTGGCAAAAATGCCTAAAGGCGTGATTGCCGGTGTCATTTGCCAGTTTACCATAATGCCCATTGTAGGAGTTTCTGTTGCTTCGCTGTTCAGCTTTCCACCCGAGATCGCAGCCGGCATAGTGCTGGTTGGTTCCTCGCCGAGCGGACTTGCATCAAATGTAATGTCGTTCCTGGCAAAGGCAAATCTGGCGCTCTCGGTAACTTTAACAGCATTTGCAACTTTGCTTTCACCCTTGCTTACACCGTTTCTGATGAAGACTTTTGCAGGGCAAATGGTAGAGGTCGATTTCTGGAACATGATGTTGGGCATTTTTAATATGGTAATCCTGCCCATTGTAGCCGGACTTATTTTTAATATCTTTTCCCTGACCAAGGTTTCGCCAAGAGGGAAGATCATTCAATTGATAAGTTACTTTCTGATTATTGTCTTAAAGAACTTTATTTCATGGCAAACAACAGGAATTACGTCGATAGAATTTTTAAGCCAGGTAGGAATCGATACCTTCTGGTTTATGTTGTTGCCGGTTGCCGGAGCGTACATTTTTAAATATTTCGCCCGGGGAGATCAGGAAGGATTAAATAAGGCGCTTGCATTTATTTCTATGCTGGGGATTGGAATCATTATTACAATCATTACGGCAGCAGGCCGTGATAGTCTGCTGGAAGTAGGATTTTTATTGATTTTAGCCTGTTTTATGCACAATATGTTTGGTTATGGGCTGGGCTATTTTGTGGCACGAATTATTTTACGTATGAATGAACAGGACAGCCGTACTATTTCGCTGGAGGTGGGAATGCAAAACGGAGGGCTGGCATCAGGACTTGCCCTGCAAATGGGGAAAGTGGCCACTGTAGGGTTGGCGCCGGCTATTTTTGGTCCGATGATGAACATCACCGGCTCGTCGTTGGCAACGTGGTGGAGAAGCAAGACAACAGTTGAAGAACAATAATTATGATTTTATAGCTTAAATAGTTTAAAAAAATTTAAAGAAATGAAGAAAATAGCAGTGTTGTTGACATTGATTGCAGTGCTTCCCTTTTTAGGAAAAGCACAGATTGAACCTACTCCGGAACAAATGCGCTTCTACACTCCGGAATGGCAAGGTGAACGGGATGCCGGTGGACGGCCTGTTGTATCCCGTGAGTTGCTCGACCGGTTAATCAACCTGTCAATAGAGGAAGCCTGGGGTGTTCTCAGGGGTGAGGGTTATCACAACCAGTATGAAGGGGGTTGGGAGATGATTCATAATGACAAGCCTTTTGTGGGAAGAGCATTAACAGTGCAGTATATGCCCAACCGTCCTGATATAAACAATCAGATCAAGGAAGTGGGGGAGAAGGAAGGCCGTATAGGGGCTTCCAATTCGTGGCCCATTGATATGCTGAAGGAGGGTGATGTTTATGTTGCCGATGGTTTTGGAAAGGTTATCGACGGAACACTTATTGGTGACAACCTTGGGAATTCAATTTATTCCAAATCGAAAACCGGTGTAGTTTTCGATGGCGGAGCACGTGATTTGGAAGGCCTATCAAAAATTGATGGATTTAATGCATACACCAGGGGATTTGATCCATCCTTTATAATGGAAATGATGGTTACAGAAATTAATTTCCCTGTTCGCATTGGCAGGGCAACAGTTTCACCGGGCGATGTGGTCATGGCAAAACGTGAAGGTGTGCTTTTTATTCCTGCCCATTTGGTTGAAAAAGTTGTGATTACCGGTGAATTTATTGCCCTGAGAGATAAGTTCGGGCATGAAATGCTGCGAAAAGGTGTGTATACTCCCGGCCAGATTGATACCCGCTGGACTGATGAAATCAAAGATGGTTTTTTAATATGGCTTGATGAAAATCCGGATGAAATTCCAATGTCAAGAGAAGAACTGGATGAATATATGAAGAACAGAACCTGGTAAAACCGGTGTTAAGCTTGGTATTGTATCCCGACCATCATTTGCTGTTCAACCAAATGATGGCCGGGATTTTTATTGTGAACTCAGAAAGAATTCATGTAGTATTCGTGAAGTTTCAATTTTAAAAAACAATTGAACGGGCTTTCCATTTTGTTCTTGCAACTGCACAAATACGGTTACTATCTTTTATTGAAATTGTATGATTGAATGTATGGCTGGTTTTTTCCTTATCAGTGAGCATAACCACAGTATCACCGCTTTTGATTTCCGATAAAAACTTTCCTTCAATAAAATGCAGGTTGTTTTCTTCCGTTGTATTATCGGGAATGGAATCGATCAGCCATTGCAAATACCTGATGTTATTTGCATGCTGATAAATATCAACATCCGATGACCGGACCAGGATTTCTTCTTTGAAACCAGCATGTGATAAGGGCTTAATCTTAGGAGGTAAAGTTGTTTCCAGGGCACTTTCATTGAAGAATGGCCATCTGTCTTTTATTTCCTCAAATACCGGCACAGCTTTCCGGTCCCTGATATCAAAAAATATCCAAAGCCCTTTTGCCCGGCCAATTATTTCCCCCTTTTCATCGTATATCAGGTTTTCCCTGAACCCGCGTATTGTAGAATAACTTGACAGCCATGTTCTGATAGTTATTCTTTCTTTATATCGTGGATACCGTTCCATTTTTAAAGCACCGGAAACCAGTACCCAACCTATATTTTGCTTTATAAGGTCGTAAAGTCCGTAACCGATTGACAAGCAATGCTCGGCTGCAGTTTCTTCCAGCAAGGCAAGCATCACTGTAGGAGTGGCTTCTCCAAATTTGTTCATTTCGAAGTGCCACAAATTGAATTGCGTATCAAAATAATATTTCAAATCTTTTATGTCTTTGTTCAAAAATACAAAGAATATTATTGATTTTGGAAATGAAACTAAGGGAATATTTATTTTCCAGTTAAAATTAACATGAGTATACTTTCCGGCGATGGTTTGACAGATCCGTTGGTTTTGCAATAAAAAAAGGCTGCCTTTTCAGACAGCCATTAATTTATCATTAGAAAGATTTTTATATCCGGTTGAAATGGAACTATTAGTAAGTTTATTCATCCGGTGTTGTAGCTCCGTGTACATCAATGTTCAGCGAATTGGTGATTTTACCAATATTTTCCGGGTCAATAATTCCGCTGATGCTGATAAGTGTGCTGCTTTCGCCCCCAACAACCAGAAGCAGATCCGAAAGTTTACCGTTTCCTCCATCTTTGGCAAGAAACCTGACCACCTCATCTGATTCAGTAACTTCCATCAGAACTTCATATTCGTTGTTTTTAAAAAATCCATCTTTTTCAAGTTCAGTATAAAAATCAAGCTTTCCGGTTATAGCAGGATTTTCAACAGTCAGTATTCTTATTCCTTTAAGGCTATTCAGCATTTCGGTGGTAGCAGGATCTCCGGAATCAAACTGACCGGCAAAACTAAGCAGTTTGCCTGAGATATTTACAGTTGTGAAACCATCCTTATTGGCATACTTTTCAAATAATTTGTCCACTGGCGTTTTTTGTGCAAACAGTGCCAACGGCAACATCATAACGAGAATAAAAATTAACTTTTTCATGGCTTTAAATTTTAATGTTATTGTTTTTAATTTTTTATTGTTGTTCAACTTATTTACCTTATATCATGTCAGTTGCTATTTTCAGTTGCTTCTATTTGTCCAATCATTTGGAGGTATTCATTAATAGGTTTTACCCCTTCCTGTAGCGGTTCAGCAGCTGTTTGCAGCTTATCGAAATTGGACAGTGCAGCCAGTCCCTGGTTGTATTTTGCCGACATATAGTGCAGTGTTTGTTCAGCATAAGCATAAGCTACTGCAGGGTCTTCGAACGTGTCGGCATATTGTTGTTCCTGTTGCTGGAAGAACAAAAATCCTCCTACCACCAGAATAACAGAGGCAGCGATTCCTGAAACTGCCTGCCACAACCACACCCGTTTTGACTTTTGAGCAGGTTCATTTCTGCTTATATAATTTAATATGTCACTTTCAATGGTATCATCATTTACCGATCCGGAAAGTTCTGATATCCCACTGAAAAATCCTTTGTATTGTTTCAATTCATCAGCCACTTCACCCGAAATGAAATAAGTTTCCAGTTCCCGTTCCTCCTGAACGGTGGTCTCTCCTTCAAAATAGCGATGTAGCAAATGCTTTATTTCCTCGGTTTTCATCTTTATTCAATTTAATATATTCGTCACGTACTTTTTTTCTTGCTCTCGAAAGGTTCACTCTTATTGCATTTACCTGAAGTCCGGTCATTTCAGCTATTTCTTCATATTCCAGTTGCTGAAGGTCGCGCATCTCCATTACGCTGCGCTGTATTTCCGGCAATTGGCCAATAAGCTTCTTAACCAGCCCTGCGGCTTCTCCCAACTCAATTTTAGAATGAACATCTATTGTAACCTGTTTCAACTTACGGTCGGTTTCTGCATCAATCGGGACAGTTCTGCTGGCCCTGATAATGTCGAGACACCTGTTTCGCGTCATCCGCATTGCAAAAGCTTCAATATTTTCAATCTGGTCCAGCTCTTTTCTTTTTTGCCAAAGCTTCAAAAAAATGTCCTGTACTACATCCCGGGCATCATCTTCATCTTTTAAAAAGTGGGTTGCAAACCGGAGCACCTTCTTGCTTACAGGCAAAACCTTTATTTTAAAATCACTGTCAACCATCTGCTTTTTTGTTTTTCATCTGCTCTTTCAGGCAAGTTTTCAAAGGTAAGACGTAGCTCTTAAACATTCATTACATACCTCATAAGTTATTTTAAACATTAACGGCAGTTTTTTTTGTATTTTAACCGCAGCATATGATTGAAATTAGAGGCATATATTCAGACATAATAAACATTGTTCCGGATTATATGCCAAACCGGCATCAATTAAATCATAGCATGATAAAATTAATAGTGAAATGAAAAAAATGGGCCTCTTTTTACTGACTGCATTACTTGCAGTTACGCTATCGGCAGAAAACCGCGACTGGATAAATTTTAATGAAAACTGGCTTTTTTCAAGAGGAAATCCTGAAAATGCAGCTGTAGTTGGATTTGATGATTCCCGCTGGGAGATTTTAAATATACCGCATGACTGGGCTATAAATGGGCCGTTTGATATTGAAGCACCCGGTAACACCGGAAAACTTCCCTGGAAAGGGGAGGGCTGGTACCGCAAAACATTTTCTGTAGACAAGGCCGATGAAGGGAAGGTGGTTTATTTTCTTTTCGATGGCATAATGGCCTTTCCCGAGATTTATATTAATGGAAAACTGGCAGGAACGTGGGATTACGGTTACAACTCATTTTATGTTGACGTTTCTGAATTTGTTAATTATGGAGAAGAAAATACAATTGCGGTTTATGCCGATACCCGGAAACACGACAGTCGCTGGTATCCTGGTGCAGGTATATATCGAAAGGTGCGGATGCTGATTACCGACCCCGTTCATTCCGAAATTTGGGGAACCTATATCACGACACCTGTTATCGATCAATCAAAAGCTGAAGTGAGGGTATTGAATACCATTAATAATTTTACAGCTACCGATAAGGAAATAACTGTAGAAACTACAATTTTAAATAATGAAGGAACTGAAGTTGCCAGGTCAGAAAACAAAAGAAAAATAGAAGCCAATTCTGCACTCGAGTTCGATAACTGGCTGAAGGTGGATAATCCAAAGAGGTGGGATGTTGATAATCCGGTACTATACAGTCTGCGAACCAGCGTAAAAGAAGGGGAAGAAGTTTTAGATGAAAAAACTACTCTGTTTGGATTTCGTACCATTGAGTTTGCAGCCGATGACGGATTTCACCTTAACGGACGCCGGTTGCAGCTGAAAGGTGTTAACCTGCACCACGATCACGGGCCCCTGGGAGCTGCATTTAATTACCGCTCAATGGAAAGAAAGCTGGAGATCATGAAGGAGATGGGTGTGAATGCCATTCGCAACAGCCATAATATTGAAGCGCCTGAACTACTGGAGCTTTGTGATAAAATGGGATTTGTTGTTTTCAATGAAGCATTCGATAAATGGGACGGCAAGGCAGACATAACTCCAGAAACCGACTTTTATGAGTTTGGGGAGCGTAACATCCGCAATTTTGTTATGCGTGACCGCAATCATCCTTCGGTAATAATTTGGAGCGTAGGAAATGAAATGGGCGATATACAGTCAAACACCGGTTATGGATTACAGAAACTGGCTGCCATGGTGGGGTTTGTACGAAAGTATGATATAACACGTCCGGTTACAATGGCCAATGATCAGGATGGAAATGCACGGTGGCGCCATTTTGATTATTATGATGTGCATGCATGGAATTATAACCAGCGGTGGGAGCCTGCACGAAAACTTGATCCATCGAAATCAGTAATTATTAGCGAATCGGCTTCAACAGTTAGCACAAGAGGATTTTTTGAACTGCCATTGCCTGGTGATCATACCACTTTTACCGAATCAAATTATGTGAGTTCCTATGATTTAAATGCCCCCTTTTGGGCAGAAATTCCTGATGATGATTTTATGTGGCAGGAAGAAGGCAAATATATTGCCGGAGAATTTGTGTGGACAGGATTCGATTACCTGGGAGAACCGACTCCATACATGACTTCCCGCAGTTCCTATTTTGGTATAGTTGATTTGGTAGGAATTCCAAAGGACAGGTTTTATCTTTACCAGAGCCACTGGCGACCGGAGAATAACATGGTGCACATCCTTCCGCACTGGAACTGGGAAGACATGGAGGGAAAAAAGGTTCCAGTATTTGTGTATACCAACGGCGACAGCGCTGAGCTTTTCCTGAATGGTAAATCGATGGGAAGGAAATCAAAAAAAACAGAATCTGATGTTTCTACTGAACGTTACCGGCTGATGTGGCATGATGTATTGTATGAGCCCGGGGAATTAAGGGCTGTTGGCTATAAGGAAGGGAAGCCCATAGGTGAGGCTGTTGTAAGAACGGCCGGTGAACCGCATTCAATCCGGCTTACTCCCGATCGGAAGGCAGTTGCGGCAGATGGAGAAGATTTAAGTTTTATCCTGGTTGAAGCGTATGATAAAGATAATAATTTGTGTCCATTGGCTGATAATCTGATTGAATTCAGTATAAAAGGCCCCGGAAAAATTGCAGGTGTTGGAAATGGTGATCAGCGTTCTTATGAACCCTTCCTGGCGCCATACCGGAAGTTGTTCAATGGAAAGGTAATGCTTATTTTAGGTTCCCGTAAAAACATTCCCGGTGAAATAGAAGTTAATGCCACTTCCAAAGGATTAAGATCAGGTAGCACAAAAATTGAAAGTCGTTAAGAAAATTTGCCGGATACTTTTTATTTTATATTTTGTACATCAATATTAAAAACCTGGAAATATGAACAGAAGGAATTTTATACAAAAAACGTCAGCAGGCACAGCAGCTATGATAACAGCATTTCACATTCCCTCATTTGCTCAGAACCGTAAATTGAAATTAGGTTTAATCGGCAGCGGCTGGTATGGTATGGTTGTAGCCAAAGCTGCCCTGAAGGCAGGTGGTGTGGAAATTTCAGCAGTATGTGATGTCGATACAGAGCATTTGAAAAACAGTGCAGCCGAACTTGTATCGTTGCAGGGCAGTAAGCCCGTGCAATTTAAAGATTATAATGAATTACTTGAGGTAAATGACCTTGATGCAATTATTATCGGCACTCCACCCCAGTGGCATGCATTGCAGTTTATTGCAGCCTGCGAAAAAGGGCTGGATATCTTCTGTGAGAAACCCCTGGCCTACGATGTAGAGGAGGGGAAAGCCATGATGCGTGCTACAGAAAAGGCAGGGAATATTGTCCAGGTAGGATTTCAGAGACGGCAAAGCGAGGCTTTTAAAAATGCTAAAGAACTTGTACAGGATGGAACTACCGGTAAAATACACCAGATAGGGGCACAGATACATTACAATCCTGTTTTGGAGGATACAACCATCCAGGAACCGCCTGCCTCACTCGACTGGGATACCTGGTGCGGACCCGCTCCCAAATTGCCGTACCGGCCCAGCATTGGTCATAAGGCATGGAGGCTTGAAAAGGAGTATGGCAACGGGCATCTTGTCGACTGGGGCATTCATCACATCGATATAATCAGGCAGATAATGGATTTCGGTATTCCGGATTCCTTTAGCACAAAGGGTGGAAACTTAACCCTCGAAGAAAAAATTACAACTCCTGATACACTGGTGGCTACCATGAACTTCGGACTGGTGCCTGTTATATGGCAGCACAGGCTATGGGGGCCGGGCGACTTAAATAACCAGTTTAACAACGGTGTATTTCTCTATGGCGAAAAGGCTACTTTATTTGCTTCCGACAATAAGCTTGTGCTAATGCCGGCAGGAAGAAACCAGCAGCAGCAGGAGATGGACATTCCAACTCCCGATATGCAGGAACGGCATGTGGCTGATTTTATAAATGCTGTTAAGGCTAAGAACAAAAACATGATCAGTTGTACTGTGGAGGATGCTTTTCGTTCTACCACAACCGTTCAGCTGGCAATGGCATCATACTATACCGGCACTGATATAAAATGGGATTCTCAGAAACAACAAATTGTGGATAATAAAAAAGCTTCAGGTTTGCTTTCACGAACATATCGTGATGGATACAATCATCCTGGCATATAGCATAATCTTAACTAATTTTATTTGACAGAGGTAGCATAGTTATCCGAATTTCAGTGGCTATCTAATTTATCGGTAATTAAATTTTCCACTTTCCACTTTGACTGCTGTTACTATACGATAAACCAGGACTTGCGGGCTGATATCTGGTAAATGTAAATAATAATTTTGTGAGCTCTTCCCGGTAAATCTTGTTGATGTCAGCAGATTTCCTGAAATTGTGTACACTTGTATAATTGCTTCTTTTATAGAAGGATGTACAATAAAATGTGCCCTTTTTGATGACGTACAATAATGTACTGCAGTCATTTTTGTTTCAATAGGATTAGATGCCGTAATATTATCAGGGACAAGCAGTGCAGCATAATCAGCCATGAATGGTGGCAGATGTATCAATGCTGTACCGTTCGATTCCAGTTGGCCTGATTTTGTAAACTTGCCATTTTCAAATTGTCGTATTTGATAGCTTCCGGCTGGTATGTTAGTTAAATAGTATTGTTTTGGATTTGTGTTAGTTATACTTATGCCTTCCTTAATGTTTTTCCAATTATTATCCCGATTATAGAACCAAACCCATATACTGTCGCCTGAAACCACATACCTTCCTGCTATTTGTGCTTTAGTATCGGGTTGAACAAAATAATAATTGCTTTTTTCACGGTCCATGCCTATAGTAAAATCAGCTATGTACTTCCATTCATTCCAAAGCTGTGCTTCATCGATTTCATACCACCACCACCACATGCCTGTACCTGAATGCCCTCCCAGGCTGCTTTCCCAAATACCATTGTGCAGCCCTGTACCTTCAGCATTGTTTTCCCTGGTAAAACCGTGCCAGTCGGTTCCCATTTCACCTATGATGAACGGCCTGTCAGGATATTCTTCTTCAAACAATTTAAACAGATCGTGGCTACGGTCGGCAAGGTGGTCTTTACCAACATAGGAATGTGCCTGCACAAAATCAATTTCTTCATAATCCCAAATGATTTTATCAGTTCTTGACCCCACCACACTTGTTGAAACCATATGATTATGTGGGTCGTTCTGCTTCAGGTACCGGCTCATTTCATGATGCCATTTACCTACATTCTGACGCCGGTTTTCCCAGTCGGGAATAAGGCGGTGATGATCGAATTCGTTCCAGAATTCCCAGGCAAAGAGATTCGGGTAGGCCGAGTAACGAGCAATAAGGTAGCGCAGGCGGTTACGGAATGCATCTTTGGCTCCTTCATCTGAAAAAAATTCCATTGGCTCCGATATAACTCCCCCTGCTTCTGTGTTGTAGGGATTTTCCTTCCAGTGGCTTCTTTCTTCCAACTCCCGCTCATCAAGCAGGCAAAGCATCACATAAATACCATGCTCCATCGCCGATTCCATATTACTGTCAAGCCGATAGGCCATTTCGCTGTTTATTTTTCTTAATCCCAGGTTGCCTTTGTGCGACGGATACTGGTTATCGGTCCATTCAAGGGCTATTGCATACTCACCCCATTGAGGAGTTAGCCAAATGCGCATAAAATTCATGCTGTTATCTTCCATTTTTTGAAAGAAGTAGTCGTATTCCAGAGGGCCTCCTGTGTGAGGAGGGTGTGCAAGATTAAGCCCTGATGGAAAGAAAACTTCTCCAGAAGAATACCTGAATAACCTGTCTCCACGTTTGGCTTGTATAAAACCCTTGTAGTTATTTTCAGTGACATTAAAAGATTGTACAGCAGTCTCAGCTCTTTCGTCTTCATGATCAACTGTAAGATTGTAAAAATATTCTCCGGACAATTTAGGTGTAAATCGTACCTTCCACACAGGCTCCCCATTTCGTATTAAATTATGGCCATTTGAAGTATATGGAACAAAATAAAACGCAGGAACAGCAAGCGTGTCGCCATTTTCCTGCCATACATTAAATATTATTCCGATTTCATCACTGTTATACGGATTGGTAATATCCCTGTTCACATCAAACACCAGCTCAATTACTTCTCCGGCCTTTACACCATCCTTAGGAGTATTTTGCCACGATATACCAGACTGATTGCTGCATCCGGTAATGATTATTATTATTCCTGCCAACAAGTTAACTAAAAAAGTAATTACCGGTTTGGAGGAAGTCTTAACCGAATGATTTGATTTCATGTTTATTTGTTCAATTTTTTGTTAATGAATCAAAAATAATTAATAACCATTTATGTTAAAGGCTAATTGAAGCTATTTTTATTAATATAATACGAAGCTTTATGAACCTCAATTACTTATTTTTACCTTCATTAATGAAAATACCAGACTTATGATAACAATTGTGGTGAATAATATTTTCATTTTGTATTATTTATAACTTTTGCATTAAAAGCGAATGGAAAAGGCTATCCTTCTCTGCTTCAGAAAGATGTTGTACCATTTGTTGAAATACTGGTTATTATTGAACATGGACAGTCACATGAAGGTATTTTCTGCTAAGGAAAGAAAAGCTATTTTTATAAAAAATTATACTAAAATGAAGTCATTTAATTTATTGATGTTACTTATGGCAGCAACTGTAATATCGTTTGCTCAGAAAAGTCAGATAGTAGCAAAGAATTCAACTGTAGAGAAAGTCGAAACTGGTTATACGTTTACAGAAGGACCGGCAGTGGCACCCGATGGGGAAGTCTATTTCACCGACCAGCCCAACGACCGGATTTATGTGTGGGATGAAAACGAAGGTGTATCCCTATGGCTTGAAGGTACCCGCAGATCGAATGGCATGTATTTCAATGATGAGGGCCAGCTCGTTGTCTGTGCCGATTTGAATAACCAATTGGGTTACTTCGATGAAAATAAGGAGTTCCATCTGATCCACGAGGGGTATAATGGAAAGCAGCTGAATGCACCCAATGATTTATGGATTGCACCTAATGGCGGAATCTATTTTTCCGATCCCTATTATCACCGAAGCTGGTGGAAAGAAGGCCGTGGAGAAGAGCAGGACGTGCGGGGAGTGTATTATTTAAATCCTGAAGGTAAAATCACGAGGGTTATCGACGATTATAAACAACCTAATGGTTTGATAGGCACACCCGATGGTAAAACCCTGTATGTAGCCGATATCAACGATAAGAAAATATGGAAGTACGACATTGAACCTGATGGTTCCTTAGCAAATAAAACATTCTTTGCACCGAATGGCTCCGACGGTATGACAATCGATAAGAAAGGAAATGTTTACCTTACCAGCGGAAAGGTTTGGGTATATTCACCCGACGGTGATCTGATTGAAGAGATTGAGGTTCCTGAAAGCCCTTCAAATGTTTGCTTCGGAGGCAAAAAAAGAGATAAATTATTTATTACTGCACGTACCTCAGTTTATACCTTAAAAACCAAAGTGAAAGGGGTAGATTAAATGCTTAAAGTTGTAGTTGCCGGCTTTGGGTTTATGGGGATGACCCATACCGGAAACATTTTAAGAAATCCCTCTGTACGTTTATCAGCCATTGTTGATAAACATTCAGGTAGTATTCATGAAAAACTAAGCAGCCAAACGGGGAATTTCTCTACCGGAACCATTCGTGCTGAGGATTTATCACAGGTAAATATTTACGACAATCTGGCTGATTCATTACTGAAGGAAAAGCCCGATGCCTGTATTATAGCTGTTCATACCGACCTGCATTACGAACTGGCAAAACTGGCACTTGAAGCTGGAATTCATGTGTTTCTGGAAAAACCATTCAGTCTTGATGTAAACGAGGGCAGCCAATTGATTGCACTGGCGCACGAAAGAAGTAAAATTCTGATGATAGGTCATGTTGTCCGTTTTATGCCTGCTTACCGAACATTAAAAAAATGGATTGATTCAGGAGAATTCGGCAACCTTGAATTTCTTTCCTTATCGCGCTTTTCAGGCATACCCTCCTGGGGCCAGTGGAAAGAAAAGCAGGAAGCATTCGGTTCCTCCGGAGGTGCCCTGTTCGACCTATTAATTCATGATATTGATTTTGCACAATGGGCTTGCGGGATTCCGGATATAGTAAACGCTCAATGCCTGCCGGGGAAATTAAGCAATTACGATTATATTACAGCGTTGTGGAAATACAGCAATCCAAATTTAAATATTAAAATTGAAGGAGGTAACTCCTTTCATCCTGATTACCCTTTTCAGGCTTCATTTACTGCGAGGTTTGAAAATGCCAGCATACTTTATTCATCTAAAGATCCTGATAATATAACTCTTGCAACGGAATCGGGAATTAACCTTATTCCTGCAGGTGATGCCAATGATGGCTTTTCCGGTGAACTCGAATACTTCTTTAATTGCATCAACAAGGGGGAACAGCCTTTAAAATGTACTCCTGAGTCGGCACTTGAAACCATACAGATTTGCTACCGGCACATTGAAGACAGCCAAACCTAGCGGGCAAAAATGAATAACAGAAAATGGAGAAGGACAAAACAAGGAAAAGTATTTTAATCAGTGAAGTTAGTTCTAATTTTGAACGGGAGCCGCTGGTTCGGCCTTTTGGCTTCAAAGGAGGCTATTTAACTGAAATATGGCAAGCTGCATCATGGATTAAAAGTTCTTCAGGCATTGCTAAAATAGGGTTGGGGTCACAGAGTGTATTGTGGTCCGATTCAAACGTGTTTTCCCGTTTTTCAGAGAGCGGGGGGAATGCCCTTATGTATGCAATGACCGAATATGCATTGCAATCATTAAAAGGTCAGGCATTTTCTGATCCTGTTGCATTACTCGATGAATTATGGCAGGAAGTTTTGCAATACGGCAAAAAGATTACATGTCAGCCGGATCTTCGGGAAACTTTTGCACTCAATGCCCTTGTAAGTGTGGATAATGCTCTGTGGCAGCTTTATGCAGGTGAGAATAATTTCGATTCTTTTGATGAGATGATTCCGGGAAAGTGGCGGCTTGCCGTTTCGAACAAAAACAGTAAAGTGGCAAGTATACCCCTGGTGCCGTATGCAGTACCTATTTCTGAAGTAAAGCAAATGGCAGAGGATGGCTTTTTTTTCATGAAAATAAAACTGGGTCAGCCGGGGACTCAGGAAGAAATGCTGGAAAAAGATAAGGTCCGTCTCACTGAAATTCATAAAACAATTGGGCATTATCAGACTTCTTATTCAGCGAATGGTAAATTACCCTATTATTTCGATGCCAACGGGCGTTATGAAAGTAAAGAAACCTTGTTGAGATTTCTTGATCATGCAAAACAAATTGGCGCAATTGAGCAGATTGCTCTTATAGAAGAACCCTTCCCCGAAGAAATGAAAATTGATGTAAGCGATATTCCAGTACGTCTGGCAGCCGATGAGAGTGCACACACTGATAAAGATGCCCTGGAGCGCATTCAGATGGGATACGGGGCAATAGCCCTTAAGCCTATTGCCAAGACGTTAAGCATGACGTTAAAAATTGCCGGTGTGGCAAAGCAACATAACACTCCCTGTTTTTGCGCAGACCTTACAGTAAATCCAATTTTAGTCGACTGGAATAAAAACATTGCTGCACGCCTTGAACCATTCCCTGGCCTCGGTACCGGATTGCTTGAAACCAACGGGCACCAGAACTATAAGAACTGGAAGCAGATGGCAGAATATCATCCATTTACTCATGCCTCATGGAGAAAAACCACAGAGGGAGTGTTTCATCTTGATGCTGATTTTTATGCTCAAAGTGGTGGTATATTGGCCGATTCAGAACATTACCGAAAGATGTTTGAAAGTTGAATTGCCTGATTGTTCTTATCTTAAGGCTTCTGCTTCAAAATGTTTTAAATAAAGGTAATTTTCGCAGGTAAACATTTATCTTTATTTTTACTGTTATTGCAATCCTATTAGTTGAATACCTATGAATAAAAAGTTTACTCCATGTGTTTTATTAATCCTTCTGCTAAGTGCCGGCATTACATTATTTCCTGTAAGGAAGGTTACAGCACAAAATGAAAAACCGAATGTGCTGTTGATTACAATTGATGATCTAAACGACTGGGTGGGGCATCTGAACGGTCATCCTAAAGTGCAGACCCCAAATATGGACCGTCTGGCTGAAAGTGGGGTTTCGTTTACCAATGCCAGTGTACAGGCCCCCTTGTGCAACCCGTCAAGGACAAGCTTCATGACAGGATTACGCCCCACTACTACCGGCATATACGCACTTGGTCCCTGGTTTCGGGAACTTGAACAATATGAAAATCTGGTCACTCTGCCTCAATATTTCGAAAAGCACGGATACACAACCATAACCACAGGGAAAATCTATCACGATGCCTATCCACCAAAAGAAGTTAGAAAGGATGGTCCTGAATTCAGTATTTGGGGATACCATGGTGGTTTTTTCCCCCGGCCTGCCGAACCGTTTGTTAAAAACACAGGGCATCCGCTGGTCGATTGGGGGGTTTATCCTGAAGAGAATTCGGAGCAGGACGACTGGAAGGTAACGGAATGGGCGATTAAACAACTAAAGAACCCTCCAAAGGATATGCCATTTTTTCTTTCAGTTGGCATTCGTCATCCGCATTTACCACTTTATGCCAGCCAGGAATGGTTTGATTTATATCCTGAAGAAGAGTTGCTCCTGCCGGTTGTAAGGGGAGATGACAGGGAAGATATTCCTTCGTTTGCATGGAACCTGCACTGGTATTTACCAGAGCCACGACTTGCCTGGCTTAAGATGAACCACCAGTGGAAACCCAAGGTCAGAGCTTACCTTGCAAGTGTCAGCTTTGCCGATATGCTGGTGGGCCGGTTATTGGATGCACTGGAAGAAGAGGGGCTTGAAGAAAATACAATTGTTGTGTTGTTATCAGATCATGGATACCATCTGGGAACGAAAGACATCAGCGGTAAAAACACCTTGTGGTATGAATCAACCCGTGTGCCTTTTATCTTCTCAGGTCCGGGTGTTCCTGAAAAAGGAAAACTAAACGATGCACCCGTTGAACTTCTGGACCTTTATCCAACGTTAATCGACCTCGCAGGATTGCCACCAAAGCAGGAACTTGAAGGTCATTCACTGAAACCCATTCTGCAGGATGTAGGAGCTAAACGTGAGTGGCCTGCTATATGTACCCACGGACCCGGCAACCATGTGGTTGTAACTGAACAGTGGCGTTTCATTCAGTATGCCGATGGTTTCCGGGAACTCTACAACAGGAAAACAGATCCGCTTGAATGGAACAACCTTGCCCGTGCTGATGGGTATGTTGCGGTAATGAATAGCCTGGCTGAATATCTGCCTGAAAGTGCAGCACCTGCCCCCGGCAATAAAGTCCGGCTGATTGAATTAATAGATGGAACCCCATACTGGGAAGGCAATAAGATTTTACCGGGCGACAGAGTTCCAATGGAGTTCAAATAATCTGTAAAAGGTTAGGATGATTATTCCATAAATTCCAATATTTTTGAGATCGAATGGATTTAAACTGAAAATTATGATGAAGTATGCTATCCTGGTTCTTGCCGGCATTATTATCAATGCGCAATTTCTTTTTGCCCAGTCTGAGGTTATCTTGCAGGAAAAACAGGTTGTAATGCCAACATACCCTGTTGCACCGGCAGAAAAAAGCCCCATTTTCTTTAGAGGTGAAGCTTATCAGGGTGCATCAAGGCATTATTATCCGCTGAAGATGAATGACCAATACACCAACGAAAGGGTTGAGCAGGAGTGGAAGCACCTGGTGCTGGAAAACGAATACATTGAGCTTGCCATCACTCCTGAAATAGGGGGCAAATTGTATTATGCCACCGATAAAACCAATGGCTATCATTTCATCTATAAAAATAATGTGGTGAAACCCTCCAACATTGGAATGACCGGCGCCTGGGTGTCAGGTGGTATTGAATGGTGCGTTTTGCATCACCACAGGGCCTCCACATACCTGCCAGTTGATTATACTACCTCAGAAAATGCCGATGGCAGCAAAACCATCTGGGTAGGAGAATACGAGCCACGGCACGATATGCGGTGGACTATTGGCGTGACAATGTTTCCGGGGAAATCATATTTTAAAACCGAAGGCCGGATATACAACGCTTCACCTTTTACCCATACTTTTTTAAACTGGGCGAATGTTGCTGCACATGTCAATGAAAATTACCAGACCATTTTTCCGCCAAGCGCACAAATAGCTACTTTTCATTCCAAAACCGATTTTACCCGATGGCCCATATCTACAGAAGTTTACCATGGTTCAGATTTCACTGAAGGCGTTGATATAAGCTGGTGGAAAAATGTGGAATCTTCAAATTCCTTTTTTGTGCACAATTTGCAGGAAGATTTTATGGGAGGCTACGATCACGGGAAAAATTCAGGCACCGTTCATATAGGCGACCATAATATTGTAAAAGGTGCCAAGTTATGGGAGTGGGGTTCAGGGCCGAGAGGACAGGCAACCGAAGGCCGCCTGACAGAAGATGATGGCCCCTATGTCGAAATTATGGTAGGGGCATTTTCTGATAACCAACCCGACTATACATGGATTCGCCCTTATGAGATCAAAAAATGGGAACAGTACTGGTACCCGGTCAGAGGTATTGGTGGATTTAAAAATGCAAATCTGAACAGTGCAGTTAACCTTGAGAAACGGGAGGGAAATGCAGTTTTCCTGGGTTATTATGCAACAGGAAAAGTAGAGCAGGCCAGGGTAATCCTCAGAAACAACGAAGAGGTGATATTAGAAAAGATAATAGAAATTTCACCCGGGAAACCATATGCTGAAACCATCACGCTGAACGGATCCTTTAAGTTGACTGAGCTGTATACCGAGCTAATTGATATTACATCCGGAGAAGTGCTGGTATCGTATCAGCCAGTTGAACATGATGAGGTAGAAGAACTCCCCGAGCCCTGGGAAGGATACCCTGCACCTGATGAACTTGAAACAGTTGAGGAGCTGTATCTGACAGGTAAACGTGTGGAACAGTTTTATGCGCCGCAATACAACGAAATGGACTGGTACATGGAAGCGTTGAAGCGCGATCCGGGCGATATACGTACCAATACTGCCGTTGGAAACCATTACCTGAGAAACGGTGACTATCATAAAGCCCGGACTTACCTTTCAAAGGCAATTAAACGCCTCACAGGTGATTATACCCGGCCATCCAACTGCGAACCGCTGTACCTCCAGGGCCTTACACTTAAAGCCCTGGGATTGTATGATGAAGCCATAGATACACTCTACCGGGCAAGCTGGGATTATGCTTATCATTCGGCAGCTTACTACCAGCTGGCGCAGATTTCAGTAATGAAAGGTGATATGCAAAAGGCATTGCAACAAGTAAATGAATCGCTGGTAACCAATGCCAGGAATAACCGTGCAGTAGCATTAAAGACTTCCCTGCAAAGAATGATGGGCAACCTTGATGGGGCAGGGCAAACACTGGCAACTGTTGCGGATTCCGACCCCCTTGACTTCAGGTTACGTAATGAGCAGTACCTTATTGTAGAAGATTTAGGCAACAATCAAAAAGCTGAAGATCTGCTTGCTTCTCTGAATAATAAAATGAGGGATCTTGATGAAAACTACCTGAATGTGGCAGTGGGGTATATAAATGACGGGCTTCTCATTGAAGCAGAAGAGGTGCTGCAACGCTTTCAGGGCAGCAATCCTTTGTTCGATTATTATTTGGGATATATATACGAAAAGAAAGGCAACACTGCAAAAGCCAAAGAGCTATTCGCAAAAGCTGCCGGACAACCTGTTGAATCTATTTTCCCGCACCGGCTGGAGACAGTCGGGGTACTGAAAACAGCATTAAATTATAATCCCGCCGATGGCAGGGCATTTTATTACATCGGCAACATTCTCTACGATAAACAGCCGGAAACTGCCATTGAAAACTGGGAAAAGGCAGTGGCGCAAAGTCCCGGATTGGCAATGGCCCACCGGAACCTGGGGTGGGGGTACTACAGACATTATAGAGAGGTGCAAAAAGCAATAACCCATTACGAAAAGGCAATTGATCTCAATAAAAATGAAGCTATCTATTATACGGAATTGGATGAACTTTATGAAATGACAAATACTCCTGTGGATACACGATTAAAACTCTTTGCCGGAAATAATGAAGCAGTTAAAAAACGCGATGATGCATTTATCAGGCAGATTGAAGTGCTTACACTGGCGGGGCAACCCGAAAAGGCGGTTGAATACCTCGACGGGGTGAAATTTGCTTACCGTGAAGGGTCTTCTATCGTAAGGGAAATTACTATTGATGCACATCTTATGCTGGGTAAGAAATATCTGGGACAAAAGGATTATGAAAAAGCTCTGGGTCATTTCCTTAAAGCACAGGTGCAGGATGAGGAAGCCGGAAGTGCCCGTTTCGGGAACAGGGACATGCAGGTAAATTATTACATCGGGTTGGCTTATGAAGCCCTGGGAAACAAGTCTGAGGCAATGAATTATTTTCAGAAGGTTTCACAAATGGAACCGGGAAAGATTTCCACAATGGATTATTACAGGGGGATGTCGTTTATGAAAACCGGAGAAAGAACAAAAGCAGAAAAAGTATTTGAAGCTATGGTGGCAGAAGCTGAAAAGGAGTTGCAGTCATCCGGAACAGCAGATGCAGGCGTAATTTTCGGTGAACAGGAGGCTGAAAGTGTTAGGAAGTCAAGGTACCATACCATGAAAGGGTTGGGATATAAAGGCCTTGGTAAAACAAAGCTGGCAAATGAAGACCTGAATAAAGCCGTTGAACTCTCATATAGTAATCTGTGGGCAAAGGTTGAATTGAACAATAGCCTCTGATATTACCCATGATATCATTCTAAAGCATATATTTGTAATTCTGAAACAATAACATAATAATTTTCAAAATCAGAATCTTCTTGTGTTATCAATTCAGGCAAGAATAGTAATCAAGTGAAAATTTAAAAGGCATAGATTGAAAAATCAGATATAAATGAAACAACAGCATGTAAGTCACTTTTATAAATTCGTTGTTCCCCAGACTGGAATAACTTTGGTTGAACTATAAGGTAATTTCTTTTGTTTATTATTTACCTTTTTCTGAGACCTGGATTATTAACTTTCCTTTGGTATTCTGCATTGATGGATTTAAACAAGAGGAATTTAATGAAATAAAGGTTTTAAGCCTGGTGACTCTTTGATGAAAAGAAAATAACAGATTATTTAAATTTAGCCTCTATTATTCATAAAAAAAGGGAGTTTGTTACCTAAAAATAGCTGAAGTATCAGTATTTTTAGGGTGTACAAGAACAAACATCCCTTTTACAATGATAAAAAATAATTTTGAAACGAACCAACAAACATTAGA
>JAGXGA010000034.1 GCA_024636975.1 Mariniphaga sp.
AAAGGAGAATATCAGCAAATTCAATGCTGCCTTATTAGACGAAAATTTAAGAAACAAGGACCTGGAGGTTGAAAGAAACGCATTACAAAGTAGAAGACGTACCTACGGCCTTATTGCAGCATTGCTGGTATTTTTAATAATCGCCTTTATACTTTATCGTAATAATCGCCAGAAGCAGAAGGCCAATGAATTGTTGCAAAACCAAAAAGATGAGATTAACATTCAAAAGCACAAGGCTGAAAATGCTTTGGACGAATTAAAATCCACCCAGTCACAACTCATCCAATCCGAAAAAATGGCTTCGCTTGGCGAACTTACCGCCGGTATCGCGCATGAAATACAGAACCCTTTAAACTTTGTGAATAATTTTTCGGAAATCAGCAGTGAGTTAATTGATGAAATGCATGAGGAACTGGACAATGGCGATATTGAAGAAGCCAAAGCAATTTCAACCGATATCAAACAAAACCTCGAAAAAATAAACCACCACGGCAAACGTGCCGATGCCATTGTAAAAGGCATGCTCCAACATTCGCGAACCAGCAATGGCGTAAAAGAACCAACTGATATTAATGCGCTGGCTGATGAATATTTACGACTGACTTATCACGGTCTAAAGGCAAAAGACAAATCGTTCAATGCCGATTTTAAAACCGAATTTGATGAGTCGCTTCCAAAAATCAATGTCATTCCACAGGATATTGGCAGGGTTTTACTGAATTTGATTAATAATGCGTTTTATGCAGTGAATGAACGAAGCAAAAAAGGAGAAGAAAGATATAAACCAATCGTTTCAGTGAGCACCGACCAAGTTGGCGACAAGCTTGAAATAAAAGTAGCAGACAACGGCAATGGCATCCCGGAAAACATAAAAGATAAAATCTTCCAGCCATTCTTCACAACAAAACCCACCGGTCAGGGAACCGGTTTGGGATTGAGTTTGAGCTATGATATTGTGAAGGCGCATGGCGGAGAGCTAAAGGTGGAATCCGAAAAAGCCGAAGGTTCAAAATTTATTATTGAATTGCCGATAACATAATCATTTTTGGATCACTGATTTTTACATATCAAAATAACTCCGAATAAAATATTTGTAGATCTTAAGATAATATCGTAATTTGTTGATAATAAATAGCAAACAAAGATATACAAAGAAATTAAAAAGTCCCGGACATTCAGTTTAAACAGAAATAATTGAATACAACTCAAGTTAAATTAAATCTTACAGTTCGAAAAAAATACTTAAATGCTGTATAAAAAAAACTACAAATTCAGGTAAGATAAAAGTGTGAAAAAACACAAGTCTAAAAATCCAGAGCACTTTTATTAAACATGTTGATTGTTTTAGGACTAAAGAATTTTGGAAAACTAAACAATGAAAAGAAGAGAAACAGATATAAAATAATTTTTCAATACAATTAAATAAAATAAAAATGGCAACAATCACAGTTTCTTACGATGGTGTTGAATTGATACTTTCTGATAAAGGGCATACAAATGCCAGTCATAGTGAACAAATACACTGGCATCCTGGCGACGGAGTTAAGTCTGTTACAAATGTTTCTGCAAAATCTACTTCTCCCATTTCAACAGAAAAGTTTTGGTCGATTGCTCCTCATGAAAATGGAGTGAATTTTAAGGGAACGATAAATAGCGACGTTGAAGGTGCCTGGGATTATGATATTAGCTGTAACGTCGGAACGATTAATAACCCTGTAATTAAAATAATAGATCCACGAATACAGGTTCTCTCCAGGTAAATTTATTCATAATAATATTTCCATGTTACTTAAACGGAAAGGCTGTTTTTTACTGATAAGTATTCTGTGTCTTATTTTTCCTGCTGCTTTTAGCCAGGATCAAAAAGTGGCAGACAGTCTGACTATCATTTATAACGAAGGAATTTTAAGTGATGCTGCCAGGTTAGAATTACTTAGACAATTATCCTTCAATGAGGTAAAAGATCTGAATTTATCTTTAAAATATGCGGAGGAATTAATCAACCTGGCCATAAGTACAGGAAATAATAGTTTACTGCATAGCGGTTATTTTCTAAAGGGAAATAAGAAAAGATTATTTGGCGATTTGGAAGAAGCGCTGGATGCCTACATTAAAAGTGCAGAAACTGCCCGGTTGGAAAAAAATGCGAGGGGCGAAGGAAATGCCTATGGCGCCATTGGCGATATTTACTCTATTTCGAATAACCATGCCAATGCAAGACATTACTATAATAAAGCAATAGCAATTTTAAGAGAATCCAATGACTCTGTGGACTTAGCCTCTGCCATTTTAAATGCCGGAGATGAATTTAGGACGAGTCAAATTTACGATACGGCTTATATGTATTTTGAGGAATCGCGAATTATATTTGAAAAGCTCAATTACATAATCGGGAAGGCATATAGTATAGGTAATATCGGAATGGTTTATGCCAAAACAGGAAAAATTAATCTTGCTGAAAAGAATTTAAAAAAGGCCATTGAATTATTGGAAAAGCTGGAAGACCATTACCCGGTTTGCGTTTATCTTGGATCAATGGCCGACATTTATAATGCAAAAGGAGATGAAGAAGCTGCACTGGACTATGCAATAAAAAGCCTGACACTTGCCCGGCAACATGGACTAAAAGAACAAATCAGGGATGCCAGTCTGAAACTTTCAGAACTTTATGAACAATATGGAAATCTCGCAGAGTCTTTTAAATACTACAAAAATTATATCAATTACAGAGACAGCATAAACAACATTAAAACAGTGCAGAGTATGGCTAATCTCCGCACTGATTTCGAGGTTTCTCAAAAGCAAATAGAAGTGGATCGTCTTAACAGGCAAAAACAGAACCAGCGGTGGTGGTTAATAATAATTGCCACTATTTTGTTTTCAACATGTGTATTATTATTTATGTTCTACCGAAATAATATAAACAAAAAAAAGGCAAATGTTTTACTTCAGGAACAAAAAGAGAAAGTCGAATCCACACTTACCCATTTGAAATCCACCCAGGCCCAGCTTATCCAATCCGAAAAAATGGCATCCCTCGGAGAACTCACCGCAGGAATTGCCCACGAAATACAGAACCCACTGAACTTTGTCAACAATTTTTCTGAATTAAACGCCGAATTGATTGATGAAGCAGGCCAGGAAATTGATGGTGGAAATTATTCGGAAACAAAAACAATTCTGAAGGATATCCGGGAAAATGAGGAGAAAATAAAGTTTCACGGAAAAAGGGCTGAATCGATTGTAAAAGGAATGTTATTGCACAGCCGTGGAAACAGCGGCAAAAAAGAACTCACCGACATTAATGCGCTTGCCGATGAATACCTGCGGCTTTCATTTCATGGGTTTCGTGCAAAAGACAAATCATTTAATGCTGATTATGAAACCAACTTTGACCCTACCCTACCCAAAATCAGCGTGATTCCACAGGATATCGGACGGGTATTATTAAATTTAATTAACAATGCATTTTATGCTGTGCAGTTAACGACGCAGCATGCTGCGTCGCTCCAACAAATCCCGCAAAAACAACCTGATTACAAACCCATGGTTGTAGTTTCTACAAAGAATACAGAAACCTATGTTGAAATTCGTGTAAAGGACAATGGCCCCGGAATCCCAACCGAAATAAAGGACAAAATCTTCCAACCCTTCTTCACCACCAAACCCACCGGGCAGGGAACAGGCCTGGGTTTAAGTCTGAGCTATGATATTGTAAAAGCGCACGGAGGCGAGTTGAAGGTAGAGACAAAAGATGGTGAGGGAAGTGCGTTTATAATTGAAATTCCGGCAATCTGATTTCTTGTTTTTTATAATAATCTTCAATAAAATTTAGTTATCATGATAAAAACAAATCTTGAAATCGAAACTCGTAAAGGACAACTTAAATAAGTTGCAGAAACTTATTTTGAATCGTTGAAAACATATTCTTTCGAAACAATTCCATACAGCGAAGATGTTGTTTTACGGGCGCCAATTGCAACTGGAGGTGTACACAACCCACTGAAAGGAAAACAGGCAGTTTTTGAACAGTGGTGGCAACCCCTGGAACCTGCCCTTGAAGGATTAAGTGTAAAAATTATTGACCATTATTACAACGATTCGCAGACGGGAATTATCACCAAAGCCGATATAACTTTAGCCGGCCCGGGCATTACCAGAGAGTTGCCGACCGCTTGGTTGTAAGTGATGAGGGAATGATAGCTGAACAGGAAAATCATTTTGATACCAGCCCCCTGAAAGGCCTGACAAACTAATAAGAACCCTCTTAATACTGAAGATAACCCTATTCCGTTATTCGGAAAAATATCAGTTCAGCCGGTAGGATCAAACAAAAAGTTTTTCTACAGGCAGATTTTAACATGGTTTTCATTAAACTAACTTTTATTCATTTTCGAGTTAACTTCGAATCAAATTCGTAGTTAATTCGTAGTTAATTCGTAAAATCGCGAATTTAATGTGAGTTTAATGCGAGATTGATACGAGTTTGATTAGACGCTGTATAGAAGAATATATACCTGATGAATTTCCTGTGACGGGTTTACGATCAACTGACCCAACTTTGTTTTCCAGATAACGCATATTGCTAAGCTGTATGTGGATTTTATGCAAGCAAAACTTTGCCGCCTAATATCAAAGGAAGACTTGAATTGATTTTTCGAATTTCTCAGCTTTGGCAGAGTATAGGTTTTTTAGCTATTGAAATGAACCAACAGGTAAGTATTTACCAGGGAAATGAATGGGCTAAAAAGAATGGTTCCTGAAAAAAAATTATTTTCCTTTATAGGAAATGCCCAATAGGGTAATATCATCCGACTGAGGAGCGTTGCCTACAAAATCATTCACATCGATAAAAGATTTTTTTATCAGGGCTTCAGGAGAGAGTTGTAAGTTTTCTTTCAGGAAATTTTCAAACCTGTCTTCACTATAGGCAGATTCTTCTGTATTAAAAGCTTCTACTACGCCATCGGTAAAAAGCAGAAGCTTGTCTCCTTTGTTCATCTGTAACTTTTTTGACTGGAAGATAAAGTCAACCGATACACCTAATACCAATCCGTTGGTCATTTCAACTTTACTGATTCCTCCTGAAGTAAGTAAATAGGGAGGATTATGGCCGGCGTTTACATATTCAACTTCGCCGGTTTGCGTATCAAGTATTCCGTAAAAGACTGTTACAAACATTGAGGATACACTTTCCTTGCAGAGAAGGTTGTTTACATACCGCATGCATTCACTTACCGAATCGCCTTTAAGGCCGGTGGCACGTATGAGTGTGCGGCTGACAGCCATAAAAATAGCTGCCGAAATCCCCTTGCCTGAAACATCGCCTATTACAAATCCAAGCCGGTGCTTATCGATAAGAAAAAAATCATAGAAATCGCCACCTACTTCATGGGCAGCAATCATTGAAGCATAAATATCGAAGTTTGGCTCATCGGGAAATGGAGGAAATTCTTTAGGTAGAATGGCCTGCTGTATTTCACGCGAAATATTCAGGTCGTGCTGTAGAGAAACCAATTGATCGTGCTCGCTCAGCCAATGCCTTATTGATACAATTTCGGCAAGGGTTTTATTTATGGTTACTTCCAGATCCTCAAAATTAACAGGTTTGGTAATAAAATCATACGCCCCCCTGTTCATGGCAGTTCGTATATTATCCATATCGCCATAGGCTGATATAATAACCGTTTTTAACCCCGGCTTATTTAACTCCTTTAACCTGGAAAGCAAGGTTAAACCATCCATTTCAGGCATATTGATATCGGATAGTATAATACCAATTTCAGGAAATTCTACAATCTTTTCCAGAGCCTCCACCCCGTTAAAGGCGAATTCGAAATCAAAGGTTTTTTCCCTTATGTGACGACGAAATTTCTGCCGGATCATTGGCTCCATATCTGTTTCATCATCTACAACAAGTATTTTAACAGCAGATTGTAAGGATTGATTCATACAGGCGTTTTTTTTGTAAAATTTTCAGATTTAATAATCCGTAGTCTTTTTATCCGTATTCTGAAAACAACATTTCTTTCCATTTGTTTATAATCGAACTAAATAATAGGTACTTATTAGAAATATTCATAAATTTACGAAATTCATCAAGTATTATCAAAAAAACTAAGCAAATGAAAAATCTGTTTTTTAATAATTTACTGCTATTCGGAATAGGATTGATTCTGGTTGCGGGGTGTAATAACCCAAACAAAACAAGAGAGAACAAAGGAACAACTTCCAGCGGACAAGAAGCATACGTTGAGGTGGAAACATTTGATGCCGTAAAAATTAAGGATCAAATTGTTGAAACCATCCGAAAAATGCCCAGTGAGAAAGAAATTGCCACATTGCTGAATGATGCTGGAGCTTCTTATATTATTGATCTTACAGTTCCGCCTGAACAGGCTGAGAAGCTGATGACTGAAGCCGATCAAAGTTTTGGATTAGGGCTGTATTCTTTTGATTTGCTGTATGCCAGCGTTTATAACCGGGGAGATATGGCGGCTGAAATCAGTGATGTTTCCGAGCAAATAATTGACGATCTCGGACTAAGAGATGAACTTATTTCGTCAAAAGACTACCTGGGAAGAATTAAAGAAAATGCTGACAATGTAGATTCTCTTGATTACCTGGTTACACAGGACCTCAACCATTTTCACCAGCAAATGTCAGAAGGCGATCAACCTGATGTATATGCACTATCAGTTATTGGCTCCAATGTGGAAGGATTATACATTTTAAGCCAAAGTACTCTGCTTGCAAACAACAATTCAAAGATGCTTGCTGTTATGAGCAAACAAACTGAAAGGGTAAAATTGGTTTTTACGCTGCTTGAATTGATGTCGGGAGATGAGAATATTCAGCCCTACTACGAACAATTTAAGCCTGTTGTAGCCATTTTTGAAGAGAACCAGGAAATAACAGAAACTGAACTTTCAGAAATTGCCACTTTAATGGAGGCTTTCAGGGAAAATATTTTAAAATAGCTCTTGAATTCCGGGAGTCCATATTTTAGGATCCCGGAATTTTCCATTTCCTTTTTAACATGTACTAGATGAACGAGGTTACATTAAATGCCTTAATTAATTTATTCGCATTATTCTCGGCCATAAGTGAATCAAACAAAGAGGAAGCTGTCCGTAATTTTTCATTATACCTTCACCAACATTTTGGGATTTCTAATGATAAAGATTACCTGAACCTATTTGAAGAGTTACTTGATTTATATGGAGTTGACGGAGAACCAGCTTTTCCGGTTGACATGGCTCAGCAGGCTTATGATATAAGTACGAATATAAAAAGCAGGCTCAGGAAAAACGAACAGATAATGGTTTTTCTTAGGTTTCTGGAGCTTGTAAAAAACGGAAACCTTTCAAAGGCAGAGTTACTTTTTGAAACACTGGCAGAAGTATTTCAAATTAATAAAACTGAGGTCAATAATTTTTTTGCGTTTATCTTTTATCCCTCTACTGATAAAATTAACACCCCCGATTTTCTAATTATTAACAATAATGAAAATTTGGGCAGTCACAAGTACAGGCACATTCCGGAAAAGAATCTTGATGGGGAATTGGTTTTTTTACGCAGTTCGTTATTCGGGCACTATATTTTTGTTTTCCATGGCAACGAATACCTTACAATTGAAGGAAATCCAGTAATTCCGGGACGTTTTTTCGCTTTTAAGGAAGGAAGTGTTATACGTGGTCCGCGTATTTCACCCATTTATTATACCGATGTTGCCTCAGGTTTTGTAGATGAAGCCGTAAAACCTTCATTTATTTTCTCAGGCGAGCAAATTGAGTTTAAATTTAAAAACAGTAATAATGGGTTGCACCAATTTTCATTCATTGAAAAATCGGGTCAGTTAATTGCCATAATGGGTGGAAGTGGTGTTGGTAAATCAACCCTGCTCAACATCCTGAATGGAAATATACCGGTACAACATGGGCAGGTTAAAATTAACCAGATCGATATAAATGAACACAAGAATGAAATAGAAGGATTAATCGGGTATGTGCCGCAGGATGACCTGTTATTTGAGGATCTGACAGTCAGGGAGAACCTGTATTTTAATGCATTACTTTGTTTCGACCAGCTTTCAAAACCTGAAATTGAAGAGAAAGTAGAAAAGGTATTGCACGAACTTGAACTTCATACTTTCAGCGAATTGAAAGTAGGAAGTCCGCTAAAAAAAATCATCAGTGGAGGTCAGCGTAAAAGGCTGAATGTAGCACTTGAACTGATACGGGAGCCTGCTGTGCTTTTTGTGGATGAACCTACTTCCGGGTTGTCATCAACTGATTCTGAAAAAGTGATGCTGCTTTTAAAACAACAGGCCCGGAAAGGCAAGTTGATCATTGTTAACATTCATCAACCCTCATCGGCTATTTTCAAATTATTCGATAAGTTGTGGATACTGGACCTTGGCGGACGCCCAATTTACACAGGCAATCCGCTTGATGCCATAATCTATTTTAAGCGGGAGGTAAATCATGTGAACGCCGAAATTGTCGAATGCACGATTTGCGGTAATGTAAACCCCGAGCAGGTACTTGAAATAATAGAAACAAAGAAAATAGATAATTCAGGGAATTTTTTGCCCGAACGCCGTTTTGGGCCTGAATACTGGTATACCCGGTATAGAAAAAAAGCAAGGGTAAAGAATGTAATAAGGCTGGCTCATTCACCTGCTTTGCCTGCAAAGAGTTCAAAAAAACCGGGATTATCAAAACAATTCAGGATATTCTTCGAACGGAACCTGAGGATAAAAATCACTGACCGTCAATACCTGTTTATCAATCTGCTCGAAGCCCCGTTACTTGCAGTAATTGTTGCCTGGTTCACCCGTTATTCGGAAGGTGATGAGTATATTTTTTTCGAAAATAAAAGTCTCATTTCATACCTCTTCATGGCCATTGTAGTGGTCCTGTTTATGGGAATGAGCGTTAGCGCCGAGGAAATTATTAAGGACCGAAAAATCTTACAGCGGGAATCGTTCCTCAATCTGAGCCGGTTCAGTTATTTGAATTCAAAAATTGTGTTCCTTGTAATTCTATCTGCATTTCAAACGTTCAGCTTTGTGCTTATTGGCAATCTTATACTGGGCATTCATAATATGACCTTGGCCTACTGGCTGGTACTTTTTTCTTTGGCAATTTTTGCCAACCTGCTGGGATTGAATATTTCCTCGGCATTCGATTCGGTAGTAGCCATATACATTTTAGTGCCATTGTTACTTATACCTCAAATCCTGCTTAGCGGAGCCATTGTAAAATTCGATGATCTGCAAAATAAAAATGCCCGTGTAGATTTAGTGCCCCTGACGGGGGAAATAATGGCCTCCCGGTGGGCCTTTGAAGCCCTCGCAGTTAAGCAGTTTCGTGAAAACAGTTATATGTCGCATTTCTTTGAAACTGAAAAGGAAATGACCCAAACCCGTTTACGCTCCGATATTCTGACAACCGAATTGATTGGACAAATCGACCTTGTTGACGGATGGATCAGACTGGAAAAGCCTTTGCATGAAATTTCGCAGAAGCTTAAAATCATAAAAAATGAAATCGAAAAACTTGACGAAGAAACAGCTCATCCTGAATTTCAGTATACGGCAAGCCTGGTGCCCGAAAAATTCAATCATGAAATTGCAAAATTGACAATAGCACACCTTACCCAAATTAAAGAATTTTTTGAAAAACGCTATCAGAATTTGAAACGGGGCAAAGATCAGTTGATAAACCAGATAGAAAAAAAAGAAGGTGAGCAGTACCTATACAATCAAAAAATGAGACACCACAACAAAGCGCTTGAAATAATGGCACTTAATTCGGACACTAAAGATTTTTACCGCGAAACACCTTACGGCTATATGCAGAAAGTAGCTCCAATATACAAGGAACCCGATACTAATTTCGGAAGGGCACATTTCCTTGCTTCACAAAAAAGTTTATTAGGCTATACAATTGATACCTTTATTTTTAACCTTACAGTGATTTGGTTAATGAGTATATTTTTATATGTTGCCCTGTATTTTGATTGGCTGCGTAAATTACTGCGGATACCTGCTCATTATAAATTCATTAAAAAACAAAAAAAAATAAATGCACCTAAGAGTGAGGAAAAGGAAATCAAAACTTAACAGTAACCTAAATATTAGTTTCTTTAATAATGGCAAACAAAAAAGTTAAGCATTACGTCATTAAAAATGAGATAAGCGAACTTCCCCAGCTGGCAGAAGAAATTGAAAAGCTGGCTAATAAGTGGGAATTGTCGCAAACACTGGCCATGAATATCAACCTTGTGATTGAAGAAGCAGTTACCAACATTATTTTTTATGCTTTCACTGATGGAGGAAAACATGAAATCAATATTACCGTATCAGTTAATAACAACAGGCTCACCATCGTATTTACCGATAACGGAATTCCGTTTGATCCATTGTCACATCAAAAACCCGATATTACTTTACCTGCTGAAGAAAGAACTGTCGGGGGGCTTGGAATCTTTCTGATGTCGCAGATTATGGATGAAATGCATTATAACAGAAATAAAAACCAGAATATTTTGACATTAACCAAAAGTATTTAGTATGAATATAAAAATAGAGAAAATTGAAAGTTTTATCGTTTTAAAGATCAAGGGGCGGATCGATACCATGCACTCAGTTAAACTGGAGGTTGAGGTGGCCCAATTGTTTGAAAGAGGGGAAAAAAATATCATTTTCAACTGTGGCGAAATGAATTACATAAGCAGCTCAGGGTTAAGAGTATTTCTGGTTGCACAAAAAAAAGCAATTTCAATAAAAGGTAAACTTTACCTGTGCAATTTACAACCTGCTATTCAGGAGATTTTTAATATATCAGGATTTTCAAATTTATTCAGAATATACGAAACCCAGGAAGAAATCCTTATAAATCAATGATTTTGGTTAACCCAAAGATATATCGGATTGTAGACTCCATCATGGAGATAAAGCTGTTTCAGGGTAAAATCCGCATCCTGGTCAATGGTCATGTTCCAGTACTTACAAGTTGATATTTTAACTCTTTAATTTTGAATAATATGCAACTTTCTCTTGGTCCACTTATATTTACACTGCTGCTTACACAACGGCTATTCAGGTTTTCGAAGATAAACAATCATCCGAAGTGGGAACGGTTATTCAGATATGCCCGTTATTTTTCTGTATTCCTGTTTTTTGCAGAAATATTTATTGCGGCGTCAGAATTTA
Organism: Mariniphaga sp.; assembly: GCA_024636975.1. Taxonomy (GTDB): domain Bacteria; phylum Bacteroidota; class Bacteroidia; order Bacteroidales; family Prolixibacteraceae; genus Mariniphaga. The sequence goes on from JAGXGA010000034.1 coordinate 11,222, forward strand.
CCCAATGGATATGGCATATAATACTGATTTCCCTTATCCTTTTTGCCTTTCAGCAAAAGGAAATGCGTTCCCTGCGAATGTTTTTAGTTGCATTTATTCCATATGTAATCGTGTCTTTTTTTAGCGACTTAGCCCAGGTAATACTAAACGATTTTTATAACCGGCGGGAAGGATATTTCGAAACTGCAACAATGCTTTCAATTATATGGCTGGTGGCCATATTGTTCAGTAATTACAGACAAAATAAGGCAGCAGAAAAAGAACGGATAAAAAGACAGCATGAAGATGAAATTAACAGGGCAATAGCTATCCGGAAGGTCGAACTGGAAGGATTGGTTGCTGAACGCACCTCTGAGATCACCCGGCAGAAAGAGGAATTGGAGCAAACACTTCATGAACTGCGTGCTACCCAGGATCAGCTTATCCAGTCTGAAAAAATGGCATCGCTGGGAGAACTTACTGCCGGTATAGCCCACGAAATTCAAAACCCGCTGAACTTTGTAAATAACTTTTCTGAAGTAAGCAGTGAACTGCTGGATGAAATGAAAGAAGAACTGGAAAAGAATAATACGGGCGAAGCATCGGCACTTGCAGATGATATTAAACAAAATCTTGAAAAGATAATACACCACGGCAAGCGGGCCGACAGCATTGTGAAAGGAATGCTTCAACACAGTCGCAGCAGCAGCGGGATTAAGGAGCCAACCGACATTAATGCCCTGGCTGATGAGTATTTACGATTAGCTTATCATGGGTTACGGGCTAAGGATAAATCGTTCAACGCAACGCTTGAAACCAATTTCGATGAATCACTTGGATCGATTAACATTGTGCCTCAGGAAATCGGCAGAGTTATCCTGAATTTATTGACAAATGCCTTTTACTCAGTTACTTTAAAGAAAAAACAATTCGAAAAAGACATCTCCAGGGATAACAAAATATCCGAAACAGAACAATACAAACCTACCGTGTTCATTGGCACCAGGAAGCTGAAGGGGAAAGTGGAAATAAAAGTCAGCGATAATGGGAATGGCATACCACAGGCAGCAGTCGATAAAATATTTCAGCCCTTTTTCACTACAAAACCGAGCGGTAAAGGAACAGGACTGGGTTTGAGCATGAGCTACGAAATAGTAACCAATGCTCATGGTGGGGAGCTGAAAGTGGAAAACAAGGAAGGTGAAGGTGCAACCTTTACAATTATTTTACCCGTTAAATAAATAAATACCCGATATGAAAATTTTGGTAGTTGACGATGAAAGAGACATTCAACCTTTATTTGAGCAAAGATTCAGAAAAGAAATAAGATCAGGCGAAATAAAATTTGTTTTTGCCTACTCCGGCGAAGATGCGTTAAACTGTCTCAAAAATTATTTACATGAGGCTGTGCTCATCCTTTCCGATATCAATATGCCAGGAATGAGCGGACTTGAATTACTCGATCAGATTAAAAAGAAAAATCATACACCCCCTCCCGTGGTAATGATGATAACTGCGTACGGCGATGATGAGAATTACAGGCGGGCAATGGAACTGGGGGCCGACGACTTCCTTACCAAACCTGTGGATTTTTCAACATTAAAGGAAAAAATAAGAGCATTAAAAGAATAGATGAATAATAAAAATCGAATGGTTCTACAACTACGTAATTGTTTTATTTTCTCCCCTCACCTCTGGCACAGGTAATAATTCCCGTGTTGGAAACGTATTGCTGATTTGTACTGACTTTCCCTGGATAGTATTTATATTATTTACCGGCCAAAAATATCTTTTGGCTGAATTTTTTGTTTTTAGCTGTTGGTTTAAAAATTGACTTTATAGCCTGAGTCTGTCAGCTATCGATAAGGATTATAAATTTTACTAAACAGAATCAACTTTGCAGATGTTAATGAAAACAGAACCTCATAAACACATTGTGCAATGCGTATGGCTAATAATAAGAACCAATTATATACCACATTAAAAAAGAAGGAAGCAAATGCGAATAATTCAAATGACAGTCCGCACTTAAACGGCAATAAAATCAATTTGAGAAAAGTAACCCGTGGGCTTGAATTCACCCTCCTCTTTTTTGGTGTTCCTTTACTTATTTATTCTGAATCGCTTGTTCAACACTCCAGTCTCGTGCTTTTACCCGTATTGGCCGGGATGATTCTATATTTTATGGTTAAAAAAGATTTCAACCTTAAATCATTAATCCGGTTAAATGTTCCCCGTTCCATGATATGGAAAAATATTGGTCTTGTGTTTTTATCAGGATTTTTTCTTATAGTATTTGTTTATTTTTATGAACCAGAGAACCTCTTCAACCTTCCAAAGGAAAATCCAAATATATGGTTGATGCTTATTATTTTCTACCCCTTATTTTCTGCATACAGCCAGGAAGTGGTTTACCGGACATTCCAGTTCACCCGCTATCGTGATCTCCTTAAAAACAGGAATTTCCTGATAGCTGTAAGCGGCATTACATTCGCCTTTGCACATATTGTATATTATCATCCGCTTTCGATGCTTCTTACACTTGTTGCAGGAGTGTATCTTGCCTGGGTATACAGGGAAACTAAAAGTGTTCTTTTCACAGCAATTCTGCATTCACTGCTCGGAATCCTGGTTTTCACAGTTGGGCTTGGAGAATATTTCTGGCTTAATATGGAAAGACATTTGTGAAAATATTTTCTTAACTTGGCTCATGCAGAATAAAAATTCAAAATATATATACGATGCAAAGAAACTTATGGATTGCGATCTGTGCTTTAATAATTATAAGCATAAGTACAGGATTAACTTACGGCAGGAAAATTAATGACGATAAACAGAACAACCGGCAAGAACCTGTGCAATTATTTAACGGGAAAAACCTCGATGGCTGGTATACCTTTCTGCAAAACCGTGGCCGGAATAACGACCCCAAAGAAGTGTTTACCGTAAAAGATGGCATGATCAGAATATCAGGTGAAGAATGGGGAAGCCTGACCAGCAATGAAGAATTCGAAAATTACAGGTTAGTTACTGAATTTAAATGGGGAGGAAAAACCTATGAACCAAGATTAACCAATGCACGGGATTGTGGTTTGCTTTTGCACTCACGGGGGGAAGATGGAGGCTCCGGAGGAATCTGGATGCATTCAATCGAATGTCAGATTATTGAAGGGGGCACAGGTGATATAATAGTTGTTGGTGATGGTACCAAAAACTTCAGTGTAACTTCTGCTGTGGCAACTAAACAACAGGGCAATTCATTTGTCTTTAAACCCAGTGGACATCTTGAGACAATTTATTCGGGACGCATTAACTGGTTTAATCGTGATCCCGAATGGAAAGATACACTTGGCTTCAGGGGAAGGAATGATGTGGAAAAACCCGTTGGAGAATGGAATACACTGGAATGCCTAGCCGATGGCGATCGTTTAAGCTTTCATTTGAATGGGATACTGGTTAATGAAGCAACAAGAGTACAACCACAAAAAGGCCGCATACAGATTCAGTCGGAAGGGGCCGAAATATACATCCGAAAAATTGATTTAATAAGTCTTCCTTAAACCTTTAGAGCAATATTATTTTTTATCATTAAGTATGGTAAACCAATCAATATGTCAATAAAATAAAGATATTTGTATCTTTAACCTAGTAATTAGAAATAAATTGAAAATAAAAGATCGGGAGTTAAGCTTTAGGTTAATACTGGAAGCCTCACCTGTTGCCTTGATATTAACTAATAATAATGGTAAAATAATTTATCTGAATAATTTTGCCGAAAACATGTTTGGTTACAAGGGAAAAGAATTGGAAGGCAAGGGAGTAGAAACGCTTCTCCTTGATATGAATACTATTAAACCCCCTGAATTCTGGAAAATTTATTTTTCCCAACCAACATCAATCAGGCTTGGAGAGGATAATGCATTTTCGGCGGAAATGAAAACCGGGAAAAAGTTTCCTGCAGAAGTTCAGATGAATCCAATCGAAACAGAAGAAAGCATTTACGTATTAATAACAATCACAAATGTTTCGGAGCGAATTAAAGCAAATGAGCAGCTGCGAATGGTTGTTGACTCGGCTCCCAATGCAATGATTTTAACCGATTCATCAGGGAAAATTTCAATGATAAATAAACAAACAGAAGTGCTTTTCGGATACGAACGTAATGAACTCATTGGGGAGAAAATAGAGATTCTTGTACCCCGGAGATTGAAGCAGCATCATCCGCACCACCGGCAAAAATTTCATGACCATCCTAAAGCACGTCCTATGGGTGCAGGGCGTGATCTATTTGGGGTAAAAAAAGACGGCACTGAAATTCCTGTGGAAATTGGACTAAATCCTGTTGAAAAAGATGAAGAAATGCTTGTGTTGGCTTCGGTAATTGACATTACTGAGAGAAAGAAAAACGAAAAAGCCGTCCGTTTATATGCAAGGCAGATAGAAGAAAAAAATAAAGAGCTTGAGGAATTTACAAATGTTGCATCACATGACCTGCGCGAACCATTGAATTCAATAATAGGTTTTACTGAACTCCTGTTGCAAAGAAAAAGTGATCAACTTGATGAGGATGGGATTAAAATGCTTGACTATATTGGCAAGTCTTCAGCACGAATGTCCGAAATGATCATTGGCCTACTTGACTATGCCCGTCTGGGCAACAGCAAGGAGTTATTTCTGACTGATTTGAATAAACTGTTGTTGAATGTATTACTTGATCTTGACTCCTCAATTAAAGCTTCACAGGCAGAGGTACAAACGGGTGAAATGCCTGTCCTGAATGTTTATCGAATGGAATTTAGGTCATTGTTTCAAAATCTTGTCAGCAATGCATTAAAGTACAGAAAGCCTGATGTTGCGCCACAAATTTCCATATCATCTAAGCAGGTTCAATATGGGTGGGAGTTTACAGTAAGCGATAATGGCATTGGAATTCCTGAAGCTGAAAAAGAAAAAGTGTTTAATTTATTCCACCGTCTTCACAAAAGGAGTGAATTTGAAGGAACAGGGATAGGATTAGCTCATTGCAGAAAAATAGCAGAACTTCACAGAGGCAGAATTTGGGTAGAATCGGAAGTAGACAGAGGAAGTACTTTTTATTTCTTCATTCCTTCCGGTTTAATATGAATACGAGCATCTGATTAAAAAAATAGTGACCTATCTGTTTATTTAAAACAGCCTTCGTATATTTATACACGTACTAAAAACTTAAGTATAATGGACTCACTTCTAAAAATTGCCTTTAATGAATTAGGTACTGAAGAAATTACAGGAGATCAGCATAATCCTGAGATCCTGAAGTATGCGCAAGATACCGGCATTCATGATGTAACAACTGATGAAATTCCCTGGTGCAGTACATTTGTGAACTGGGTTGCCTGGAAATGTGGTTTGCAGCATTCAGGAAAATCCAACGCCCGTTCCTGGTTAAATGTTGGCCAACGGGTTTCTTCTCCCGAACCCGGTGATGTTGTGGTATTTTGGCGTGAGGACCCGCAATCATGGAAAGGGCATGTAGGCTTTTTCATTGGAATTTCACCCGATTTGAGCCGGGTGTACTGCTTGGGTGGTAACCAGGGAAACCGTGTATCGGTTTCAGCCTACCGGAAAGAGACTGTTCTTTCGTACCAGCGCCTGGCTCCCTTAGACAGACTTACAGTCCCGGATCCAACATTAGTTAAAGGAAGCAGGGGAATGCAGGTAGTTGCACTTCAGGATGCACTGAAAATGTTAAGCATTGATGTCGGTACTTCCGACGGTGCTTTTGGTCCCAGGACTGAAACCGGAGTAAAGGAACTTCAGTCACGCAAACCTTTCCTCCCAATTGATGGCGTATATAATGATGTAACACGTGATTTGCTTGAATCACTTCTTCAGGCTTAATCCCAATTTTTAAGCTTCATAAATTAATTAAATTGAGCTACTTTTGTATCTGAAGGTAAACAATCTGTCAGGATTAACCATCGGAGTATAAAAGTATTATCTTTATTTACAGTAAAAATTATTTCTACAGGAGATTGATGCAATACAGAACAGTAAAAAATATTTATTAACTAATGATTACAAAACCATATAAAATTGCAATACTGGGTTGTGGAAAGGTAGCTCATCTTCATGCTCAGGCAATCGAAAACCTTTCAAATGCCCAACTTACTGCAGTATGGAGCAGGACCAAAGCTTCGGCAGAAAAGTTTGCTAAACAGTATAAAGCGAGACCATTCGACAACATCTCAGAAATGATAAAGAATGAGGGAATTGATTTGGTACTTGTATGCACCCCTCACCCTTTTCACCGGGAACCTGCAGTTGAGGCAGCAAAAGCCGGGGCCCATATTCTTGTTGAGAAGCCATTGGCATCAACGTTGGAAGACTGTGATGCCATAATAAATGCCTGTAACAAGGCAGGTGTTCATTTGGGCGTTATCAGCCAGCGCCGCTGGTATGCTCCGGTAAAGAGAGTTAAAAATGCCATTGAAGCCGGAAAGATTGGTAAACCGGTATTTGGTACAATAAATATGTTGGGCTGGCGCGATAAAAAATATTACGATGCAGATGAATGGCGCGGTAACTGGCAGATGGAAGGCGGTGGCGTACTGGTTAATCAGGCGCCCCATCAGCTCGATATATTGCTTTGGTACATGGGCGAAATTGAAGAAGTATATGGCTTATGGAAAAACCTTAACCACCCATACATCGAAGTGGAAGATACTGCACTTGCAATTGTGAAATTTAAAAATGGTGCAATTGGTAATATAATTGTCAGTAATTCTCAAAAACCTGGGATTTACGGGAAAGTACAGGTACATGGTGAAAACGGTGCTTCAGTAGGTGTTCAGACCGATGGCGGAGCAATGTTCATAGCAGGCTCTTCAAATGTTGCAGAACCCCCGGTAAATGATCTGTGGACCGTTCCCGGTGAAGAACACAAATTAAAAAAGTGGGTTAAGAACGACACAAAGTTTTTTCATACCATTGATCCTACTATTTTTTACATGGAAAGGCAAATTGAAGATTTTCTTAATGCACTGGAAACAGGAAGCAAACCTCTTGTTACCGGAGAAGATGGTCGCCGGACAGTAGAACTGTTCACTGCCATTTACCGCTCCACGCGCGGGAATAAACCGGTTAAATTTCCACTGATGTCTGAAGGAACAGACGATATGGACGGTAGGTTATCCAACCTATAATTTTATATATTTCAAAAATTCCTGCCTTACATGTTGCTCTTTAAACCGTCCACTGAATTCTGTTGTTACCGTGGTACTGTTATCATCATTAATACCACGACATGAAACACACAAATGTTTGGCATGAACAAGAACAACCACATCATCTGTTTTCAATGCCTTTTTTAGCTCACCTGCTATTTGGACAGTCATTCTTTCCTGTACCTGCGGACGACGTGCAAAATAATCCACAATCCTGTTTATTTTACTCAACCCAATTACTTCACCACTAGAGATATATGCCACATGAGCTTTACCCTGAACCGGGAGAAAGTGGTGTTCGCAAAATGAATTAACGCGAATATCCTTTTCCACCAACATTTCATTGTATTTGAACTTATTTTCAAACAATGAAATATCTGGCTTATTGGCAGGGTTCAATCCATAAAATATCTCTTTGACAAACATCTTAGCCACTCTGTGAGGAGTTCCACGAAGGCTGTCATCATTTAAATCAAGCCCCATAATTTCCATTATATCACGAAATTTATCTTCAATGACTGCTATCTTTTCCGAATCACTTTTTTCAAAAGCATCTGCACGAAGCGGTGTTTCAATTGAAGTTCCTACATGTTCGTCCCCTTGAACAATATACCCCTTTATCATTTCCTGTAAATGATCATTTCCATTTTTTAACGGCTTTCCATTTCCATTAATTACCTTAAGTATTTCTTTATTACTCATCATCCCACTATTTAATTTTATAATTGAATATACAAACAGGTATGTAATCTTTTTGTTTAATTAACATGAAATATAATTTAAACAAAACAGCAGCAATCTCCAAATTTTAAACCATAAACCTTGTTATAAATCAATTGACAAATTTCCATATTAACCTTTTATAAAACATAAAAAAATTAATAGAAAAAACTTATATTAGATGAAAAAGCAAGGAAAATGAGCAACGCACTTTATGAATATTTAAACAACCGCCTTGGAGAACAAAGAGCAACTATAAACAGAAAAAAAATCCCCGGGCCAATAATTACAATCTCTCGCGAAGTGGGTTGTAACGGAGTGAAACTGGCAGTAAAACTGGCAGAAAAACTAAATCAGCATAATTTTGATTTCAAATGGAAGGTTCTTAGTAAAGAGGTATTTTTCAAAAGTGCAAAAGAACTGAATATGGATCCGGAAGAGGTAAAAAGGGTTTTTAAATTTGACAGCTACACGTTCAACGATATTTTGAATGCCTTTGGCACTAAAACGTTTAAAAGTGAAAAAAAAGTAATCAAAACAGTAATTGAAGTAATTCATTCTTTTGCGGAGGATGGATTTTGCATTATTGTTGGCCGTGCAGCACATATTATAGCTCATGACATTAAGAATTCGCTTCACCTCAGACTGGTAGCTCCCATAGAATACAGGATTAAGACTATTATGACCAACAACTATTTAAACAGGGAAGAAGCCATCGAATTCATTCTTAAAGTAGATAAAGAAAGGGCTGCCTTTCGCAAGGCCATCAAAAAAGAAGCGCTTGAAGCAGATAACTTCGATTTAAGCCTTAACAGGGCTTCTTTTCAGGATAAGGAGGCCATCGAGCTTATAGAGCTGGCTGCAGATAAGAAAAACATATTCATAGATTATATTGAATCCTGAAACACGTATTAAAACAGCAGCCCCTGTTGTTTTAATTCATTTTTGAAAGCAAATCCTGTCCAGTCTATTTCAGGAATAAACACTTTGAAACAATTAGTTTCGCCAAATAAAAAATCATTACTTCTACCGGGCATATTATAGCACATCATTGGGTGCATGGTTGAAATCACCTTTTGAGGCTGAATGCTTTTGCTTGCTTTGGCAGCATGATTTCCCCAAACAAACCAGGTAATATGCGGGGCATTATCTGAAATATATTGCAAAAGCTGACTGGTAAATTTCTCCCAGATCTTTTGGTGACTTCCCGGCTTGCCCGGTTCACAGGTAAACGAAGTATTCAGCATTAAAACACCCTGGCTTTCCCAATGCTCAAAAAGGTGGCCCGGAGAAAGTATTGGGAAATCGGTATAAAATTTTTCCTTTAGCTGATTGTACAGTAGTACTTTCCCGGTGTATGCCTTGTAAACTGCCCGCAAAATGTTTTTAAGCGAGATGTTCCGGAAAGGTTGACTCCACGACTGCAGTGTCCCCACTTCAAACGCACGGCCAGTAGCATCACCGGCTTGCGGATAAGGATCCTGACCCAGAATTACAATTTTTCCGCTGGCAATGGGAACCGTTAAAAACCGAAGTACCTTTTCTGCCGAAGGAGTAAAACCGGTTATAACGACTTCTGCCTCTGCATTGGCAATTAAATCCCTGATTTCTTCAGACAGAAAAGGTGCCCAGTCGGAATGAATTTCAAGCTCTTTTAAAAAAAGGGAGTCGCTCATGCATCTACCCTGTGATTTTTTCAGGTAACCCTTTTACATTGATTGGCTTCAAATGATCGGGTTTAATTTCAAACATGTCATTTGGAGTCAGTTTACATTCTTCGATCATCTGTATGCAGTATTCCAGTTGCCCCAGATCTCTTCCTGTATTGTTGGTTCCGAATGTAAATTTAAGACCTGCCTCTTTTGCCATTTTAACCATTTCTGCCGACGGAAGTTTATACCGAGCATTTATTTCAAGAGCAATATTGTTATCACCCAATACCTTAATTACCCGGCTAATGCGATCTTTTGTCCATAGCTCATTATGCTCATCCATTAATTCAGCTGGTAAAACTGTTGGATTCACATATATATCTACAGGTTCCTGTGAAAAGATGGCTTCAATCTTTCCCACCATCTGGTCCATGAACTGCTGCTTATCATCAACCCATACTTCTTCAGGGATCCAAATCCGGTTACGGCGGCCTTTAGAATCGGTAAAGGTCATAGCATCAGTAAACACATAATCGAATTCTGCAATAGCTTCAGGCGAAAAAAGTGTTACCCACTCCCTGCCTTCGGCCTGCATACCTTTAAATGTGGGGCTACCCTTTACGGAATCAATATATGCATAAAGCGATTCATCGTTGGTAACAGGAAAATGCAATCCACAGTTGGGTGCAACACCGTAATTTATTCCCAGGTGCTGAGAATTTGCTACTACCTCTTCGATTGTCAGCCCACCTTTCAGGTGCACGTGGTAATCAACAACAGGATATCCTGCCCGCATGAGTTTTGTCACAAGGGTATCCCATTCTTTGTCAACCGATGAATAATCCGGAGTTCCTTGCGGTAATGCACGGGCACGGATGTTCCTGAACCAAACAGTGCTGCCCGGATCGTGTGCCTGTAAGGCAAATGTCCCTTCCTCAATACGCATTTCTTCACTTCCCTCAGGCCTCCATGGTTTTTCTGGCTCACGGTATTCATTTACCTTAATATCGTTAACAAAAACTTCAACCAGATTATCCACAACTTTCACCCGCATTTTAAACCATTCATTGTCGTTAACCAGCGGATAATAAATATTCCTGATGTTATAAATACTGCCTGTTTTTCGCCTCTCGGGATGGTCACCCGACCCCTGGAATGAATTATTTACCTGTATTTCGTATCCTTTCTGCGGCCAGCCCTCTGATTGGTAGGCAGTGTGAATAAATATGCCTGAATTGGATTTTTCACTTGTTTTAACTTCAGATTCAAATTCAAAATTCCTGTAGTTTCCATCATAGAAAAGATGGGCACGTTCACCGGCACATTTTATTGATCCGTCTTCTACTGTAATGCTTTCAGGATTCTCAGAAGATACTTTCCAGCCATCCAGCGATTCACCATCAAACAATGAAGTCCACTCTTCGGAAGGTTCATTTGACTGGCAACCGATCAATGTTATGATTGCCAGCAAAAAAGATAAGAATACAGATGTTTTCATTTTATTATATTTAGTTATATTATTATCATTCAATTGCGGCCAATGCCTCAAAACTAATCATTTGATTCTTCATTATCGAATTTATCCTGAGGATTATTTCCTTTGTAACTAATAACAAGAAGAAATAATACGATTGAAGCCAGAACAAAGGAAGCAAAACTGTAACTTCCCAGACGCGTATAGGAAAAGCTGAACAGCAATGGCCCCAATGCACTTGAAAAAACAGTGATCGCCATTACAAAGCCTGTTATGCTACCCAGGTTTTTTCGCCCATAAAACCTTGGCCATGTAACGCTCATCAGCACATTAAATAAACCATTCACCATGCCATGACCCAAAATAAAACCATAATAAAAAATTCCGTCGTTTAAATTGGCAAGCGAAACAAGGGCAATTAATTCGCCGGTGAGAACAAAGTACAACAGGTACTTCAATTTGATGCGGTCGCTGATCCACCCTCCGACAAAAGAAATTCCCACCGACAAAAAAGAAATAGGAATAAAAACTGCCAGGGCTTTATCACGATCCATATCTGCTACTTCAAATATTGAAACCAGATGAAAAGTAAACCCGGTTATATAAAGTGCATACATAGCAAGTGGAATAACATACAGCCAAAACACAAGCGTACGACGTGCTTCAACTAGAGTAAATTCTTTAAACGGGCTTATAGTAACATGATGCTCGCGGTGACCATGTTTTTTGCCATCGGGAATAAGACCAACATCCTCCGGATTGTCCCTGAATAAAAGGAAGGCAAGCAATGAAAATATAATTCCTATAAAACCGGCCATTATTATCCAGGCATACCTCCAGGATGTCTCCTGGATCAAACCGTCGAATGTTAGCGGGGCAATAGAAAATCCAACTGCAACAAATACCGACATAATACCATTGGCAAACCCACGTCGGGCAACAAACCATTTCATAAGCATGTTGCGCGAAACCATGGTTAGAACCCCTTGCCCAGAAAACCGTAAAAGAAAAAAAAGAAATATCAACAGAAGGATAGCAACAGTGTTATAAGCCGGTGAAGTATAATCTGTCGCAAAAACATTTAATATGCGGTCGGATTGACTCAATAACAACAACACGGTAGCTAACAGAAGAGAGGCGCTTATCGCCGTCCAGCGGGCACCAAATTTATCGTACTGCCTGCCGGCCCATGTTAAAAGCAATGAGCTGCATATGGTACCAATCATATAGGCAGTGCTAATCTGGTTCCTGTTAATTTTTATATTCTCAATGAGGTAATCGGTAAAAGTAGAGACCCCCATTGTTTGCCCCGGGGCACTGGCCAACACACCAACAACGGATGCAATTAAAATAATCCAGCCATAAAAAAACGGAAGTTTTGCCGGATTGAAAGGGATGTTATTCCATCGTAGTTTGAATGCCATTTCTGATTTTTGAGTAAAAGTACAGATTGAACATCGGAATTGTTCAAAGAATTTCTCTGAAAGTTTAATTACAATGTAAGATTAACCTTTAATTTTTTTATTGTATAATTTTCTTATCCTGTAACTTGGATATTTTTTGTTTATATAATCTACAATATCACTTCACTTATTTGAATTAAAGCTTTGCTGTTGGTAAACATTGAAACATCAGCCATTATTTCGGCAGCATTGCTCCCAAAGGAGCTTTCAAAAGCATCTATGCTTTCAAAATATAAGCCTGACACTGCGGCGTATGGAGGAACAGACCCAGGTGCGCCTCCGCTAATCCCTCTTTCAACTGAGGATTCTTTTAAGGCATCTCCCAGCAATTCCCTTACCATTACGATGTGATGATTATTGTAATAATCCATGTCAAAATATATATCTTCGCCACCAGGATAGAATACACTTACCTTAATCGTGCCCTTTTTCATTGCAGTTCCCTTTCATAAACAACATTCCATCAATCTTTTTTACCTATATTTCTTTTAAATGCAATAATTATTTAAACCACCAGGTGCAGTAATAGATTATGAACCTGTATTTAACTGGTATTGTTCAATTAATAACAAAAAGCCATTCCCAAATAACTCTGTTATTTGCCTGATATTATCTCCACAATACTGAATAAATTCAGATATTCTGAACAGAGTTTGTATTATTTTTGGCCTTCTAAACTGAAGTGATAAAGCTATAAATTACAGTTCATGAAGTTTCAAACAGTTTAGATATAAAGTCCGGTATAATATTAAACCTATCGAATATGGCATTCCTGTCGAAACAAAAAATGTTCAGTACACAGTGGTTTATCGACTATCTGTACATACTGTTAGGATCCTTTATCCTTGCAATTGGCTATGTGTTTTTTGTTACCCCGCATAAAATTGTACCTGGTGGTGTATACGGCATAGCCATAGTAGTACATTACCTCACGAGGGGAATGTTTGAAATATGGCCCAATGGTTTTCCAATCGGGTTATTCGGATTAATACTAAACATTCCGTTGACTTATGCAGGTATAAAAATTCTGGGACCCCGGTTTGGCATAAAAACAGTAGTCGGATTTGTGCTTGCCTCAGTTTTTATCGATGGAATAGCCTATCTGCGCCCCGTAGGCGATGCCCCCCTGGTAAATGATGTGCTGTTGTCGAGTGTGTTTGCGGGGGTCTTGATTGGAGTTGGGCTGGGGCTCATTTTCAAATCAAGAGCCACCTCAGGGGGCTCCGACATCATTGCCATGATTATTGCAAAATACACCCGGCTTCAACTCGGAAAGCTGATGATTTATGTTGATTCTGCAATTGTTTTAATAGGACTAGCCGCATTTAAAGATTGGCAGATACCTCTTTATTCTTTAGTTGTAATCTATATTACTGGAAGGGCGATCGATATGATTCTGGAGGGGGCAGGTTATAATAAAGCCATGCTCATTATTTCGAAAAAACATCCCGAGATTAAAAACAAAATCATGAAAGATCTGGAACGGGGAGGCACGTATCTTAAGGGTGAAGGAATGTTTACAGGTGAAGAAAAGCAAATTATTTATACCGTAGTCAGCCGTCGTGAGGTTGCCGTTCTGCAGGAATACATCAACAATATTGACCCTGACGCATTTATAACTGTTATGAACGCCAGCGAAATACTGGGAGAAGGATTCCAGAGTCTTCGCAAAAAAGTAGAAGCAGGTTAAACTACACGGATACTATTCTGCAGGTACTGGTTCGCCATTCGCATCCGGATTCCGGCAGTCTGCCTAAAGAAAATGTTATTTTTTCCTAAATGAAATTTAAGAACATTCATTTTTTTTATTTTTGAACTGTTCTGAAAGCAAAAACAAACCATGGGCAGATCTCTCTCTATTTTTTTATTTGTAATCCTGCTTTTTCATTTGAACAGCCATAGCCAGTCGGTGGGCCTTGTATTAAGTGGTGGCGGTGCAAAAGGTATTGCACACATTGAAGTAATACGTGCTCTGGAAGAAAACAACATTCCTATCGATTACATTGCCGGCACTTCAATAGGTGCCATTGTAGGTGGCTTGTATGCCGCCGGATATTCGCCTGACGAAATGGAGAAACTATTCCGGTCCGATGATTTCTATTTCTGGTCGACCGGTCGCATTCAAAAGGAGTACCGTTATCATTTCACACGACCTGAAGCCGATCCTGCATGGCTCGAACTAAGGCTTGCCAAAAGGGACGACCGGCTGACTGTACTTCCTCCAACCAATATAATACCGGAAGTGCAGATGGATTTTGCCTTTATGGAATTGCTTTCCTCAACCAATACTGCCTGCAAAAACAGCTTCGACAGCCTGATGGTTCCGTTCTTCTGTGTTGCAACCGATGTACATTCAAATGAGGCTGTTATTCTACGAAAAGGCGATCTAAGTGAAGCAATAAGGGCATCAATGACCTTTCCCATTTACTACAAAGCCATTCAGATCGACGGCAAACTGTTGTTCGACGGAGGAATTGTAAATAATTTTCCCCAGGATGTAATGGAAGAAATTTACAGTCCTGATATCATTATCGGCCATAAGGTAGCCGATGCCACCAGGGAACCGGGAACCGACAACCTGATGGAACAGATTACCAACATGGTAATGCGGCCTACCAATTATGAAATACCTCCGGAAAAAGGCATTCTGTTGGAAACAAAATTTAATAACGTTAGCCTGCTTGACTTTCAGAAATACGATTTTATTGCCAGGGAAGGGCGCAAAACTGCTGATAGTTTCATCGACAGTATTAAAACGCGAATTACCAGGAGAGTGAATGTGGATAACGTAAACAGGAAACGGAAGGCATTCAATGCAAAAAAGCCTGAACTTTATTTTCAGAACATTCAGGTTGAAGGTGTTGAAGACCCTATGCAACGAAGATTTATTATCCAGTCGATGAAACACAACTACAATATTGTGTCGCTGGAGGAATTGAAAAAAGAATATTTTAAACTCATAGCCAACGAACACCTGAAATCGATCAGGCCACTGGCATACTACAATCCGGAAACCGGGTTTTACGACCTGCACCTGAAAGTAGAGCCTGAAAAGAACATGCGTATAAATATGGGCGGCAACATTTCTACAAAACCTATTAACCAGGGATTTGTGAGCTTCGATTACCGCACCTATCAGAAACGGGCCTATACTCTCAGTTCAAATATCTATTTCGGGAGGTTCTACAGCTCTTTCAAAGTCGGGGGACGTATCGATTTCCCCACCTCCCTGCCCTTCTATCTGGCCGGATATACAACTCTTAACCGGTGGGATTTCTTTGCCTCCAGCACCGAGTTATTTTTCGAAGATGTAAGGCCTCCGTATATTATTCAGGGAGAGAATAACCTGCGGCTCGAAGCGGGCATACCCCTTGGACTGCATTCTAAACTATTTGCAGGAGGAGCATTTTCCAATTCAAACGATGAATATTATCAAACCGACATATTTAAAAAAGAGGATGAACCCGATCAAACCACCTTTAATGCGTTTGTCGGACAGCTGGGATTTGAACGTAATTCTTTAAATTTTAAACAATATGCAACTGAAGGAGCATACAGTTCAATAACTGCGCAATACGTTGCCGGAAGGGAATCCAATAAGCCCGGGACCACATCAGCTGCCACAATCCGAACCGCAAGACACCACGGATATTATTTGCTGCAGGCAAAAGTGTTAAGGCATATCAATATCGGTAAAAGGTTTACTTTGGGAACCCAACTTGAAGCAGTTTACAGTAGCAAAGCGAATTTTAAAAACTACCGGTCAACAATGCTTACCGCGCCAGGGTATACCCCTACGCCTCATAGCCGGTCGTTGTTCATCGAAAACTTTCGTTCAAATAATTACCTGGCAGGTGGATTAAAAACTATTTTTCACCTAAAACCGGCGCTTCACCTTCGGTTGGAAGGTCATGCTTTTTTACCTGTAAAAGAAGAACTTCCTACCCCGGAACTTACTACCTACAGAAGCGAAAAATATTTTTCAAATTATTACCTTCAGGGAATGGCATCGCTGGTGTATCATACCGGTGTAGGTCCCGCCAGCATTTCACTCAATTATTACGATAAACCTAATACAAAAGTCTACATAACGTTGAATTTTGGCTATATCCTTTTTAATAAAAGAGGATATTAAAAACTACTTTATTGATCCAGTTTTTCTTCTGCTAACGGAACAGTAAATAAAAACCTGCTTCCTTCTCCCGGCATACTTTCTACCCGAATTTCCCCGCCATGTTTTTCCACAAATTCCTTACATAAAATCAACCCCAGCCCTGATCCCTTTTCTCCTGAAGTACCCTTAGTGCTTTCATGTCTATCTTCGTTTAAAATTGCACCCAATTTTTGTTCATCAATGCCTACTCCCTCATCGGCAACTTCAAGTTCAATGAAATTATTTACCTGTCGGGCATTAATTTCCACCTTACCACCAGCATAAGAAAATTTAATGGCGTTTGCAATCAGGTTTTGCAGTACCGATTTCACCATGTTGACATCAGCAAGTACAAAATAGTCGTGGTCTAAGCAATTATTTAGTGTTATATTCTTGATTTTTGCTGTTAAGTTCATCATTTCAAGTACTTCCTTTACAACTTTATCAAGGTGGAAAGCTTCAGGATGAAAATCCATCTGTCCGGTCTGTGTAGTTACCCATTGCAACAGGTTGGTCAGCACATCGAGCATTGGCCTTGCCGATAAATTTATGTATTGCAGAATACTTCGGACTTTTTCGTCCTGATACTTTTCAAAATTATTAAGAAGCAGGTCAGTAAATCCAATAATGCTGTTAAAAGGAGTACGTAAATCATGAGCAATTACAGAATAAATCTTATCCCTTGTTTCATTTAATTCCATTAACTGAGTTTCTGCTATTTTGAGTTCTGTTGCATCACGGATAACTGATCCAAACAACTGATTTTCAAAATCAAGATCAATATGAAATACAATCTCCTGAACCGTTTTTATTTCATTATTACCTACAGAAATATCATTTTCTGCAAGTTTATCAAAAACTTCAGGTCTTGTCATATTCACTATTTCATCAAACCGTTCTTTTATTAATCTTTTATTTTTTAATTTCCCAGTAAGAAGTTCATATTGAAGTTCATATATTATTCTGCCTGTTGCATCTTCTTTTTTTATACCTGTTATTTTTTCAGCTCCCCGGTTCCAGATTATTATCTTTCCATTCTTCTCATAAATGATTATTCCGTCGCTTATCTGATTAATAATTTTTTTTAGTTTGGCTTCGCTTTCATTTAATGCTTTCTGCAACTGTTTTTGTTTGGTAATATCCCTGCACGCAAAAATAAACGCCTCTTCATTTTTCCAGAAAATTCTCTGGGCAATTACATCTACATTAAATGTTTCTCCAACCCTGCTCTTATGAACCGCTTCAAACCGTGTATTGCCTGTAAGAATAAGCTCCCCCACATTTTGCATAATTTCCCCGGCATTATTTGAAGTATCTATTTTTAATACCGATGACCCAACAAATTCATCAATTGGTATTTTGTATTTTTTACATGCAGCTGCATTAGCCGAAAGAATAGTCCCTTCCCCGGAAGTGATAAACATATAATCTTCTGCATTTTCAACAAGTTTCTTGTAATCCGTTGTCTCAAGATCAATAGCTCTTATTTTATCCTTAAGCAACTTTTCAAATTGATCAAGGTCTTCTATAAATTTTTTATCGGGAGAATGGTTTTGAAACGATGATTCAAAATGGTGTTTGATTTCCTGGAATTTCTCTAAAATATCCATAACTCATCTGGTCGGTTTATGTTGTTAGTTTTATTGAAAATGCAGCAAGGATTTGCATCCTGCTGTACATTAAAAAGTCAAAATTTTGGCATTGTTTTTTAAATATCCGGTTAATATTTTCCCCATAGCCTTCACTTCAAAACCCAAGTCTTTAAGTTCCTTTTCCACACCATACTCTTTGGCACATGTAATACACGCTTTAACAAGTAACCCATCATTTTGCATGGTTGCAAGTTGTTGCTGAAGTTTCAGATTTTCGGCAGCCAGTTTTGCAGACGGGCCCCATATTATTAATACAATTTGCTTAAAGAAACCTTTGGTAACCGCAGCATTGGCATACATAAACACCATTCTTTCAGCTACAAAAACATCTCCGCTGGTCCATACAATAACAAGCTGATCTGAGGTATTATCAGTTTCATCTAAGTGCTTCATATACTACAGGAATAATTAAATTCAAGTTACGAAATAAATTTGACTATTTTTTATATTTAACAACATGAAAATTTATTTTATGTGTCAAATAATCAAGGAAACTAAGAAAAGCATAAAGCATCAATTATCAGTCACAAAATAATTGACCAATTGTTGTAAGGTTTGTATCTTTGAACTCACAACAACAAATAATTGAAAAGGAAATGAAGAAGCAGGCAGGAGAAGTTCAATTGGAAGCGGTTCAGGGCGATATTACTAAACAACCGGATGTTACGGCTGTAGTAAATGCTGCAAATGCACAATTAATGTCAGGAGGTGGTGTTGCAGGTGCAATTCACAGGGCTGCCGGACCGGCTCTTGCCGAAGATTGCCGGCGGCTGGCACCTATCCGGCCGGGAGAAGCAGTATTGACAGAAGCATTTGATCTTCCAAACAAATACGTCATTCATGCCCTTGGGCCGGTTTACGGAATGGACAAACCGGAAAATGTATTGCTTGCCGATTGTTACCGCAATACACTCATTCTTGCGGAAGAACAGAAAATTGATTCCATAGCTTTCCCAGCCATATCCACAGGCGCTTTTGGCTACCCGTTTGAAGCTGCAACCGACATTGCCCTTCAAACCGTTATTGAAATGGCGCCTGATCTCAAATATGTAAGACATATTCGTTTTGTCCTTTATGGCGACATCGATTTCGACGTGTATGTTGAAAGACTGAGGATGTTAAAAGACTAAATTTTAACGAATTTGTTTTATACTTTTTCCCGGTAAAATAAACTATCTACCGAATTTCTGCCCGGGCCGTTTATTAGCAGAAACACCAACAATAAGGTCATGGCGAAATCGGTTCGTGCAGCATGTGCCATAAACCAAAAGCCTTCATCAGCTATTATGGGAATCTTTGTGGTTATTATGGCTGTGAGCATTATAATAAGCAATGGCACAGCAGCAAGACGGGTTAATACGCCAAAAAGTATAAGTATCCCGCAAACCACTTCAAAAACGGCCACAAAGTAAGCAAAGAAGGTTGCATAATTGAAGCCTATCATTTCAAATCTGCCAACACCTGTAATTTCAGGATAGAGAAATTTTTGAACCCCCTCAGAAAAAAAAACCAGACCAACAATCAGCCGTATGAGAATAAATGAACGGGTTTTTCGTGAACGGAAAATTCTTCTTATTGCAATCATCTGGTATAAAATTTCACGATTTTATATATATTTTAAACTATATTACCTTTAACCTGCTGGTACTGAAACAACAACAAATCATCGCACATGTTCATATCAAATGTCCATTACAGCCTTTGAACGTTTTAAATTAATCCCATCCCCAGGGCCAGAGAAATCAGCACCAACATTATCGCCACCATTACCTGGATGAAATGCAAGGTTATTTTATGCAAGAGCAGCCTTCCAATTACAGCGCCTGCAATGGCTGCCAGTGTAGCTGAAACAAGCAGCAATATATTCTCCGACAAGCCTGAAGCAGCAAAACGCGAAGCATAAACCGATAACCTGGTAATATCGACCAGGGAAGCAATTATTACACCGGTTGCAATATATGCTTCTTTCGACAAACCGCTTTTTATAAGAAATGCACTTCGCAATGCCCCCTGAATTCCTGCCAGCCCTCCAAAAAACCCGCTGAGGGCGCCACCCAGCATCAATTTACTTTTCCCAAACCGGATGCGCTGAGCTTGAGGCAACACCTCAAACAGTGAAAAAAACAACAGCAACAGCGCTATTATGAGTTTCACAGGGGTAATTTCAAATTCCCTTCCCCATATTTCATAGTTGTAAAGAGGTTGCAGATCCGACAATCTAAGCAGTAGCCAGGCTCCGGCGAAGGAAGCCAGTATTGCAGGGATGCCGAACCGGAGAAGAACGGATTTATCGGCTTTGCTGCCTACCAGTGCCATCTTAAACAAATTATTTGTAAAATGAACCACCCCGGTAAGAGCAATGGCTATATCAACCGGAAAAAACAATGCAAACACAGGCATCAAAATGGTACCCAAACCAAAGCCCGAAAAGAATGTTAGAATAGCTGTTAAAAAAGCAGCCAGGCTAATTACTATAATTTCAATCATCTCCGACTTTTTCTGTCAATCTAAAAATTATTTTCTTTCAGCTAACTAATAATGTTTTATGCTAATATACAAATCACCTCCGGCTGATGATAAAAAAGGCACACAAATTTTACCTGACTATTGCCTGTTTCTTAATTATTCACATTCTGAACGCACACTTTAAAAAGTGTTCGTAAGGATATCCCGGGACACAACACATACCTTCGCCTGACTAAACTCAATGTAAACTCAATATTAATTCAGTATTAACTCAATATAAATTCAATTATAATTGAATTTATATTGAGTTATAATTGAGTTAGGGGTGAGTTAATACTGAGTTTGGTTAGGAGAATAACAGGGGAAAGCAGCAGTGGAAGCGGTAGCGGTAGAAGGTGGGTGCCGGCAAACCTAATTTCTGCCAATCGGGACAGATTGCTTCGCCCCGCCCTATTAAAGGTGCTGTTACATTTCAAATGAAGGCAGCGCAGGTTTCAACTTTTAATCTTTTTTGAAGGGAGGCGGAACTCGCAATGACGGCAATGTTGAGGGTTTGGGGGGAAGAATGAAGGGCATGCGCTGCGCGCATGCCCTTCATTCCCCTACTACTGAACCTGCCTGCCCACAGAACCGTCATTGCGAGCCCGCCTACTTTATAAGTGATATACAGTAAGATAATTACAATGCCTTTATCAGCACACCGGCGTTTGCATTCTGGCGGGCGCGGCAATCTGTACATATAGGCAGTAATTTTCTTCAGAAAAAGCTACAAATGCCCCACCGATCCATATAGATCCTGCCATTCAGGATTCAAACTGTTAATTAAGTCAACTTTCTTTTTTCGTGAGCCTCCTTTCAATTGTTTTTCCCGGGCAATGGCCTCCTCAATAGATAAAAACTCTTCATAATACACCAGCTTTGTAACATTGTACCTGCTGGTGAATGAATTGTTATACTGACCGGTACGATGCTGCCAGATGCGTTATGCCAAATTACTGGTTACGCCTGTGTAAACTACTGTATTGTTATTGTTCGTGAGAATGTATATATAACCACCCCTTTCCATTTGATTTTTAGTTTTGTCAGCTTTTTCATTCATTACGGCAAATGGAATAAGAAGTTTCATCTGGAAGTCTCTGCGACCTTTATGAGATTGCTTCGCCCCGCACTATTAGAGGTGATGTTGTACATTTACCAAAAGGCCGTGCATGTGCCGACTTTTAACCTCTTTTCCAGGGAGGCGGGACTCGCGATGACGGTCACGATGAGGGTCTGGGGGGGAGACTTTAGGGCATAAATTTTTTTACGGATTGCATCCCTGCTTTTCAATTCAAGGTTAGTATAGGCAACAACAAGTGATGCCATCCATCGCAGCAATTGCGAACTGCCGTCACCTACTGTTCACTTTTCACTGTTCACTTTTTACTCTTCACTGTTATTGCGAAATCTTATAATGGTCGGCAATTCTTTGGGCAGCCGAATTGAAAAATAATTTCACCATAGCAAACTGGCTTTCAGCGCTTTTTTCTTTTATGATTTCCGAAAGCGTTAAAACGGCACCATTTAATTTGGACATCATCCATTTGCCTGCAGCCAGTTCACCGGGTTTTGTATTTTCATCGACGGGTTCATCTGACTTGACATTCACGTAATAATAGGGTTCATCAACAATATGATCGGGAATGGCCCATCCCATAGCAATTGTTTTGGTTTCCTTGCCTTCCCTGTTGTGCTCTACGGGAAATGAGAAACCTGAATCGAAGTGGTTGGGCCAGATGTAAACGGGGCATGCACCGGAGAAACCTGCACGTACCTCATTCAATACAACACTGGCATTGTGCCGGTATCTTATATTTTCCTGCACAGCCTCTTTTGGTCCGGCAGTAAAAAACATTCCTTCTTCGAGCGAATCCACAGGCAACTCATAAGGTTGATCAGTTTTTAACTGAGATACATCAGCTCCGGCTTTTTGCAATTTTTTTTTGAATTCTATAAAAGCCTCAGGGAAAGTTTTCTCTTCGAGTTGAATTTCATGTACAACAGTCATATTCTTATCTCTTATTTGCAATACAAGGCTATTTAACAGCAATCCAACAAGCCAGCCATCGGGGTGTTGCAGCCCAAGCAGTACTTCCTGATCGGGAATAAACTGCATAGTAATATTACTCTTGTCTTCCTTTTCGGGAATTAAATACCGTCCACTGAGGGCAATAAATTGTACAGCGAGATGCTGAATTTGTAACACCCTTTTTATTTCGTTGCTATATCCGAGTGTTAATTGCTTCCAGATTTGCATTGTTTTACTATTAATCGGTTTTTACTTCAACACCTTTCCAAAAGGCTATACGGTTTTTTATTTCAGCGGCAGCCTTCGATGGTTCCGGATAATACCATGCGGCATCTTTATTCAACTTCCCATCCACTTCCAGGTGATAATAGGAAGCTGTTCCTTTCCAGGCACAATTGGTATGTGTTGAGCTCTCTTTCAGGTAATCCCGGTTTACTGATTCGGCCGGGAAATATTCATTTCCTTCCACCTGCCTGGTTTCATTGCTTTCAGCTATTATTTGTCCGTTCCAGATTGCTTTCATAATTTCCTTATTGTTGCTTTATTAAATGGTTATTTCACATTTTTTCCCAGAGTGAATCAACAAAATAGTTGCGGCTGTCGGTAAAATTATATACCACCCGGAAACCATTGTGGCTTGCCAGGTTATTGATGGTTTTATAATCATACTTTCGTGAACGTTCCATAAAAACCGGTTCCCATTTTTCAAATTGCCATGTTTGATTTAATGCACCTGCATACACACTTTGACTGGTTTTCGAAATTAAGAAGCTTTTAACTTCTCCTGTTTCGGGATTGTATTCAGTATACTGATCGAATTGTTCTGTATCGAAATCAGCATCAAGTTCACGGTTAAGACGAACCAACAGGTTAAGGTTAAACCTGCGGGTATGTCCGTGGGGATCATTGTATGCATCCATAATTACCTTAGGAGATTTTTTGAGATCGAATCCAATAAGTAATTTGTCACCCGGGCGTGTAAATCCGGCAAGCTGGGTCAGAAAACGATTGGTTTCCTCCTCTGAAAAATTCCCGATGTTTGATCCAAGGAAAAGAATGATTTTTCGATTTGATGCAAATCCATTCAGTTCCTTTAATTGTTTAAAATAGTCACCTGTCCGCGGGTGTATTTCAATCCCGGGGATTTCCCTGTTTATGGTTGCCTGCAGATCGTCGTTGGCTTTCTGGCTAATATCGAGCGGAATGTATTGAAACCGGATGTCGAGACCTGCAAGATGATGGAGCAGTATTTTTGTTTTTTGACCGTCACCCGATCCCAGTTCTACCAGGCTGAATGAATCATCGTCCCCAAAAAATTTCCGGGCTATCAATTCTTTTTGTTGTGTAAAAATTTCCTCCTCACAATCAGTAAGATAATATTCAGGCATCTTCATTATATCCTGAAAGATGGCACTGCCGGCATCGTCATAAAAGTATCTCGACAACAGGAATTTCGGTGTTGACGACAAACCTTTTATAGTGTCGGTCGCGAGTGCAGATGTAATTATTTGTTGTTCCATATCGGCTGTTGAAAAGTGTGATTATGCTTTGAAAAAATTAACGGTTTAAAATTGTTTTTTCTTCGGGCACACCTGTTTCATAAGGATTTTCAGGGTCATTGCTCCACTCGAACCATCCGCCATCATATACCGATACACGGGGCCACCCCATAAGCCATGCATTGAACCAGGCTTCGCTGCCCCGCCAGCCGGTACCGCAATAAAATGCAAGATGTTTGTCGGATGTTATTCCGTTGCTTTCCCATATTTCGGCAGTTTCATGGTATTCTCGGGTAGTGTGGTCAACGTTCCGGTAATTCTCCATGTGGTAGGCATCGCTGCCGCAGTCGGCAAATACAGCGCCGGGAATTCGGCCCTTCGCTTCAATGTAATTATACCCGCTTACCTCACCAATGTACTCGGGCCAGCTTCTTACACAAACCAGCTCACGATCGTCGGCAAGCAGCATTTCCTTTGCCTCAGGCGTATCTACAGCAAGCTGGGGATTAGCCGGAACCTGAACACCAAAATTTTTTACAGGTATTTTAGGCACATCCTCTTTTGAAACTTCAAAGCCTCCATCGGTCCACGACTGAAATCCACCGTTCAGGATCCGCACATCCTTTACCCCGGCATACATCATTATAAATGCGTTTCGGATAGCTCCAATATCTCCGGCAGCACTGCCTGGAAAGGGATCGTTGTTGTTGGGAAACATGTGCTTCCCATACAATACAACTGTAGTATCAGCAGTTATTCCATGTGCTTCCAGTGCCTGTTTAATTTCTTCAGGTGAACGTCGGTTCCAGGTTTCGGGAGCTTCAAGAGCCAGTGTATCCATATCGATGGCCCCCGGTATGTGGCCGCTTAAATACGCATCGCGGTTACGGTAATGGGCATGCACAACTTTAAACCGGTCGTTATCGAAAAGGGGTGGCTTCTCCCCTGCTATCAGACTATAAACCCAACCAGCCGAAACAAGCTGACTGAACCGTGTAAGTTTTTGCACTGGCAATTCGGGGCTTGCCGCCCACTCATCCACGAAATGATTGTAAACATATACCTTATCGTATCCCGATTGCTCAAAACGTTCGGCAGCTGCAGCTGATTCTTCCGGTGCATAGCCATAGACTATAATGTTATCATTGGGATGAATATCCTTACGTCGCACAATTTCTATCCAGTCGATGTAATTCAGCCATTTTGCCGGAAGGCTCCTGGCTCCCTTAATATGTCCTCCGCGTAATTCTCCACGCAGTTGCCATCCATTATAAGTATCTGTCGGCCGAACATCAATAATTTTGCAATCGCCATTAGAGATAAGCTCCTGAAGCTCATCAGTACCTATTTTCTTAATCATTACTTTCTGTTATGTAAATTATTTAATTAAATTTCATGTGCAGGTTCTTGTGTTTAAAAGGAAACAATTTTATTGCAACAAAGTTTGTATACCACCCGATGGCCATTTATTAAAGGTCATTATCAACTTATTAAACCAATTATCCTTGTTAAAGTTTATGCTCAGGTTTACTGCATTGTTTGTATTTTAACTGCGAGGGATTATATTTACTGTTACATATGAATCAAAAGCATAAGCAAATATTCGTGTTTGGCACCAGTTTTCTGGTTGCTGAGGGATTAAGATCAGTGCTCGGAAAGACAGGCCGGTTTTTGGTTAGCGACCTTGATGGATCTTTGGATCAACTAACTGAAACGGCCGGAAACGGCAAACCTGATGTATTGATTGTTGATGCTGCTGCCCTTGAATGCGAGTTATTTGATTTCGAAAAATTGAAAAACGTTTCGAATTCTCCTGTCGTCCTGTTGTTACTCGATACCATTACCCGCAGTGAATTTCAAAAATATTCGGAAGCAGGCATTGAAAACATCTTATTAAAAAATGCCTCCGCTCAGGAAATTTTAAATGCAGCAGAATCAGCAGTAAGCAGAAGAAAATACTACAGCAGCGAAATTTTGGATATGATCCTGGAATCGATTGAAGCAAAGCAGCCGGTAAAATCAGAAATTAAACTTACCTATTCAGAAAAGGAAATCGTAAGGCTAATTGCCGGCGGTTTAACCACCAAAGAAATTGCCACCCGCCGCAACATTAGCTTTCATACGGTAAACACCCACCGGAAGAACATCTTCCGCAAACTGAAGGTCAACAGTGCATCGGAATTGATTATGAAGGCTATTAAAGCGGGATGGATAGATAATATTGAGTATTATATATAAAAATTGGAACATTCCTGCCAATTGCTAATGCCTGCCAATTGCGATTCTATTGGTACAATAGAAAGGTGAAAGAAAGGAATTAGGCAGAGTTTATCAACCATACCTTTTACTGTCGCCTCATCTGAGTCGTCATTGCGAGCCCCGCCTCCCTTTAAAAAAGAAAAAAGCAGATATCAGCAATATCCTTCATTATAGAAAAGAAATTCGCATTCGGCAGACGGGGCGCGGCAATCTGTATCGGTTGGCAGAGAACTCCAAAATAATTAGTATGGTATTAATTAAATAACTATGGTGTAACTTATCATTAGTAGGTTGAGCAAGTAATATAACAGGCACTAGTTCAAGATTATGGCCGCTGCCATTAACCAGAGATTGCTTCGCCCGCCGGAGTGCAAATGCCGGTGCCCTGATAATTGTAATAGGGATTATCATCGCTTACCATTTTTGAAGGTCGGCGGACTACCAATGACAGTAAGTACTTACGGTAACGGATCTTATTCAAACACCATCAAACGACTTAAACCATTTTCAACCCATATCAAACCACCTCCTTCCTACCACAAAACAGGTATATAAAAATCCATTATATATGGGATTGACTGCCTGTATGGTTTGAGCTAATTTTGCTGCCGCAGTATAAAGAAGGAACCAAAATGAAATTAAATGCACCGTATCAACCGGTTCAAAAAACATAAAAATAATGATATACAACAACGTACTGGAGCTGATAGGCAATACCCCTATAGTTGAAGTAAAGCGGTTGGAAACCGGTAATTCAAGATTATTTATAAAACTGGAATACCAGAACCCCGGGGGATCCATCAAGGACCGGATAGGGTTGTCGATGATTGAAGCCGCAGAAAAGAGCGGTAAGATTAAACCGGGCGATACACTGATTGAAGCCACTGCCGGCAATACAGGTTTAGGCCTGGCACTGGTAGCCGCACAAAAAGGGTATCGGCTAATTCTGGTCATTCCCGATAAGATGAGCCATGAAAAGGTGATGCATCTGGCGGCAATGGGTGTAGATATCCGGATGACCCGGTCAAATGTGGAAAAAGGCCATCCGGAATACTACCAGGATTATGCCGAACGGCTCGCTAAAAAAATTCCCGATTCACATTACATTAACCAGTTTAACAATCAGGCCAACCCGCTGGCACATGAGCTGACCACTGCTCCTGAAATTTGGGAACAGATGGAGCATGATGTGGATGCCATTGTAGTGGGTGTGGGTTCAGCCGGAACAATTGGCGGGCTTACCCGTTTCTTTAAAAAGATGGCTAAACAGCCCGATATTGTACTTGCTGATCCACAGGGATCAATACTTAAGAATTATATCGAAACAGGACAGACAGGTAAGGCCGGCAGCTGGCTGGTAGAAGGCATTGGCGAAGATTTTGTACCTGAACAATGCGACTTCTCACTTGTAAAAAAGGCATATACAGTTACCGATAAGGAGGCATTTTTAGTTGCGCGTGAACTGCTGCTGAAAGAAGGAATCTTTGCAGGTTCTTCAACCGGCGTGCTGGTGGGTGCAGCCTTAAAATATGCAGCAGAACAGAAGAATCCAAAAAAAATTGTAACTTTTGCCTGCGACACCGGAAACAAGTACCTGTCGAAGATGTACAGCAACGAATGGATGTCGGAAAACGGATTTATGAACGAACAAAAAGAGCATCACTATTTATGAAGAAATACAAACTGTCAACACGGGCCATCCACGCTGGCCAGGAACCGGATGAAGCCACAGGAGCCATTATGACGCCCATTTATGCATCATCAACCTTTGTACAGCAAAGTCCGGGTGTACATAAAGGATATGACTACTCACGTAGTGGCAATCCCACACGAACCGCACTTGAAAATTGCATGGCTTCGCTCGAGGACGGGCAATGGGGATTTGCATTTGCCTCTGGACTGGCTGCTGAGAATGCCGTGCTCGATACTCTGGAAGCCGGTTCGCACATTATTGCAATGGAAGATATGTACGGCGGTACCTTCAGGCTTTTCGACAAGGTAAAGAAAATCTCTGCCGCTTTAGAAGTGACTTATCTCGATTTAAACAATGAGCAGGAACTTGAAAATTCGATAAAGGGGAACACCCGGCTCATTTGGGTGGAGACACCTACCAATCCGATGCTTACCATTGTCGACTTGCAAAAAGTGGCAGCCCTTGCAAAAAAACACGGCATCCTTACCGTTTGCGATAACACCTTTGCCTCGCCTGTCCTGCAGAAACCCTTTGATTTTGGCATCGATGTGGTAGTACATTCGGCCACCAAATACCTGAACGGCCATTCCGATGTGATTGCGGGGATTGTTGTGGTGAAGGACGACCGCGAGTTGGCCGAAAAGATAAAGTTCATTCAAAAAGCCACCGGCGGAATCCTTTCTCCGTTCGATTCATTTTTGGTATTGCGGGGGCTGAAAACACTTCCCCTCCGAATGAAAGCGCATTGCTCCAATGCAAAAAAAATTGCTGCTTTCCTTGAGAATCATCCTAAGGTAGAAAAAGTGATTTATCCCGGTCTGGAATCTTTTCCGCAGCATGAACTGGCAAAAAAACAAATGAAGGACTTTGGCGGCATGATTACCTTTTTGCTCAAGGGCGGTATCGAGGAATCGCGGCGATTTCTGGAAAAGACCAAGTTGTTTGCCCTGGCCGAAAGCCTGGGCGGTATCGAAAGTCTGATTGAGCATCCGGCCATCATGACCCATGCTTCCATTCCAAAGGAGATGAGGGAAAAGCTTGGCGTTGCCGATAACCTGGTGCGGGTATCGGTGGGACTGGAGGATATTGAGGACTTGCTTGAAGAGTTGGAGGAAGCGCTTAGGGTAGTTTAGGTAGTGGAGAAGTAAACAGTGAACAGTGAACAGTCCGTTAAATGGCTTCAGCTGTAATATATAAAAAATAACTTACTTAAGTTAGCAGACCTCTTACGGGCTGAAGGCCCAACTTAATTCAGCCCGGAGCATCGCTCCGGGTAAGTATGCCAGCCCTTTCCCTGCGGCGCAACTAGCCGGCCTGGATTTAACACATCCTTTCCCTGCGCCGCTATTCTCTGTCCCGATTAAATGTAGTTATATGATAGTAAACAATGAACTGACTAGTAAGCAGTAACTATGACTGGCAACTAGTGACTAAAGACTAATGCCCAATGACCTATGACCAGTAATCCTTTTAGTTCTTCTTTTTATAACACCTCACCCACTCAGTTTGAAACTCTACCGGCAGTTTTGATCCTGAGATCTGTTCCAGCACCAGGGTCATCAGATCCATGTGCAATGGGAAGTTTATGCTGTTCTGTTCCATTTTATGCACTTCTGTATCGTTTATCTTCCAGGTAAAGCTTCCGTTTGCCTTTTCAAGAGTAAAAATGTACCATTTGTTTTTATTCAGATTTGAAATGTCGAGGCCTTCCAGATCCTGCTTACCGTCATTGCCTGTGCGGGCTACACCCAGCCTGTTTTTGGCTCCCATTTCAAGAAGATATACCCGTTCGGAATTGTTCTCCCCCTGAAGTACACAACTGCTCACCACTTCATTGACCGGGTTGAACTTCATTTTGGCTTCATATATTCCGTCGTTCTGGCTGAACGATTTAGCCGAGGAAACCAGACCGGAAGTATATTCAAATTCCTGTGGCACGAATCCGGCAGGCATTTTCCATACAAGGCTTTCGGCTTTCTCCTTTCGGGTTTCAATGATAAGCTTTCCCCCTGTTCTGACATTCTTCCCCTGTGTAAATACATGAATATCGCCCGGCAATGCGTAATTCTTTCCCAGCAGCTTATCAGTCCATAGTGGCATTACCGACCACTTTTCAGTATCGAGTTTTGAGGATGCGAAATCCTCATTGAAGGTAACCTCCCATTCATTAAAGAATGCAAACGCATTGCTTCCTTTATACCTGAAATATTTTGTCAGGTGTGGCTTATTCTTAAGCTCCAGGTATTCCTTTTCACTGGCGTAATCATCTGTTTTCTCCCACTTGTTTTTGTCTTCCAGGTAAGCTTTTCGTTCCTTAAATTCTTTCGACGAAATGATTTCTTCCAGTTCGCGGTAACGTTTTAAATCGAACGAATCCTTAACATCGAGGTAGTTCTTATGAATTGCCGATTTTTCATATTTCAGGAAAAATTTAATGTCGGAATCGTTGTTGAACTCCTTATAACGGCGCCACTTTTTATGGGCTTCCGATTTTTCAAACTTCTTCTTATCCTTCAGGTACTCTACCTTTTTTTTGAACTCAGCATCACTGACATATAACTTCAATTCTTCATACTTTTTCAGGTCGTGGCTATCCGCCGTTTCACGATAAAGTTTCAACTCCTTTGAATGTTCAAATTTGAAGTAATTCTTTATTTCAGGTTCTTTAGTAAATGATTCAAACTCTTTTTGCTGTTGCTTGTCTTTGGAAGGGATATTTTTTAGATCCAGGTACTTTTTTATTTTATCTGAGCGACCAGCCTTTTCATGGCGTTCAACCTGCTGCAAATTTTTAAGTTTAAAATAAGTCTTTATACCCGGTGATTTTTCCAGCCTTTGCAGTTCGGTTAAATGTTGTTCCTCAACTGAGCCTTTGTATTTTTGATTTTCAATGTCTTTTTTTTGTTTGTGGAATTCTCCTTCCTTAACATATTCCGAAAGAACTTCATATTCATTTAATTTTTCAGATTTCCTGATTGTTTCAAAGCGTTTCAGTTCACTTGAATTTGCAGCATCAAAGTACTTCTTTATGCTTTTCTTTTTCTTCAGTGCATTATACTCCTGCAGCAAATTGAATTCTTTGCTGTTTTTAAACTGCTTCGATTGAATTTCTGCCTTTCGCTTCCTGAAATCTTCTGAATTCACCAGCTTTTCCAAATCGATAAAATGTTTTAACTCTTCTGAATTTTCAACATGCAAAAACTCATTATAATCATCCAATAAGGCTTTCCGTTCCGATTCAATTTTCTCTACAGGTTTTATTTTCCCCAATAGCTGAAGGGTGAATATTTTAAAAGACATTGTTCGTAATTTTGGTTTGCTGAATCAAAAATATAAATTTAAGTGTTTCAAATCTACTAATTTTGAAGTATATATTCATCGTGTAGTAATGAAGTTGTTAACATATCCTAATCTAAAAGAAGATAATTAACTCAGGTTGTTTATATCTTTCCGGCTGAATTATTGGCAGTTAGCTTCAATTTAAATAGTTTTAGCTTCAGAAAACAAACAGATGATACAAAAATCGGAATTGATACTTAATGGTGACGGCACCATCTTTCACCTGCATCTTAAACCGGAAAACCTGGCCGACAACATAATACTGGTGGGCGACCAGGCGCGGGTTGATGCTGTGGCTCTATTATTTGACAGTATAGAATTTTCAACACAAAACAGGGAATTCAGAACCGTTACCGGTATTTATAGAGGAACACGCTTTACAGTTTTATCAACAGGAATTGGCACCGACAACATTGATATTGTACTGAATGAGCTGGATGCCCTTGTTAATATCGATCTTGAAAAGCGGGAAATTAAAAAAGAAAAGAAGTCGCTTAAAATTGTTCGCATTGGCACCTCGGGCGGTTTACAAAGCGATCTGCAGGTAAATTCATTTGTGGTTTCCCAGAAATCCATCGGGTTCGATGGTATGCTGAATTTCTATGCCAACCGTGAGCAGGTTTGTGACCTGCCGTTTGAAAAAGCTTTTAAACAGTATACAGGCTGGGATGAATCACTTCCTACCCCCTATGTTGTTGATGCATCCAATAAGCTGGTTTCAAAATTTACAGGGACTGAATTTATAAAAGGAGTAACCATATCGGCACCCGGATTTTACGGTCCACAGGGACGGGTACTCCGGCTGCCGCTTGCCATGCCGCAACTGAACCGGCTAATTGAACAGTTCCGGTTCAATGATTTGAAAATTACCAACTTTGAAATGGAAAGTTCGGCAATTTACGGACTTTCGAAAATGCTTGGCCACCAGGCACTTGCCGTGTGCCTGATCATTTCAAACAGGGTGGCAGGACAAGCCAATGAAAACTATCATCCTGAGATGAAATTGCTGATTGAAAATGTATTAAATGCATTAATAAAATAAACCGGCATGAACAAAAACAGGCTAAAGGCTTTAATAAATTTACTGGATGATCCTGACGACCTTGTTTTTGAAATGGTTGAGCAGGAATTGCTTAAAGAGAGTCACAGCATTATTCCCGTTCTGGAGGAAAAATGGGAAAGCAGTTTTGATGAAACCAGCCAGGAACGGATAGAGAACCTTATCCAGGATCTGCAGTTTAAGAAAACCAGGATGTTGCTGAAGGGTTGGATTGCTTCCCCGGAGCCCGACCTGCTTGATGGATTCTTTGTTGTTGACCGATTTCAATATCCTGATGTGAATGCCGAAGGGGTGCGCATGAAAATAGATAAAATCAAAAATGACGTATGGCTTGAACTGAACGATTCCCTCACGTTACTGGAGAAGGTGACGGTACTGAACCATTTTCTTTTTAACGTTCACGGCTTCACAGTTAATCATAACAACATACAATCGCCCCAGAACTGTTACCTCAACCAGATGCTCGACACAAAGAAAGGCAATCCGGTTTCGCTTAGCCTGTTTTATGCAATGCTTGCCCGTCAGCTGGGATTGCCTGCACGGTTTATCGACTTTCCTAAAAACCCACTGGTAGCAATTGTCGACAGGGAACTGGCCATGAAGGTACATGGCAAAAAATCCCAATCCGAAGTGTTGTTTTACATCAATCCATCGAACAAAGGATCCATTGCCAGCCGCAAGGAGGTGAAGTACCACCTTAAGAAGAATAATTATTTTCCTGAAGAAAAATACTCCGAGCCCCGTCCCGACCAGTTATTCATCCGCCGATTATTGGAATCACTGCACGAGGCATTTCATTCGGTGGGGTTTACAGAAAAGGAAGATAGGGTGGCAGAGTTGCTGCAGTTGTTTTAGGATATTGGATTCCATCTTTATATGTTGCTGCTAAAGCAGATGGAATCCTTCACATATTATTCAACCCCATGAGCCGTATTTACTAAACATTTGGCTCAAATATCAAATAAAATATGAGCCGAATGTATCATTTAATTGGTTCATTTTAATAATACCAAATCTTACATGCCGAAACATATGTTTTATAACACCATTTCTCATCTTAACTACAAATCATTAAAATTCAATTTATTACTGAAAAAAAATAATAAAAAAAACGCCTATCTTAAGTTTGTTTTATAAATTGATGTTCCCTATATTTATTATCAAAAACCACTCCTTCCAATCTGATTGGACTGAAGGTCACCTAAAATTAACTTGATATGAAAACCGGGTACGTTATAAAAATTCAGTCCTTGTTGATTGTTCTTCTGATTGCTGCCTGTCAATTAAGTACAGCACAGGAAAAATTACTTACAGAAAGCAAGCTGGTTGAACCGGGAAAACAGTGGGTGTTTCAAATTGCTTCCGGTGAACCGCCATGGGAAGTAACACATGATATGTGCTATGAAATCGAAAACGATACAATAATTGCGAATGAAAATTATAAAAAGCTTCTGTTGACACAGAATTGCACACAGACCCAGGAAATCAGAGGATTTATACGGGAAACTGATAACGGTAAAGTTTTTTTTCTTAGCAATGATATTCATCCTGAGAAAGAATACCTGTTGTACGATTTTGGAATGCAGGTGGGTGATACCACATTTTATGAATACGAACAGACTACTTATTATTATGCGCTGGATTCTACAGGAACAAATGAAGACGACCGCAAATTATTTTACATTTCCGAATCAACTGGCCGAAGGGAAATCTGGATAGAAGGTGTCGGCGCAACAATAGGACTGCTGAATGAAACAATGACCGGGGGCTCCCAAACATTTACCTGTTGCATTTTGAATAATGAACTGCTGTATCAGAATGGTTATGGGAGTTGCTTTTTTGAGGAAAATGATAGTTTAACTGTATTTTCTCAACCTTTCTGGAGCATTGCAGAAGATGATACTTCCTACAACAAATCACATGTAACCGATATAGCATTGTTCCAGGACTCCATAATTCTGGTCGGAGGTATAGTGAACGATGCTTCATGCTCCTATCATAATCTGTTTGCTTATAATTTTAAGGGACAAAAGCTTTGGAATATTCAGCGTGCCTGTGATGTCATTGCTACGGATACAAATTATATCTACACTGCAGGATATGATATAGGTGCCGATGATGCAATAGGAGATGAACACCTCATTTTATCAAAATACGATAAGAAAGGAAATGAAATATTCAGTATTGGATATCCGGAGGTTCCCCATAATTATTTTGAATTTAAACCTCAGAATATGGATGTTGCAGGTGACGGTACTGTTTTAATAAGCTTCGGCAAATTGGTATTTAAATCCGATATTAACGGTACAAAAATCCAGGAATATCAATTAACTGCCCTAGCAGATGTCAAAGGAATTTTTTCACTGGATCGGTTAACTTATTTGATTTACTCTCAAAATCAAATTTATAAATCAGATAGTTCATTTGTTCTGACTGATTCCATTTCATTTTCCGGCAGCATAAATAAAGTGCTTTTAGAAAATGATACTGTTTATGCTTTATTGGATAATAACCTGGTAAGGCTTGATGCCAGCCTCAATACTATCGACACACTTATGCACTTTTCTGCTGAGGCAAGTGATATGGAATTTTACGATGATAACCTGTGGGTGCAAATTAATGAACCCGACAGTATAAAACTGCTTCATGTAAAATCCAGTAATATTGCCGAAACGTTCTCCTTTGAAAAGCTATCCGAGGTCAAAGGATTTATTGCTACAAAAAACAGATTTACGTTTATCGGAAATTCATTTACAGATCAAATCGGCCTGTATAATTATAAGGCAAGCGATTTAACCGGTACAGCATTGCATTTACCGGATATTGAATTGGTTGATTTTAATATTGATAGCATTTCTCTTGTATATACTGCTGTTTTAGATGAAGAATTAGTTTTGACCGGATTTCGTTTTAATACGGAACTGACGGTAAAAAACAACGGGCAGGACACCATTCATAGTTTTTCTGTTTTTTCTTATTTAAAGGGAAATGACAATTGTGCCCAAAATTATTTATACCAGAAATTTACAGGTCTTGAAATACTGCCAGACCAAACGCAAACAGTTAAATTAAAACGTGCATACCAGGAAGGAGTTAACAACAATCAGTTGTGCTTTGAATGCCTGGCTCCAAATTCAAAACTGGAAAAACAAACCGCTAACAATTCCCTATGTAAAACATTTACGATTACCGGAATTGAAAACAGGGTTCAATCTGCAGTAAAGGTATTTCCAAATCCATTTGCTGATTATTTGACAATTGAGGATGCTTCTTTGAAAATTACATATATTCAGATTATGGATATGAATGGTAAGATTTTACTAAATAAGGCACCAACAGGCCAAAGGACAACAATTGAGACGAGTAACCTGCACCCAGGCCCCTACATTTTAAAAATTTATTCAACAGGAAAAGGTGACGCCCAACTGATAATAAAAAAATGAAGATGCTCACTTATGTTACAGCTTTAAAATTCATTAATAAGAAATGAAATTAATAAACGATTCAAACAATAAACTAAACGCATTTGGATTATTTCTTGTTCTCATGATATTACTAATCATAAGAATGCTATGGGGTTAAAAGTACATTGAGCAAAGAATGATTAAGTACATGTTCTATCTAAAACAAGTTCCTAGGGAACCTAGGTTTGGGCAGGTATGGATTCCACAGCAAAAAAGATGGATTCCCTGTTCATGCCTTACATCAAAATATCTTTGCAATACTCCACACATTTAATAATTTCCTTCTGCGCATTTGAACCTTCAGGAACCGGATATTCCAGTTCAATGTCACAATAGATGGGCCATTTGTTCTTCCTGATTAAGTTCAGGATATCAGCAATGGGCGTATCGCCTTCTCCCCAGGGCATATTGGTATTGGCCGGGGTGGCATTCTTGCCGGTCTTGTCCTTTAAATGGATGCTGTAAATGCGGTTGTGCAGTCGTTCCAGCACTTCATTGGGGTGATTGCCCGTAGCACCAAAATAATGGCCCACATCGAAGTTCAGCATGTTATGGGATGAGTACGAAAGAAATTCATCAAATGAAAAGCCGGGCTCACCGGGCTGTGCATGATTGTGGTATATTGCATACATATTGTGCCTTTCAGCAAACTTTCCTAATCGTGCACACGCTTCATGACCTATCTCATTTGTAATTCCGTCGGCTCCCAGAATTTTGGCTGCAGTAAAGGCATAATTGATTTCTTCTTCGCTCCAGCTGGCAGGGGCAAATTTCACGATGTGCAGGTTAACACCCGCCTTGTTAAACATCCTTCGCAGATCACGGTACTTATTCAAAGGGGCAGAAAGTCTCCATTTACGCTGCCGTTCGGCAATAATATCCGCCTCGCGTTGATAAGCTGTCAGCTCTGCCTCAGTGGCATCACGTGAGGGCCTCGGAGCTGATGGAGGTATTCCGGCATATTCTTCTGCCACATTTCCCATAAGTTCAATGGAGCTTATGCCAGCTTCAACACAATAATTTAGGATATCCTTGGCCGTTGAAGGCATGCTGCGCCAGCTATAAGTTATAGCTCCTATCTGAACTCCTTTGAACCGGGAGTCTGGTTTCTGAATGCTTCCCAATGATCCTGCAAATACCGACGGAGACAATGAAAGGACGGTGGCAACAGTTGCGGCTGAGCCTATAAACCTTCGGCGGGTTACCCCTCTCCCACTGCCTAAATTGATAATGTTATCCATGAAAGTAGCTATTGGTTAATCAGGTTAAAAATAAGGGTTTTTAATTTATAAATTAAAGCATCTTTAGATTAAACAACTAAATGTTTAAAATTAAAGTGCGAAGGTTCTAGGCTAAGCCTTCGCGCAGGATTATAATTCAGTAAATTTCATTCAGCAGATGAACTGAAAGTCACCAGATGAATGAGGTTACCCCAAAATAAAAACGGCCTGAAATCAGGCCGTTTTTATAATATCTTGAATAATAACTATTCTTCTTTCTTGTCGCCTTCAGGCTCGGCTGCAGGTTCATCTTTAGCTACCTGTTTAGGAGCTTCAGCCTTAGGTTGTTCCTTTGGCTGTTCTTTTGCAGGAGCTTCAGCTTTTGGTTTTTCCTTTTTGCCGGTTTCAGCAGCAGGAGTTTCTGTTTTTGCACTCCCACCACGACGTGAACGACGACGTTTTGGTTTTGCAGCTTCTTCACCTGTTTTCAGCATGGCTTCATTGTAATCCACCAATTCGATGATGCACATTTCAGCATTATCTCCCAAACGATTACCGGTGCGAAGGATGCGTGTGTACCCACCCGGACGGTCGGCTACTTTTACAGCCACATCGCGGAACAGTTCCGAAACGGCTTCCTTGTTCTGCAGATGGCTGAACACTATCCTGCGTGAATGTGTAGTATCGTCTTTTGCCTTTGTAATGAGCGGTTCAACATACGTACGCAACGCTTTTGCCTTGGCCAGTGTTGTTGAAATGCGTTTGCTTTCAATAAGCGAGCTGGCCATGTTCGACAGCAATGCCTTACGGTGTGAACTGGTACGGCCTAAATGATTTATTTTCTTATTATGTCTCATTGCCTGTTATTCCTTGTCAAGTTTATACTTACTTATATCCATTCCAAAACTTAACCCCATATTATCGAGCAGGTCATCGAGTTCGGTAAGCGATTTTTTACCAAAATTCCTGAATTTAAGTAAGTCGTTCCGGTTGTAGGTAACCAGGTCACCCAAAGTATCAACGTCGGCTGCTTTAAGGCAGTTCAGCGCCCTCACTGAAAGATCGAGATCTACCAGTTTGGTTTTAAGCAGCTGACGCATGTGCAGAACTTCTTCATCAAATTCTTCATTTGCAAATTTTTCATCCGAATCGAGTGTAATCTTTTCATCGGAGAACAACATGAAATGATAGATAAGGATTTTAGCAGCTTCTTTCAGTGCGTCCTTTGGAAGGATGGAACCATCGGTTGCGATTTCGAGAATCAGCTTTTCGTAGTCGGTTTTCTGTTCAACCCTGAAGTTTTCAACAGAATACTTCACTTTTTTAATGGGCGTGTAAATAGAATCGATGGCGATTACACCGAATTCTGCTTCTTCCTGTTTGTTTTCCATAGCAGGAATGTATCCACGTCCTTTGCTGATGGTAATTTCCATCTGAAGTTTTACATCAGGCTCCATACGGCATATAACCATGTCGGGGTTAAGTACCCTGAATCCGGTCATAAATTTATTTATTTCGCCAGCAGTAAATTCTTCCTGTCCGGAAATGGTAACCGTCACCTTTTCAGTGTCGAAATCTTCCACTTCATTTTTAAACCGAACCTGCTTCAGATTAAGGATTATATCTGTAACATCTTCAATAACTCCCTTAATCGTAGAAAATTCATGGTCTACCCCTTCAATTTTCACAGTAGTGATTGCATACCCCTCAAGCGATGACAGCAGAATCCGGCGCAGAGCATTGCCAATGGTAATGCCATATCCTGGCTCCAACGGACGGAATTCAAATTTCCCGACCTTATTGTCGGACTCTATCATTATCACCTTATCGGGTTTTTGGAATGCTAATATTGCCATAATAACCTAAGTAAATTTTTATTTTGAATACAACTCTACGATAAGTTGTTCTTTAATGTTTTCAGGTATTTCTTCACGTTCAGGAACGTTGAGGAATTTCCCTGCCATCTGGGTATTATCCCATTCCAGCCATTCGTAGCGGGTGCTCCGGCGTGAGTGCAATGAGTCAGTAATTTCTTCCATCGCTTTCGACCGTTCCCTGACACCAACGAGGTCTCCCGATTTCACCTGGTAAGATGGAATGTTCACTACCTTTCCGTTAACTACAATATGTTTGTGCGTTACAAACTGACGGGCAGCGTCCCGTGTTTTGGCAATTCCCAGCCGGAAAACTACGTTGTCGAGCCTCGACTCGAGCATCTGCAGCAATACCTCACCGGTAATCCCCTTAGATGAAGAAGCCTTTTCAAACAGGTTTCGGAACTGACGTTCCAACACACCGTATGTGTATTTCGCTTTTTGCTTTTCTTTTAACTGAAGTCCGTATTCCGACACTTTCCTCCTGCGGGCTGACATGCCATGCATTCCAGGAGGATAATTTTTATGTTCAAATACTTTATCGGGTCCGAAAATTGGTTCACCAAATTTACGGGCAATTTTAGACTTTGGTCCTCTATATCTAGCCATTACCTTTTCGATTTAAAATTAAACACGTCTTCTTTTAGGAGGCCTGCAACCATTGTGTGGCAACGGCGTTACATCAACGATCTCTGTTACCTGGATACCTACTGTCGCAAGTGCCCTGATAGCAGATTCCCGGCCGTTCCCCGGGCCTTTCACAAACACCTTAACTTTACGCAAACCTAGGTCGTAGGCGGTTTTGGAACATTCTTCCGATGCAACCTGTGCAGCATACGGAGTATTCTTTTTTGAACCGCGAAAGCCTTTTTTACCAGCTGATGACCAGGAGATAACTTCTCCGTTCATATTAGTCAGCGTAACAATGATGTTATTAAAAGAAGAATGAACGTGGGCCATTCCATTGGCTTCCACAACAACCACTCTTTTTTTACTTGTTCCTGTTTTTTTTGCCATAATTCAAATACCTTATTTAGTGGCCATTTTTTTGTTCGCAACCGTTTTACGTTTTCCTTTACGGGTACGGGCATTGTTTTTGGTACTCTGACCTCTTACAGGCAACCCGATACGGTGACGAATGCCACGGTAACATCCAATATCCATTAACCGTTTAATATTCATCTGAACCTCAGAACGAAGTTCACCTTCCACTTTAAACTGGCTGTTAATCACTTCACGGATAGCTCCAAACTGATCGTCATCCCAGTCCTGAACTTTCATATCAGGGTCAACGCCGGCCTCTTTCAGAACTTTATTTGCCCTGCTCCGGCCAATGCCATAAATATAGGTGAGGGCAATCTCACCTCTTTTATTATTTGGTATATCAACACCAACAATTCGTGCCATACAAATTCTTTTTATTCAGATTAATGATTATCCCTGACGTTGTTTAAACTTAGGATTCTTTTTATTAATCACATACAAGCGCCCTTTCCTGCGAACAATTTTGCAGTCAGCGCTGCGCTTTTTAACTGAAGTACGCGTTTTCATTCTATATATCAATTAATTTTTATACCTAAACGTTATCCTGCCTTTTGTTAAATCATAAGGAGACATTTCAACTTTTACCTTATCACCAGGTAAAATTTTTATGTAA
Source organism: Mariniphaga sp. (assembly GCA_024636975.1). Taxonomy (GTDB): domain Bacteria; phylum Bacteroidota; class Bacteroidia; order Bacteroidales; family Prolixibacteraceae; genus Mariniphaga. Next base: position 52,119 of record JAGXGA010000034.1, read on the forward strand.
TGCATCCGCATTTTTCCTGAAATATGAGCAGTAATAACATGCCCGTTTTCAAGTTCCACACGAAACATTGCATTCGACAATGCTTCTATAATTGTACCGTCTTGTTCAATCGAAGACTGCTTCGCCATAAAAAAATAACCTTTCTAGTTTTTGTCAGATGTTGTTCAACAATCAGTTGCTTTGTTTAAATTTTTTGCAAAGATATAACAAGCAATTCATATTGCATAACATCTATCTCCTTAATAATGATTTAATAGACTTTCATTCACATTAAATTCCACCTCCGGCACGTCCTTTTATCCTGCCCGACTTAGTCAGACCATCATAATGACGCATCAAAAGGTGACTTTCTATTTGCTGTAATGTATCAAGCACTACACCTACAAGGATCAGCAACGAGGTTCCGCCAAAAAAGTAGGCGAACGACTGGTTGATACCCATAAGCATGGCAAAGGCAGGAAGTATGGTAATAATACCCAGAAATATAGAGCCGGGTAAGGTAATCCTCGACATCACTGTATCAAGGAATTCGACGGTTCTTTTACCTGGTTTAACTCCGGGTATAAAACCACCGTTCTTTTTCATATCTTCAGCCATCTGAGTTGGATTGATGGTGATTGCTGTATAAAAATACGTAAAAGCAACTACCAGCAAAAACAATGTAAGATTATACCAAAACCCGGTGATGTTAGATAAAGCAGCCGCAACGCCACTCAGGTTTTCGGAATTTGCCACGCCTACAAGAGTAAGTGGTACCATCATGATTGCCTGGGCAAAAATGATGGGCATTACACCTGCAGCATTTACTTTTAGAGGGATGTACTGACGTACACCACCATACTGTTTGTTACCTACAATCCGTTTGGCATACTGCACCGGAATCCTGCGGGTTCCCTGAACCAGCAGGATAGATGCCATGAAAACAAGAAAAAGAATAACAAACTCAACGAGAAACATTACCAATCCACCCCCCTGCTGATTAATTCGGGAAGCGAATTCCTGGACTACCGATTGAGGCAACTGTGCAATGATGCCAATCATAATGATTAAGGAAATACCGTTACCGATACCTTTATCGGTAATGCGTTCACCTAACCACATAACAAACATCGAGCCCGCTGTCAGTATTATGACAGACGAGACTGTGAACAGCGCGCCACTTAAGGCAAAAGCCGATTCAGGTAATTGATAGTGCAGGTTAGTCAAATATGCCGGTGCCTGGAAAATAAGAATTACAACAGTCAAGTAACGTGTAATCTGGTTTATTTTCCTTCTTCCCGACTCCCCCTCTTTCTGCAACCTCTGGAAATAGGGCACTGCAATTCCCAATAACTGAATTACAATGGAAGCCGAGATGTACGGCATAATTCCTAAAGCAAAGATGGAAGCCTGTGAGAAGGCACCTCCGGAAAACATATTAATCAGGCCAAGCAAACCATCAGAAGTTTGATCCTTCAGGTTTTGCAATTGTGCCGGATCAACACCCGGAAGAGAGACAAACGACCCCAACCTGTAAATTAAAATAAAAAACAAGGTGGTTCCGATTCGAATTCTCAAATCTTCAATCTTGTAAATATTCTTTAGGGTTTCTATAAAACGTTTCATTATAGTTTAAAGTATTTCGGTTGTTCCTTCCAGTTTTTCAATCGCTTCTTTGGCACTTTTTGAAAATGCATGGGCTTTTACATCCAATTTTTTATCGATGGATCCTCCGCCCAGAATTTTTATTTTGTCGTTTTTAGAAGCAATCCCGGCGTTAATAAGGGCAGTTAAATCGATTACTGTAATATCCATTTTAGAAGCAACATGCTGCAGGACATCAAGATTTATTGCCTTGTATTCGACGCGGTTGAAATTCTTAAAACCCGATTTGGGAACAACCCTTTGAAGGGGCATCTGACCACCTTCGAAACCAATCTTTTTAGAGTACCCCGACCTGGATTTCTGGCCTTTATGACCACGTGTTGATGTACCTCCATGGCCTGAGCCCTGTCCACGACCAATGCGTTTCTCCTTTTTAGTGGAACCTGTGGCAGGCTTTAATGTACTTAAATCCATAATATTTTTCTGAATAGTTTTATACTTCTTCAATTCTCACTAAATGACTCACCTTACCGGCCATACCGGTAATTTGACCTGTAGCTTCATGTTCAACTGTCTGATTAAGTTTCTTCAGACCAAGTGCTTCAAGCGTAGCTTTTTGTCTTTTGGTTGAACCGATGCTGCTTTTTACCTGTGTAATTTTTATTTTAGCCATAATGAGTTATCCTTTAAAAACTTTTTCCAATGATATACCCCTGTGCTGGGCTACAGCATGTGCATCCCTCAATTCGAGCAGTGCTTCCATAGTTGCTTTAACCAGGTTGTGCGGGTTAGAAGAACCTTTGGATTTTGCCAGAATATCATGAATTCCAACGCTTTCGAGAACAGCACGCATAGCACCCCCTGCTTTAACACCTGTTCCTGAAGAAGCAGGTTTAAGCAAAACATGAGCACCTCCAAAACGAGCAGATTGCTCGTGAGGAATGGTACCATGAAGTACGGGTATTTTCACAAGATTCTTTTTAGCTGCCTCAACTCCTTTAGCAATTGCAGTAGTTACTTCGCTTGCTTTACCCAAGCCCCAACCAACGATGCCATCTTCATTACCAACAATCACAATTGCTGAGAAACTGAAGGTCCGACCACCTTTGGTAACTTTGGTTACACGGTTAATGGCTACCAACCTGTCCTTCAGATCGAGGTCGCTTGTTTTAACTTTTTTACTTAATGTTGCCATAATTATTTCAGAATTTAAGGCCACCCTCGCGGGCCGCGTCTGCTAATTGTTTAACTCTCCCGTGGTACAAATAACCATTTCTGTCGAATACAACATTTTCAACTCCTGCGGCCTGAGCTTTTTTCGCCAGCAGTTTACCAACCAATGCTGCCCTTTCTGTTTTATTACCTTTGTGTGAGGCAACATCTTTTTCGGTTGAAGAAGCAGCCACCAATGTGGTTGCATTGTTATCGTCGATTAACTGAGCGTATATTTCCTTATTGCTTCTGAAAACACTCAGACGCGGACGTTCGGCTGAGCCTGTAACAATTTTTCGTACACGGCTTCTTATTCTGATTCGCCTTTCTGTTTTTGTTAATCCCATAATACCTGATTTTTCAAAAAATTATTTAGCAGCGGCCTTACCTGCCTTACGCCTCAATACTTCGCCCACAAATTTAATCCCTTTACCTTTGTAAGGTTCCGGTTTCCGGAATGATCTGATTTTTGCAGCAACATGTCCAAGCAGTTGCTTATCGATACACTGAAGGGTAACAGTAGGATTGCTACGTTTATCAGACTTAGCTTCCACTTTTACTTCCGGAGGAAGTTGCAGGTATGTATGATGCGAATATCCCAAGACAAGGTCAAGGACATTATTTGGCAACAATTCAGCCCGGTAACCTACTCCAACCAGTTCGAGCTTTTTTTCAAAGCCTTTAGACACGCCTATGACCATATTGTTTACCAATGAACGGTAAAGACCATGCAATGCCTTATGATTTTTTGTTTCGCCCAAACGGTTAAATGTAACCTGGTTGTCATTAACCTCAACTTCGATTTCAGGTGCAATTTTTTGCTGCAACTCACCAAGAGGTCCTTTAACACTGACCACTCGATCATCGTTAAATTTTACTACTACTCCTGATGGTATTTCAATGGGTAATTTACCTATTCTTGACATGACCTGTTCATTTTTTAATACACATAACACAAAATTTCACCGCCAATTTTCTGATCTCTTGCTTCCTTGTCGGTTATTACTCCTTGGGAAGTGGAGATGATGGCTATTCCCAGGCCATTTAATACGCGTGGGATGTCTTCATGTGTGCAATACTGGCGCAAACCAGGTTTGCTGATTCTTTTTATACCTTTTATTGCAGACACTTTTGATTCGGGATGGTACTTCAGTGCAATTTTAATACTACCCTGATAATCCTTCTCGTCCTCGAACTTATAATTTAGAATGTAACCTTTTTCCTTCAGGATCTTGGTTATTTCACGTTTAATATTCGAAGCCGGAACATCAACCACCCTATGGTTGGCAAGGATCGCGTTACGCACCCTTGTCAGATAATCTGCTATTGGATCTGATATTTTACTCATTATTAAGTCTTTAACAATTACCAACTAGCTTTTTTAACTCCCGGGATCAAACCATAAGAAGCCATTTCTCTGAAATTTATCCTGCTGATACCAAACTGGCGCATATAGCCTTTTGGTCTTCCGGTTAGTTTACAACGATTATGCAACCGTACCTTGGAAGAGTTTTTAGGCAGTTTCTGCAGGCCTTCCCAATCTCCTTCGGCTTTCAGCCTGGCTCTTTTCTCGGCGTATTTATCAACCAGCTTTGCCCTTTTCACTTCGCGGGCTTTCATTGATTCTTTTGCCATTGATCAGTTCTTTTTTACATTTTTAAATGGTAAACCCAGTTCTTTCAGCAAAGCAAATCCTTCTTCATCAGTTTTTGCTGTAGTAACGAAGGTTATATTCATCCCGTTAATTTTATTTACCTTATCCAGTACAATTTCCGGGAATACGATTTGCTCAGGCACACCAAGCGTATAATTTCCACTCCCGTCCATTTTGCTTTCGATACCACGGAAATCGCGGATACGTGGCAATGCTGCCGAAATCAGGCGATCGAGAAATTCATACATGCGATCACGGCGCAGGGTTACCCTAACACCGATAGGCATTTTCCTTCTGAGCTTGAAATTGGAAATATCCTTTTTCGACAGAGTCTGAACTGCTTTTTGGCCGGAAATCAGTGTCATTTCAGTTGTAGCAACATCAATGATTTTTTTATCGGCAATAGCAGCTCCCACCCCTTGATTAAGAACAATTTTTTCCAGTCTCGGAACCTGCATCACTGAAGAATAATTAAACTTCTCTTTCAAAGAAGGAATTACTTCTTCCTGATATTTTGTTTTTAGAGTTGGTACGTATGCCATTATTTAATCTCCTCCCCTGATTTTTTGGAATAACGAACTAATTTTCCTGTAGTTTCATCAGTGCGACGGCCAATACGGGTACGCTCGCCTGTTTTCGGATCCACCAGCATAAGGTTGGAAATATGAATAGACGCTTCCTGTTCAACGATACCACCCTGCGGATTTTTCGCATTGGGTTTGGTATGTTTCTTAATCAGGTTCACACCTTCCACAATAGCCCTGTTGGTTTTCCGGATCACTTCAAGCACTCTGCCTTTCTGGCCTCTGTAGTTTCCGGTAATTACTGTAACAGTATCACCTTTTTTTATGTGTAACTTTTTCTGCATTTTCAAGCATTTTTCAATTTACAGTACTTCTGGAGCGAGGGAGATAATTTTCATGTTTTTATCCCTCAATTCACGAGCTACAGGACCGAAAATACGTGTACCACGCATTTCGCCGGTATTATTAAGCAACACTACGGCATTGTCGTCAAAACGGATATAAGAACCATCCACACGACGAACTTCTTTACGAGTCCGGACAACAATTGCTTTTGAAACGATTCCTTTTTTAACATCACTGCCAGGAATGGCGCTTTTAACCGATACCACAATAGTATCACCTAAGGAAGCGTAACGTTTACGTGTGCCACCAAGTACGCGAATACAAAGTACTTCTTTTGCACCGCTGTTATCGGCAACCGAACATCTTGTTTCTTGCTGTATCATGATTACTTCGCTCTTTCGGTTATTTCAATTAATCTCCAACATTTTGTTTTGCTCAGCGGCCTTGTCTCCATGATCCGCACCAAATCGCCAATGTTGCATTCATTATTTTCGTCCTGGGCATATAGCTTGGTCGTTTTATTAACGAACTTTCCATATATCGGGTGTTTTACTTTACGTTTCACCGCTACAACTATGGTTTTGTCCATTTTATTACTAACGACAACTCCAACACGCTCTTTTCTGAGATTTCTAACTTTATTCTCTTCCATCGCTGAATTACTTCTGATTTTCACTTAATTCCCGTTGACGAAGAACAGTTTTCAGCCTTGCAACATTTTTTCTTGCTTCCTTTATTTTTAAAGGATTATCAAGTGGCGATACTGCATGGTTCAAACGTAGGCGAACTAAATTTTCTTTTTCCACCTGTATTTTCTCGACGATTTCTTTAGTCGTCAATTCTTTTATTTCAGACGTTTTCATATTTATTCACCTTTTTTATTCTTCAACAAAATCACGCCTTACCACAAACTTTGTTGTAACCGGCAACTTTTGGGCTGCAAGGCGCAATGCCTCTTTAGCCAGACTAAAAGGAACGCCATCGGCTTCGATTATTATCCTGCCTGGCGAAACCGGAGCAACAAATGCTTCAGGAGCACCTTTACCTTTACCCATACGAACTTCGGCGGGTTTTTTGGTAATGGGTTTATCGGGGAAAATCCGTATCCAGATTTGTCCCTGACGTTGCATATGACGTGTAACCGCAACCCTGGCTGCCTCAATCTGGCGCCCGGTGATCCACGCTTCTTCCAACACTTTTATTCCAAATGAACCGAAAGCCAACTGATTCCCACGTTGGGCGTTGCCTTTCATCCGGCCCTTTTGTACTCTTCTGAATTTTACCTTTTTCGGCTGTAACATCCTATATTAAATTCAAAGTGTTATACTATTATTTTCTTCTTCTTCCACGGCCACGATCACCGGCACCTTTTCCACCCGGACGAGCTTGTTTTTGCCCGACGTTAGGAGAAAGGTCGCGATTTCCATAAACCATTCCTTTGCATATCCAGACTTTAACTCCGATAAGTCCGGTTTTCGTAAGCGCTTCGGCTAAGGCATAATCAATATCTGCCCTCAGGGTATGCAACGGCGTACGGCCGTCTTTATACATTTCCGAACGTGCCATTTCAGCACCATTCAGCCTTCCTGATACCAACACCTTAATGCCTTCTGCTCCCATTCTCATGGTTGATGCAATGGCCATTTTCACTGCCCTGCGGTAAGCAACCTTACCCTCGATTTGCCTTGCAATGTTAATTGCAACAATTTTGGCATCGAGTTCCGGGCGTTTGATCTCAAAAATGTTGATCTGAACCTCTTTGCTGGTGATCTTCTTCAGCTCTTCTTTCAGCTTGTCAACTTCCTGACCCCCTTTACCAATAATAATTCCCGGGCGTGAAGTATGCACTGTAATGGTGATAAGCTTCAATGTACGCTCAATTATAATTTTTGAGATACTGGCTTTGGCCAAACGGGCATTTAAATACTCCCGTATCTGGTGGTCTTCAACCAGCTTGTCGCCATATTCATCACCACCGAACCAATTTGAGTCCCATCCTTTGATGAAGCCCAAACGATTTGAAATTGGATTTACTTTTTGTCCCATCTACTACTGATTAAGAGTTTCTTCAACAACATTTTCTTTCCGGTCGACGTAAATTGTAACATGGTTCGAACGTTTCCTGATACGGTGAGCACGACCCTGGGGAGCCGGACGTAGCCTTTTCAGAATGCGACCCGAATCAACCATGATTTTCTTTACGAACAAATCACTTTCCTCTAAACGAGCTCCTTCATTTTTTGCCTGCCAGTTGGCAATGGCAGATAGAAGGAGCTTTTCAACCCCGCGCGATGCTTCTTTTGAGGAAAATTTAAGAACATCCAACGCTTTATTCACCTCCATGCCGCGGATTGAATCGGCAACAAGCCTCATCTTTCTAGGTGAAGTGGGGCAATTTCTTAAGACAGCAAAATATTGTTGCTTTTTATCTTCTTTTCTTTTGTCTGCTGCTATTTTTTTTCTGGCACCCATTCTTTTCTCTTTTTAAATTTTAATGACATTTGCCTTATCTTTTATTGCCAGCATGCCCCCTGTAAGTACGTGTAGGTGCAAATTCTCCAAGCTTATGTCCTACCATGTTTTCGGTAACATACACCGGGATAAATTTATTCCCGTTATGAACGGCAATAGTATGGCCTACAAAGTCAGGAGAAATTACTGAAGCTCTGGCCCATGTTTTAACTACCGATTTTTTTCCGCCATCATTCATGGACAGAATTCTCCTTTCAAGCTTAAAATCGATAAAAGGCCCTTTTTTTAACGAACGACTCATAATTCTTTCCTTTAACTATTTTTTCCTACGTTCAATAATGTATTTGCTGGAAGCTTTCTTTTTGGAACGGGTTTTAAACCCTTTGGCAAGCAAGCCCTTGCGTGAACGAGGATGTCCACCTGAAGCTCTTCCTTCGCCACCACCCATCGGGTGATCAACAGGATTCATAACCACACCACGTACCCGTGGTCTTCTTCCCAACCACCTCGACCGGCCGGCTTTTCCCGAACGTTCAAGGTTATGTTCTGTGTTTCCAACTGTTCCAACAGTAGCTCTGCAGGAGGTAAGAACCATACGAGATTCGCCAGAAGGCAATTTTAAAATTGCATATTTGCCTTCACGAGAGGTCAATTGTGCATAAGTGCCTGCACTACGTGCCATCATTCCGCCCTGTCCAGGACGGAGCTCAATGTTGTGAATAAGTGTTCCAAGAGGAATATCGGATAATGGGAGTGTATTTCCAATTTCAGGCTCAACGCCCGGTCCGCTCTTCACTGTTTGTCCAACGTGCAACCCGTTGGGAGAAACAATGTACCTTTTTTCGCCATCTTCATATTTCAGAAGGGCGATACGGGCCGAACGGTTCGGATCGTACTGAATGGAATCGACAACAGCAGCAACACCATCTTTATCGCGTTTAAAATCGATTATACGGTATTTGCGTTTGTGTCCCCCACCTCTATACCTCATTGTCATGCGGCCCTGGTTATTCCTTCCGCCAGTTTTCCGCAGGGGTTCCAACAATGATTTTTCAGGTGTAGATGCAGTAATGGTATCAAAGGCACCAATAATCTTATGCCTCTGACCCGGAGTTACTGGTTTTAATTTTCTTACTGCCATTTTTATAATTAAATATTACTGTAAAAATCTATACTATCTCCTTCGGCCAATGTTACTAAGGCTTTTTTATAAGCAGCCGTTTTTCCGGTAATAACTCCGGATTTGGTATATCTCGATTTTACTTTTCCTCCATATACCAAGGTATTGACTGAACTCACCGAAACGTTGTACAGGCTTTCAACTGCTTTTTTTATTTGAGGCTTTGTAGCCGTTTTAGCAACAACAAACCCGTAACGGTTATACCGTTCGGCCTGGTCATTCATTTTTTCGGTTACCAATGGTTTTATTAAAATATCCATGTTCTATTCGCCTTAAAGTTTAAATGCTTCTTCTATTTTCTTCACCGATCCTTCGAGAAGAATAATTGATTTTGCATTAAGAATTTGATATGTATTTAATTCTGAAGCAATTATAACCGAAACATCCTGTAAATTTCTGGACGACAAATATATGTTATTATTTTCGGCTGGTAAAACGAAAAGTGACTTTTTATCAGCAATTTGAAGATTGTTTCTAATATTCCTTATTTCTTTTGTCTTCGGAGCTTCCAAATTAAAATCTTCCATTATCAGGATTTCGTTCTCCCGTGCTTTATAAGTCAATGCTGATTTGCGTGCCAGCTGTTTCACTTTTTTGTTCAGTTTAAAGTCGTAACTTCTGGGTCGCGGGCCAAATACTGTACCCCCACCTCTAAAAACAGGCGATTTGATGCTACCTGCTCTTGCAGTACCGGTTCCTTTTTGTTTTTTAATCTTCCGGGTACTTCCTGCAATCTCTGCGCGTTCCTTTGACTTGTGAGTTCCCTGCCGCTTATTAGCCAAATATTGTTTAACATCAAGATAGATGGCATGATCGTTGGGCTCAACACCGAAAATCAATTCACTTAGAGTGATTTTTCTTCCGGTTTCTTTTCCTTCTCTATTCAGTACACTTAGTTCCATTGTTTCCTAATAATTAAATATGAACCTTTGGCTCCAGGTACTGAACCTTTCACCACTATCAAATTTTTCTCAGGAATAACTTTTATGACCATCAGGTTTTCAATAGTCACAGTATCATTTCCTGTTCTTCCTGCCATACGCATTCCTTTGAATACACGGCTGGGCCATGAAGATGCACCAACAGAACCCGGTGCTCTAAGCCTGTTGTGCTGACCATGGGTCTGATCTCCTACCCCACGAAAGTTGTGACGTTTAACAACCCCCTGAAAGCCTTTTCCCTTTGATACACCAACCACATCCACATAATCAAGTTCGTGGAAAATATCGGCGGTTACAGAATCACCCAGCTTGTAAGCTTCCTGGTAAGTGTTCTTGAACTCAACTACTTCACGTTTAGGTGTAACTCCGGCTTTCTTAAAATGCCCGAATTCCGCTTTGGTAGATCTTTTTTCTTTTTTATCACCGTAAGCAAGCTGTAACGCATCGTAGCCTTCTTTTGCCTGGGTCTTAACCTGTGTAACTACACAGGGCCCGGCTTCAATCACAGTGCATGGGATGTTTTTCCCCTCAACACTGAATACGGATGTCATTCCGATTTTTCTTCCAATAATACCAGCCATTTCGACTAATTTTTAATTATCAAACTTTAATTTCTACTTCAACGCCACTGGGTAATTCCAGTTTCATTAAGGCGTCGATTGTTTTTGCCGTTGAGCTGTAAATGTCGATCAAACGTTTGTATGATGACAACTCGAACTGTTCCCTTGACTTTTTATTTACAAAGGTTGAACGTAAAACGGTAAAAATCCTCTTGTGTGTAGGCAGCGGAATTGGACCACTTACTACAGCTCCTGTACTTTTTACTGTTTTAACGATCTTCTCAGCCGATTTGTCAACCAAATTGTGATCGTACGATTTCAGCTTAATTCTGATCTTTTGGCTCATGATGAGAACTCTGTTAAAAATATTTATAATAAATCAACTTTTCCCTGTACATTCTCCAGCACTTTAATAGCAAGTGATTTTGGCACTTCCTGGTAATGGCTGAATTCCATTGATGAAGTAGCTCTTCCTGATGATAACGTACGCAAAACGGTAACGTAACCAAACTGTTCGGAAAGAGGTACTTTGGCATGGATAACCCTTGCATTGCCTTTGGTCATCATACCGGTAACATCACCCCTGCGGCGATTAAGGTCTCCAATTATTTCACCCATGTATTCGTCCGGAGTTACTATCTCCAGTTTCATAATTGGCTCTAAAAGCTGGGGAGCTGCTTTTGATGCTGCATGGCGGAATGCCTGGCGGGCACATATTTCAAATGATAACTGATCGGAGTCCACTGCATGGAATGAACCATCAAGCAGGGTTACCTTCAGGCTGTCAACCGGGAAACCGGCTAAAGGACCATTGGTCATAGCATTCTCAAAGCCTTTCTGTACCGATGGTATATATTCGCGTGGAATATTACCGCCTTTAACCTGATCTACGAATTCGAGGCCCTGTTTACCATCTTCTGAAGGCTCTATCCGAACCGAGATATCAGCAAATTTACCACGGCCACCGGTTTGCTTCTTGAATACTTCCCTAAGTTCAACCGATTTGCCAATTGCTTCTTTATATGCTACCTGGGGTGCCCCCTGGTTGCATTCTACTTTAAACTCTCTTCTTAACCGGTCAACAATAATCTCGAGGTGTAACTCACCCATTCCGCGGATTACAGTCTGTCCTGAATCAGGATCCGTATTAACCTGGAAGGTTGGATCTTCTTCAGCCAGCTTTGAAAGACCGGTTGACAATTTGTCGAGGTCATTTTGAGATTTGGGTTCTACAGCAATTCCAATTACTGGTTCCGGAAAGTCCATACTTTCCAGTACAATTGGATGTTTTGCATCACAAAGCGTATCACCGGTGCGGATGTCTTTAAAACCCACAGCAGCACAAATATCCCCTGCTTCAATTACATCTTTCGGATTCTGCTTATTTGAATGCATCTGATATAAACGGGATATACGTTCCTTTTTACCGGTACGGGTATTTAACACCTGAGAACCGGCTTCAAGTTTACCGGAATAGACACGCATATAGGCCAACCGGCCAACAAACGGATCTGTTGCGATTTTGAAAGCAAGTGCAGTAAGTGGTTCTTCAACATTTGCTGTCCGCTTAATTTCTTTGTCATTATCAGGATTAATACCTGTAATATCACCTTTATCAATCGGGCTTGGAAGAAAAGCACATACGGCATCAAGCAATCGCTGAACACCCTTATTTTTAAACGCCGAACCACACATCATCGGAATAATAATTCCATCAATAGTAGCTCTGCGAATTACATCTATCATTTCTTCCTTTGTAATAGAATCAGCATCTTCAAAGTAACGTTCAAGCAACGCATCATCAATTTCAGCTACCGATTCCATAAGGTTCACACGCCATTCTTCAGCCTGTTCCTTGTATTCTTCAGGAATATCTTCAAGGCTATAGTTTGTACCCATGGTTTCATCTTCGAACCATCTTACAGCCTTCATTTCAATTAAATCAATTACTCCTTCAAAGCTTTGTTCTGCACCAATTGGTATTTGCAACGGCACAGGATTGGCGCCCAATTTTTCTTTAATTTCACTGTATACATTAAAGAAGTCGGCCCCCTGGCGATCCATCTTGTTAACAAAAGCAATTCGTGGAACACCATATTTTTCAGCCTGACGCCAAACGGTTTCCGATTGGGCTTCAACTCCTCCCACAGCACAAAACAAAGCAACAGAGCCATCCAGCACCCTGAGTGAACGTTCCACTTCAACTGTAAAATCGACGTGTCCGGGAGTATCGATTATATTAATTTTAAATTCCGTATTGTCATATTTCCAGAAGGTAGTAGTAGCAGCCGAAGTAATTGTAATACCCCTTTCCTGCTCCTGCTCCATCCAGTCCATTGTAGCGGCTCCATCGTGAACTTCACCAAGACGGTGAGTTAAACCTGTATAGAACAATACGCGTTCCGACACAGTAGTTTTACCTGCATCGATGTGCGCCATAATGCCAATATTTCTTGTGTTTCTAAGATCTTGTTTAGCCATTTTCTATTTTACCATTTTCTAATCATTCTAACCTTTTCTGAGGCTTAAACTAAAATCTGAAATGCGCAAATGCACGGTTGGCTTCTGCCATACGGTGAGTATCTTCTTTCTTTTTAACTGCGCCACCTTCGTTATTATATGCTGCAACTATTTCAGCAGCAAGTTTGTCTGCCATGGATTTTCCTGCACGTTTACGTGAAAAAATAATCAGGTTTTTAATACTGATTGCCACCTTTCTTTCCTGCCTGATTTCCATCGGCACCTGAAAGGTAGCACCACCTACACGGCGACTTTTTACCTCCACTGCCGGGGTAATGTTTTCGAGGGCTTTTTTCCAGACTTCCAGGGGAGATACCTCAGCATCCTTAACCCTCTTTTCAACGATATCCAATGTATCGTAAAAAATCGAATAAGCCACGGATTTTTTTCCGTCTCTCATTAAATCATTGACAAACCGGGTTACCAAAGTATCATGGAACTTAGGATCCGGTAGAAGAATTCGCTTCTTTGGTTTTGTCTTTCTCATTTTAATCTTTATTGTGTTATCTAAATTGGTTGCCCTAAGGCGGTCTTCAGTTTATCTCCGGAAGACATGGGAGATGCCCTTACTCAACCAAACCACGTGTAAATAACGAGTTTACAAATTCTTAATTAAACAATCTATTTCTTTGGCCTTTTAGAACCGTATTTCGACCTGCGCTGTGAGCGTCCTTCAACACCTGCAGTGTCGAGTGCTCCGCGAACAAGGTGATAACGTACACCTGGAAGGTCTTTTACTCTTCCTCCGCGTACAAGTACAATTGAGTGTTCCTGCAAATTATGGCCTTCACCTGGTATGTATGCGTTTACCTCTTTTCCGTTGGTAAGCCTTACCCTGGCAACTTTACGCATGGCAGAGTTAGGTTTCTTCGGAGTAGTGGTATAAACACGTACACACACCCCACGACGTTGTGGACATGAATCCAGGGCCGGAGATTTGCTCTTTTCCACTTTACTTTGTCTTCCTTTTCTAACTAACTGTTGAATCGTTGGCATAAATACCTGTTTTTTATCTTGTTAATAATCTTTCCAAAAAAATTGGACTGCAAAAGTATGTTAAAATTCAATAAAAACCATATTTTTTCAAAAGCAATTTTACATACCACCCCTGAAAAACGGCACGCAAAAGTACTAATTTCGAGTTAATAACAAACCTTTTAGAACTTTTTTTTAAAAAACTTAAAACTAGGATTAGTTTTTTCCCTAATCTCAAACTTATCTTTTATCAAATCGTTATACTTTGTTGTAACTTGTATTTAATACAAATCCTTTGAAATCAATTAAATTTCATATTTTACTGGGATATATTACACTGATACTTATTGCATCGGTTACAGTGTGGCTGGTATATGACGAAACCCTTGAATTATATGACAACCAGGTAGATATAAACCCGGTTAGTGATAAAATTTTCCTTGCAAACTCAATACTTACAGATTTATACGAAGCTGAGAGCCTTGAAAGAAGCTATTTGCAGACTGGCAATCCGGAGCATTACAATGATTATAATACATTAATCGATTCGATAAGCTCACAAATTGATTTGTTGGGTACCATTGAAAGCAATCCTTCACAATTAATGCATACCGACAGTATTCAGAAGCTGCTTACAAAAAAAAGGGAGAATCTTAAAGAATTAAATGAAATAAAAAATGCCTCTTCATCTGAAAAACTATATGAGCGTGCGTTAAACAAGTTAACCCAGAACAAGGATACATTAAACCAGCTATTTAATATATATACCAGCCAAAACACCAGCAAAGACAGTGTATATACCAAACAAAGAAAGGCAAGGTTTTTTGAACGACTGATGAATGTTTTTGCTCCTCCATCTGAAACTGACTCTTCTCTTCAGGTTGTCGTAAATGAATCGGTTCAGGTAGATAGTATATATAATACATTTAATCCAACCGACTCGGTGGAACAGATAATGACTACCATCATTGAAGAGATTCGAAAAGAAAGTGTTGTCTTTGAGAACAGAATGATGCAGGCAGAGCAGCAAAACCTTGAAAATGCTCAAACCATTACCCTTCAGATCAGACAAATTCTCTCGAAACTTGAAAATGAAGAAATCCTTTTTTCTCTCAAAAAAGTTGCTGTTCAGCAGGAACATGTAAGCCAGATAACTACTATCGTAATTGTATTGGGAGCTGCAGCAATCCTTGTGATAATTGGGTTCTTAATTCTTATATTAAAAGATATCACAAAGAGTCAGCATTACAGGCAAAACCTTGAAAAAGAAAAGGCTTATTCCGAATCGCTTTTAAAAAGTAAGGAGCAGTTGATGCTTGGGATTACCCACGATTTGAAATCGCCACTAAATTCAATAACAGGATTTGCACAACTTGCAGCAAAAGAATCAGTCAATGACCAGCAGACCCAGTACCTTAAAAATATAGATCATTCGGCAAACTACGTGCTCAGGCTTACAAAAGATCTTCTTGATTTTGCCCGATTGGAAACCGGTAATCTCACTATAGAATCAAAACCACTTAACTTAAAGAAATTACTTGAAGAAGCAGCGGTTGGGTTTTTCCCGCTTGCTGAAGAAAAAAGTCTGGTCCTGGACCTTGAAACAGATAAACTCCCTGAGAAAATTTATAGTACCGATGGCGCCCGTATAAATCAGATTATTAATAATCTTTTGTCGAATGCAATAAAATTTACCCATAAAGGTTCAATCAAGCTGACAGGATCTATAGTAAAATCGAAAGGAAAAACCGATTGGGTCCAAATTGAAGTTGAAGATACGGGAATAGGAATTTCTGCCGCGAACTCTCACCTTATTTTTGAAGAATTTGCAAGAGTTTCTTCGAATGACGACAAACAATATGAAGGCACAGGCCTTGGTCTTCCTATAACAAAACGAATTGTTGAATTGCTGAAAGGCAATATCAGTTTTGCAAGCAGTTATGGTAATGGAAGCCGTTTTACAGTTGTGCTGCCATTGCAAAAGCATACAAAGAAACCAGATTTAGAAACTCAAACAACTGCTCCTCCGCCAGAAGAGCTTGAAACAACAGTTTTTCACCAGGAGCGTGTACTGCTTGTTGATGATGATCCATTTTTACTTGAATTAACAACACACATATTAAAAGAAGCAAATCTGAAAGTATATCCTTTTTCCAAGGCTAATAAAGCCATGGAAATTGTTAACGAGCAATCTTTTGACATACTGATTACTGACGTACAAATGCCTGATATAAATGGTTTCGAACTCCTTTCCTTTTTTAAATCTAAAAACCCAAAACATAAAGTTGCCCTTGCTATTACCGGGGAATCAAATAACCAACAGCATTATTTAGATGCCGGGTTCTATGCCGTTCTCCAAAAACCCTTCCAGCCAAATGAACTTATTAATGCTGTTTCTCTCCTGTTAAATAACTCTTCTGATCCACTTCCTGGTGCAGGTAATAATGGAAATACAGTAAATAACAAATACAGTATTGAAGGAATCAAGGCTTTTGCGGAAGGGGAGATGGATACCACTCGCGAAATATTGACTTCTTTTGCTCATTCTACCTCACAGAATCTAACAGAATTCAAACAGCATATCCAAACCAAAAATTACGAAGAAGTAAAAAAACTGGCCCATAAAATGTTGCCAATGTTCCGGCAGCTGGAAGCAGTTGATATTATTGAACCACTTAGAAAACTTGAACAAAATTACTACAACAGGAAACAAGATAAATGGATTGTTGAAAGTAAGCAGTTGCTGATAAAGATTGAAAAACTGATGGAAAAAATCATCGAAGAATATCAGTTACCTTTTTCAGGAAAATTGATATCGTAAAGCTTCAGTTTGTTATACAGGGTTTTCCTGTCAATTTTAAGAAGACGTGCGGCTTTACTCTTATTAAAGTCAGCTGCTTCAAGAGCTTTCATTATAGCCTCATTTTCATTTATCCGGTCATGAAGTACAAATTCATCTTCATCCGATTTACGGGTATATAATTCCACTGGAATTTCCTTAATGGTTATGGTTTTGCCTTTCGAAAGTAATGTAGCTCTTTTCACCATATTTTTCATCTCGCGCAGATTGCCCGGCCACGAATAATTTAAAAAGATTTGCTCCACTTCGTTATCAAATCCATGGACTGATTTGTCGAGGTACTGATTAGCCTCTCTTAAAAAATGATTGGCAAAATACATAATATCCGACTTTCTTTCCCTAAGGGGGGGAATATTTATTTGAAACTCATTGAGTCGGTGAAATAAATCATCACGAAAATCACCTATTTCCTGTGCCCTTAGTAAATCTTCATTTGTAGCTGCTACAATACGAACATCAATTGGGATTTCACGATTGCTGCCAACTGGCTTAACGATACGTTCCTGCAGTACCCTGAGTAGCTGTATTTGAGTATTATATGGAAGATTACCCACTTCATCGAGAAAAATTGTACCTCCGTTTGCAGCCTCAAAATAACCGGTTTTATCTGAAACTGCTCCAGTGAATGATCCCTTAACATGTCCAAAAAATTCACTGGCCACCAGTTCAGAGGGAATAGCTCCGCAATCAACTGCTACAAAAGGTTTTTTTGACCTTTTACTTTTTTCGTGGATAAACCTGGCAGCAAATTCTTTTCCTGTCCCGCTTTCTCCTACAATCAAAACCGACATAGGTGAAGGCGACACAAGTTCTATAAGTTCTTTCAACTTTTGTGAAGGCTTACCGGTCCCTTCAAGATATCCTGACAAATCCCATGAAGACTGTTGTTTCCCGGGAACTTTTTCATTTTTTTGATTTAATGCTTCTTTAACTATATTCAGAACTTCTGCTGGATTAACCGGTTTGGGTAAATAATTGAAGGCACCTTTTTTTATCGATTCAATTGCGGTAGAAATATCAGCATAACCAGTCATCATGATAATTTGAGTTTCTGGCGTTTTGCTCTTTATTTGGCGTATAAGCTCCATACCGCTCACATCGGGCATGCGGAGGTCGGTAAATACAACATCATATTGGTTTTTCTCAATAATTCTTTTTGCCTCAACCGGAGAAATAACATTGGTAACGGTGTATCCATGCTTCTCCAGTAATTTCTTCAGCATTAAACCAAAAGTAATATCATCATCAATAATCAGGATTTTTGCCATATAAAATGAAAATTCGTGCCATTTCAATTATCCATAACAATATTATAATCATTCGGTTTTAATTCATTACAAATTTTAATGCGCTCTTTTAAAAAAAATAATACCAACTGAATTGTTAAATGTGTATTAAACCGTTGACTTCAATATTATTATCTGTTTATAAGTGCACAATTTCTTAAACAATTACATTTAAAATTAATGATGAAACCCCTGCCATAATTTTTGACAGGGGTTTCCGACACGTAACCCTCATTTAAGAAGCAAAAAAGTAATTTAATTTAATGGTCTGTTCTATAAAAATTCTGTGTTACTTCTGCTTTGTCTATCTCCAATCATCATTTATAGTCGCATCATCTTTTTCTAATTCATTTTCAACCCTTATAAATTCACCCGCTGCATTATAGAATGCCGCCATTTTTTCATTTCCTTTTTCCAATTTAACTTTATAAGAGCCATCACTGCCACGATAGGTTTGTGCTAGTTCAAATCCGGAATAATTATCTTTTACAGATGAGAGAACCGTTTCAGGTAATTCATCTTTCTTTATTTCATCATCGTAACTAATAGCCAGTTGGTTTTGCTCCTGAGGCAATACTTCCATAGGTGGAGCTTTGCGTTCTACCTTTTGTATCTGTGCAATTGTAGTATTTGAGAAATCCAGGAAAAATAATATCATGGCCAGAAATAAACCACCTTTTCCTGATTCGGTATAAAATGAATTCCTCATGATAATTATTTTATATATAATAAAATTGTTTACAAAGAATCTCATTAATAATGGCAAGAAGAACCATGCCAAAAATAAATTGCCTGTTTTATACATATAATCAAAAGATTTCCAATGCCTTAAATTTTTTACCCATTATAAATACAAAATTCATATTTCGTGGAATACCCCATATTATCGTAGAGAATTTCTACAGGATTTGGAAAAAAGTATTAAAAAACCCCTGACATAAATGACAGAGGTTAATTTAAAAAATCAGGTTATCTCAAAGAGTATTACTGTTCATCGTTATCACTATCCTGATAATCCTCCTCCCCCAGAAGCTCACCATTTACGTTGTAATACCTGGTTACTCTATCGTCTCCTTTATTAAGTTCGATTTCAAAAGACCCATCAAATATCTTGTAAATTTTTTCAATCTTATGGTCCGCATTTGCTACTTCTATTGCAGAAGAAACAGCTGCAGGTAATTCTTCTGATAGAATTTCCTTTTCGTAATTCATTTCAGAATCATGATTTAATACCTTTTTATGCATTTGAGCTGAATCGGGCTTCGGAATCGTTTCCGGATTCACAAATTGTGCATTTGCTTTTGCTGCAGCCGTAGTAAGCAGAATTATCAGTATTGCTGCAAACATAGAATTACTCTTCTTCATGAATCTTATGTTTTTCATGTTTCTTAATTTTTAAGTGTTTAAAACAAGTAAAAACCCCTGCCATACAATGTATGCCAGAGGTTCATAAATCTGCTATTTATGATTCACCGTTACCAATCCTGATTGGTATCTTTATTATCGTCCTTATTCTTATCTTTTTGCATATCATCATGCATGTCATTATGCATATCTTTATGTTTGTCTTTTGACATGTCCTTCATGTTTTCTTCTTTGTTGAACTGTCCTTCAGCATCGTAAAAAACAGCAACATTCTCATCATCCTTTTTAATTTTAACTTTATACGAATCATCGTCACCACGGTAAGCTTCTTCAATTTCATGATCCGGATATAAATCATCAAGTGAAGTTGTTATTGATTCAGGAAGTTCATTTTCCTGAACTTCTTCACTGTAATCAACATCGCTATCAGTGGCGCCACGTTGGAATTGTTCCTGTGGAGCTGCGAGTGTATCAACCGGGGCTGTATAATCCTCTGTGTCCGAACCAAAGTCACTTTCAGTGCTGCGATCACCCTCGGTATCCCAGGTAGTATTTGTCCTTTGATTTTGTTCCTGTGGGTTTGCAGTACCTTCAGTTTGGACAGTGTCATTTTGTGATTCCCATTGTCCTTGCTGATTAGATTCCTGAGCATCTGTATTTTTAACAGAATCTTCTTCCCAGGTACTTTGATGAGCTCCCTGATCTTCAGGTCCCCAATTTGTTTCTGCTTCATCGGCATCTGAATTCATATTATCATCCTGCATTTCCTGTTCAGGCATTCTTTGTTCTGTTCCCCATCGGTCAGCATCCTGCGATTCCTCCACATTCTCTATCCTTTGGTTCATCTCCTGAGAAGAGGCTTCTTTCATATCATTCAGATTACTGGCTTTTAAAAAGTCGCCTTCTGAATTATAAAATACTGCAGCTTCATCGTCCTGATTTTTCAATTTTACTTTAAAAGAATCATCGTCTCCACGCATAATTTCTTCTATCTCATGTTCCGGATATAATTCCTTCAGTGAACTTGATACTTCCTGTGGTAGATCGCTTTCTTCAATTGTTTCAGTGTATTCAACACTTTCATCAACATTTTCTGACCGGAAATCGGAAGTTCTCTGATTTTGTTCCTGAGGATTAGCTGATCCTTCGTTGTTCATATTATCATTCTGAGTTCCCCATGTTTCCTGTTGGGTTCCTTTTTCATCAGTACCGGAATCAGTTCCCCAGTTTTCTTGTTGAGTTCCCTGGGTATCTTCATTATTTTCATTATCATCAGTTCCCCAAGTCTCTTGTTGGGCACCCTGAGTATCCTGATGTTTTTCATTATCATCAGTTCCCCAGTTCTCTTGCTCAGTTCCCTGTGTTTCCTGCTGTGTTTCATTATCATCAGTTCCCCAGGCACTTTCCTGATCTTCTTGCTGCTGAGTACCCTGAGTTCCCTGCTGATTCATACGGTCATCATCAGTTCCCATCTGATTTTGGTCCTGCGATTCCTGTGTTCTCTGGCTCTGATTCTGTGGCAAAGCGCCTTCCTGCTGCAACCCGGTTAAATTATGGGCTCTCAGAAAATTACCTTCAGCATTATAATAAACAAAGGCTTCATCGTCTTCATTCTTCACTTTTACTTTATATGAATCGTCATCACCTTTAAATACTTCAGTTACTTCATGTGCAGGATACAATTCATCGAGCGAAGTGTTGACTTCCTGTGGCAGTTCACTTTTATCAGCAGTTTCTGTGTAATCAACACCTTTATCAGGTTCCGTTGCGTCAGATCCCTGATTAGTCCGCTGGTTTTGTTCCTGCGGCAGGGTTTGTTGCTGATCTGATTGCATAGTGGTGTCCTGTGCAGTGGTATCTTGTTGAGTTTCCTGTACCTGTGCAATTACAGAGGAACCCATAAACAGAGTTATTACGGCCAGGGCCGTTATTTTGAAAATTTGTTTCTTTAAATTTTTCATGATTCTTAAACTTTATGTGTTACATTAAAAAAATATTATACTTTTCTCTTCCCACTATAATAGAATAACTGTGCCAAAAGGCCAAAAGCTACCTTCATTATCATATAACTTTCTATATTCCAGCATTTTCAAACGAAAAAAGGATTTCAAAAAAAGCAATTTCTTATTCGTGGATTACACATTATACTGTAGAGAATTTCTACGGGGAAGTGTTATCTGTTAAATTTTTATTAGTATACTCCAATAACTTACCAATTTCTTTTAAACTACGAAAAAGCCCTGTCACATTTCGCGACAGG
Source organism: Mariniphaga sp. (assembly GCA_024636975.1). Taxonomy (GTDB): domain Bacteria; phylum Bacteroidota; class Bacteroidia; order Bacteroidales; family Prolixibacteraceae; genus Mariniphaga. The sequence continues at coordinate 73,857 of JAGXGA010000034.1, forward strand.
GCTTTTAAAAAACCTGTTTCTGATTTACTGCTACTTATTACCAGTCTTTGTTTTCGTCTTTGTCTTTGTCATCTTTATCTTTTTCTTTTACAAATGTTCCATTTGCATCATAATAGATAACTGATTTTTCATCACCGTTTTTAACTTTGACTTTATAAGAACTATCGGTTCCACGATATACTTTTTCTATTTCAGAATCGGGATACATAGTTTCAAGTGAAGTTGACACGGTTGCAGGAAGTTCTGATTCTTCAATTTCTTCATCATATTCTGCTTCAACATCTCCCAGTTGATTCTGCTCCTGCGGGAATGTACCTTCTTCCTGAGTCCTCATATGGTCCTGAGGTTCTTGTGGAAGTGTTTGCTGATTTTGTTCCTGAGAAGGAGTCTGAATTTCTTCCTGGGTACCCATGTTGTTTTCATGTTGGGTGTCAGGAACCTGTGCCATAACTGAAGTTGTAAATCCAGCCATCATAATCATTGCGACTATTGTCAATACATTTTTCTTAATACTTTTCATAATTCAAAATTTTAATTCAACATTAAAAGTTATTTGTCTCTTGCCCTTCACAAGTCTATTAACGTGCCAAACCCTTTTACCTGCAAAAATTATAACTTAATACCTTATGAAACAGATCAATAATTGCTATACTCTATACCAAAAGCTAATATTTTGCCTGCCGTGGAATACCCATTATTCTGTAGATATATTCTACGTAAAAAATTTTGAGCTCCAAAAAAAAGTAACAATTCAACTAAAAAATGCTCAATTGTAAATAATGCGAATTAAGAGTTAAAAAATTAGATGAATAAAAGCAGCGGCCAAGCGACCAAAGACATAAATTAATAGTCCTTTGGTTGACCGTACTTTAGACGCTCTTTGTATATCTGTTTTTTCAATTAGCCAATTGAATAATG
>JAGXGA010000035.1 GCA_024636975.1 Mariniphaga sp.
AGAAATAAAATCAGAAGTAGATGCATGGCAAAATCACAGGAATAATAAGAATGCCAAGATTAACTGGCAGTTTACAAATGACCAGGCACGGATAAAACTCAAAAGGCTTTATCCGTCAATTTCGAATTAACACAACACTAGGACATGTTAATGGAATTTCCGTAAAGTCGGGATTAGCTAAAAACAAAAAAGAATAATATATTTTAATGCATTTGGGGAAGAAGGGAAATAAATAATATTAATCATGTATAACAAACCAGCCAATTTTATTGATGACCAGAAGGTATGGGATACCCTGGAAAATCACCAAACAACCGACAGCACTCAAATCAGGGAAATCTTGTCGAAAGCACGCGAAATGAAGGGCCTTGATATGGATGATGTGGCTGCACTTACCTGCATCAGCGATCCTGAATTACTGGGAGAACTATTTAATACTGCCAACCAGGTAAAAGAAACTATTTATGGAAAGCGGCTGGTATTGTTTGCCCCGCTGTATATTTCCAATCTGTGCTCCAATGAATGCTTATACTGTGCATTCCGCGCAACCAATAAGGACATAGTTCGAAATGCCCTGACCCAGGAGCAGATAGCCCACGAAGTGGATATTCTTATTAAAAAAGGCCATAAAAGAATTCTGCTTGTGGCCGGTGAATCATACCCCAAAGAAGGCTTTCAATATGTGCTCGACTCAGTGCGAACAATATATGGTGTTAAGTCAGAGCATGGCGAAATACGCAGGGTGAATGTAAATGTAGCCCCGCTATCAGAAGAAGAATTTAAACTTTTAAAAGCCGAAGGCATAGGTACATACCAAATCTTCCAGGAAACTTACCATCGTGAAACCTATAAAAAAGTGCACCTTGGAGGTAAAAAGCGCGATTACAACTGGCGCATCTGGTCGCTGCACCGGGCAATGAAAGCAGGTATCGATGATGTGGGCATAGGAGTACTGTTTGGATTGTTCGATTACCGGTTTGAAATACTGGCTATGATGCAGCACATTCATGAATTAGAGGCTGAATTTGGTGTAGGACCCCACACTGTAAGTGTACCGCGCCTGGAGCCGGCAACCGGAAGCAACCTGGCCGCCCACCCTCCTTTTCCTGTTTCCGATATTGACTTCCGAAAAATTGTTGCTATTCTGCGTTTGGCAGTGCCTTATACCGGCATCATCATGTCGACGCGTGAAACAGCACAAATGCGCCGTGAAACTTTTGCCCTTGGAGTGAGCCAGATATCAGCAGGCAGCCGCACCAACCCGGGAGGCTATGAACATGAAGAAGATGAAGACGATCCCTCCGGCCAGTTCAGCCTGGGCGACCACCGTCCACTGGATGAAGTAATCCGGGATGTAGCATCAATGGGATATATCCCTTCATTTTGTACAGCATGTTACCGTATGGGGCGCACCGGACAAGACTTTATGGACCTCGCCAAACCCGGTGATATTAAATTGCATTGTGCACCCAATGCCTTGTCATCATTTAAAGAGTACCTTCAAAATTTCGCATCCTCAGAAACTCAGGTAATCGGTAACCGGCTTATAAATGAAACAATAGCCGGTATGGACGGTCTGTCCAGGCAACGTGCCGAAAAACTTGTTCAACGTGTGGAAGCAGGAAGAGACGATGTATATTGTTAGAGTGTCATATGACAATAAATACGAATACCATAATCGGGTAAATTCTGGTAGTAATTATTAATTTAGAATAAAACGTACTTTCTCATAAACAATGCGTATTGAAAATGATCTGTTAGGCTCAATGCAAATCCCGGCAGAAGCTTTATGGGGAATCCATACAGCAAGGGCAGCTGATAACTTTCCTATATCGGGTAAGAAAATTCACCACGAGTTAATTAAATCATATGGTGAAGTTAAGCTGGCCTGTGCACAAACAAATATTCAGCTTGGATCGTGGAAAGATAATAAAACCATTGCTGAAGCTATTGAAAAAGCATGCTTTGAACTGAGTCAGGGTTTGCTCAATGAACATATAATTGTTGATGCCCTTCAGGGAGGTGCTGGAACTTCAACCAATATGAATATTTATGAAGTTATTGCCAACAGGGCCCTTCAAATCCTTGGAAGCAGGCCCGGAAATTATGAACTAATCTCTCCGTTAAATGACATCAATCTGCACCAGTCATCAAACGACACCTACCCTACTGCCCTTAAATTATCAGCAATAAGACTGTTACGACAACTGGAACAAGGCATACTGGAGTTGCAGGAGGCATTTCAGCGAAAAGAGAAGGAATTTGCACATATTGTAAAAATCGGAAGAACACAACTTCAGGATGCAGTACTTACAACCCTTGGCCGGGAAATGAGCGCCTATGCCGAAGCATTTAACCGCGATCGCTGGCGTATTTATAAGTGCGAAGAAAGATTGCGTGTTGTTAATCTGGGAGGGACCGCTATAGGAACTGGTCTCGGTGCACCAAAACAATATATTTTCAGGGTGGTAGAAAAATTGCGCGAAAATACCGGAATTGGTCTGGCGCGAAGTGAAAACCTGATTGATGGAACACAAAATGCTGATATTTTTGTCGAAGTGTCGGGAATACTCAAGGCCTGCGCTTGCAATCTCTATAAAATCAGTAATGATTTGCGACTGATGGCAAGCGGACCTGATGCAGGGTTTGGTGAAATTAATCTTCCACCTGTACAGGCAGGATCTTCAATAATGCCCGGGAAAGTAAACCCTGTAATTCCTGAAGCAGCAAGCCAGGCCGCCTTATTGGTCATGGGAAACGACCAGGTTATTACTCATGCTTCAGGTGCAGGAAACCTGGAATTAAATCAGTTCATGCCACTCATTGCCCATGCCCTGCTTGAAAATATTTCTGTTTTAAACAAAGCCTGTGTACTGTTAAAAATAAAATGCATTGATGGTATAGAAGCAAATGAAGCTATTTGCAGAAAAAATGTATTGAATTCAACAGCAACAATTACAGCATTAATTCCGGAAATTGGGTATGAAAATGCTGCCCGAATTGCCGTGACAGCTAAAAAAGAATCCATTTCCATAAAGCAGGCTGCTATTAAATTAAACCTTCTTTCAAACATTCAGTTCGAAGAGTTGACAAAACCTGAAGCTGTAAACAAATTAGGCTATTAATATCGATGATTAGCTTCTATTCTTAAATTCAAACAGTTAAATTATTTTTATAAGTATAAGATAAAAATATATTAATATTTGTTTGGATATTAACCAAAATCTTATTAATATTGAATCTAAATTGGAAAAACGATAACAAATTATTAATAACTAAAAATTCAGAACATGAGAAAAGTATTATTTGTATTAGCACTGGTGATGGCATATGGTGTATCAGTTGCAACCACCGGAGTTTGCGACGATGATAAGAAAAAAGCAATGGTTACCACAGTAGCAATGGCCGATGACACAAAGGCTGTAAAAACTGATGGTTGCAGCGATGTTAAAGCAACTACCGTAGCAGCAAAAGCTGACGGCTGTAGTGGAGTTAAAGCAACTACTGTAGCTCTTAAGGCTGATGGTACCAGCGAAGCAAAAGTTACAACTGTAGCAGCAAAGGCTGACGGATGCAGCGGGGTTAAAGCAACCACCGTAGCAGCAAAAGCCGATGGTTGCAGTGGAGCAAAAGCTACAACAGTTGCAGCTAAGGCTGACGGTTGCAGCGGAGTAAAAGCAACAAAAACTGTTATGGCAGATGCCACAAGCCAGGAGTAAATTTTAAAAATCTAGATCAAAGGCCGTCCCGAAAGGACGGCCTTTTTTATGCTATTAACATTTTTTTATAAAAAAAATCATTTTAAATTTCTATTTTGCACCCGTTATAAACTTAAATAATTAGTTACATTAAATCCAAAATGCAAATCATGAAAAAGCTACTCTTTATTTTTACACTGGCTGCTATCTGTGCAGTTACCACCACTTCTTTCACCACTGTACAATCGGCTACTGAAAATTCAGAACAAACCCTTGTTGTTACTTCTGCTCAGGAAGTTGATTCACCCGAAGATGTAAAAAAAGACGAAAAGAAACAAAAGCAAGCTGCTACCACCAGCTGCTGCCAGGCTAAGGCTGAAAAACCTGCATGCGCCGAAAAACAGCAAAAAAGCTGTGCAGCATCAAAGGTAGAATGCCCGGCCGCAAAAAAAAGTGAAAAGAAATAATTGAACAAAACTCAAATTATAAGGCGCCAATGGCGCCTTTTTTATTTCCCTGAACATGCTAAATTTGTAGTTTCAATTCCTTTTAAATTTTGTAATGAGAGCGCCAAAATCCTTTCGTCTGCACATTGGAATTTTTGGCCGGAGAAACACCGGCAAATCAAGTATTTTAAATGCCCTTACACAACAGAATGTATCAATAGTATCGGATGTTGCAGGAACTACAACCGATCCTGTAGAAAAACCCATGGAGCTGCTTCCCTTGGGGCCAGTATTGTTTATTGATACAGCAGGAGTTGATGATGTAGGTGATTTGGGCGGTAAACGCATTGCCAAAACCATGCAGGTTTTTGACAGGACCGATTTAGGAATAGTAGTTACCAATTATACCGACTGGGGAGAATATGAACAGATACTGATAGAAGAACTAAACACGCGGAAAATTCCTTACATTTTAGTTTTTAACAAGATAGACACTGTTCCTGAAAACCGGGATATCAAACTTCAACTTGAAGGACTTAAAACTCCCTGTGTGTATACTTCAGCAACAGAAGGAACAGGAATGCCTGATTTAAGGCAACTTTTACTACAAACAGCACCTTCCGATTTTATAAACCGTCCAAGTATCCTGGCCGACCTGGTAGGTCCCGGAGAGGCTGCTATTCTGGTGATCCCCATTGATAAGGAAGCGCCAAAAGGGAGGCTTATTTTGCCCCAGGTACAAAGCATACGCGATCTGCTCGACAACGATTCCTTCTGTATGGTAGTAAAAGAACGTGAACTGCGTGAAGCCTTAAACCGGCTGAATAAACCGCCCAAACTGGTAGTGACCGATTCACAGGCCTTTTTAAAAGTGGCGGCTGATACGCCCAATGACATTCCACTTACATCCTTTTCAGTTCTTTTTGCACGTTTCCAGGGCGATCTGATTGAAATGGTGGCCGGAGCAATGGCAATTGATAAATTAAAAACAGGTGATAAAATTTTAATAGCCGAAGCCTGCACCCATCATCCAATTGGCGAGGATATCGGAACTGTAAAAATTCCCCGGTGGCTAACGCAGTATGTAGGTGGAAAACTGGAAATAGACAACATAAGAGGCAACGATTTTCCGGAAAATATTTCTCAATACAAACTGATTATCCATTGCGGAGCCTGTATGTGGAACCGCCGTGCAATGCTCAGCCGGATAGAAAAAGCCCGGCAGGCAGAAGTTCCAATTACTAACTATGGCCTCACAATCGCTTATTCCCTTGGAATCTTTGAACGTGCCTTACAACCCTTTCCGGCAGCACTGGAAGTTTATAAAACAGGAAATAATTTATGAAAAACCCCGTCTTTAATTTAAAGGAATATTCACCACAAGATTCTTATTACTCCTTATAAAGGCTGTCACAACTTTATACTCCAGAGCCTCTTCTCCGTCAACTGCGTTAATTATCTGTGACGAGCCAGGAAAAAGGGTAATCTGTTTTGTTCCGTCACCCGATTGCAGTTCCAGTTCGAAATACAAATCGCTGTTATTTTTTATCTCGTAATATGCTCTGTTGTTTTTAAGGAGAAACCTTGGTCCGGTTTCCACACATGCATTAAACAGGTTTCTCACATGTTCTTCTTTCCCTGCAAGGTACTTACTGGCCCATGCAACGGTACGGCCGGCTTCCAGTGCTTCCCTTACCGATTGTGCGGTTCTTTCCCTGGCAAACACCAGGGTCATGGAGCGGTGAACATGATCACCCAGATTATAGTCATGTGCCACAAGATTATGTATGTCAGAAGTACCTAATACAGTAAGGTTTTTATCCACACACCAGTCAAGCGCTTTTTTATGCAGTCCAAAACCGTTTATCACTTCAATGCCATGCAGCACATTTTCTTCTGTCAATTCATCCACAAAATCAATCCATTGATACGAACCTTCGATGTTATTTACCTGCCAACCGGGATGATTCCAAAAAATAAAAGCATTCTGTTCAGCAGCTTTCATTACAGCTACTTTATCTTTTTTGTTCGTCTCCCGGTCTTCAATATACCCCGAAAGATCACCGGTAAAAATGGCATTGAAATGGCCGGGAGGTGTATTACGGGTAATTTCTGTCCCTTTTATCAGTACAATATTGGTTTCATCTGCAGCATCTTTAACCAATTCATAAGGACGATTATGATTTACCTTGACATCTTCCGAATGGGGAGTGTACTCTACATGATCGGTAATTGCAATCACATCGAGCCCTTCCTGCCATGCTTCCTGCACCCTCACAGCAGGCCATACATGCCCGTCCGAAAAAACAGTATGCATATGAAAGTCGCACTTTAGCGTCTGAAAACCGTTAACTTCAGGAATCTGAATTATTTGCCTTTTCCGGGCATTTCTAAATTCATCCAGACGCAGCATTCCATTATCAGTTTGTGCCTGTACCATCAGATGTCCGCACAAAAAAACCATTACTATCGCTTTTGCTTTCAACATTGGTAAATGGATTAAAATGAATATAAGCAGACTTGTAATTATAGTGAATTACTTCTTTCTGAACCGGGTAATAATCTTTGCATCGGTATCGGGATTTCTGAGGGACAACACAAGCGTATCCTCATTTATCTTGTAGGTATAATTCAGAGTGGATGCAACAATGTCACTTCTGATTTCAATTTTAAGTGAATCATTAAATGCAGTCCATTCTCCTTCCTCCGACTCCATTGCCATATCCTGTTTACGCATATTAAAATCCTGTTTGAAGTCACCATTTTTTGAAAATTCCATTTCCCAAACAGCACCTGCATCCCTTAGAATTTTTTCAGTACTTACAGGATCACCTCCCATACCAACGAGCCTAAATTCAATAATTTCCCAGCTTCCAACAAGTTCCTTGCTTCCTGTAGTGGCACAGCCCATTAATCCGGCCAATGCAATAAACAATACAATTTTAATTTTCATAAAAATGTGTTTTAACAGTTCAAATTGATGAGAGACAAATTTAAAAGAATTTTGCTTGCAAACTGGATAATAAAAACCAACATCACCACCTTCCTTTATTTTGATTCTTCAATTTTCCTGAAAAATCCAAAAAAGATAATTTTCCCATCTGTATCTTTTTGCAATAATTTAAGCACTCCCCGGGAAATGGCAAATTGGAATACTTCCATTTTATGAGGAGTTTTCAAAGGATACAGCTTTAAGAAATTTCGCGCAATTTCCCAATTGCATTCTGTAGTGTCAATTAAAAATTTAACTGGAAAATCCTTTTGCTGGCTAAGCTGCCCATGTTCTTCAAAGTCAATTTCCCAATGGTACCCGGCCTGCTTTAAGTCTTCTTCCTTCAGGTTTTCCAACTGTTCTCCCGGTTCTGAATAGTATTCAAACAATCTCCACCTCCCAGGCAGTTGTTTGGATGGCCGGGCAAACAATTCGGTTGAATATAACCACTTAGCCACGGTAGTAAAATCAAGTGTTTTTTTCATACTAACAACTATTCAACTTCAATCGGAAATGGTTTCAAATGCAAGTTAACAGATATTACTAACTTAACCGCATCATCTGTATAAATCAAATTTGTTAGACAAAAGACTATTCATAAGGTTTAATACTTGTCATGTGCATAATTACCTTACCTCTACTCCTGGGTAAACTCAATTATAACTCAATGTAAAGTCATATATAACTCAATGTAAAGTCAATTATAATTGAATTTACATTGAATTTACACTGAATTAAAATTGAGTTTACATTGAGTTTAATCAGGCGAAGGTATATCGAAAGTATGGATTTTAAGGTGTGATAATATCTGTTTTTAGTATAATAATGAAAAGTTTTCAAGGCAATCTGTAATATATTTATCTGCCAGAAAATAATTTTTCATGACTTATGAGCTTATTCAGGGCTATACTTATCTAACCGACATATAATCTATACGTTAAATGTGGAAAATTTATTTAAAAATTTCTTGCATGCGGAGAATTTGCCTGTAACTTTATTCAAAAAACAGAAACTGCTATTTCAAAAGTAAAATATTTACAATTTAAACTTTCAGTATCTAAGAAAATGTCAGGGATAAATTATAGGCATACATTAAATTAAAAAATATGGAAGAAATTATTACCACCGATTTTTGGGAAGAGCTATGGTCAAGCGGACAGGAGTGGGTTATAAATGAATTACCGGGATTAATTATCATTATTCTGGTTTTAATTGTTGTATCCCGCTTTTTTAGGTTTGTGTTAACAAAACTCAAGAATACACTGATTTCCCGGGCCGAAAAGAAAGACACACATGATGTAGCTGAAACTGAAAAGAGAATAAGAACATTGATTGGCATAATTGGCGGGGTTGTATCCATATTTATATGGACGATATTTATAATGATTGCCCTGAAAAAATTTGGAGTAGAAATAGCACCAATTCTTGCAAGTGCTGGTATTGTAGGGGTTGCCATTGGTTTTGGAGCCCAGGAACTTGTAAGGGATTTTCTTTCAGGTTTTTTTATGTTACTCGAAGACCAGGTACGTGCAGGCGATGTGGCCATTATTAACGGAACAGGTGGTGTAGTAGAAAAAATTGAACTTCGTACCATTACCTTAAGGGATTTTTCAGGAGTTGTTCATATTTTCCAGAATGGCAAAATCAATACAATGGCCAATATGACAAAAGAATGGTCGGCAATGGTATTTGATATTGGTGTGGCCTATAAGGAAGATGTAGATCAGGTAATGGATATAATGAGGGAGGTGGGCAATGAACTTCAAAAGGATGAACTGTTTGGAAACAGCATTATTGAGCCCATCGAAATTTTTGGGTTGGATAAATTTGGTGACAGCGCCCTGGTGATCAAAGCCCGGATAAAAACAAAACCAATACAGCAATGGTCGGTAGGACGTGAGTACCGAAGAAGGTTGAAAATTGCATTCGATAAGAAGAATATTGAGATTCCGTTCCCACATACAACCGTATACTGGGGAGAAGAAATTACTCCGCTTCAGTTAAAGATTAATGATGCTGCAGTAGACAAAAAGAATTAAAAATTTGAATAAACTATCAATTCATTCAAACTTTCAATAAACTTAAGAAACAATTATTTAATGAACCGGTTTTAAGTAATGATGAACAGCTGAAAAGGCGGCAATTAGCTTGCCTTACACTACGCTATTAATTTCTAATTTAAAAAAATAGCATTACTTTAGCAGACCGAAATTTTAAGACAATTTTTAAATATAATAAATTACATTTTATGGCAAAACATGTATATACTTTTGGAGCTGGAAAAGCCGAAGGTAAAGCTGACATGAAAAATCTTCTGGGTGGCAAAGGTGCTAACCTTGCTGAGATGAATCTTATTGGTGTACCGGTTCCTCCCGGATTTACAATTACCACAGAGGTATGCACCATGTTTAACGAGCAGGGACGGGGAAAAACATTTGATTTAATCAAATCCGAAGTTGAAGCTGCCGTTGAATTGGTGGAAGAGTTGACTGAAACACAATTTGGTGACAAACAAAATCCGTGTTTACTATCGGTACGTTCAGGTGCCCGTGCGTCGATGCCGGGGATGATGGACACTGTACTTAATCTTGGGTTAAATGACGAAGCGGTGGAAGGAATTGCTAAAAAATCGGGCAATCCACGTTTCGCATGGGATTCTTACCGCAGGTTTGTTCAGATGTATGGTGATGTGGTAATGGGAATGAAACCGGCCAGCAAGGAAGAACATGATCCTTTCGAAGAAATCATTGATGAATTGAAAGAAGAAAAGGGTATCCAGCTTGACACCGATTTTACAACAGAAGATTTACAGGAGTTGGTCAAGCGATTTAAAGCTGCCATAAAGAAAGTTACAAACAAACCTTTCCCTACCGATCCATGGGAACAACTATGGGGTTCAATCGCAGCAGTTTTCGAAAGCTGGAATAATCCGCGCGCTACCTATTACCGCAGAATGGAACAAATTCCTGATGAATGGGGAACAGCAGTAAATGTTCAGGCAATGGTATTTGGTAACATGGGCCAGTCGTCGGGAACAGGTGTAGCCTTTACACGCGATGCAGGCACCGGTGAAGACATATTCAACGGTGAATACCTTATCAATGCACAGGGAGAAGATGTTGTAGCCGGTATCCGGACTCCCCAGGACATTACCCTGTCTGGTTCACGGAAATGGGCCGAATTGCAGGGTGTAACCGAAGAAGAAAGAGCATCGAATTATCCTTCCCTGGAAGAAGCCATGCCAGAAATTTACAGGCAATTGAATGAAACCCAGCAAAAACTGGAAGATCATTATAAGGACATGCAGGATCTTGAATTTACAATTCAGGAAGATAAATTGTGGTTATTGCAAACCCGTAACGGGAAACGCACCGGTGCAGCCATGGTAAAAATCGCAGTTGATATGCTTGAACAAGGCATAATTGATGAAAAAACTGCATTGAAAAGAATTGATGCAAATAAACTTGACGAATTATTGCACCCGGTTTTTGAGGCTTCTGCAATGAAATCGGCTACCGAACTGGCGAAAGGATTGCCAGCATCACCTGGTGCAGCTACCGGTCAGGTTGTATTTTTTGCCGATGAAGCAGCAAAATATCCTACTTCTATATTGGTGAGGGTAGAAACTTCACCCGAAGATCTGGAAGGGATGCATATCGCCAGAGGAATTCTTACTGCTCGTGGAGGAATGACTTCTCACGCGGCTGTTGTTGCCCGTGGTATGGGTAAATGTTGTGTTTCAGGCGCCGGTGCAGTCAAGATCAACTACAAAACCCGTATCATGACTATCGATGGCAAGGAATTCAGGGAAGGTGACTGGATTTCACTCAATGGCTCAACAGGTAAAGTATATGAAGGTAAAATTACCACCAAAGATCCTGAGATGAGCGGTGACTTTGCCAAGATAATGGATTGGGCTGATAAATTCACCCGTATGAAAGTACGTACCAATGCCGACACTCCAAAGGATGCAGAAGTAGCCCGTAAGTTCGGTGCACAGGGAATCGGTCTTTGCCGTACAGAACACATGTTTTTTGAAGGGGACCGCATTAAAGCAATGCGTGAAATGATATTATCAAAAAATGAAGTTGAACGTCGCAAGGCGTTAGAAAAACTTTTACCCTACCAGAGGGAAGATTTCGAAGGTATTCTTAAAGCAATGGAAGGTTACGCAGTGACTATCAGGTTGCTCGATCCGCCATTACACGAATTTGTTCCTCACGAAGAAGCCAACCAAAAGGATATGGCAAAGGAAATGGGAATTTCGGTTGAACAGGTTAAAGCGCTTGTTGACGATCTTCACGAATTCAACCCCATGCTGGGACACCGTGGATGCCGTTTAGGCAATACTTATCCTGAAATCACTGAAATGCAGGCCAGGGCAATTATCGAGGCTGCTGTCAACCTGAAACAAAAAGGTGTGGATGTGCTGCCGGAAATTATGGTTCCATTGATTGGCACAATGAAAGAATATAAACTGCAGGCTGACATCATTCATGAAACTGCCAAAAAAGTTTTTGAAGAAAAAGGTTCAAGCGTGAATTATATGGTAGGTACAATGATTGAAGTTCCACGTGCCGCCCTAACTGCTGATCTTGTAGCTAATGAAGCTGAATTTTTCTCGTTCGGAACAAATGACCTTACCCAGATGACCTTTGGTTATTCACGCGACGACGCCGGTAAATTCCTGCCCGTTTACATTGAAAAAGGCATTCTGAAAAACGATCCTTTCCAGGTACTTGACCAGGAGGGTGTTGGCCAGCTTGTTAAAATGGGAGTAGATAAAGGCCGCGGAGTTAACCCAAAACTGAAAGTTGGTATTTGTGGTGAACACGGAGGTGAACCTTCTTCTGTAATGTTCTGCGACAGTGTTGGTATGGATTACGTGAGTTGCTCGCCATATCGTGTACCGATTGCAAGAGTAGCCGCTGCACAGGCTCAAATTAAATGACTTGATTTATAATACGATATAGAGAAGCCATCCGTACCGGATGGCTTTTTTTATGAATACAGGTTGCCTTGACCTTGTAGCTACAAGCGAAAAAACTACGTAATTCTACGCATTTTAATACCGTAATTCTACGCATTTTCGATGCGTAGAATTACTCTTTCACATCATTTTTTTTATCCTGATCTTTGTATAGTATATAAGAAAAATAGTGATGATAAAGACAGAACAAATATATTATATTAGCAGATATTACCCCATTCATCAATCCGGTAAACTTAAGCACGCGAAATCAACCACTCCAGGTAACAGCAGCATTTCCAATATTCTCCTAAAAGCACGTTCTCTCTACTCCTGAAATGCTGTTGAAAACGGAGACATCGGATTTGTTGCAAAAGGGGTTCTGTCCAGAACCCCTTTTTTTTATTTCAAAAAAACGAGATTATTTTTTAATGCATACACCACCAGCCCGGCTATATTTTTTGAACCAGTTTTATCGAGAAGCTTACTGCGGTAACCCTCCACCGTGCGCACACTAATTTCAAGTTTTTCTGCAATTTCAGGGGCAGTAAATTCTTTGCAAATGTATTCAAGTATTTCCATCTCTTTTTGAGTAAAATCAGGTAGACTTTTTAAGGAAAAGTTACGTTTTATTGCTCCTTTTAAAACCAGATGCGACATATCAGGAGGAAAGTAAAAGTCGTTTTTCAAGAGCTTTCCGATAGCTTCTTCCAGCTCCTCCGGTTCTGAGTTTTTTAGCAAATACCCATTTACTCCCTCTGCGATCAAATGAAGCATAAACTGTTCATCATCTTCCATTGTCAGGATTAATACTTTCAGATGGGGAAATTCTTTCCGGATCCGTTTATGTGCTTCAATTCCATCCATTACCGGCATTTGTATATCAAGGAGGATAACTTCCGGCAAGGGAATGGTGTTTCTTAATAATTCCAACAATTCTAACCCGTTACCTGCTTCATATATTTCGCCTGTAAAGTCAAAGTCTTCAAGCAGTGCCCGAACTCCTTTCCTGAATAATTTATGATCGTCGGTAATAACTATATCAGCTTTTTTTTCATTCATCGTCATCAGGTTGAATATTTAAACACAATATTGCTGTGGTTCCCTTTCCTGGTGCAGAATTTAATTTCATTTGTCCTTTCAAAATCTGAGTTCTGCTTTCAAGGTTTTTTAGCCCCAATCCTGTTTTTACCATCTTTCCGGGTTCGAAACCTTTCCCATTATCGCTAATTGAAATTGCAAACAGTGAAAGACCGTAATGCATTTTAATACTAATTTGAGATGCATTGGAATGTTTGATGGCATTATTTAGCAATTCCTGGAAAACCCTGAAAATTGCAAGTTCTTTTTTATTTCCTAACCTTACCGGTTCACCGCTTTTCCAATACTCTACTTTAATAACTCCCGATTTGTTAACCCAGTCGGCAAGCTCTTCAACAGCCACAGCCAATCCGAGTTTCTCAAGTGATGGAGGCATCAGGGCTCTTGAAATTCTTCGAACCTGCAAAATTACTTCATCGAGATACGATTTGGTTTCAAGGGCAAATTCCTTTGTTTTTGGAGTCTCAGCCTTTCGCTCAAAAAGCGATATGTTTAACTTAATAACCGACAACATTGCTCCAACCTCATCGTGCAGGTCCTGGGCAATGCGTTTCCGCTCTTTTTCCTGTGATAGTATTGTATTCTTAAGTATTTCCTCCTGCTGGCGCGCTTTAATGACATTTATTTCCAGTTCCTTTTTAAGTAACCTTTTCTGATAAGTTATAAAAAATACGAATATTGCGCCGGAAAGAACAATCATTCCGAAAGTGCCGATAATATAAACGAGTATTAATTCCGCATTTACTGTATCACCCATCAAGATGAAATTTAATATTTCAACAGTTATATCTAATCTACTGCGAAAATAAATAACTAAAATGAATTATAGGTTATTACTGAGGTACTTTTAAAAGGAAAGGGCAGCTCAATAGCCGCCCTTAAGTTAACCCCCAAACACACAAGCAATACAGAACGTATTGCACTGTAAAAATAAAAATATTTTTTTTAAACCTATAGAAATTTTAAATTTTTTAAAAAGAAAATGCTAATTCAAAGAGAATTCTTTCTTCTGCAATAATCGATAAATGGTAGATTTTCCGATACCAAGTTTTTTAGCAACCAACCTGACATTTTGGTTGTATTTATTTAAAAAGTGTTTAATTATTTCGAAGTTGTATTCATCGAGAGTTTTTTCACTTGAAAGCAAATTCTGAACATTTTCATCAACACTCATGTTCAGGTGGGTTGGTTTTATCCTGTCACCGTTTGTCATAACACAGGCAAGTTCCATAACAGCTTTTAATTCCCTGATGTTACCCGGGTAATGGTATTTTCGAAGCAACTGTTTTGAGTCATCCATAATTGTTTTGGGAGCCATATTATTTTCCTTGCAAAACTCATTTACAAAGTGTTTAGCAAGAAGAATAATATCATTCCCCCTTTGCCTGAGGGGTGGTAATTCAATGGGTAAACCCAACAACCTGTAGTACAGATCTTGCCTGAATTTACCTTCATTCACCATAACTGAAAGGTTTTTGTGAGTGGCAGTAAGAATACGTACATCAATTGAAATGGTATCTATTCCACCCAACCTTATCAATTCCCGTTCCTGTATAACCCTCAATAATTTTGCCTGAACGTTAAGGTCCAGATCAGCAATCTCATCAAGAAATAAAGTACCCCCGCTTGCCTGTTCAAATTTTCCAATTTTTCGAAAATCGGCTCCAGTAAAAGCACCCTTTTCATGCCCAAATAATTCACTTTCTACCAATCCTTCAGGAATTGCTGATACATTAACTGCCACAAATGGCTTACTGCTGCGATTTGAGTTGTAATGAATACCCTTAGCAACCAACTCTTTACCAGTCCCGGTTTCCCCATATATCGAGACAGAGATGTTTGTTTGTACAGCTTTTTCCATTAAACTAAAAACGTGATCGATTTCCCGGCTGTTTCCCTTTATAAGCTTTCGAAAATTATAGTGATCTTTAATTGCATCTTTTAAACGGGTATTCTCCTGTTTTAACTGATCGGAATTGTAAATATTTTTAATGATGTTGGTTAACTTTTCCCGTGTATCCGGAGCTTTCATTATATAATCATATGCACCGTTTTTCATTAGCTCAATAGCAGTGCTAATACTTTCCTGAGCCGAAATAATAATGACATGAGATGAAGGTGATTTTTTTTGAATTTCTTTTAATACCTCATGCCCCGTCATATCAGGAAGGGTATAATCTAAAGTAATGACATCGGGTTGTTCATCAAGGCTTGAAATACAATCTTTTCCATTTAAAAATACTTTCACCTGATACTGATTATCAACAAGTTGCTTTTTCAATACCTGTGAATACAGTTTATTGTCTTCTACAATAAAAATCTTATAGGTAATGTTACTTTTTGGGTTTGACATTTTTTTAGATTTAAAGTTGACTGTCCATTAATTAAAAAACTGTACCAAAATAGGAATTATTTTCAATAATTTTCTCTTTTTGAAACTTTTTTTAATCGATCTTAAAAAATTAGCGACATTACAAAAGAAATGAAAATCTTATTATTAAATCAGGTTTAATTGTTCATTAACAGTGCCGGCGGATTCAATTAAATTTAATTTTGTTCAATTCATGGATTACATACACCATAACATAAAGGGGATGGGACGGTTGTACTGATTTTATACAACCGAAAGCAAAAAGGAATACTAAAAACAGTACTATTAAAGTAAATATGAAAGAATCTTTTTACTTTTGGGTGCAGAACCTGCAGCATTTTATCGATTTGGTAAATCAATTTTATTTTACCTGAAGAGAATGAAGACTTAAATTAACAGTATTAAATCGACAAAAACATGAAATATAAAGCTTTTCATAAATTATCCTACGGACTCTATCTGATTGCAACACAGTTTAACGGAAAAAATGCAGGATTCATTGCGAATACTGTTTTCCAGGTGACATCAGAACCTTCACAGATTGCAATAAGCTGCCATAAAAAAAATTCTACTACAGAAAAAATTTTGGAAAGCAGAATATTTTCAGTATCGGTATTAAAAAAAGATGCAAGCACCTCTCTTATAGGTCAATTTGGATTCATGTCGGGTGGCGAAATGGAAAAGTTTCACAATATTGAAACAATCACTGCCAAAACAGGCGCCCCAATTGTATTGGATTCTTCGGTAGCCTGGTTCGATTGCAAAGTAATTTCAAGCCAGGATGTCGGTACACATTTGCTTATTGTGGGAGAAGTCATCGACAGCGATGTGGTTTCAGACGAAGAGCCTCTTACGTATGCCCATTACCGGGAGAAATATAAAATGTTATCACCAAAACATTCCCCCACCTATATTGAAAGGGAAAGGCTGGAAGAAGAAAATAAAACTGAAACAGAACATAGACCAGAGCAGAAGGAAGAATCTTCGGGAGCTACAAACAGCATGGATGTGCACACCTGTACAGTTTGTGGCTACCAGTATGACCCTGAAGAAGGAGATCCCACTGCAGGGATTCCTCCGGGTACACCTTTTGAAGACATTCCTGAAGATTACAGATGTCCGATCTGCAATGCAGGCAAGGAATACTTTACAAAGAACTAATTTAAATTATAATTCACGATGTGTCCCGTCGCAATAAGGTTTATTTTTCGATTGCTTGCACATACATAGCCAGACTTTTGTTTCCTCTTTTACCTCAAAGGCAAGTGAAAATAGTCCGGAACCCTTATGAGTCCCATCACAAAAGGGTTGATTATTGCTTTTCCCGCATGCACACCAAAAATATTTACCTGGCACAAGGGTAACGAGTTGTGGAGATTTTGAAGCAACTTTTGGTTTTTCCATTTATTTAAGTTTTTTACCGTACAAATATTTTAATCAATTATCCTGTATGCAACTATCCGGTTATCAAAAAAGGTAGGAACTAAAATTAAATTCAATTCTTTTGAAAAATCAAGATCAGCGGTATTTATTTCTTTTTCGGTGGTATCAAGCAATTTAATGTTTTTACCATCTCTATGGATGAAGATACGTCCCGGCCAATTAGAAAACACAAATTCATCATCATTATTTTTTTCCAAACCATCAACACCGCCTGCCTCCGGAATGATTTCTTTTACATTTTTAGTTGAAATGTCTACTTCAAAAATACTTTTATCGCCAATAAACAATCTTCCATATTCTACAAAAAGACCATTTGGCGTTTCCAGAGGTTCCCCTGACATCCATTCGGTAAGCTTCCCGTCTTTCAAAACATGGATTTTGGCCGTTCGGGTATCTGAAACAAAAACCATCCCATCATCCGATGCTGCCACATCATTAAGAAAAACAGCTCCCGGAGCATCGTATTTCTTTGTTACCTTACCATTTTTGATGTCGATTTCAACAAGCTGATCAATATCTGAGACAAAAAGTTTTCCCTCGTGCATTGCCATACCTTTGGGTGCGTTCAGGTTTTCCACCCAATGAAGCTCTTTTTCACTGCCATCGGAGTTTAAAATGCTAATAAATCCGGTTCCATTCTTTTCCGACGGATCTCCATTAATATTGGCTACGTACATCACACTACGGTCTTCATCAAATAAGACAGATTCGGGGGTTTTTAACTCCACTTTGGTTTCCCATACTTTTTCAAGCTTTTGGGCATTTATGTAGCTTATGCCGATAAAACTTACAAATAAAATTATTGATACTACAGTTTTCATAACATGATTTTTAATTTTACGGATAAAAAGTTACCATAAGAAAGTAAATATTGCAAGAAAATGTTCATTTTGTATTGTAAATCTTTAAATGACACTTATTAAAATACGGAATTATGAAAAAAATCACTGCTCTTTTTATTATTGTAATGCTGGCTTTATCCTTGTCGGCACAGGTTGATGATTTGGCAGATTTATATGTAGGAACTTTTACATCAGAAGGGGCAGAAGGAATATACCTTTGCAAATTTGATGAATCAACCGGAGAAGTCGGCATGCATAAAACATTCAAAGGAGTTGATAATCCTTCATTTATACAAATTTCACCCGATCGAAACTTTCTGTATGCCGTTACCCGCCCCTCAGCAGAAATTGAAAAATCGGGCGGATATGTTCAGGCTTACAAAATAGAAGAAAATGGAGATCTTCGGTTTATTAACAAACAAGTCGCCAATGGAAATGATCCCTGCCATATTGATATTTCGCCCAATGGAAAGCATGCTGCTATTGCCACTTATGGCGGAGGAACGGTTTCTTTGTATAGAATTAAACAGGATGGCAGTCTGGATGCAGCCAGTTCCACCATAATAAATGAAGGTTCAGGACCAAATCAATCGAGACAAACGGGTCCACATGCACATTCTGTATTATTTTCTCATAACGACGACCAGCTTTTCAGCGCCGATTTAGGAACTGATCGGGTTAACATTTTTGATCTGAAATCAGAAGAACTTGTTCCTGCAGGACAATCACATTTGAAATTAGCCCCGGGTGCAGGGCCAAGACACTTTAGATTCCATCCTGACGGAGAAACGGTATATGTTATAAATGAATTACATTCCACTGTAACAGTTTTCTCTAAATCAGAAAAAGAATGGAAAGAAGAGCAAACTATTTCCAGTTTACCGGAAGGATTTGAAGGCACAAGCTATTGTGCCGACATTCATGTATCACAGGACGGACATTATTTATACGGGTCAAACAGAGGGCATAATTCCATAGCAGTGTTTAAAATTAATGAGAACCCAAACCGGCTGGATTGGGTGACTTCTGTTTCTACCCAAGGTGACTGGCCAAGGAATTTCACTCTTAGCCCCAATGGAAAATTCTTATTGGCTGCAAATCAAAGAAGCGGCAACATTGCAGTATTTAAAATTAATCCTGAAAGCGGAATTCCTGAATTCACAGGAAAGGAAGTGAAGATTCCTTCACCTGTATGCCTAATTTTTAAATAGAAAATTTAGCTGAATTTTGTACTTATCAGACGAATAAATTCATCACGGGTGGCAGTTTTTTGGAAAGCACCAGTAAAATCAGAAGTAGTTGTTATTGAATGTTGTTTCTGGATACCGCGCATTTGCATGCACAGGTGTTGTGCTTCAATAACCACAGCAACTCCAAGCGGCATTAGTGTATCCTGAATGCATTCTTTTATTTGAAGCGTCAATCGCTCCTGCAGTTGCAACCGACGTGCAAAAACATCGACAACACGGGCAATTTTACTTAAACCTGTAACTGTGCCATTAGGTATATAGGCAACATGAGCTTTCCCAAAAAATGGAAGCAGATGATGTTCACACAAAGAGTAGATTTCAATATCTTTTACAATAACCATTTGCCTGTAATCTTCCTTAAACATAGCGGAACGCAAAATTTCAACCGGATCGGTTTTGTACCCCTGTAGCAAAAACTGAAGTGATTTAGCAACTCTTAAAGGAGTTTTTTCAAGGCCTTCTCTTGAAATATCTTCACCAACCAGACTCAATATATTTTCATAATTTTGCGAAAGTTCTTTTGTAATTTTTTCATCAAATGAATCAATTCTTTCGTAACCGTTGGTACTGATTATTTTATCTGTACTCATAGTATATTGTTTTTAAATTCATACAAAGATCACTTTTTTTTTAAAAAATCAAATTGAATCAAAAACTGTTTGGCAAGAATAAAATTATTAAATAAAATAACGAAATGAAGCAACCATTTGATGCAGGGTTTTGTCTTAATAGGGTTATTGTTAAATTTTAATAAGATATTTTAAAAATTCACAATAAAATTAAATAATCTAAGTTATAATATTGACCATTTTGTTTAGGTTAAAATTTTATGTTTGGCCTGATAAAATTAACCACTTAGAAAGATGATAGTAATAACAGGAGCTGCCGGTTTTATTGGCAGTTATTTAGTCGGAAAATTAAACCAGGCTGGTTATACAGATTTAATCCTTGTTGATCGCTTCGATGATCCCTCAAAAGACATGAATCTTTTCAATAAGAAATATATAAAATTTATTGATCGCGATAAATTTTTTAAGTGGCTGATAAATAATGCCAATGAAGTAGATTTTATTTTTCATTTAGGTGCCCGTACCGATACTGTGGGGCAGGAACCGGAATTATACCAACAGCTTAACCTGATATATTCTCAGCGGTTGTGGAACATATGTTCTGAAATACAGGTCCCTTTGTTGTATGCATCATCCGCTGCCACGTATGGAAACGGAGAAAGCGGTTTTTCCGATTCACACAGTAATGTTAACAACTTGCGCCCTCTTAATCTTTACGGCTGGTCGAAACACGATTTTGATGTTTGGGCCCTGAAACAGGTAAGAACTCCTCCGTTCTGGACGGGTCTTAAATTTTTCAATGTATATGGCCCAAATGAATACCATAAGGGAAGAATGGCTTCAGTGGTACTTCATGCATATCAAACCATAATGAAGAATGGATCAATGAAGCTGTTCAGGTCGCACCATAAAGATTATAGAGACGGTGAACAAAGTCGTGATTTTATTTTTGTTGACGACATTGCCGATGTTATGATGCACTTTATGCATAACCAGGAAAATTCAGGAATATATAATGTTGGTACAGGAAAAGCCCGTTCATTTCTGGATCTAACCTACTCAGTTTTCACTAGCATTCAAACCACTCCTCAGGTAACTTTTATTGATACCCCAATTGATTTAAGGGGACGGTATCAATATTTTACTGAAGCTGAAATTCAAAAACTCAGAGATATCGGTTACACCAGGGAATTTACAAGCCTGGAAGAGGGAGTTGACGTGTATGTAGGCAAATACCTTAATGCCAGGGCATGTTATTAAAAAAACTCCGGCAGACAAATCTACCGGAGTTTTTTTAATGAGGCAGGGTATATTGTATTATGTTAGTTCTGGTCTTCTGGAACTCAAAAAGCGTTCGAGAAAAATAAGCATAGAGAATGCAAGCGTTATTCCGGCAATACTTACAGGTAAATTGCCAAAGTTTTCAAAAAATGACCTATAACCCGACATATATTTTTCAGTATTAATTTCAGGAAGAACAACAGTTGATTCCGGTGCAATATTACTTCCCGACATTAAAACCATTACAGCCATCAACAAAACAAATAAGGCAAGTATAATCCAGAACCCTTTTCCCAAAACCGGTTCAGCCCTCACTTGCTCAACCACTGCACGCTCCTGAAATACGCGGTTCATTACAACCTTTGTAAAATCCGGGGCTGGTTTTTCAAGCTTTATGCTTTTTAGCAATTGTTTTAATTCCTTATCTTCTTCAAAAGTTTTCATTTTTCCAAAATTTTATTACCTGTTTCTCAACAATAAACGCCTTCCATTATCTTAATTATGGCTTGCATATATATTACATTACAATATGGTATACAAGTCATCTTTCATCATTTCATTCAATAGTGTATGCAGCTTCTTTCTCGCCCGGTGCAGTTTCACTTTTGCATTGCTTTCCGTTAAACCAGTTACTTTACATATCTCCACGATCGATTGCTCTTCAAAGTAATACAACAATACCAACGTATACTCATCTTCCGGAAGTTTATCAAGCGCGGCTTTTATAATTTTTTCCCGGTTTTCTGCAGGTATACCATCCAGGTTCATTTCTTCCGTTTCATCCTTAATTTGTACATCATCGGCAGATGTAAAATGTATTTTCTTTTTCCTCACTTCAGAAATACACGTATTATAGGTAATCCGGTAAATCCATGTAGAAAATTTTGCATTCCCCTTAAATGTATGCAACGACTTATATGCTTTTATAAAACTTTCCTGGGCCATCTCTTCAGCATCTTCACGATTTCTAAGAACTTTAAGTGCGATAGAAAAAACAATATCCTGATATTTTTCAACGATATAAGAAAAGTAATTGGTCTGACCATTTATCACTTTTTCTATGTAATAATTATCGTCTTTTTTTTCCATCTGATGCTTTGACGAAAAGTTTTAGTTACGGTTACAAATTTATCAAAAAGAAAATTCATAAAAAAGTGTAACCTACAGAATAAGCATGCGTCAAAAGGGCAGAAAAAAAATAATAAACAATTTAAATTTTAATACCATGGAAGGAATATTTGTACCAATCTCAATGTTCTTAGGCGTGTTTGCCATCTTGTATGTTTATTGGACAACTCGCACAAAAGAACGGCTTGCTCTAATAGATAAAGGCATGGATGCCAGTATTTTTCAAACGACCCCGGCAAAATATGCGTTGCTGAAATGGGGCATTTTCCTAATAGGTGTTGCTGTTGGCGTAATCAGCGGCTATGCTCTTTCAACTTCAATCAACGAAGTAGTCGCATTTTTTACAATGATCTTTTTCTTTGGCGGTGTAGGCTTGATTGTGGCATACTTTATAACGAATAAGTTATCGAAAAATGATTGAAGTGGAAACATTTAGAAAAAACGGATTTGAATAAGCACATCCGTTTTTTTTATTTACTATAATATCCGATCATCCGTTGAATGGCATCAGCGCATACCGGGCAAAACCCTGAGGCATCATTACTTTTCATTCTACAGTCGATAGATGGACTATAAATACCATTTGTCTGATACCCCCCTCCTTCGAACACTCCAACTGAATTCGAATATTTTTCATCTCTGGGCGTAGGAACCGGAATGGTGTCATGAATCATGGAATACCATTTTGAATTAAAATCAACAAGTGTTGTAAGATTAGGTTCCCAAGGCTCTACCTTTGTGTTATAAAAATTTTCATAAGCTACCGAAGAGGAATAATATTCATCGCCCAATCCTGCAAAACCATGGCCAAATTCATGAACAAATACCTCAGGGGTTAACTTATGATCTGAAGAACAAATATTTAAAAAATTATAAATACCACCCCCACCATAGCGTTCAGTATTCACAAGGACAAAAATATGATCGTATGGTGCAGAAGCTGCAGCATCATGAATGGCTTTAATATCGTCCGAAGTGAGATACCGATCAATATCAAAGGTATAAAAAGTGGAATTAAAAATGGTGTTCTTGTATATTCCTTCACCCGGGATATCAGTACCTGAATCTACGGAAGACGTTAAAACTGCTGTTACATTAAATTTATCCTGGCATGTTTTAAAAGGTTCTGCGGAAAATAAATAACCGGTCACCCGTTTTGCATCGGAGATAAATTTATCCATCTCCTCTTCTTTATATCCTTCAGCAAGTATTACCAAATCAACTTTATTATTGGAATCTCCGTTTTCTAAAATAATCCTTGTTTTGTAGGGTAATGGAGATTCTTTCAGAATAAAATAATCATCAGGGTTAATATCCGTTTTATAGATTGTTTTGAATTCACCTGTCCACATCCGTGCGTCAATCTCCAGCTTTACGCGCTGGCGGGGGTATGGAAAAAGAAGACACTGATAAAAGGTTTTATCCTTAATCTTTGCTTCAGGAGTGGTTTGCCATTCCTGGAAAAGGGTACTAAACCCTTTTGAATAGATCATCTTATCGCTTTCAAAATCGAAAATACGAAAACGATAGGTTCCATAATGAAAAGCATCGGTTAAGTTGGCTAGTGAACCGGCCCAAAAAGGTTCCTGCTTCATTTCCCCGGGATAAACCCTGGCTTCATTGGCATTACCCCCAAGCAAGAAGTCGAAGCGAAATGATTTCTCTATAAAATACTTGTTAAAATCATTTTGTCCTGAAGAAAATAAAGGAATCAACAGAAACAAAAAGTATATTTCCCTTTTCATTTTATTTTTTTGGCTAAAATAAGGAATATCGTTCTTTTAGATAAGGAAAAACTGCAATTTTAGACAGTTTACTAACCTCACGCAATGAATGAATTAAAAATAACTATTTAAAATTAATCCCCAATATTTAGCATTTCGATGTTATATAGCATTCCTGATTCGTAATTGTAATTTTTTTCTACTTTTGCTTTATAATTCGAAACAGATAGATAATAAAAGGATGGATAAGTCAGATTACCTCGAGCAAGCTGCAGATATAGACCAACTGGATGAAAAAATCCTTAAATTAATAACAAAAAATGCACGTATTCCGTTTCTTGAAGTTGCAAGGGAATGCGGTGTTTCCGGAGCGGCAATTCACCAACGTGTGCAACGTTTATTTAATATTGGAGTATTAACCGGAAGCGAATTTCTGGTTAATCCACAAAAACTAGGTTACAATACCTGTGCCTATATGGGCATTTACCTTGAAAAAGCGAAATATCACACACAGGTTGTTGCAGCCATGAGGGATATTCCGGAAATTGTAGAATGTCATTATACAACTGGCCAATATGCCATTTTCATAAAAATTCAGACAAAAACAAATAAGCATCTGAAAAAAATTATTGATGAAAAGCTTCAGGAAATTGAAGGTATAGCCCGCACTGAAACATTCGTTTCCCTGGAGATGGATTTTAAACGGCAGGTAGCAGTTCAATAAAAAATGCCGGTTTTAAAACCGGCATTTTTTATTTAATCAATTTTATATACAAAGTCATACGATTCATTGTGCTGACTAATATCAAGCCCAATTTCTTCACCATGAGTTGAAATTCGCAACGGTACTATTAAATCCGTTATTTTATAGAGTAACAGAGAACCACCAAAAGTAAATACACTTACAATAACCAGAGCCAGCATATGAAAAAGGAAGGTGGTGATTTCGCCATGAATAAGTCCCACATCGGCAGCAAATACTGCAGTGGCTATCATTCCTGTTACCCCACCCATTCCATGGGCAGGAAAAACATCAAGGGTATCATCAATCATTGACCGTGTTCTTAGCATGATAGCATAATTACTTATAATTGCAGCAATCACACCAATAAAAATACTTGAACCAACACTTACAAAGCCTGCGGCAGGAGTAATGGCCACAAGCCCAACTACCAATCCGATGGAAGCACCTGTTGCTGAAGGCTTTTTACCTTTTGCTGCATCATAAAAAATCCATGTTAACATAGCAGCTGCAGAGGCAGTATTGGTATTAACCAATGCCAATGCGGCAACTGAATCGGCAGCAAGTGCTGAGCCGGCATTAAATCCAAACCACCCAAACCATAACATACCTGCCCCTAAAAGAACATAAGGGATATTTGCTGGTTTTGACTTTTTATTAATGTCCTTTCTCCTGCCCAGAAAAATTGCCCCGGCAAGTGCAGCAAAACCAGCCGACATATGAACTACAGTACCTCCGGCAAAATCAAGAACACCCCAATTCCTTAAAAACCCATTCGGATGCCATGTCCAATGGGCCAACGGAGCGTAAATAAATAATACAAACAAACACATAAAAAGCATATAGGCTCTGAATCGAACCCTGCCGGCAAAAGAACCCGTTATCAGTGCCGGAGTGATTATAGCAAATTTTAATTGAAACATAGCAAAGACAGCAAGAGGAAAAGTAGGTGAAAAATCTGGATGAGTTCCACCCCCTACGTCCCGAAACATAAAATAGGTCATAGGATTACCAAATAATCCATATCCTTCGCTGCCAATACTGTCACCAAAAGCAATACTAAAGGCAACAACAACCCATAAAACACTAACTATTCCCATAGCTATAAAGCTTTGCAACATAGTAGAAATAATATGACGTGAATGAATCATTCCGCCATAAAAAAAAGCAAGACCCGGAGTCATAAGTAAAACAAGAGCTGTTGCTGTTAACATCCATGCCGTGTCGCCAGCTTCAAGATTTGAATAATCCTGAATAACACTGCCTGAAGGAATAACCACGCCCAGAAAAGCAGCCGTTATTAAAACTGCAAGAATTATCCACCATTTTTTTTTGTTCTTCATGAAAGTTTAAATTTTAGCCTGTAAATAACGAAATGACAAATTAAATTAAATAAAAATATCAATTTGCAATAATAGTAACAAAAATATAAAACAAATATATTTTTATCAACATAATTAATAACTTTTTGATAACACATATCATTTTTTTAATTAATTTGCACCGAAAAGGTAAATCTTCCAAATGGCTTTATATGATATTGTTTTTCCCTACTTTTGATAAAAATTAAATAAGAGATGACCTTAAAAAATAGCTTAGATGAGATTGATTTAAATATTCTGAATATTATTACTCAAAACGCCCGAACTCCATTTAAGGACGTTGCCAAAGAAGTGGGTATTTCTCGTGCCGCTGTTCATCAAAGAGTAAACAGGATGATTGATCTTAAAGTAATTACCGGTTCAGGTTACCATATAAACCCAAACAAGGTAGATTTTAAAACATGCAGTTACATTGGAATTTTCCTTGAAAAAGGCGGGCTATTTACTGAAGTAGTTGAAAAATTGAAACTGATCCCGGAAATTGTGGAATGCCATTACACCACAGGACAATATGCTATTTTTGTAAAGGTATATGCAAAAGACAACGAACACCTAAAAAATATATTAAGCTCTCAGGTTCAAAAAATACAAGGTATTTCAAGTACAGAGACTTTTATTTCGCTGGAGCAAACCTTTAAACGAACAATACCTGTTCACATCTGATGTCTCTGCCTGACCGCTTCATAAATCATTAGTCCGGCAGCTACAGAAACATTTAGGGATTCAATTTTACCATATAAGGGTATATTTAAGTGTTCATCACATAATTGCAGGACAGCTGGCGATATACCCTTATCCTCAGCCCCCATCACAATAGCCAGGGGAACATTCATTTTTGCATCTGTATAAACTCTTTCCCCCATTTCAGTTGCCGCAATTGTTTTTATACCTGAGTCTTTTAAATAGCGCAAAACATAAGTCAGGCTTTTTACCTTGCAAACCGGCACAGAATAAAGTGCGCCGGCTGATGTTTTTACTGCATCTGATCCAATACGTGCCATACCCTTTTCCGGTATAACAACACAATGAACCCCACCACATTCAGCAGTTCGAATGATGGCACCAAAATTCCGCACATCAGTAATCTGATCGAGAATAAGAATCAGAGGGTCTTTCCCTGATTCATATAACCCGGGCAGGAGGGTTTCAATATTAAAAAACTCCACTGCCGACAGCAATGCCAAAACCCCCTGGTGATTTTTACGCGTTACCCGGTTTATTTTTTCAACCGGTACTAACTGGTACGGAATAGCATTATGTTTTATAAGCTGAAAAAGCTCAGCAAACAACTCATTTTCAAGTCCTTTTTTTATGAGCACCCTTTCAATGAACCTTCCGTTGCGGATAGCCTCAATTATTGCTCTGGTTCCAAAAATAAAATCTTCTTTTTCCATTACCAGTTTTTTTTCTTTTTCCAGTTCTCAAGTTGCTCATGCTCTGTCTCCCATTTTTCGAGTGCCTCCGAGAGATCTGATTTTAACATTTCGTAATCATCAAAAATTCCCGGATGACCACTTGCATCAGGAGAAGATAGCTTTTTATCCAACACGGCAATTTTAGTTTCAAGTGTTTCAATCATTTCCTCAGTGCCGGTTATTAACTTTTCTATCCTTGCTATATTTCTGTTTATATCTTTTTGTTCCTCAAAACTAACCTCCCTCCTGCCCGATTCAGATTTAATCCTGTTGTTTTTATCATCAAGTCTTTGTTTCGATGAATTTTCAAGTTCTTTTAGGTTATCCATCTTTTTTTTCTGAAGAAAATCGTAGATCCCGCCAAGATGCTGTTTAATTTTTTTATTCCGGAATTCATAAACACAATTAACCAACCCGTCCAGAAACTCACGGTCGTGTGATACAATAATAACAGTTCCTGTAAAATGAATTAAAGCCTCTTTTAGAATTTCCTTTGACTGCATATCAAGATGGTTGGTAGGTTCATCCAGAATAAGCAAATTTACTGGTTCCAGCATCAGGCGAATCATGGCAAGCCTTGATTTTTCACCTCCACTGAGCACCTTCACTTTTTTATCAGCATCTTCACCTGAGAATAGAAAGGCTCCAAGTATATCGCGGATTTTCGTCCTGACATCTCCAATAGCAATTTCGTCAATTGTTTCAAAAACAGTTAGTGATTCTTTTAACAATTGGGCCTGATTTTGAGCAAAATATCCTGGCTTCACATTATGTCCTATATTAATTTCTCCGGTATGTTCAATTTCTTCCAAAAGAATTTTAACCAGGGTTGTTTTGCCTTCTCCATTACGTCCAACAAATGCTACTTTTTCTCCATTCTCAATAGAAAAATCTATATTTTCCAAAACAACATGACTGCCGTATTTTTTAGTGATGTTTTTTGCTTCAACAACAACCCGGCCGGAACGTGGTGCAGGTGGGAACTTTATTTTGAGCGCTGAATTATCCTCCTCCTCCAATTCAATCCTGTCGATCTTGTCAAGCTGTTTAATCCGCGATTGAACCTGTACTGCCTTTGATGCCTTGTATCTGAAACGTTCAATAAACTTTTCTGTATCTTCAATCATCTTTTGCTGGTTCCGGTAAGAAGCCAATTGAATTTCACGTTGTTCCTTTTTCCATTTCACAAAGGCAGAAAAATTCATCTTCTGATCAGTAATTTTACCCAGCGAAATCTCGATGGTCCGGTTGCATACAGCATTCAGAAAAGCTTTATCATGTGAAACCAACACAACAGATCCTTTATACACCTTTAAATAATTTTCCAGCCACTGAATTGATTCAATATCCAAATGATTTGTAGGTTCGTCTAAAAGTATTGTGTCAGGTTTTTTAAGTAATAGCTTTGCCAACTCAATGCGCATCCGCCATCCACCACTAAATTCAGAAGTAGGCCGGCTAAAATCAGTTCTTTCAAATCCAAGCCCAATTAATGTCTGTTCCAGTTCAGCCTGGTATGAATCACCTCCCAACATTGAGTACCGTTCATTAAGTTCATTCAATTGGTCTAACTTCTTGAGGTAATCATTTGATTGATAATCGTCAGATACAGCTATTTCATGATTTAATTGTGCAATTTCCTTCTCAATTGCCAAAAATTCTTCAAAGGCAAGCAAAGTCTCTCCTAATAGGGTATTGGAATCATTCAGTTTCATTTCCTGAGGCAAATAACCAAATGTGGTGCCTTTTGCTAAGCTCACCTCTCCTTCCGTGGGTTGAATTATTCCTGCAATTAATTTAAGTAAGGTTGTTTTACCTGCACCGTTCTTGCCTATCAGTCCAATCCTGTCATCGGGTGGAATCAAAAAACTGACATCATTCAACAGGTCACATCCTCCAAAACTAATATATACTTTATATAATGATATCATCCTTAAAATAAATGGTGCCAAAGATAATATTATTAAAGCTGATTAGAATGAAGTTCATAAAATGACAAAAAAAATGCCCTTCCGGGCAAAAAAAAGGAAGGGGAAAGCTATGGACGCTTTTTGAAGATGATTGATGATTTACAAACCCCTAAACACAAAACCAATCATAAATACAGAAGATGCTTTCCCCTTTTTAAGTTCTATTTCTGAAAATAAAACCAACCATTAAATCATAACAAATATAAAGAAAAAACTTCCTATATATATAGATTATAGAGCATAAAAATTCAACAAATGACACAAATACACATCCTTTTTCCCAAAATGGGAAACATTGTTTATTATTGGGAATCGGTATTTTGGTGCAAAATAACTCTCAATAACCTGTAAACACTATATTTGCAGAAAAAAAAGTGGCAAGAAATAAGAAAAAACCATATTACGAAAAAGTACTGATAGAAAGTGTTGGAGCCGAAGGAAAAGCCCTGGCACGAATAAACGATATGGTAGTTTTTACCAAACTGGTAATTCCAGGTGATGTGGTTGATTTACAGGTAATCAGAAAAAGAAAAAAATACCAGGAAGCGGTAGTAACTAAAATTCACGCATTTTCAGTAGATCGGACTCCCGCTTTTTGTCAGCACTTTGGAGTTTGCGGAGGATGTAAATGGCAATATTTACCATACGAAAAGCAGCTTTTTTATAAACAACAGCAGGTAGAAGATCAAATTAAAAGAATTGGAAAAATTGATGTTCCTGAGATACTGCCCATTATTGGTTCAAAAAATGAGACTTTCTACAGAAACAAGCTGGAATTTACTTTTTCTAACAAAAGATGGTTATCTACCGAAGAAATTGCATCAGGAGAAGAAATTACTGATCCAAACTCACTGGGATTTCATATTCCCGGAATGTTCGATAAAGTGATAAACATTAATAAATGCTGGCTTCAGCCTTCTCCTTCCAATGAAATCAGAAATTTTATTTTTGAATATGCCAGTAATAACAATCTTACATTTTTTGATATAAAAGAAAAAAAAGGATTCCTAAGGACTTTGATAATTCGCACCAGCTCAACTGGTGAAACCATGGTAATTGTTTCGTTTTTTAAACATGAGCATTTATTAATAAAGAATCTCCTTGAGGCATTAGTTCTAAAGTTTCAGGATATCACTTCCCTCATGTATGTGATCAATGAAAAAGCAAATGATACCATAACAGATCAACAAATCCATTTTTATTATGGACGAGATCATATATTTGAGGAAATGGAAGGGTTGAAGTTTAAAATCGGACCAAAAAGCTTTTACCAAACAAACTCTGAACAAGCATACCAACTATATAAGGTGGTTAGAGAATTTGCTGAATTAAAAGGCAGTGAAACCGTTTTTGATTTATACACAGGAACTGGTACTATTGCAAATTTTATTTCAGGAAATGCAAAAAAGGTAATTGGTATTGAATGTGTACCGGAAGCTATTGCTGATGCAAAAGTAAATTCAGCAATTAATAATATTAGCAATACACTTTTCTTCTCAGGCGATATTAAAAATGTGCTCCATACAGAATTTGTATCTATTCATGGTAAACCGGATGTTGTAATTACCGATCCTCCGCGCGCGGGAATGCATACAGATGTAATCAAAACATTGCTTGAGGTTTTACCTTTAAAGATTGTATATGTCAGCTGCAACCCTGCTACTCAGGCACGCGACATTTCACTGCTTGCATCAGATTACAAAATAACAAAAATACAACCTGTTGACATGTTTCCACATACGCATCATGTTGAAAATGTTGTTTTACTTGAGATCATTTAGGCAGATTTCCACTTTGCAAACTTTATGTGATTGTTTCGCTGCTGAAAAAAAGTATGAATATGCTGCATATATTATTTGAAATTAAGTAATATTAACATTTTAAATTTAATCATCGGGAAAATGAAAAAATTACTCTCTCTTTTTACTTTTTTCCTGCCCATAACATTAATCGGGCAGGTAAATTTTATTGAAAACACAACCATCAGAATTGAGAAAGTTCCTGTGAATTCACCTACAAGTGATTTTGGACCTTCTTTTATTGAAGATGAGCTTTGGTATTCAACTTTTTCAACTGAAAAGGCAGAAAACCTGAAACAGGACAATTCCAATAAATTGTTCTACAATCTCTTTGCATTACCTGTCGATGAAAACGGCAACTTAAAAGAAGGGAAGAAATTAATGCTGGAAGAGATTAGTGCCGGGTACCATGCAGGACCTGTTTCTTACAGCAAAAACACCAACGAATTATTTGTTACCTTAAGCAACTATGAAAATGCTGAAATTAAAAATGTTGTCTTTCAGAAAAAGAATGTTCCATTGAAGATTATCATATTGGAAAAAACGGGTAACGACTGGATAAAGACAGGAGAACTCCCGTTTAACAATTCCTCCTTTTCTGTAGGACATCCTTCAACATCTGTTACGGGCGACACCTTGATTTTTGCATCTGACATACCTGGGAAAGGTATTGGAAACACCGACTTATACATGAGTATCAGGAAAAATGGCGAATGGGGTGAAATGACTAATTTAGGCAATTTGATTAACACTTCGGAAAATGACATGTTTCCTTATCTGCATAAAGGAAAGATACTTTTTTATGCATCAAATGGAAAATCCGGCGGCAAAGGAGGTTTGGATATCTGGTATTCTGTTCTTAAAGAAAAGGGGTTTACTGAGCCGGCAAATCTGACTGAATTAAACTCATCAAACGACGATTTTGGCTTGGTTATTCATCCAAATGACGCAACCGGGTATTTCGTTTCGAATCAGAATTCCGGAACTGGAGGTGATGATATCTACCAGGTGTTTTTCGAAGGCGAATACGACCTGGAATTACTTGTAACAGACAGGAATACTAAGGAGCCTGTCTCCAATGCAAAAGTGCAATTCAGCGATAACAAAACACTTAACACCAATGCTGAAGGAACTATTCGTCGCGGATTAGAAAAAGCAACTGACTATACTGCTTCAACTACTGTTGATGGATATATGAATGAATCGGTTTCTTTTACTACAAAAAAACAAGCGTATGGTACGCTTAAAGAAGAGCTTTTTATTGAAAAAGTTGAAGTGGGACAGAAATTCGTAATGAATAATATTTATTACCTGTTTGACAAATGGGATGTTTCAACCGAATCGGAAGCAGAACTCGACAAATTGGTAAAGGTACTTAATGACAATCCGTCCTGGAAGGTAGAATTGGGCTCACATACCGATAGCCGGGGAACAAATGAATACAACGACCTTCTTAGTCAAAAAAGATCAACCTCGGCAGTAGGTTATATCACAGGTAAAGGAATACAAAACAGCAGAATTATTGCCAGAGGGTATGGAGAAACGCAATTAATTAACAATTGTAAAGAAGGGATAAATTGCACTGAAGAAGAACATCGCTTGAACAGAAGAACGGAGTTTACAATACTTGAAATGAAATAAATCAGATTTAAATCTTTATTATAAAAAAATGGTGGCTAAATTATTAGCCACCGTTTTTTTATTATATAATGTAGAGCATTCACACTTTAACCGAGGTATGTTTTTAGCAATTTACTTCTTGAAGTATGCCTTAACCGTCGAATAGCCTTTTCCTTAATCTGCCGAACTCTTTCACGGGTTAAACCAAAACGTTCTCCGATTTCTTCAAGAGTCATCTCCTGACATCCGATTCCAAAAAACAAGCGTATGATATCAGCTTCTCTTTCAGTAAGGGTAGCCAGGGCACGATGTATCTCCTTAGCAAGCGATTCCTGTATAAGTAAACGATCTGCATTAGGAGAATCGTTGTTTACCAAAACATCCAGAAGTGAATTATCTTCACCGTCGACAAAAGGTGCATCAACCGAGACATGTCTTCCTGATACTCTGAGGGTATCAGCAACTTTATCGGCAGGCAACTCAAGTGAATCGGCCAGTTCTTCAGGAGAAGGTTTACGTTCGTGTTCCTGTTCGAATTTTGAATAGGCTTTATTTATTTTGTTTAACGAACCCACCTGATTTAATGGAAGCCTGACGATCCGTGATTGTTCTGCCAATGCCTGTAAAATTGATTGACGAATCCACCACACGGCATAGGAAATGAATTTAAAACCCCGGGTTTCATCAAACTTCTCGGCAGCTTTTATTAATCCCAGATTTCCCTCATTAATTAAATCAGGCAGACTAAGGCCTTGATTCTGGTATTGTTTTGCAACCGAAACAACAAACCGAAGGTTTGCTCGTGTAAGTTTCTCCAAAGCAGCCTGATCACCTTTTTTGATTCGCTGGGCCAACTCCACTTCTTCCTCAACAGTAATAAGCTCTTCCTTGCCTATTTCCTGTAAATACTTATCAAGCGAAGCGCTTTCGCGATTAGTAATCGACTTTGTAATTTTTAGCTGTCTCATATACTCTCCTTAAAAAAACGTGCAAATATACATTATTAATTATGGGAAAAAAGGATCAGGCTTTTAATATAAACGGTAATTTAATAAAATGTTATTGGTATAAAAATGTTTAGCCATCTACACCAAAAACAAAATATGCTAATTCTCCATTAGGATAAATCCCTTCGACCAATATTCCTCCCTTTGCATTCCCTATCTCTCTTTTTAAATCATTTACCTCATAAATAGGCTTTTTGTTCACGTGGGTTATAACAAAATCTTTACTCAGACCTGCTTCTTCGAGCTTCCCGGCCTTAAGATCCAATATTTTTATTCCATTTTCAATCCTTAGATTTCTTTTATCAATATCACTTACTGACTCAAAACTTGCTCCTAAAACGGTAACATTATCCCTTACAATTTGAGTATCTCCGTGTCTATTACGCAAGGTAACATTAAAAAGTTTCCTGTCGCCCTTTCTTTTAACGATAATTTCTATGTTATCACCAGGTCTAAACTGACTTACTTTTTCCTGCAACTGGGATGATGAATTTACCCGTTCTCCGGCTACACTTATTATTATGTCGCTTTCCCTGATACCTGCATCATTTGCAGCGCCATTCTCAGTAACAGCGACTACAAACACTCCTTCCATATCTTTTAAATTCTGTTCCTCTGCAAGACGGGCATTAATATCGGCTATGTTTACACCTAGTAAGGCCCTCTGCACCATTCCATACTCTTTCAAATCTTCAACAACTTTACGCACAATTGATACAGGAACAGCAAAAGAATATCCTGCAAATGAACCAGTACGTGATGCTATGGCCGTATTTATACCTACAAGATTTCCCTGTTGATTTACAAGTGCACCACCACTATTCCCCGGATTCACTGCTGCATCGGTTTGAATGAATGATTCAATAGAATAATCATCTGCATTTATACCCAGGTTTCTGGCTCTGGCACTAACAATACCAGCAGTAACTGTGGAATTAAGATTAAATGGATTCCCGACAGCCAATACCCATTCACCGAGTTTTAATTCATCAGAATTCCCATAAGTAAGGAAAGGAAGATCATCAGCATCTATTTTCAGCAAAGCAAGATCAGTTGAAGGGTCGGCCCCTATTAACTTTCCGGTATATTCCTGTTTATTATTTAGAATTACTTTTATGTTTTGGGCATTTTCAATAACATGGTTGTTGGTAACAATGTATCCGTCGTCTGTAAGAATAACACCTGACCCAAAACCTGGAACCATCTGAGGTTGTTGTTGGCGTAAGCCAAAAAACTCATCAAAAAATGGATTACCACTCGACCAGCCACCTCCTCTGGCCGATTGCGTTGCAATATGCACAACAGCATGAATGGAATTCTCGGCAGCAAATGTCAAATCAGGCAGCTGCTGCTGACTGTTGGCCGGAAGATTTACAAAACTTACAGGCCGTTGTTCTGACATCATTATTTCCTGTGGCTTCGCAAAAAATGAACTGTAAATCCAAACTGCAATAAAAGCACTGGCTAAAACCAGCAAAAAAGTCAGCGTATATTTCTTTACGTTTTCCATACTTTAGATTTTTTATTTACTGAAAATTCGTTTTTAACATATTGCCTCCTGCTCAAATAATCTGCCAATGCTCATCAAAATCAATTAAAAGCACTTCATTTCATAAATTTTAACAAAGCTAGCGTACATTGTTAAAAATCATATAACAAATCAACGGGCAAAATGTCAGCAAATAAAAAATAAAACTATTTAAATGGAACTATATACCATTTAGAATCCAAATCTACCGGTTCATACCTGGAGATAAATTCCAACGCTTCTTCAGAATTCTTTGCTGAAAAATATAAAGCACGGTATATGTCCTTTGCAAAATTCTGTTCAAAAGAAACTTCAAATTGTTTAAAAAGATGATCAAAAAAATTATTGGTATTAATAAAAACCACAGCCTTATTATGGTAGTTCAACTGCCGAAGTGTTAAAACTTCCAAAATCTCTTCAATTGTACCAAATCCACCCGGCAAAGCAATAAACGCATCCGATAGCTCCCGCATCTTAGCTTTTCTTTCCATCATGTCCCGGGTCGTTATTATTACCTGTGAATTTTCCGAAACAAGAGATCGTTCTGCAAATCTTTCCGGAATGATGCCTATTGTTTTTGCTCCATGTTTTGAAGCTTCCACAGTCACGGTTTCCATTAACCCCACATTAGCACCTCCGTTAATCAGAGTATGCCCCTGTTCCCCGATCAACCTGCCTAATTTTCTGCCTTCTTCAAAATAAACATCAGAAATTGCATTACTTGAAGAAGAAAAAACACAAATATTCATCTATACTTTTTGAACCTGATTATCTGCTTATAGCTAAATAAAAATTTAAGCATCAATGTTTGCATAAGTGGCATGATCTTCAATGAATTTTCGGCGGGGAGGTACATCGTCACCCATAAGCATTGAAAAGATATGATCTGCCTCGGCTGCATTATCGATGGTAACCTGCTGCAAAGTCCGGTTTTCAGGATTCATAGTAGTATCCCACAACTGCTCGGCATTCATCTCTCCCAAGCCTTTATAGCGTTGCTGGTGAACATTGCTTTCAACTCCGTCGGCCCATTCATCAATAACCTGACGGCGTTGCTGCTCAGACCATGCATATGTTTCCTTTTTACCCTTTTTCAATAAATAAAGCGGAGGTGTGGCAATATACAGATAACCTGCTTTAATCAGATCCTGCATATATCTAAAAAAGAATGTCATTATCAAAGTAGCGATATGGCTTCCGTCAACATCGGCATCAGTCATGATAATAACTTTATGATATCTGAGTTTCACCATGTTCAGAGCTTTAGAATCCTCCTCTGTACCAATGGTAACACCCAGCGCAGTAAAGATATTTTTTATCTCTTCGTTTTCAAAAATCTTATGCACCATGGCCTTCTCAACATTCAGGATTTTCCCCCTGAGCGGCAAAATTGCCTGGAACCGTCTGTCGCGACCTTGTTTAGCGGTACCTCCTGCAGAATCTCCCTCAACGAGGAAAACTTCGGTTAGGGAAGGATCTTTCTCGGAGCAGTCGCTTAATTTACCCGGCAGTCCACCACCAGAAAGGGCATTTTTCCGCTGCACCATCTCTCTTGCTTTACGTGCTGCATGACGTGCCTGAGCGGCCAAAACAACTTTGTTTACAATGATCCTTGCCGAACGGGGATTTTCTTCGAGGTAATGGGCCAGCGCCTCACTTACGGCCTGATCAACCGCCAGACTGACTTCAGAGTTCCCTAATTTAGTCTTAGTTTGTCCCTCAAATTGCGGCTCCTGAACTTTAACAGAAATAACGCTTGTAAGTCCTTCACGAAAATCATCTCCACTGATGTCGAATTTTAATTTGGAAAGCATGCCCGATTGTTCAGCATAATTTTTAAGGGTCCTGGTAAGACCACGTCTGAATCCGGTGAGATGCGTACCTCCTTCAATGGTATTGATATTATTCACGTAGGAGTGAATGTTTTCAGAGAAAGTAGTGTTATACTGCATTGCTATTTCAACCGGAATATCATTCTTCTCGGTAACAATGTGTATGATTTCGGGAGTAAGTTTTACCCTTGTATCGTCAAGATAATCTACAAATTCCTTTAACCCTTCATTTGAAAAAAAAGTTTCGGAGCGAAAACTCCCATCTTCCTCTACAGCTCGCTCATCAATTATTGATAAATTAATTCCTGCATTCAAAAATGCCAGTTCACGTAACCGCGCTGCCAAAGTTTCATATTTATAAACCGTAGTCTGAAATATTGATTCGTCAGGCTTAAAAGTTATGATTGTCCCTGTTATATCAGAATCTCCGGCAACCCGCACATCATCCTTTGGTTTACCTATCGAATATTCCTGAATCCACATTTGGCCATCACGATGTACTTCGGCTTTCAAATAAGAAGAAAGGGCATTTACACATGAAACACCTACTCCATGCAGGCCACCCGATACTTTATAAGAATCCTTGTCAAATTTTCCACCAGCGTGAAGTACAGTCATCACTACTTCAAGTGCCGACTTATTTTCTTTTGTATGAAGCTCCGTAGGAATTCCCCGGCCATCATCTTTAACTGATACTGAATTATCTTTTTGAATTACGACATCAATATTTTTGCAGTATCCTGCAAGGGCTTCATCAATGGAATTATCAACAACTTCGTATACCAAATGATGCAATCCCCTTTCACCGGTGTCTCCAATATACATCGATGGCCTCTTTCTTACTGCCTCCAAACCTTCCAGTACCTGAATACTCGATGCCGAATAATTTCCGTTCCCTCCCGGATTCACTTTTTTCTCTGTATCGCTCATCTTTATGTTTTAATTTTCTCTTTCACTCAAAATATTATACCCCTCCTGCCTTTTACGGAAAAATAAACCACACTTAACTAATTATAATTCACTAATAAACAGGATATTAAAAACCACCAGACACTTCTTTCAAATTGTCGCGCAAATATAACAAAATTAACTGAAGAAAAGGAGTCAGAAATAGCTTTTTAAGGTCGATTTTTTAACAAGTTACAAACCTGATAATGAGCATAAAACATATATGCAAAAATCTATTTAAAAAGTCTTTTTTACTTTCTTCTTTTCTTTTTTGTCAATCCTTAAAAAGTATAACTTAAACCACCCATTATGTTAAAGCTTTGAACCGGATACCCCAGCCAGCGCTGGTACTGCTGAAAACCAAAATTATTAAGTTGGGCAAATACCGAAAATCGGTTGGTAATTTTATAGTTCGCATTAAAATTTAAATCAAAAATTGTCGGAAGATTATACATTTCTTTCTGCAAATCAAAATTAACAAGCAATTCGCTGTGAGGCAATGGCCGTGGATCACTACCGGGTAATCCCATTATAAGAGCAGTCCTCTTTCCTGTAAAGAACAAATCGGAAGACAAACTCAGCTGCTCTGAAACTTCGTATGCAAGAGATAGAGTTGCATCCCAAGAAGGCAGGTTCCATGGTTCTTCCATTGTTTCCATTTTGTAAACATAGTAGTTACCTGAAAGTACCATATTCATCTTTTCATATGCCATATGGAAAATTTCCAGATTAAATTTTAACCTGTCAAGGTTATCATATAACACATCAAAATCATTATCAACAATTGTTACTTCAGGGTCTTCCGGACTTTCGTACTTATAGAGATAATACAATGGATTATCCCGCATCAGTGAGTAGTCGACTGATATTTTAAAATTGGTTTTTGAGGCCAGTTTCCCATCAAACCCTCCATAAAAACGGAACCGTTCAAAAGAATTTTTTACCAGGTGCTGCGGATCGACAAAAGGATTCTCATAGGCGATCTTTGAATAATGATTATGTATAA
Organism: Mariniphaga sp.; assembly: GCA_024636975.1. Lineage (GTDB taxonomy): Bacteria > Bacteroidota > Bacteroidia > Bacteroidales > Prolixibacteraceae > Mariniphaga. Next base: position 39,064 of record JAGXGA010000035.1, read on the forward strand.
AATTTCCATCCACACCTGCAAAGATATTGATCAGCCCTTTTACCGGCACAAAATTCACCCTGACATCCGGAGCCAGTTTTGCAATCAAATCATTACTGCTGTCAAACACAAACCATGATTTCAAACCAAACCGGATGTTTGCAACATCTCCTCCCAACAAGTAAGAAGGCTGAATAGTAAAAACCGTTTGCTTGTTCATACCACTGTCAAGTTGATTTCGGCCAAATGAAAACATATACTCATCAGCTATTTCGATGGCATTTACATATGTAATTCCGGCTTTAAGAAATCCTGTTCCATCATAAGTCGGTTTCTTTACATCGGCAATAAATTGTCCCAGATGTTCACGCTGACCTGTTTTCGTGCCAAAATAATGGTAAAGAAAATCAAAGTCAAATGTAAAATCATTTTTACGTGCAGCTGTATTTTCAAGATTTATATTAAAGCTTCCTTTAGTAAAGGTTTGCCTGCTCCCGAGGTAGTTGAGATCCTGTTCCTCTTCCATCAGTATATCCGGAATTGGCTCTTCAGGATAACCGTAATAGTTAAAACCGTCGTGATTAAATCCCAGATTAATCGATAATACGGAAGTACGGAAGAGATGCTTTAAAAACATTTCACCTTCATTATTTGAATAGGGAGCATCAACCCGGTCGCCCCCATCCAGTTTAATTCTACTGTGTGAAGAAAGATGCTTGGCATGCAACCCAAATAATGTGTTTTTAATGCTTTGACTGTTAAAAAACACTTCTCCATAAGGGCGGTTATAGTTTCCCACGCCAGCCCTTACAAGTCCGAAACCGGTAGCTTCATCAGGTTCCGAAACAAATGTTGCTGCCTTTAATGTATTTACAGAAAATGTATTGTATATAGGCTGACTGAAAATGCTGTAGTTGAAAGTTGGTTTTTCATGCTGGGCATCTTCAATCTGAGGCATACTGCTTATTTTATTAGCATCAGAAATTGTTGGCCTGAACGATTTTATAACTTCAACTTCCCGGTTCAATGTTGTATCACGCTGTGCCAATGCAACACCTGATGTGCTTATTAGCACGGAAAAGAAAATACACCTTATTGTTTTCACGAACATATTGTTTCTATTTAATTTTCGTTGATTTTCATCTGGAAGGAGCTGTCTCTGGCATTTTGCTGATCAGCCTGTTCTTTTGATTCAATGGCTGCCAGTTTTCTTGAAGCTTCTGTTTTTACACCATCGTTATCGGCGCCATAATTTTCCACCACACTTCGCAGGGTATGTTTAGCCTGAAAATCATCTCCACGATCAAGATATACATCAGCAAGCAACAGGAAAGATTTACCCAGCCAAAACTGGAAAGGAGTCCCTTTGGAAATAAAATCCATAATTTCATTTTCCGCTTGTTTATTTTGATTATTCTTATAATAAATCTCCGAAATCAAGTACTTTGCTTCAGCTCCCTTTTCAAGTTTTGTATCACCAGCCACCTCTGTCAATGGGTTAAGTGCTGCTTCCAGATTGCCGGTTAAATAATTAGATTTCCCGATTACATAGGCAGCTTCTCTTTTCCAAACTTCATTGGCAACTTCAGAATCCATTACCTTTTCAGCTGCTGTTATGGCTGCCGGATATTGTTTTAACTCAAAATTACTTCTCATCTGTCCGGTATAAGCTTTTAGCAGGTTCCATTTACTGCCGGCCACTTTTTCCAGCCTGTCAAACAGATCAAGTGCTTTCTTATGATCTCCCGCATTAAAAGTCAGCTCTGAGGCACGGGATAATGCCTGCTCACTAAAAACATTGCTTGGCTGCACTGCAACAAAAGAATAGTGTGTATTTGCTTCTGAATAGTCTCCTTCCTTATAAAGTAGTTCGGCCAGATAAAAATTAGCATTCACAGCAAAACTCCCATTGGGAAACTGCTGGAGGTATCGCTTCAATTGCCCGATTGCCTGTGCATCACCCGACATGTAAAGCCTTTCGGCAGCAGCATAAGATAAAGAATCCTGCTCAGAAACTGTCACATTTGCTCCACCACCCAGTTTACGGGTGTATGCCACATAACCATCTACATTATTCATTTCAACATAACTATTTCTTATTCCCAGCAGAGCAGCCTGGGCTTCGGGAGTTCCTGCAAATTTCTCGGCAACCACTTTATAATGGTCAAGGGCCTGACTAAAATTGCCATTGTTAAATTCCATTAATCCCATCTGCAAAAGTGCACGGGGATAGTATGCACTTTCAGTATGCTCAGCAACAATCCTTTCGTAGTTACTAATAGCAGCATTTGTCTGTCCGAGCCTTTCATAAGCCCTGCCAAGTTCATACAACGCATCATCAACAAATTCAGAATCGGGAAAACCTTCCTGCAACCGTTGCAATGAATTAATTTTCCCCTGCTGGTTATGTTCCAGTCCCTGGCAAAAGGCAATCTGATAAAGTGAATAATCTTCATTGAAGATCTTCATGTCAAATGCCTGCTGGTAATTTTCACGAGCAATGACATATTGTGTATTCAGGAAATAATAATCGCCTAACCTGTTGTAAGCATCGGCCAGACGCTCACTGCGCTGATTCTTTTGGGCATTTATGAAATTTCGAAAATGTGAATTCGCCTGTTCATAATTCTCAAGCTTAAACCAGGCATATGCCAGATTATATTCAGCTTCTTTATATTCGGGGAGTGAGAAAGCTCCTGCCGTTTGCAGGAAACGGGAATAAGTCCCTGCTGAATTCCTGTAATCACCCAGGCGGTATAGTGCTTCAGCTTTCCAGTAAAGTGCCCTGGCATTAAGCTCAGTGCTGTAGCTGCTGTGCTTAAGCGACAAGTCAAAAAGATCAACTGCCTGGCTGTAGGCCAAATTGTTAAACATTTCGAGTCCATGGTAAAAAGTAACCCGCTGGTATGCTCTTAAAATATCAGGAGTTTTATTATCAATTTTTTCAATGGAGTTAATGGCATCACTGTAGTTGCGTGTAACCATAAATACCTCAGTGAGGTATTTGTAGGCCTCCGAATTTCTTTGCGAATTGGGATAGAGGCTAATATACCGATCGAAGGCGTTGATGGTTTCATTAAAGGGTGAATACGAAAGTTCATAGGTAAGCTTTGCGTAACTAAACAAGGCATCTTCCTTTATTTTCTCATTAAAATCGAATTCCGATGCCGCTTCAAAAGCTACCCGGGCTTTCTCCTTATCGTTTGATTTAATATAACTATCGGCTAAATGGTAATAGGAATTTTGAGCCATTTCATCACGACCTCTGGATGCATTCTCAAGAAGCGGAATTGCATTTTCATATTGTCCGGTGGTATAATAGCTGAAACCCAGCAAATAATTATCTTCCCTGGACTTTGGCCCCGAGGTTTCATAATAAGTCTCAAGGTAGGGAACCGCCTTTTCATAATCACGCAGGTGAAAGTATGAATCACCGATGATCTTCGATAATTCGCTTTTATGTTCCGGTTCCACTTCATCAATTATAGATGTAGTATAATTTACCACTTCATTATACCGCTCCTGCTTATAATAAATATGACTTACATACAAAGGGATTACTCTTGAATACGAAGGGTCATTTTCAAGTTGGGTAAAGCCTTCCAGTGCCGACTGGAAATTATCCTGTAAATACATGATGTGTGCCCAGTAATAAGTTGCCGGCCTGCTGTAAAGATTATTTTCATCTTTAATCGCCTCAAAATCAGTCAAAGCCTTCAGCGTATCATCCTGCATCAAATGCGAGTATCCGATTTGATAACGTAACTTTATAAGCTCTTCGTTGCTGAGGGATGACCGGTCAACATCACTATAAGTCCTTATTACAGCCGCATAATGTCTTTTATCGAATTGATAACCTGCCAGCTCAAATTGGGCAACATTGATATAAGGGCTTTCAGGATGATTTTCAATGAACTTTTCCAGGAATTTATTACCGGCATTATGACCTGCCTTTAAGGCAGACGCTGCCTTAAAATATAAAGCTTCAGAATAGAGTTCCGATTTTGAATCCACCTGATTCTGCACCTTTTCGAACTGCCTGTAAGCAGCATTGTATTTTTCCTGCCGGTACAACTCACGTGCAAGTTGCAGTTCTTCTTCAACTGTCAGAAAGAAATTGGTTTCCTGAGAAGTTGATGACAACGAAAAAAGAAGGGTCCCCGACAAAATAAAATAAAAAAATATAGTCTTCATGCTTAAGTAGTTTCATTAATTTTTCATCCTGTGGCAAACAAACCGGCTTGCACTGTTACGCTTCAGCTGAAGCATCTGTTAAATCCAAAATCATACCATTTTTGTTTTTTGCCTTATTGGCGTAAATCAGGTACAAATAAAAACCGGTTACCAAATCTCTAAATTAGATATAATTGTTATTATTGCCGGACCAAAAATGATTCATTTCTTAACATGAAACTGTTTATTTCCTTGCTTTATTATATGGACTGGAAAAAAAATAGTTTATATTCGGCATGAATTCAACAGAAAATGACCAGGCAAAAATTAATAGAATTATTATCGGTTGATATTTATCAGCGTGAGGCATTGATCTTATCGGATGTCAATCTGCAAGTTGATGAAGGAGAATTTGTTTTTGTAACCGGGAAAGTAGGTACAGGAAAATCGAGCCTTATAAAAACGTTAAATGCTGAACTGCCACTGGTAAAAGGCCAGGGAGAGGTGGCGGGATTTGACCTTGCAGAGATTAAGCACCGCGAGGTGGCTCGTCTGAGACGACAGCTGGGGGTGGTTTTCCAGGACTTTCGCCTGCTGTCGGACCGGAATGTGTATGAGAACCTTGCCTTTGTGCTGAAGGCTACAGGATGGAAAAACAAGGGTGAGATATTTGACCGGATCGAACAGGTGCTTAATCGTGTCGGAATGGCAAAAAAGAAGGAAAAAATGCCACACCAGCTTAGCGGGGGTGAGCAGCAACGGGTTGTTATTGCCCGTGCTATCCTAAACGATCCTGTAATATTACTTGCTGACGAACCCACGGGTAACCTTGATCCGGAAACTTCAACCGAAATACTTAATTTATTTATCGAATTGAACAATGAAGGGAAAACTGTTATGATGGCAACTCATGATTTTGCAGCTATTGCCAGCAAACCGGCACGTACCCTTGTTTGTGCAAACGGTTTTATTTCCGATTCATCTACTGAAAGCATTCTGCTGGATTTTGAAAAAATACTTGGTAAAGTTTAAAGATACGGACTGAATATTTGATAAAGCATTCTTTCTTCCTTTTCCCAAACAAGCTCCCGGGCGGCCTGTTTAAGGTTGTTCTTCCACACTTTTCTTTTTTCACTGTTGGAAACCATATCTGCCAATACTGCTGCCAGGTTCTGTGAGTTTAGGTCAGAAATAACCACCCCTATTTCATACCGGTTGACAACTGCAACCATTTCCGGAAGATTTGTAACCAATACCGGCACCTGTGCCTGAATGTAATCGAACAATTTATTGGGAAGGGCGAAATGATAATTCAGGCCGATATCTTTCTCAATGGAAAGGCCAACAGCTGCCCTGTGTGTTAATTTAACCAGTTGATGAATTGGAAGTCTGCCCATAAATTCCACCTTATCCGAAATCCCTTCATCCTCCACAAGCTTCTGCAAAACCTTCCTTTTGTCTCCGTCCCCTGCTATTACCAACCGGATTCCGTCAAGGAACTTAACGGCATGTATTGCCTGTTCCAGGCCACGGCCCTCATTCACCGCTCCCTGGTATAAAACTATTTTATCACTGCCCTCATCATCAATTGCTATTGCCTGATCAGAAGCGAAAGGGAGGTTTCTTACTACCCGAAATGGCACTCCATATTTCTGTGTATAAATTTCAGCGATTGAATTGCAGACCGTGTAGGCTGCATCTACATGAGGAACCATTTGTCGTTCCATCCACTCCCATATACGTTGAACCTTCGGACGACGCACCAGTTCAGGAACCTGCGTAAAATACTCATGACTGTCGTATATCAAAGGCTTCTTTTTTATTTTCGCAATGAAAAAATTTGCAGGCAGTGTATCCAGATCGTTCGACAACAAAACATCGAATTTCGAAAACAATAAATACAGGAATAGCCTGATATTAAAAGCAGCATAAAACAAAGGCCCTTTCTTAAAAGGCAACCGGAACCGCCTGGTGGAATAATTCCGTCCCTCCGGGTTCAGGCTACCGGACAGCACCCTCCCTGTCAGAATGACCTGGAAGTTCATCTCTACAAGGGTGGAACATACTTTATGCACCCGGTTATCAGAAACCAGGTCGCTTGTAACTGAAACTACGATTCGTTTTTTGGCAGCAGACTTCAATTTGTTGCAGAATTATTTTCAAATGTAAAAATCGGGAAAAAAAATCAATAAGCCACACCCAAATAAAATTCATCTTCCGAACCCCTGTGAAGTTAATTTGTTACGATGTTGAAAGATTAATTAATCTTATATTTCAACATTTAAATGAAATTTTGATTGTAAAATTTTCACTTACTGACAATGAATCAGTTAAAAGATACACATCAACCCAAAACGTACGGCAAGGCTTTTGCCATAGGCATCGGATTGAATGTTATTTTTGTTGCCATCGAAATTATTTATGGATTAATGGCCAATTCATCTGCATTGCTTGCTGATGCAGGTCATAATGCGAGCGATGTTCTGGGGCTGGCATTTGCATGGACAGCAGCCTGGCTTGCCACTTCACGACCCAAAGGAAAATATACCTATGGATTAAGAAAAACCACAATTCTTGTTTCCATCCTTAATGCATTGCTTTTATTTGGTGCTGTCGTCGCCATTGGCTGGGATGCTTTTGGTAAATTGCAAAATCCTCAGCCGGTAGGAGGAATTCAGATTATAATAGTTGCAGGAATTGGAGTAGTCATCAACACAATAACAGCCTTTCTTTTTATTAAAGGTCAAAAAGAGGATTTAAATATCCGGGGCGCCTTTTTGCACATGGCTGCGGATGCTGCAGTATCTTTGGGTGTAGTAGTGGCTGGAGTAGTCATCATCCTGACAGGATCATACTGGATTGATCCGATGATGAGTTTTATTATTATTGCTGTTATTCTATATGGCACCTGGCAATTGTTTTCCGATTCAGTGAACCTGGCCCTGGATGCAGTTCCAAAAAATATAAATATTGAAGACGTAAGAAAGTTTATTGAAAACAAAGAAGGGGTGGAAAGCATCCACGATCTGCATGTTTGGGCGATGAGCACAACCCAGGTGGCCCTTACATCTCACCTCGTTATGCCAAACGGAAATGACGATAACTTTATCAGGGAACTAAATAAAGCGCTTAAAAACAAATTCAACATCGTTCATACCACCTTCCAGATTGAAACAGAAAATCTGGAAATTGTCGACAGTTGCTGAATAATTATATATTTGTTGCCATGGAAATATTTTCGAAAGACCACAAGCTGTTCAGGCTCATCCACCACAATTACAACCTTCTTCCGGTATTAAACCGTTTTGGCATAAAACTGGGAGTGAAGGAAAAAACTGTTGAAAACCTATGCCTTGAAAAAAACATTAACCCCAATTTCTTCCTGGCTATTGTCAACACCTTTAATAACGAAGAATATTTCCCACAGGAGGAACTACTTTCATTTTCTCCGCTAGAAATTATTGAATACCTGAAAAGAACGCACAGATACTACCTGAACTATGTTATCCCGAAACTTGATTCCCAGTTGGAAGAGTTAATACAAAGCCGTACTTCTGAAAATCAGGGCTTGCAAATGGTTAGTCAATTTTATAGAACATATAAGGAAGAGCTGGAAGAACACATCGATTATGAGGAAAAAACAGTATTTCCGTACATCGAAAAAATGGTCACAAATAATAAATCAGAAGGAAATTATTCTATAATCTCATTCGAAAAAGAACATACCAACATAGATGAGAAACTCAATGATTTGAAAAGTCTCATCATAAAATACTTAAGCCCCGATTACAACGAAAACCTCTGCAACGAGTTTCTTATTACCCTCTTCAGGTTTGAAAAAGACATATATGACCATGCGCGCATCGAAGATGTTATCCTGCTAAATCAAGCCAAGAGGATCGAAAAAAATATCCGTTAATGAATAAGCTCATTATAATTATCCACACTTCAGAAATTATCAGGAAAGGACTGACTGCTATATTGCGCAGCTTTTTCACTACTGAAATTCTGCAGTTGGAGAATATAAATGATTTGCATTCATACAAGGAAATGAAAAACCATTCGCTGATTATTATCCTGCAGAATTCTTCTGAAAATAGTTGTGATATTTTTCTGAACCTGAAAAAAAACAACCAGGTTAAGCTGATTGATTTCAACGGAACACATTCTAAAAATTCAACGATCAACTGTGAACGTTCACTTTCTCTTGACACAACTGCACTTGAAATACAGGAAATTATAGCCAACTGCTGGAAAGCCGGTGATAAAACTACCCGTATGCTTGAAAGCGACGAACTTACCACCCGTGAAAAAGAAGTACTCCGCCTTGTTGCGCTTGGTCATTCAAATAAAATAATAGCCGATAAACTTTTCATCAGCATTCATACCGTTATCTCACACAGAAAAAACATCAGCGAAAAAACAGGCATCAAGTCTATCTCAGGATTAACTGTTTATGCCATTCTGAACAACCTCATCGACACAAATTCCATCAATCCCGGCGATTTGATTTAAGAATCCCTATTTGTAGGGATTTTACAACCCATTTTCTTCCGCTAGTTTTGCCCTTAGTTATTTTTAATAAATCTTAATTAACGATATGAGGCAAATTGTATTTTTAATTCTTCTTTTTGTATGGTCAGGCACAAGTGCACAACTTACTGACAGCATACCTGGAAATCTATATATGAATGTGGCCGAGCGGCTGCTCTACACCGAAGGAAACCTTAAAATAGGTGGTTACGGAAGCATCGACTACAATCAACCGCTTGATTCAGAGGTACGCCAGAATGGAATTCTGGATGTCCACCGCTTCATAATGTTGCTTGGATACAGCTTTAATGACCGGACTCAGTTCATTTCCGAAATTGAGTTCGAACATGTGGTTGAAGTTTATATCGAACAGGCTTTCCTGCAGCACAAGATCAACAACTTCATCAATTTCAGGGCCGGACTGATGCTTACCCCCATGGGCATCACCAACGAATACCACGAACCCAATCTCTTCAGGGGGGTTGAACGGCCTATGATCGACTCCCATATTTCCCCTACCACCTGGCGCGAAATAGGAGCAGGTTTTATGGGCTATGTACTGCCGGCATCCATAAAATACCAGGCTTACCTGATGAACGGGTTTAAAAGTTACACCGGTAGCCCGGTACTCAACGGAAAAGGACTTCGAAGCGGAAGACAGAAAGGCGCCGAAAGCTTTATCAGCTCGCCAAATTTTGCAGGTAAAGTAGAATACTTCGGACTCAGGGGGCTGAACCTTGGAGCATCGGTGTATACCGGTAATACCCAAAGCACGCTCTACAATGGCATCAGCAAGAATGATGAAGCCGCTATGGCTAAAGCCGACTCGTCTGTTGTAGGGATAACTATGATTGGCCTTGATGCCCGCTACTCGGTTGGCGGCCTGCAACTGAAAGGACAATATTATTTTACCGACCTTTCCAATACCGACCAGTACAACCGGTTTACCGCTAAAGCCGACGGTACTCCCAACGATCTGGGAAGTTCCCAAACAGGTTATTATGTTGAGGCTGCATATAACATTTTCCGCCATCTGCCAAATTTCAAATCAGAGCTTGTTCCCTTCGTGCGGTTCGAAAAATGGAATACCCAAAATACCATGTCAGAAAGATTTACAGCCAACCCAACATACAGCAAACAGGCAATCATCAGTGGTCTTGAGTGGGAAATGGCTCGCGGTGCTTTATTGAAAGCTGATATGGAATTTGTAAAATCAGATGTTGCAGGAAGTAAATATGCAAAGCGCTTCAATGCAGGAGTTGGGATAATGTTTTAATAAAAAAGAAGATGAAGCATCTCGTTATAATAGCTGTTCTCTTAATTGTTACAACTTCGTTTGGACAGGTCACATTGGATGACCTGCCCAAACCAGTTGCAAGGTTTCTGAACAACCAGTATAAAAAACAAGAGGTTGTTCTCGAAGAACTGAAATCCGGAAAAAAGGAAACCGATAAGTTCTACCTCATACAAACCGGTGACCCGTCAGCCCCTGCAGGATACCTGCACCTTGGAACAGTAAATACCTGTCGTATGGGTGGTTGCTCCCTTCCGGGAACTCCTGCCACAACTGACCATAGCGGAGAATATTTTGATTACCTGATTATATTTAATGCTGACCTGTCCGTTGAAACTATCCAGATCTTCAATTACCAGGCGAGCTATGGTCATGAAATTTCTGCCCGTGGCTGGCTAAAACAGTTCCGGGGCTTCACGGGCGAAACAGAACTGGAACCTGGAAAAAACATCGATGTAATATCCGGTGCCACTGTATCGGTGCATGCCATTACCGACGATGTTCAGTGGAAAACAAAACTGCTGCAGGAGATGATTCAGTAGCTTATTCTCCCAGCTTTTCCACTCCGACTGTTTCCATGTTCCTGTCCACCTTTTTAACCAGTCCCTGCAGTACCTTGCCCGGGCCGATTTCAGTAAATGAAGTTGCGCCACCGGCTATCATGTTATTTACCGTCTGGGTCCATCTTACCGGAGCGGTAAGTTGCTCAATCAGGTTCTTTTTGATTTCAGCAGGATCGGTAACCGGAAGCGCATTCACATTCTGGTAAACCGGGCACACCGGAGTTTTAAACGTTGTTGCTTCAATGGCAGCAGCAAGCTCTTCACGAGCAGGCTCCATAAGCGGAGAGTGAAAGGCTCCTCCCACCGGAAGCTTCAATGCACGTTTGGCTCCTTTTTCAGTAAGCAGCTCACAGGCCTTATCTACACCGGCAACTGTTCCTGAAATTACAAGCTGTCCCGGACAATTGTAATTGGCAGCAACCACCACATCGTCCACCGAGCGGCATACATCCTCCACCACCTCATCATCGAGCCCTACTATGGCTGCCATAGTTGAAGGTTCTGTTTCGCAGGCCTTCTGCATGGCCAGTGCACGCTTGAATACGAGTATCAATCCATCTTCAAAAGTAAGGGCCCCGCTGGCAACCAAAGCCGAAAATTCACCAAGTGAGTGGCCGGCGACCATATCGGGGGCAAAATCCTTCAGCGTTTTAGCCAGCAATACCGAGTGCAGGAAAATGGCAGGTTGCGTTACTTTGGTTTGCTTTAGATGCTCAGCCAGGCCTTCAAACATTACATCGGTGATTCTGAAGCCCAGTAACTCATTGGCCTTTTCAAACAGCGCCCTTGCATCTGATGAATTTTCATAAATATCTCTCCCCATACCGGGGTATTGTGCTCCCTGTCCGGGAAAAACATATGCCTTCATACCTTATTGCTTTTTAAATTCGGGTGACAAAGGTAATTATTTTGCGAAAATGAGAATTAAAAATCAAATGCGGGAGTGTTGCTACGTTGCCGTTGGTTCTGCCAACGGATAACAGACATTGCAATAATGTGGGGCTTTAGCCTCATTTCAAATGAAATAACTTTCGAAAAACCTTTCCTTGTTTTCTTACCCAAGTCTGCGGGATAAGCAGGCGGAAGTGTTTTCACTGCAATAAAATACAGGCTCCCATTGCAGCGGAAGCCTGTATTGCAACATCTGTTGCGAAATGAGTGAGAAAGTATTTAATTTACTACAAGTCGTTTTGTTGCTACATTCAGTCCTGCGGTTAACCGGTACAAGTAAATTCCTTTGGCTAATCCTGAAGCATTGAACCGAACAGTATGGTTACCACCTGGAGCCATCTGATCAATCAAAATACGGACAGTCTGACCATTCATATTAAGCAATGCCAATCGGGTGTGCATACGTTCAGGAATCCGGAAACTGATTTCGGTATCACCATTGAAAGGATTGGGATAATTCTGATCAAGTGAGAATCCGGTAATATTAGCCATTAAATTATCAGCTTTCGATTCCCCGCTTTTTAGATCAGCAGCAATCAAATCTTCTTCAGCACGAAAAGGTGATGCCTGTACTTTATAGGGCCGCATCATTTCATTATCTTCATGATCGAGAATGTGGCAGTGCCACACATAACCTAAACCTTCAGAGGGATCAAATCCAAACAGCAATTCTGAAGCAGGTGCATTGGCCGGAATATCAGTAGGTGCAAAACGAACAATAAATGTGGTGACTTCACCAGGATACATTATGTATGTATCCTTCCACCCCCTTTCAGTGGAAAGCGGGGGCTTAACAGTTCCCAAAAGATAAGATGAAACAGCAGGATTTCCACCCACAGCTCCATCAGCATTTGGAACATCATAATCATTCGGCGGGCCGGCAGCTTCTTCGAAATCTCCACTTGAAAATGCATGTTCATAAACCTCATGATAATCATCATCATATGTTTGTCTACTCACGAGCTGCATTTGAACCAAATGAAGATGAATGGGATGGGCATCACCTGTTAGATTTATAATCTGCCACAATTCAGTTTCCCCCTCTACCGGTAATTCAGTAACCCCCAGTCCGGGATTGTTCATACCGTTGCCATCCCATTTGGTGTTATTCACCAAGGCTTCCAGGGGACTGTCGTTAGCCATCACCTCATTCAATGTCAATTGTCTGACGACTGTAGGTTGCACGGTTATTCCGCCTTCGAAATCAGACAATCGGACCATAGGATTGGAACGCAGTTTCGGAAGAACCTTACTTTTATCCTTCCCCTTCTGATTCTGTTTTTTAGCAGAAACCATAATACCGTTCACCACAAATTGCATAATCTTGCCTTCGGTGGCCGGATTTGGTTTGTCACCATATGGGTAGGGCGTACCTGCACTATTAAGTAAAGTCCAGGTGGATCCTGATTCTACTTTGGAAAAATCAATTACAATATCAGCCCTTTCTCCGGGAGCTAAAAGAAAAGTGCCATCGTTTTTTACGGGAACCGGTGAATCCATTAACCCTCCATCAGTTCCGATTTGAAAAATCTCAGGTACTTTGTTACCCATAGCATGTGGAGGTATTTTATTGTTTTTCTTCCAATCCGAGCCTTCCAATGTCATTTCGTAAAAACGGGCGTTCGATCCGTTTAAAAGTCGAAAGCGGTACTTTCTTTGAGCCACACTTAAATAAGGCCAGGTTTTCCCGTTAACGGTGATAACATTACCAACAAATTCCGGTGTCCAGAATGGATGAAAAGTTTCATTCGACGGCTCGTTCGGGAAGTAAAGCTCGCCATTCGTATCAAACATCCTGTCTTGAAATACCATTTCGATTTCCGGCAAGTATGGATCTGGGTTAAAAACTCCACTTGTCCCGTCAGGCGCTATTTCCTGCACTAAATCATCACCCGACCAGCCAGGAAGCATGGCATCTTCTTCTTCCTGTCCGCGAAGGAAATAAAACCCGGCTAAACCGGCATACACATTCAGCCGCGTGACTCCCAGGCTGTGATCGTGATACCACAAGGTAGCAGATTCCTGGGTGTTGGGATAATAATAATGATCGTCGGTTCCGTCGATACCCCATGCGGGGCCTGTTTGGTTATTATCTGGAGTAAACCATGCATCAGGTCCGCCATCCGATTCACTGGCAACCTCACCACCATGGAGGTGCGGCACAACCGGCACCGGGCCATCATATGGGTCAAAAGACCCATGCTGTTTCTCCGGATCGGCCCAGTGCAAGGTCTGGTCAACTATCATATTGACATCCTCATAAGTCTGACCGTGCAAATTATTTATGTAATGAACATTTAAAGGCACTCCCCGATGAGCCTCGACTGTAAATCCAGGCCATAATGCCGGTGTGAAACTATTTCCATTATCATTGGAAATGGAATATGCCCAATAATTGCCTTTGCCGGCCCCTGTGTCTGTGCCAACGGTTCCATTGGCCAGAACTGTTCCGGTTGAAACAGCAATCTGTTGTGTAGGTTCATAACTAATTATCAGATTCCCACCAGAAGCATCAACCCTTAATCCGGCAAAATGCGGTAACGGATCAACAAACTGAGGAATGGAAGTTGGCAGGAGTGGCATTTGTCCACCAACCTGCCCCATTAACGACAATTTCATAGAAACAAATAACAAAACAACTAAAATGAAGGTTAAATTTTTCATACTTATTAATTTACAGATTATTAAAATTTCATTCTCGCCAAAATCATGTATACCTCCTTTCTTTTTGACATTGGTTGTTATAAAGCTTCTTCAGAAGTTTCCCTTCATTGACATCGCAACTTCCCAACAGGAGAGACAGTTGCAATCATGTAGTGATGCAATTTTACCATCAGCAGTTCAACCATTCTGAATCAGAAACCTTTATAAACAATTTACTAATTTCTAAAACAATAAAAAACAGGAACAATTCCAATTTATAGTTAGGTGTTTTTTACCTCGGAGATAGGAGTTTATCTTAGTACTTGAGGAGAGAAGGCAACGACGAAGACGAAGAAGGATTAATGCGAGTTGTGCAGCGGCAACGACTTGAAAACCGACCGGCAGCTTAAGTCCGGAGGGTGTATATTAGGTGTCTTGCCCAACAGAGACCAAAGGTTTAAGGATTCATTTTATAAAAATTCACCTCATTTGATTGATTGCAAACCACAGACTCCAATCGGCCAAATCATTCATGAAGTATTTTTACGAGTTAACCATATAAACAATTTCTTTTTTATCTCCCTGGGCATTTTCATATTCGACCGACATTTTAGATACAATATTTTCATCCAAATCTAATTTTTGAGCGACGTCAAGCAAATAGCGTCCTAAAAAGGTGATGTTAAACGTTTTATTCTGGCCTGAAGATGTTACCAGATTATCAATCTTATTAAAAGTATTCTCTATGAAATCTTCAGAGTAATCATTTTTATTTTGGATTGCATCATTGAGATTTTTAATCCCTTTTTGAAAAGATTGTATATCATCGAATAGTCCGCTATGTTCAGTTAAGCCAACAAACGACTGATAACTTTGCTGACCCTGAATTGTTGTTATTCCCTGTTCGAAACTTCGTTCCCATTCTGCCAAATCAGGAAAAAGAGGTTTGAGCTGCCTGTGACAGAGAGCTGCCCATTTTTTAGAATTTCCATCTCCTTCATCTTCAAAATAAATTTTCCAGACAGCAAAATAAATAAACAGATCAATGAGCAGTTTCCTATGGGAGTTGGATCGAAAAGGCATTGATGAACACAATGAGAGGATAACGTCGTGTGTTGAAGATTGTGCCAGTCCCAATATCAGCCAGGTCATTTCAGGAGCGGGAATCTTTATTTCGCATAAAAATTTAACATTTCTTTTACCCCTGATTTCCTCGTATATATTCTTGCAGGCTTCTTCAAATGGGATATTGATGCAATTCCAGATTATGCCCATTTCAACAAAATCAGCCAGCTCTTCTGCATTGGTTTTACTTTCCTGGTCTTCCCAGTGTACAATTGAAGAATACTCAAAGTCATCCATTTTAGGATTTTTTGCTGTATTCTTCATTTCTCCTGAAAAATTGAAATGCCATTGTTTTTTATTTATACCTCCCTGTAAATGGATTTTTTGTCCGGAGAAACTTTTCCTATAGGTTCCTTGCAGCATGTTTTCGCTTTCTTCAAATACAAATTTTTTCTGATTGAACCAGTATGCATCAAAATTCCCAAATGAAAATCTGAATCCGAATTTTTTTGAAATTGAGGCTTTTCTTGAAAAGATATAATTGGTGACAGTTATGCCCTGTTTTTCCTCAAGATTGTCCAGTTTAAAAAGTAACAGCTCCTTAAGATTAGCTTTTACTGCCTGTGCTGTCATACTTGCGTTAAAAATTGCATTTGATTCAACTGCTTTTTGATATTCATAACTAACTCCCAGCTCCAGTTTTTTTGTCAGAATAACTTTGGCTTTGTCAATTACTGTTGTCTTTAAATTATTGTATTTCGTTTTTAATAAGTCCTCATTTAAAACTTCCGTATCGATACCAGTTCGTTTTATTACTTTTTTTAGTAACTGTTTCTCCGTATCACTTAATTTCGACACTCCTTTTTCTACCCACTTGTCCACAAATTCAACTGATTCTCCCAATAAAGCTGAAAGAATCTGATCCATGAATTCTGCGAACCGATCATCTTCATCATTAATTATGGCAGAAATACCAGCATGAAATGCAACAGCTGATGAATGAGAGGTAGCCTTGTTTATAGTTACCTTGTACAGATCACCTTCAGATTTTTGGATGAAAAGCTTAAATTTATCGTTTATTTTTACTGAAAAAGAAAAAGACGCACCGGCACTGGCTGTTCCGGCAATGTCTGTTCCTTTAGGTAACAATTTGACAAGTTGTGATAATGTCCAGGAAAATACATCTGAAAAGGCAAGATTTAAACCAGCATCCAATGTAGCATTGAATTTTACTGCAAGCCCTTCGTTGGTAGCCAATGAAAATATGTCTTCTTCAGAATAGATGGTTTTTAGGGAAACAATATCCTGAATTAGTGCATGCTGGAGTGTGTTTGTATTTGTGTGGATTTTGTAGTATGAAATTAAAATATCCTGTTCCGATGAAAAATTCAGATTGATTTTTTTGAATGCTCCGGAAACAGCTTCCTTTAACTTAATATTCATATCATACCTGAGCATGGCATTATTACTTCCAATGGCAGGGAATGGAGCTTCAGTAAAATTACCCAGATCATCCTTATCATCTTCATCATTAAATATTGTTGTTTTTCCTTTAACATCAGCATTGAAGGATAATAAGAATATGCTGAATTCCTGATATTTATCCTTATTAACAGGGAATGGTATTTCCTTTGTGGTTAAATCCGCATCGTTAAGCTTTTTGCCAAAATCCGGTTCCCAAACAGCTGGTATTTTAATAATATCTTTTAAATCCATGATGTAAATTTATTATAGTAAAAAGGCATCAGTTTGCTTTCACTAAAATCAAAAAGGTCATCGTAATCGCGAATATTTATTTGTCTTTCAAATAGAAATAATTCGTTTCGCGGGGACGTAGCTCACGGTTTTTAAAGAGGGCTTCATCTTGTCCGATCAGAACAGTTATGATGTCTTCGACCTGTTCTTTTCTGTCGAGATATCCCCAGTGATCTATACAACGTTCGCGTAAAGATTCGCCACCTCTTATTTGTGTAACATCTACTATAAAAGTCTTATTATTCAGGAAGGATCGATCTACAGGTCCGCGGTGTCCAAGCCTTTTGTTGCCATTTTTGGTAAAACGTGAAATTCTTAAAGCATCATCGCTGTTGTGAACATACATATGTGTGCGACTTGCCAGTTTTTCAAGTTTGGTAAATGGCTGGCCCGGATTGTAAACATCATCTTCCACATCGGAATGCAACAATAAAACCTCGCCAAACAGAGGGAATAATCTAAGATCAGGAATACAATTCAGCATTTGTTTTAACACCTGGTTCCCCATAGAATGTGCAGCAAGGTGTATTTTATTCTGACATTGCTCCTGCCTGTGGATTTCAAATAATTCCCTGAAAAAAGTAAGAAGTTTCAGGTACAAACGGCCCAGTACGAAACCTGTTTCAATAGCATCCTGCTGATCATCCCAGTAAGTTAAAACCTTATGATCGCGCGTTGGCCAGCTTACATAAACCAAATGCTTAAGCGGACTCTGTTCCGGTTCAATATAAAGCTTGTGAAGTTTGACTATATGCTCAAGGTTATCCTGAAAAGAATTGGAAAAACCATGGATAAAAAAAAGAACATCCGAGCGTGATTTTTTTTCATCCAGCATTTGGGTATACAGATCGTAAAACATTCGGGCTGATCCTGCCAGTTTGTCGTTGTTCTTTCTTTCCTGAATTGATTTTACCACATCATTGTAATTTGTTTGAAGCGTATCATCCAAAATTGTGTAGTCTATTTTATTCCTCTTAATTTCACATTCTGCGACCCGGAACATTGGTAAAGCTTTTTCCTTGCCATCGTCACTAAACTTCTTTTTCCCATCTTCAGAACGTGTTCTTAAAACTTTTCGGTTGCTAATGATATAGATGCTCATGGTAACTATTGAATTTATTCAGAATATGCGGCTAATCGTAATTTACCTGAGTAATACCTGACAAATAACCATCTTCCCAGGATGTTTAATTCATGTATTAGATCTTACTTTCAACAAATTATGAATAAATCTTTAATTATAAAAGAGAAAATGGTATTATTTTTTGATATATCAGACCATCTCCCCTGCTCTGCTCTGTTCCATAAATTAACAGTTGCAGGTTCGGGTAATATATATCCATCCCTGTCATGATGCACCAATTTTTCATTTTCGTGGTCGCTTTTACTTCGGGGAATTACAATAACGTGATAACTCAGAATTGTAAGCCCGTGCCAGGCTGACAAGATTCCTGGTATGACTACCATGCGGAAATCCTGCTTCCCGGCTGAGATCGCCATAACTGCCATCTTCATTCACTATATCAATTATTCCAGCTATACTTTCGTCATTAACTCCCGATTCCATCAATTGATTGATAACTCTCCCTTTTATTATTTCAAAATCATCTGCGTTTGAATTTGTGGAGATTATAAATAGTGCGATTGTGAGTAGAATATTAAATAGTGATTTCATATTTTAATGTTTTTATTATAAATCTTTGTCAGTTAAAAAACTTAATACAGATGCTTTTCAGCACGATTTGTGATGATGAATCCATCAATTTAAAAAAGCTTCACCGGAAAACCTTGTTGTTTTCAGAACCTCCTTTTGGTGAAATTTGGTGTTTTTGGTGTTATGGTGGTTAAAAGCAGGCTCTGTTAAAGACGTTTTCAAAATATTTCGATCTAGTTAGATTTTAAACTAAATATTTCAAAACATCCAAAATCAGTGTTATTAACAAAATTATATATTTCATCCGAATACTCAATCAATATATCTGCTATACCATTTGTTTTTAAATTACCTGTTCGGATCCAAATAATTTTCGGGGGAAAACCATATAATGAATTTAAATCATCAAAATCTGCATCTTGTGTAACAATGATGAAATCATTCAATCTGGCAAATTCCCATATTTCTTTATCAGGTGCATTAATCAGACCTTCTTTTTTAACCGTTGTTGATTCCGGAAATTTGTCAGAAATTATTTTTAATATCCGATGGGAGATATTTTGATCAAACAAAAATCTCATATAGCAATTCGGTATATTTTATTTTCCTTATCGGCAGCATAACTTAAGGCAGCATAAATATCTGTTTCAGTCAGTTCATCAAAGTCAGATAAAATATCCTGAATAGTCATACCGGCAGCCAACCACCCAAGTACATCACCAACAGTTATTCTCATTCCGCGGATGCATGGTTTCCCTCCACGTTTCCCGGGTTCTATTGTAATTATTTTTTTGTAATCTACCATAACACCAATATTTATGTAAAGATACAAATCTTTTTAATTGCATCAGTTAACATCAATCAGCCCAGAGCACTTAGGGAGCATAAAGAAGTTCACTTATAATACAAACTTAAATCCCATGTCATCTCAGCATTAGAAAATTCTTTTAGTGCAATTTTTTGTTTTTGGTGCTTTGGTGGTTAAATTTTGCAATTGCGGGTTCTTGAAAATACAATTCGGACAATACCAGGAAAACTAAAAAAAAGTTTGTACTGACAATACAAAATAGTTTGTACTGACAATACAATCCATTATCTTTACGATTGAATTAAATAACTGAATGATGATTAGCAAACAGGTATTGTCTGAGATTATTAAGAACCAGTTGGAAAGCATATTAAAAAAACAATGGATTGAACGCGACAAAGAGATTCCGCTGAAAACAAAAAAAATTGTAATTGTTTCCGGCGTCCGGCGCTGCGGAAAAAGTACCTTAATACAGCAGAAATTATTAAAAACAGGAAATGCACTGTACCTTAATTTTGAAGATCCCCGTCTGATCAACTTTACTTTGGATGACTTCCAGAGACTGGAAAGTATTGCTGAAGAAACAGGTAAGACGCTCCTGCTTCTGGATGAAATTCAAAATATTGACAAGTGGGAATTGTATGCCCGCATGGCCAACGAAAAAGGTATACCACTTTATATAACCGGTTCAAATGCCGGTATGCTCAGCCGTGAATTGGGAACCCGCTTAACAGGAAGATACAGCCAAATTGAACTCTTCCCGTTTAGTTTTAATGAATTCCTTACTTTTTTTAACCGGAAAAGAAGTCCGGAGAGCTTTGACCAATATTTTGAACTGGGAGGATTTCCTGAATTTTTGGAAGAAAAGGACAATGATTATCTAAGAACACTGCTGCGTGATATTGTCACACGGGATATTGCTGTGCGAAGAAAAATCACAAATGAAAATCAGTTAATCAGGCTGGCAGTACATTTATTAAGCAACACAGGAAAAGAATTCAGCTATAATAATATTTCCAAAATACTAGAAATTAAATCGGTAAGAACAGTCATCGATTATTGTGATTATTTAAGGGAAAGTTACCTTGTTGATTTTATTCCCATGTATTCCCCTTCCATAAAAAAACAATTGGTAAATCCCAAAAAAAGCTATAGCATTGATCCGGTATTTGCTAAAGCAAACAGTCTTTCATTTAGTAAAGATTTTGGAAGACGACTGGAAAATTTTGTTTTCAACAAATTGAGGCGGGATTTTAGCGAAATATACTATTTCAAAAATTCCAGCTCGGAATGCGACTTCCTGATAAAACAAAAAGATCAAATTGTCAAGGCTGTTCAGGTTTGTTGGGAAGTTAATAATGATAATACAACCAGGGAAATAAACGGAATAAAAAACGCAATGGCCGAAACAGGAGCAAATGAAGGCATAATCATAACCAATAATCAGGAAGATAATTTGAATGGAATAGATTTAATTCCCGCCTGGAAATGGATTTGATATTTCTTTACTAAATCCTGGCAAAAATCAGGCACCGGAACCAGAAGGTGCAGCTCAACTCCAGGTTTTAGTTATATAGTTGTTTTAAGAACCTCCCTTTGGTGAAATTTAGTGTTTTTGGTGCTTTGGTGGTTAAAAAACTCAGAACTGTGCTGCATCTCTGTCAATTTCAGATGGAGGATAGTTCAAAAAATATTCAGGAATGAAATATTCATGTTCAAAATTTATTATTTACCCTGACTTTCCTACATTTATTGATCAAAATTACCCTGACTTTCCTACATTTATTGCTATAACTTAGCAGACTTCTTGCGGGCTGGAAGCCCAGCTTAATTCAGCCCAGGGCATTCCGTCAGTGGACGGACAGGCGCCCTGGGTAAGCAGAGACATCCTTCCCCGCGGCGCAATTACTAACCTCAATTGAAAAGCAAACGTTGCATGCGTCGCTTTCTCCGGCCTGGATAGGATACGAACTTTAAATGTTAATGGATCGAATTTTATGAGGTTAGATTTTAGTTATATTAAAGTTGTTTTAAGAACCTTCCTTTAGTGAAATTTTGTGTTTTTGGTGTTTTGGTGATAAAAAAATCTGGCTCCCAAACCTTCAAACTTGCCAGTACATCTTCTTTTTCAAGTTCGGGGTCAATTCATACACCAAACTCAGAATTGCAACAAAATGCGGCTTAAGCCTCCTCCATTACACCGATTTATAAACCGTTAAATAAATCCAACGGTTATACTCCTCAAAAAATTTAATATGGTATCATATCTGGAACTTCTCATAACACATTCTCTGAACATTTGTATAAATAAACCTTCAAACATTTGAAAATTTCAGTAAATTAGATGCCTCAATAATGAAATTATGATTATAATTCAAAGGAAGCATTTCAAATATTATTAATCCGGTAAAACCTTTCTGTATGTATTTAATCTCCGTGTGCATATTCCTGCGATTTCGGACACTTAGTCCCGCTGAAAGCGGACACTCAGTCCTGAGTTATTCGGACACCTGGTCCCGCTGAAAACGGACAATTTTAATCCCATTCGTTTTCACACTTATTTTCCGGTTTAAAATTAATTGTTTTTATATTTTTTCCTCATAGATTCTCCATTAAGTTCAATCCTATGAGAACTATGTACCAATCGGTCAAGGATTGCATCAGCAATTGTTGGTTCTCCAATTATATCATACCATTTATTTACAGGCAATTGTGATGTTATAATAGTAGATCTCTTTCCGTGCCTGTCCTCAAGTAATTCAAGTAAAATTAAACGCTGATTATTATCAAGTGGTTTTAATGCAAAATCATCCAATATGAGAAGATCCTGCTTTTCGATTTTTTCGATCTCTTTAATGTAGCTTCCATCAGCTTTGGCAATCTTTAATTCATCGAACATTTTTGAACAGTTACGGTAAGTAACTTTATACCCTTGCTGGCATGCCTGGTGACCTAATGCAGAGGCTAAAAAGCTTTTCCCTAACCCTGTGGATCCTGTAATAATTATATTTTGCTTACCGGTTATCCAGCTGCAGGTACATAATCTTAATATCTGGTTTTTATCCAATCCTCTTTGAGCAGTATAATCCAATTGTTCCATACTTGCCTGGTAACGAAACCTGGCTCTTGTTATCAACCGGCTTAACCTTCGGTTCTGCCGGTCATCCCATTCGGCCTGTACAAGGTAAGATATGATTTCATCAGTTGTAAAATCTTTATCTCTGCTCCCTTCCATCATTTCTTTGTAGGCTCATACAAAGCCGCTCATACGCATTTCTTCAAGTTTTTGCATTGTTACTGTTTGACTCATTTGCATTAATTTTTAAAAGTGATTATTTATAATTTTCTTTCCCCCGGATGTTTTCATGGAATGGTAATTTTAAATCAACCAGCTCATCCTGTTCAAGTTTGTGTGTGTTGTTTTGCAATGAGTTTTTTACAAACCGAAAGGATATGCTATTGTACTCAATTGCCTTTTTACAAACCTTTTCAAGATCTTCTGGCTTATA
Organism: Mariniphaga sp.; assembly: GCA_024636975.1. Taxonomy (GTDB): domain Bacteria; phylum Bacteroidota; class Bacteroidia; order Bacteroidales; family Prolixibacteraceae; genus Mariniphaga. The sequence goes on from JAGXGA010000035.1 coordinate 61,991, forward strand.
TTTTTTCCCAAGGGTCAATATTCCCATGCAGGATTTAAATGCCTGCTGTGGGTGTTCTTTTTCATCCAGCAGCAGTTCAATGAAGGTTTCTATAGAGCCTCCCATTTGAGATGCCCATTTAATAAACCGATCTGTATTCCATCCTTCTACAAATTGATGGTTTGAAGGCATATGACTTTTTTCTGTTGAGTACTTGTACCGAAGACGTTTTCTTGGATGTATAGCAATACGAACATTATCCTTAAATATCTCAACCATTCTGCTGGTATAGATAGTTTTAACTTTTTTACCTGTATATTGATACGGTACACTATAATAATGCTTGTCTGCTTTTAAAAATATATGGTGATGAAACTCCACCTTAGAGATTTGAAAGTGTTTTATTTCATATCGCTCGACAGGAAGAGGTTGCAGTTCATTTTTCTCAATTTCATTAAATAAACCCCTGCGACTTATGTCCCTTCGCTGGAAGTTGGTATTGTTTAGTATTTCCAGTTCTTCCCAGATAGCTTCATTAAGCTCGTGTAATGAGAAGAATGTCTGGTTCCTTAATTTGGCAAATATTCTTTGGTAAACTAATCTTACAGCATTTTCTACCAGTGGTTTATCCTTAGGCTTACCTGGTCGGGTTGGAAGAATTACTGTTTTATAATGCCGGGCAAGGTCATAGTAAGTTTCATTTAGAAGTGGTTCATAATTACATGTCTTGGTAACAGCAGATTTTAAATTATCAGGACATATCCCTCTTGTTGCTCCTCCATAAAATCTCCAGGCATTTTCATTGGCCCATATCCAGTCTTCTAATTGCTGACTTTTAACAGCCTCTACATAAATTAGCTGGCTGGCTCCCATTATGGTTACAAAAATCTCTGCACTTTTTATTTCACCGCTTTCACGATCAACATAATGCATTTTTTTACCGGTAAAATCAACATATAATATGTCTCCGGCTTTGTGCTCTATGTGCATTCCAGCTTTTAGTTTGCTTTCCCACATTCGGTAGTGATGACAAAACCTGGAATAACTAAACCCTTCAGGATTACGCTCTTTATACTCTTCCCATAACAGGAACAGAGTTACTCCAACACGGGCCAATTCTTTTTCATAGTGAGGAAAATCTTTTGCCAGGTCTTCATACATAGGATTAGCTGTTTTATTGCTCTTTTCAAAGAGTTCAATGACCTCTGCATCTCCCATCTGTGTAATGTCATAATAGGATAACCCGCTTCTTTTAAACTCAGCAAGATATTCTCCTACACTGGTTTTACTAATCTGAACAGTATTAGTGTATAATCCGGGCCATACTGTACCACTAATTCCGGAGTAAAGTGTACCACTGATTCCGGAGTAAAGTGTACCACTGATTCCGGGTCAAAGTGTACCACTTTTAAAGTCGGGAAAAGCTGACATTCCGGCGTAAAGTGTACCACCCATCAGGATGAATTTGTAACAATAAATCATGTAATCTTGAATCAAAAATTTAAGATTAACATGGCTAATAAAACAATGAGTATGTTACAGGTTCGAAGAGTATTACAATTGCATTGGGAAGGATGTTCTAAAAGGGA
>JAGXGA010000036.1 GCA_024636975.1 Mariniphaga sp.
ACCTTGGCAAGGTCGTGCTCTACCAACTGAGCTATTCTCGCAATCTATTTTTATTCCTTTTAGCGAACCCGACCTTGGCATCCGTCAGCCGACGGACTACCAACTGAGCTATTCTCGCAATTATTAAAGTAAACATATTTAAAAAAAGTACCCGGGGGGGGACTTGAACCCCCACGATCATAATGATCATTGGATTTTAAGTCCAACGTGTCTACCATTCCACCACCCGGGCCTCCTTATTTCATTTTAAACTGGAATTATTCCCGATGGTTATCGGTTTAAATCCCCTCTTCATTCTGAGCGAGAAACGGGACTCGAACCCGCGACCCCGACCTTGGCAAGGTCGTGCTCTACCAACTGAGCTATTCTCGCAATCTATTTTTATTCCTTTTAGCGAACCCGACCTTGGCATCCGTCAGCCGACGGACTACCAACTGAGCTATTCTCGCATTTTATTTTATTTCCAATTAGCGACCTCGACCTTGGCATCCGTCAGCCGACGGACTACCAAAAGAGCTATTCTCGCATATAAAAAACCTGCTTTTAAAGCGATGCAAATATATTGCTTATTTTTTGTTATCACAAAATATAAAAAAAAAATTGCCCGTTTTCAACCATGGTTTTTTTAAGTCACACCATATCAATAGTTTTTATTACTGAAAGACCCTTTCCTAAGATGAATTATTACAATCAACTACCGCAAACCGGTTAACTTTTTAATTTCGTTTAGCTTATTCAGCGCCTCGATGGGTGTCAGGTTATTGATGTCGAGGTGTGCAATCTCATCACGAATCTGCTTCAACACCGGATCGTCGAGCTGAAAAATGCTTAGCTGAAGCCCTTCACGCTTATTTCCGATTTCTTCAAGTGGTTTAGCAAGCTCCTCCTTCCCCTTTTTACCTTCGAGCTTTTTTAAGATTTGCTCAGCGCGGGCAGTAACCGATTTGGGCATTCCGGCCATTGTTGCCACATGAATCCCGAAACTGTGATTGCTCCCTCCCCGTACCAGTTTCCTAAGAAAAATAACCTTATTGCCCACCTCTTTGATGGAAACATTAAAATTTTTCACCCTCGGGAAAGCCCTTTCCATTTCATTTAATTCATGATAATGTGTGGCAAAAAGGGTTTTTGCTTTTGCCCTGGGATGCTCATGCAGGTGCTCAACAATCGACCAGGCAATTGAAATCCCGTCATAGGTGGAAGTACCCCTGCCAAGTTCATCAAAGAGTATCAGGCTTCGGTCGGATACATTGTTCAAAATACTGGCTGCTTCGTTCATTTCAACCATAAAGGTTGACTCACCCAGTGAAATGTTATCGGAAGCGCCCACGCGGGTAAATATCTTGTCGACCAGTCCAATCTTTGCAATTTTAGCCGGTACAAAGCATCCCATCTGCGCCAGCATAACAATTAGTGCTGTTTGCCTGAGCAGGGCCGACTTACCAGCCATGTTTGGACCGGTTATGATTATTATCTGCTGCTTTTTCTGATCCAGATGCACATCATTGGCAATGTATGATTCTCCTATGGGTAGCTGATGCTCAATGACGGGATGGCGTCCATCCTTAATTATAATTTCAGTGCTGTCGTTTATCTCTGGCCGAAAGTATCCGTAACTGCGGGAACAGTTAGCAAATGAGAGGAGGCAATCGGCCTGGGCCAGTATGAATGAGTTCAGCTGAATGGCAGAAATGTACTCCGAAAGCGCAAGTACCAGCTCTTCGAACAGTTTTGTTTCCAGTGACAAGATTTTCTCTTCGGCGCCCAGAATTTTTGTTTCGTATTCCTTAAGTTCTTCGGTAATATAGCGTTCAGCATTAACAAGCGTCTGTTTGCGGATCCATTCCGATGGCACCTTGTTCTTATGCGTATTCCGGACTTCAATATAATACCCAAACACATTATTAAAACCAACTTTCAGGGAAGGAATGCCGTATTTTTCTCCTTCCCTTTTTTGCATCTGTACGAGATAATCTTTCCCCGAGTAGGCAATTTTGCGCAGTTCATCAAGCTCATCCGAAATGCCGGCAGCAATAACCTTTCCCTTGATAACGGCCACAGGAGGATCGGCAGTTATCTCCTTTTGAATACGTTCCCTGATTAAATCGCACGGATTCAACTGCTCGGCAAAACGCTTCAGTGTTTTATTTTCCGAATCGGCACATATCCTCTTTACCGGGACAATGGCATTAAGGGCACTTTTTATCTGCACCATCTCCCGGGGGTTTATGCGCCCCACAGCCACTTTCGACACCAGCCGTTCAAGGTCTCCGATCTGCCTAAGGTGATCTTCCAGGTTCTCCCTGGTTTCAGGATGTTTCAGAAAATACTCCACCGCATCGAGCCGTTCGGTGATGGGGCCTATATCCTTTAACGGAAGGGCCATCCAGCGCTTGAGCAACCTTGACCCCATGGGCGTAATGGTTTTATCGATAACCTGCAACAACGACTTTCCGCTTTCGTGGAGCGGTGAAAACAATTCCAGGTTGCGGATGGTAAACCGGTCGAGCCACACGTAATGCTCTTCCTCAATCCGGCTCAGGCCTGTAATGTGTTTTACCTGGTTATGTTGTGTGAGATCGAGGTAATGCAATACAGCTCCTGAGGCGATAATTGCCAGCGGCATGTTGTGGATGCCATACCCTTTCAGGGATATAGTTTCGAAATGACGGGTAAGCCTGTCGGCAGCCGCCTCATTAGAATACACCCAGTCGTCGAGATTGTAAGTGTAGTATTTATTTCCAAACAGCTCGGTAAACTCCTGTCCCCTGCCCCGCTGGAAAAGCACCTCCTTTGGCTGAAATGAATTCAGCAGTTTATCGATGTATTCATACTTGCCTTCGGCCGTCAGAAATTCGCCAGTGGATATATCCATAAAAGCCACACCAGCCAGGTTCTTGTCGAAATGCACCGAGGCAAGGAAATTATTCTCACGGTTTTCTAGAATATTATCGTTGATAGAAACTCCCGGAGTTACCAGTTCGGTGATGCCCCGCTTTACAATATTTTTTGTAAGCTTCGGGTCCTCAAGCTGTTCGCAGATGGCAACCCGCTGGCCCGCCCGTACCAGTTTGGGCAGGTAGGTATCCAATGCATGATACGGGAATCCGGCCAGTTCAACATAACTGGCGGCACCGTTGGCACGCCGCGTTAAAGTAATTCCCAGGATTTCAGAAGTTTTTATAGCATCTTCACCAAATGTTTCATAAAAATCGCCTACCCTGAACAGCAGCACTGCATCAGGATGTTTGTCCTTGATATTGAAATACTGCTTCATCAAGGGCGTTTCAACATATTTTTTCGCCTCACTCATTAAAGCAAAGATAATGGTTTGGTTCTCCAGATGAAAATAATCGGGGATTGGGTTTAATCATTATTTTTCAACAAAAAATCAAGGTAACTTTTTCGGTTGATCAATTTTAATTCTCCCCCATAATCAGCTTTCCAGACTTTTGGTATTGCGAATTTATCTTTTTTTATTTTGATTTCATATCCCATAAGACCATTATCAGTTTCTTCCAAATAATCTATTTCAGTTCCCGAATAAGTTCGCCAAAAATAAGAATGTACATTCAGCCTGTGATAAAGAATCTGTTTTCTGCGTTCAGCAACAATAAAATTTTCCCATAAACTTCCAATATCAGTTCGCAAATCAAGCGGTTTTAGGTTGTCAATTATAATATTTCGTATTCCATTATCGTAAAAATAAAATTTATCCATTTTTGAAACTTCATTCCTTGGATTACGACTAAAAGCCGGGAGCCGGAAAATTACAAAAGCTTTTTCCAGCAAATCAATATACCGCTCAACCGTTTCGCGGTTTAACATCAGTTTTTTGGTTAATTCATGAATGGAAACCTGCTGTCCTACCTGAAAAGCTATCAGACGAAGCAAATCCCTGATCTTTGCAATATACTTAACTGTAGTTAGCTGTAAAACATCTTTAAAAAGATAAGATTCACTTAAGTCTGTAAGAATTTCCTTTTTTTCATTATTGGGGCTGGTATAAACCTCAGGATACAATCCATAAATAAGTAGATCTTCCAATTGCAAATCAAGTTCAAATTTGTTTTTTTCTCCGGCAATTTCTTCAACAGATAATGGCAGAAGGTAAAAAACCCGCTTGCGACCTGTCAAGGGCTCTGAAGTGCTGTTAGCTAAATCAAACGAAGAGGAGCCGGTTGCTATAACCTTCAGATGAGGTATCTCATCATGCATAATTTTTAATACCAGGCCTATGTCTGGTACACGTTGCGCTTCATCAATAATTAAAAGCTCATATCCTTCAGTTAGGTCTGAATAAACTTTTAAATCACGCTGCATCAATAGATTTTCATTCTTGCTTAGATCTGCCGAAAGATACAATGTTCTCAATCCTGAAGTTTTTTCAATAAACTTCACCAGAGTTGTTTTACCTGACTGCCTGGGGCCGTATATCAACATCATCTTCCTTCTCTTTTCCAGGTGGTCCAGACATCCTTTTTGAATAGATCTTTCAATCACTTATTAATGTATTTACTCAAAAATACAAAAATTTATGGTTAACCGTAAATAATTATACTGAAATTTTACGGTTAACCGTAAAAATTCATACCAAAAATTTATGGTTAACCGTAAAAATTCCAAATAAATTTCAATGCCAGGCCCCCAGGATGCCACCCATTAAAATATATACCACTACATAATAGCCTACATTTATGAAGAACAACCCCCAGGGCTTATCCTCATACAACACATCGTTCAAACGGCTGGTGCCTATCCAGAATACCGCAATCATCAACCCGGCAAAAATTCCGAAAGAGGCATCCGATTCAGGCCCCAGGAACATAGCAATAGCAAAGGCAGCCAATACGGTGGCTACATAGTTTACACCCATCATAACCGGCATCGGCATACTTCCTTTCTTAAGGTCATCTTCAGTATAACCCATATAAGCCATCCATTTCCTGCCAAATAAAGGACCATACCAAAGCCAGCCTACAATAAACGAGCTCAGGGCAGCAACCAACACAGCCAGGAAATTGATCTGCCCCATTACATTAACTGTACCCATTTCCTTAAAATTTAAATTAGACCCTAATAATTTACGACAATTCAATCTTTTTTTTGATCTTTGCTTCCGGAATTATTAAAAAGGGGAGATTATGAGTTGTGCAGGATGTACGTTAAATAATTCATCTACAGAAGATAAAGTTGATGTATACAATTGGCTGAACGATTTACCAGATACTTCGAATCAGTCGGATATAGTGGAGGTTAAATTTAAATCCACACGCAGGGAATTTTATAAGAATACCGATAGCATGCCTTTAAAGCGGGGCAGTATTATTGTAGTGGCCACTTCACCCGGACATGATGTGGGTGAGGTTACACTTACAGGGTATCTTGCTGAGAAACAGTTTGAGCGAAAGGTTAAAAACCCGCGGCGTTACCTGTTAAACCCGATCTACCGGAAAGCAACCGATAACGATTTGATTGTATTGCAGGAAGCCCGGAGCAATGAAAAGCATGTCATGATCCGTGCCCGCAAGTTAGCAACGGAACTGGGCCTGGAAATGAAAATAGCTGATGTTGAGTACCGGGGCGACGGTAAGAAGGCCATCTTTTACTACATTTCCGACGGGCGGGTCGACTTCAGGGAGCTTATAAGGCATTATGCACACGAGTTCCGGATTAAAGTAGAGATGAAGCAAATCGGCGCGCGGCAGGAAGCTGGCCTTATCGGCGGGATCGGCTCCTGCGGCAGGGAACTATGCTGCTCGAGCTGGCGAACTGATTTTTCAAGCATTTCATCGGATGCAGCCCAAAAACAGGGACTATCGCCATCGGCCCAACGTATGGCTGGGGCATGCGGCAAACTGAAATGCTGTCTGCTTTACGAACTCGACTCCTATATTGAAGCTCGTCAGGAATTTCCTGAACAGCTTATGTACCTCGAAACAGCCAAAGGATTGGCCAAACCACTTAAAACCGATTACCTGAAAAAGGAAATATGGTTTTCAATCGCAGAGGATATTTCTTCGGGGGCTTTCCCATTGCCGGTCAAGGAAGTGAAAGACATCATCCAACAAAACAAGAGGGGCATTAAACCCGAAATTAAACAATTAGTTGAAAAGGGTACCGACGAATTGGGCTGGCAGGGTATGAACGATGAGCGGATCGACCGGTTTGAAAAGAAAAGTCCGCGCAAAAAGAAAATCCGGAAAAAATCAAACCGCACTCCAATTTTGAAAACCGGAAAAAATCAGTAGTTTATTCTTTCTGCTGACAGAGTTTCAGCAGCTTTTTAATCAAAGAGCATAAGGTGTATAATATATCCTGTCGCTATAAATAGACTATACATTGGTCGTACCAAATTCAATGTAAACTCAGTGTTAATTCAGTTGTAACTCAATGTAAATTCAATTATAATTGAATTTACATTGAGTTTATATTGAGTTTATATTGAGTTAACATTGAGTTTAGTCAGGCGAAGGTATGGTGAATGAAAAGGATAAATCACATTTTTAGTCGTCAGAGCAGGCAACATAGTAGGGGATGCCAACCGGGCTGGCAATGAAGGTGCAGGACACCGTACCATTTAGAAACAGATTGCCTGCCCGTCCGTTCAGGCGGGCTTTGCTGCGCGCGCAATGATGGCTCTGTTGGTGTGTTAGGCAGACCCATAAACCATCAATCAAAGAAACTCTTATTACTGCTAAATTAAATGAGTTATTAATTATGAAAATTTGCCTGATAAATAAATGGTCTGTTTACCGTTCACTTTTTACTGTATACTTCTCCTATACTTATCATTGCATGCTGCCATTTGGAAACTGCCTAACCTACAATCGGCAAAGGCTGGCTACTGACTACCACGTGCCTACCAAAACAAGCAGGCTGCCAAGTGTTTACTGTTTACTGTTCACCGTTCACTGACTCCTAATTCTCCTCCCCAATAAAGTGCCTGATTCTTCCTCTCAGATCTTTTAAAGGCACCGGCTTGGCAAGATAATCGTCGCAACCTGAACTGAAGGCTTTCTCCCGGTCGTCGTTCAGGGCATACGCGGTTTGAATAATTACCGGCAGGTTGGGGAATTCACTTTTTATAATCTGGGTAGCTTCAAAGCCACTCATTTCAGGCAGGCGCACATCCATAAAAATCAAATCGGCTTTGTGTTTTCGCAGGTACTCAATTCCCTTCAGGGGATTATCGAAATTAACCAGCCTGCATCCGAGTAATCCGGTTACACTTTTGAGGTATTCCATACTGACCGGATCATCTTCGAATGAAACGATAAGTTTCTCCGGTACTTTCTTTTGTAACTCCGCCTGAAAAGACGCTGCATGTATTTCCTCAGTTGTTACTTCTTCTTCATCCTCTGTGGATTCAGGAATGGAAACATAGAACGTTGAGCCATGGCCAGGTATCGATTTCACCCTGATGTTTCCCCCCAGCCTCCGGGTAATTCCCGAAACAATGGACAAACCAAGTCCTGCTCCTTCATACTGCCGGGTAAATCCTTCCTCTACCTGGCGGAAATTTTCAAAAATCAGTTCCAGTTTACTCTCCTCTATTCCTATTCCGGTATCTTCAACAAAAAGACTAAGTTCTCCTTCATCCGTTTCAACGAAGCCAAATTCGATATAACCTTCCCTGGTAAATTTAAAGGCATTGTCGAGCAGGTTTTTCAACACCTGGAGAATCCGGTTTCTGTCGGAGTACAACAGAACCGATTTACCGGGAAGTAAACCGGTTAACCTGAAATCAATTTTAGCCAGCTGCTCTGTTTTTTGCATTTTGTAATAACAATACAGCTCTTCCATCAATTCAATAAGATTAAACCGGCTGTTTTGCAGCTTTAACTGGTTTGACTGAATAAGAGAAATGTCGATCATATTTTCGATGACAGATGTCAATCTGTGCCCGCACTCTTCAATAAAACCGGAGTAGCTGTTGAGTTGGTTTGGGTCGAATATGCCGGAACTGATTAAGTTTGAAAAGCCCAGGATACCATTCAGCGGTGTTCTGATTTCATGGCTCATATTGGCAAGAAAAACCGACTTGAGGCGGTCGCTTTCTTCAGCCCTCATCTTGGCTGCTTTTAACTCTTCCTCCATAATCTTGCGATGGGTAATGTCGTGTCCTATTCCAACCAACCCATTAATCCGGCCCTCTTTATCATTAAGCGGAACCTTGGTGGTTAATATCCAGCGTTTCGGGTTGCCCGGCAGCATCTCTTCGCGATTGATAACCGAAATGCCTTTCATGATCACCTGCTGGTCGTCTTCAAAATATTTATCAGCTATTTTCCTGGGGTATATCTCGTAATCGGTTTTTCCAATAATCTGTTCTGCTTTTTCCATGCCGCAGTTGTGTGCATCACCGTCGTTGGCAATAATTTTCCTGCAATCGGTATCCTTCATGTAAATGGCATCAGGAAGGTTTTGGATCAGAGTACGAAACAGGTTGTTCGAATGCTGCAATTCACTTTCCACTTCTTTAGTGCTTGTTATATCCTGGATGGTTCCCCTAAGGAAATGGCCATGTGTACTTTTTGCACTGTCGGGCCGGCAAATGATTTCAATCCATTTCTTCATGCCATTGGGCATTTCAATTTTGAATTGATTTTCGAAAGGTTTTCCCTCAAAAACAGCCTGCAATACAACCTTTTTAAAAAGATGGTAATGTTTTTTACCCGTCAGTTTTTCAAAACTTCCGATATCGGGATGAGTTGGAATTTCAAAATTCCCCAGTATTTGGTTCACCGGGTCGGAAACCGACAGCGACCGGGTCACCGGATCGAATTTCCAGTTGCCTATCCGTGCTATTTTCTGGGCCATTCTGAGATCGGCAACACTCTCCTGCAAGGCACTTTCATAGTTTACCATTTCGGTAATGTCTTTTATGACACCGAAAATCATTTTTTTATCCTCCCTGTACTCACCAATGGAACGGACGTACCTGATTTTCCCGTCGCAGGGTCGTTTAATCCGGAAGGTAATATTGTATCTCTTTTTACCTGAAATCAACCCCTCCATTTCCCTGTCAAGCAGATTCCGGTATTCAGGCAATGGTATTTTCTTTGCCTCTTCCAATGGCATTCTTAACTTATCAACACCATAAATGCTGCGCGCACCTTGTGATGCTGTCATCAGACCGGCATTCAGATCGATTTCCCATGAGCCAAAACCTGCAAGATTTTCAGCTCTGTCTAACCTGATATTATTTATTTTTAACTCCTTTGCAGCAGTTTTCTCAGCGGTAATATCATCATAACTTGCAATAACCTTCGATTCTCCTATTTTCTTTATATCGATTTTAAAAAAGCGCTTATTCTGTCTGCTTCCGGTTTCCAGCACATGGCTGCCTGAATCATTAGCTTTTACTATCTCCTCACAGAAACAAGACTTATTCCCGTTCGAACAGGGACTACTTTTCATGAATAGTTGCTGATGACACGATTCTTTCCCTGCGTTTACCGTAGGATCATTTGTCTGAAGAATGGTTTTGGTATTTAAATCAATAACATAGTAATTGACGGGCAGTGCGTCCAGCACATCTTCTGCTTTCATAGATTATCTCTCATCCTTGGTTTGTAAATCAGTCGGTTGCGGTTTCCGGTTGAAACCATAGAGGGTAAATTTAGCTTTTATTCAGAAATAAAACAAACATTAGTGACTTGATATATAATGAAAAGCAATAATGACAAAGGAAACAGAACAGTATTTTTTACCTGTATTGTGCAAAAATATTAATCATATGATTTAAATCATCAGAAGAAATGGTTACTTCATTATACATTTCAGTAATTATTTTATGATCAATAATTTCAAAATCCTGATGCCTTGGTAAAATTAATATCCCTCCCATCTCAACGGCAGCCGGTCCAACAATTATCTGATTTTTACCAGTCTCAAAGAAATGGGAAGGCCTCTGTTTTTCGCGGGGGAAAACAATTATCTTCCATACACCTTCTTCATACCAGGCAAGCACATTAAGCATTGGCTCAACATCCTTCTTTTCCAAAAGAGAGGAATACAGGAAATGAAATGCGCGAATGATTGCATTTTTATTCGGAGAAACGATTGCTATAATCCGTCGTAAATAATTATCAACAGCATATATTTCAACATCTTTTTTTTGAAAATATGCTTTTGCATGTTCCTCAACCAGGGAATTAAATTCCTTTTCAATAAGCAAATATCCTTTTTTTCCTGCCTGAAAATGAAAATGGTCGGGGGCAGAAGCTCCACAACGGGGACCATTATAAAACACTGTGAATCCGGACAACTGTCTGCTCAGGTCAAGCATATCGGCAAAAAAATGTTCGAGCCTCTGCGGTATATGTTTCAGGTGTGGGATTGTTAAATGAACAGGAAATATGGGAAACGGGTTGGTAAGAATCAGGTAATCATTTTGAAAAGGAATTCCTTTTTGTTCGGGAGGAAGACTATCGGCACATAGAAAACAGGCACGCCGGGCAATACTTTGAGGATCGGTTTTTGCGGCAGATGACCGCATCCTTCCCGGATTATGGTGGGCATGAATCTGAAAATGACCGAAATCAAACTCCTTTTTATGCACCTCCGAAAGCGCAGCGTAATTTTTTCCTGCCAGTTCCCAGTTTACCTTCTGCTGCTGAACCAGGGCAATGGCCTGCTCATTCAGGTTGTCGACCTGCCCATAATTTGATAGTTCTTTTATGGTGATTAATATTTTATCGGACATGGTATCACTATTACGCGTTTTTATTATTATCAGACTTATTCTCAAACACACTTTGTTCGGGTGTGAAGTTGAGGTCAAATGGTTACACACATCTGACTCCTCAGAATCACGGTCAGGAAGCGGCTGGCCGGGGAAGGGGTATGGGGGGCCTTCAGTCTGATCCCCGGCATAAATGCCGGGGTTAGTAACCCTTGGCCTTCCGGGTTCGGGCGTTCAATTCAATCGTACGGATGCGGTCTTTATACAGGTTATGTGCATTAAGTCTGGCAACATCGAGCGAGGCATCGGTATTGTCTTCCCACCGGCGGCAAAGGTAAACCGGCTCGTAGATACGCCCGATTTTCCAGGTGCGTGAAATGGCAAGCCCTACGGCATAATCTTCACCATAGCTGACGTTAGGCACTTTTATTTCCCGCAGCACAGGTGTATAAAATGCACGTGGCGCTCCAAGTCCGTTAATGCGGAGGGCATTGTTGGCACCGTTATCGGGCGTCCACTCACGGTGGTCAATCACACCCGGGGGGATTTCCTCCAGTTTGAAGTTGGTCATTCGGTAACTGCCAATCACCATGGCACATTTTTCCTCGTAAAACTTATCCACAATGACTTGCAGGGTGTTTTCACCGGCATACAGATCGTCGCTGTCGAGCTGCACGGCAAACCGTCCGCATTTGTCGTTAAAGATGCCTTCGTTCCAGCATCCGCCTATTCCCAGGTCTTTTCGTGCCGGAATCACATGCACAAGCTTTCCCTCCCGGGCAAAATCTTCAAGAATGGCTGTTGTGTCGTCGGTTGAGTAGTTATCAACCACAATGAGGTTGTACGGGAAGTTTGTTATTTGTTTCAACACCGATTCAACGGCATCGCGAATTGTTGTTTCACGGTTCCTGACCGGGATTATAACGGAGGCCTCCACGGGAAAATCATCAGCGTTAAAATCGGCTTCCTTAAACGGAGGGGACAGAAAAGCGCTTGTTTCTTTCAGGTGAGTGGTGCACGCCTTTTCCATTTCCAACTGTTTTTCACGGGCTCCGGCACTCACATAATCGAACTGCTTTTCGCCCGATTTTCGTAAATCGGTTTCTACCATAGCTGAAAGCACTTCAGGAATATGAACGATATCACCGAGCCTCGAAGCATGCAGGCGCAGGGCATAATAGCCGGCAAACCGGTAATTCTCTTCCTTAAAACTTTTCAGCACATCAGATCGAAAAAGCTGGACAGGTCCAAAGTTAAAATCATCACGCAGGCTCCCCTGCTGGTAACCAATTACAGGGTGCTGTGTTTCCCTGCCGTTTTTCACCTCACGATAATCGGCATACACCATAGCAGCCCCGGTGTTTTCGGCCACCTGTACCAATCGTCCGGCAGCAAACTGCCCCAGTTCAACCGGCGTGTTATGCAAGGCAAGCAGCGCATACGCAGCATCTAAATTCTGCGCTATCTGCATCATGACTGATGTGGAATGAGGCTGCTCTGTCACCAGCACTTTGGCCCCCTTAATATAATGTGCCTCAGGAGCAATCACAAAAACTTCATCTACAAGGCCAACAGCCTTTAACTCTAATACAACCTTTTCGGTTTCTTCCTTTCCGGTAAAAGCGATAAAACAATCGATATTCTTCATATTAATTTTTCTAAAAAATCTTTCAGGGAATTGTTTGCACCCGATAGGGCCTTAAACAATTTCCATTTAAAATTCTCTGATTTTGGGTAATCTGTATTTTAAAAAACAAATTTAAAGGTAAAAATTTTAATCTGATGAGCTTACGGTGGCTAAACAAAAAAATGTATAAACTTCGAAACTGTATAAAACATTGTATTTAAAAAAGAATTAGCCGAACGTTGCGGGATTTCTTATGGAAAGAAAAGCAGGATTATAATACATCATTAATTTACACGAACTTACACAACGGCTTTTTCAAATAAAGCTTTCCAATTGTAAACACTGTAAAATAGCAAATTAAATTATAACTGCAGCTATATACATCCGAATCCCGGAATCAAAGAACTATAATCCTAAATTTCCTTAAAAAAACAAAAAAAATAGTTGAACACTTAAGGCTTTATGCATTAGCAGAATTAATGAAACATCAATCACAGCTGTTCATAACGGGCCATAATAAATTATTTAGTTAAACAATAAAATTTCAGGAGCAATTTTCATTTTTTAATTAAACTTTTATCTTTGTAATATATTTGCAATGAGAGAGTGTAAATATATTTCGGAGGGTATTGTGAGAGGTTGCATAAACGCTTTTTATTAGTTTAATAACAAATTCCTATATTAATGTACCTGCAGAGAATTATGCATGGTTATTAATGCTTTCCTGATAATTTTTTTGTTCTTTCCTGACTTTAACTTGATTCAGAAACTGGTGGCGATAAACGATTATTTTTACTGGCAACCTACAGGTAAGTAAATACGTGTGATTCATCACTTAAACAAAGGAGTTTAGGGTGTTTCCCGGACAAATTTACCTTTGCCAGCTGTGATAATTTTGAAGATGATGTGAATAAGTTTAAAACCCATAATTATGAAGTTAGTAAAGTTTGTTTGTGTAGTTGAGCTACTTACTGTAGCATTATTGGCATTTACTCATTTATTCTTTTCCTCATTTAATGTTGAATTCAATAAAAATTTATATCTGTTAATTCCCACCTTGTTATTATTCTATATGATGTTCATTAAATTCATTCTCATACCTATGGCAAAATTTATGAAATAGTAATTTACAAGGTCAATAAAAGAAGAGAAAGATAAAGCTCTGTTGAATGATTGACATTTCGTAATCCATATACAGGTTCAAAAGAACCTGTTGGAAAAAGTTACTTCTTACCACTTAAGCAGTATTAGGTATAAATTCCAATAAAGGACAGCCGCTAATTCCTATTTTATAAACATGTGGAATCATAGCTTCAGGATATTAAATGGAGCTATACGGTTTATAATCAATCAAATTGTTTGAATTTATGTCGGCTTGCAGGGGATCGAACCCTGGACCCGCTGATTAAGAGTCAACTGCTCTACCAACTGAGCTACAAGCCGATTTACTACAAATTTAGCTATTCGTTTTCAATTTGGAAAGAAACCTATAGCCTTATTTTCACCGGAGGGCTTAACCAACTTTCCTTATTTAACCTGTTTAGTACAGATATTTTAACTTCATACCTTTCCTTTTTGGAATTTATCCGTTCAAATTCATAGCTGGTTTCATCCTTTCCAACAATTGCATGAATTCTCTCCGGATTCTCAGGATTCAGTTGTTGCCCCTTTTTGTAAAGATAAATAACAAACGCTCTAGGTTTCTCCAGCTCATCATCAGAAGCTTTAACCTTCCATTTCACTGTTCTTCCTCTTTTGCTGATTTTTACTACCGGTTGCGGGGCATGATTGCCAAGCCAGGGCATTTGAGGCACCACTGCCGGATGCCTGTAAAGATCGTTCATCAGGCTGTCGCGAAAGCCCTGCAGGTTACGGTTAAAATGCTTACTGCTATAGAAGGCAACCCCGTCAATTCCCTTTATTTCCCTGAGAAGCTTAATCTGGCGTGGCAGTTCACCCGGGTGGGTCCATTCCTTAACTGTGGATGCAGGGTCGCTTTTATACAATCCCAGTCCTATGTACATTCCTCTTCCGTAAGTGTGGTTTTGCCACCATAAGGCAAGGGTTTTAAAATCGGCCAGCGGATGGCCAACCTGCCAGTATAGTTGAGGCAGTGTGTAATCGATCCAGCCTTTTTCCTGCCATTTAATAATATTGGCATACAAATGATCGTAGTTGGTGGCCCCTGCCCGGGTATTTGACCCAAGCGGGTCATCGGCAATGTTCCGCCAGACACCAAACGGACTGATTCCAAACTTCACCCAGGGCTTTACCGACTTGATTGTATCGTTCAGCATCTTTATAATGATGTCAACATTTTCCCGTCTCCAGTCGGCTTTGTTTTCAGGAAAAAAGCCACGGTTATACCAGGCAAAGGAGGTAGTATCGGGGAAATCTTCTGCCAGGGGATAGGGATAAAAATAATCGTCGAAATGAATGGCATCCACATCATAACGGGTAACGATGTCTTTTACCACGCGGGCCGCAAACTCTCTTGTCTGGGGCAGACCCGGATCGAAATAGAGACTGTTTCCGTACTTCAGTATCCACTCAGGGTGCCGAAAAGCAATGTGGTCGCCGGCAAGCGGCTGGCTGTGGTTCAGCGCAACACGGTATGGGTTAAGCCATGCATGCAGCTCCATGCCCCGTTTATGGCTTTCCTCAATCCAAAATTGCAACGGATCGTAGAACGGATCGGGGGCTTTACCCGGTTCACCCGTAAGATACCTCGACCAGGGTTCCAGCGCCGAAGGGTAAAAGGCATCTGCGGTAGGGCGTATCTGAAGGATAACGGCATTCATGCCAAGATCGCGGTGCATATTCAAAATGCGGACAACCTCCAGCTGCTGCTGCTCCGTTGAAAGTCCCGGCCGGGATGGCCAGTCGATATTGGCCACTGTAGCCACCCAAACGGCACGGAATTCAAATTTGGGTGGATGTGATTGTGCATAAACTGAACTAACTGATAAAAAGATCAGAAACAGAAACAGTCGTTTTTTCATCTTCCGGTTTTTTGTATTCAATTGGCAAATATATTTAAAATTGCCCCAAACCAAAGCCAGACCAGGTAAATCCAGATAAACAGTTTTTTAATTTCTTCTTAAAAAACTGATGATCTTAAAAATTAAACAATTGATTCATCAATCGATACAGGGTAAATTTTCTACTTTTGAACAAATATTTAGTAAGAGCAACTTATAATCAATGAAATCAAAGTCCAATATACTTATAGCTGACAGCGGCTCTACAAAAACAGCCTGGATTTATACAGACGGAAATACCCAAAAACAATTTACAACCGGCGGAGCAAATCCCTTTTTCCTGAGTACAGAAGATATGATTAGAGAGTGGAAGAAAAGCTCTGTTGATCAATTGAGGGGAAAGGTAATGCAGGTGTATTTTTATGCTGCAGGAGTGGTAAACGACGAAAAGGCAGAGGTCATTAAAAAGGCGTTACATAAATTTTTTCCCGATGCAGATGTCCGGGTTGAAAGCGATTTGCTTGCTGCTGCTCATGCTACCCTGGGAACAAAAAGCGGGATAGCCTGCATCCTGGGAACAGGGTCCAACTCGTGCCTGTATAACGGAAAGGAAATCATTGCCCACGTGCCTCCGCTGGGTTTTATCCTTGGCGATGAAGGAAGCGGTGCCGTTTTGGGGCGCCAGTTAGTTGGTGACTACCTGAAAAAAACTATGCCCGAAGAACTGCGAAACCAATTTCAGAAAAGTTACCCCATTGAATATGGCGAATTCCTTAACCGCGTTTACCGTCAGGAGAAGCCGAACAAGTTCCTTGCAGGGTTTGTACCGTTCCTGAAAAAAAATATACAGCATTCATATTGCACTGAACTTGTAGAAATTTCCTTTGATTCATTTATTTCCCGAAATGTAGCCCAGTATGAAGGTTACGAAAACCAACCTATCAGTTTTGCAGGTTCTGTGGCATATCATTTTCAGGAACAGTTAAAATCTGTATTTTTGAAAAGAAATATTAAACCTGGTGTAATTGTAAAAGAGCCTTTAATTAACTTGATGAACCATCATCTGCAACAAAATTAATATGAGCAGTATAACTGAATCGAGTTCCTCGTACGATAATCTCGAAAAGATGAGTATTCGGGAGTTGCTGGAAGGAATTCACAATGAAGATAAAAAAGTATTGCCTGCAGTAGGTAAAACTATCCCGCAGATTGAACAGCTTGTAGCCGAAATTGTGCCACGGGTAAAGAAAGGAGGACGGTTGTTTTATATAGGCGCGGGAACCAGTGGCAGGCTGGGTATACTTGATGCCTCTGAGATACCACCCACCTACGGCGTAGGCTACGATTTGGTAATCGGCATCATTGCCGGTGGCGACCAGGCTATCCGGAAGGCAGTTGAATCGGCAGAAGACGATGAAAACCTGTCATGGCAGGATTTACAAAAATTTAATATAAACAGCCTCGACACAGTTGTAGGAATTGCTGCCTCAGGCCGGACCCCTTTTGTAATCGGAGCTGTAAAAAATGCCCGGGCCAATGGCATTCTTACTGCCTGCATAACGGCAAATCCCGAATCGGAACTGGCCCGGAATGTAGATATTCCAATTGAAGCTGTTGTAGGTCCTGAATTTGTAACAGGAAGCACACGCATGAAATCGGGCACAGCCCAAAAGCTTATCCTTAACATGATTACCACCACCATGATGATTCAATTGGGAAAGGTAAAAGGTAATAAAATGATTAACATGCAGCTTACCAATCAAAAGCTTGTAGAGCGTGGCACCCGCATGATAATGGAAGAACTGCATTATCCGGAACCCAAAGCCCGCCGCCTTTTGTTACTGCACGGCTCAGTACAAAAAGTTCTGGCAGAAGCAGGAGAAAAAAATCAGGAATAGTATAAATGAGGGAAAAAAATTAATATCTTTGCTTTCGGTTATAAAATTTTGGCTCTGACATATTGTAAAACAAGATATTGAAGATAATCATCAGACCTGCAATCCTTGCAGGTTTATGGTTTATTAGGTTTAGTTGGTTTAGGTTTTTCCGGGAAACCGGGAGTAAAAAGGCTGTCGTTGGGCAGCCTTTTCTTTTATGAAACAGCACCTTATAAAAACGGCCAGTCCAAATGTAGTTGCTAAAAAAAAGGATTTTATTGCGGGGATTGGTCCCGAAAAACCTTTCCTGACAATTAAACAGCGATAACAAACAAAAGCACCAAAAGGAGCAGCATGAACAGCACAAACTGGTTCCTGACAAATAACCCTAGTAGTATAAGGATTTCCACTTCTTCATTAAAGGTAGTGAACAACTCAATTTCGCCTTTATCTTTTGTGAGAAATTCACTGGAAGTGTAGGTGATAATTTCTGTTCCGTTAAATTTCCAGGACCAGCGAGACTGCCAGAAGTTTTGTATCTCAAGTTCGAACCGTTTACCGTTAATTATAACATCGCTGCGAGGATTGAACAGGTTTATCATGACCATGCCCAAAAGCGACTGATCGTTGGCATCGTAAATCTCCAGTTTCGACAGAAAAAACTCACGGTTAAGTGTAAACAATCGCCCGGCAATCATTGCCTGTGCTTTTGAACTAATCATATTCTCCCATCGGATACTGCCGATAAGTTCATTGCCCCGACTGATTTCCAGCTTCGGTCCAAAAACTTCCTTCGACCATTGCAGTTTTTCCATCCTTACACATTGAAATTGAAAACGCAAGTTAGGAAAAACTGTTGAATAGAGAAGGTGAAAAAAAGTTAAGCGCAATTCTGTTGCTTTCTTTAAAAGTAAAAGAGACTTGAAAAGTTTATTTTTTAACCTGCCATACAAATAAAAAAATGCCGGTCTCGTAGGAAACCGGCAAATTTTAATGTACTTAAATCACTATTAATTGTTGGAACTCAGGTTCATTTATTTTGGCATCAAGACTGCATCAATTACATGAATCACTCCGTTTTTGCCTTCAATATCAGCCGCAACCACATTGCTGTCGTTGATTTTCACACCATCCGACAAATCAATTTTCAATTTGTTGCCCTCATTCAGTGTACCCACAGTGGTATTCGACAAATCGGTTGACATAACTTTTCCGGGAACCACATGGTAAGTGAGTATGGGAGTTAACTGCTCTGCGGTCAGGTCTTTAATTCCTGAAACCCCAATCTGACTGAAAAGACTTTCAAATGCTGCATTGGTTGGTGCAAACACTGTAAAAGGGCCTTCAGCGCTTAAAGCTTCAGCAAGGCCGGCTTTGGTAACTGCTTCCACCAGGATGGAAAAGTCGGGGTTGCCCACTGCAATTTCAACTACCGTTGCATTCGGATCTTTCGATTCTTCTGCTTTAAACAGTTCTGCATCCAGCATCCAGTTTTCCAACAAAAGGACTTCACTTGAATAGTCTGCAATCAGTTCTGAGCTTCTTGTTTCTGACGCAAATGCTGTTGATGCTCCGGCAGCTAATAATAATGCTGCTGCGATGTTTCTCATTTTTGTTTTCATGACATTTAATTTTAAAATTTAATAAATTATTTCCTTTTCATTTATAATTGTTTCAGCGGCAATCTGCCGCTGAATGTTGCTTTTGTTTTTATTATTCCGGTATCAGTACCTGATCGATAACGTGAACTACTCCGTTTGTTCCCTGGATATCGGCAGCTACTACCGAGCTTTCGTTAATTTTAACCCCCGAGCTTAAATCAACGGTCAGGTTATTATCCTCGCTCAGTGTTCCAACTTCACCGGAGGTCAGCTCCGTGGAAAGGACATTACCCGGTACCACATGATACATCAAAATAGGCGTCAACTGCCCGGCTGTAAGTTCATCAATTCCTGATATGCCCAATTGGGTAAACAATACTTCAAAAGCATCATTGGTTGGGGCAAATACTGTAAATGGACCTTCACTGCTAAGAGCATCAACCAATCCGGCTTTTACAACAGCCTGTACGAGCGTGGTAAAATTATCATTGGCGAGTGCAATGTTTACAACAGTTGGCGGAAGTATCACTTTATCAACCACATGAATCACCCCATTACTTGCCTCAATGTCGGCGGTGGTTACTGAAACTGAATTGTTAATCATCACCTCTGGTCCTGTTTCAATGTACATTGAAATGCTGTTGCCATCATAGCTCGATAGAGTAGGTACATAACCTGTAGTTAAATCCGAGGACCTAACCTTTGCCCCGATAACATGATAGGTAAGAATACTGGTCAGATCAGCTACCGGAATATCATCAAGTGATGACAGTCCCAGGTCTGCCAGCAGAGCTTCAAAAGCATCATCTGTGGGTGCAAATACTGTAAGATCGTTTTCAGAACTTAAAAAACTGTCAAGGCCTGCTTTCTGTGCTGCCTCAATTAAAATGCTGAAATTTCCCGCATCAGCAGCAACTTCAACAATGTTCTTTTCATCCATTTGAGGGACATCTTCATCATCGTTGCATCCTGCAAAAAAGACTACGGAAAAAATTAGTAATAAACCTGGAAAGAAATTCAAAATTGTTTTCATGACTTTGTTTTTAAAATTTGTTTTAACTGTTTTCTAAATTGTTTATAATATCTCATTTTGTATAACGTAACCATATAAAGGATTAAACACAAATAATGTTTATTATAATATCAAAATACTTATACAAAGAATAAAAAATTTATTATAATTACACTATAATACAGACGTTTATATCAATTGTTAAAATTTATTAATATAATTAATAGGGAAAAATTTGCGAGGTTTCTATCCGTTCCAAAACTTAAATGGCATCCATATCAGGTAATATAAATTTTACATTTCCCCTTAAAAACATGATTTTTCTTCACTTTCTCCAAATACAATCTGGTTTCTAAGGTCTAATCTTTTAAATCGGCTAATTTTGCAGTCCGATTTTAAAAAAGTTATTAACATGACAGATAAAGACCGAAAGCTTCTCACAGAGTTTGAACCTGTTTCAACTCAGGCATGGGAAGCCAAAATAAATGCCGATTTAAAAGGTAAAGATTACGAGCGGGCACTTGTTTGGAAAACGTATGAAGGCATCGATGTCCGTCCCTACTACCGCAGTGAAAACCTGGAAGGACTTGATTACCTCAGCGCACTTCCCGGGGAGTTCCCATTTGTACGTGGCAATAAGAAAACCGGCAACGACTGGTTTATCCGGCAGGATATTTTTGTAAAGGATTTTACAGAGGCAAATAAAAAAGCGCTTACTGTATTGGGCAAGGGAGTCAATTCGCTGGGCTTATATTTCGATTGCAATACTAAAGTAGCCAAAGCCGACCTGGCTGTATTGCTAAAGGATATTTGCCTGGAAGCCATAGAAACCAACTTTGTTTGTCCGTGCGACAACTGCAGCTGTGCACTGCCTTTTACAGAATTCATACAGGAAAAATATAAAGACAGTACCCATATTGTTGGTTCTTCGCCAAATGACCCGATCGGTTCGTTTGCACTGAAAGGAACATTAAAAACAACTGTTTTTGATGAACTGAAGGAGGTAATTGAAAAAACTTTAGCACTCCCACACTTCCGGGTAATCGGTGTTCATGGAAGGTTTTTTGCAAACAGCGGTGCATCCAATGTACAGGAACTGGCGTTTGCACTGGCACAGGGTGCAGAATACCTGGAAAGGCTGACAGATAAAGGTTTAGGAATCGACGATGTGGCAGGCAATATTAAGTTCAACTTTGGCATTGGCAATAACTATTTTATGGAAATTGCCAAACTGAGGGCAGCACGTCTTCTATGGGCGCAAATAGTGAAAGCTTACAATCCAAAAAATGACGAATCGGCCAAACTGATAGCCCACAGCGAAACCAATACCTACAACAAGACATTCTACGATCCGTATGTGAACATGCTGCGTACCCAGACCGAGGCCATGTCGGCCGTATTGGGAGGCGCCGATTCAATTACCGTACTTCCGTTCAATGCTATATATAGTGAGGCCACCGAATTTTCGGAACGCATTGCCCGCAACCAGCAAATCCTGTTGAAGGAAGAAGTACACCTCGACAAGATTGCCGATCCGGGAGCCGGTTCGTATTACATCGAAAGCCTCACCGCTTCCCTTGCAGAACATGCATGGAACCTCTTCCTGCAGGTGCAGGATAAAGGCGGCTTTATTCAGGCATTCCGTGATGGGTTCATTCAAAGTGAAATAAAGGCCATGGCAACAAAACGGGATGCCAATGTGGCCCTTCGCAGGGAGAACCTGTTGGGCGTTAACCAGTTTCCAAATTTTACCGAAACATCAAAAGAGGAGTACCCTGAATGGGTTTTCAAAGCTACAGATCTTACTGAAGAAGGAGCAGAAGTGGAAACTTTAAAGCCATACCGTGCAGCCCAGCCGTTTGAAGCCCTGCGTTACAAAACCGATTTGTATGCAAAAGATAATAAACGACCGGTTGCATTCATGCTGCCGATCGGCAACCTGACATTCAGAAAAGCACGTGCCCAGTTCAGCACCAACTTCTTTGCAGTAGCCGGCTTCGAGGTAATCGACAACAACGGGTTCAAAACTGTGGAAGAAGGCCTGAAGGCTGCAAGGGTAAAGCATGCAGATATTGTAGTACTGTGCAGTTCTGATGATGAATATGCAGAATTGGCACCTCAGGTTGCGGACCAACTGAATAAAGAAATTCTTGTTATTGCCGGAAATCCGGAGTGCAGACCGGAATTAGAATCCAATGGAATAAAAAACTTTATTCACATGAAGAGCAATATACTTGAAGAGCTGAAAGCGTATCAATCCAAATTAAATATCAAATAGACACAAGATGATTGGACACAAGACACAAGAGATAAGACACAAGACTAATAGACACAAGTTGAACAAAGTGAAATCCCGATCTACATCGGGGACACAAGACAATAAAGGGTCATGTTTGTTGTGTCCCCTGGTCTTGATACTTGTGTCTCATAAACTAGATTCTAACCTTTAAAATTAAAAATCATGCATAACTTCAAAGAGTTAAAGGTCTGGCAGAAAGGTAGAAAATTTGTAAAGGATATTTATGGCTTGACAAAGAAATTTCCAAAAGAAGAATTATTTGTCATGACTTCTCAGATGAGAAGTGCTTCAATATCCATTCCTTCGAATATTGCAGAAGGAGCTGGAAGAGGATCAGATAAAGATTTCTCCAGATTTATTGATATAGCTACAGGATCAACTTACGAATTAGAATCCTTGATCTATGTAGGATTTGATTTGGAATATTATTCAGAAGATGTTTTAAATGAATATCTTGATAGAATTCAAGAAATTCAAAAGATGCTCTTTCATTTTAAAAATCATATCAACACATGATATTCCTAGTCTTGATACTTGTGTCTATTAGTCTTGATACCAAATAAATAAAAGTATGAAACCAGATTTTAAAAATATAAATATAAAAAAGGCTGTTCAGCAACAGACCACTACTGACTGGATGGCAAAGAACAACATTAAAAAGAACTGGCTCACACCGGAGCAGATCCCTGTGAAGCCTGTATATACCAAAGAGGATCTGGAAGGTATGGAGCATCTGAACTATGCAGCCGGTTTGCCACCCTATCTTCGTGGACCCTACTCGGCCATGTATTCCATGCAACCATGGACCATTCGCCAGTATGCAGGATTTTCAACCGCTGAAGAATCGAATGCATTTTATCGCCGTAACCTGGCTGCCGGCCAGAAAGGGCTGTCGGTAGCATTTGACCTGGCTACACACCGGGGTTACGATTCAGACCATCCGCGTGTAGTGGGTGATGTGGGGAAAGCCGGCGTGGCCATCGATTCCATCCTCGACATGAAGATTCTGTTCGACGAAATACCGCTCGATAAAATGTCGGTGTCGATGACAATGAACGGAGCCGTGCTGCCCGTGATGGCATTCTACATCGTCACCGGGCTGGAACAGGGTGCTACCCTGGAACAGCTTTCGGGAACCATCCAGAACGACATCCTGAAGGAATTCATGGTGCGCAACACCTACATCTATCCGCCGGAGTTCTCGATGAAGATAATAGCCGACATATTCGAGTTCACCTCGAGGCATATGCCGAAGTTCAACTCCATCTCCATCTCTGGCTACCACATGCAGGAAGCAGGTGCCACTGCCGATATCGAGATGGCCTATACCCTGGCCGACGGACTTGATTACCTGCGTACAGGCATCCATGCAGGGTTGGATATAGATGCTTTTGCACCCCGACTATCTTTCTTTTGGGCCATTGGAATGAACCATTTCATGGAGATTGCAAAGATGCGTGCTGCACGTATGCTGTGGGCAAAGATTGTGAAGGAGTTCAATCCGAAGAATCCGAAGTCGATGGCGCTGCGTACGCACTCACAGACTTCAGGGTGGTCGCTTACCGAGCAAGACCCGTTCAACAATGTAGGCCGTACTGCCATTGAAGCCATGGCTGCAGTATTGGGACACACCCAAAGCCTGCACACCAATGCACTCGATGAAGCCATTGCATTGCCTACCGATTTCTCGGCACGGATTGCACGTAATACCCAGTTACACCTGCAAATGGAAACTGAAATCACCCGTTCGCTCGACCCATGGGCAGGCTCCTATTACGTGGAATCACTGACCCATGAGCTGGCCAATAAAGGATGGGAACTTATTCAGGAAGTAGAAAGGCTTGGCGGTATGTCCAAAGCAATTGAAACCGGAGTACCGAAAATGCGTATTGAAGAAGCAGCAGCACGTGCACAGGGGAAAATCGACAGCGGAACACAGACAATCGTTGGGATTAACAAGTACCGTCTCGATAAAGAGGACCCAATTGATATCCTCGACATTGATAACACAGCGGTCCGCCTTTCGCAGATCGAGCGTTTAAAGAAACTGCGTGCTGAGCGCAATGAAGCAGACGTACAGGCAGCACTGGCAGCCATAACAAATGCCGCAGAAACCGGAAAGGGAAATTTACTGGAACTGGCTATCGATGCAGCAAAAAAACGTGCATCTTTGGGTGAGATTTCCGATGCCTGTGAAAAGGTGGCCGGAAGGTACAAAGCAGTAATCAGAACAATAGAAGGCGTGTATAAATCAGAAGCAAAAGATAAATCGGAATTTAAGGAAGCGCAGGAGCTGGCAAAGCAATTTGCCGAAATGGAAGGCCGTCAGCCGCGTATTATGGTAGCCAAGATGGGGCAGGACGGCCACGACAGGGGCGCTAAAGTGGTAGCCACCGGCTATGCTGACCTCGGCTTCGATGTTGACGTAGGGCCGCTGTTTCAGACCCCGGAAGAGGCAGCAAAGCAGGCCGTTGAAAACGATGTGCATGTACTGGGCGTTTCCTCACTGGCCGCCGGTCATAAAACATTGGTGCCTTCAGTTATCGAAGAGCTGAAAAAGCTTGGCCGTGACGATATCATGGTTATTGTGGGTGGGGTTATCCCCTCGCAGGATTACAAGTACCTGTACGATGCCGGTGCGGTGGCTATTTTTGGCCCGGGAACCAGCGTTGCAGCTGCAGGCAAGAAAATCCTTGAAATTTTGATTGAAGCATATAAAGAGGAATAGACTTAAAGTGATATTTAAACACCAGTGAGCCCAACGATAGGTGATAAAAGCCGGGCCTGAAAAGGTCTGGCTTTTTTATTGACTAACAGTACTCAAAATCTTCACTTTTAGAAATAGTATTAGTTGAAATACCTTCAATCATTTAAAAATCCAGTGTATTATTTTAAAAGTGTGACAAATTAGAAATGGCTTACCTGTTTTCAAAAATATTTTTTAGCACAGGAATAATACAAACTTATGTTCCAGTTAAAATCCTTCCCTCCAATTTCATTATTAAATGTCTTATACATTGTTGACCCGACTGAAAAAGGCAAACCTGATTTGCCAATAGTTAAATTTGAAGAAACATAATAACCATCCCGATCATCCAGGCGCAGATAAAAAACCTGTGGTGAAAAATTCAATCTTATTTTATCGGAGATCCTGATATTCGGAAACGATGCATTTAACGATAAGTAATGTCCGTTCCGGAGTGATTCAGTTTGTACCCCTCGTGAATAGATATAGTACATCCCTAAGATGACCCTGGGGTTCACTACCAGCGTATTTATGAGTTCGCCGGCAACTATCCTGTCAACATAAATCCTGTCAGGATCACCCTGACCTGGCAAAGCATCTGCAGTGACGAAAGCCAATGCAGGAAGGTGGGAGCCAACTGTAAGCTGGTATTTTTTTCGTGCAATAGCTTTATAACGGTAAAAAAAGATGAAACTCCATGGTTTGGCCTTAAGCGAATACTGAAACTGGGGCTCCATACTGAATCTTTTCCACTTCAGGGAAATATCCAGTGAAGTTGCGGGTTCATCCAAAGTAAATGCAGGAATAAATGAAAAGCCATTGTTTGTTATGCCGATTCTGATTCCAACATCTAAAGGAACCTTTGTAGAATCCGCATCCCGGGAGAAAACAATCAGAGGAAAACTGAGAAGTCCTGCCAGAAAAATATTTCTGAAATTTGTGTGCGCCATTTATCTGAAGCTTTATCTACTTATAAAGTTCGGCATTAAATTGTTAAATCCGGAGTTGTTTTTAATATTTCTGTCACCGTACTTTATAAAAACAGTTGCTTCCTTAATGTTTTCCTCGCTGCAATAAACCCCTGCCCCACTTTATCAGAATCTATTATGGGCTGGTTATAATTTCCTTAACGGGAACTTCACCATATGCTATCTCCAGACTGACCTCCCCGTCTTTCATTTCCACCATTCCAAAGCCGTATTCTGTTGAAAGGAAGCTTTTAAAATCACCAATTTTCGAATCGACATATAGTATCTGGTCGACTGCATCATAGCGTATACCAGTAAGCCCCTGCAACAGGCCATAACTGGCCATAGCCCGGGCATACCAGTGGCCGCATTCGTATTCGTTGAACGGATTTCGTACCCGGCCATCATATCTTTTCCGCACCTCACGCACGATTTCCAGTCCTTTTTCCACTTCGCCCATTGACATAAGGTGGGATGCTACCTGGTACTCAATACCGGTCCATACTTCGTTGCTGTATACAAATGGCAGGGTTAAAGCATCGCCATGCGGCCAGGTGCAAAGCAGCAGTCCACCATCATTTCCTGCCCCGAAGGAAGGCCGCTGCGGGTTTACGTGGTCCGACAGATCAGTTTTCAGATTGTATTGGTGCACGGCATTAAGGTGGCTTTTTACTTTTTCAGGAGCAATGAAATCCTGAAGTCCGCACATTTTTCCAATCCATGCACCCAGGATTCCGTCGGATAAGCAGCCGTTGCCATACTGGTATTTTGGCCCTTCTTTTTGCAGTAGTTCAATAGCCTCGGGCGAATAATTCATGTTGATGCCCACTTTGGAAGCAGCCACCGGGTCGGCAGCCTGCAACCCCTCAACCATTATATTCTGCATAAAATATTCCCCGTTATACAAATCATTTTCAA
Organism: Mariniphaga sp.; assembly: GCA_024636975.1. Lineage (GTDB taxonomy): Bacteria > Bacteroidota > Bacteroidia > Bacteroidales > Prolixibacteraceae > Mariniphaga. Next base: position 26,720 of record JAGXGA010000036.1, read on the forward strand.
GGTACTGTTTCCCTTTTTCAAGGAGGGTTTTGTATTTCGAAACATCATCACCGGCAACCTCTCCCATTTCAATAATGGCGGTCAGGGCCCCCAGGTAAAAGCTTGTACACATGCCATCGGGTCCCCAGAACTCGATATCATACGTATTGTGATGGGGTTCTTCCAACACCCCTTTTGCCTTTGGGTCCCATGTTTCAATGCAGTAATCGAGGCTTTGTTTCACCCCCGGGTAAAGCGTTTTCATCCAGGAGGTATTGGCGGAAATGCGCCAGTCGCGGTAAATCTTCATAATCCCTCCCAGCTGGCCATCGGCTGCAGCATAAAAATTATGGTTTTCAACGGGATTTATGGGCATACTGGTGCGGAAATTCTGATGTCCTTCGTCATTCTGACTGACAACAAATTCTGTTTCCCTAAGCGACCGTTCCAGGGCAGGAAACAAATGCGGAATGGCCTGTGCATAATTCCAGACGTGGGTGCACGAACCATAGCAGCAACCGCTTTCATCGTGGCATCCTTCCCATGCCCATAGTTTCCCGTCTTTCTGCCTCAATACGGTTGGCGATTTCAGAATGGTAAGATTGGCAGCCACTGCTTCCAGCACTTCCGGCGGCAAGGTGGAACTGTAAAAAGCATCGGTAAACAAACTGGTTTTTGATTTCAGATCGATGTAATTTATCTTCCAGTATTTCACCACCTCATCAATGCTTTTGAAGCGGCCCGAGTACCACGGTTCATAATAAATACCGCTTAAATCGGCACAACAATCACTTCCCGGCGCACAGGCCAGGTCGGCTTTCAGCTGTTCCTGCGTGACGGGGCCTAAACCTGCCCTCAACATAGAATGAGGCGCATACCAGCTCATCATTAACCGGACGGTTTTTTCTTCCCCGGGCTTGAGTTTCACCGGGACATAAAGTGAGGCTCCGGGTGAATTCACCGTGGTAGTATCGGCCTGGTAAGTAAATTCGGTAAGGTCTTTCCAGAATACAGTGCGGGAATCGAACCAGCCTCCACGAAACCAGCTCAAATCGACCACAGTTTCAGGGGAATCAGTAAAAATGGCAAAATCACCTTTATAATGAGGCTTATCGGAATGACACTCCTGTTTAAGCATAAAGCCATTGGGCATACCTGCAATGGAATGACCGCTTTCATAATTTCCGCCCCATTCACTTGGAATTTCGATTCGCATCAGGTTTTCGGCATGATACGAAAATAACGCTTCCAGTTCCTTCCCTGAGGTGTTTTTAAAGGTATATTCGAATCCGCCCACCGGCAAGCTGGAATTATCCTCATCACCGGGAACAAAAGGACTCCATGCGGTAACGGTCACTCCCACAGGAAAATCTTCCTCTTCTAGTTTTAAAACTCCGAAGGGGAAGCGGGTTTCAAACGAAGCTTTCCCGAACCGCGGAAACCCATATGAAGTTTCACCGGCCCCGTTGCCGGTCAATGGGTTGCCGAAAATCTTCCAATCCGGCACGGGCCCTTCCAGCACTCTCGCGCCATTTTCCAAACCTTTTACCGAAAGAACCGCCATCTGAAAAGGTTCATTATATACATCAGGATGATTGCGAACCGACACATGTGAAATGGCGCCGCTGCCCTCAAAGCAGATCATACCGGCTCCTATTCCGCCTAAAGGAAATGCTACGCGGTTAAGGTATTCGTTTTCATATACCGAATTGAAAGCCCTTGCACCGAATTCTTTTTCACTTTTTTCACAGGAAATAAGAACTAAAAGCAAACAGATGCCTGATAGTAATTTTTGGTTCATGATTTTTGGTTTTTATCGTTTTACCTGTAATTTAATTTCATGAATACATCAATCTTATCCTTTTATCATCTTCAGGGGAAACAATTTCATCATTTAAACGGATTACCGGAATATCTTCTTTCGATGGACAATAAATAACGGCTTCAATTAACTGCCCTTCCTCCCATTTAACATCAAGGGTATAGTTGCCCCTTGCCCTTAACCCGGAAATCTGCCCGGTTTTGAATTCATCGGGCAAAGCGGGAAGCAGGTGAATTTCGCCGAGGTTCGACTGAACAATCATTTCAGCAATACAACCGGGCAGGGAGGCAGAGCCATCAAGCTGAAAGTGACAGTATAAACCATCTTCCATATAAAAGTTCTCCCTCCCCATACTGTAATCGGCATGCTGATAAGTAAGCCCGTTCTCGAAACCCTGCTCAGTAAGCATTTCAGTCATTATTTTATTGGCACGGTTTCCGTCGAGCAGACGTGTCCAGCTCCACATCCGGTGCGCCCTTGCCCAGTTGCCACCGGACGCAAGTTCCTGTTCAATAAATCTTCCGTCACCCCGCATGTTCAGCGACTTTTTGGCTGCTTCGGCCAATTCAGGCGTTGTGGTCGGATGAATCTGGCTCCCCGGACAAACAGCATATAAATGGGCAATATGGCGATGATGACTATCCGGATGGTCTATATCCTCATACCACTCCTGCAACTGCCCATGCTTCCCGATCTTTGGCGGAAGCAGTTTTTCGCGTACTCTAAGCAAAGAATCGGCAAATTCAGGATCCCCGACAATAACGGCTGCATTGGAGGTATTGGTAAACAGGTCCCATATCATTTGCATATCCTGGTAAACACCGGTAAGACTGTAAATATATTTATCGCTTTTGAAATCGTGGAAAGCAGGATTAAGGCCCGAATCGGTCAGCAGTGCACCATGCTCGGCCGAAACCGTTGGAGCTGTAATCAGCCAGTTTTCAAACGGAACCATGTTCTCCAGCCAGAAAACTGATGCTTCCTTCAGTATGGGATACGCCTGGTTTTCAAGGTAACCCTTATCCTGATTAAAGGCATACTGATCCCACACATGCTGGCAATGCCAGGCCGATCCCATAGAATACATACCCCACGGATGGCCACCCACCGGCGCGGCATGCCCCCATATGTTGCCCGTGGTATGGCTGATCCAGCCATTGGTGCCGTATACCCGTCGGGCTATTTCCTTTCCTGAATTCATAAGGTCATCAATCCAGTCGATATAGGCCTGCTGACATTCCGGTAAATTCGTGTTCCCGCACGACCAGTATATTTCCTGAAGGTTGATGTTGCTTTGATAATTGCCTGCCCACGGAGCCACATAAAAAGCATTCCATGCACCCTGCAAATTGGCCGGCAAAGTGTTTGGCCGCGAAGAACTGATAATCATGTACCGGCCCAGGTTAAATGCCAGCACCTTGTATCCGGGATCTGCTTCTCCGTTCTTCAGTCGCATATACCTTTCATTGGTCGGCAGTTTTTCTACTTCTTCAATACCAGGCAGTTCAAAATGCACCCGGTTATAAAGGGCCTGGTAATCGCTTATATGGTTTTTTCTTAGCTCAGAGTACCTTTTCTTAAGTGCTTCTTTCATTACAGTTGCTGCAGCAATATCAGGTTTCTCCCCTCTGTATGAAGGATATTCCATTTTATAATCCGTTGCAATTGTCAGATATATTTCCACTGAACCGGCATTTTCAACAATTAGCTTTTCATCTTTATTACTTACAGTACCCCCATTATTTTTCACGGAAATCAGCACCTGAAAAGGCCTGTTGTTCCCGTCAATAAATCCATTCATCCGGTAGGTATTTCCTGAAATTTCCACCCACGATGAATCCTGAATCACATCCATTGACAGGTTAAAAGAGATTGCCCCTTCCCTGTCCGCACTAAACTTCATGCCTACAATACGGTCAGGGTAAGAACAGAAATACTCCCGTTCATAATTAGTCCCATTCAAGGTGTATTTAACCTTGCCCAGCGAATTGCTTAAATCAAGCTCACGGTAATAATTGTTAACTTCTCCATCATGGTTTTCAAATTCAAGGCTCAGATCGCCGATTGAAGTGAAAAATCCATAATATTCGGAAGACCCAAATACATCCTCCTCTATTAATTTATCGGCTGTAATTCCATCGCCATTCACAACAGCTTGCCTGATTTTAGGAATAGCTTTCCTTGCCATTGGATTAACGCCCGCCTTTTGCCAGTCTCCTTCTGCCGGTTTTCCTGTCCACATGCTTTTTTCGGTAAGTGAAAAAGTTTCCTTTTCGGCCCCGCCAAAAAACGAGACACCAAAATAACCGTTGCCCAGATGTAAAGCCTGACTGTTCCAGTATTTTGCAGGATAGGTATACCAGAGTTTCTGATTGTAATTGCCGGATTCCTTTTGGGTGCATGCAAAAAGCACCATTAACAATAAGAAGGAGGCTGGCAGGTGTTTATTATTCATTAAAAAGTTCACTGATTAATCAGGTTTAGGTTATTCAATATGCCGGACCATTACTTTTTCCCAGATGGCATATCCTTTCTCATTCATGTGCAGGTTGTCATCTACAAAGATATCGCGGTAAACATTGCCTTCTTCATCGACCATGGCTTCCCACACATCGGCAAAGTCCACTCCATTGGTTTGCCTGGCATATTTCTCAAGAAGGCTGTTCAGCTTTTTATATTGCTCTTTTAATTCCCAGCGGGCAAGGCTGGGTTTGGGAGATATCAGTACGATTTTTGCTTCGGGTAAATCTTGGCGAATCATGCCAATCAACTGTTTTGCTTCTTTCAGGATGCTTTTTGGTTTCTTGCCTGACGCTATATCATTATCCCCCTCATAGATAAAAAGCACATCAGGCTTATAGGGGGCAATTACCTTGTCGTAGTAATAATTCAGATCGCTGAAATGCGAACCCCCGAAACCGTTATTTATCACATGGTACCCGGGAAAAGCCGACTGCACATCTTTCCACATCCTTACACTGGAACTACCTGTAAACAAAAGCAGCTCCTGATCCGGACTGAAACAGTTTTCCTTAGCCGCAATTATTTCTATTTCCTTCTGAAACCTTTTCGGGTCCTGTGCACTTAACTGAGCAACACCAAATATAAAAACTGTTAACAGAAACCATTTCATCGTCCTGGAATTTTTCATATATCTTTTTTTTAAAATTTTAATCTAATCTGTAAGTCCTTAATTTAATATTTTCAAGTGCAGGAAGATTATTTGAAGGTTTGTCGAGGTAAAAATAGGCTGTTGACGACCAGTCGTCGGAACGGTAAAAGTTTGTCCAGCCGTTCATTAAGTCCTCCCGTTTCAGATCGACCGGAGGTATAGAATCCATCAACCCCATGAATGCCTGTCCCTCCTGGATGGTAACCGGAATTAACGGCGCCCCGTCATCTATAAATTCAATTACTTTCTCCTTCATGTTTCCTCCCATTGCCTGGATATCGACCCTGATTTCCCGGTTAAAATAGATGGGATCAGGAATATGGTACCGGTAGAATGTCCAGTGGTCGTTTTCGGTATCGGCAACCGGGCAACCGGTATAGCGGTTGATGAAGGCACCCTGACCCCAGGCCGTACCGATGTAATCTTCAGTGCCGGTGCCAATGAGCGTCGGCAATTCATCGTCACCGTCGAGGTACATCTTCACTTCACCTTCCCCCCACCACGATTTCTGGTAAATGGGATTGGCCATCACTCCAAAATTTACGCCCAGAAAACGACCTTTCCCCTGTACATGCGGCAAAATGGTATAATCTTCTCCGGGGGTGGTTGCCGTGTCACGGTTCCAGTAACAATGGAAGTAGAGTTTGTTATCACTCCAATCATTCAGCATAACGAAATTGATATCGTAGAAAAGCATATCCAGGTCCCGGGTCCCCTCATTGGTTACTACAACCCTTGCTCCTGTCTTAAAAGGCATTGGAATAAAGCAATTGAAGGAGCGTCCTTCGGCACTTGAAAACAGTTCGCTTTCGTGTTTTACCAATCTTCCCAGGCCGTTGCCAAAGAAATCGCCGAAAGGAGCTGACACAGCCGGTCTTTGCTCCCCATCCCAGAAGATCTCAATTTTCAGCGAACGCAACATTTGCGGTGAACGGTCCTGTATGGTGAACCACATACGGTTAATTATTCCTGAACCGGTTACATCCATCAACGTTTTCGACTCTCCCGCTTTCAGGTAATCGTAAGGATGGCCTTTTGCCCCCTTGTTTTCCTGTCCTCCGGCGCCTTTCTCCGAAGTAGGATTCTCAAAGCTGTTCCAGCGGGGCTCCATATCCTGGAATTCATAAAGAGGAGAATTCAGGTTTTGAGTGGCAGTTTGTTGCCGTTCGTTTTGGCATGAATAAAGAATAACAGATAAACATACCAATGCCACAATTATTAGTTTCATTGTTCTTCCTTTATGGTTTCAGACCAAAGATAGGATTTTTACGGAAATGATGTTTTATGTGCAGGTTGGAAAGATTACCCTGACTAATGAGAATTATTTGAATAGCATAAAACCGTAAGCGAACAAATTGAGAAATGAATGCAGTTGATTTAAAATAGCTTTTCCAGAAGTTCTTTTTTCGATATCTTAAAATGATCGGCTATATCCGACAAAATATTGGAAAGTGTTCCGATCCTTAATGGGTTATGTTTAGGAACCGTAAAATGATGAATTCCGTTTTCTTTTGTTGTAAGTCGAATGTGGCTTCCTGTTTGCCTGGTAAGTCGATAACCTGATTTTCCGATTATTATGGATAATTCAGAACCACTAATATCCCGTGGGATTCTCTTCATGCCGCAAAAACCTCTTCTTTTGTAAAATGTATTCGGATAATCTTAGGAGAATCCGATTCAAAATGGCAATGTATTGCATCCCGGATGTTTTCTTTAATCTCGTCGTAAGTATCTCCTTCCACAAAAATGGAAAATCCGAGGGCTCTTCCTTCATAACCCCCTTCTGGTGATTCTTTCACAATGAATATGATCTCATTCATTTTTGTTTAATTTATTAAATACAAATATAGTGATTAGTTAAGTGTTCAAAAAAGCGGGTTGAAAGGACAATAGAGGGCACTTTGGCAGTAGTTGAATCAGCTCTTATGAGATCTTTACTAAAAAGGGGATGTGCCCTGTTGTTGCGCCTGCAGGTAAATCAACCGGAGATTGTTCAATATCAAACAACTAACACCAAAACTCCATAAAATTCAATTAATTAACATCTTTAAATTCGTATCCTATCCAGGCCGGAGAAGGCGGCACATGGAACTGTTGCATTTCAATTGAAGTCAATAGTTGCGCCGCGGGGGCTGATGGCACTTCTTACCCAGGGCGACTGCCCTGGGCTGAATTAATCTGGGCTTACAGCCCGAAAGAGGATTGCATGGCTATCCTCCCGCACCTAAGGCAGTATCTCCAGTTGCCGGGCTGTTAACTTTCACATGTTATTAATTATACTATATTGCCATTCAAATAAACGGACTGTTCACTGTATACTTTTCACTGCTTACTTTCTGCACTGTGCTCACTATTTTGTGCTTCTGGCTCTCTGCTCCCTGCTCTCTGCATTTTGCTGAATTTAAACTATTCCTTTTTATAATCGGCGTAACTTACCAGCTTTATTCCTTTCTTCCGGAGGGTTTCCTTTACCTTTTCATTGGTGAATACGCGTGTGACCCATTCGCGGTCGACACCCACATCTTCATATCCTTTATGACCGACTGTCTGCATTTCAGGGGTGTTTTTTGCAGGATGTTCCACAAAAAGGTACTTGCCCGGAGTAAGCTTTTCAAGGTTTTCACAAAATTTATCGATTCTTTCTTCGGGTTTCGCATCCCTGCCCCATCCGGGAAATCGCTGGAACCCTTCCATTTCCACTTCAAGCTTGTATTCTTTTGCCAGCTTATCGACCAATTCTCCAATTTTTTGATCGAGGCTGGTGAACCCCATATGACTTGAAAGATGCGATATATGTGGTACATTTTTCAGCGACAGTTCTATCTGGGCCCGCAATTCCTGTTCTATTTCCTCAATGGTCCAGTCCGATTCGGAAATGGATGAGCCGGCAGGAAAATTATCGTTCTTCCATACCATGGGGAAGAAATAACCGTCCGCGTCGGTAAGACCCTGACAGTGGGTAAGCGGCCGCCATTTAACATTGCTCCATTCACTGGTTAGTGTCAGATGAATACCTACATCGTAACCCGGGTTTTCATTCAGCAGTTTTATTGCTTCGGGAAACCAGGCGCAGGGGGGCATCAGCTCAACTGAGCGGGCAATCCCGTTTTGGTACGACTCAATGCACCCTTCATTGGCTGCACGAAAAGACCCGATGTCATCGGCACGAACCAGCAAGTAAATGGTGTTGTCATTCTGGGCAGAAACCGAATAAACAATTGCTGTTAAAAGTATTGAAAGAAAATGTTTTTTCATAAGATACATGTTTATTTACTATTTTTCATCTGCAAGTTTTAGTGCCTTAACCAACAAGCTTTGTTTAATCCAAATCCCTTTTTCTTTTAGCTTAAGTAAATCTTCTTTAACCGACGCAATCAATCCTCTATCCTTAGCTTTTAACAAAATGCCTATAGTTCCTGTAATTGTAAGGTTAAGTTGTTTTGCATAACGCCTCCCTTCTTTTTCATCTAAAAGTATCAACTCAGCATTTAGTTCCTTTGCCAGAATGATTGCTTCAGCTTCTCCTTCATCTAAATCAAAAAGAAAACCCCGTGATTGTTTATTCTTAATTTCTTTTATAATGATCCAGGGCTCTATAGTCAAATCACAATAATAAGGTTTATTCTTTCCTTCCTCAATTTCATAATAAACAGCCTGAGGAACAAAGACAGTTCCGTATAACTCTTTTAATATATAAAGCTTATTAATTTTTAATAAAGAGATAATTGGAGTTGTATTTGATACAACTCTAGGCATTTTTATAATCTGAATCTAAATCTTCTTCAACAGAATCAGGAAAGATCGAAATTTTATAATCACTTAATATTTCCAAAAATTCTATTCTTTTTATATTAAGAAGTTTTGCTGCAAATCCGGAAGAAATTTTACCCAATTCATAAAGCTTCACCAGTGATATCTTTTTTATTTCCTTCTCAAATTCAGAATCTTCCATTTTCAATGAAAAGGCAAGTTCCTGTGGATATTTTACTGAAATCTGCTTGTCCATAAAAAACTCTTTTCACCAAAGTTAAAGAATAAATTAATAATTCATAATGTGTAAGCTTTACTTCTTATCATTCTCCAATACATTTAATGAAGTATATATCTGGAACAATAGTGGCAGTAGTGAATACAGTTATTACTTATTGATCAATCAGGGCAAATATGATATATGCTTTAAGAAAACATCTTGGAAAATATTGGCATCAAGTAGGATCTACTTCATTTATATTTATCTGAAAGATAATCGAACCTTGATTTATCCGGATCGCTGTTTTTTAAGAAACCCGCCCATTTATCAATAAAATCCTTTGCCGTTAAATCTTTTTTTCTCAGCTTTTCTTTTTGCAAAATAATCACATCAACCTTTTTGTTGTAAAGTGCCGGGTCAAGTGTAATTATGATTTCTCCTTCCTGCGATATTTTAGTCCTGTATTTGTAAACTTTCATCCTGTTATTTTTTCTTAAATTACAAAAAAAGCTCCAGGTTCAGAATACACTTCCCTATCTGTCTACGCCACCCAGTCCCGCTTCCTGTTCTTCAGATTGTTCAGCACATCGATGGTGATGTTTACGTCGTTCACTACCTGGAAGTCGAACATACCCACGCAGATGAAGTCGGCGCCGTTTTCAAATGCCCATTTAAAACCATCTTCCGGGGTAATGGCTCCTGCTGCCAGCACCTTGAACCCCATAACCGGCACCTTTGCCCGCTGCACAAACTCCACCGTGCGGTCGGGGAACAGGCAGAAGCAGTTGTCGTGGAACCGGTTGTGATCGAGGTGTTTTTTGCCGTCCACTTCGAAGGGGAAGCGGTTTTCCATCGGGTGCGCCGACCAGTACTGGTCATGGTGCATTGTTTTCATGTAATAATCGGGAATGATGCCCTGCTCCTCGCAGGCAATAAGGGCATCCACCGTATGCGATGCCAGTCCGGCTGTGAGGCCATGTGAGCGGATTCTTTCCAGCATTTTGTCAATCACATCCAGCCGGTTGTCGCGCACCAGCCAGTCGCACCAGTTGCCCTGCACCTGTATGATGTCCATGCCCATATCAACGGCCTTATCGAGATTTACAAAATAGTCGTTGTTTTCCATATCGGGATGCACCTGTACAATCACTTTTATATTGCTGCCGGTCAGCTTCCGGTATTTCACCATCGTTTCCATTGTGGGGAACCCGATGTTGATGGTATCGATGCCGGCCTTCTCGGCCAACATCAGGGTTTCAAATATTTTCTTCTCGGTATTGTATGCCCTGAAAAGCGACGGCACGTAAATCAGGTCGCGTGAGTGAGCCCAGCCCCCAATAAGATTGCCTCCAAATACCAGCCGGCTAATTTCATGTTTACCGAGTTTACCTTTGGGTAGTGCTCCCTTTAACTGGCTGATATCAGCACCTCCAACCTGTATGGTAGCACCCGACAAGGTATCTACACCAAACTCCTGCGATTCGCGAAAAGCACCCAAACCAATGATGCCCAAAGCAGGAAGTGTTGCCAGGTTCTTCAATGCTTCACGGCGCGAATTGGCAAACTGGGGATTGACCGGCACCTGTTCTTCATCTGCTTTCTTTTTGAGCTGAAACCATGGAAGGGCATAAATGCCGTAACCTTTCTCCTTCATAAGCAGGATACCCAGCAGGGCAATGGCTTCGATCAGGTTCTTGTTCACCAGGAACAGGCTGCCTTCAGCCGGCGCAAACAATGAACCCCCGAAAGGAGGATAGGCAAAATAGTACAGCATCAGCAGGGCAATACCTCCTATAGCCGCATAACGAATGGCCACACCAAGAAAAAGGGCAATGCCAATAAGAATCAATGCGGCAATATTCACCGGATCAATAATGTTCATCAATCCTTCGGAGGAAGCCATCCAATGGTAGAACCCGGCAACTGGTCCGGTGGCATTGGCCAAAAACCCGGTAGCAGTCCAGTTCACCGTCCATAACTTTGCCAGTCCTTCATATAAAAAATGCCAGCCTATGGCTACCCGAAACAGGGTGATTATAAGTTTTTTCCAGCTTTGACTATTCATGATTTGCTCAATTTTATTATTACCTACCCAGCAAAAATATCAAATCCATATATTAAACTTTGTTTTCTACAACAATAAAGATATGTAAGATAACTATTTAGAATATTTATAGATAAAAATTATGAGCTAACAATCCTAAACAGGCTTTTGCTGAAATTGTAATCTTTCTCAAATGCAACCCGAAGCTGATTGACAAAAAAATGAAATCCAATGATTTAACTATCAAAGTAAAGAAGAATTAATATCAAAATTTATTCATAACTTGTATCATTATTTTTTAAACCTTCAAATTAATTTATTATGAGTAATTTAGAAATTTTAAAACAAGCTTATCAGGCCTTTGCAGAAGGGAACCTGGCACAAGTTACAGCCAACTGGGCACCTGACATGGTTTGGGATGAATGTACCGGTTTTCCCTATACAAAGGAAGATGGAATTTACACGGGTGCGCAGGATGTAACAGAAGGTATTTTTGCAAAAATTCCTGAATATTACGATGGCTTTAATATTGAAGTCACCGATTTTGTTGATGGTGGTGATAAAATTGTAATGGTGGGCTACTACAAAGGGATATGGAAAGCCACCGGTAAGAATTTCAAGGCAAACGCCACCCACACCTGGACGTTCAAAAACGGCAAAATCACAAACTTCTTTCAGGCAGTTGATTCAGCAGAAATAATCAATCCTGTACAAAAAGCTGCAGCGCAACAGGAAATGGATGCCGTTATATGACTGGTTGGTTATAACCTAAAGCAAAAGTTACTTCCTGACAAGTAAATAATACAAAGTTTTATCTCTCGCGCCGTCAATTTCAAATACATCGTCGGATACCGGTATTTTACTGCCGGTTTCCTTTCCATCGTGATCAAGAAGTATTACTTCATAATTATTGTTGCCTGCTAATCCTATTGTTGCTTTTACCGGCTCCAGCAAAAGCGGTTTGTCTCCTTCGTTTTTCAGCATTACATTGCCGTCCGCATAATCATACTCCATACCGGTGTTTCGTGCCCGCGCAACAGCAGTAACCAATATCCTTTCAGCAGTTGCCAGATCGCCCTTTTCCGAAAGATCTGTGACAAGAATAACGGCAAAAGGATTTTCTGTTTCTATTTCCCAGTCGCCCAAATTTACCTTCTCATCCTTTGCAAAACCAATGATTCCTTTGGTTCCTTTTGAATCGACAGAAACATACTTTTTCTCTCCGTAGTTCCATTTCAGCTCACCGGTTGCAGAAATCACGACTTTTGCTTCTTCATTCCAATAGCCTGAAACATCCGGGACTACAGTTTCCTGAAAGTTTTCGGAAAACCGCACTGGAAAGCGCCCTATAGCCATCATCTCCGGAGATACCGTTCCTGAAAATTGCTTATCATCATATCCCTGTTCAACCAGTTCACTGAACCCGAGCTTTCCTTCAGCAATGGAAGGAACGTGCACATTCCGGGCAGCCAGTACTTCGCTTTCGGTGATATCGCCACGATAAATCATGCGAGCCAGTGCAGGGTAAAGCCCCATGTGCAGCGGACTGGTAGCATTGTACACGCCATGGCCCTCCGATTGCAGGTACCTCGAGAACCTGGGGATGTCTGTTGCAAAAGAAAAGGAAGCATCCCACCCCTGCAATCCCATACCGTAAACAGCAATAAGCGATGCTGCTTCGGCAGTCCATTCGTTGGGCACCAGGCTCATCCATTCGGAGAATGAAAAAGGTCGGTTCACCACATCCTGTAACCCTGTACTCAGCAGACCCGACCCGGGTTGCGAGACGAGCGGCGTATTCTTAACCTCTCCCTTCGTCATGCGATGCCCGCCGGCGCCTCCACCAAAATAGTTGTGACGGTCGATCATACCCACCTCGTAATCGGCATGCAGGTTATATAAATGCGAAATGCCTGAGCCTGCCTGCCAGCAGGAACCTACCAACACTCCCTTATAACCTGTTTCACGTACTGCCTTTTCAAACTTCTTATAAAACTCCACCTGCTTCTCATACAGAAAACGCATCTTGTCGTTGATGTGGACAGCCATAGGCCGGTTTTCCTTCATTGCCGTTTCATACTCCCAGCTGAACAATCCGTGGTTGGGATCCGGAAAGATGTTTTCTTTTTCAATCGACTCACCCCGGGGGATGTTTTCTGATCCCCAAACTTTTTCAAGTTCTGTCTGACTGCCGTATTTATCTTTCAGCCATTGCGAAAACTGACGGCACAGCAGTGCCCGGTAAGTTGGCGCCTGCTCCAGCGACCGGCCAATGGCACTCCAGAAGATGTTATCTTCATTCTGAAACTCAATAAATGCCAGTGCCGGATCATCAGCATAACGAAGGCCGGTATGCGGATTTATATGGTTGAGCATATTTACTGTAAGATCAATACTCAGCTCTTGCAGATCGGGGGCGAAATTCACAAGACTTGACGTGGAACCATTCAGGTGAGCCCACGGATATTCGAGGTGCTTAATTTCTGAATACGCCAGCAGCCTGCTGCTGTCTTTTGGCATTACCCTGTGCCCGTATATGTGCGACCAGCCGTAATAAATACCCTTTTCGCGCAGTTTGGCCTGAAAGTAGTCGAACCGCTCAAACAATTCAGGATTGAATTCCGTGGAGGTATTATTGTGATAAGCATACCATGAAAATTTATGAAAACGCACGGCATTGATTCCGTACTTTGCAACAAAATGAACGAAGCTGTCGGCCTTTTCAGCGCTCACATAGGGCAAACGGCTGCAGATATTGGTCCCCCAAAACTTTACCGCTTCACCGTTTTCAAACACCAGCTTGTCGTCCCTGTTCTGCACGAATCCATGTTTCCCGGCAGGTGCATCCAGCCACGACTGCATCCCGATTACTCCCGGCTCAGAATTATTGGACAGATTGAACGGATACCAGCCGGTATTGCTTTCAGGTGTATGCTGGCTCTGTACCGGATTTACGGCAACAAGTACCAAACAAAACAAGGTCAGTAGTATCTTATTCATATTAAACAATTTAGCTTTTGAAACACGAAATCCGGCAAGCCTTCTCAAACCTTCTTAGCAACCACAGATGTATTGATTTCAGCAGTCAAATATAAAAAATGTTTCCTGCCAGCGCAGAAAAATTCAGTAAAACCCGGATAAGGTAGAGTTGTTTTATTCTGTACACAAAAGCAATTAATACATTTTCGACATGGATTTACATCAACATATATGGGAAAGCTAAGCCCAACCCGTTTGGGATGTTCTAACCAAAACCTGATTAAATTAGAATTATCTTCGATGTATATTCGTAGTTTCTTCGTATTAAATTCGATATATATCGAATTTAATACGAAGAAACAGCGAATTAACACCAAATATAATATAACTATAATATTGATTTGATCTAAAACATTTATACTCTGCTATTCAATAAAAAAAAGCCAGATACAGGAAATAGCAGTTTTATAAGGGTACTTTACCCCCGGGCATCATCTAAGGGTAAAAATTCCAGTAATTAAATTTCATCAGCCATACAGGGAAAAGCCATTTTCGGACATCTTCCTGTTAAATGGTGACTTTGTAGGTTATATACCAAACTGCTGACTGAACAGGATAGTCAATTCGGGTATTATGTCTAAATTTACCTTTATTTTAACCAATGTAAACCTGTATGAAACGAAGAAAATTTTTGGAACAGGCTGGTGTGGCTGTTTCAGCGCTGATTGTTGTACCCACCATCATACCTGCTGGCTGTGTGGGTAAAAACGGCCAGACAGCCCCATCCGACAAGATCAACCTGGCGTTTATTGGCGCCGGAAACCAGGCAAGCAACGATGTGATGGATTTCCTTGCCGACGACCGGGTGATAATTACACAAATATGCGATGTAAATAAACAAAGCGCCGGCTATTGGGACGGACGTACAGCCGGAAGAGAGTACATCCGTAATATCGTGAACGGCTATTACAGCAAAAAATTCGATCGCCGTTACCGTGCCTGCACCGATGTGGAGGATTTCAGGGAGGTAATCAACAATAA
This sequence comes from Mariniphaga sp., assembly GCA_024636975.1. GTDB lineage: Bacteria > Bacteroidota > Bacteroidia > Bacteroidales > Prolixibacteraceae > Mariniphaga. Next base: position 41,727 of record JAGXGA010000036.1, read on the forward strand.
GGACATCGATGCGGTAGAAATTGCCACACCCGACCATTGGCATGCCATTCCGGTGCTTATGGCTGCCACAGCAAAAAAGGATATATACTGTCAGAAACCTCTTTCGCTTACAATTGCCGAAGGACGGGCCATGAGCGATGCCGTACGTCACCATAACATCGTTTTTCAGACGGGCAGCCAGCAAAGGTCCAATCAAAATTTCAGGCGCATCTGCGAACTGGTGCGCAATGGCCGGATCGGGCAGCTCGAAACTGTTATCTGCGGGTTACCATCGGGGACTCCCGATTTTGGGCAAAAGGCACACCTGACCGAAACGGCACCGGTACCCGAAGGGTTCAATTACGACCTCTGGCTGGGGCCTGCCCAATTTGCTCCATATGCCCCATGCCGCACCCATGTCAACTTTCGCTGGATTCTCGATTACTCGGGTGGACAGCTAACTGACTGGGGAGGTCACCATCCCGACATTGCCCAATGGGGAATGGGTACCGAGCTTACAGGCCCGGTAAAGATACAGAATCCCAAATCGACATGGGCCGACCACCCTCATTACAATACAGCTACGGATTTCTATTTTGAATGCCTGTATGAGAATGGTATGAAAATGATAGTAAAAAGCGGGGAGGATTTTGGAGTTACCTTTATCGGTTCTGAAGGAAGAGTTTGGTCGGACAGGGGAAAACATACCGTTGAGCCTGAATCGTTGAAAGATGCAGTTATTGGCCCCGATGAGATTCAGCTTTACCACAGCGATAATCATTTCCGCAATTTCATCGATTGCGTGCTGTCACGAGAAGAACCCATCGCTCCCGTTGAGGTGGCTCACCGCTCCATCACTATTGCACACCTTGGCAATATTGCCATGATGCTGAATAAAGATCTGGAATGGGATCCAAAAACAGAGAGGGTACTGAAAGTGCCTGAAGCAAACAACATGCTTTCGCGGCCTATGCGCGAACCATGGGATGCAGTTTACAGGGAATACCAGGTAAAACCGGCCTGATAATAACAAGTAGTGAATGAAAGCCAATAAAAACATAATTCTGGCAACCTTTTCTCCCCTGCTGTTTTGGAATTTTGCAGCGGATAAAACACAGGATAAGCCCAATATTGTATGGATTTGTGCCGAAGACATAACAACCATGCTGGGCTGCTACGATGATGAAAATGCCCTTACACCCAACCTCGATGCTTTTGCCGGGCGGAGTGTTAAATTCACCAATGCATTTGCCACTGCACCCGTTTGCTCTCCTTCTAGGTCGTGCATCATTACCGGAGAATATGCCACCTCTCTTGGTACACAGCACCTGCGTTCTGAAACTTTGGTTCCCGAAAGTGTAGTACCGTTTCCTAAATATTTAAAGAATGCCGGATATTACGTTTCAAACAACGACAAGGAAGATTATAATTTTACCGACAACACCATCTGGAATGAATCGTCGGGAGAGGCACACTGGAGAAATCGTAAGGGCAATCAACCCTTCTTCAGCGTGTTCAACATCGGCATAACCCATCAGTCGGGCATCTTTGGTAACGATTCGGTTTATGCCAGGCGCGTGGAGAAATACCTTCCTGAAATACAGGAGATGGTTTCTGAAAATCTGGTTCTGCCGCCATATTTCCCCGAATCGCCCACCCTCAGAAAGTTGTGGGCACGTTATTACACAAATGTCCAGGTGATGGATTTGCAGTTTGCCGAACGACTGAAAGAACTGGAGGATGAAGGATTGCTGGAGAACACCATTGTGTTTTTCTTCTCCGATCATGGAACAGGTATGCCCCGCGCAAAGCGGGCACTGTACGATTCGGGGCTTAAAATTCCCTTGCTTGTTTATGTTCCTGAGAAATACGCTGCCCTATTTAACATGAAGGCAGGCGGGGAAAACGATCGTTTGATAAGCTTTCTGGATTTCGCTCCTACCGTATTGGATTTGGCAGGAGTGGCCATACCTCAAAATATGAGTGGCAAGTCGTTTATTTCAGAAAAAGAGATAAATGAAAAAGATTTCGTTTTTGGCACCTCCGATCGGGTTGATGAAGCATATGAAACGGCACGCACCATCCGTACAAAAAAATTCCGTTACATAAGAAACTTTTTACCGTACACACCACTTATACAACCCAATTTCTACAGTGACAAATCGGAATCCATGCAAGAACTTTCAAAGTTCAGAAACCAACCGGGACTTACACCCGCACAAAGCATTCTGTTTGCAGAAAATCGTCCAGCTGAAGAACTTTATGATGTGGTAAATGATCCATATGAGATAAATAACCTGGCCGGACGACCGGAGTATCGGCAGGTTCTTGAACAAATGCGCACCAACCTCCGGTCAGAAATTTTGAAAAGTTTCGATACTGGTTTGATGCCTGAACCGGAAATGATTCGTCTGGCAGAAAATTCATATCCTTTCGATATTGCCAAAAATGATGCACTTTTCCCGGTTGCCGAAGTGCTGGACGCTTGTGATTTAATAATAACTCCCGGAATTTCTTCCGATGACATTATCAGGTACCTTAATCATGAAAACGGATTTGTGAGGTTCTGGACTGTTGTTGCTGTGGAAAGCCTTGAATTTTATGAGCCGGAGATTCTGGCAGAATTAAAAAAACGGATAAGTGATGATTTCGAGACGGTGCAGATAGAAGCAGCAAAAACTTTGATTAAAGCCGGAAGTCATGAATATTCAGATGTTCTGGTTGATAAGCTGGAAAGTGCATCAGAACCGGTTCAGCTTTTTGCAGCGCGTGCGTTTGAAGAAACCTGGCACCTGCTGCCGGATTTTCCTGAAAAAGTTAAGCATGTTTACCGGAAACTGGAAAAACAAACTGCAGGAAAGTGGTACGGGTATGATTTATACAGCTTCTGGTCGCTTTCACAAGTCTTTCAGAAGGGTAACATAGAGGTTCCGGAGGAAGTAAATTATGGAAAAATCAATTAATTGCTATAAGGATACAACAAACATGAATTGTTTAAGATATACCGGTTTATTGTTACTGTTTTCAGGAATTGCTGTCGGTGCCAGTACTCAGTCGTCACAACCCAACATCATCCTGATCCTGGCCGATGATATGGGTTTTTCGGATATTGGCAGTTACGGCTCAGAGATAAAAACGCCTCACCTCGACCGGCTTGCCAGTGAAGGCGTCAGGTTCAGCAATATGTACAACAGCTCCCGTTGTTGCCCGTCAAGGGCTTCGCTGTTAAGCGGTTTATACCCGCACCAGGCAGGCGTGGGCGAAATGACCGACACCGATTTGCCGATTCCCGAATACCAGGGTTACTTTAACGATCAGACGGTTACAATTGCCGATGTATTGGGCGCTGCCGGGTATAATACCTACATGTCGGGGAAATGGCATGTAGGGGAAGAATCGGGCCACCGGCCTGCCGATCATGGTTTCCAACAGTGTTTTGCATTTTTAAATGGTGCAGCCAGTTATTTCGATTTCAAACCGTACCGCAATGAACTGTGGCCTCCGGGAAACAAGCTTACGGTAGTCAGAAACAATCAGGAAATTGTTCCTGAAGCCAATACCTTCTATGCAACCAATCTATATACTGATGAGGCTTTGAAGTTCATAAATCAAAACTCAAAGGACAAACCGTTTTTTCTTTACCTCGCCTATACTGCCCCACACTGGCCTTTACATGCTCTTCCGGAAGATATCGAAAAGTACGAAGGGGTGTATGATGACGGATGGGAAGCAATCCGTAACAACAGACACCAGCGGCTGATTGAACTCGGACTGATTGATGCGGATACACAGCTTTCACCGAAAAATAAACCCGACCGCAATTGGGAAGGCCTGTCGCCCGAAGAACAAAAAAATGAAGCTCGCCTTATGGAAGTATATGCAGCAATGGTCGACTGCATGGATCAAAATATCGGAAGATTGCTTGAGCAACTTGAAAAAAATGGACAGATCGATAATACTATTATCCTATTTTTATCGGATAACGGAGGTGCTACTGCTGGCCGCCTAAATGAAGGTAAATATGGCAATCCCCGTTTCAGTCCCAATGCCCTGCCCGGCACCCCCGAATCGTTTGTGGGATACGGGCACAACTGGGCGAATGTGAGTAACACTCCTTTCCGAGAATTTAAATCCGACATACATGAAGGAGGGATTGCCACACCATTTATCGCCTGGTATCCTGCCCGTTTTCAAAAAGCCAAAATTAACCATACAACAACGCATATATTAGATGTATTACCAACATTGGCTGAACTTGCAGGAACTAATTACCCAAAACGTTTTAAAGGAAAAAAAATCAAACCTCAGGCAGGTAAGAGCCTTGTTTCGTCTATTGAAAATGAAAGTACTCTTTCCAAACGTCCGCTGTTTTTTGAGCACCTTGGCAAATGTGGTCTTATTGAGGGCGATTGGAAAATAGTGCGTTTTAATGGAAAAACATGGGAACTGTACAACCTGAAAGTAGACCGTACCGAATTAAATAATCTGGCAGGTAATAATCAGGAAAAGCTTGATAAAATGGTAGCAATATATAATCGGTGGGCAAAAGAAAACAAAGTATTGCCAAGAGAAGAAGTGGAGAAACAAATGATTTATCAGTTTTAACAATGAGGTTAATACTTATATTAATAATTGGAGTTTTTATTCTTTCGATACCGGTAGGGGCAGTTGCTCAAAAACCACGACTACTGGTTACCACTGATATTGGCGGTGACCCCGATGATACCCAGTCGCTTATACGACTCATGCTATACACCTGCGATTTTGAGATTGAAGGAATCATCAGTTCAGCCTCCGGTACTCCGGGAGAATTGGGAAAAAGCATCATCCGGCCCGATTTAATTGAAGAAATAATACATGCCTACGGGGAGGTATATCCCAATCTGATAAAACATCGTGCAGGCTTTCCTACAGAAAAACATCTGCTATCGGTAGTAAAAAGTGGAAATCCGATGCGCGGATGGAACCATGTGGGAGATGGACATGATACCGAAGCCTCGGAATGGATTATCCGGTGTGCTGACGAAAAAGATTCCAAACCATTAAATATTACCATCTGGGGAGGCCAGACCGATGTTGCCCAGGCGCTCTGGAAAGTAAAAAATACCCGTACAGAGGAACAGTATATATCATTTGTCAAAAAACTAAGAATTTACGACATCGCTGATCAGGATGGAATATTCTTTGAAATATGGGAGAGCTTTCCCGGTTTGTTTTATGTATTAAATAAAGCCCCTGAAGGTGAAGATAAACGAAATGCCGTTTTCAGGGGAATGTATCTTGGAGGAAATGAAGATATCACTTCACTGGATTGGATTACTGAAAATGTACTGAATGATCACGGGCCATTGGGTAAACTCTATCCCGTTAAAACATGGACTGCCCCCAATCCTCATGGTGTCATGAAAGAAGGCGATACGCCCTCTTGGTTCTTTTTTTTGGAAAACGGATTGAATTGCCCGGAACATCCGGAATATGGAGGCTGGGGAGGCAGGTTTCATAAAACTGAAGAAGATTATTATGCTGATGCAGTTGATTCGCTTAAGGGGGAAACTAATGCCCGGACAACCGTTTACCGATGGCGCGATGATTTCCAGAACGATTTTGCTGCACGCATGGACTGGTGTGTACTGAATGAGGATGATGCCAATAATGTACCTTTGGTTGATGTTAACGGACATGATATAAATAGGCCATTAGTGATCCATGGTAAACCAGGCAGGAAAATCAGACTTGATGCTTCAGCTTCGACTGATCCTGATGGAAATACCTTACTGTTTGATTGGGAATTTTACCCTGAAGCAGGAAACTTTGCTGGTGGTCTAAATATTAAATCCAAAGGAAAAATTCTGGAGTTTCAAATGCCACACTTGGATAAAAATTCTGCCGTTCACATTGTATTGAGAGTTACTGATAACGGCAATCCAGAATTGACCGGATACAAAAGAATAATTCTGTTGAATGGAAAGTAATATAAACGAAAAGCACTACTTGAGGATGCTCATAAAAGGTGAATCATTTATTTTGGCAGCAGGAAAGAAGTAAAAAAGAATTATGAAACGCAGAAAGTTTTTACAAAATCTTGGACTGGGCGTTGCGCCGGTGGTTGTTCAGCCATTAATGGGTGCTACTCAGACGGGACAGGATTTTCCTCAATATAACTACCGTCAGCCGGAGACTTTACAGGAGGCTGTCACAAAAGAGGGGCAAGTTATTGTCCGCCTGGAATTCCAGTCGGACGACCGGCACGGACAGCAGCTTAAACCTGATATCAAAATTGAAAATGGAAACATCCTGCGCTCCAAATCTTATTTTTTTGAAAAAGGTGAAGACAACTTTACCGGGGGCCTCGATGCCCCGGTTATTTCTGCTGCTACAGGTGATGTGGATGTTCTGGTATTGTGGCTCGACAAGTTTTCGGAAGAATCGGTGATTACAATGATTGACAAGGCAGGTATTTTTGCTTTCAGCCTGTCGGAAATTGTAAAAAAACAGGAGGTTACCGGACAAATCGGCCGGGCAAAGGTAAAGGCCAATTTCCTGCTTGACAAGGAGATTGGGGAACTCAATCCTGCAGATGTTGGAATAAGCAGTCCGGGCGACGATTTTACCTTTATCATTATGGCCGATACGCAGGGCGGCGATGCCTCCAACCCTGAGGACAACCTTTGCAGGATGAAAATTCACAATGCGTTTATTGAGGAGAGTATCCGGCTGGCAGGTAATCTGAAGGTGAAACCTGCCTTTTGCCTTATGCTTGGAGATATTGTTGACCATCAGGGCGAGGAACACCATTTTGCGCAGATGGCACGGTTCTTTGAAAGGCTGAAAATGCCTGTACTGTATGAGATGGGCAATCATGAATCACGCTACCAGACCTCATTTGAACCGGGATACAACCTGAGGGGGTTCAACAATTACTTTGCTGCACAGAAAGCCATTAACGGAATGGAGTTACTGCTTTACTCGTTCAACCTGGGCAAATGGCACTTTGTGGTATGGCCCGATCCGCTTCGCCGGATGTTCTGGGAAAATCATCCGCACTATTTCGACTGGCTTGAGCGGGATCTGGAAAAATATAAAGACCGCCCAACCATTTTCCTTCAGCACATCCCCATGCATCCCATCGGCATTAATCCGCTGGTGAATTACTGCGAAACGGCTTATGTAAAAAGATTGCTGTTCGACATTCTTGCTAAACACGGGAATGTAAAAACCATTTTCAGCGGGCATGTGCACATTCCGGTGAAGTCGTCTCTAAAAACAGCTGTCTCGGTAACAGGAATCAACTGTATTAATTTGCCGGCTGCCGGTTACCGCCCCCGGGCTTTTGGTGAGGAGGATCTGTATGGAGGCCCAGCCCAGGGAATCTGCATTGTGGATATAAAAGGCGAAGAACTGAAAGCCACCTATAAAACTGTTACTCTTGAAGAATTTACCTGGCCAGATAAGCTTCCTGAATTCGATTCAAAAAGCTACCCCTTATGGTTCGGCAACAAATGGGAGTTGCCTGCAAACAAGCAGTTTGTTAACGGGAACTTTAAAGATGGACCAGAGGGATGGGGACGCCGCTTCGTTTACCAGGAAGATGAAAACCCATCCAATATATGCAAAGTGGTGGTGCAGAATGATCAACCGGCTTTATATCTAAAAACGGAGAAACGAGGTTATCATACCCCCGGGCAGGATCGCCTTCCACAGGATATCAACCGTATATTTCAGGCAATTGAACTGGAACCGGACAAGGACCCATTCATTTCATTTGAATACCGAAATGAAGGAAGAAACTGCGATTTCAGTGGGTTCAATGGCCTTTACATATGGGTGGAAGGATACCGGAAATCAGCAAGGGTATTAAATCTGCTCTACTTTGCCAACAAGGCCTGGGTAAATCTGGGCAGCACATACAGCAGTTCAGCCGGACCGGGGCCTTTTATTTTCAGTCTGGATAATACACCAGACGTATGGCACAGGGTAAGGCTGAACGTTAAGAACGATTTTGAAAGCAATGCTGAAGGACTAAAATTTTTTGACCCTTCCCCTGACCGTCTGATTGTAAGCGCCGGCATCTGGAACATAAACGACGGAAGGAAGCAGCCGTTTGCCGCTTTCCTGAAAAATTTCAGCATAGGTTACAATCTTAATTCAGTTAGTCATATTGATGAAAAGAAATTATTGCCTGTGCCCGATGAACGGAAATGGTGGCGAGGTAAATATATGCCTTCAGGAAATGTTGCGGGTGAACATCATTATCATGTGGAAAAATGGAGCGAATTAAAATATTGAAATCGGAAGATCGGGTAATTGAAATTTTGTTATGCAAGGGATAAAGGTTAAATTACAGTTGTAATTTCATTCAAAAACTGAAAATAAAAAAATGAGCCGATTGTTATATCTGTTGTTGCTGTGTTTGCCATTGGGGTCACTTTTTGGTACTCCTGTTGAATGGACTGCCCATTGGATCATGCATCCAGACGTTCAGCCCCAGTCGCATGCTGTAGTCCTTTTCCGGAAAAGTTTCAGTCTGGATGAAAAGCCCGATAGTTTTATTATAAATGTTTCGGCCGATAATCATTACAGGCTTTTTGTAAACGGGAAATACATCCTTCGCGGACCGGCAAGGGGCGATTTGACACACTGGTTTTACGAAACGGTGGATATAGCAGAACACCTGCATGCCGGTAATAATTTAATTGCTGCTGAAGTGGTGAACTGGGGGCCGAAGCGTTCGTTTTCCTTTATTTCGCAAATGACATCTTTTATTCTTCAGGGCAATTCAAAAGCGGAAGAGATGGTCAATACCCATGGCGACAGCTGGAAATGCCTGCACAACACGGCCTGTTTCCCCAAAATAGTGGAATGGATGACCGACCGCAGTACCATTGATTTTGGACTTTACACAGGCAATCCCACCGACAGTATAAGGGGCGATCAGTATCCGTGGGGATGGGAAACGCCTGATTACGATGATACTCAATGGTTGCCGGCCAAATGGGCCGATGTGGCCGGGGGACGGGAAACCCAGTATGCCGGAGGAATTCTCTATTCCGGCGGAAAGCTTTTGGTACCCCGCCGGGTACCGCTCCTGAAGGAAACACCTGTGCCCTTTACAAAAATACGTAGTACCATTGGCCTGGCTGAAGGAAACAGTTACATCGATGATATGGGCTCGCTGGTTATTCCTCCCAATGAATACGTGATCATCCTTATCGACCAGGCCCATCTTACAATGGGTTATCCGGAGATGATTGTAAGCGGAGGGAAAGATGCGATTATTCAGGCCATGTATGCCGAAAACCTGATCGTCGAGCATAAGTCGCCGAAAGGAAACCGCAACGAAATCGATGGAAAATACATGGTAGGCATCAAAGATATTTTTGTATCCGAAGGAGGGAAAAACCGCATGTTCAAACCCACCTACATCCGTACCTTCAGATATATTCAACTGGATATTGAAACGTTCAGTGAACCTCTTGTTATCGAAAATTATTATCATGTTGAATGCAGGGCTCCGCTGGAGAAGAAGGCTTCCTTTTCAACGGGCAATGAATTAACCGACTGGATAATGGATGCCGGCTGGAGATCGGTTTCGTTATGCGCACAAGACTATCTCTTATCGGATGCCTATTACGAGCAAATGCAGTACACAGGCGATTCGAGGGTGCACAACCTTTCCCTGCTCACGCTGTCAGGCGATGATCGGCTAACACGTAATTCGCTTATACAATTCAACCAGTCTCGTATTCCTAAAGGCCTGACCTATGCCTGTTATCCAAATGCATTTCACCTCATTATCCCCTCCTACTCTCTTATCTGGATCGACCAGATACATGATTACATGTATTGGAAGGATGATAAGGAATTTATTTCTCAGTTCAGCCTGGGCATACAAAATGTGCTGCACTGGTTTGAGCAAAAAATGCAGCCAAACGGGTTAATGGGCCCTATGGACTGGTGGGGTGCACTGGCATGGCCCAGGCATTATGAGAATGGGGAATCTCCTACTATTTATGAAGGCAACAATACGCTTTACACCCTTCAATATGCCTATACCTTGAGCCATGCGGCCGATATCTTTTCTTACCTGGGAGACCGTTCGCTGGCAAAAAAATATACAAACAGGGCCAATCAGATTATCCGTGCTGTAAACAGGCAATGCAAAAACAATGAAGGGTTTTATACAGAATCACCCGACAGTAAGCTGGTCAGCCAGATTACAAATATCATGGCCATAGCTGCGGGTGCTGTAAAAGGACGTAAGGCACGTGAACTTATGGAGAAGTTACTGGAACCTGAAGACTGGTTTGGTCAGGTAGATCTGTTCCTGCATGTGTACCTGTTCGAGGCGATGAACATGACCGGCATGGGAGATCATTTTCATTCGGAACTCTCGGAGTGGCAGCTGATGAAGGAACGCGGGCTTACAACATTTGTGGAGGTACCCCTCGAATGGGGCGAAGAAAACCAGCGCTCGGAGTGTCATCCATGGAGCAGCTCACCCAACTACTTTTTCTTTCGGACTGTTTGCGGCATCAATCCACGGGAAGCAGGGCATAAAAAAGTTGAAATAGCACCAAATTTTGGGGAACTCGATAGTATTAAGGCTATTTATCCACATCATTTGGGAAACATAGAAATGAACCTCAAGAGGAATTATTCGAATCTGGAAGGAGACATAACTGTTCCCGAAGGCATGGAAGCCACTTTTATCTGGAACGGTAAAAAAACGCGTTTGAAACCTGGAATGCAAAAAATTTCATATTAACTTTAAATAACCTATTGAAATGAATTTTAAATTGTCCATCTGTTTGTTTGTTATCCTTTTTCTAAATTCAGTACCCTGCTTTACCCAACAGATTGCTGAAGGTGAGGAAGCAGTAATATTTCGAAACAGCGACTTTTTGATTACTGAATATGGAAGCATTGAGGGAGAATTAAGCACCCCATTCATTCAGAAGGCAATTGATGAATGTTCGGCGGCAGGAGGAGGGCGTGTAGTGGTACCTGCAGGAACGTTCATTACCGGCACGCTGTTCCTGAAAAGTAATGTCAACCTTCACCTGACACATGGCGCTGTTTTGAAGGGAAGTACCAATATCAACGATTATTCGCGGGAGGGACGATCGCCCGGTATTATCTATTGCGAGGATGCTGTTAATGTCAGCATTACTGGAACAGGAACCATCGACGGCAGCGGCGACAACTTTTATGATTTTTCCAGAAACCACGTATACGATGAATTTGATAAAAGCCATACCCGGCAAAAAAACAACTACATGGCGGAGGGGGAGTTTTATACCGACGGGCCTGTTAAACGTACCAGGGCTCCGGGCATGACGGTAGTGTTCTTTCATTGCAACAATGTTATTGTAACGGGCATTACAATTAAAGACACACCAATATGGGCCACCCGGATTGGCTTTTGCGATGGTGTACTCATTGACGGCATCACCATAAAAAACAATCCGCTTGTTCCCAACAGCGACGGCATTCATTGCACCATTTCGAGAAACATACGCATTTCAAACTGCAACATATCGGGTGGCGACGATGCCATTGTGCTTACCGGCTTTCCCAAAGATGAGGAAACCCCGGGCCTGAACACCACCGAACAGAAGCATCATACCTACGGCAACAAGACCATTTACGGGGAAAATATGACGGTGACCAACTGTGTGCTGAAATCCAGTTCGGCCGGTATCCGCATTGGCTATGGGCAGCACCCGATACGCAGATGCACTTTCTCAAACATAGTGATTTATGATTCAAACCGCGGTATAGGGATCTTTGCTCATGATGCCGCCAATATTGAAAACCTGATATTTTCAAACATTATAATTGAAACAAGGTTACACAACGGCCAATGGTGGGGAAATGGCGAACCCATCCATTTGTCGGCCATTTCAAGGTTTGATGGACAAAAGGCAGGAAGTATAAAAAATGTACAGTTCAGCAACATCAATGCAACCAGTGAACACGGAATCCTGGTGTTCGGTCTCAAGGAAAGCCCTCTTGAAAACATTAGCTTTAACAACGTTCGGTTACACATGCGCAAAGGAAATGAAACAACTAACTATGGCGGGAACATTGATTTACGGCCGGCTACCCCAAGAGCGATGCAACTGTTTGAACACGATATTCCGGGATTGTATGCGCAGCATGTAAACAAGCTGGTAATACGTGATTTCGATCTGACATGGGGACCCGACCTGCCGTCGTTTTTTACCAACGGAATTGAATGCCTTAATGTAAATGAATTAAGTATTGACAATTATACCGGTAACGGGAACCCCGGATCAACTAGGAGCCAGAAACTAAAACTCACTAATACTGAAGTGCAGACAGAATAATTGGATAAATGAACTATAAACGTTACCGATGCTAAAGCAACCATTTCTAGGATTATTCAACGGGGTATCTGCTTTTTTCATTAAGCAGCAGTATCGCTTTAACGATGGTTTCATTTTATATATCAAGTTGTTAATTCTGCTCTAATAGCAAATAAATAATGCAAACTGTATGAATAAATTGCTGCTGATTACCTTTTTTATTTTAAGTGCTGCAGGCATTAATGCACAGGATATTTATGAAACCTACCGGGCCGAATGGCTGAAAAAGAGCTACGGGTATTTGCCTGAATTGCATGTTTCTAAAAGACTTCCCTTGCAGATTGTACAAATAGTTACAGATCCGGAGGCATATCAGCAGGTGAGAGCAGAAAAAGTAGCTGAGCCGGAATCCTGGATCAATACACCAATAAGTGCGAACAAGGGACAGGTCGTTGACTTTGGAGAACACCTGACAGGTCATGTTCAGTTCCTGATCGAATCGAACATCCCTGCCCATGCTCCGGTGCAGATCAAAATTAAGTTTGCAGAGGTGCCTGCTGAAATGGATGCCGATTTCAATAACTATGAAGGTTCGTTATCCAAAGCATGGTTGCAGGAAGAGATTGTTACCCTTCATACCTTGCCCGACACAGTTATCCTTCCAAACAGGTATGCATTCCGTTACATTCAGTTTGAAGTATTGGCATCAGCCGGCGATATGGATTTTTTTGTCAGTAACATTGAATGCAGGGCAGTCAGCTCAGCCGGGGAAGATAAGATGAGCAGCTATGATTCTACCGGAGACAGGTTCCGGCAAATAACGAAAGTGTCGCTTAATACGTTGAGGGAATGCATGCAAACTGTATTTGAAGACGGCCCAAAGCGCGATCGCAGAATATGGATTGGTGATTTAAAATTGCAGGCGCTGGCCAATTACTATTCTTTTCAGAACAACGATCTTGTAAAAAGAGGCCTGTACTTGTATGCCGCAACAGCAGCGGAGAACGGGCTGGTTTACGGAACTTTGTTTGAAGAACCGTCGCCTCATCCGCAAAAGCATTTCCCGATCGATTACTGCCTGTTGTACAATACCGTGCTTACCGATTATTACGAGGCTACAAAGGATAAGGAAGTACTTGAGGACTTATGGGTTGTGGCAAAATACCAGGTATTAAATGTGTTGCCACAGATTTCGGAGGCCGGTATTTTTAACCCTGCACCAGGCTGGTGGAATTTCATTGACTGGAACGACCAGCTTGATAAGCAGGTTGCTGTGCATGGAACGGTAATTTATGCTCTAGAGAAAACCTGGGAGTTGGCTACTCTTCTAAACAGGCAGAATGAACTGCCCGGCCTTCCGGGGGTGATTGCCTCAATGAAAAAGGCAGCAAATGAAAAGTATTTCAATAATGATAAGAAGCTCTTTGCCAGCGGTGCTTTGGGGCAAATATCAACAGCTTCGCAAGTTTGGATGATACTATCGGGGGCCGTTTCTCCAAAAGATGGCCGCAATCTGTTTGGACGGTTAAAGAGCGAAAGAAATGTGGTGCAGCCGGTTTCACCTTACCTGTACCATTATGTGGCGGAGGCAATGATAACCTGCGGTATGTATAAAGAAGCAAAAGAACTGATAGGCGGTTACTGGGGAGGCATGGTTGACAAAGGTGCCGATACATTCTGGGAAGTATATGATCCCGGCAACGATTTTTTATCGCCTTACGGTTCTTTTATGATGAACAGCTATTGCCATGCCTGGAGTTGCACACCTGTATATTTTTTGAGAAAATATCGTAACGAATTATTTGCCGAAGGAGATTGAAAGTAATGCATATGAAGAATGATATAAATATAAAAATGCTATAAATACGTCATGAACAGTAACCTGATAAATATAGCGCTCTGCGCAGGACTTGCATTGTCATCCTGCCAACCCGAAAAAAGTGTGGCGGATGCGATGGGTGCACGTCCCAATATCATTTATATTATGGCCGATGACATGGGCTACAATGATTTGGGATGTTATGGTGCACCACGCATTCAAACGCCAAACATCGACCAAATGGCAGCAGAAGGAATCATGTTTACACAGCATTATGCAGGCACCTCGGTATGCGCTCCTTCGCGTTCGGCGTTAATGACCGGTCAGCAAACAGGCCACACTCCAATAAGGGGAAATATGCAGTGGGAGCCATATGGTCAATTGCCATTACCTGAGAATACTGTAACTATTGCTTCACTGCTGCAGGATGCAGGATATGCAACAACACTGATTGGCAAATGGGGCCTGGGAGTGGAAGGTACCTCGGGCGATCCGCTCAGCCAGGGATTTGATTCTTATTTTGGATACCTGTGCCAGGTGCTGGCGCATAATCATGCTCACGCATACCTGATGGAGAATGGAAAAAAAATAGAACTCGACAATGAAGTGGTATGGACCGATACCTCCCATTGGACAAATGGCCTGGGAAGCTACCCGGTTGAAATTAACCAGTTTTCGCAGGAGCTTTTTACAGAGAAGGCCCTGGATTTCATAGAAGAAAACCGTAACAACCCGTTTTTCCTCTATTTCCCGGTTATAATCCCGCACGATAACGGAGAGGCGCCTCAGGGCAAACGCTATTCCGACATCCCGTCTTTTGAACCCTATGAAGGAAAAGACTGGACAGAAAGCGAAAAAGGCTATGCAGCTATGATTACTTACCTGGATAACGATGTTGGTAAAATTTTAAATAAGCTTAAAGAGCTGGGATTGGACGAAAATACGATTGTAATCTTCACCAGCGACAACGGTGGTGATTCACCCGGATCTTTTCATGACGAAAGCAACCAGCCGTTCAGGGGACATAAGCGTGATTTATATGAAGGAGGAATCCGCATCCCGTTCATTGCCCGCTGGCCTGGAAAAATCCAATCGGGTACAAAAACCGGTCATGCATCGGCATTCTGGGATTTTATGCCAACCGCTTGCGATCTGGCAGGCATAGAAACACCTGAAATTTCAGATGGGATTTCCTATCTGCCGGTTCTGCTTGGGCAATCTCAGGAAAAGCACGATCACCTTTATTTCGAATTCCATGAACAGGGAGGAAAACAAGCAGTGATAAGGGACAACTGGAAGCTGATCCGCCTTGATGTAAAGGACCCGGAGAAGACCCGGCTGGAACTGTATAATCTTGAAAACGACATTAACGAACAAAACAATCTGGCTGATGTGATGCCGGAAAAAATAGCTGAACTGTTTCCATTATTTGAAGAGAACCATGTGGAAAGTCCGTTTTTTGAACTGATTCCATAACCAAACTTCAGTTGTGCAAATTATTACGTAAAACTAACGCAAAATAAAAAATGAATCACAGATTTTCACCAACTATCATGAAACCCATTCTTTATATATTATCAATTGCCTTCTTATTTTTTTCCTGTAACAATACGAATCATCAACCTGTAATTCCCGATGCCACTCCCGAAGCCAGGGAACTTCTGGAGTATCTATACTCGATAAGCGGAGAGCAAACCTTATCGGGACAACATAACTACCCGCATGAGTTAACCCGCTCCACCGATTCAATTATTGCAATTACCGGTAAGACTCCTGTTGTGTGGGGCACCGACATCTCTTCAATGGATGATTCATTGCTGGAAGAAGCAAAAAGGCAATACAGCAACGGATCGATAATTACCCTTATGTATCACCAGGTAAAGCCATTTCACCACGACAGTATGGGGTTTTCAAGGAGCGTACAGGGGATGGTGACTGATGAAGAGTGGGAGCAGATTGTTACTCCCGGTACCGAATACCATAACATGTGGCTCGAAAAGATAGACAGGCGTGCTGAATTCCTAAAGAAGTTCAGAGATGCGGGAATCCCGGTACTTTGGAGACCTTACCATGAAATGAACGGAATGTGGTTCTGGTACGGCAACCGCCCCGGTGAGAATGGCATACAAAAATTATGGAAGATTATGTACGAAAGATATACCAATCAGCATCATTTGAACAATCTCATCTGGGTGTGGAATGCCAATGCCCCCCGCGACTGGAAAGATGATGAAGCTTATGCCTATGAACTGTTTTATCCGGGTAACGAATACGTGGATGTACTTGCAGCCGATATATACAAAGCCGACTACAAGCAGTCGCACCACGACCAGCTGGTAGAACTTGGCGGAGGAAAAGTCATCGCATTGGGGGAAGTGGGTGCACTGCCCACTCCTGAAATTCTGGACCAGCAGCCAAAATGGACCTGGTTCATGTGCTGGGCACGCTTCCCATGGACCCATAATACACATGAACAGGTTCAACAATTATACAACCACCAGCAGGTAAAAAATAAATAATAGCAGGTTATGAAAAAAAGCATGTTCTTCTTTATAATCTTAGTCCTCGTTTTTGACAATCCATTGGCTCAGGAATTCTCAGGAACAGTATTTCAGGGAGATGAACTGCAGTCAATAACCATACCTGCCGGCGGGATTGGTACCGGTAACCTCTTGCTTGGCGGGAGAGGCAACATCGAATTTGTAGAAGTATTTAACCGCCCCGACCGGCAACGAAAGCTGGAGAAAACTTTTTTCTCATTATGGGTTAAAGAAGATGGAAAGGAACCGGTGACAACCCTGTTAGAGCGGGAACTGCTTCCTCCTTTTCCCGATGTTACCCATTCCTATGCATGGGGGCTGCCCCGAATGGAAGAGGCCACTTTTGTAAACAACTATCCTCTGCTGCAATGGCATTTTTACGATGAAACGGTGCCGGCAGAGGTTTCCCTGGAAGTAATCAATCCGGTTGTACCACTTGACGTGGAACATAGCAGTTTCCCTGCTTTAAAATTCAACTGGAGAATTAAGAATCCTACCAGCAATGCCATTGAGGCATCAATAGCCTTGTCGATGGAAAACCCGCTGCAGGCCAACACAATTGTCAACCGGTATGTTGATCAGGGAAACATTAAAGGAATTCTGTTTTCACCGGAAGGTGAGAATGTGCCTGTAAACTGGCAGGGTGATTTTTTTTATGGCACCGCAACACATAAGCCGGATATTCAAACACACTGGTATCCGGGGACATGGAGGGATGAAGCTCATATCTTCTGGAACGACTTCAGTGACGACGGTCGCATTAAAGTGAAAAAAGAAAACTGGAAAGCAGGTTACAAGCCGGCATCCTACAATGAGTCAACACAAAGAATGTCAACTGTTCTGGTTCCGTTTTCCTTGCAGCCTGGAGAAGAAATATCACTGCCTTTCTACATAAGCTGGTACTTTCCCCAAAGAGTTTTTACTGCAGCCGAAGTATTTGGCATCGAAGAAGCGGAAGAAAAGGTGTTTAAAAATCATTATGCAGGTCGTTTCACCGGTGCGGTGGATGTATTACAGCAATTCCTGCTGGCAGAGGATGAGATAGAAGATAAAGCAGTTGGTTTTGCCCGGATACTGGGAAATTCCTCATTTCCCGAATATGTAAAGGAAGCTTTGAACACGCAGATATCAACCCTGGTAAGTCCGCTGCTACAGATTACTGCAGAAGGGGAAGTGCATGGATTTGAAGGGGTGCTTGAAAACGGGTGGTGCTGCCCCGGTACCTGTACTCATGTCTGGAATTATGAACAAACACTTGCTTCACTCTTCCCTTCCCTAGAACGGAAAATGCGTGAGATCGAATTTCTGCACAATACATTTGATGACGGGTTTCAAACAATTCGTTCGGTAATCCCCACGGAAGAATATTGGTTTAACGGGCCGGCAGCAGCCGACGGGCAGATGGGGACCATCGTAAGGGTTTACCGCGAATGGCGTCTGAGCGGCGACACAAAATGGCTGGAAATGTTGTGGCCAAAAATAAAGCTGGCACTTGAGTTTGCCTGGCATGGAAGTGGAGAACCGGCAAAAGTAAATACAGGTAATGTGCAACAGGCATGGGATCCGTACAAAACCGGCCTGCTTTCAGGAAGGCAACACAATACTTACGACATTGACTTTTATGGGCCCAACTCTTTAACCACTTCACTTTACCTCGCAGCTCTAAAAGCAGGGAGTGAGATGGCACAGGCAATGGGTGAAAAGGAAAAGTCGGATGAATACCTGGAAGTTTATAATAAAGGAGCTCAATTGTTTGCCGATTCCTTATGGAATGGTGAGTATTTCATACAGGTTATCCTCGATGATAACGACCTGTACAGGGAAGATCAGCTTTCCCCACCCGACAGGCATGGAAAACGACTGCCGAAATACCAGTACGGAAATGGTTGTCTGGCCGACCAGTTGCTGGGACAATACCTTGCTTTCATCTCAGGTTTGGGGTATATTGCCGACTCAGGAAAAGTAAACCAGGCACTGGAATCCATCTACAATTACAATTTTAAGAAAAGCTTAAGGGAGTTTGCTAACGTGCAACGGGTATATGCCCTTAACGATGAAGCAGGTGTGGTATTATGTTCCTGGCCCCATGATGACCGGCCTCTGTTACCATTTGTTTATGCAGATGAAATCTGGACAGGAGTGGAATACCAGGTTGCAGCCTCGCTTATATATGCAGACAGGATAAAAGAAGGCCTGGATATAGTAAAGGCAGTGCAGGACAGATATAACGGGCATAAGCGAAACCCGTTTGCACATAACGAGTCGGGCGTACATTATGCACGGGCCATGTCGTCGTGGTCGTTGCTGCTTGCCCTCTCAGGTGCTGAATACAGCGGTGTGAAAAAGGAACTTGTTTTTGCTCCTAAAATTTCACCAGCAGACTTTCTTTCATTCTGGTCTACGGGTTCAGCCTGGGGCGAGATCCGAATAAACCGGCAGGAGGCCATATTGGATGTAATACATGGAAAGCTTTCCCTGAAGAAGCTTTCAATCCTAAATCCATTGGATTCAGGCATGAAAATTTGGAATTATGAAAATGAAAAAGTAATATCGGAAGGAGAAACTATAGTTTTATCTTTCAGGGAGTAAATCAATTAAGAACTATCTATAAAATGAATATAATAATTACTAAGCAAAACAGGAGGAAATTAATGAAACTGAGTGTATCATTTTTATTGCTTCTTATTTCACTTTGTACATCATCTCAGGAGGATCCCTGGGTTTCTTATCCAACAGCCAATCAGACGGCATATGGGGTATACCATTTCAGGAAATCAATTAATCTGGAGGAAGTACCTCAGAAACTGGTAATCCATGTTTCAGCCGATAACCGGTACAATCTTTTTGTAAACGGACAAAGAGTCTGCTACGGCCCTGCAAAAGGTGATTTGCAGACCTATAAATTCGATGTTGTAGATATTGCTCCGTTTCTGCAATCCGGGGAAAACCTGCTGGCAGCACTGGTCTATAACGGCGGAGAAGATAAGCCACTGGCCTTTGTTGTAGAACAAACCGCTTTTATGCTGCGTACCGAAGATGAACAATGGAATGATTTAAATACGGGGGAAAGCTGGAAGACTTACAAAAATCCTGCTTATAAAGCGGTATCCTACTATGAAATGCTTTTCCGGGAACGCTGGTTTTATGGCTTCTATGCCTGCGGACCAGGTGATGAAGTTTTTGCTGACAGCTATCCCTGGGGTTGGGAAACCACCGCTTTCGATGACAGTGAATGGGTAGCTGCCCAGCCGCTGCAGTTCGATAAACAGCCGCCCTGGAACCTGGTTCCCCGCAACATTGCCTTTATGGCCGATCACCTGGTATATCCTGCAAAAATAAGAAGGGTGGAAGGATCATGTCTTCCAACAGGTGTATGGGACGGTCGGTCTGGTTTTAACATTCCGGCCAATACCAAAGCTTCAGTGCTTATTGATTTTGAAGTGCTTACCATGGGATACCCCGAGCTTACCCTGAACGGCGGAGACGGAAGCCGCGTTCAGGTGAAATATGCCGAGGCTTTGTATGAGGAAGTGCACCTGAAAGGTCACCGCGATTCGGTGAATAACCTGAACATGTTTGGCGTTTGGGATATCTTTCATACCGACGGAGAACAGCGGACTTTCCGCCCCCTGTGGAAAAGGTGCTTCCGTTACGTGCAGTTCAATGTAAAAACAAAGGACGTACCCCTGGAAATAAGTTCATATATACTTGAATATTCAGGTTATCCCTACACTGAGATGGCCAGCTTTGAAAGCGATAACACACGGTTGAATGAAATCTTTAAAATGAGCCAGCGTACCCTGAAAATGTGCTCGGGTGAAACGTACTACGATACGCCATTTTACGAGCAGCTGAGTTATGGTGGCGACAACCGCCCCATTGCAGCAATCTCAACATACAATTCAAACGACGACCGGCTGCTAAGAGAAGTGTTGCGCCTGTATCCGCAGTCGGAGAACCGGGAGACAGGCCTGTTCAAGTCGGCCTACCCTTCCCGCTTCGACTTCGATATGGGAAGCTGGTCGATGGCCTGGGTGCAAACCCTGCAGGACTATTACTTCATGCGTGGAGACTCTGCTTTTGTTGCACAGTTTTACGATAAAATTGAAGGGGTGCTAAGGTTCTATGAACGCCATCTGGATGAGCGTACCGGTATGATAGGAACTGTTAAAAACCAGAATTTCATCGACT
The DNA here is from genome assembly GCA_024636975.1 of Mariniphaga sp. Lineage (GTDB taxonomy): Bacteria > Bacteroidota > Bacteroidia > Bacteroidales > Prolixibacteraceae > Mariniphaga. The sequence continues at coordinate 62,585 of JAGXGA010000036.1, forward strand.
GGAGTAATACCAAAGGCAGCCTGCCCCGATCAAACGAGAAGAGAGAGATGCGACAGTCGGCACTGCTTACTCTTTACTTTGCGCATACACTTGATTGCACTGCACGCCTGTACCGTGAAATCGGGTTGCAGGAACGTGCCGTCCACTGGGAACAACTGTCGCAGGGAATAAAGGTGGCCATATACACCAACTGCTGGGATGAAAAGAAACAACTCTTCCGTGATTACTCCGATCAGGATATCTTTTCGCAGCATACCAACATCATGGCCATTCTGTGTGATGTGGTGCCACCTTCCATGCAAACCGATCTGCTGGGCCGCATCCTGAACTTCGAAGGTTTTGATGAAATGGCAAGCTCCTACTTTTCCTTTTTCCTGTTTAAAGCCATGGAAAAAACAGATAACGAGCACCTTTACCTCGATAACCTGGATTTCTGGCATAAATTTATTGAGCGCGGGCATACAACCTGCGGTGAAACAGGATTTGCCTCACACGACCGCTCCGACTGCCACGCATGGAGCGCTCATCCGGCATACCACCTGCTCAGTGCCGTTTGTGGAATAAAACCTGCCGGCATTGGCTTCAATACAGTAAAAATCAAACCTCACCTGGGTGATCTGGAACAGGTAAAAGCAGACATGCCCCACCTGAAGGGTCGCATAGAAGTGGAGTACCGTAAAGTAAAAAAAGGGTTGCAAACCCTTATCGTTCTGCCTGCCGGAATGAGTGGTTCATTTGAATACAATGGGGAAACCCAGACTTTGAACGAAGGAGAAAATAGTTTTACTTTGTAATGTAAAAATAAATACTATGAAACTAAATTACCTTAAACTGAAACCTGTACACATGTATCTTTTGGTTGCATTGCGTGTAATCATTGGCTGGCATTTCCTGTATGAAGGAATAGTAAAACTGCTTGCACCGGGCTGGAGCGCCTGGGGTTACCTTATGAATTCCACCGGATTCCTGTCGGGTATTTTTAAAGGAATGGCTCAAAATGATGTTGTTCTTTCCGTAGTTGACTTTTTAAATGTATGGGGTCTTATTTTTATAGGACTTGGGCTGATATTGGGTTTTCTCACCCGTGTGGCACAATTCGGAGGGATTGCTCTGCTAAGTATCTATTACCTGGCCAATCCACCCTTTGCATCCAATACAGGCGCAGGCTTCGAAGGCAGTTACCTGGTAGTCAGCAAAGATTTGATTGAACTTACAGCACTGATCATCCTCTCCTTCTTCAGAACAGGAAAATTCCTGGGACTGGATGGTCTCATCAATACTTTTTTCAGTAAACGCCTGCAACTTGTAAATCAGGCTGAACGGAAGGAACAACCTGCTTCGGCTGAGCCCGACTTCAAAGGCATTAAGCGTCGTGAGGTAATAAGACATCTGGCTACCCTGCCGGTACTTGGAGCTTTCTCATTTGGAGTGGCATCAAAATTAAAAATGTACAGCAGTGAAGAGCAGGGACTGGCAGATGCCATATCGGGAGCCAGCATCAAAAAATTTGAGGTGAAAAATGTTGCTGATTTAACAGGTGAACTGCCAAAAGGCAAAATCAAAGACAAGGTATTTAGTAAAATGATACTTGGGGGCAACCTGCTCAGCGGATGGGCGCACTCCCGCGATCTGATCTACGTATCCTCACTGGTGCGGGCGTATCATACCAAGCAGAAGATTTTTGAAACGTTCCGGACGGCAGAGCAATGCGGAGTGGATACGCTCCTCTCCAATACTGTTATCGGACCGGTAATCAATGAATACTGGAACAAAGGGTATGGAAAGATGCAGTTCATTGCCGACTGCGCAGGGCTGAATTACGACGGTACCGGCACTCCCTCACCCAAGCCATACAGTGAATACATCGACATAGTAAAAAAAGCAATCGACGAAGGTGCCACCGCCTGCTACATCCAGGGAGAAACGGCCGACCACTACATCGAACACAACCGTATCGATGAAATTGTAGGGGCCATGAACCTGGTGCGTGATGCCGGCCTGCCGATAGGAATAGGCGCCCATCGCATTGAAACCATTATGCGTTGCGTGGAGCTGGGCCTTGAAACCGACTTCTGGATGAAGACACTCCACCACCACAACTACTGGTCGGCCAAGCATCCCGAATGGCACGACAATATGTACTGTTTCAAACCTGAAGATACCATCCGCTTCATGAATGCCCTGCCCCAGCCATGGATAGCATTTAAAATCCTTGCAGCCGGTGCCCTTCGTCCCGAGGAAGCATTCCAGTATGCATTTCAAAACGGTGCCGATTTTATATGCATTGGCATGTACGACTTCCAGGTGGTGGATAATGTAAACACAGCTGTAGCTGCCCTCTCTAACGTGAAGGAACGGCAGAGACCATGGATGGCCTGATTGAATAAATTCTACCAATGAAATAAAACAGAAGCTGAAAAGTTTCTGTTTATTTCTAATCTATTGCATGTATAACTTGTACGTACAAGTTAAATTTATATATTTGAGCTTTCTAACAGGTTGAAGATGCTAAAGTATCAGGCAATAAAGGAAGGGCTTAAAAAACAAATCCAGCAGGGTGTCTTTAAAGTTGGCGATTATCTTCCATCGGAAAGCGATTTATGCACCCGCTTTTCAATTACCCGCACTACCGTAAGGAAAGCTATGGAAGAACTGCTGAAGGAAGGTTACATTGAGAAACAACAAGGAAAGGGCAGCAGAGTACGTGAACGGCAAACATCATTGGGTTTACTTACAGTTAAAGGCTTTTCAGAAGCAGTGGGGCAAAACATCCAGACTGAATTCCTGCAAAAACCTGTTCTTAGTGTCTGGACCTCTGAAATCCTGTTTCCTGTCAGCGATCATGACAAAACAGAGCAATGCCTTTTCTTCGAAAGGCTTCGAATGGTTGATAACCTGCCGGTTGTACTTGAAAGAAACTGGTTCTCCGGGGCAGTTTTGCCTGATTTTTTAAAAACACAATTTGTTGAAGGTTCATTTTTTAAAACCCTAAGTCGAAAATACCTGATAGAAGTAATTGGTTCTTCTCAGGAGTTAAGGGCCGAAAGGGCTGAAAACCATTTTGCAGAAGTTATGCAAATGGAGTCTGGCACTCCGGTTTTACACATATCCATCCGGTTTGTTACCAATAATCCTCAACTTACAATATACAGTGAATTGTACTGCAATACCAAAAAGTATCCTGTTGGGAACAGCTATTTTTTATAAACAACTTAAAAATGTATAACAAGTTTTCACGTCGCAATTTTGTAAAAACCGGAATATTATCATCGGCAGCAATAGCCGGTGCCGGTACAGTGCTATCCTGCACTAATCAGTCATCGGCACAGCAACAGGAATCTTTAGTATTGTTTAGCGGAAAAAATTACACGCCCTCTGAGGGTGTGGCAGGACTGATGTTTTCACAGGTGGGATATGCACCCGGACTGCCGGTGCGGTTAATAATTCGTCTGCCGAGGAAGGAATTGCTGAATGGAAATGCCACATGCCGCTTGACTGCTGCCGACGGTACTATGAATCATTCGACTCCATTTAAATACTGGGGTGAAATCTGGAAAAGCCATTGGTGGATAGCTGAGTTTGATGAACAGGTTAAAGAAGGTGTCTGGAACATTCAGGCAAATTCGGAAGACAGTGTTGTGTTCAGCGATACAGGTTTAATAGTAAGAAAGAACGTTCTGTGGGATTCAGTAATTGAATGGGCGTCGGTTGATATGCTCGAGCGCCGCCGTCATTTTACCGGAGTGGGTGCCGGATGGCAGGATGCAGGCACACTGTGGGTAGAAAGCCCGGCTCAAAGTGCTATGATTATAGCTTTGGCTGAATTGCTCGAACTAAAAAGGGAAGCCTTTGATGCTGATTTTATTGAAAGGATTTACAAGCAGCTTACCGTGGGTTGCGACTACCTTGTGATGACGCAGGAGAAGGCAGAAGAGCTTGGCTTTCCGAAAGGCTCTATGTCGCACGACATTAAAGGCCATGAAAGGGACATACTCCCTCATGATGCAATGAAGGCTGTTGTGGCTTTAGCCAAATCAGCACGCTTATTGCCTGAAGTCTACAGTGAACAAAAACAAAAATATTCCCGGTCAGCTGAATTGGCATTCGGCTGGCTTACCTCCTCAGCTCAACCAATGGGCGAATACGGTTACATGAAAATGCAAAGGGGCCTGCAGGATGAAACAAATATTCCAATAGATGAATGGCCTACCCGTGATTTACTTGTAATGTGCTGGGCGGCAATCGAAATAATTAAACTGGGAAATACTGCAGCAAAAGATGTTGCCGTTAAATATGCACGACAAACAGTGGCACGGCAAATCAGCAAAGAAAAAGCAGAAAGCGGCTTTTATGGCCATTTTTTTGAATTCAGCAGCATGAGCCATTCGGAAACCTCATGGACCCATGGAATTGTTCCTGCCGAAAATGGCGTGGAATTCGGGGTTGATATGGGAGGCATCTATCCCAATTACCTGATGCCCGTCATCGAATTGCTTAAAATGTATCCGGATCATACTGACATGAAACAATGGAAACAAACGTTAACCAACTTTACTTACGGATATCTTATCCCTGCCTGCGAAAAAAATCCCTTTCTACTGGTGCCGCAGGGAATTTTTGGAGAGGAAGGGCCGATCTGGTTTTGCGGCACATTCCACGGAACAAATACTATTTACGGATATACGGCTGCACTTGCCCTTGAATTAGCTGCCATACTAAATGAACCCAAGCTTAAAAATATTGCATATGGCAATCTCCAGTGGGTGGCCGGATTAAATGCAGGAATAACAAAGGAAAATGTAAAAACAGGTTGTGTGGTCTACAGTACCGATATTCCTGAAGGAGCGGCACTTCCGGCCAGCATGATTTGCCATATCGGCAAACGGTGGGCAGGCACATGGTTCCAGACCCGGGGAGTAATCTGCAATGGATTTTCTACCGGTGAACAGTTTAAATATGATGTAGCTCCAAAAAAAGAAAACGACGGGCCATTCTCTTTTACCGATGAGGATTGGATACCTCACAGCGCCGCCTGGCTTACCGGACTAATGCGATTATAAAAATAGTGATAAAACTAAATTCTGTGAATTGTAAAATACCTTGCAGTTAAAAATCTTACAATAAAAAACATCTAATGAACAAAGTAAAAGAACTGGCAAAAATGATTGACCACTCCATTCTTCATCCCACCATGACCGATGAAGATTTACGCAGGGAATGTGAAGTGGCAAAAAAGTACGATGTGGCATCGGTTTGTGTAAAACCCTATGCCGTTAAACAGGCAGTGGATCTGCTAAAAGGATCTGATGTACTTGTAGGCTGTGTCATCGGTTTTCCTGCCGGAAACTCAGCCATCGAAGTAAAGGTTTTCGAAACTGAAGTTGCCTGCAATGATGGTGCAGTGGAAATCGACATGGTAATTAATATCGGCAAAGCCCTGCAGGGCGACTGGGACTACATTGAAAAAGAAATTGGTGCAGTGACCCAAAAATGCCATGAAAACGGAGCAATTGTAAAAGTGATTTTCGAAACCGATTACATATCCAAAAAAGAGGACCTGGTCAAACTCTGTGAAATCTGTACCAAAGTGAGTGCCGATTATGTAAAAACATCTACAGGTTTTGGTTTTGTAAAAGGTACCGACGGCAAATACAGCTATGAAGGAGCAACCATTCCCAATCTTGAGCTGATGAAAAAAAGTGTGGGCCCGGGAGTGAAAGTAAAGGCTGCCGGTGGTGTACGTTCCCTTGAAGGACTGCTCGAAGTTCAAAAGGCAGGATGTTCCCGTTGTGGCGCTACAGCTACAATTGCCATACTGGAAGATGCAAAAAAGCAGTTCGGAGGGTGAATTGAAAGAATTGAGTTAATAGGTAGCTGAGTTAACAAGGAATTGGGTAATTGAGTTAATGAGAAACTGGGGAACTGTGAATTTAATGAGCTATCAACTATAACATCTAACTTTTAATGGGTTACCGGGTAATAGTGTAACTGAATAATTGTGAAATTAATGAGCTTTAAACAGTAAACATCTAACTTTAAACATCAAACTACCATGTACATCGTCGATTCGTATTCTCTTGCCATCGTTTTCTGCTTTATAACCATGCTGGGCTGGGGTTCATGGGCCAACACACTAAAAATGACCCCAAAGAAATGGGAATTCCCGCTATATTACTGGGATTATTCCATAGGACTGGTTCTCACAACCCTACTGTTCGGATTTACCTTTGGCAGCATAGGTGCAGCCGGCCGCGGTTTTATTAACGACCTTTCCCAGGCCAGTTTTTCTTCTCTCTCACCGGCGTTCCTGGGAGGGGTAGTTTTCAATATCTCCAACCTGCTTATTGTGGCTGCAACGGCCATTGCAGGGATGGCTGTTGCCTTCCCGATTGCCGTTGGCCTTGCGCTGGTCATTGGGGTGGTGGTAAATTACATAGCCACTCCGCTTGGAAACCCCTACCTACTTTTTACAGGACTGGCTTTGGTTGTAATTGCCATAATTGTGGATGCAGCAGCCTATAAAAAGCTACCGCAAGACAAATCGAGTGAAAAGAAAAAAGGAATTATCATTTCAATCATATCCGGAATTTTAATGGGGTTCTTTTACCGTTTTGTAGCTGCTTCCATGGCCACTGATTTTGCAAATCCCGCTGCTGGATTGCTAACTCCATATTCCGCCATGTTTGTATTTACAATAGGTATATTTCTTTCCAATTTCATATTCAACACCTGGTTTATGTACAAACCAGTTGCCGGGAAGGCAGTTGGCTTTAAAGATTACTTTAGGCTGGGAACACCAAAGGTGCATCTTATTGGATTACTGGGTGGTGTAATCTGGTGTACTGCCATGGAGTTTAACCTGATTGCATCGGAGCAGGCGGGCTTTGCCATTTCTTATGGTTTGGGACAGGGAGCAACCATGATATCGGCAGCGTGGGGAGTTTTTGTGTGGAAGGAGTTTGCCGAAGCACCAAAATCAACCGATAAACTTCTGGCTGCCATGTTTTCTTTCTTTATAGCAGGGTTGGCACTAATAGTGCTTGCCCGGATATTGTAAATCAATAATCATGAAAAAAATAGTTGTTATAGGAAGCTCCAATGTCGACCTGATCATGAAGATGGATCACCTTCCTGAAAAAGGAGAAACAGTAACCGACGCCACATTTATGCAGGTGTATGGCGGCAAGGGGGCCAATCAGGCTGTAGCAGCAGCCCGTGCCGGAGGAAATGTTGCATTTGTCAATTGTGTAGGAGAAGATGCCTACACGCCGCAAATGGTTCAAAATTTTATTGAAGACGGCATCGACACACGTTTTATATTCCGGGAAAGCGGAGTGGCCAGTGGTCATGCCCTTGTGATGATTGGCAACGAAGGACATAATTATCTCTCTGTTGCCCCGGGGGCGAACTACAGGCTTTCACCTGAAATGATAGAAATGGCCATGCCTGTTATTGATGATGCAGCAATGATTGTTATGCAATATGAAATCCCTGCTGAAACAATCATACATGTATTAAACCTGGCCCGCAAAAAAAACATTCCAGTGCTCTGGAATTTTGCCCCTGCACGGGATTTCGATCTCTCATATCTTTCCGGCATCTCCATACTTATTGTAAATGAAGTAGAAGCAGGCTTTCTGGCACAAATACCGGTAAACAATGAGGCAGACGCTGAAAAAGCAGCCCGTTTGCTGGTGCAAAAGGGAATCGAAAAGGTAATCATCACCCTTGGAGCAAAGGGCGCCTTTGTAGTTACAAAATCCGAAAAGGTACAGATCCCGGCATTTCAGGTTAAAGCAGTCGATACTACAGCTGCCGGAGATACTTTCTGTGGCAGTTTTGCCGTGGCACTCACCGAAGGACAATCATTAAAACAGGCGTTACAGTTTGCAAGTGCCGCAGCAGCAATTTCGGTGACAAGAATGGGCGCTCAGCCGTCGGCACCTGGCCGCAGTGAAATCGATGCATTTTTAAAATCACATGTTTAAATGCATTGATTGATTATATTTACACACTCTAATTTACGGCTTATCCGGTTCGGAAATAATATGAAATAAACTATAAATAAGAATGAAACAGGTTTTATATTTTGTCGCACTTTTTATGTTAATGGGGATGTATTCATGTAAATCGAATTCCGACAGCAGCTGGTCATTGCTTTCCCCTGATGGAAACATTAAAATTGAAGTGTTTCTGGAAAATGGGAACCTTCATTATAACGCATCGCTAAAAAACAGTAACGGATTCAAAGAAGTGATACAAAAGTCGCCGCTTGGCATAATACGTGAAGATGCCGATTTTACAGGCAATCTGTCGTTCGTAAAAATATCTGATGAAATTAGCATCAATGAAAAGTACAATGTTCTGACCGGAAAGGCATTGAATCTGCACAACAATGGTCATGAACAAATCCTTTCATTTGCCCTGCCAGGCGATGAAGGGCTCGACGTTGCCGTACGCGCCTACAACGATGGCATTGCCTTCCGTTACATTTTCCCCGAAGAAAAAACCGGGAAGTTTAAAGTAACCGGTGAAACAACCGGATTCCGTTTCGGAGAAGGACAGGCGTGGATTCAACCCTATGATGATGTAACCAAATGGACTCCTGCTTATGAAGCGCATTATATGAATGAAGTAGCTATTGGTGAAAACTCTCCGTATAAAAACGGATGGTGCTTTCCGGCGCTGTTTCATACCAGCGGAGTCTGGGTACTTCTAAGTGAAACCGGCCCCGATGGTGATTTCTACGGAGCGCATTTGAATCCGGAGGCAAATGAAGGACTTTACACCATCCGCCTTCCTGAACCCGAAGAAGCCATGGGAGTTTATAAACAGCATGCTGAATCGGATAAGCTGCCTTGGACATCTCCATGGCGTGTTGCCATTATCGGCGCAGAATTAAACACTGTGGCAACCTCCAATCTGGTTACACATTTAAGTCCGCCCAGCCGTGTAAAAGATGTTTCGTGGATAAAACCCGGCCGTGCATCCTGGAGCTGGCTCTCAGATCACGACAGCCCACAGGATTATGGCAAGCTTAAAACTTTTGTTGACCTGGCTGCGGAAATGGGTTGGGAATATTCTTTGGTTGATGCCAACTGGAACCTGATGAAAGGCGGCGACATAAAACAACTGGTGGATTACGCCAACAGTAAAAACATTGGCATCCTGTTGTGGTACAACTCGGGCGGTCCGCACAACGATGTGGGGGAACAGGTACGCGACATCATGAGCGATCCGGTAAAGCGGCCTCAGGAATTTGCCCGTCTTCGTGAATGGGGCGTTAAAGGAGTGAAGATCGATTTCTTCCAAAGCGACAAACCCGGTATGATGAAGTTTTACAGAGATATTCTTGAAGATGCCGCCGCCAGCCAAATCATGGTTAATTTTCACGGCTGTACCATTCCAAGAGGCTGGTCCCGCACCTTCCCCAACCTGATCACCCTGGAAAGTGTGCGGGGGGCAGAGTGCTACACATTTGCCCCTACCTATCCTGAAAATGCACCCGTCAGCAACACCATCCTGCCGGTTACCCGTAATGTAGTAGGTTCAATGGACTATACACCCGTTTTGTTTTCCGAAATGCAGCATCCGCAAATCACCACCTGGGGCCATGAGCTTGCCCTTTCGGTATTGTTTGAAACCGGCTGGCTCCACTTTGCCGATCGTGTGGAATCGTACCGCAATCTGCCGGAAGCTCCTAAAAACTTCCTTAAAACCGTTCCGGTAGTATGGGATGAAATACGTTATGTAACCGGCTGGCCAGGGAAAGACATGGTACTGGCGCGCAGAAAAGGTGACACCTGGTTTGTTGCCGGAATAAACGGAGAAGATAAAACCAAAGAACTCACTGTGCAATTACCATTTCTGCCTGATGGAAAACATTCTGTCGAAATGATTACCGATGGCGATTCCAACCGCAGCTTTGCTGTTAACAGGTTAAATATCGACAACAAGACTCCATTTGACATTCCTGTTATGGCCTATGGTGGTTTCGTGCTTAAAATCAGTAAGTAACCTGATGGTTGGCCAAATATACCCGGGTAAAGAAATTAATGCCGTTATAAAATTACATGTAAAATTTTATGCAGGCTGTCCATAGGAGGTTTTATTGCCCCCCTTTAGGGGAGATCAGGAGGGGTCAACAAAAATCTTCGTATCTTAACATTTCAATACAAATTCAACTATACCATGAAAGGAACATCTACCGCAATTAATTTCCTCCTTCTGCTCATGCTTTGGGGAATTACCAACCAAACCAAAGCATTTCCAGTTGAATCACCATCAAAAGTGGAAATCAAAAAAGAAAGCAACACTTTTCAGTTGTATAAAGATGGAAAGCCCTACTTTATAAAGGGGGCAGTGGGCTGGGACTTCCTGGAAGAACTTGCAGCTGCCGGTGCCAATTCGCTCCGTACATCACCAAAGTTGCTTAATGAAGCCCACCGGCTGGGATTTTCTGTTCTGGTAAATCTTCCTGTTCAGGCAGAAAGAAGTGGTTTCGACTACAACGATGAAAAGACTGTGAAAGAACAATTCGAAAGGGTAAAGAAAATAGTAGAAGAAAACAAGAATCACCCTGCCGTTCTGATGTGGGCCATCGGCAATGAGCTGGACCATATACCCGGCGACCTGGATTACAACCTGAAAATGTGGGATGCCGTAAATGATATTGCCGGAATGATAAAGGAAATTGATCCCCATCACCCGGTACTTACGGTTGTTGGCTACGGTAAGCTTGAAAAAATCAGGGACATAAAGGAACGGTGCCCGAACCTCGATTTGTTGGGAGTGAATGCCTATGCTGCTGTTTTAAATGTGCCGGAATGGCTTGCAGAATATGACTGGAATAAGCCTTATGTGGTAACAGAATGGGGTCCGTCGGGCTGGTGGGAGGTGCCCCGCACCCATACAGGAGTAGTGATTGAGGAAACCAGCACCGAAAAGGCGGCTGTTTACAGGGAGCGCTACGAAAAGGTGATTCTGGGTGACCCGCTTTGCCTGGGGTCGTATGTGTTCTTATGGACCAGCAACCGGCAGGAACGCACCCACACATGGTTCAACATGTTTCACAACAACCTGAAAACACAAACGGTGGAAGTGATGCAGTACATGTGGACGGAAAAGTGGCCTGAGAACCGTGTACCCCGTATTGAAGCCCTGAAAATTAATGGCAGGAAAGCCACAGACAATATTGAGCTGGCGCCCGGAAGCAACAATACAGCCCTCGTTCAGGTTGATGATCCGGAAAACGATGCATTAAGGTTTGAATGGGAGCTACTGCCCGAACCCGAACAATTTGGCGCCTATGCAGGTCAGGGTGAGAAAAAGCCGCAACCAGTGGAAGGATTTATTCAGGCCAGCCAAAAAAACGCTATCCTGTTCCAGATTCCTGAAGTGGTAAATAGAAATTACCGGCTGTTTGTGTATGTATATGACGGGCAGGAAAACATTGGTGTGGCCAACATTCCGTTTTATGTTCCGGAGCGTAAGGGAACAGGAAGCAATGATAATGAATGGAAACCATTGTTTAATGGTAAAAACCTGAATGGTTGGCAGGTAAAAGCCAAACCTGAGGATGTCGAAAAAGAATTCTGGAAAGTTGACGATGGAAATATAATTGCCAACTCTATGGGTGACAGCATCCACGATTACGTATGGCTGATGACGGATCAGGAATATGAAGATTTTGAGCTAAAGCTGCAGTTTCAGGCCTTCAGTCATTCGCCAGGCAACAGCGGCATACAAATCCGGAGTCGCTATGATGAAGCAACATGGTGGCTCAATGGACCGCAAATTGATATACATCCGCCCGGTCCATGGCGCACCGGCATGATGTGGGACGAAACACGCGGTAACCAGCGCTGGATATTTCCCGACATAAGGGATGGCAGCTGGGTTAATCCTGAAATGGCAATAAATCCGGCGGTTATATTTTTTGCTGACAACGAAGATGTGTGGAACACCATGCATGTAAAAGCAGAAGGCATGACCATCAAAGCATGGCTAAACGGTAACGTGGTAACCGACTTCAATGGGGATGGAATCCTGAACGACAACAACCATCGCGACAGGAAGGTGGGTGAAAAAGGATATATTGCCCTGCAGATCCATACCAATGATCAGCTAAAAATTTATTTTAAGGAGATTTTAATAAAAAGTATTCAATAACTATCATAATTAATTTGTTGATAGGATTAACACGCTGTACTGGTTTTTCCATGGGCTTCGGAAATTGGGCCATCTTCCCCATTCCTGTTTTCCACCATCAACATATTCACCAGTAAAGGGATTAAACCACATTGCCTCAAGCATTCCGTTTTCTGGTTCAGGTACCACTGCCGCAAGCTGAAAGTTTTCAGGCGGAACAAGATACATGAACAGATCTGTTCCATTTGTAAGTGTATAACCACTTGAAGACAAGTTGTTCATGCCTCTGATGCTGTTTGTTGTAGGTTTCTGTTTAGCAGGCATTAACGTGTTGTAATCGTATTTTGTGAACAAGTCATTCAGGTGCATGTAATAATCAAAGCGTGGTTTCTGAACTACTTGTGCCGACTCCATAGGGTCGTATACTACAATATTCCATGCAGTGTTCTGCCAGTAATAGGTTGAGTAAACTCCGGCAAAAACAATCAGGTAATTTCTGATCAGGCATACTTCCGGATTGATGTAGTTCCCCTGGTACGAAAGGTAAGGGCCTTCTTCATACCCTCCATGCTCAATATTCATAACCGGCTTGTTGTTATGCAACATCAATGCCTCAAGGCTGTAAGAATACAGGTCGGAACGCCAATTCTGGATAGAAATAAAATCAATCTTTTCCGGCTCACGCGAACAATATTCATAATCATGGACGGTAATAAGTCGATTGTAACTATCCAGGCTCCTGATCCGCCCGATCCGTTCATTTATGTATGGGATATCACACCGCCCATAATCCAGCGCCTCTTTCGACACATCCCAGATGATGTTGCTGAATCCCTGGTAGCGGGTAATTACGTAGTCGAAAAACCGGTTGTCTTCCCTCGAATACATAGGTGGCCAATTGACCTCCTTATTCCAAACATATATCATCAGGTGGGCTACAATACCATTTTTACGGAGATGATCAATTACCCTGTCAAGATGCTTAAAAAAATCAACATTCAATGTCGAAAAATCAGGGTTCTCATTTGTCCCTTTGAAAGGGGAGACAGCCGGGTTTTTAAAATTATATTTTGCCGGCACATTTTCATCAACCTTCCACTTTACATCGTATGCATAAAGATTCATTACCACCTGGTTGAATCCGTTCTTTTTTATCTCCTCTACCATTTTCGTGGTATTGGGAATGCCTTTAGGATTGGTAAGGTCAAGCGCAAACAGCCAGTCGATTTCAAAGGCCAGGGCAAAGTAGGATGTTCCGTCATGGAACCTGAACTTCTGAGGAGATTGAGCATCTGTCATCACCGGACCGTGAACTTCAGGATTAATGTTCTTAACAGCCTGCAACACCCCTTTTTTTCCTGATAGCCCCGGTACGGAAGAAAACGTCTGATACGACCAACTTCCTGTGACTTCAGGTGAAAACCGGATAACAAATTCATCTTTCCCGTTATAGAATCCATTGAGCGTTATCTGGCTATTATCGGGGGCGGTAAGCACAGCCCCGAAAGCAACATCAAAAGGATCCTCACCCCCTTTTACCTGATATCTGAAAATGATATCAAGGGTTGAATAAAGATTAACCGGCTCATCTATTGTACCGGCCTCTGTCCTCTCCTGTCCTGCTCCTGTATTTATGAACAAACCGGATAGAAACAGAAGCAACAACTGTCTTATCCCCTTCATCACCTATTTATTTAAAATCTGGATAGCTGCCCGTGCAAGTATCTCATCATTCTCACCTGTCAATGCACCCGCAACGGCAATACCTCCTACTACCATTCCTTCAATTTCAATGGGATAACCTCCTTTTAATGCAGCAAAATCTATGGTATTGGTAAGGCTGAGCATCGGTGTCCGCCCGTCAAGGATCACATCTTCCAGCTTAATTGTAGGTCTGCCAAATCCAACTGCCGAAGCCGCTTTGTTAATGGCAATCTTTGGTGCATTAGGCATGGTTCCATCCCATCGCTCCAAATATACCAGGTTGCAACCATCGTCAACAATGGCAACTGCTCCGGGCAGATTTCTCTTTTGAGCTTCGGCCCTGGCTGCTTCAGCAAGTTTTTTTGCTCCTTCCAGGTTTATCCTTCCACTTTTTATATACATATCCGACATCATCCTGGCTGTTACAATCTGTAGATTTCCTCTTTAACCAATTTCATTAATTCCATAGGCTTCTCTTCTTCCATCAGTTTAAAATATTTTTTCCGGTCGAGTTGCCCTGCAAGGTTCCAAACTGCCTCTGTAATCGAACCATGAATGTTAAAAAATTCGAAGATGTCGAAAATCCGTGGGGAAGCATCGGTTGTAAAATACTTATCGTAGTTGTATTCACGGGCATAAAACATGAATTCAACGTAATGCAGAAAATTGCGTGATCCCCCAATAAGGTCCCAGTCAAACTTCCAGTCGTTATCATTTGTATGGAGGTAAAAATCAATATTGTTCTCAGCGCAAAGAGCCATGGCCTGAGCCGGATTTTCCTGTGCCAGCAGTGAATGACCAAAATCGAGGGTAACCCCCATAGCCGGATTGTTCACCTGCTTAAGCAGCAACAGGGTCTTGGCACACGAATCGAGGTGGCAATGCACCCTTGTCTCGTTGTATTTATACTCAACGAACAGCGGGATTTCAGGCAGGTAAGCGGCAGCTTCAGCAATGCCGTCGACCAGGTTTTTCCATGCCTGACCGTAGTTTACCTGGAACAGGTTGTCGTAACCGTCGGCCAAAGGGCAGCAGGTAACCAGCGGGGCTCCCACTTTTCTGGCATAATCCTTTGCTCCCTTTATAATGGAGATGGCCTTGTCGCGCACCCCTTTACCGGGCCTCGACAGCGAGCCGGGGACCAGATCAATATCCTTTTTAATGTTGGCATTGATTGCAGCAAACTCAAGCCCCAGTTCGTCCATCCATGCCTTTGTCTCAACCGGATCGCCCGTTTCATAGGGATAAACCATTTCAACACCTGTAACACCTTTTACTTTTTTAGTAAGCTCAAGCCTTTCACGTGTGGTTGTGGGTGATTGATATTCCGAAAACCGGTCCTGGGTTTTTCCCAAAAATGAGATGATAATGCTTTGTTTCATTGTATTGCAGTTTTATAATGATTCGCTATTAATTCATGGTTTATAAATTAGTTTATTTTTTTTATTGTCGCTACAGATTCACAGATTATATGAATAGTTATTATATAATGAGCATTACTCCTCAAATTAATCTGTAACAATTCCATCTTCATTTCCTTCCCCTTAATCTGTGAATCTGTGGCAATTCCATCTTCATTTCCTTCCTTTTAATCTGTGAATCTGTGGCAATCATCTTCAGCTTTCAATTATTTTTGTTTCCCGAATGATATCCGAATCAGTAAATCCGTCCAGTCCGTCGCGGACAGTTGTTGAAAATGAATACATTACCGCTCCTCTATTGCCCGCCTGGAACCAGTGCTTTTCGCCGGGTTGAAATTCCAGCTGGTCGCCGGGATTAAGAATGATCTCATGTCGTAACCGGAACACATCTTCTTTTCCAATGGGTATAAAACCCTCTGTCATGTTATCATCACCTTCCACATAAAACCGGAGGTCGCCCCACAGCGCCCTGATTATTTCCTGCTTTCCCGGATCATTTCCCACCGGAGGATGCCAGTGTTCCGGCTCAGTCTGATTGGGTAAAAGCACCAATATTTTTCCGGCAATGCGGTCAGTCTCAAAAAAAGTCAGAACCTGGATTCCCTGGCTGTAAATATCACTCAGACCAAAATCTGCAACAGCAATCCTGGTTTGCTCCTCCGGAGTAATATGTATACCTGCTTTTGCTATCAGTTCAAGCGCTTTTTGCTGCACTTCAGTATATTGTTTTCGCGTAATCATTTTTTCCCGTTTAGCTTATATATAATCTCGTGTCAATATAAATAACTAATATTCAGTTATTGATTTTTCGGGTTTAATTTTTGTCCATAAATAAATAGCAATAAGATTTAGTCCTGCACCCACAAAAAAGAACGGCATAACAGAGCCCGACCATTCCTTTAGGTAGGGAAATGCCAGCGCTGTTAAAAATGACCCCAGGTTACCCGCCATATTCATAGTCCCCGAAACAGCTCCTGAATTTTCCTTGCCGGTATCGTTGCATACCGACCACGACGGACTAAGAGTCATATCGGCACCAAAGGTTGCCAGTGAAAGAAAAACCACCGCATAGAAGGGTGTTTCCATATACCCGCTGGCAAGCAATCCGGCTGCAGCCAATATGAAACCCACAATCCCAGTAAATTTTCTTGAAAACTGCCAGTTAACCCTTTGGTAGAGAAAATCGACCATCCACCCCGAAAACCAGTTTCCAAGGGCCCCGAAAATAAGGGGAAAGGAAGCGTAAACTCCTGCCTGTGCCGGGGTCAGGTTGTAGGTCGACTGAATATGGGGAAACATCCAGCTAAGTGCAAAAAAGAAGGTAAAATTACTGGCGAAATATTGTAACATCAAAAGCCACATGTTTTTCGACCCAAACAATACCTGCAACGGAATACTTTTCTTTACTGTTTGCTCTGTTGCCGTTTCGTATTGCCTGTTTTTTAAAATGAAGGCCTTTTCTTCCCCGCTGATTGTGGGGTGCACTGCCGGATCATCCCTGAACCACCAGTACCAGATTACTGCCCATACAAAACCAATCAGGCTGAGGTAAACAAATCCCATGCGCCAGCCGGCAGCTTGAAGCAACCAGGGCATGAACAGCATTGAAAGGGCTGCTCCCACCCGGCCTCCCGAGAAGTTAATCCCGTTGACAATACCCCGCTCTTTTAATGGCATCCAGGAATAAACAGCCCTCGACATGGCAGGAAAAGCACCTGCTTCACCAGCTCCAAAAAGAAACCTGATAACCATCATTGAAACAAAATTCCAGGCTGCTCCCGATAATGCTGCAAACACCGACCATAATGTTACTACAGCCGTAAGTATTTTTCGCGGGCCAAACCTATCGGCCAGGATTCCCGAAGGGGTCTGAAACAGAGCATATCCCAGCGCAAAAATCGAAAGCACCCACCCCATTTGTCCATCGGAAAATGATAACGATTCAGAAATGGGATCTTTTGCAACCGATATAAAAATACGGTCAATCAGCACATTCATAGCAAGAATGAATGTGCCCAGCACCATTTTATATCTTACCGGAAAGATGGTTTTATTGCTCATTTTAGATATTTAAGTCCAGCTGGCGTTTTCACAAACAGCCGTTAAAGTTAAAATTTACCGGTATTCCTGGTAATCTTACTTCGGAAAAATAATTGCTACCTGGTTCCGCTTTATTCCACTTGTTTATTTTCCAGATACAGATGCTGTCCGGGTTTCCATGGCTTTGAAAATATATCAACGTCGCCATCTCCATCCACATCGGCAGCAACAAACTCATGCACTTCAAAGCCACTAAGAATCAAATGCTCCTTCCATTGAGAACCGTCGCCTGCAACATTCTCCCAGATGAACATCTTACGTGTTCCCGGAGTCAGCGGGCCGCCCCCCGAAGCAATATCCATATACCCATCGCCATTAAAGTCGGCAATGGCCAGCGAATGAAAATCCTGATCAGTTGAGTCGGCTGTAACGGGGTGAAAAACAAACTCCCCGCCGTTATTTACATTTTCCCACCAGAACACCCTGCCGTTTTGTGTATCTGCTTCAGCCTGTACAATATCGGGCATGCCGTCGTTGTTTATATCCAACACCCATGTTTTCAGTGCCAGTCCAAACCTGTCGGGGCGGTTTCCCCCAGGGGGTATAAGCTTATGCTCCTTCCAGCTCTTCCCATCTCCGTTTACATTTTCAAACCACACATCTCCCCGCACTATATCCATGTGCCCGTCATTGTTCAAATCGCCATACCCGTGGGGTGCTGCACCACCGTGAATGCCATCCCAGATTTTGGTATAATCCCAGTTTTGCGTATAATCTTCAGGAATTCTGTACCACGCAGTAACATTATGTTCCTTATCATTTGAAACCACCACAACATCCTTAATGCCGTCTCCGTCAATATCCACAATCACATTGTCGTGCGTACCAATCATGTTTTTACGATGGAGAATAAATTCCTCCTTTTCAGGATTGCCCGGATTTTCAAACCAAGAGTCCCCAACAACAAAATCAATCAATCCATTGCGGTTGACATCGTGAGGCACACCACCTACATCGGTACGGGCGCCGGTTCCAATTTTTCTTAATTTCCATTCAGAAGGTGAAATATATTCCATCCAAAACATAGTACCCCGCTGCCCGTATACAAAATCAAGATATCCGTCCTTGTTCATATCCACCAGGGATGTAGCGCCCATATTTTCACCGAATTCCCCAAATTCTCCTATTTTATGCACCTCAAATTGAAAGGATTGTCCAAAACTAAACATCCAGGTGCATACTATAAATGCTGTTAAACCAATATTTTTCATTATTCTTTTTTCTTTAGTTAATTCCGGTCTGTTAAAAAAAGAAAGACATGTTTATTCCTTTTGTGTACAAAAAAACACCTATGCAATTTAATAAATTAAACAACAGCTTCAATATCATTGTCTTTCCTTTCGAAAGACTTGGATAAAATGGCCTGATTCTCCTCAAAAAATTACCCCCTCTTCAAATAGAAATTGCTTACCATACAAATCAGGCTCTCTTTTTAAAAAAGGATAGACCCCAACCAGGACTAATTTATCTTGGTATTATCTTCGTTGTATATTCGTAGTATATTCGTATCAAATTCGTATCAAATTCGCGATTTATCGAATTTAATACGAAGATACTTCGAAGTTAATATGAATTTAATGCATAGTTGAACGGGGATTGTATAAGAACGCGTAATATAAACCAGTTAAAACAAGGTCTTTTTCAATATCTGAATATGGATAATATCACACAAGGAGGGGAAAAGGCTTTTTTTTAAAGGAGAGTTTCCTTTTACAATGGATTAACTGGTGGAAAGAACTACATAACCTGTCAGCCAACAGGAATCAATTGCGGTGAGCTGAAACCCGGACTTCTATATCTTGCATTCTATCACATAAAAAATGAACGATTACCTGAATCGAATCAAAATAGAAAATAAAATCTGTTGATACTATCCTCCCCTTATGTTTTTCATAGAGGCAAAAGAACAGCCGCACAATGGTCTATACCAGGCGTATTGATCGGAACCCAATTGCCGCCTTGTATTTCATCTTCCTTACTCAACCATACATTATCCGATATATTCAGCCATTTTAATTTCCACTTTCCATTGGTATTGGAAAGATCGCGCTGAGGCCCGTTTATGTGCTTTTCACTATTTTCCCGGCTGTAAATTTTTATATTATTCTCATGCACCAATCCTGTCGATATCAACGGGCAAATTGATCTTCCAGGCCCCATTGGTAAAATCAGGCACATCAATAGAATTTGAACGATTGGCAACCGACCATTCACTTAAAGGTGCAATTACACTCCATAAAGCGGCATCATAAACATCCTGATCCAGGGGAATACCATTCCGAAGGCAGTCAATAAGTCTCCAGTCCATAATAAAATCCATTCCTCCATGTCCGCCTACCTTTTTTGCCATTTCGCCAATTAACTTCACCATTCGGGGCGTATATTTTTCTTCAACAGCTTTCATCTCTTCCTCATTAAGCCACTCATGTCCTTTTGAAATTCTTCCCGGAAGCGGATACTGGCGTGCTATCCCTTCTGTTCCGCTAACAAGATGAATTCTTGAATAGGGACGTGGACTGGTAACATCATGTTGGATAAGAATTGTTTTTCCTTTATGGGTTCTTACAGTAGTTGTATTCATGTTACCACGATATGAATCGGTTGCAAATTCCTTATAAAAATCATCCTTTTTTGCAAGCTCAGCTGCTGTTTTAGCCAGATGGAAATCGTTACCCGACATGGAAGTCAGGTACTCCATTTGATCACCCCTGTTTATATTCATTATCTGACAAACAGGCCCTAAGCCGTGTGTTGGATATAAGTTTCCATTTCGGGTCTGATTTTCTTTTAACCTCCACATATCGGAGTAATAACTCTTATCGAACAGCATATCCCTTAAATCATGGATGTATGCTCCCTCAGCATGAATCACTTCTCCAAAGAAGCCTTGCCGGGCCATATTTAAAGTCAGCAGTTCAAAAAAACCATAGCAAACATTCTCAAGCATCATACAATGCTTCCGGGTTCTTTCAGATGTTTCAACCAGTTGCCAGGCCTCTTCAATTGTAACTGCTGCAGGTATCTCTGTTGCTGCATGCTTATCATTTTCCATGGCATAAACGGCCATTGGAGTATGCCACTGCCAGGGGGTGCAGATATAAATCAGGTCAATATCGGGGTTTTCGCACATTTCTCTCCAGGCATCAACGTTACCACCATACTCTTTTGCTGGCTTTAATCCTTTTTCTGCAAGGTACTGTTGCGATTTTGCCATCGGCTCGGCATATTTATCAGACAATGCAACAACTTCTACCCCTTCAATGTAAGGCAATCGTTCCAATGCCATTGATCCACGCACACCAAGGCCAATAATTCCAATACGAACCGTATCAAGACGGGGTGCCACATAACCACTCATATTGAATTGCTGCGAATGTTTTAATTCAGCAGCCCTGCGTATTGACTCAAGATTAATGGACCTTGTATCGGCCCCTGATTGCCTGCATGAGGACATTCCACCTGCAATTAAACCGGTACCTGCCAGTCCTGCTATCTGAAAAAACTTTCTCCTGTTGGTTTTCATACGAAAAATTTATTTAAAGGTGGAAATGACTGGATTAACTATACTTTGAACCGATTCATCGGATGATCTGACAATAAAAAGGTTTTTGTGATTCAAATATTTTTTTGCACCTGCCACATCTGGTTCACCCAATTGATTGACAGGATTAATCCATAATTGTTTTTTTGAGGATGCAAGCTTTGCTAAATCCGGGATGTCAAAATCTTTTAAAGCACCCGGCAACCAGAAATATCCCCAAACGTTGTTATAATATCTATTTTTTATAAGAGGCATGTAGGAAGGCAACGTACCAATGGTTACAATTCCGTTTATCCGTTCGTCGAATGCAGCAGCTGACAGTGCCCATAAACCTCCAAGCCCCTGTCCTATGATTACTATTTCCCTGTTACGTAAATCATCCTGCGATTTTATTAAATCAATCCCTTTAATAATATCAAAAGTCCGCATTCCAAGAGTTGTTTTACCAAATTCTGCGCTTTGAATTGCCAGGTCGTCGTGGGTGCGTAACATGGGGGTATAACCCGTATACTGATTGGATGAAAAAGAAGGAGTAGGACTTGTTTCACCCGTTCCCCTTACATCAACAGTTAATACTACATATCCTTCCTTTGCAAGCAAGAATGGGATATTCGCGCTCTGGTAACCTATCGGCTTGCCGTTTTCAGATACATAAAAATAAATCGGGCTGTCTTTTTTAATTTTTTCAGGCTTAATCAAAAGTGCAGGAATAGTTATTCCCTCTTCACTTTTATAGATCAATTTTTCAACACTTAAGCCCTCAATATTCATCACCTCATACGATTTAACCGGGGGTATTTCTCTGTTAAGCTGCACATCCAAACCTATGCGTTTAGCTATAATATTCTTCAATTTTACAAGATCCGTTTCCGGGCTGTATATTTTATCGGCCCGTTTGGCATTAAGAGTCTGACCCGTTTCGCTGCCAAGTGATACAAGGGTATTTCCACTTTCTGTACACCACAGGTCCTCCTCTTCTTCCACCTTCAGCGAAATATCCTCTGCCTTACCTTCTATTTCCTTGTCGAACCATTTATTCAGCCATTCATAGGCGGATTCACGATTTGAACGGTTCATTGAATGAGGGCCGGGAACCATATCAATTTCGGCAGATTGTTTGCCTACCCGGTATCCTTCGTAGAACAGTTGCATATCTTCAAGGTATTGCCTGTGCCTTGGTTCTTCTCCCGATTCATTACCGACAATAATCCGTAACGGGCGGGGTGGAATAAGACTGTAGATATCCTTATCGGTTAACCTTTTACCTGTGAGGTATGTGTTTTCCATGGGTCCACCAGGATGAGAAGCTGCACACACCTTTATACGTTCGTCAACAGCTGTTATAAGCAAAGCCATTTGTCCGCCACCTGAACAACCAACTGCAGCAAGTTTATCCTTGTCAACTTCAGGCCGGGATACCAGATAATCAACTGCCCGGATACCGTCCCATGTGCGTAACCCCGATAACGTCCAGTCAGCCAAAAACGATGGCCTGCCTACATACCAATGCTGGTCAACTCCCATATGGACCAGCCAGTCGTTGTTTTCGTTAATATATTCAGAACGTTCACCCTGGCCTACAGGATCGAAAACCAAAACTACATAACCTTTCAGCACCATTCCTAATCCTGACATGTGATATACATCCCGTGACTTCCCGGCATCGCTGTGGCCAAGAGGAAACACTACTCCCGGAACAGGGAACTGTCGTCCCTTTGGGATATATAAATTCGCAGTAACAAAAAACCCTGGCTGACTTTCGAAAATGACCTTTTCAATCGTATATTTTTCATACTCCAGCTTACCTGTAACTTTTGCATTCAAAGGAGTTCGCTCAGGAAATTCACCAAAATAAGAACTCAAATTATTTCTGATCTCAACTTGTCTTGCTTTCCATTTTGCAATGCCGCCATCCTGCCATCTTGCCCCAATAGCATCTTCTTCAGGCGAATTCTTAATTTTTGCAAGTTTCCGGCTCCTTTCCCTGTCTGCCTCTTTTATCCTAAGCTTTACATAATCATGAAATATTCTTTTCCCTTTCTGAATTTCATCATTTGATTCAAATATCTTAAGCGTATTTGGCTTTTCAAGCATGGATAATTGTCCTTCAAAGTCACCTACAGGCGTAAAAACAACTTGTTCAACCCGGCATTTGGCTTCTTTGGTACCTGAAAATTCAAGTGATACAGTACTCCATTTTTGAACATTTACATTTTCAAATGTTCTTTCCCGGAAAGAATGAGAATCACCGTATTTAATTGCACCTATCTTCTGGTCATTTATTAAAATTAATAATTCCGAATCAGGTTTCTTTGCTTCCACATACGTAACAGTAATATTGTATTTTGCAGAAGGCTCAAAAAAAGCCACTTCTGCACGCCCACTGGTTGCGCCTTCCTTTAACTGGATTACTCGTCTCCGGCTATAGGAACCATCAATCCATTCCTCCCAAAAATTAATATCAGCAACTTCTACACCTTCTATTAGTTCAAATTCATTGAAAGCAACTGACTGATTTTCTTGCAAAGCAATTTCCTGAAACATACCAGATGCCATCAGATAATCAGAAAAGAATGGTGTATATAAAAACAATAAAAGAGTATAAAATTTCAATCGATTCATCATTTCTAAAATTTAATTTGATACTGGTAACCTGTTTGATGTTTCAAATAGTTCAATGTCATTTTGGGAGGATTCCTGAGAATACAAACTTTTTGCCCTTCCAAAATCATTTCCAATAATGGATATCTGTCTTGATTTATCAATATCGAAAACTGTACCTGTACCATGGGGCATACTACAGTTATGAACAAAAGCATTATTTGCATTTTTAAACGAAATAACCGGTGCATTTGAATTTAATGATTGCCGGCCCCTAAAGCCATCAATATCAATATCGTTAACCGACCAGCAACGAAGTGCGCTTCCAAAGCGTTCATCTTCTGACTCCGGCCAGTTGATTTGAATATTCTGAAGTTTAAGGTTATCAACATGCCGGCAAAAAATATCGTAGGGAGCTGTAAAATGTCCGAATGCCGTGAAAGGGTCAGAAGGATTCTCATGTTCATTCGTATACCTTCCTCCCGAGATGTTTATCCGGATATTTTTTAAGGTTAACCCTTCAATGTGCTTTTCCTTTGCACCGGTTATAAATATGCCACCTGCCGCATTAATGGTCATATTCGATATAAGCACATTCCTTATCATACCCCAGGAAGTATCATCGTTCCTGCGATGAGACCAAATGTAAATTCCCTGACCATCCAACTGTTTGGGATGCTTGGAATCGATAGTAATGTTATCTACGACTACTCCATCAATAAGTCCGCCATCTCTCATTATAAGTGCGAAACCACCACCTGAATCGAAAACTGTACAATTAGAAAAGGTAATGTTCCTGAATTCTCCGTGGGTTTCCGTTCCAATTTTCAATCCGGTTTGTGAGGTTTGCAGCACACAATTGGTTACAACCACATCCCTGCAAATTTTTGTTTGGGACTTTTCAGTAATTTTCAACACAATACAATCATCACCACAAAGCAGGCAACAATTGGAGATAATTACATTGGAACAACCATCAGGATTAATTCCATCAGTGTTGGGACCGTCATCCTCATAAAGTCCGTTCAGGATTGAAATGCCGGTAATTGTAACCCTTTTGCAATCAATTGGATGGATTGTCCAGGCAGGACTTTTTTCAATCGTAAAATTATACAGACGGAGATTTTCACAACGAAAAAATAAAAACATCCTGTCGGGCCTCCACGATTTAACAGACCATTTTATTTCACCATCCTGGTGTAAACGTTTCTCCCAAAAGGATTCTCCATTACCGTTTATTGTCCCAAAACCTGTAATGCTGATATTTTCTGCATCTTCAGCATAAACCAGGCATCCGTGCCTGTAATCTTCCTGGTTTTTGCTTCCCCAAATTGTAGCACCTGGTGAAAGAAATACATTGACGTTGCTCTTTAACTCAAAAGTACCTGTTAGAAAATTTCCTGGGGGAAAAAATACAGTACCGCCCCCTTTTTTACTGCATAAATTTATAACATTTTGAATTGCATCCGAATTTAAGGTAGTACCATCCCCTGAAACACCGAAATCAACAACATTGTACACCGGAAAATCAGCGGTATTTTCATTTGTAATTGCACCTGTAACGTCATTAACAGAAAAAAGGTTAAGACCAGCGACAACTGCTGCACCTCCAATAAAATTTCGCCTTCTGATCTTTTTATTTTTCATTTTAATAACTTTTCCAGTTTCCGGAGTTAAAGGAATGAATTGAAAACATAATTTTTATTCAAAATAGCCTCAATTATAAAGGCCGCCAAAAATTATTACTCTGCTTTCCCATTTTTAATCAATCCCATCTTCTCAAATTCTATCTGGTTAATTCCCAGCCTAAAGGCAGGTGAATTCGTACTCAACCTGAAGCCCTTATCTTCAAATCCATCAAAAAGAGGATCTGCAATAACACTATTGTTTTCAACACCTTGTTCCTTAAGATGACTCAACTGCTCCATACTGGTATGTGGCATTCCTGAAGCATAATACAAATTGTTATCAATGTCATAATCAGTAATGGTGGGGAATTCATCCAAAGATTCCAGTAGCCGGCTGCTGGCGCCAAATCTCATAAACGGCATGGCTCCTCCGGCTGATTGGTAACAAATATTATTTTTGGCAATCCCACCCTTAATAGGTCCCCATGCTCCAATAAAAATAAATGCCAGGGGATCATGTTTTTCTCCATCCACCATTTCCGTGGGTACATAATCGATTATATAATTGTTTGTAATGGTGGCATCGTATTTGGCTACAATCCCTGCTCGTGCAAACTTGTAAATGACATTATCGGAAAACGTGATATCCTTTGCATAATCGTCAGAACGAAGGGATGCCTGCCGGTGCGGAGAAAAGTTATGATGCACATAATTCTTACTTACAATGTTATTCCAGCCGGTACCTGAAAGATAGATTGCATTGCCATCATCCATTGCTTCCATTACATGGTGAATTTCGTTGTATTCAATCACATTGTCGGAAGCAAAAAGGTAAGGGAACATTACATCCCAATCGTTAACATGTGCTGAATAGCGTTGCCATTCCGGATTAACTATATCTTTTATTTCTTCCCAGCGAACTGTTCCTGCCAACTCTCTTCTGTTACCCATCCACTTTACATTAAAAAACTGTGGCCTTGGCCCACTGATAACAATTCCGGTATAAGGAATATTATGAATTAAATTATGCGCAATTCTGTTCCCGCCACTCTGCCATACAAACAAAGCAGGCGAATGAAGGTAAGACTCTCCTCCATCGTGTATCCGGTTATTTATAATTTCATTGTTCCTGTTGACATCTTTATCACCAGGCCCATACCCCGACAACAAAATCGGAGTACCCCCCAAATATTTAAATTCGCTGTTAATAATTTTGTTATTCTGGCTATATAAATCCAGTCTGACGCCACCTCCGCCACTTGAAATAAACCTGCATTCATCAATTACACAATTCTCAGTATCAACAAATCTTACAAGGGCATCCGATTTATTATAAAATGCCCAGTCGTGCTGAATACCAATGTCTCCGTCTTCCATTGTATCCCTGTCGCCATGAGCAAAGGTAATTCCCCTAAAAACAATGTTTCTTATAATGGTACCATTCTCTTCATTTCCCTCAAGCCGGATAATTTCTTTAGCGAGTGGATAAAATACTTCAGAAGGTTCTCCTTCTTCAGGCCAGTAATAAATTTTATTCTCCTTCGAATTTATGACCCATTCTCCCGGTTCATTAAGGTGATCAATTGCATTCAGTACCCGTAAGTTTGGATTTGCATCATCGCCCGATCCGGATAATTTTGTAATGTAATAAGTTGCAGGGACTGTAGTGTAAGCAACATTATTTTTGAAATCGATCGATTCCAAGGGCAGAATATTGGAAACCCATCCATAGTGAGGCCTTGCCATTACTTCGATATCGGAAATATTGTCCCAGTCGCGAAGATCATTATCCGCAAAAATAAATCGGCTGTAAGGTTCCGGGTCATCGTAATTGGCCCCCATAAAATCGTCTTTTGAAACATTCATTTCATCAGGTTCAGTGGTAGTCATATGACCTGATATGGCATTTTGAAGGGAAATGGTATCTTTCCCAAGAAAACGTGCAATACCTTTTGGATTCCCTTCAGGGATTTCTGCAGCCCAGATATTACCTTGAGCCACTGTGGGCAGATTCGGAAGATTTCCTTCGACCTTTTGCCAGCCGGTTAATACTTTTCCGGCACTGAAGACAGGCTTCTCATCCTGGTAGGCAGAAAAAATTATTCTGTTGTTTCCTGTCCCAAATTCATCACCGTTAAAGATTACACTTTGGTCAAAAGAGTAGGTTCCCCCTCTGAAGTAAACATGAATTTCTTCATCTTTCATTCCATCGGCAATCAATTGACTAACTGCATCCTTTGCTCTCTCCAGGCTATAAAAAGGGCCTGATTCTGAACCGGAATTTTCATCATTTCCATCCGGGGATACAAAGAAGGTATTTGAGGTACTATTACACGAAAATAATACTACTGCAATTAACAGATTAATAAATAATCTCAGTGAAATTTTTAGTTGATATGATTTTTTCATAGCCTCTTAAATGATATAGAATAAATTAAAACACAGTTTCGAGAAATGAATCAGGAGATTCGCTATCGCCTGATAAAATTATTTTCAGTTGATTTTCCATTTTGTGAGATGCATAGGACTCTTTAACTATCTTAAGTTGATTTTCGCTCATTCCGGAATTGATTACATCCCCCTTTGCTGAAACCGGATTAACCACTACCAGCTTGGAAGGAGCAAGCAACGATTGCAAAAAAGACAAATCATAATAATGTATGGCTTCCGGTACTGCAGTCCATAAATATTGAGGTTTATAATCCCGTGTTACAGCCACATCTTCAAATGAAATTAACGGGTTCATTAAAATTGTATTGCCTATCTTCTTGTTGAATACAGCGAAATGAAGGTACGCTGAACAAGCTTCACCTTTAACAATTGCAGTGATATTTTCTGAGTCGATGTCAGTCATCGTCCTGATAGCTTTAAACAAGATATCCAGATCGCCGGCCTGCATACCTGCAATGCTTTTTCCAACAAGATTTGCTCCAATGAACAGGTTGAATGAATAACCCTGAATGTAGGAATCTCCCTGGAATGCTTTGTTTTCCAGTTCTCCCGTTCCAATAACATCAGGAGCTAAAATTATGTACCCTTTGTCGATGTATTTGATAATCTCTTCCTCATTTTTTAACAATTCCTCTTTCCCTATAGGATCCAGATACAGAATCAGGGGTCTTTTTTCCTGAGTATACGGCCTGACAAGAACAAATGGAACAGGGTAATTAAAATCTTTCCCCTGTATGAAATACTTTTCAACTTTATATTTTTTATGTTCAACTTTCCCTGTATATACCACCGAATTTACCCGGCGGGTTGAATCGTAACCTGATAACTCCTGTACCTTTGAAAGAATGAAATCCTTTTGTTGAAGCAACTCCCCTGAATTTTTTACCCGCCTGCTTTTAACAGCATGAATGGCTTTTGCTTTGTTAAAATCAAAAATGGTTTTACTGTCATATGCACTTACTACCTGCCCGGTAGGGGTAACAATGAGTTTATCTTCATTGATATAATCCACATCGTGATCAACAGTATCTCCCGGCAGATCCAGTTCAGTCTGAAAAAAGTTATACATTTTCTGCCGGTTGGCTTTTTTTGAACCATGAACCCCATCAGCCTCCATCATCTTTATATTTTCAGAAGCACCCATAACACTAAAAATTTCTTTTGCTTGTGAATAGGTTTCCCTTGCCCCTTGTATTGGAAAAAAATCCTGTGTTGTGGAAATAATCATCGTGGGTTTAGGCGCACGCATGGTTAACAGGTCCACATGTTCAAATCCCTTTAATAATCCTTTATACAAGTTTTGTTCTGCATCCTGGGGACCAATTGATTCAAACAACCTGTAGTAGCTGGTAATATAACTTTCCGGAGCAGCAGCGCGTATTCGATCATCAAATGCCGAGACAAAGGCGGTTTGAGTTCCACCCCCCGAGACTCCTGTCATGCCTGTCCGTGTAGTATCTACTTCAGGTCTTGAACATAAAAAATCAATCGCCCGTATTCCATCCCATATAAAGTAGTCGCTTATTGAATTTCCTGTAAGCAGACATTGAGCGCCCGCATAAGAATGCTCTAAAGTGGAACCTCCGATATATGATTGATTTGTTGATGAATCAAGATATTGAATTCGTTCTCCCTGTCCGATTGGATCAAAGGTAAAAACAATGAATCCCTTTTTAACCAGATTCAGTGTGCTGTTTTGATAAACATCACGTCGAAAAGCAGCCTGTGAATGGCCTGTCGGAACAATTACTGCAGGTAATTTTTCTTGTTTTTTAATTTTTGGGATTAATAAACATCCTGTGACGTAAAATCCCGGGAGTGATTCAAATACGATCTTTTCTGCAATAAAATCTTCACGTTCAATAGTTCCTGTAACAATTGCATTTAGCGGAGTCTTTTTAAATCCACTTAAACTGTTTATAAAAGCTTTTTTCAGAGAATCTGAATAAGTTATCCAGTCCTCGCGCGTTTTCAGCTGTGAAACATTATTATGTCTTTGGTCGGTTAGTTCTTCTGCAAAAGAAGCAATCTGTTTGTATAATGCGGCAGCAGTATTCGAATGCATCATCCATTGTGAAGGTTCACTTTTATAAGTATCCAGCGGAGATACAGATTTATCTTGTGCGCTGGTATTAAGTGAAACTAATATCAGGACAAGCCATAAACCATATAAATTATTGCCGGTATTTTTCATTTTTTCTATGAATTTTACTGCATATTAACCCTTGGTGAAAAGCTCTGTTATTTTTTCCTTATTTCAGGTAACCGGTTAGCCGTTTCAAAATACTCTTTCTTTCCGGTATCTGACCTATAAAGATCTTTTGCCTTGCTAAAATCATTGCCAATAATTGTAACACTCTTTGTATTTTCATCAACCTGAAGGACAGATCCGGTTCCCACAGGAGCTTTACAGTTATGAATAAATACATCGTTCACATGTCCCAATGAAATTACGGATGCACTTGATTGATGGGATTGTCTTCCGGAAAAACCATCTATTTCAAGGTCATTAACCCACCGGCACCGAATTGCATTGCCCAGATTTTCATCTTCTGCATCACCCCATTCAAATTTTACATTCCTTAACTTCAGATCATTCACATAGCGACAGTATATATCCACGGGAGCAGTATGATGTCCAAAAACAAAGAAAGGGTCTTCCGGTTGTTCGTGCGATTTTTCTTTACGCCCGCCGGTAAGTTTAACCCTTATGTTTTCAATAGTCACTCCTTCTATCCGTGTTTCCTTATTCCCGCTAATGAAAATGCTTCCCCCTGTATGCATCGTAATATTGGAAATAAGTACATTTTTTATATTCCCCCAGGGTGTGTTGCCGGTCCTTCGGTGCGACCACAAAAATATTCCCTGCCCATGGGTTGTTCTTGTAGTATCCATTGTGATATTGGTAACAGTTACCCCGTCAATTAACCCACCATCTCTCATTATCAGGCCAAATCCTCCACCGGAATCATGTATTGTACAATTCGAAAAGGTAACGTTTCTGAATTCTCCATGTGTTTCCGTACCTATCTTCAATGCAGTTTCTGTAGTGGTTAAAACACAATTGGTAACTACCACATCACGGCAAACTTTTGTTTTTGAACGGTCAGTTATTTTCAATACGATGCAATCATCGCCACATTGTATGAAGCAATCGGAGATAATTACCCTGGAGCAACCATCCGGATTGATTCCATCGGTATTAGGACCATCCTCATCATAAATACCATTTAATATAGAAATTCCTGTGATTATAACCCTGTCGCAATCGATGGGATGAATAGTCCACGAAGGACTGTTCTCGATTGTAAAATCATGAAGACGAAGATTTTCACAATGTACAAACAAAAACATTCGTTCCGGCCTCCAGTTGTTTTCCTTCCACTCTTCAAAACTAACCTCTCCTTGCATATAATCTTCCCAAAAAGAAATACCGTTTCCATTGATGGTTCCCATTCCCGTGATGCTTATATTTCTGGCATCTTCAGCGTAAACCAGGGATTCATAACCATCATAATCCTCCTTATTTTTGCTTCCCCAGACTGTTGCTCCGGGTGATAAATAAACATTCACATTATCTTTTAAACGAAAAGTTCCTGTTATGAAATCTCCCGCTGGAAAATAGATTGTACCCCCTCCATTTTCACTGCATGCATCAATTAATGATTGAAATGCTTTTGTATTCATGGTGGCACCATCACCTGAAATACCATGTTCGGTAACATTATATACCGGGAGATTCTCCACGGATGGAGATAACTCCATACCTTTTGCAGCACTTTGCGGAATTACTGCAAAGCCGGCAAATGCAGCTGCTGCACCTCCTAAAAAATTACGGCGGCCAATTTTATTTTCCTTGTGGATTTCCATTTTTTATCTCATTAATTAGTTGTTAAGCAGCCCGATTTTTTCAAAATCAATCTGCTTTATACCAAGATCAAAAGCGGGAGAATTACTTTTCAACTTAAATCCTTTTTCTTCAAATCCCACAAAAAGGGGATCGGCAACGATACTGCTTTGATCTGCTCCCTGGCTTCTGTATTCTTCCAGTTGTTCTCTGCTGCTATGTGGGAGTCCTGCAGCAAAATAAAGGTTGTTATCAATATCAAAATCATTAAGTTTAGGTTGCTCATCAAGAGTTCTCAGCAAATTAGTATATAAACCAATACTTAGAAATGGAATTGGTGTCCCTGCCGTCTGATAACAGATATTATTTTTTATTATGCCTCCTTTCAACGGCCCCCAGGCAGCGATACGAAGAAAAGATAAAGGATTATGCTTTTCTCCGTTCACCATCTCTGTCGGAACATAATCAATGATGTAATTATTCGTTATATAACAATCGTATTTGGTTGTAATACCAGCCCTTGAAAACTTGTAGATTATGTTATCGGAAATTGTAATATCTCTGGCATAATCATCTGCCCGTATTGCAGTCTGCCGGTGAGGAGAAATATTAGTGTGCAGATAATTGTTTCTGATGACGTTTTTGTAACCGCTGCCTGAAAAATAAATGGCGTTTCCATCATCAAGCTTCTGCATTACATGATGTATTTCATTGTATTCAATAGTATTCTCACTGCTAAACAAATAGGGAAACATCTTGTCCCAGTCGGTTACATGACCTGATTCCCGATCCCAGTTTTCAATCCCTTCGATGTCAATTCCATCCCTGTTAACGGTTCCTGAAATTTCTCTTCTGTTTCCCATCCACTCAGTATTGAAGAACTGAGGACGCGGACCGCTAACGACTATGCCTGAATAGGGCGTATTGTATATTAAATTATGTGCCATCCTGTTTCCTCCGCTTTGCCATAAATAGATGGCAGGTGCATGATAATAACTTTGCCCGCAGTCGTGAATTTCTGTGTTGAAAATTTCATTGTTCCGGTTAACATCATCGTATCCCGGCCCATAACCTGCAAGCACTACTGGTATTCCTCCAAGGTAACTTAGTTTGCTGTTGATTAATTTGTTGTTTTGACTGTACAAATCAAATCTGACTCCTCCCCCTCCGCTGGCAGTAAAAGTACAATTATCGATTATACAGTTTTCAGCATCGACAAAACGTACAAGAGCATCCGGTTTATTGAAAAAAGCCCAGTCGTGCTGAAGACCGATATCACCTTCCTCCATTGTATCCCTGTTGCCATGAGCGAAAGTAATTCCTTTGAATACAATATTCTTAATAATTTTACCTTCTTTTTCATTGCCTTCCAATCGTATTATTTCCTTTGTTAAAGGATAATACACATTCCCGGGTTCATCCTCCCAGGGCCAATAATATATTTTTCTTTCAACTGAATTTACCACCCATTCCCCGGGTTTATCAAGATGATCAATGGCGTTCATTACCTGCAAATTAGGATTTGCATCATCGCCTGAACCGGATAACCGGGTGATATAGTACGTTGCCGGAATTGCAGTATAAGCTGTATTTGTTTCAAGATCAACCGAGTCTAAAGGCAAAATATTAGCCACCCATCCATAATGCGGTCCGGCGATCACTTCTATATCCTGAATGTTTTCCCAGTTGCGGAAACTGTTTGGGGGAAATATAAATGAACTGTATTTTTCAGGCTCCTCATAATTTGCTCCCATAAAATCATCCCGTGGTACCTCAATATTGTCATCTTCAGCAGTAGTCATTGGTTCCGATACAGCGTTTTGCAGCGATAAAGAATCAGTGCCAAGAAATCGGACTACAGGATTCCCAATCACATCCGGAACATTGGCTATCCAGATATTACCCTTAGCTTGTTCAGGCAAAAAAGGTATATCATGGTCTGCCTTCTGCCACCCATTTAATAGCATGCCCGCACTAAAAACAGGCTTTTCATTTTCAAAAGCAGAAAAAACAAAGGTATTGCTTCCCGATGCAAACTCATCTTCATTAAAGATCACTGCTTCATCAAAGAAATAGACTCCTTCTCTGAAATAAACATTTATTTCCTGGTTATCTGATCCATCATCAATAGCCTGACGCACTGCATCCTTTGCTTTATTCAAAGTTAGAAATGGTTTTGATTTTGTACCCTTATTGTCATCACTCCCGTCGGGCGACACATAAAATGTGTCCGATTTCTCATTACATGAAATTATAAATAAGGAGATCAATATACCTGCTAATACGTGTAGTTTCATTATTAATAAATTTGGTCATACTTAAATGTTGCTTAAGCTGATAAGTTTATTTTAGAGTTACCATATTTTTATTTGCACCATCAGAAAAGGATACCTTTTTACCCACACTTTCAATTGAATTATTAATCAGAAGAATCTTATCTGTTGATTTTCCCTGCACATCAAGGAAGGATTCAATTTTATTACTGAAAAAATGATCAGAAATAACTCCCTGTACTGAATTTTTTACTGCAAAATATGACTTAACATCTTCAGACACATCAGACTGAATATTTTTGAATGAAAAGTTTTTAATATTATCAGCAGCAACCACATACCTATGATCGGGAGTTACAGTCTGAATACTGACATTCTCAACCCGCACATCTTCAGCATGCCGGATATAAGCTCCATAAGCCGGCAGCCAATCACTAAAGAAGTTGAATTCCGGATATTTGGATATGTTTTCAGGTACCTCAACCAAACGATCCTCTTTCTGACCACCTCCGTGAATCCGGAGTGTTATGTTTTCGAGGCTTATTCCCTTTACCGGATGTCCGGGTATGCCAGTAATAAAAATCCCGCTTTGGTGCTGCAAATGATGCCCTTTGATTCTTCCGGGTGAATTTGTATCATTCATTATATTTGAAATTTTTATGTTCTCTAAACTACCGGTATCCTTCTTCTTTTCACCCTGGTGAAAAATATTCAGACGACTTCCCAGGCGAACAAAGATCGGCATTTCCACATTTTGCATTACCATGTCAGAAATGTTGATATTACGGACTATTGAACCATCCATACAAAGAAGTTTGATTCCTCCCCCTGCCCCCCGGACAGCGCAATTCGAAACGATAACATTCTGTATGTCACCTACCGATTCGGTTCCTATTTTAAATGCTCCCGTACTTGTATGTAAAATACAGTTTGATACTACAACATTACGGGTAGGTCGATTAGCAGTTGCTTTTAATACAATTGAGTCATCGCCACTGCTTATATTGCAATTATCAATACGCACATTTTCACAACAATCAATATCAATTCCGTCATTATTGCCATTACTCCACGAATCAATATTTACATTTTGAATCAGTACGTCAGTACATCCAAAATAATGGGAAACCCAGGCTCCTGAACTGCGCAGTGTAACACCTTTCATTCTTACTTTTTCGCAGTTATAGAATTTAATCAGGGTGGGACGCACATCACCTCTGCTGTCTCTATGGATTTTAAATTCGGGAGAATTTCCCTGCCCGTTTATTACCCCCTCACCTTCTATGCTTACATTGGTAGCCTCAGAAGCTCCTACAAAAAAACGGTTTTTAGCATGACCCAGGCCATCAACAAAATTACCTATATTATGGTAATCGGCAGCCCTTTGGCTTCCCATCAGCACTGCATTGGCTTCGAGATGAAGGGTTACATTATCTCTAAGAAAAATTGAACCTGAAAGGAAAATACCATCTTTAATATAAATAACTCCACCGCCTTGTTGATTACATTTGTCGATCGCTTCCTGAATTGCACTGGTATTCATAAAAACTCCATCTCCTTTCGCGCCAAAATCTT
Organism: Mariniphaga sp.; assembly: GCA_024636975.1. GTDB lineage: Bacteria > Bacteroidota > Bacteroidia > Bacteroidales > Prolixibacteraceae > Mariniphaga. The sequence goes on from JAGXGA010000036.1 coordinate 97,876, forward strand.
CAATATCATACACATTTTGACCAAAGCTTGCAAATGGAAATAAAAAAAGGCAAATTTCAACAAGCAGGTAAACACTTAAATTTTTCACTACAAACATCTTTTCGGTTATAAATTAAGATTAAAGGAAGAACGATCGGTGATCAGTTTAGGATTGGCAGGAATTAATGTATAAAAAACACAGGGCATCAAGCATTTTATTACTGATGCCCTGCATTCATATCTACTCCTGTTTATCTCAATTTATTGTAATATAACATTTAACACCATCATTTTTGATTCAGATACAAAAGTCAGAACTTTAATGATCAGTTCCATTCATTACTTACTTCACCAATCCCAAAATTAGAATCAATTTCATTTTTTGGAATTGGGAAAAGATAATGTTTGTCCTCTACATTGGGAGAGCCAAATTCAGCAACCAACTCAACATTCATCACTTCTTTGAGGATGCCCCAGCGTTTTAAATCATTGAACCGATGTTGTTCTCCCATTAACTCAAGCTGCCTTTCCCGCTTCAGCAAATCAAACGCCTGATCCTGATTATATGTATCACTATAAGTAAAGGCTCCAATACGTTCTCTTACTTCATTTATCAGACTTATACAACCATCCACATCTCCTGTAAACAGTTCACATTCCGCTCTCATCAACAAAACATCGGCATAGCGCATCAGGCGAATGTTATTGCCATTCTCCCCGCTGTTTCGTATTCTATCCTCTTTATTGGTGAATTTTTTATACCAGTAGCCAAGCGTTTCGAACTCAAATGGAACAGGTCCTGTCGCTAAATTATCCTGCCAGGTTGAATCACCAATACCTCCATAAAATGTAAATTCTGCACGAGGATCTGTATAGGATTCACCATTTTCGTTGTTATAGATGAAATCAGACACCCTTCTTTCAGGAAACTTCCAGTTCCCCCAATCATTCCATGAGTAGAGATTGGGTATAACATTCATATTGGAGGGGGATGTACGACCTTCGGGTGAACTAAATAATCCATATTTCCAGCTTCCCGGATACCAGGCAAACTGAACTTCAAAAACACCTTCCTGGTTATTTTCATTTGCCTCTCCAAAGTTATACATATATTGTTCAATTGGAAGTAAATCATATTCTCCCTGAAGTTTTACAAATTCTGCATCAGCTTTGGCATATTCTTCATTGTATAAGTATAGTTTTCCCAGAAATCCTGTAGCAGCACCTTTTGTTGCCCTGCCAATGTTTTCGATACCCCATGAATCAGGAAGCAGACTTTGAGCTTTTATGAAATCGCTTTCAGCAACAGCCCATACTTCACTAACATCATCAGCTCTGGGAGCGTCAACATTATCTGATTGATCAAAAGAAGTTCTGATAGGGACTCTACCCCAATAAAAGGCAAGCTGAGCATAAGCCCAACCTCTTAAGAAATAAGCTTCTCCCTGGCTATAACTTACAATATTATTCTCATCATCGCCATTTTCATCAAGATATTCCTGAGCTTTATCAATTGTGAGGTTAGAACGAAGAATCATTCGGTACAACATCCTCCAGTAATTTTCAATTGCCCTGCTTGAATTATTATGAATATATTGCCAGAGCGGAACTAAATCCGGTTCATTGGGAAGGGCTGCAGGTGTTGGTTCAGCTTCAGCAGCCAACACATTAAACATCGTGTTCCACTGGAATCCAAGCATACTATTGAAATAAAACCCTACATAAATGGCATTTGAAGCTTGCCTTATCTCTTCGGGTGTTTCAAAGTAGTTTGTAGTAGTATATGTATTGGGATCATCGTAATTCATTATATCTTCGTTACAGGATACCAGCAGAATCATGATAATTGCAAATGCTTTTATTGGAAAAAACTTTTTCATATCAATGCTTATTATTTTTATTTTCATTTTATAAACCTATTTGAACTCCGAGTGAAATTATCCGGGGAGTAGGAAAAATATTAGTTCTGCCTGGCGCCCTATAATCCATACCACCTTCCAGATTTCTGGTTATTACTATTTCAGGATCAAAATATGGATAATTCGTTAGTGTAAACAGGTTGTATCCACTTGCATAAATCCTTAAATTGGAAAGACCAATACCAGAAACTAAAGTCTGTGGGAGGTTATAACCTATTGACAGTTGTTTTAATTTTAAATAACCACCAGGATATACCGTTAATGTAGAAGTTCTGTTGTTACCGGTTGGATCTCCGATAATAGCTCTGGGAACTATTCCGTTTCCCGGCTCAGCTTCGCTTCTCCATCTGTCAAGCACCCAGGTTTCTTTGTTAAGAGTAGTTGACATACCGCGATTAACACCGTAGTACCCATAATGAATATCGTTACCTGTTACCCCCTGAAAATTACCGTTTAAATCAAATCCTCCATATTCAAAGTTAAAGGAAAAACCATAAAAATGTTTTGGAATAGGATTCCCGATCATTGTCCTGTCATCATTTGTAACCATACCATCACCATCAATATCTTCAAATCTTACATCACCGGCAGAAGTGGTTGCATACTGATAATAAATATCCGACAATTCATCGGCTGATAAATCAGGATTTTCAGCAAGTGCAGCATTCCTGGCACTTTGATTGGCAGCATCCAGTTCGGCCTGAGTCATAAAAATTCCATCGGCTACATGGCCATACAGGTAACCAATAGGATAACCGACCGCTGTCCGGCTAACTCCGGCAATATATGGCTGTCCTAATCCCAAAGAAGTAACTACATTATCAACATAGGTATAATTGGCATTAAACGAATAGTGTAGTTGTCCCACCCGGTTTCTGTAACCAGCCTGCAGTTCGAACCCCTTATTTTCGGCACTGGCTGCATTCACAATTGCATCACCTGCTGCGCGAATTCCATATCCCAGAGACAAAGGCCTTGGTACTGCAAACAGTATATCATTCGTATTTTTAATGAAATATTCAGCAGTAAAAGTCAGCGCATTTTGGAGAAGCCCCATATCCACACCTATTGTTTTGGATGTGGTAGATTCCCATTTGATATCATCGGAAGATCCCTGTAATACTGTAGCACCCTGAGTAGGTGTGGGTGGTTCCCCGAATGGGTAATAAACTCCTGTGGTCCATACTTGAGACAAATAACGGAAATTACCTATGGCATCATTTCCTGAAATACCCCAACTGGCCCGTAGTTTTAACATGTCAAATATGCTCTGGTCACTCATAAATGATTCTTCACTTAACTTCCAGGCTACTGCAACGGAAGGAAATGTTCCCCATCTGTTGTCAGGAGCAAAACGCGGAGAGCCATCCCTTCTGAGATTAACAGTTAACAGGTATTTATTATCCAGCTGGTAGTTAAGCCTCCCAAAATATGACAGATAAGCATACTGCCCATAATTGTGATTTAATACCATATTGTTCTCAGCTGAAAAAACGTTCTTAACATTTGTTTTATCGTAATTCTGACCATATATGCCTATTCCACCATTTCTGGCATAGTCCTGCCATGTATTACCAATCATGACTGAGAAATCATGTATACCTATAGTATTCTTATAAGTTAAATAGCTCTCAATAAGAGGGTTAATACTGTAGCTAGACCTTTCTGTATATTCATTTAATACAATTTGTCCGTTTGGTCTTAAATGTTCATCATTCCATTGAGTAAATCTGGTAAAATCTCCGGTAACACCTGCCTGAAACCGGTAAGTCAATCCTTCAACAGGTTCCACTTCAGCCCAAACATTGGCCATATAGTTCAAGGCATTTGTTTGCGGATTCGTTAAGTAAACATCTGCCACAGGATTAGGGGAATCCGACAAGTCGTTCGTTCTGTCAACATTGGCAAATCCACCAAGGACATTTTCATCATACACTTGCAAATACGGCAAAGCTGAATAAAAAGGAAGGGAACCTGATTGCGGGCCTGTACCACGATCAATGTTATAACTCAGTGAAATATTCTCACCAGCTTTTAGCCATTCCTTGGGATTAAACTGATTTTTTATTCTTATCCTGCCATTATCGCTGCTCTCATTGATGTAAAATTCTTCATTGTGCCGGTAAGCAAAACTGACAAAAAAGGTTGATTTCTCAGAACCTCCCGAAAAATCAAGATTGTATTCCTGAAAATTCCCTGTCCTGAAAATTTCATCCTGCCAGTCGGTAACATCCTGCCTGACTGCATCTGTTCTCAATCGGTCGGGAATTTCTATGTTGGCATTGTTTAATGCATCATGAACATAGTCGATGTATTGACTGGAATTTAAAAGATCCAATCGTTTAGGTGTATTTGAAAGACCTGCAACAGCATTTATTCTTACTTCCAGCGGTCCTTGTTTTCCACTCTTTGTTGTTACGAGAATAACACCGTTCGCACCTCTGGATCCATAAATGGCTGTAGAAGAAGCATCTTTTAAAATCTCAATACTTTCAATGTCATTTGGATTAACATCTGTCATACTTCCACCCAAAAATCCATCAATAACAACAAGAGGATCTGTATTATTAAAAGTAGTGACCCCTCTGATCCTGATATTATCACGTGAAACATCAACACCTGCAGCCTTCCCCTGAATTAAAGAAGCAAGATCCGTAGTTATCCTGTCTCCCAAATCTTCGGAACTAACTGAGGAAACTGATCCGGTTAAATCACTTTTGCGAACGGTACCATAGCCAATTGCTATCACTTCATCCAACCCAATGGATTCCTCCTCCATTACTACCGAAAGTGTATTTCTGCCATCAACAGCAACTTCCTGTGTTTTCATTCCTACAAATGAAAACTGCAGTATTGCATCATCTGAAGGAATTGCCAATGAAAATTCCCCATTCGTATCGGTAACTGTTCCCCTTGTTGTTCCTTTAACTAATACAGTTACACCAGGTAATGGCTGGCCTTCCGAATCGGTAATTGTTCCCGAAACAACATTTTGTTGCTGAGCCAAAGCTTCAGTTATTTGGGAACTACTTATAGCTGGAGCACTTCCTTCCTCTTCATCACTAAGGATAACTATCTGCCGGTCGTAAATGTTATACACATTATTGGTACCTTCTAAAACCTGCTCCAATATATGTTCAACGGGTTCATTATTAGCGTTAACATTAACCCTGCGATCAACATTAACCCATTTTTCATTATACAGTAAAATAAATTCACTGTTTTCTTCAATCTGTTCAAAGACTTCTTTTAATGTGGCATTTTTCATATCCATATCAAACCGGGCTGTCTGAGAGTATGAATCTGCTGCCGTAACAGTAATGAAAGTGAACAAAAACAAGCTTAGTAGTTTCATTATCAAAAAAACTTTAGATAATCTTGAATTTGGATTACATAATTTAGGGAAATTTCTCATAATTATTTGTGTTTTAGTTTGTAAATTTCATTTATTCATTTTATTTAACAGAGAGCTAACTACTGCCTTTCCGCTGGACATACACATCTTTCCCATTAATTTTAAAATCAATGTGGGCAGCATCTGATAGTATCTTCATAACATTCTCAAGCGATTCCTTCATATCCAGTTTCCCACTGATTTTATCATCTGCCGGAAAATCGGGAGGCAGGTGGAATTTCACATCATAATACCTCTCAAGTTTAACTAAAACCGAATTCAGGCTTTCTCTTTTATATTCCAGCCATCCATTTATCCATGCGACATATTTTTCAGCTTCGGGTTCCATTGAGATCAAAATTTCATTACCAAGCCTGTTAAACTCTGCCTTTTCATTAGGACTTAACACAACCGACCTATTTCTAAATTTACCGGTCTTGCTCAGTGAGACACTTCCATTTATCAATACAGTTTCCACATTTTCCTGATCAGGGTATGCTGATACATTAAACCTGGTTCCATGAACTTTAATTTCCAGTTCTCCTGTTTTAACTGTAAATGGCCTTTGTTCATCATGTGCAACCTGGAAGCACGCTTCTCCTTCAAGATAAACCTCTCTCTTGCTTTTTGTAAATGCAGAAGGAAATGCAAGTTTACTTCCTGCATTCAACCATATAACCGTACCATCAGCTAAAGTTAATTCTGACTGCTTGCCAAAAGGAATCACCACTTCATTCATTATCTCATCTGTTTTGCCTGTCTGCAAACTTGTTTCAAGCTGAATGATACTATCATTGACAATAAATTGCTGCCCATCATCATCTATTTTTATTGTTGAATTTTCCTTCATTAAAGCAATTTTTTCTCCTGTTGATAATACAACATGAGCATCTCCGGACTGAGGATGATTGGCTGTAGCAAACTGGTATTCCTCAGCGCCTCCGCCGAAATAAAAAAAACCCATAGTTCCAAGGGAAAGAATCAAAAAAATGGATGCAGCCCAACTAAGAGTCCTGCTAATTTTTAGTTTTCTGTTTGATTGATGGATTTCCCGATCAAACTCCTCAATATTTTTCCATATTGCTTTAACTGCATCTTCATCCATCACATCATATTTATCCTGAAGCAATGTTAAGATTTCTCTTGCCTTTGCAGCTTCTTTTGCAATCTCAGGATGAACAACTATGAATTCTTCCCATTCATTGCTGTTTTCTTTTCTTAAAATCCATGAAACAAAAAGATCTTCATTAAGAAGTTGCTTCCAATCGTATTTTAAAAATTCTTTTTTCATTTTCCAGTTTGTAATTAAGAAAAGGTATTATTTAATATTTTGTGGACATGTTAAAGCATGATAAAATATTTTTTAATTTAAACCCTTGACCATCAATCGCATTACCAGGTGATACGTTTTTATATCACATATATACGTGACTATTTTAGAGTTCAATTCATAAAAAATATCGAAGAGTCAAACAATTATTGTACACACAATTCTCTAATCGTACTTATTATAAATATAAATCGATTGTAAGTATATTGTGTGACATTTACTCTGTTTAAATTTGATATAAAATGATAACAAAAAAAGCTATTCCATTTTCAAATAGTAAATTATTTACTGTTCTGTTTTTATTACAGTTTTTCCTGTTATCTGCCTGCACCCAAAAAGGAGTTGAGCAAACCGACAATACCGATGCCAGCTCATTTGTTTCCAGAGTTTCCACTGACACAACCGACTTTTATTTTGTTGATTTTAAAGGGATCAATCAAAAAATAACCACGTCGTCACCTATTGGTGTTTTCGATTCGGGTACTGGTGGTCTTACTGTTTTAGATGCCATTTTAAACTTTGATAATTTTGATGTATCGGACAATAAATATCACCGGAACGGTGATGGGATTAAGGATTTTAAAAATGAACGTTTTATTTATTTTGGTGATCAGGCAAACATGCCTTATGGAAATTATCCTGCAATGAATAAAACTGCTTTTCTAAAAGAACTAATTCTCAGGGATGCACTCTTTCTGCTTGGTAACAAACGTTATAAAAACTCAAATGACACCCTCTGGCAAAGCGACAAGGAGCCTGTTAAAATAATTGTTGTTGCATGCAATACAGCAACAGCTTACGGCAAGGAAGATATCCAAAAAATGTTGAATGAGGCCGGAAGCAATATCCCTGTTATTGGAGTCATCGATGCGGGTGTCCGGGGAGCGCTTTCAACTTTTGATCCTGAAGAAAATGGCACAGCTGCTGTTATTGCAACTGCAGGTACTGTTTCATCTGACGGGTACCTCAATACTTTCCTTGCACAGAATTTACAGCTTAATTATAAAGGTGAATTCGAATTTTTGCAACAATCAGGGTACGGCATTGCGGAAGCAATTGATGAAGAACCAAGTTTCATTGACAGAAAAGCCACAGAAGTTCGCGAAAATTATAAGGGCCCCTCAATGACCAATGAAAATTACCGGATACTTGATGAGTTAATGCCGGTATATAATTTTGATACTACTGGAAATGCATTGCTGACAGAAAGGAAGAACGGCAGATTGACTGAAATACAGTTGAACAATGCAGAAAATTACATCAGGTATCATCTTGTGAATCTTTGTGAACAGCTTAAGCAAAAACAAGTTGAAGAACCATTAAAAACCCTGATTCTGGGCTGCACGCATTATCCCTTTTACAGCACTTTTTTTCAAAATACATTAAATGAATTGTACAATTTGAATCTAAACGGGGAATATGTTTACAGGGAGTTTTTAGCTGACAGTATTATATTAATCGATCCGGCCGAAAATACAGCAAGGGAAGTTCATATGTTTTTGACCGAAAGTAAATTGCATAGTGATAAAAAAGATCATGAAAACGAATTTTATATAAGTGTGCCTGATCTTTACAGCAGGAATATTGAAACTGATGCTTCTAAAAACTTTACTTATGAATATAAATATAACCGCGATGTGAATCACTTCTATGATACAAAACAGGTTCCTATGAATACTAAAACCGTTAATCAGGATATTCTGGATCGACTTAAGGTTCAGGTACCTGAAATTTATGAAATGATTAAAGATTTTGAATGAAATAATTACCAGTATATCAATTATCACATCCCTCTGAAAACAAGAAACAGCAACATTTGACCATTTGACAAAATTTTCTTCATTGCTTTTAATGCCCTTGAAACCTGCTTCCTGGCAGAATCATATTGTAACGACATAATCTTACAAATTTGATCGTAATCAAATCCACATGTAAACCGGTAAAACAAAATTTCCCTCTGTCTGGGGCTAAGTTCTGCCAAAGCACTCTGAACAACCCTGGTCTTATATGTTGATTCCTCTTTCCCAATAATATCATGTTCAGCCGAATAAACTATTTCAGCCTTCATCTCTTTATCATCGGATTGGTAGTTAATAAATTTATTACTTTTCATACTTTTAGCCAGTTTTCTGCGAAAAGATGCCATGAGGTAGTATGAAATATTGTCTGTTACACCAAGATTTTCCCTGGTACGGATTAAGTCAAAAAATAATTCCTGGATATTATCTTTAATCAAATCATCATCCTGGCAAAATTTTTTACCATACCGAAAAAGCATCTGCACATGCTGATGGTATATTTGGGGAAGAGCATATGGTTCGCCTTTTCTAAAATCAGACCATATTTTTGTGTCGGGAATCATTTGCAAATATAAAAAATTTAGAAGCAATAACGCACCGATTCATCTTTTAATATTTCATAATCCCCTTAATCTCAATCAATCTCTACCTATCCTTCCTTTTCCAGTATTGAGGATATCATCGTCGAAAGTGATGCCATCCGGCTCACTGATGGATAGCAACCATGCCCGTTAAAAGTGAATGCAATTCGTTTTCTGTAAAGGAACATACCTTTATGTACTTACCTTATTAAAATATGCTATAACTCTGACAGGGTTTGAAAATGTGTCAGAGTTATAGAAAAACAACCCCTTTGCTCTCTACTCAATGCCATTGCTCTCATATGTCAGATTTGGAAAATCCGACTCCCGTGGACTCGTGCCTGCCTTGAAGGTAAAAAGGTAATTGGAAGTAAAGACTTTAAACTGCTACCAATCACAATAATCACAACTTAATCACCATCTGCTATATGCCTGTATCCACTTAACAGCTAAGATTCCATCCGATAATGCTGAAATACATAACGGATGGCATCCTATTTTCACTACTTACTTTTAACTGTTCACAGATCACTTCTTTAGACTGCTTTCCCTAATACCCCGGATTCTGATCAAGATTTGGATTTTCTACTACTTCCTGTTCAGGCAACGGGAAATAAATATGTCGCTCTTCGAAGTTAAAATCAAGGTCCTGCGACTGGAAATCCCAGGTTGTAAGATCGATTTCGCCGGCAATATGTCGCCTTCGCAGGTCCCACCAACGGTGACCTTCCTCGAAAGCAAGATCCAGCCGGCGTTCCTCGAAAATCCAGTCGAGAACAGTAGCTGCTGGGTTGAAGGTATTTGAAGGCAAAGCATCTGAATGAGCGGTCGGAAACCGCTACCCCCGAAATCCCACTGTGTTTCAAGGTCACGTCATCCAAAACCGGCAGTCCTACTTTAATCTTTAAACTCTGAACTTTAAACCTTGAACTCCCTCTGCCCTGTGCTCTTCACCCTCTGCCCCATGCCCCATGCTCTCTGCTCTCCCTGTTTATTCAAACTTAATATCCACCAGCATGATTTCCGATTTCCCGGCAGTTTTAACCGGAGGACCCCACAAACGCAAGCCACTGGTTACATAAAAATGGGTATTTCTTATTTTTTTATGTCCCCAACTCAATTCATACAAAGTATGAATATAAAAATTGAGGGGAAAAAGCTGGCCGTTGTGCGTATGTCCCGAAAATTGCAGATTTACAGGTGACTGACTGGCTTCCTGCAACCGTGTGGGTCGATGATCCAAAAGTATTATGGGCAAATCGGGTGAGATTTTCTGTAAAATATCATTTACCGATTTTCTTTGCCGGTCGCGTTCATCGTTCCTTCCAGCAAGATAAAACGACTTGTCAATATTCAGTATCGTATCACGCATTAAGGTAATATGTGCCTTTTCATAAAAGGTCCCGTTTCCGCGACTACCATAAGATTCATGATTTCCAGGCACGCCAAAAGTGCCATATTTTGCTTGTACTTTTCGTAATGTCGACAAAATAGCTTCTGAAACTTTGTTTTCATCGCGTCCTTCCACTATATCGCCGCCATACAGCATAATATCCGGCTTCAATGCATTTGCTTTTCGTACAAACTGCTTCACAAAATTCGGATTTGTATTTTGCTGTATATGAAAATCGGCCACAAAAGCCACCCTCAAATCATTCAACTGCGAATTTCTTTTTGGAACAGTAATCTGGTAACGTGAAACACGAATCGTATTCAAATTGATAACTCCGCCTACAACTACTGCCACTGATAATCCGATTATGGAAAGAAGTGCATAAAAACGAAATGAAAATCTTTTCCTCATTTCTTTGGAAACCCAACGGAACAGGATATTGAAAAGCAAAAACAAATCGAAAAGAAGTACCGATAGAAAAACATACAGGAAGAATGCCACCAGGTAGCCCGAAACCGTTAAAAGCAGTTGTGCAAAGAGATTCGAACCGTGACCTAAAAAATTTTCAGCAACCGGATAAACAGCAGCCAGCAGCAAATAGGTAATTGTGTACCAAAGTTTGTACCCTTTACTTATAAAGAGGTGATTTATACGAAAAAAGACATAAATATTCGGAATTACATATGCCAGCGTAAGATAAAAATGAAACATTCCTTTTGTATTTCTGTAATAAAGCGGATGAATATAACAAATACCGGTCCTAATTAGTATAGTGCAATATAAAATCAACTTCTGCCCAATTAAATGTTTAACCCGTCGTTCTATGGCTTTATGCTCGTAAGGACTTTGAGGACAGTAAGGGCAGTAAGGACAGGCTGCCACTTTGACTCATCCTAAAAGCTTTGCCCTATGCCCTGTGCTCTCTGCTCCGTGCTATATTATTTTTTTGTGTAACTTTGTGCCAAATGTAAATGAATAGTGAAGGTAATTAGAAAGCATATTGGAATTTCATTCCTGTTTCTGGCAATGCTGGTGCTGTTTGTGCATGCCTTCATTCCTCATCACCACCACAATAAGCAGGTGTGCATCGAAAAAATTGCCTGTACGCTGCATGATACATGTTCAACCCATCCGCATGAGAATGATCATCCGCATGATGATGCAAATCAAAGTTGCTGCGTATTAAATCAACTTGTAGTAATACCCAATAACCACTGGAAGCAGGAATGTTCCTGCACTGCCGCTTCCGATAAGCATTTACATGAATGGGTTAGTTTAATTTACGATAACTCCCCAACGGTAATCCATTCAACCGACAAACCCCGCGATCCTGTTCAGGAAACGGTTCGCTATTTTCTACTGGCACCTTCCTCATCACATCTTCGGGCTCCCCCGGTTGTTTAATCTCCGCTTTTAATCTGAATACATCATACACATAACGTATGATTGAATTCCCTGTTTTACATTTAATTTAATAATGGTCATTCACAGGAAACAAGCATGATGCAAATTTCCTGACTGCCAGTCCGGCAGAATTTGGATACCTAAAACAATTTTAATCATGAAATGAGCATGAGTAGCAGAACAAATCAACCGGGAATAATTAAAACCCTCATGCGAATTCCATATGATACCATTGAAAACTTATAATTTTAATCATATGAAAGCGAATGCTTTAATATTAATAATCCTGCTGTTAAGTGTGGTGTCGTGTAACACTAATCACAGTCATGATGCAAATGATGCGGACAGTCATACACACGATGTGAGTATTGAACAGCAGGAGGAACAAGAAGATCCAAAATTTCAATACACCGCCTACAGCAATGCATTTGAGGTGTTTGCAGAAGCCGATCCGTTTATGGTTGGAGAAACTGCAAACATCCTGGCACACTTTACACACTTACCCGGCTTTGAACCACTTAAACAGGGGAAGGTTACTGCAGTAATTCAGGTTAACGGAAGCGAAACCCTGCAGTCCCTTGAATCACCAACACGAACAGGCATCTACAGTTTCGATATCCAACCAGAGACGGCAGGACAAGGTTCTCTGACCTTTATAATAGAAAATGCAGACGGAACATTTGAAGTACATGTACCGGGAATTGCCGTTTTCACCAACCAACAGACAGCTCATGAGGAAGCCGGGAAAATTACATTACCCCTCACCAACACTGCTGTTTTCACCAAAGAGCAATCGTGGAAGGTTGACTTTGCCACCCAATTGCCCATGGTAAAACCCTTTGGGCAGGTGATAAAGACTACAGCCCTGGTAAAGGCAGCTGCTGGCAGCGAATCGGTGGTGGTTGCCAAAACCGGTGGCATAGTAAACATATCCTCCGGCAATATACTTGAAGGGGAAGAAGTAGCAGCCGGGAAAAAGCTTTTTACCATCTCGGGAAGCAGTCTTTCGGAAAACAATTTATCGGTAAGGTATGCCGGGGCAAAGAACAACTATGAAAGGGCACAGGCAAATTACGAACGGATGAAAACCCTGGCAGAAGATCAGATTGTCTCCCAAAGGGAGTTGCTCGAAGCCGCCAATGAGTTCGAAAATGCCAAAGCAGTTTACGACAACCTGCGAAGCAATTTCACATCCGAAGGGCAGTCGGTTTCAAGTCCGATGAACGGATACATCAGACAGGTATTTGTTGAAAACGGTGCGTATGTGGAGGCCGGGCAGCCGGTATTAACCGTTTCGCAGAATAAAAGCCTCACGCTGACTGCGGATGTGGCCCCGCGATATACCCCGGCTCTGGGTGGAATCGTTTCAGCAAACATCCGCAATAGCATAACGGGCGACACCTATACACTGGAGGAACTGAACGGTAAAATTCAGTCGTACGGGAAGGCGGCAAACACAAACAATTTCCTGATCCCGGTCAACATCGAAATCGACAACAAAGGGTGGTTCATACCGGGCAGCTTCGTAGAAATTTATCTAAAAACAATATCCGGTACCAATGAAATTGTTGTCCCCAATACTTCCCTCCTTGAGGAACAGGAAAACTATTTCGTGTGGGTTCAGATCACCCCGGAGTTATTTGAAAAGCGGCTGGTTCTAACCGGACACACCGATGGAATGAGTACCCAAATAGAAAAGGGGCTATCACCCGGTGAACGGATTGTAAGCCAGGGAGCAATGCTGATTAAACTGGCACAGGCAACCGGCACGCTGGATGCCCATTCCGGCCATGTTCATTAAAAATAAAAGATCATGTTAGACCGTATCATAAAATTTTCGCTTACAAATAAATACCTCATATTGCTTGCTTCGGTGGTACTGCTGGTATTTGGTTTACGAACTGCCACCAACATGGATGTGGACGTGTTCCCCGATCTTACTGCCCCAACCGTTGTGGTCATGACTGATGCCCACGGTATGGCTTCCGAAGAAGTGGAGCGCCTGGTTACCTTCCCTATTGAATCGGCAGTGAACGGAGCCACCGATGTACGACGTGTACGCTCAGCTTCCTCCCAGGGCTTTTCATTTGTATGGGTGGAGTTCGACTGGGGAACCGATATCTTCAAAGCCCGTCAGATTGTTTCCGAAAAGCTCATTACAGTAGCCACCCAAATGCCCCTGAACGTGGGACAACCTGTGCTGGCGCCCCAGTCGAGTGTTATGGGAGAAATCTTTTTTATAGGAATGCAGGCCGACAGCACCAGTATGATGGAGCTGCGCACCCTTGCCGAATGGAGCGTGAAGCCCCTCATCCTGGCCACAGGTGGGGTATCGCAGGTAACAATTATCGGGGGCGACTACAAACAGTACCAGGTACTGGCAAATCCTCAGAAGATGCACTTCTACAAGGTCACCATGGATGAACTTGCAAATGCCAGCCGGACAGGCAGCCAAAACTCCTCCGGTGGTGTATTGCGTCAGTATGGCAATGAGTACGTCGTACGCGGTATGGCACGTACTTCCGATGTAGAGGTGCTTGCCAACACGTTTATTAAGTCGGTGAACGGAAAACCGGTGCGGATTGGCGATGTTGCCGAAGTAAAAACAGGCAGCGCACCAAAAATGGGATATGCCTCAGAGAATGCCCAGCCGGCCATTATTGTTTCCGTTTCGAAGCAACCCAATGCCAATACCCTCGAAGTAACCGAACGCATCGAAAATAATCTTACTGAACTGCAAAAAAGCCTGCCCCCCGATGTAAAGCTGGATACACACATTTTTCGACAGGCCGACTTCATTCAACGATCGGTAAAGAATGTACAATATGCACTCATCGAAGGGGGCATCTTTGTTGTAATCATTCTGTTCTTCTTCCTGGGAAGCTTTCGCACCACGCTTATTTCACTGCTTGCCATACCCCTCTCACTGATTGGTGCCATTCTGGTGCTGAAAGCGCTGGGCATGACAATCAACACCATGAGTCTGGGCGGCATGGCCATAGCCATCGGCTCTCTTGTCGACGATGCCATCATCGATGTGGAGAATGTATATAAGCGGCTGCGGCAAAACAGGAAACTGCCCATACACGAACGCCAACCGGCATTCGATGTTGTGTTTGAAGCATCCAAAGAGATCAGGGCTTCCATTTTAAATGCCACCCTAATCATCATGGTTGCCTTCCTGCCGCTGTTCTTCCTTTCAGGCATGGAGGGTCGTATGCTGCAACCACTGGGAATTGCTTTTATCGTTTCACTGTTTGTATCGCTGATTGTGGCAATGACCCTCACTCCACTGCTGGCGAAAATGCTGCTTTCCGATGAGAAATTTCTTGCCCGCAATGAAAAGGACAAGTGGCTGGCCCGTAATCTTTCAGTCAGTTACGAAAAGTCGCTCGTATGGGCACTGCGCCACCGAAGGCCGGTATTGGCTGTCATTACAGTACTGTTCATCGTTTCCCTGTATGTTTTTTCAACACTAGGCCGCAGCTTCTTACCCGAATTCAACGAAGGCGCCCTTACCCTTTCGGTTGTTACCCAGCCCGGAACATCATTGGAAGAGTCCAACAAGATCGGGAACCTGGTGGAAGAAGAAATGCTTGCTATACCTGAAATATGGAGCACTGCCCGGAGAACAGGAAGAGGCGAGCTCGATGAACATTCGCAAACCACCAACAGCGCGGAAATTGATGTCAACTTCGAATTAAACGGCCGCAGCCAGGAGGAATTCATGGCTGAAGTGCGGGAAACACTCTCAGGCATCCCCGGCATCGCCTTCACAGTGGGGCAGCCTTTAGGGCATCGCATCGACCACATGCTTTCCGGCACCAGGGCAAATATTGCCATTAAATTGTTTGGGAACGACCTGAACTTGCTTTTTGTTACCGGCAACGAAATTAAAAGCGCCATAACGGATATCGAAGGGCTGGTTGATGTAAATGTTGACCAGCAGATTGAAATACCTCAGATCCAGATACGTGCCAAACGCAATATGCTGGCACAATACGGCATCCCTGCTGGTCAATTCACCGAATTTGTTGAAATTGCCTTCGGCGGTGAAAAAATGGCCGATATTTATGAGGGACAAAAAAGCTTCGACTTAGTACTGAGGCTGAATGAGGATTATACCCGGTCGATGGAAGGGATCAGCACCGCGCTCATCGATACGGAAAACGGACAAAAAGTGTCACTGGAGCAGGTGGCCGATATTGTTTCTGCAACAGGTCCCGGCTCCATCAGCCGTGAAAACGTACAGCGGAAGATAGTGGTTTCGGCCAATGTTGCAGGTCGCGACCTGCGCAGCGTGGTGGAAGACATCCGTACGCAGATTTCCCAACAGGTTGAGCTTCCTGAAGGGTACCGCATTGAATACGGCGGCCAGTTCGAAAGTGAGGCAAGAGCTTCCCGTACACTTTTGTTTACGTCAATAGTCGCCATCATCATCATATTCTTCCTGCTGTTCCAGGAGTTCAGGAATTTCACCCTTGCAGGGATTATCCTCCTCAACCTGCCGCTGGCGCTCATAGGAGGGGTGTTCTCTGTATGGATTACCTCGGGCATCCTCAGCATACCGGCAATCATCGGGTTCATAACCCTGTTTGGCATTGCCACCCGGAACGGCATCCTGCTGGTATCGAACTACCAGCGGCTGCAGCAACAGAACTATACAGCGCACGACACTGTGATCATTGGTTCCACCGACAGGCTGAATGCCATCCTCATGACCGCCCTTACCGCAGCGCTGGCACTGATACCACTGGCCGTGCAGGGCGACCTGCCGGGAAATGAAATCCAAAGTCCAATGGCGCAGGTGATTTTAGGCGGACTGCTCACATCCACCGTCCTCAACATCTACATCGTACCCATTGTGTACAGCATCTTAACAAATCGTGGAATTCTAAAAAACGGTAACTCATGAAGACACTTTTTCTTTTAACACTTATAGCAACAGGTATCTGCACCGCTTTTGCCCAGGAAGGGATCGACGATATCCTTGGACGGATTGAACAAAGCAATACCACACTTGCAGCCATAAGGGCGGTAGCGGATGCCGAAAAAACAGGCAATAAAACCGGATTGCTGCCACCTGACCCTGAGGTGGAGTTCAATTACCTGTGGGGTAATCCTTCGGCTATTGGTAACCGTACCGATTTTGCAATTCTGCAATCGTTCGATTTCCCTACAGCTTACACCTACCGGTCGCAGATTGCTACCCTTAAGGATGAACAGGCTGAACTGGAATACCTGAGACAGCGCAATGAACTGTTTCATGAAGCCCGTATGCTGCTGGCAGGCCTCACTTACCACAATGCCCTGATGGCTGAATATACAATACGGCTTCAGCATGCCGTGCGGATGGCCGGCAATTACAAAAAGATGCTTGATGCCGGTGAAGGCAATATCCTCGATTTCAATAAAGCCATGGTAAATCGACTGTCGCTGGCAAGTGAGCTGGAAAACCTGGAGATTGAAAGAAACATGCTGCTGGCCGGACTGGAACGCTTGAACGGAGGCAATGCAGTAGAATTTTCCGACAGCACTTTTGCTGAACTGCCGCTGACAGCCGGTTTTGAACAGTGGGTGGAACAGGCCGGCATGAAGAACCCGGCACTGCTGCTACTAAAACAGGAAGTTGCCGTTTCCAAAAAGCAGGCTCAGCTTAACAAAGCGCTCAGTCTGCCAAAGTTCCATGCCGGTTACATGAGTGAGAAGATTGTGGGGGAACAATTTCAGGGAATAACCGCTGGCGTTTCCATTCCGCTGTGGGAAAGCAAAAACACGGTGAAGTATGCCCGTGCAAGTGCTCAGGCTTCCGCAAGCAGGTATGCCGACCTATACTTTCAGTATTACAATGAAATTAAAAACCTGTACCAAAAAGCCGTGGCTCTGCAGAGCAGCACAACGGAATACCAGGCCCGTCTGCAGGAGTATAGTAACAGGGCGCTACTCGACAAAGCCCTCGCTGCCGGTCAAATATCCCTTTCAGAGTACCTTCTCGAACTGGCGGTTTACTACCAAAGCGCCAATAACCTTCTTGAAATGAAGTACAATGCCCTTGTTGCATGGTATACGCTTCAGAGGTATTCACAGGACTAACAACATAGGGCCGGCACCCTGAGTTAGTTATATTACGCTCCATTTGGAACTACATGGAGCCCCAAAGGGGTGTAATCATCAACCCGGGGTGATAGCCCCGAGGAATAAGGGGTAACGAGCACGTACCCAAAAGCCCCAACGGGGTGTGATCACTAATCCCAAACATACCTTTCATCGTATTCTACCTGGTATTTCTTCAGGAACGCCAAGTACTCTTCCTGAAATGTTTTTTTTCTGTGATGTTCTTTTTGGTTCATGATATATGATTTTACCACCTCAATTTCTGAGGGATTCACAGAAAAAGCACCATAACCATTTTGCCAGTAAAATTTCTTGCATTTATCATCTTTTGTCTTAATCCAACCTGATGAATGCGATTTCACCTCTTCCAGCAGTTTCATCAATGGTATTTTCTGAGATAAAAGACAGAGAATATGTACATGATCCTGATAACCACCAACCAAAACAGGATAACATTCCAAATCTCTGCAGATTCCTCCAAGGTATCGGAACAATTCATCCTCAATTCCGGAATGCATCAATTTTTCCCTGTTTTTTGTACTAAATGTAATGTGCAGGTAGTTTCTGACGAGTGATTGCGGCATAGTAAAAAAAATTAAAGGTTAAACAACTGATGATAAGAAAACAATATATCAAAAATAAAAACAAATGTTCTTTAAACCAAATAATATTATTCTAATTATAGGGCAACGCCCTATAACATAGGGCTAGCGCCCCATGCTAGTGATTACGCTCCGTTGGAGCTCCAAGAATCCAACTATTTAATTGGAAGAAAAAAAATTTATGTAAGTTTATAAAACAAAATAGTTTACAATGCACACTATAAAAATAAAGAGAAAAATCACTTCAGCCAATCTGCGTATATCAGAACTAAAGGATTTTATTGGAAAAGATGTTGAGATAACCGTAAGGGAAAGTAATGCTGAAAATATCCTTTCTACCAATAAACCTGCACGAGGTATTTTATCTGAATTTAAAAAAACAGTTAAGATCGGTGAAGAGAAAAACGCATGGAAATTAGCCATTACAAAAAAATATGGAAATAGCTGATGCCAATATAATTCTCCGGTATCTACTCAATGATCAGCAAAGCATGTTTGAAAAAGCGGGATGAATTTTGGAAACCAATGCCATACATCTACCTTTCGAAGTGTGTGCTGAGGTGGTTTATGTTCTGGAAAAAGTTTATGCTGTTCCTCGTGAAAAAATCAACACCACATTGAGTTTGCTTCTCTGCTCTAAATTCTGTACCCCCATGTCCTCCGTGCTCTTCCCACTTTGCTCTCCGCCCCATGCCCTATGCTCTTTTTATCCACGAATTACACCAATTACACGAAAAGTAATTTGTGCAAATTTGTGTAATCCGTGGATATAAGCTTCTCTTCCCGATTTTGCAACAGTAAATGCGTATGCAATTCAATACCAGAATGTCGGACTTGGAAAGTCCGACTCTTGGGGTTTGGTGCTAGCCGAGTGGCAAGAGATAAACTAGAGGCTGGGCTCCTGTACTGCTGGCAATCACTATAAATCTCTACTTTATTTCTACCTAATCACTATGACTTTAAGGACCTTGAGGATAATGAGGTCGTCTTTAAAAATAATATATCCACGAATTACACCAATTACACGAAAAGGAATTTGTGCAAATTTGTGTAATCCGTGGATATAAGCTCCTCTTCCCGATTTTGCAACAGTAAATGCGTATGCAATTCAATACCAGAATGTCGGACTTGGAAAGTCCGACTCCCGGGGGCTCGGTGCCAATCTGAAGGATAGCCCCTCCAAAACAGCAAACTGTTTACTTCTTACTTTTTTCCCACCTTAGCTCTTAGGCCCTCTGCCCCATACCCTCTGCTCTCAGCCCTGTTTATTTAAATCAGCGAATCGGAATTCGCTGCTTCCGGACCTTCACTGATCACAACTTCGCTCTCTGCTCTGTGCCCCATGCCCCATGCCCTGTGCTCTTCCCTAGTACGCTATCATCACCGTTCCTGTTCTCACCTCTCCATTGCCCAGCTCAAGTACATAGAGGTAGGTACCGGAAGGCAGGGTGCCGCGACCGAGTGTCAGCTTGTGTTGAGAGATACCCCACCACCATGCATTTTCATCCGATCCCCAGTAATCGAGGTTGCCATAGTTGTGTTTCTGGAACAGCTTGTTACCTCCGCGGTCGAATATGCGCAGGGTGGCTTCCGGATGTTTCTCGATGCAGAAGATCTGGAAGAAGTCGTGCACGCCGTCACCGTTGGGTGAGAAGCCATCGGGTATCATCAGTGCGCACTCGGTCGGGATGTCATCGTCATCGCCCGGCAGGTTATCGCAATCCACCTCAGGCAGAACGTTGATCCAAACCATTGCCTCATCCCACATTTCCGGGTAGCCGTCGTCGTAAATGCGGTAAATGAAGGTATCGATGCCCACAAATCCTTTATCGGGCATGTAAACGAAGGCGCCGTCGTGTTCAATTGTAACGGTACCATTCTGGGCATCCACCATAGGCCACTGTACTATGCGGATGTTGTCGTCGTCCGGATCGTAATCATTCGGAAGCAGGTATTCAATGAGCGGGTAGCACATTACCGAGAACGAATCGTTCACAGCTACCGGCGGCTGGTTGGGCACCTTCACAGTGATGATAACAATTGCCGTATCGCACATCGGGCCACAGGGTATTCCGTCATCGCAGACCGAGTAAACAAGACTGTCGGTTCCGATAAAGCCCCGTTCAGGGGTATATGTTACAATTCCGGTGACCGGATGTACCCTTGCTTTTCCATTTTCAGGTTCTGAAATAACAGTTACCGACCGGGCATCAATAGCTCCGTTGCTGTCTGTATCGTTTACAGTTACATCCACATCAACAGCTTCATCCTGCAGTGTAATTGCATAGTCGTTTTCAGCCACCGGCGGCGTGTTACTGATGATCTCCACAGTAAGGATTTCACCGATGGCGCAATCGACAGTGCTGTCGGGCATGAACACATAGGTGAAGATTCCAACCGAATCGGTCCGGATTACTGCCGGTTCCCATGTGCCGGTTACCCCGTTGACACTAATCAGCGGCAATGCAGGCGCCACGGCATCGAGGCATATTGGTCCGACAGGATCGAACTCCGGTACTATCGTCGGCATGATTTCAATCCAAAGGGTAAAGGTTTCGGCACAGCGGATGTCTTCTTCGGGTGTAAACACATACGGATGGGTTCCCGGAACGCTGGTATTTATCACAGCCGGACTCCAGGTACCGGTAACGCCATTGAAGTTGGCTTCGGGCAATGCCGGCGCTTCGCTGTCCTGACAGAACGGGCCCATCGGTTCGAACTGCGGGATTATGAGCGTGTCAATGTTGATGGTCCATGAATACGGCTCAAAGCACCCATACGATTCATCGGGCGTAAATATATACGTTGCAGGCCCGGGCTCACTTGTATTAATTTCTGCCGGTGACCATGTTCCGCTGATGCCGTTTACATCGGTGGACGGCAATGCAGGCGGTGTTTCAAACTGGCAAATTTCACTTATGAGGTTGAACTCAGGAACAATGTGTTCACGAATGATGACCTCGATGGTATCCGGCTCGAAGCAACTGTAGCCAATAGGTGTGAACACAAACTGCAGGGTATCGGGTACATCGGTTGGGATGAGGGCCGGTGACCACGTGCCGCTTACACCATTCATATCGGTTGCAGGAAGCACAGGTGCCTCTTCAAACTGGCAAAGCGGACCTATTTCTGCAAGCACCGGACTGATGAATTCAATTACCTCAATCGTTATTTGTGTGGTATCGTAACAAGAATACAACGAAGTATCGGGTGTGAATACAAACACCTGCAATCCAAATTTGCCGGCATCAATCGTGTCGGGCACCCAGGTTCCTGTCACTCCGTACACATCGGTAGCAGGTAATGCAGGCGGAGTATCAAACTGGCAGATTTCTGCAGTAAAATCAAATACACCCTTGATTTGTTCAATTACAACCACTTCAAGCGTATCGTTAACAGCACACTGACCTGCAGCCGGTGTAAATACAAACTGCAGTGTATCGGCCATATCGGTATCGATTACCGAAGGATACCAGGTTCCGCTTACGCCATTCAGACTAGTATCAGGCAGTGCAGGAGCGATTTCAAACTGGCAGAGCGGACCAACAGGATCAAATACAGGTACCGATTCCTGATAAATTGTAATGTTTTGTGTGCAGGTATTAATATTGCCGCATCCGTCGTACACGGTAAAGGTGCGCGTGATGACCTGCAGGCAGGTGCCTTCAGCCTCATCCATGTAGGTGATTTCCCTGATTTCGCAGTTATCGGCAGCACCAATGCCCAATAATGCGGTATCAGCCAATACTATAGGCAGTTCAATATCTGAGTAAGGCAATCCGCTGAGCAATTCAACGGTCATGCCGGCTTCTTCTGAATACAGGCTGTCGGGACAGCTGACAATCTGCGGCGGAATTGTGTCGTGAACAGTGATGATTTCCTGTACGTCATTCAAGTTGCCGCACATATCGGCAATGGCGTACGTACGGGTGATGATTTCCGGGCAGGTGTTGCCGTCGCTGACTTCACCTGTATAAGTGAAGCTTGATTCATCAAGTGCACACTCATCGGTAGCCGTGCCACCATAGAGTTTGAATTCATTGAAGCTGCTATAAACAGGTGGAATCTCCCCTATGCAGGCAACAACTTTCGGGTCAATTGATATTTCCGGTTTAATTGTATCGTTAATTATGATGAGCTGACCGCAAATCAGCGTATTTCCCTTCTTATCCATTATCATGTAGGTGCGCGTGATGGTTTCCGGACATGTATTGCCATCCGATACATCCGAAACATGTGCAAACGTATTTTCCCGGTAGTTCTCTGCATTTCCGCCATTTGCAATGAATTCAGTCAGACTGGCATAAGGCTGAGGCAGTTCATCCGGACGGCATCCCAGTTCAACAACCGGAGGACATTCAAATGATGGGGATCCCACAGTCAGAATAATTACGTTCGAGGCTGCAGGATTACCGGAAGTACAATCTTCACTGGAAGTCAGCATCACATATACTTCATCGCCGTCAATGGGTTCGTAAGCAAAGGTTTCCGAACCGGCATCCGCCTGTTCTACTCCGTTAACATACCATGTATACAATGGATCGGAACCACCGTTTACAGGATCGGCAGTGAAGGTGACGGTTTCGCCGGGCATTACTTCTTCTCTGTTGGCGGTGATGGTAACTGAAACCGGTAATTGCGGATCCAGCTCAAGCACCAGCACGAGGATCGAATCACAACCAGCTAACGAAATTAGAGTTTGCTCATAGAAGCCGGCAGCAGTAATTAATTGTCCGTACCAGTCGATTGGCAGTTCGGTTTCGCATTCAGTCATTGGAATGGTATCCCGGAATTCAGGCACTACTTCAAGTTCAAGTGTGAGAATTGAATCACAGCCTGCTAAAGATTGCAATGTATGTTCATAGAAGCCAGCAGCAGCGATTGATTGGCCGTACCAATCGATTGGCAGTTCGCTTACGCATGCAGTCATCGGGATGGTATCGCGGAATTCAGGCACTACTTCAAGTTCAAGTGTAAGAATTGAATCACAGCCTGCTAAAGATTGCAGAGTATGTTCATAGAAGCCGGCAGCAGCGATTGATTGGCCGTACCAATCAATTGGCAGTTCGCTTACACATACAGTCATCGGGATGGTATCCCGGAATTCAGGCAGAATAAATACATTTAAGGTCATTAAGGAATCGCAGCCATCTGCATTTGAAAGTGTTTCCTGGTAAATGCTGTCGCGGGAGGAAACAACGGTCTGGCCGTTCCATGCAAAGTCAGGTGCACCCTGACAAATGGTGGTATCTGATATACTAACTGTTGGTTCAATAAAAATGACATTTAAGGTCATTATGGAATCGCAGCCATCAGCATTTGAAATTGTTTCCTGGTAGATGCTGTCGCGGGTGGAAACAATGGTTTGACCGTTCCATGCGAAGTCAGGTGCACCCTGACAAATGGTGGTATCAGATATACTAACTGTTGGTTCCAGAATAATGACGTTTAAAGTCAGTAAGGAATCGCAGCCATCGGCATTTGAAAGTGTTTGCTGGTAGATGCTGTCGCGGGTGGAAACAATGGTTTGACTGTTCCATGCAAAGTCAGGTGCACCCTGGCAAATAGTGGTATCGGATACACTAACTGTTGGTTCCAGAATAAAGACGTTTAAGGTCATCAAGGAATCGCAGCCATCGGCATTTGAAAGTGTTTGCTGGTAGATGCTGTCGCGGCTGGAAACAATGGTTTGACCGTTCCATGCAAAGTCAGGTGCTCCCTGACAAATGGTGGTATCAGATATACTAACTGTTGGTTCAATAATAATGACATTTAAGGTCATTAAGGAATCGCAGCCATCGGCATTTGAAAGTGTTTGCTGGTAGATGCTGTCGCGGGTGGAAACAATGGTTTGACCGTTCCATGCAAAGTCAGGTGCACCCTGGCAAATGGTGGTATCGGATACACTAACTGTTGGTTCAATAATAATGACGTTTAAGGTCATTAAGGAATCGCAGCCATCAGCATTTGAAAGTGTTTCCTGGTAGATGCTGTCGCGGCTGGAAACAATGGTCTGGCCGTTCCATGCAAAATCAGGTGCACCCTGACAGAGCGTGGTATCGGATACACTAACTGTTGGTTCCAGAATAAAGACATTTAAGGTCATCAAGGAATCGCACCCTTCAGCATTTAAAATTGTTTCCTGGTAAATGCTGTCGCGGGTGGAAACAATGGTCTGGCCGTTCCATGCAAAGTCAGGTGCTCCCTGGCAAATGGTGGTATCGGAGACATGAACTGTTGGTTCAATAATAATGACGTTTAAGGTCATTAAGGAATCGCAACCTTCTGCATTTGAAAGTGTTTGCTGGTAGATGCTGTCGCGGGTGGAAACAATGGTCTGGCCGTTCCATCCAAAGTCAGGCGCTCCATGACAAATAGTGGTATCGCTGACACTTACAGTTGGTCCATAAATTTCAATAACCAGAGTATCTTCGGCGGTGCATCCGTTTTCATCAACAACCTGGTAAAATAATGAATAAGTTCCTGCAGCCGCTCCTGAAAAATGGGGACTTGAAACATCTGTAGCATCAAAATTTAAATACTGATCACCTGCCCATGAATGGGTATAGTTTCCTGTTCCTCCGGAGACTGTTGAATTCAAGTAAACAGTATCTGTTTCGCATATACCTGTAATATCTCCGGTAATTGAAGCCAGCAGTTCTTCCGGCTCATTAATCACCACCGTATCCTGTGCCTCGCATCCTTTTATGTCGGTAACCGTTACAATGTATTCGCCAGCTGCAAGACCAGTGGCCATGGAGTCGGTCTGCACGGGTACCGTATTCCAGGAATACGTATAGTTGCCGGTTCCGCCGGTGACCAGTACCCGGACAACTCCGTTGGAATCACCGTAGCAAAGATTGTGGGCAATGCTGTCGATAGCCAATACGAGGGCATCGGGTTGTACGATCTCCACAGAATCCTTTACAATACACCCTAAACTGTCGGTAACAGTCAGGTAATACATTCCGCCATCCAGACCTGTAATTTCATTTGTTTCGGCAGTGAACCCACCGGGACCGGCCCATGCAAAGCTGTATGGCTGAATGCCGTTGGTTGCAGTGGCAACAGCGGAACCTATGCTTGCGTCGTTGCAGGTGGGATTAACAGCCTCCACAGTTACCTGCGGATCGCTGAAGGTAACAATAACCGATGATACCGCAGGGTCGCAGCCTCCTGCATTGCCCTGACCCAGGGCAACCATTGTAAGCGTGACGCTGCCTGCTGCCAGGTCTCCCGGTCCGGGGACATATACTGCCTGAATCTGCGACGAATCGATGAATTCGCCGTCGCCGCCAAAGGCAGTCCACATTACCCTTGAATGATTTAAAGCCCATGCATCGTCGAGTGAAACGATATCTGAAGCACAGGCCAGGAGATCATCGCCTGCAAAGGCTTCGGGTCCGGGAATGACATGCACATATCCAAGCTGTGCACTGTCGCAGCCAAATATACTGGTCTGTTCCACCGCCAGGTAATAAATGCCTGTATCCACTGCCCATCCGATGGCAATTTCGCTGCCCCAGATGGAGTCACCGTTGATGTCAAGCGCAGCAAAGAATACACCTGAATCTCCTTCCAGCGCAATGGGATTATGATCGACATCCGAAAGCATCCACTTCCATTTCGATCCTTTTTCTCCGTCGGCACGATAATAACGTTCAGAACTCTGGCATACAACATCAATTTCATAGCTCTCCTGTGCAACTGCCTGCGCAGCCACCACGAGAATCATGAATACTATGTATGCCAATCGTTTCATTTATTTTATTTTATTCACCATATGTTTTTATGGTGTCCTTCTTTAAACTTTAAACCTTATACTATAAACTCTCTTATTTCCATAACTCTATTCTTCATACTCTCAACCGATAGGGCTACACCCTATCCTTATGATTGCGCTCCGTTGGAGCTCCTTTCCTCAGCTCTATGCTCTATGCTCTTCTGTTCACTCTCCTCCTTCCTCCTCCGGTTTCACATAAATCCGTGTCGTCTTCGGTCTTGCATGAATAATGAATTCAAGTTCCTTTGGCACCTCGAAGGTATATACCGAACATTCATCTTTTACTTCCATTACCCATAAACTGTGTTTTCCCGGATCCATTATTGGAATCGGGAGGTAATAAATGGGATCGACATTCCCGTTCAGGGTCACAATCTGTGTATTGGTTTCGTCGTCCCAGGTATAGGCCAGTTCCCACGGGCCATGACCGGTAAGGGTAATCCGCACTTCGTTGTAATCGCCGTAGCAGAACGGATCGGCTTCAAGATCCACTGTGGGCAGCATTTCCTCTACTTCGAGCCGGAACACCAGCAGGTTGTTTGTACAATTTACCTCGTCCCAAACCATCACACGCAGAAAGTATATGCCTGCTGGAAGCTGGTGCA
The DNA here is from genome assembly GCA_024636975.1 of Mariniphaga sp. Classification (GTDB taxonomy): domain Bacteria; phylum Bacteroidota; class Bacteroidia; order Bacteroidales; family Prolixibacteraceae; genus Mariniphaga. The sequence goes on from JAGXGA010000036.1 coordinate 124,779, forward strand.
CTCTGACAGTAGAGCCTTCGTACATTGCTCCTTCAAAGTAGATAGCCGGGTCCATATCACCCTGTTGCTGGGCAAAGTTGGAAAGGGAATCGGTATAAATATCCCAGGTGTACCTGTCGCCGGTAAATTCCTGCACACCCAGTTCCAGCACATCGCACTGATTTATCGGTATGGTCTGCACAGGCTTCTGCGCCGCAGCCGGAGCCACAGCCAGAACCACCAGGAGAACTCCCAGTGCCTTGTACACCATATTGTAAATCAGTTTTCGCATCAAATCAATTAATCATTAGTCACTATGTCATTGGTCATTAGTCACTTGTTTTTTCCACTATAAACCTACCTGTCAGGCAAGCTTCAAACTCCGAACCCGAAACCCGAAACTCTGAACCCGAAACCCGGAACCCGGAACTTTGAACTATAAACTTTAAACTCCTCTCCGCACGGCTCCCGCCCCCGGGTAATCACTTCTTCCCCGGGGGGTGGCTGACCGCGTCCCGCTTCGGCGGGAAGCAGGTTAAATGGGTAAATGTACCCGGCGGAATTGGTTTCTAGACCGGGTGCACCTCTCCCATACGTTCCGCATAATATTGCGAAATGCATTGTATTAAAAGTATATTTCTCTTTCATCTTATGGGTTTAAAATGTTCCCATTATCTCCTTCACAAAATCGTATTCAGTCGGATATTCTTCACTCATTCACTCACATATCCTCCCTACCGCTCTCCCTCCGGAACGGTGCAGGCTGCGCAAATACCAGACGACTTCCCACCCCTGCACGGCAGGACTCTCCATTCCCCAGCGGCCTTTCCTGCCCGCAATGGGTTGTTAATCCGTTGTCCATAATCATTTTAATTTAATTTTAAGCAGTAACAGTGAAACATCAATTAATGGCCATAAGCTCTTTCCTTACTGTTTTACTGTTCACTTTTTACTATTGACTTCTTTCTCAAATTAAACTTTGAACCTTAAACTTTAAATTCCCTTGCCTTTCATTCCACCTTGCATTTTCTCCGTCGCAATTATCCGCTTCGGAGTCCGGCAGTCAGTCAGATGTATGACTGCCGGATTCCGGCACGGAATGAAAAAGCAAATTCTTCAATTATTAATTAGCCTCATCACCGGCAATCAACTGTGTATTAGGCGTAATAGTAGAAGTTGTTGATGCTGGTTTTTGTATATCAGGACGTGGTGTAATTGTACTAGTTGCGACATCAGCACCATCTGCTGCTAACGGATCGGGTAGTGTACAATCTTCATTACGTACATCATAATCACCATCAGCATTTACACCATCAAGTGTCATAGTTAAGGTTTGACCATTAATGTTTTCATAATTAGCATGGTCGACTGTAGCTCTTACAAAGATAGAAACACCGGCGGTCATATCTGTAACAGAAGAAGCAGGTGAAATTTGTGTTGGTGTGCCAGTCGCAGCTCCATAAGTTATTAATGGTGTCCATGTTGGAGCAGCAGTGCCCCAAGTGTCAGGTGTTGCAAGTGTATATTCATAAGTGACTGTCTGAGCAGCATTAAGACCTGTCAAGTCAAAATCAGGGATCCAATATCCTGTAAAGTTTGCAGCAACAAATTCAAAGTAGAGGTAATTATCTCCATAATCATAAGTCATTGTTCCACTCGTATAAGTTGCTGATTCTACAACGTCCACACATGTTTCAGGAGTTACATCATATCCATCTTTAGAACCTGGAAGATCATCAGGATCCATTGCAATCACATCTACTATAAATCCATTAAGTGGATCAAGTTCCCAAACTTTAATGTTATCAGTACATCCATCAGCATTCACATAATAAGCTACCACGAATGTTGGCGTTACTTGATATTCAGTCCCATTTAAAATTGTAGAAGTCCATGCAAGTTCAATAATTCCATCAGTGTTTTCAGTACCATCATTAACAGTTATATCAATGTTATAATCAGCTGATGCATAAGATAATTCTCCAGCTATCACTTCCAATGCTGTTCCAGTATTAAAAACAGGAGTTCCCGAATTATCTGTAATAAAATCCGGATCAGTAGTAGCCCAGAAACGCCATTCCCCTGCCCCAGTTGGATCATCAACTACAGCTTGGTAGGTATAACGTTTTCCAGGAATAGGATGAAGTGCATCATCAGTACAACTAAAAGCTCTAGGTGCTGACCAAGTCACAGCTTGACCAAACGAATTACTTACACTTACAGATAATAAAGTAAGCGAAATTAATGTCATAAATAAAAATTGCTTTTTCATTTTTTTAAGATTTTAATTGGGTTTAACCGTTTTCCCGCTAAAGCGGGAGGTATTCGGTATCGCCCGGTTAAAAATTAAAGATTAATCAAATAATTGGTTAAAATTCAAATTGTTAAATGGCAAAAATGCCAAATTGATAAAATGATAAACTGAAAAATTGTCAAATGGAGAAATTGATAAAATGACGAATTGTTCAATGGTGAAATTGTCAAATTGCCGATTGTCTCCGATATGTATCTCCAGTTGTGTCAATAAGTTAAAGAACGTGGCTCGATTGCTTCGGGAAATGAGTGGTTACATGCTTGTCCGTCTGCTGACGGGTACTCTTCCCCCTGACTGACCGTCTCTTGACGGAGCTGCCTTCCTTTGTGGGGCAGCATTGTTGTAAAGATTTACATAGGCAGGCCCTCCCGTATTAGGTTCCGAAAGTGTTCTTTCCTGGTGCGATGGGATTCCGAAATAAATTCGGAATGACAGCAACGAAGCAGTGAACTCTTCTTTTCGAAACGGGTTATATACTTCAAGTGAAAATTTTCACTTGACAACGTTGCCCGCAGGCTGCTGAACGCAGAACGTTTTTTGGTGATGGCAGCAGCCCCGGGACAAACGCCGGAATTAAATCCTTCCCGCGGCAAACAGGAATTGGATTTATATCTTGAGCCGTGCAGGTAAAACTGCTGCGGCTTTTTTATTACAAGTTTAAAGTCACTGGTCATTGGGCACTGGTCATTGGTCATTGGGAATCCTCTCACTGCACAGTTTGCACTCTTTGCTCTGTGCCCTGTGCTCTTTGCCCTGTGCTCTTTGCCCCATGCCCTTTGCTCTATATCTTTTATCTTCTTCATGGTTGTCCTGTTACTTTAATGATTTCAGGTCTCGGTGTAATTTTAATTATCTGATCCTGCTCAGCAGACGTATTGCCGTTGCAGTCTTCCACCCAGTACGTTATTTTATGTTCTATTTCGGTAAAGAAAACCCCATCGCCGGGGAACATCATATTGCTTCCGTACTCGGATGGCTGACCTGTTCCGCTGATGGAAGCATGTGTAAGATCAGCACCTGCCAACAGCGGGTCAGGTGTATCGGTAAAATCAATGCGCCAGCTAATGGTCATGGTTGCCGGATCACAGCAATTGTCATCTAGTGCAGTGATGTCAAGCGCAGTATTTCCTGCCTCGAATGTGTGGTAATCGGGGCTGGGGTTCTTAATCAGGTTCGGGTCTGTTTGGTTTACAAAAGGATTCGGATTGGAAGTAATATACACTGCAGAAGTCAGCATATCCACACATTCGGTGTAAGGCGCTGTGGAAAAAGAAGGTGTTTCTTCATCGGTAACTATAATATCTTGCGTACACACATCAAAACCTGAAACGTTTTCAGCACGCCAGGTGATGGTGGAGGTGCCTACCTTAAACTCATGTTCTCCTATATCTGGTGGTCCGGGATCGGATACGCTGCCAACAAAAGTTCCTGTGGCTTGCTGAATGTTATCAGGATCGGTAATGGTCCATGTCCAGGTTATCGGCTGCACACCTTCCAGCAGGTTAGGAACCCCGGGGTTCAGGGTGGCAAAACATTCGCCGGCATCGGTGACTTCATTTATTTCCGGCGCGCATGTTATAACCGGTGCACCAAGTACAGTTATGGTAAAGGAGCAGGTGACTTCGTTATTATGGGCATCAGTGACGGTGTAAGCTATGGTGGTCACCCCAAGGTAGAACTGATTAGGGCTGGGATATTGATCCGTTCCGGAAAGCTCGCTAGCATCGTATTGGGCTTCAAAGCCGACAGGAGGGGTAAGTTCCCAGCTGAGGACCGGATCTGGACAGTTATCGTCATAAGTTGCCGGTGGAACTGTTACATCGCCATTAAATGGTACTTCAAAATCGGCCTGCACTATAATCTCTTCGGGGCAATCAAGAACGGGTAATAAATCAGTAACAGTAACTTTCTGTTCGCAAGTGGTTACATTGCCTGATGCATCGGTAATTGTCCAGGTGTAGGTCCATGTTCCCACGGGATAGGTGCCGCTGGCATCGGTATCGCTGGTGCGATAGGGTGAATCGTTAACAATGGTATATGTTTCGTTGCATGGATTATTTATAAAAGGTGCCGGAACTGTAACATCCGCTTCACAAATGTATTGTTCGGCAGGAATTGAAACATCAGCTGCAGTTGAACAATCTACTAGAAACTGCGGCTCATCCAAATTTTTAATCCATACATCAAATTCGCAGGTGGCGGTACGTCCATGAACATCTGTTACGGTATAGGTAACAGTAGTGACACCAACATTCAGGGTAGTCTCACGAACGTAGTTCATACCGGTTATTGCACTCGAGTATACGGTGGCACCGATCAGCTCAAAAGTGAGCGATTCCACATCGCAATTGTCATCCACTACCGGATCGGGAATGTTTGCATCCTGCAAATCACAACCACCATCAATAATTTCATCTTCTATTGTTCCGGAAGGACAGGAAACAAACCATGGGTCCTGGGTATCGGTTACAGTAACAGTCTGATAACAGTTTGTAATTTTGCCCGATGCATCTATAATTGTCCATGTAATGTCGTATGTTCCTGCGGGATATGTGCCTGATGCATTGCTGTCACTTGTTTTGTGCGGTGAATTATTTGTGATTGTAAATGATTCATTACAAGGATTGCTAATTGTTGGGCCCGGAACAGTTATTGTTGCTTCACAGATTCCGGTTTCTGCTACCTCATCAACATCGGTAGCGGTTGTGCAATTAACACTGAATTGTGGTGCATTGAGGTTTTTAATCCAAATATCAAATTCGCAGGTTTCTGTTCTTCCGTTCACATCGGTAACGGTATAAACCACATGGGTTATACCTACATTCAGCGGAGTCTGCCTTACGTAATTCATTCCCTCTGCTGGGCTGGTGTATTCAGTTGCTCCAGTCAGTACATAAGTAAGAGATTCCACATCACAATTATCATCCACAACCGGGTCAGGAATGTTTGCATCTAATAAATCGCAACCACCGTCAATTATTTCATCTTCTATTGTTCCTGAAGAACAGGAAACAAACCATGGGTCTTGGGTATCGGTTACAGTGACATTCTGGTAGCAGTATGAAATTTTGCCCGATGCATCTGTAATTGTCCATGTAATGTCATATGTTCCTACGGGATATGTGCCCGATGCATCGCTGTCACTAGTCTTGTGGGGTGAATCATTTGTGATTGCAAATGATTCATTACATGGATTGCTGATTGTCGGGCCCGGAACAGTTATTGTTGCTTCACAGATTCCGCTTTCTGCTACCTCATCAACATCGGTAGCGGTTGTGCAATCAACACTGAATTTTGGTGCAGCGAGGTTTTTAATCCAGATATCGAATTCGCAGGTTTCTGTCCTTCCGTTCACATCGGTAACAGTATAAATAACATGGGTTATACCAACATTCAGCGGAGTCTGCCTTACGTAATTCATTCCCTCTGAAGGACTGGTGTATTCAGTTGCCCCCGTCAATACGAAAGTAAGGGATTCCACATCACAGTTATCATCCACAACCGGATCAGGAATGTTTGCATCCAGCAAATCGCAACCACCGTCAATTATTTCATCTTCTATTGTTCCTGAAGAACAGGAAACAAACCATGGATCCTGCGTATCGATAACCGTAACTTCCTGGGTGCAGGTGGTTGAGGTTCCATTCACATCGGTAATAGTCCATGTTACCGTGGTAGTGCCTACCGGATAATTTCCATTGGCATTTGCAGTTTCAGTACTATAAATTGAATTATGTGTAACAGATACAATGGCATTACACGGATCATCGATTGCAGGTGCCGGAACAACAACTAAAGCTTCGCAAACACCTGGTTCAGCTTCAACCGGAGCTGGGTTTGCCGGGCAGGTAAAAGCAGCCTCAGGGATGTCAAGTCTCAGGATGGTCACATCAAATGAGCAATCTTCTGAATTTCCTGATGCATCGGTAGCAATGTAGGTAACTGTGGTGGTACCGAGGTTGAATACCTGGTCAGCAGGAACCGGTCCCGGCAGCGGATCGGTAGTGGCGGTTGCTCCCGAAAGTGTATAAGTAAGGGTAACAGTGCAGTTATCAGCAAAACTGACAGTTCCGATTGTAACTCCGGTCTTGAAGCAATTATCGGCCGGAATGGTTTCTGAAACATCTTCCGGGCAGGTGATGGTTGGGAACTGGGTGTCGGTTACACTAACCGTCTGTATGCATTCAGTTTTATTTCCTGAAACATCGGTAGCGGTCCAGATAATGGTTGTTATTCCCACCGGGTAGGTTCCGTCGGCATTATTGGTATTTGAACTGTAAGGTGAATTATGCGACAGCGAAACCACTTCCAGACAGGGATCAGTAACTTCGGGCGCCGGGATCGCAACAAAAGCACCGCATGCACCGGGATCGGTATTTACATCATAATCGGGCAGCGGGCAACCCAGGGTAAAGGTGGGCGGATAAACATCCAGGATGGTAACGGTAAATTCACACCATGCAGTCAATCCGGCTGCATCGGTGGCTGTATACCTGACCGTTGTAACACCTGCATTAAAACTTAAACCGGTAACTGTTCCACTTCCGCTTCCTGTGGTAGCGCCTGACATTACATAGGTAAGTGCAGGCACCGAACAATTGTCGCTCATTACCGGGTCGGTTGCCGAGTCCAGAATTTTAAAACATTCGTTCGGTCCTGCGATTTCGGTAACATTAGCAGGGCATGTGATTGTCGGTACTTCATCATCAACAATGGAATAAGTTGCAGTGGTTTCTTCAAAATTTCCGCAAGCATCGGTAACGGTAAATGTAATTGTGATGCTTTTGTTGGCGGGATCGCCGTTCCAGGTTTGCTCACTGCTGTTATCGCTCCAGATTAATATTGCATCATCATCGCATTCATCTGTTGCGACAGCATTCCCGTGATTGGTTAGCCAGGTTTGGAATCCGGGATCTGTCCAAGGGTCTAATGTTGAACAATCAGAGGAACCATTGGCAGCCGGAGTAGTAATTACAGGAGGAGTTAAATCCTGAATGATGATGTTCGAAGTGGCAGTGACCTCATTGCCGCAATCATCGGTTGCCGAAAACGTAATCGGAACAGTCAGGTTACAGGCATGGGTAAAAGGAGAATAATTATTGTCAACCGGAATGCTCGACATATCGTCATCGTAGGCAGTAGCTGTTGCCAGCCATGTCTGGATAGTTGTTTCATAATTCGGTTCATTGCAGTCGAGGGTTAAGTCAGCGGGTAAATTTCCAATGACCGGAGGAGTATAATCGAAGGCAATGGTAAAATTATAGGTAACCGAATTACAAGAGGTCAGTCCGGATTCGTTTTCAGTAACAATTAAAGTATAGGTTCCTTCTGTTGTTGGTTGCCAGGCAGGTTCAGTCGATAATAAATTGCCATTGGAATCGTACCATTCATAAATATAATTATAAATGGCAGGCTCAATTTCAGCATTTATCAATGGAATTTCGTCTACACATATATCATCGAGTGCTATATCGAATGCTACCTCAAGCGGAGGTAATACTTCAACTATTACTTCTGCACAGTCGGTTATGGGCAGGCCATCACAAACGTAGGTCCCTGAAAGTTGTCCACAAACTTCATAAATAATAAGTGGAGGAGTATCATTATCCGGATTAAAAGTGGGATTTAACGGATTCGTTGTATCCAGATATCTAAGCAGTGTTTGATCGTTAGGTGATTTAACAGACCATGTAATCGCACCGGCAGGATCTAATCCTGTTACAAATATATCCTGTATACATCCGGGTTCTGCCCTGGTAACAATATCTTCTGTAGATACAGCTCCGCTAATTGCCTGAATAAAATAATCTGGTTTATCATTTCCTGGTTTACAGAAAGTAATTGTATATGTACGCCCACCTGCCAGACAAACTTCCTCACCTATTGGTGTTTCTGGTCCGCAATCGATTTGATAAAATTCAGCACCGGTAGGGGAAGGTGGTCCATGATCAAAAATTAACCCCACAGAATTTTCATCTAAATAAACATTAAATGAAATGCACCTTGGTGGCCCTTCTCCCGGTTCCTGTGTAACATCACAGCAGATGCCATTTCTGGCTTGTTTATCAAGGCTCCAGAATCCATCAGGCTGTCCATTGAAATCTACAAAGAAAAATGGTACATCATCCTGACAAGCTTTACATTCAGATACATCACCCACATAAATATTTTGTGTACATTCCAGAGATTTGTTTCCACATTGATCATAAGCAACATATCTCCTTTCAACTCTATTTGGACAAAATCCGGATGCTTCACCTAACCCATGAAAATATTCATATTCCACCATAACTGTTATATCACCTCCACAGTTATCTGTTACTGTTATTCCTTGTAATAAATCTGAGTGAGGAATGCCATTTGGATCGGAGACATTAAAATCGGTGCAGGTTAATACCGGAGGTGTGGTATCAACAACATTAATGGTTTGAACCTTTGAAGTAGTGTTTCCGGAAGTATCTTCAGCTTTCCATGTGCGAGAGATGGTAGAGCGTCCGGCACAGTTTCCGGAAATTGTAACATCAGTATGAGTAATGGTAACCGTTCCGCAATTATCAGAAGCAGTTGGTGTACCTGTGGCAACAGGTTCAGTATTGCCGTCACATTCAACTGTCTGGTTTGCAGGAAAGATTCCGGTCCATACCGGAGATTGGGTATCGTTGATGGTAATCGTCTGATTGGCGGTAGTTGAATTTCCGGCTGCATCTGTGAAGGTCCATGTAATAGTTGTTGTTCCTGTGGCAGTGTAAGGGAAGGTAGTATTGGTTGTGCCTGTAATTGTTCCGTCGCAGTTATCGGTGGTAGTTGGATATTGGGCAAGAGTGAGATCATACTCGCACTGGCGGGTCTGTGACAGTATGGTTGGGGTTATCGGGGGCTGATTATCTGTCACCTCCACGGTAAACGTGCAGACATCGGTTCCGCAGCTGTTAGTTGAAGTAATTGCAACAGTGGTAATGCCTTTTGCAAAGGTTATGCCACTACCTGTTCCGCTTCCGCTGGCAGTAGTTGCTCCTGAAAATTCAAAGGTATACGTTGGAGCCGGTGAACCCGAGGCTTCAACTGTATAACTGCCGATGGCTGTGCAAACTCCAGTTTCTGTTGTTAGGAGAATGGGATCCGGACATATTGTAAATGAAGGAGGAGTATTGACGGTAATCATAACATCAACAGGACTGCCGGTGCATCCATTGGCTTCAGGGGTAATGGTATAGGTAACCATTCCTTGTGCTGTCCCGGAGGCAGTTAGTGTCTGGACAATGCTATTCCCTGTACCGGCAGTTGCTCCCGTTGCTCCTGTTTGTGTAACAGTCCAGCTAAAGATGGTGCCGGGTACAGTACCAGAAAGTGTTATGTTAGTGGTTTCATTGCTGCAGATGATCTGGGTGGTTGGATTGGTTGATATGTCAGGTATTGGATTTACATTTATGATTCCGTTGGCAACAACTGTTCCGCATCCTCCTGTCAGGGTAACGGTATAGTTGAAGGAACCCGAGGCAGTTGGGGTGCCGCTGATTGTAACCACATCGCCTGACCAGCTGCCATTTACTCCGGCAGGTAAACCGGTAATAGTTGCGCCTGTTACACCTGTTGTATTATAAGTAATATCTGTTAACAGGGAAGTATTGATGCAGACGGTCTGGTTATCGTTTGCAGAGGCAAGGGTAATTGTGTTATCCGGAGTAACATTTATAGTACCGGTGGCAGATATTGTTCCGCATCCTCCTGTGAGGGTAACGGTATAGTTGAAGGAACCCGAGACAGTTGGGGTACCGCTGATTGTAACCACATCGCCTGACCAGCTGCCATTTACTCCGGCAGGTAAACCGGTAATAGTTGCGCCTGTTGCACCTGTTGTATTATAAGTAATATCTGTTAACAGGGAAGTATTGATACAGACGGTTTGGTTATCGTTTGCAGAGGCAAGGGTAATTGTATTATCCGGGGTAACATTTATAGTACCGGTGGCAGATATTGTTCCGCATCCTCCTGTGAGGGTAACGGTATAGTTGAAGGAACCCGAGACAGTTGGGGTACCGCTGATTGTAACCACATCGCCTGACCA
>JAGXGA010000037.1 GCA_024636975.1 Mariniphaga sp.
AGGCTTCTCAAACTTTATTTTAAAATCTTCAAATAGTTTCATTGGTATTTTTTCCTAAATTTACAAAGGAAAAGACTTTTTAAGAAGCAAATAGAGTGCTAGTTATCAACATTTTATTGTTTATTGACAGACACTAATTAGCTAGCCTTCATGATTTTTATATTTAAATAGCAGCAAATTCAGCTGTGACTTATACATATAAATCAAGGAATTATCATGAAATCCGGTGGTCTATTTACTGTAACTTATCATATGCTACTGTTAGTTGCTGAATAACAACTATAAGTTGCCAAATTACAACTATATGTGTTTGAATTTTTTTGTTTCCGGAAATGAAGCCGGATATCTTTGCTGTGTCGAAAAATATAAACAAATAAAAGGTAAATATGGAAACTAAAAAGATTGGTAACAAGATTGCCGACGCAAGAAAGCGGGTAAGTATTTCTCAGGCTCAGCTTGCTGAGCGTCTGTTCATTAGTCCGCAAGCTGTCGGAAAATGGGAACGTGGTGAATCAATGCCGGATATTGTAACCTTTGCCCGTCTGGCTGAAATTCTGGGTGTTGACCTTAACTATTTTTCAGAAAACTTTAAAACTGGAGCTTCTGAGCTCACCACCGCGGTACTGTCGAATAAGCAATCGGCTGAAGTGCCATCCCAGGAGAAGGATAAAAAGCCAGGCTGGGATATGTCGGGTGGGAATTGGGTAGATGCTGACTTTTCCGGGTTAATAAATCTGCATAAAAAATTCAGTTCATCAAATATGCAGCGCTGCAAGTTTATCAGTTCCGGTTTGTCGGGACTTCTTTTAAAAGGTAACAATGTTGTTAACTGTGACTTCTCAAATTCCGACCTCAGCAGCAGCAAGATTCAGGGTTCTCACTTAGTAAATAATAAATTCATGGACTGCTTACTGAAAGATACTGAATTTTCGGGAAGCCACATCAAAGGATGCGATTTCTCAGGCGCCGATCTTACCGGGGCGATATTCAAATCAAGCAGCTGCCATAAAAACACAATGAATAATGCTGGATTGAATCGTACCTCTTTTATTTCCACGGACATTAACGATTTAGTTTTCGAGGGCAGGTTGGAGGACTGTTCTTTTGAACACTGCGCCTTTAAAAAGGTAATATTCCGGAATGCTACCCTAATCAACACCTTCTTTAAAAATAAGAGCTTAAAAGGAATTCGCTTTGTAGATTGTCAGGCTGATAAGATGACTTACGAATTCCTTAAAAACGGAAAAGCAGATTTAACGGGGATGACGTTAAAAACACCTAACGAAGGAAACGAATAATTTACAAATTGAAATCGGAATCCCGGTACTAGGATTAAATCTGGTATTTCAATTCAGGAGAGAAAGAAAAGAATAAGTTCACTAATTATACCATTACACGAATAAGGAATTCGTATTAATTTATGCTATTAGTGGATAAATAATACTTTAAAAGGAATTCGTGTTAATAAGTGCAATTCGTGGATAAAACAAAGTAACTGTTTGTCTATGAGCCCTTCGGGTATTTAAGCTCACCTCAAGGAGCAGGGAAAGCTTTTTATGGCATGAACCTCCAATAGCGGCCGGGTTTATTATTTTTATTGCACTTACCATACAGGCCTCTGCAATAATGTTGCTTGGTTATTTGATCCAGAATGATTACTCCTATCTGTTGCTGGCGATGCTGATTGGCTTTGGTTTTGGAGGCAATTTTGTTCTTTTTGCAAAGGAAACTGTAAATATTTATGGAGTCCATAATCTGGGCAAGGTATATCCCTATGTTTTTGTAGGATATGCGATCGTCGGTATTGCCGGCCCGCTGAGCGGAGGGTTGCTTTTCGATTATTTTGGTAATTACAGAAATGCAGTTCTTTTGGCAGGTATGATCAGTTTTAGCGGAGGACTGTTATTTTTGTTCCATTATTTTCAATCAGGAAGGAAGAAGTATGCACAAGACAGGTAGCAATATTGAATTAGCTGCAGATTATATAAGAGCGGGAAAACTGGTTGCTTTTCCGACAGAAACGGTTTACGGACTGGGAGCAGATGCTTTGAATCCTCTGGCAGTGGCACGAATCTTTGAGCTGAAGGAACGCCCCTCATTTGATCCCCTGATTGTTCATGTGGCTGATAAAAAGGACCTGGATAAACTGATTACTGCTGCTGATGAAAGGGTTTATCGCCTCATCGACAAATTCTGGCCGGGACCCCTGACTATAATTCTGCCAAAAAGTGATATTGTTCCCGATATTGTAACGTCCGGTTTAACAACAGTTGGAATAAGAATGCCTGACAATGAAATTGCCCTGGAACTTATCCAAAAGGCAGGCTGCCCCATTGCTGCACCCAGCGCCAATAAATTTGGAAGGATTAGTCCTACTAGTGCCGGACATGTAAAAAAGCAGTTGCCCGATGTGGATTATATTCTGGACGGAGGGAGTACAACGGTGGGGATCGAATCAACCATAATTGCTATATCAGGTAGGGGATTTCAAATATTGCGCAACGGGATTATCACCAGGGAAGAGCTTGAAGAAGTGTTGCCTTTTGATGATGAAATCCGGACAGAAAATGTAGTTGCACCGGGCATGTTAAAGTCACATTACAGTCCATCAAAGATGATGGTTATTGCTAATGCCGTAAATTTAAAGGGTATAGATAAGAGCAGGGCCGGGCTGTTATCTTTTTCAGGAAAGCTGGAGGGAGGATTCGGCAAGGTCGTCAGGGTGTCGGTTAATGAAGAATTAAAGGCCTATGCCGTAAATATGTTTGCCGCTATGCATGATCTGGAGGAAAGCGATGTGGATTTGATAGTGGCAGAGCCTGTTCCTGAAACCGGTATAGGCATGGCCATAATGGACAGGCTGAAAAAGGCAGCATACCGGTTGTAGACAATTCAGGTAAATAAAAAAATTACACATAATTTTCTTTTAAACAGTATTTTTTACTTTTTTTATAGTTGGTTTAGATCCAGGGGCAATATATTGGGTATTATCTTAAATGTAAGGTGGCATTCTATTCCTGTTAGTAGGTTAAGCGTTTCACCAGTATAATTAATTTACCGACTATGAAGCAAATTTATCTTTGTGCATTTATTTTAATTTTTAGCCGGTTTGGTTATGCACAAGACCAGTTTGTTCCGGCTCCTCAAGATTTTGACATCGATCGGGGAGGTATTCCACATGGTAAGATTGATAGCATCACTTATGAATCTCAAACAGTAGGAACCAACCGCAAAGCGCTTGTTTATACTCCTCCGGGTTTCACTGATAATAAAAAATATCCGGTGCTATATTTACTGCACGGAATTGGAGGCGATGAAAAAGAGTGGTTCAACAACGGTGTTCCTCATATCATTTTTGATAACCTGTATGCCGATGGCAAACTGGAGCCTATGATCGTGGTTCTGCCCAATGGGCGGGCAATGAAAAATGACCGGGCTACAGGTAACATCATGGCCCCCGATAAAGTGGAGGCTTTTGCCACATTTGAACAAGATTTGCTGAATGACCTGATTCCATTCATAGAGAAATACTTTCCGGTAATTAAAGACCGTGAGCATCGGGCGATAGCCGGTTTATCGATGGGGGGAGGACAAGCACTAAACTTTGGCTTGGGTAATCTGGATAAGTTTGCCTGGGTAGGAGGCTTTTCTTCGGCACCTAATACTAAATCACCTGAGGTGCTGGTTCCTGATCCGACGAAAGCGAAACAACAACTAAGGTTACTTTGGATAGCATGTGGTGAAAAAGACAATCTGATCAGATTCAGTAAGCAAACCAGCGATTATCTTCTTGCCAGTCAGGTGCCTCATGTGTACCAGGTAATCCCTGAAGGACAACATGATTTCAAAGTTTGGAAGAATAACTTATATCAATTTTCCCAATTGCTTTTTAAATAAACCGAATGATTGATGTAATTCAGAAACATTATATTACATTCCGCTCCAAGCCCCGTAAAGCATGGGAAGGAGTTTATAAATCAGAACCTATGGAACATTATTTTTATCCTAAAAAGCTTAATGCTTTAAAAAGCATCTTTGCTCTGATATTTTTATTCAATGTGTGTTCAATGAATAGCTTTGGTAATGATACAGTAAAAATTTCCATTGACCCTTCTCAAAACGGACCTGAAATTAGCAGGCACATATTCGGACATTTTGCCGAACATCTGGGGTTTGGGATATACGGAGGCATTTGGGTGGGACCCGAATCGGATATACCAAATACCAGAGGTATAAGGAATGATGTTGTTGAAGCTTTACAAGCACTTAAAGTACCAAATGTGCGATGGCCCGGTGGTTGTTTCGCTGATCAATATCACTGGCGTGATGGAATAGGAAGCCCTGAAGAGAGAAAGTCAAGGATCAATGTCAGTTGGGGAGGTACTCCCGAACCAAATACATTTGGAACCCATGAATTTTTTGATTTTATAGCACAGATTGGTTCTGATGCATTTGTTTCTGCCAATGTAGGTTCGGGAACTGTGCAGGAGGCAGCTGATTGGCTGGAATACATGACTGCAACAGGCTCATCACTTGCAGAAGAAAGGGCACTCAATGGGCATCCTGAACCATACGATGTTGCTTTTTGGGGAATTGGTAATGAGGTATGGGGATGCGGAGGTCCTTTTACTGCAGAAGAGTATATTACCGAGCTTAAAAAATTTTCAACCTTTTCTACCAATACAACCCGGAGGTGAACACACAATTTGTTGCTGTTGGACCCGACTCTTATGATGAATATAGCTTTGGCTATACGGAAGAAATCATGGAGGCCTGGGCAAACAGGACCTGGACCTGGAACATCCAGGGCCTCTCATTGCATAAGTATACCCGGGGTGGCTGGCCGCCAACAATTGTTGCCACCGGTTTTGATGAACCGCAGTATGCTGCTGTGATTAAGGAAACGCTCGAAATGGATCAGTTTATTGTTGATAATAAGGTTATTATGGACAAGTATGATCCCAAAAAGGAAGTGTCGATTTTGGTTGATGAATGGGGAACCTGGTACGCTCCTACCGAAGGAACCAATCCTGGATTTCTCCAGCAGCAAAACTCCCAACGCGATGCCATTGTAGCGGCTTTGAATTTTAATATATTCGCCCGTCACGCCGATAGGGTAAAAGGTGCAAACATTGCTCAAATGATCAATGTTTTGCAGGCAATCATTCATACCGATAATGAAAAAATGGTACTAACCCCGACTTATCATGCTTTCCGGATGTATGTGCCATTTCATGATGCTGCCCGGTTACCTGTTGATTTTGATGCAGGCAAATACCAGGCAGGGGACATTGATCTTCCGCGTATTGATGCAATTGCAGCAAAAGGAAAAGATGGTCAGATATATGTTTCAATTACCAATATTGACCCGAATAACACTGCTTCGGTAGATCTCTCCCTTGATGGCCATTCTCTTGTTAGTGTCAAAGGTGAAACTTTGTATGCATCTTCAATTGATGCTGTTAACACTTTTGAAAATACGGATAACGTATCGCCAGAAGTGGTTAATGCAACCGTATCGGGAAGTAAAGTGTCGGTAACCGTGCAGCCTCAATCACTAACTGTACTTTCAATTACTGTTAAAATTAAAACTGATAAATAACTGCTAATATGAATACAACTTCTCAGAAAGTTTCTGTAATTGAAAAAATAGGCTACAGTTTGGGCGACCTGGCAGCAAACCTGATTTTTCAAACGCTGATGACCTTTTTGGCCTTTTTTTATACTGATGTATACCGGATTCCTCCGGCAACTGCGTCGGCAATTATTTTTGCAGGAGGGATGATTGGTGCCTTTTTTAACCCTGTCATGGGAATTATTGCTGATCGGACATCAACCCGTTGGGGAAAATTTCGACCCTGGATATTATGGACAGCGGTTCCTTTTGGTGTTATTGCCATCCTGGCATTCAGCACACCCAATTTTAGTCCGGGTGGAAAAGTGGCGTACGCGTTGATTACTTACATTTTGCTGGTGATTGTTTACTCGGCCAATAACCTGCCTTATGCCTCGTTAAGTGGTGTTTTGACCGGTGACATGGCCGAACGAAACAGCATTTCAAGCTACCGTTTTGTGGCTGTTATGATTGCCCAGTTTATTGTACAAGGCCTGCTTTTGCCACTGGTACTTATTTTGGGTGATGGCGATCAAATCAAGGGTTTCGAGAACACAATGACTGTATTTGCCATCACAGGAGTTGTCTTTTTTATTATAACCTTCCTGACTACCAAAGAGCGTGTTATACCCAATCCGCAACAGAAGTCGAGTATAAAGGTAGATCTGGGCGATTTGTTTAAAAACAAACCCTGGATCGCGATGCTTGTTATCACAATTTTCATTTTTATTACCCTTTCGCTCAAAGGCGGCATGTATGTGTATTATTTTGAAAATTATTTAAGTGAGCAACAACTGGCTGATTTTCTGGAGAACATTGGCTTCAACGATTTTATTGATGGGTTGAATAGTTTATTGATTGGGATGGGCCTGCATGGTTTTACCTGGCCTGAAGATGCTCCAACATCAGGTTTCAGTTTGTTTAATGCCGGTGGAATCATAATGATGATTATTGGGATTACTATTTCAAAACCCCTTGCCGACCGTTATGGTAAGCGCGATGTTTTTGGAGTAAGTCTGTTTCTGTCGGCCTTATGTTTGCTTGCGTTTTACTTCTATGCACCTCATAACATTGCACTGGTTTTCATCACACAACTAGCACATGGTTTTTTCTACGGAATCGGGACGCCGCTTCTTTGGGCAATGATTGCTGATGTGGCCGATTATTCGGAATGGAAAAACAACCGAAGGGCAACAGCCATTGTATTTTCAGCTATGATTTTTGGGCTTAAAGCCGGTCTGAGCATTGGTGGCGCCCTGGTAGCCGGAATTCTGGCACTTTACGGTTACAACCAGGAATTGGCAGAGCAGTCTCCGGAGGCTATCAATGGCATCAAACTTTCACTGAGTGTTTATCCGACACTGACCTTTTTTATCGCTGTAGCCTGCCTGTTCTTTTACGAAATCAATAAGAAAAGGGAAGTTGAGATTCAGGAGGCACTGATGTTTCGCCGTACAGAAAACCTGCAATAGTATATAAAAGTTAAAATAAATATTACTTAATAAATCATTATGAAGAGATTTGAATTTTATATATTCGGTGTTCTGTCTGCAATTTTATTTGCGGGGTGCAGCGCCCGTGGGGAAAAAGGAAAACAGACATTGAAAGATGCTTACGCGAATAAGTTTTACATTGGTGCTGCTTTGAATGCCAATCAAATTACCGGCAGGGATACTGCCGGAGTTAGAGTCATTAAAGAACATTTCAATGCTATTGTAGCAGAAAACTGTATGAAAAGTGGGGAGATTCAGCCCGTTGAAGGCGAGTTTGATTTCTCCCTGGCCGACCAATTTGTGGATTTTGGAGTGCAAAATGACCTATTTATAACCGGGCATACACTCATTTGGCATTCACAGGCTCCGCGTTGGTTTTTTACCGATGATGATGGTAACGATGTTTCGAGAGAGGTTATGATTGAACGGATGAAAAATCATATTTATACAGTGGCAGGCCGGTACAAGGGAAAAATTAAAGGCTGGGATGTAGTGAATGAAGCAATTTTGGAAGATGGCAGTCTCCGGAATAGTAAGTTTTACCAGATAGTGGGCGAAGATTTTATAAAACTTGCCTTTCAGTTTGCCCATGAAGCCGACCCCGATGCGGAGTTATTTTACAATGACTACAATGAGTGGTATCCGGGGAAACGTGATGCGATTGTGAAAATGATCCGCAGCCTGAAGGCTGATGGAATCCGGATCGATGGAATAGGAATGCAGGGCCATTTGGGAATGGATAGCCCATCGCTGGAAGATTACGAAGCGGCCATCGTTGCCTATGCCAACGAAGGCATGAAAGTAATGGTAACAGAACTGGATTTATCGATTCTGCCTAGCAGAAGAAGAGATGTAGGAGCAGATATTTCTACAAATATTGAGTATCAGCAAGAACTGAACCCTTACACTGATGGCGTGGTTCCGCAGGAAAAACAGGAAGAGTGGGACGCAAGGATGCTTGATTTCTTTAATTTGTTCCTGAAATATTCGGACGATATGAGCCGGGTTACACTTTGGGGAGTTTCAGACGGCGATTCATGGAAGAACAATTTCCCGATCCGGGGACGTACGGATTATCCGCTGCTGTTCGACCGGAATCATCAGCCTAAAACGGCGGTGCTAAAGATTATTGAAGCTGCACGAATGAGTAAAAAATAGTAACATATGAAAAAAGCAAGATATCTGATGCCGGACTTATATACTGCTGATCCGGCAGTACATGTTTTCAACGGCAAACTTTACATTTATCCTTCGCATGATATTGAGTCGGGCATTCCTGAAAATGACAATGGCGATCACTTCGATATGCGCGATTACCATGTCTTTTCAATGGATGATGTTGAAGGGGATGTTACCGACCATGGGGTAGTGCTCGATGTAAAAGACATTCCATGGGCAGGCCGGCAGTTGTGGGATTGCGATTGTGCAACTAAAAACGGCAGGTTTTATTTGTACTTTCCGCTGAAAGATAAAAACGATATTTTCCGCATAGGAGTGGCCATCAGCGATAAACCTGAAGGGCCGTTCGTTCCGGAGGATGCGCCTATGAAAGGCAGCTATTCGATCGATCCCTGTGTGTTTTGCGATGATGACGGATCATACTATATGTATTTTGGCGGGTTATGGGGTGGACAACTACAGCGCTACCGTAACAACAAAGCGATTGAGTGTGGCCATGAACCCGGGAATAATGAGCCTGCTTTGCCAGCGCGGATCGTAAAACTAAGCGATGATATGCTTGAGTTTGGCGAAGAGCCACGCGAGATTCTTATTTTGGATGAGAACGGTGAAATACTGAAAGCCGGCGACCACGATCGTCGTTTTTTTGAAGCTTCATGGATGCACAAATACCAGGGCAAATATTACTTTTCATATTCAACCGGGAACACACATAACCTTTGCTATGCTGTGGGTGACAATCCCTATGGGCCTTTCACCTATAAAGGTGTCATTCTCACTCCGGTTGTCGGATGGACAACGCATCACTCCATTGTTGAATTTAAAGGTAGGTGGTATCTGTTTCATCACGATAGTGTTCCTTCAGGAGGTAAAACCTGGTTGCGCAGCATGAAAGTTGTTGAATTGGATTACACATCCGATGGAATGATTACAACTATTGAAGGGACAGCTTCATAGGTACGGGGTTTAGATACTTGGGTTCAATTACTCTGCCTGTGCAGTGGTTTTGCATCAGGAAAGATCGATTACCGGATAGCAAAGATGAAAAGAATTATACAATGCCTTATCTTAACAGTAATTTTACTTTTTTTATCAATGCAAATTTTTTTTGAAATTTATAAAATATGAAACACAAATTCAATGTAATATTCACCCTGCTTGCCACCGGTCTATTTTTTATGTGCCCTTTTTTGGAAATAAAAGCAAGTGATAAGCTGAAAGGGAATCTTTCTCAAAATTCCCCTGTGTTCTCCCGGTTTGAATACCAGGGAAACGACAAGGTATATCAAGATCATCCGCTGGAGGATGACGAATTTTATTCCCCTATCCTGCAGGGGTGTTACCCTGACCCTTCCATTACCCGCAAGGGCAACGATTATTACGTCGTAAATTCATCGTTTGCAATGTTTCCGGGCGTACCTATTTTTCATTCGAATGATCTGGTCAACTGGAAGCAGATAGGGCATGTGCTTGACCGGACTTCTCAGCTGAAGGTACACGATACAGGTATCAGTGCAGGTGTTTATGCTCCTGCAATTAGATACAATCCTTACAACGACACCTTTTATATGATTACCACACAGTTTGCAGGCGACTTTGGAAATATTGTGGTTAAGACAAAAGATCCGCACAAAGGATGGAGCGATCCGTTTAAGCTGAATTTTAACGGAATCGATCCTTCTATTTTCTTTGATGATGATGGTAAGGCTTACGTAGTGCATAACGATGCACCCGACCGGGGTAAAGAGCTTTACGAGGGGCACCGGGTTATAAAAATCTGGGATTATGATCTGGAGAAAGACCAGGTAATAGCTGGTACCGATAAAATTATTGTTGACGGAGGGGTGGACATCACCCAAGAGCCCATCTGGATTGAGGCGCCACATATTTATAAAAAAAACGGGCGGTATTTTCTGATGTGTGCTGAAGGAGGAACAGGAGACTGGCACAGCGAAGTTATTTTCGTAAGCGATGATCCCCGGGGACCTTATGTGCCGGCTAAAAACAATCCCATTATGTCACAACGGTACCTGAATCCCAACAGGGCAAACAGAGTGGAATGGGCAGGACATGCC
Source organism: Mariniphaga sp. (assembly GCA_024636975.1). Taxonomy (GTDB): domain Bacteria; phylum Bacteroidota; class Bacteroidia; order Bacteroidales; family Prolixibacteraceae; genus Mariniphaga. The sequence continues at coordinate 10,362 of JAGXGA010000037.1, forward strand.
GATTTGGTGGAAGGTCCGGATGGTACTATGTATGGCGTCTTTTTAGCTGTTCGTCCAAATGAAAAGGGAAGGGTAAATACCGGTCGTGAAACCTTTATCCTGCCGGTTGACTGGAGCGGGGAGTTTCCAGTATTTATAAACGGGCTTATACCGCTTGAACCCAAGCTGAAGATGCCTCAGGATGTTGTTAATAAAACAGGGACGGGGGAATTTTTTCCAAACGGAAACTTCACCTTCACCGAAGATTTTACTTCAGAATTATTGGATTACAGATGGATTGGAATGAGGGGGCCCAGGGAAGAATTCATAGAAGTAACAGAAAAAGGGCTGCAGGTAACTCCGTTTAAAACTAACATAAAAGCCGTAGCACCAACTTCTGCTCTATTTCAACGGCAAATGCATAAAAACTTTACAGCAACAACAACTCTGGATTATCAGCCTGCAACGGAAAGGGATCTGGCAGGAATCGTCTGTTACCAGAGCGAAAGCTTTAATTATGTGTTTGGAATTACTAAAAAAGACAGTGATTATTACTTATTGCTGGAACGTACAGAAAATGGTAAGTCAGAAATCCAGGCAAGCAGTAAAATTGATGTAGCCGCACCAATAAAGTTGCAGGTGCAGGCAGATGGTGATGATTACCGGTTTAGTTATTCGGTTAATGGAAATGATTTTATTAACCTGGGAGGAACGGTTTCTGGTGATATTCTTTCCACCAATGTGGCAGGGGGGTTTACCGGCAGCCTGATTGGTTTATATGCAACTTCTGCAAACGATGCACTTCCTGAATAATGAATTTGGTATTATGAATAGATAACAAATGAAAACTCTGCTGTTTATCATTGGAATATTAATTGGCAATCTTACTACTGTTTCCCTTCCCGCACAGGAAAGGGCTCAGAACCCGGTTATACATGCCGATGTTCCCGATGTATCGATGATACGTGTCGGAGATACCTACTATATGAGCAGTACCACCATGCATATGAGTCCGGGAGTGCCCATTATGAAATCAAAGGATCTGGTTAACTGGGAAATTGTGAATTATTGTTACGATACACTGGAAGATGTTGATGAACTGAACCTGGAGAATGGGAAGAATGCTTATGGACGCGGTTCCTGGGCAAGCAGCATCCGATACCACAACGGTACCTTTTATGTAAGCACCTTCTCAGGAACAACAGGCACCACCTATATTTATTCAACCAAAGACATTGAAAACGGAGAGTGGGAGGTTAGAAAATTTAAGCCATCCTATCATGATCATACACTCTTTTTCGATGACGACGGCAAGGTATACATGATCTGGGGGGTTGGCAGACTTATGCTGGCTGAACTTAAGGAAGATCTTTCGGGTGTAAGGGAAAGTACAGAGCAGGTTTTAATTGAAAACGCAAGCCAGCCTGCAGGTGATAACATCATGCTGCATGCCGAAGGATCCCAGCTTTTTAAGGTCAATGGCAAATACTACTTATTTAACATTACCTGGCCGCGTGATGGGATGCGTACTGTTCTCATTCATCGTGCTGATAAAATCACCGGCCCTTACGAAGGGCAACTGGCTTTGCAGGACCGGGGCATTGCACAGGGAGGGCTGGTGGATACACCGGAAGGCGACTGGTATGCTTACCTCTTCCGTGACTATGGAGCAGTAGGCCGTATCCCATACCTGGTTCCGGTAACATGGAAAGACGGCTGGCCGGTATTGGGCATTGATGGAAAGGTGCCTGATGTACTTGATCTTCCCGCAAGCAGTGGCTTAATACCCGATATTGTGGCATCAGACAATTTTAAACGGAAAAAAGGTGAACCCGACCTGCCTTTGGTGTGGCAGTGGAACCACAATCCCGATAACAATTTTTTGGAAGTAAACCGGAGAAAAGGGTATCTGCGCCTGATAACCGGACGAACAGATACCGATTTTTTAACGGCCAGGAATACATTAACACAAAGAACTATTGGTCCTGAATGCTCAGGTTCAACTTCAATAGATGTATCGGAAATGAAGGAAGGGGATTTTGCCGGTCTTGCATTATTGCAGAAGAAATATGGTCTGGTGGGGGTGAAATATGAAAATGGGACTAAGAAAATTGTAATGGTCAGTGCTCAGAATGAGATTCCGGTTGAAGTGGAAAGCCTTTCACTGGAGCAGGAAACCGTATATCTTACAGCAGAATGTAATTTCAGCAACCGTAAGGATGTGGCAGATTTTTATTACAGTCTGGACGGCAGGGAATGGAAAAAAATCGGATCACAGCTTCAAATGGAATATACGCTTCCGCATTTTATGGGTTACCGGTTCGGGTTGTTCAATTATGCGACTCAAACTGCCGGCGGATACGTCGATTTTGATTACTTCAATATTGAGAATCAAATCACAGGAAATAATAAGAATTAGATTTAGGAGATTGTTTTTGAAGTCAATAAATCAAACAGGTGACCTGAAGAATTTTTATTAACTATGCAAAAAACATTCATATGATACGTTTTATTCTACCAGCAGTTTTGGCAGGAGCATTATTAACAGGATGTACGGTCACAGGGGAAGAATCTGAAGACAAGGATTCAGGGTACATGCTGTCACCAGTTCCTTTCAACGAAGTACATGTGAACGATAATTTCTGGATGTCCAGGATTGAAACCAACCGGACAGTTACCATACCGGCATCTTTTCAAAAATGCGAGGAGATGGGACGCCTCGATAATTTCCTGATCGCCGGTGGCAGGATGGATGGCGGCGTGCGGGGTGAAATGCCTTTCGATGATACCGATGTTTATAAAATCATAGAAGGGGCCAGCTATTCCCTTACTACCATCCCTGATCCGGAACTGGAGGCTTATGTTGATTCGCTTATAGCAATCATTGCCGTGGGTCAGGAGGCTGATGGTTATTTAACCACATATAAGTCAATCGATACCACCCGTTCGCCTGCTCCATGGTGCGCGGGAGGCAGCCGCTGGGAGAACCTGGGATGCAGTCATGAACTCTACAACAGCGGGCATATGTTTGAAGCAGCCGCTGCCCACTACCAGGCTACAGGCAGGCGCAATTTTCTGGACATAGCCTTAAAAAATGCCGATTTGCTCGTGTCGGTATTCGGTCCTGATAAGAATCCTGATATCCCCGGGCACCAGGTAGTGGAAACAGGCCTTATAAAGCTTTACGATATTACAGGAAAAAAAGATTACCTTGAACTGGCACGACATTTTCTCGACAGCAGGGGAGATTCCACTATTCGCGATATCCTTGGACCCTACAGCCAGGACCACATGCCCGTTGTTCAACAGGATGAAGCGGTGGGGCACGCAGTGAGGGCTGTGTATATGTATTCAGGCATGACTGATATTGCGGCTTTGCAGCAGGATTCAGCATACAGGAAAGCCGTCAGAAACATATGGAAGAATGTAGTGGGAAAGAAAATATACATTACCGGTGGAATAGGTGCCCGGCATGACGGTGAAGCTTTTGGCGACAATTACGAACTGCCTGCATTGACTGCCTACAACGAAACCTGTGCAGCTATTGCCAATGTTTACTGGAATCACCGCATGTTTATGCTAGAAGGCGATGCAGCCTACCTTGATGTGCTGGAACGCAGCCTCTACAACGGAGTTATTTCCGGTGTGGCACTCGACGGAGAGACATTTTTTTATCCCAATCCGCTGGAGTGTAACATGGAATACCGGTTCAATTACGGGGGAACATTAAGCCGCGAACCCTGGTTCAGCTGTTCGTGCTGTCCCAGCAGTGTGTGCAGGTTTATTCCAAACGTACCGGGGTACATTTATGCACAGGAGGAGAGCACGTTGTATGTGAACCTGTTCATTCAAAGTAACACTGAAGTAGAATTAAATGGTACGCTCACGCACGTGGAACAGCAGACAAACTATCCCTGGAAGGGAGATGTGAAGGTTATAGTGTTACCTGAAAGGAAATCTTCCTTTACAGTTAAAATACGCATTCCGGGCTGGGTATCAGATAAACCGCTGCCGGGAGGTTTGTATTATTTTACTTCACCTGCAGAACAGGGGCCAGTACTTAAAGTGAATGGCAGGGAGATGGATTACATAATGGATAAAGGCTTTGCAGTTATCAACCGCGAATGGGAGCCGGAAGATGAAATTGAACTTCATCTGCCGATGGAGGTGCGGAAGGTAAAGGCCATTGAAGAAGTGGCCGATGCTCGCGGTAAGGTTTCCCTGGAAAGAGGGCCGCTGGTTTATTGTGTGGAAGAGATGGATAATGCCGGTGTAATGGAATTAGCCGTTTCTGAAGGTACAGACTTTTCATCGGAATTTAATCCAAAATTGCTGAACGGAGTGGAAGTGGTCACCGCTTCAGGCGCTTCTTCCTTTAAGGCAATCCCTTATTATGCATGGAACAACAGGGGAGCCAATAAAATGAAGGTGTGGCTGGATGAGGAATAGGTACGTATTATTGACAGGAATATAAGAAATTGCCGGCGGTGACTTTAAGCAGAACAAACCTTTACCGATATGAAAAATCATAATATTATTATTCTGTATGTCGTTCAGTTTATTTCTAATCAGCTATGGGTACAATTGAGGCAGTAGTTATATGATATAGTTACGCAGCAGAAAATTTTCTTAATGTTAATAATTCTGAACAGCAGTGGATATTAATTGTTATCGGGAAAGGCTTGATTTGTTAATGAAACATTAAATTCAAAAGTAACCCAAAGCATTGATATATTACCAGGTAGGTTATTACTGTAAATAATTGGCAGGCACATAGGAAAAGGGAATGCCTGTTTTCATAATTTTGCCTGCAGGAAAAATAGAATAAAAATGACCGGCGCTTCATCAGATAAAATAAGTTATCCTGCGGATTTGAATAGAAAGCAAACCCGTTGGGCGGTAGCAATGGTATATTTTGGTATGGGACTTTGTTTTTCATCCTGGGCAAGCCGCATTCCTGATATTAAAACGGAGCTTGGATTGAACGATGCCTTATTTGGAAGCATATTGCTGGCCCTCCCGGTTGGGCAGTTTCTTATGATGCCCATTTCAGGGAAGCTGGTTACACGCTATGGCAGTCCGCGCATGCTGCTTTTTTCCCTGCCGGCTTATGGCATTTGTTTGATTAACATTGGCTTTGTTGCAGCAAGCTGGCAGTTGGCAATAGGACTGTTTCTTTTTGGACTGGCTGGTAATCTTTGTAATATATCCATTAATTCTCAGGGGATAGCCGTAGAAAAGTTATATGAAAAGTCAATTATGGCCTCTTTTCACGGAGGATGGAGCCTTGCCGGATTCACCGGAGCACTTATTGGATTGGTTATGATTAATCTGAAGGTTCTGCCTCAATGGCATTTTATAACGGTTGTTGTGCTTGTGTGGGTAATGGTATGGTTTAGCCATCCTTATCTTATCGAAAATAAAAGTGAAATGCGCGCAGGAGTGCCGCGACGAAGGTTTTTTGGCAAGCCCGATGGTATACTGCTTCAGCTTGGGGTAATTGGCTTTTTCAGTATGGCCAGTGAAGGGACCATGTTCGACTGGAGCGGCATCTATTTCAAGGATGTGGTGGAGGCTCCGGCATCTCTGGTGGTGCTGGGGTATACATCCTTTATGATTATGATGGCTGCCGGGCGCTTCATGGCAGATTTTCTTATTTCCAAAATTGGCCGGCAACGGTTGCTTCAGATCAGCGGAGTCATGATTTCCGGCGGATTGTTTACCTCAGTATTTTTTCCACAAATTATTCCTTCCACTATTGCCTTTATGGTTGTGGGATTAGGGGTTTCGAGTATTGTACCTACCGTTTACAGTGCCGCCGGAAACCAGACCCGCGTGCCTCCTGGAATTGCCCTTGCAACCGTTTCGAGTGTGAGCTTCCTGGGATTTCTGTTGGGGCCTCCGCTCATTGGATATATTTCAGAGCTGGCCGGTTTACGGACCTCTTTTGCAGTGGTTGGGGTATTCGGAATTGGAATCTCACTTATGGTTTCCCGGATAAAAGCATTTCAGTATCAACATGTAGAGCCTCAGCCAGCGCCTGTGAAGGTAGAAATTATTACCGGCGATGCACGGGAAGAATTCTGATGTGAGCTTAATAATTGCCACAGATTCACAGAAAAAAGTATTACTTTGGATTGTTGCCACAGATTCACAGATAAGAGATAAGAGAAAATCTTTGAATCTGTGGCTTTCTTATAAAACTATGAATGATTATATTTAAATCCGATTTCATCTGTGGAATAAAAATGTAGTGGTATGCAAAAAATAATATTCGGTCTGGTTTTGCTGACTTTCCAGCTTGCAGTGTTTTCTCAGGAACAGAAAGTTCAGATGGAGCAACTTGTTTATAAAAAAGTAGATACCCGGGAACTTAAAGTCGATATGTTTTATTCCCCCGGAGAACAGCAAAAAGAGACTCCGGCCATTGCACTTTTTCATGGCGGAGGATGGGTTTCGGGCAGTCCTTCTGAATTTCATGAAGCATGCAGGAGGTATGCAAGGATGGGGTTCATAACTTTCTCTTTTCAGTACCGGCTTTCTGTCAACGATGATGGCAGTTACCCACATCCTGACATCACTCCGGTTGAGTCGACAAAGGATGCGCGCACTGCAATCCGGTGGTTAAGAGAAAATGCGGGGCAACTAAATATCGATCCCGACAGAATAGTTGTCGGAGGACAATCAGCTGGCGGACAACTGGCTCTTGCTGCTGCTTTGCTCGATTCCATTAATGAAGACAGCGATAACCTGGAGATAAGTCCTGTTCCGAATGCCTTGCTGCTCTTTTCAAGCAATGTGAATACCATAGAAGCATGGATCGATTACCTGCTCGATGATCGCAGGAAAGAGATCTGGAGCATTTCACCCTATCATAACCTGAAGAAAGGCATGCCACCGGCCATTGCTTTTCATGGAGAGGAAGACAACCAGGTACTCCCTTATATTGTAAATTTTTTTAAAATTAAAATGAACCAGTTGGATAATCATTACGAACTGTATACTTATCCTGGGCGCAAGCATTATCTGGCGGAAGGAAATGAAAAATATGCCACCTATTTCGATGAGGAGATATTGAAGAAGACAGATGATTTCTTAAGGGAAATGGGTTTTTTAGCGGAATAGTTCAGCACTAAGGTTTAATAATTGCCACAGATTCACAGATAAAGAAAAAGTAGTTATTCTGAATAATTGCCACAAATTCACAGATAAGAGAAAATCTGTGAATCTGTGACTACTGTACAAAACATATCTGTCTTAAATCAATCAGAAGTTCGCTGTTTTAAGAAATATATTTGAGAAATCCACTGGTATTTCTCAAACAATTTATAATCGACAACGTTTCTATAAATGTAAGTATTACATTAAATCATTCATATCATGGAATTTAATAAAACAGTAAAAGAGGAACTGGAAGGAAGAATTAAAAGGCTTGAAAATTTTATTGAGAGCAAAGGACTTGGATCCGGTAAACTAAGCAAAGTAAGGAAAATGCAGAGGAACGTTAATCTGGTCATTTTCGTCGGCAGCATAGTAACGGTTGCGGGTATTGCTTTTTGGGCACTGAACAGAAACAACGACTAACTGGTATACGTTAACACCCGAATTTCCGATAAAAATAAATCAGGGATATTTCCGTGTAAGTTTAGAATCTGCTTTCTCCGCATTCATAACTGATGAGGGTTATGTTATTGTGGCTTATTCCCTCGCTAAATAATAAGCAGTTTTTAACATGTAAAAGCTGGTTGCCTACTGTTTTTCATTTGCTCCCGGACAGATCCAATAAATGTAATTTGTAGATGATTTAAATGAAGGGTCATTTATTTCCCTTGTTTCTGCTATATGTTTTTTGGTATGTTCAAACTGCATATGGACATTGTGGTCTTCTTTGGTTACCCAGGCTTCTGTGAGACAAAACAGTGTACTGTCGTTGTACGACTGAAACAATGAATAATCAAGGCAACCAGGTTCTTTTTCCATTACTTCTGCTTTGCACTGATCAAACGACTGCTTAAAAAAAGCTACATGCTCTGGTTTTACCTTACGTTCAAAGCGCATAACCACAACCATTGAATCTTTATTGCACTCACAGGCACATGTTGGATTGCCCTTGTTCGAACCATTTATAACAGGATGAATCAAAAGAATAAGAATAATTCCCAGGAGTAGATTTTTCATATTGTTTGTTGTTAAATTAATTAAGTTTTAACAAATGTATTCATATAATTAATACATGGCTCACGTTTATGACAAAAGCTGGTAGTGGAACAAAATTTATAACACTCCCGTAATATCCAAAACTGACAGACCAATAAAAGTTCTTGTTTATTAAATGCACATTGTGGTTAAACATAAACTGCTTTGTACTGTTTTTACTTTAAAGGTATAGCAAAATAAAGTAATTAATATTAAATCAAATAAAATGTTCAGATTTGGAAAAAACAGCAAAGAAAAGAAGCTTCGCAAAAAATACGACAGGCTAATGACTGAGGCTTTTGAGTTATCAAAAATAAACAGAAAACAATCTGATGCAAAATATGCGGAAGCAGATAAAATAATGACTTTGATTGAAGAACTATAGGTGCTTTAAATACAAACGTGGAGTTATATGTTTCAGTTATTGGCAATGGTAATATTAAGTTCAATCATAAATACAATGGTACTTTTTGATTTTTCTGAAAACAGCGATTTGTCTGATTGGCAAATTGTAAACGACAATGTAATGGGAGGGCTTTCCCAAAGTAGTTTTATCTTAAATGAGAAAGGAAACGCGATTTTTAAAGGTTCAGTTTCTTTGGATAACAATGGTGGTTTTTGTTCGGTTCGAACCAGTTTTGATCAGATAAAGGTGAATGATTTTCAAAAAATCATTATTCGGTTGAAAGGCGACGGCAAAACTTACCAGTTTCGGATAAAATCGAAACGCACCGATAAGCATTCATTTATAGCTTATTTTCAGACCACGGGGGAATGGCAGGATACAGAAATTATACTAAAGGATATGTATCCCGGTTTCAGAGGAAGAAAACTGGTTATACCTGATTTTTCAGATGAAACAATTGAAGAAATTGCTTTTTTGATCGGGAATAAGAAGGAAGAAAATTTTGAGCTTGAAATCAGTCGGATAGCATTCAAATAGTTTTAAATGGAACCCGTATTTTGGGTCCCATTTTTAATTAATTTTCTAATATGAATAGCTGCAGATGATTTCATAGATTTATACAGCCATTTACTTATTATTTTCTGATCCTGAAAAAGACAATTCGGTTGCACTTTGATCTTCACCCAGCAACTTCAACATCTTAATATGTTGCCTTAAGGCTTCAGCGAAGCTCTTGTTTACATGGTAGGGAAGGTTGTATTCTTTGGCCTTGGATTTTACAATTGCAGATATGTCCTTATAATGAATGTGACTTATATTGGGAAACAAATGATGCTCTACCTGGTAATTTAACCCTCCTATCAGCCATGAAAAGACTATACTATTAGGTGAATAATCGGCTGTTGTATACAACTGATGCACAGCCCAGTTGTTTTCCAGTTCACCATCCCCATCCGGAACGGGAAATTCGGAAGAAGGCACTACATGAGCCGTTTGAAATATGCTGCTCAATATCAGGCCGCTTGTAAAATGCATCAGCACGAAACCTGCAACGATCCAGTACCACGCAACGGGAATTGTTATCAGGGGAAGTATCAGAAATACAAGGTAATAGGCCACCTTTGAGATAGCTATTTCAATAAGCATTTTGTCGTATGACCGTTTGCTGATTTTTGCACCCATGTTCTTATATTTTTTTAGCCGTTTAAAATCTTTAGCGATAATCCACGAAAAAGTCATCAGGCAGTATAACAACCAGGCATAGATGTGTTGATACCTGTGCATCTTTTTGAGCGGGCGGTGAGGTGAAAGTCTTAAAACTCCGGGAGGTGCAATATCTTCATCATGTCCTTCAATGTTGGTGAATCCATGATGAAGTGTATTGTGCTGGAAACGCCAGTTGGGCGGGAACCCTCCAAGCAGGTACATTGAGTTTCCAAATATCCGGTTCACGCGCTTGTTTTTGGAAAAAGAACCGTGGTTTGCGTCGTGCATGGTAACCATGCCAAGCCCTGACATTCCAAACCCCATTATAACCCAGCCAGCCAATACCAGAGGCACTGAAGTTACCAGTCCGGAAATCATCAGGATGAACGGAGCAAAATAGAGTAAGGTCATGAAGATGGTCTTTACATATAATTTATAATTACCATAGGGCTCGATGTTCTTTTTTTTAAAGTATTCATTTACTGATTTTCTTAAATCAGTAGTAAAATCCATTTTTTGTCTTGAGTATTGTATTTTTTCCATTTTTCTAATTTTGATATTATTTGAATTCAATCTCCTTTGGTATACCACCTAATAATTGCACTGTCCGGGCCAAAGGATTATTTTACTATTGTTACAATTTTTATTTTAATTATTAATGTTTTTCTGTTACCTGTCTTAAACCATACACTGTCCGGAAATGATAACCGTAAACTGCAAAAGTTTGGGCATCAATAAAGAATTTTGGTTTATTTATTACTGTCCATAGAATGAATTTCCAGTATTCAAGTCTGCCTTTATTTAACAGACCAAGCACAATTATTAATTTCAAAAAAGCCTTGATTCTCATAAGATTCATCTTGCTCTTACCCCTTCTTACCGGTTCGTAATTCAGGAGGAATTCCCTGACCCGGCTGTAATAGGGCTTTTCCCTGTATATGCTGCTTATAATGTGCCGGTATCCTTTCAGCAATTTCCCGTTGTCCATTTTGGGAATGAAGTTCATTGTAAAATCGGTATTGCTACCAGTAGCATCAACAGTTAACCTGTTTTCCTGTTCCATTAGCCGGTATAGTTTTGTATTTTTAGGTGCATTTAGTAAACCTACCATTGCCGAAACGATTCCGCTTTTTTGTATAAAGTCGATTTGTCTTTCAAACACTGATTCAGTATCGCTGTCGAAGCCTACAATAAAACCACCCGAGACCTGGAGCCCTGCCTTTTGAATGGTCTTTACGTTTTCCAACAGATCCCTGTTTTCATTCTGAGCTTTGTGGCAGCTTTTCAGTGATGCCTCCTCAGGAGTTTCAATGCCGATAAAGGTTGAAGTGAATCCGGCTTCACGCATCTGCATTAACATACTGGCATCATCGGCCAGATTAATAGACGTCTGGGCACTAAAATTAAACGGGTGACGATGTTTTGTCATCCATTCTATCATTGAAGGAAGCAGATCATTTTTTATAATTTTTTTATTTCCGATAAAATTATCATCTACAACAGCTACAGTGCCTCTCCAGTTCAGCCGGTGCAATGCTTCAAGTTCATTTATTACCTGTTCCGTACTCTTAATCCGTACTTTTCGACCGAGTAATGCGGTTATTTCACAAAAATCGCATGAAAAGGGACAACCTCTAGAGACCTGAAGGTTCATGGAGGCATAAGCATTAAGATTCAGCAGGTGATAATCAGGAACAGGAGAGGCAGACAAATCAGCATATTTATCCGTCCGGTAAATTCTTTTTAGCGGGTAATCCTTTTCGATATCTGACAAAAACAGGGGGAGCGTGATTTCGGCTTCGTTTAAAACGAAATGGTCAATCTCAGGATAATCCTTATAGTCCTGGGTAAACAAAGGACCCCCGTCAACCACTTTAACTGAGTGCGTCTTACATCGGCCCAAATTGTTGGCAACTGAATCTTTTTGAACATACATACTGCTTATAAAGGCATAATCAGCCCATTTCAAATCCTCATTTTTCAGTTCCTCAACATTTAAGTCAATCAATTTTTTCTGCCAGTTATCCGGTAACATAGCCGAGACCGTTATCAGTCCCAGGGGAGGTACTGCAGCTTTTTTGGAGATAAACTTTAAAGCATGTTTAAACCCCCAGTATGTATCGGGATATTTGGGATATATCATTAAAATGTTCATGACACTATTATAATAAGTGGAATGTTTGAATACGGAGCCATTTTATAATCTATCTCTATAAAAGAGAGCCTGAATATCAGAACAAGCTCAATCTCTATTCTGTTCAAAATTACGTCGCGAAATAAAAAGGATAGGGATTAATCAAATGCTTTTGGGATAAACAGCATTGTTAAAATATAAATGCACTTATGTATTCGCGAATGGCATTCGTCCCAGAGTCTTAAAGTAAGTCCTTAACAGCCATTATATACTGTCGCGATACAGGAATGGTTTCCTTCGTTTCATCAAGGGTTAACCAATAGGTGTTGAAATTTTTATTTAATTTGTCAATGTACTGCATATTGACAATACTTGATCGGTGTGTACGAACAAAATTATTAAATTCCTTTAATTGTGTTTCAAGGTTTTTGAGGGTATTTCTTATCATTTTCTTTTTAAACTCACCACCTTCGAGAAACCCTACCTCCACATAATTATCAGCCGATTTAATAAAAACAACTTCTGATACCAGAATTCTGATATTGTCTGATTCATTTTCAGAGATCAATTCGATAAACCTGTTTGCATAATTTTCCGAGAATTGTTTTAATTTTTCGTGCAATAACCTGTTTTCCTGTAAAAGGTTTTTATGTGTTCCATGCATGGAAGCAAGTGTATTTTTCAGATGTATTGTTACCGGCACACTAAGGCAGATTATAATAACCCGTACTACAATGTTAAATGTCATGTCAGAACGACCAACATATCGTATATAAAAAACAAAAGCAACACTGGTTAAAGCTACCTGCGAGAAGTAATAAACTGAATCAAGCAAAGAATTATCTTCTTCATCCGTTTCGCTACGAAGGAGATGGCGTTGAAATATGATTTGAATAAGTACCAGAATAATAAAAATAATTAATCCAAACCCTGCAATAAATAACTGTTTGTTTTCAAATTCAAAATTCTTTGTAGGAAAAGGTTGAAAAAACAGGATAAACAAAAAAACTGAAATGCTTATTCCAAGGTAAATTCTAAAATACTTTTTTGATAAAGCAATAAATTGATTTATAGTATTATTAGGCATAATAGATCACTTTTAACAAAATCAACTTTAAATATTCAGAGGCATTGTTCGCGCCTCAACATAGTACTACAGCAAAAACTCTAACTTCTTATGCAGAAAAACAATTAATGTAGTTTAACAGTTTACCCGAAATTCAGAAAAAGTAAAACAGAAGCTATTTAAATTCATAAACGTTAAGGTTACTCAAATTTAAAAATTTCTGATTAATAGTTAATTGTTACAGCACCGTTATTGATAGGGCGGGAATTTTTTAATATATGAAATGAGCATGAGTAGGAATACACACCAACCGGAGATTATTAAAACTCTCATGCGAATTCCATATTATACCTTTGAAAATTTACAATTTTAATAATATGAATGCATTAATTAAAAGTTGCGTTTCATGATTCTAAATTTCGGATGTTTTAGTTCATTTAGCCGAAAGACTCAAATTTCGTATTATAATAATTTTACTTTTACAAACTCATTTCAAATGGGGCTGGAAATTATGAGAATTCATAAAACATATTTGCTTTTATTAAGTATGCTGTTCCTGCTTTTCGGGTGTGAAAAATTCTCTGAACATGAGAAATTTCAAAGACCTGCCTGGCTTCCAGGAAAATTGTATACTACAATATCGGTTCAGGAGAATCTGACTCTGTTTAAAGAATGCCTGCAGCTAACCGGCCTGGACACGATTATGGATGTTTCGGGAAACTGGAGCATTTTTGCACCCACTGATGAAGCCATGCAACAATACCTTTCGGAAAATCAATATGCAGGTGTTTCAGACATTCCATTGGATGAGCTTGAAAGAATCACCGAATTCCATATTGTCCAGAATCCCTGGTCATTTGAGCAATTGCAAAGTCTTAGTGCTTATGGATGGCGAACAAGAAATGATGCAAAAGTGTATTCATATGCTTATAAACGGCAGACTATCCTTCAAAATCCTGTTGAGAAATATTGGATTAGGAAAAATAGAGATCAGGAAATGATTGTAATGGATTCGATTGGTTCTGATCGTTACAAAAAAGTATATGTCCAGTCAAGGAAAAATGTACCCATATTTTATGATGAATTTCTAAATGTGAATGGTATTACTTCAGGAGATTTCAATTTTTATTTTGACAGGCCCTATGAACCGGGAAATGTTTATTATGGGGGCGCAAAAATTGTCGCGTCAGATATTTTTGCCGAAAACGGATTTCTTCATATTATCGATAGGGTAGTGAGCCCCATGCTGAATGCACAGGAACTGCTTGAACGGGAACTGCCCAATGAGAGCTATAAACTTTTCCTGGAACACGTGTTTTGGTATTACCCTACATTCGAGGCAAATATGACTGCTACCTATAATCAGCCGGAAGCAAGAATGGGTGGCCTTGCCGACACAATCTGGGATTTAAATTACCATGAACTTGCATTCGCCCCTCACAAGGAGCGTATTGGGGTAGAAGGCCCGGAGATAAATGAAACGTGGGTGAGGCATAATGGGTTGTATGTTCCCACTGATGATGCCTTCCGGAAATTCATCGACGATATTTTAACAGTTAAATCAGGTTATCCTCACTGGACCGATTCTTATTCGTTACCGAAGGATATTGTTGATTTAATAATTGGCCGTCATTTTAAGGCGAATTCAATTTATCCTTCAACGAATATTTACCGGAATATTTTCAAAGAGGATGGTGGTTTCAAGCAAAGCGAGGATGCCATTATCAGAAAAGAATTTGGCAGCAACTGTACTTTTATTGGACTCGATGCCTATATTCCTGACCGTTTATTTACAAGTGTAACCGGGCCGGTATTCTGCCGCCCTAATTTTTCATTTTTCCGGCTGGCATTACTTTATGCCGGTATTGAAGATGATATTGCAAATTACGATGGTGAATTGTATTTTTTCCCAATTCCTGATTATGCCCTGAGATCCGATTCTTCATTATTACTGAATTGGATTGACAGGGATAATAATATATACAATTTCGTGGCATACAACAGGCAAAGGCGCCAGATCGAGTACCAGAGCCCGGGTGCAGTCAGGAACAGGATTTTAAACCAGGTTGGCACCGCCATGCCCAACGGAAGTGGGGATAAAGAATTTATTCGAACACTGCGCGGTAATATCATTACCTGGGACCATTCCACGAATACAATTCAGGGTAGACTCCCATCCACTTTCGGATACAGTGGTGACAGCATAATGACTGTCTCTCCTGATCCCTTAGAGGAACCGGCAGATAACGGTAATGTGTGGAGGGTAAACCATTGGTTCAGGTTTTAGGTGAAAATTTGCAGGAGGTTTATTTTGACCTCAGAGAGAGAGAGTCGTATGCTTACGAGCCTGCTACCATCAAGGACTGTCACTAACCCCAGCTTTTAAGCTGAGGGTCAGCATGAGCGTGAACCAGTGTCTCACGGGCTTTAGCCCATCATTCACTGCATTGGCATGTTGCTTTAAAAGGGTGCATGATAATAGCTGATATATAAGGTAGTGCGGTTAATTTTATAGTAGATTGTGCATCAAGGACTGTCACTAACCCCAGCTTTTAAGCTGTGGGTCAGCATGAGCATGAACCAGTATCTCCCGGGCTTTAGCCCATCATTCACTGCATTGGCATTGGTTGTTTTAAAAGGGTGCATGACAATAGCTGATAGATAAGGTAGTGCAATTAATAATGATAGTAGATTGTGCATCAAGGACTGTCACTAACCCCAGCTTTTAAGCTGTGGGTCAGCATGAGCATGAAACAGTGTCTCCCGGGCTTTAGCCCGCCACCCACGCTTCAGTCCGGGACTCTTGTAAATCCATACTTCTCCATAAACTCATTCACTTCCTCTTCCCATGTCTTCGTCCGGTGATGTTCTTCCTGATTGCGGATGTATTTCCTGACCCGTTCCACATGCGACTCACTTACTGATACGGCATAATATTCATCAGCCCATTCGAACCTTCCAGCCACCACTTTCTTCCTATTTATCCAGTAGGAGGATTCTCCTTTCAATAACTGCATTATTTTTCCTATGTTCTGGTCAGCCGTTAAAGACAACAAACAATGCACATGCTGATGAAATCCACCTATTTCAGACAGATATATTCCTTTTTCATTTGCATTGTAACGGATGTGGCCGAAAACTTCATGTTTAACCGGACCTGCGAGGTATGGAAGTTTGTTTTTGGTTCCCCATACTGCATGGACCCATATTCTGACGTGTGACATGATTATTAAACTTTAAATGATTATATGTGCATTAAAATTAAGGATAATTCTGCTGCTTAAATCTGATGATTCTCATGATATAGGGTTGCAGCATGAAGGAAGGAAAAGAAGGGGAAGGGGTAGAGTTTACGCTAAATCCCCAGCATAAATGCTGGGGTTAGTATCCCCGACTGCCGGACTCTCCTTGTAGCTAATGATGGCAATGATACCAATGCTGCAGCAGCCACTAACCCCAGCTTTAGTGAAATTAATAATGATAGTTGATTGTGCATCAAGAACTGTCACTAACCCCAGCTTTTAAGCTGTGGGTCAGCATGAGCATGAACCAGTATCTCCCGGGCTTTAGCCCATCATTCACTCCCTTTTATGGATAAGGATGAGGAAGCTAAAACGTGCTTAATAATCCCTGGATTACTGCTTCGGGAAGGGTTCGTAAAAAAGCAATTCTGAGATTGAATGGACAGGCCCGGTAAGTGTCATAATATTACTATAATCCCATACCGGGCTGATGTGGCCGATTACTGTGGTGTCGCCCGAACCGGATATTGAAATTCCATACGTATCGATTCCGGGATTGATCCGAATATCCATTCCAACATTTATTGTTAGTTGTTTACTGTTCAGGGTCACGTATTTTTTGCTTCCCCATTTCCATTCATTCAGGTAGTATTCGCCCCCCACTATATGGTACCCGGTGAACATGTAAAAAGCATTGTTCTTGTTGGAATACGACATGCCCGGTGTTGCAATCCGGCCAATCAGGTCTTCCACGGTATATATCCCGTTCCGGTGGAATATACTGTCGTGCTCGGCAAGGATCGTGTACTTACTCCACCACATACCCTTTGTTACTTCGGTAAGCTCCATAGCCTGTGCCAGAATGGAATAATCATTCTGTTGCTGTAGCCAGTCGTATCCCCGGATCTCTGCCTTTTGCAACACCTCCGAAACAGTATGGATGTACCCATTGGTCATATCAATGTTTGATTTGATAACCGGAGCTGAATTGTTAATTTTTATAAGCTGATTGTCACCATCAGATGAAAAGTAAGCAGTTAACCTGTCTCCCGTAAGTGTACTGTCGGTTATAGCTCCAAACGGAAATTCATCGGTATGTACTTTTCTTTTCAGAACGTGGTAGCGGACAATCGATTTCGTAAAACTTGTATCCTGTAATAATTCTTCGAAATTATCGTAAACCGGGCTCTCGCTTATAAACCGGTCAATGGCGTCATTGGTGGGTAAAAACAGGGTATAGCCATCGCCATAAGGATTGTAGCCGCATAATGTAGTATTCAATTTCCCTTCAGCCAGTAAACTGTAGAACTTTGAATATTCCGTTTGGTTTAAATCGAGGTACTGGCAAATGGTAAAGCCGCCTTCACCGTTCCATTGGGAATCAGGTTCGGTCTGACAGGAAGGCATTGCTGTTAAAATCATCACCACGCTAATCAGTAATGTGAACTTCATCCCTTTCTGAATTTCAAATAACCTCCTGCTCCTATATTTAACTTCTCTTATTGTAATCATTTTCAATATGGTGATGAAGTTCATAATTGCCGCGACTTCTGTTGTTCACTGCAATAATAATTAAAGTAGCCGAATTTACAACCATGATATCAATAAACAAAGCAGCTGTCCGTATTATAACATTTGCGCCGCAGAAAAAACCTCTCCTAAATTAGTTACCTGGTAGTATGAAAAAAGCTGTTCCTGAGTGGTCAGAAACAGCTTATTTTTATTCTCAGGGAAAGGATATTTTTCTTTTCTTATTAAGAAATCCGATGGGGCAGATCAGTTAACTGACGGCGTAATAACAAATTTACGGAATTCAACGGCACCATGATCCCCCTGGATCATAAGTGGTCCGGGTTCACCTTCGTTACTGTTAAGCGAACCTCCTGTTATTCCGGGTATCGGCCGGTTAGAAATGACCTCTAAACCATTATGTACCAAGGTAAAATGACGTCCTACAAGAGTAATCTCAAACGATTGCCACTCTCCGGCTTTTGCTCCTGCATAAAATGCAGGTTCAATGAAACCATAGATGCCTCCAATAGATATGTCGCTGACGCTCATGCTGTCGACAATCTGCAGTTCATACCGGCCGCGGAGATAAATGCCGCTGTTGCTTCCTTCAGGATACCTGAACTCTACGCTGAGCTTGAAATCATCAAATTTTTCCTTTGTAATCAGGTTGCCACCGACTCCCTTATTTACCAAAACTCCATCCTCTATCCGGAATTGATTGTTATCGGGAATTATCCAACTTGACATGTTTTTGTCGATCAGGTTTTTAGGATTTCCCCATATCGGGGGTTCTTCTCTTGTAAGTGAAGGAGCCCGTACGCCCGTCCACTTGAGTTTATTTCCTTTTAACATCTGGTGGCCTGAAAGTTTACCATCATTTACGGTGAACTCAAAATAAAGATCCTCAATATCCATCCACTGCGGCGGAATGGTAAAGTGATATTTCTGTTCCTGCGGATCATAATGCACCTCGGCAATGGGGCGTGCGCTGCCTTCGTAACCTACATAGCGGCCTACAAGGGTAGAGAAGCCCGACTTTGTCACTTCGAGCCATCCCGGAAACCCCGCGGTACTCATCAGTCCGTGCCTGAAGAGGCCAAGGTTTTCCAATTGCTCGTCATCGATGGTAATTGTTAGATCCCACCGGCCAATCACTTCCGAACCATCATTAGGCTTTTGTGCCGATGCGGAAACATGCACCATAAAAACAACAAGGAGTGCAAAAAAAACACTTATGAATTTATTCATCACGATTAAATTTTTAATTGATATTAAGTTTACTTGTTAAGTGTAAAATTAGCATTTTTATACTAAACAACCACAACAATGAAGCCCTGATGTTTTAGTTCACACTTTTTGATCTCACCATACAACATCCCTTCGCTTTACCTTGCAGGAAACGGAGATGAAAAAAAAGGGATGTCGTCTATCAATTGTTGTCATAAAATTAACTTCTACTCCTATTGATGAATTATTCAAAAATGTTTTTGGTAATTTTGAATAGTTAAAATATAAAGTATGGATAATCACAGAATTGATTAATTTTGAAAAAGATTAGTTATGAATTCAAATGCATATAAAATATCATTAAGCTATAATCAGGTACTTGAGTTGGTTAAACAATTACCCAAAAAAGACAAAGCCCGTTTAAGTAAAGAATTGGCAAAAGAAGCTATTGACACAAGATTGACCCGATTACTGAATTCGTTCTCTGCTAATGAGCTAACTGAGAATATGATTAATAAGGAAGTTGAAAAGGTAAGAGCAGAAATTTGTGTCCGAAAGAAAGAAAATTAAGGTCAATGATATTTTTTACCTTTAACAAAAAAAGATTTATGATGAGAACAGATGATATTATAAAAGAAATAAAACAGTTACCGGTTGAAAAGAGAATGCTGATTATTGAAAAGGCAATTCGTTCAATAAGAAAACAAACAGATCAAAAACAAATGCAATATGCAGCAGAAGAATTGCAGTCAGAATATAAAAACAATAAAGAACTGACTGAATTTACCAAACTCGATTTTGAAGATTTTTATGAAGCAAGGTGAAATTTGGCTGATTAATCTTGACCCGACTACCGGAGCAGAAATAAAGAAAACCCGTCCTGCAATAGTTGTCAATGATAATTCATTAGAAAATTACCACTAAAAATTATTGTGCCCGTTACTGATTGGAAAGACAGCTATAAAGTTGCTCCATGGATGATAAAAATTGTTCCAGATAAAATGACTGGTTTATCAAAGGTTTCATCCGCCGATTGTTTTCAAGTAAGATCTGTATCACAGGATCGATTCATAAAGAAATTAGGCCAGGTATCTGATTCGATAAAAGATGAACTAAAAACAGGATTATCAAAAGTGCTGTCAATTGAAAATGAATAAAGAACCCTTTCCTCTCAAACTTCTCAGGCCCTCAGATTCTTAACCCATCCCTGTCATGCGAAAATGGGGTGGTCAGATTAATAGCTGCAAGCTACAAGTAGCAAGCTGCAAGTAAATCCTACTACATGAACATTATAAAACAGCTTAACCTTCAACCGGCAATACCCCTCGCACTTTTTCAACAACAAATTGAACCGTAGCGAAAATCCGGACCTGGCGGGACAACACACAACAAACCCTTCAATATTGTGCCTGTCTTTCGCACCCGATCCTCTCAAACCCTCAAACCCCCAAACCCTCAAACTCTTCGAACCCTCGAACTTTTCGAACCTCTTCAAACTTCTTCAACTTCTTCAACCCACATACTATCACTCATCTCCGTCTGTTCCCGGTTGCGGAAGGCAATCCACACGTCAACAGTTCCATCTGGCAGGGCAGGCTTCCAGGTGTACCGGCCAGCGGAACGGCGGGTTTCGGTAAAGTGGAAATCACCGTATCCGTTTTCTGCCGACAAAGCAATAACAACAAGGGTATCGTGCGGGTGGCGGCTTGCAGCTTCCGGGTCGTTTTCCCATTCAATGAGCAAGCCATCGGGTTGTTGGGTTACCGCTGCGCTTGCGGGCACCGGAAGCGGGCCCCTGCTCAGCAGCGCCTTGCTCTTATCCACGTGAATATGCGGATGCTCACCCGCCAGGGCATTACGCATGTTGTACGACTGTGCCTCCGACCGGGCCGTCTGCCCTGGTTTTTCTGCCTTAAAAGTTAGCTTCAGGAGCCTGGAAAAAGGATTCAGAAATTCGTTCACCGCCTGCAGTCGTTTCCGCTGCGCCATCTGGGCGGGAGATTTTTGATCGCTGTAACTCTCCGGCTTTGTACGCATTATGTTCATGCCGTTCATTTTATACACCACCATTTTGCCCAGCCGTCCCCGGCCGCCGTCGAATAAGTTGTCAATGATTGCCATATGATACCATTTAAGTTTCTACCAAAGATACACCAAATTATATATTTATTGGTGTTTTAGTTGAGATAAAGTCGGGGTAAAGTCGGGATTTCTTCGGGGTGTTACGAATTAAACACGAATTTAGTACGAATTAGACACGAAAAAAGTACGGTTTAAATTGGTCTTTGGTATAGTATTGATTTAGCTTTGGTATGGCACAGGCAGAAAGTAAGACCTTAGAATGACTATACAACCCCGGTAATGCCCGGGCCACAGAACCGGTAAAACCACCGGTATTTCCTGCACCTGGCTGTACCGGTTTTTTATTTGAAAAACCTAAAGCGGTTACAACCCTGAGCAGTGAATGAAAGGAAATGGAAGGAAAGGAATCTCTTTTAATTTCGCCGTGTGGAATTCCAAGGTGCGGCATAAAAAAGGATCCTGCGAACATTCAGAACACATGGTTGAAAAATGTGCATAAATAAACAGGATAACCATTTGTTTTATAGTAAATTGTTTTTTAGATTTAAACCGCTAAATTAAAATACTGGACTGTTGATGCCATTACCGAACATAAAGCCCAAAGTAGATTTCTGAGAAGAAGATGCCGGTGCATGGAGATGCCTCCGTGCAACGATTGGTGTTTTATGTCCCCGGCGATTATAAATCGGCAGTACCAGGCTTTTAAAGGCAACTTAATACCGATACAACAAAATGCAAGGTTGCAGACAGGAATGTAATTGAGGGGGCGGAGCCGTGAAAGAAGCAATGTTAAATGAACTATAAGGATATCAAATCATAAAACCTTTTGAAATGTCAACTCAGCCAGGCATAAAACTTACCCGGAGATTAAGGAAAGGAGAAGCCATTGTGCGGATAGAGTTTCCGTACAACAAAGAAATAATTGACGTTATAAAGCAAAAAACCACTGCTGTGTGGAGTGCCAATTTAGGCTGCTGGTACATACCGGAAAGCAAATTTCAGCTTGGCGCCTTTTTTACGGATTTAAAACCGGTGGCATATATTGATTATTCGGGATTGAAAAAAGGGAACGGCAGGAAAAGTGATGCAGTGGCAAAGCCTTCATACCGTGCGGGCAATATAAAAAAGGGGCTTATGCCTGAGACCAGGGCAAAACTGGTTGAGTTTGAACGATGGCTGGAGCAGAAGCGTTACGGGGAAAATACTATTAAAACTTACATACACCAGCTGGAACTGTTTTTTGGCTATTATTCGAAAAAGCAGCCGGAAGACATTCAGAATTCCGACATTACAGCTTTTAACAGCAACTTTATAATAAAGCATAACCTGAGTGCCACGTTTCAGAACCAGACCATCAGCGCCTTGAAGTTGTACTTTAAGTTTTCAATGAGCCGCAAGCTTGACATTGAAGAGATTGAGCGCCCCCGGAAAGGAAGGCCGTTGCCCAAGGTAATTCCCCTTGAACTGGTACAGCAGATGCTGGCGTCGATTCCGAATCCCAAGCATAAGGTGGCCCTGTCGACTATCTATGGGCTGGGATTACGCAGAAGTGAACTGCTGAATTTAAAGCTGAACAACATTGATTTCTACCGGAAAAGCGTAACCATACTCAATTCAAAAGGGAAAAAGGACCGGGTGCTGCCGTTGCCTGAGAAACTGGAGGTCATGATTGCCGGTTACATGAAGTCGCATCAGCCGCAAACCTGGCTCATCGAAAGCAGCACAAAAGGAAAGAAGTATTCAGCAACCAGTTTGCAAAATATTTTCGACAAGTATATGGACAAAGTAAAGAAAAATCATAATTTTACTCCCCATTGTCTGCGGCACAGCATTGCCACCCACCTGCTTGAGAATGGCACCGATCTGCGTTACATACAGGAGCTGCTTGGCCATAAATCGTCGCGGACAACAGAGATTTACACGCATGTAAGCATGAAAAGTTTAAAGAACATTAAGAACCCTTTAAATGATTTCGATATATAATACAAAACATGTACATATCCAACAGCCCTTGTGCTGTGGAAACGATAAATACGAACAGACAAATAAGTTAGGCAACATTTAAAATGAGACTCTATACTAATTGCAAAAAATGTAAAAAAGAAATCAGATTCTTCACATGGGAACCTGACAGGACTCGCCTTGCAATGGACAAAGGGAAAAAGATAGAGCTAAAATGCAAAAAATGCAGTTATGCCTCTAAATATCATTTAAACGACATGACTGCAAGAGAAAGTAAAGTTGCATTAATTATTGGACTATTAATATTCTTTATTGGCACTCCTCTGACAGTTTATTTACTTTGGGAGTACATATTTAAAATGGCATTTATTTATTCTACCATTGTATTTATAACACTAATTGGCATTCCATTTACAATTTATTCGCTTATAGAAAAAGAGCAACGGCAAAAAGTTCGATATTTTAACAGTTTTAAATTAAACGAGTAATTGTTTTAATGCTAAATAACAATGAATCAATATAAAAGCAGCAAAAAATATTATTACGTCTATCGTTTTGGATTCTTAGTATTGGGAGTAATTCTTTGCGTGTCATGGTTTTTTTTATTAATCTCAAACTCTACAATTAAAATAAATGGCGTTAATGAAACTGCCGAGTTTCAAAACACATGGTGGTTTTTACTATTAATTGGAATTCTTGTAACATTACATGTATTGCTTTCTAAGAAAGCCTCGTACATTGAAATTGACGGTATAAATATTAACATCTTAACTTGTGGTAAAATAAATAAAGCAAATGTTGATAGAATAGAATTTATAAAACAAATACCAAACGTTAAACCACCGTTGTACAAATTGAAAATAAAGGATGATAATAAAACATATTTATTTGTGATTAATAGTCTCTATGTCGAGTTCTCAGGATTTGTAAAAGATTATTCTTCAATGAGTAAATATTTAAAAGATAAATTTTAAAATAAAAACGTTGCCTAACAAAATGTAAGTGTAATGCGGGTTTTAGCGATAATTCAACTGTTCTGCATTGTTGCGATACCGCCAATTCGTCTTTGACGATTGTCGTAAAAAAAGAAAATATATAAACGAATTGGCTCCGTGCGGTTTTGAAAGTTCATCACTTTTAATCCCGCACTCCACTTACATAAAACGTTACCTGCAATTAGAAAAATGAAGAACATCGCATTAATAATATTGACCCTGACTTTTATATCCTGCCAAACTAAAATGGCTGTGATTAAGCAAAATGATAAATACGGACTCATTAACGCAAAAGGCAAAATTGTTGTTAAACCTCAATGGGACTACATTTTAGGAGAAAGTGAAGGAGTATATCCTGTTGAGTTTGACAGTCTTTGGGGTTACATTGATAGAAAAGGAAAAGTGATTATTGAGCCAAATTATTGGGATGTTGACTTCTTTGATGAAGGTTATGCTTGTGTCGGAAATTCAAATGAGATGTATGGATTTATTAATACAAAAGGAGACACAGTAATTGACTTTAAGTATAATGAATCCTTTGGTGGATTTTCACAGGGATTAGCTGACGTCACCATAAATGACAGTTGTGGATATATCAACAAGAAAGGAGAAATTGTAATTCCTCTGATTTATGAAACTTGTTACCCATTCCTATGTGAATTAGCAGTGATTTGGACATTTGATGGTGAACAAAAAATAATAAACCAAAAAGGAGAAACATTTGAGTACGTAGAAGAAAAGCACAAGGACAAAAAATTGTGGTCATTAAACACTTACGCAGGAGCATTTAAAACAGAAAGTGGACGTGGGAGATTAAACGCCAAAGGTGATACTATCATCCCACCGAACTATTTGAGTACAGGTAACTTGTCTGATAGAATGCATATTATTCAAGCAAAAAACAAGAAATGGGGTGCATATGATGAAAAAGGAAATCTTGTAATCGAGCCACAATTTGATGATTTATGGCACTTTTATGAAGGTGTTGCAAACTTCAGCTTGAGTGGAAAATATGGATATGTAAATAAAAAAGGAGAAATCGTAATTGACCCAAAGTTTGACTATGCAAGTCAGTTTAATAATGGATTGGCATATGTCGAATTAGAAGGAAAGGCAGGTTTTATAGACAAAAATGGGAAAGTCGTGATTCCAATTATTTATGAACCTTACAGAATGACACGATTTGAATAAAGAATAAAAGCAGGTAACAATGTATAAAAATAATAGCCGAGATATTAGTAAATTCAGCGTTTGTAGCCCGCTTCAACTTTCATGTATCTTGTCAGGAAAGTGCCACGCAGTCGGCTACTATTCTTATACTAACCGTTACCAACCATTTTGAAGATGAAGCAAATATTACAAATATTATTTTTAATAAGTTGCCTGGGAATAATATCCTGCTCTCAGAAAGAAAATTTAAATAATGGATACTATTTTTCAATTGAAGAACCATATAATTTGTTTAGCATTAATAATGACACCTTAATTTTTGAGAATGTTTTAGGCATTGATACTTTTACATTTATGCTTCAGGAACAAAACAAAATAAATTTGTCTCCGATAAGAATAAAAGACTCAGTAATTGTCCTTGATTATTATTCCCAACCTGATGGTTTAGAATTATTAATGGGTGACACATTGATGAGATTCAAACAAACTCCTTTTAACAATGCGACTGATTTTTACATCAATTCCAAAGGTTATCAAATAAACGTACCTGACTTTGAGAATCCTCAATTTATTGCTAGGCAAAGTCTAGTTGTTACTTTATTCGTTGAAATACAGAACGATTCATTAAACCTGTCATTAGATGAAAATCAAACGAATATTATTAATCTAAAAATCGATTTTCAATCTGCTCTTGTTAAGTTTGAAGAGTTCGAAAGACCTCTTGTAACCTTGAGACTTTTTGTTGATAAAGATTTTGAATTTAAAAAGTTAGAACCAATTCTTAAGCAAACAAAGGGCTTGTTCCGTGAGATTGCTTTTGTTGTTAAGCCATCATTTAAAAAACATATGAGATGCGATTCTCAATATTTTTCATTCTTTGACTATGTATTTTTTGCAAATGATTCAATACACCTTAAATTCATTGACAAACCTAATTTTCAATTAAACACAAAAGACAATTTAAACTCAGAGAGTTTAAAGAATGAATTAAGTGCTAGATTGAATAGTGCTGAGTATAATTTTATAAAGCTTCAATTGAAAAGTGCAATGAATGTTCAAGAATATATAGAAACAAAGGACTTAGTATATTCAACAATTGACTCCTTAAGAGATGAATATTCTACTAAAACGCTTGGTTGTACATTTAACGAAATTAAAAGCAAAATAGAGCGTAAAACTATAATTGAAAAATATCCAAGATTAGTAATAATTGAAAACGAAAATTAAAAAACAGTTGGTAACAAAATGTAAATGTAATGCGGGTTTCAGCAGTTTTTGCGGCTGCGGCTCGTTGTTGCAACACCGCCAATTCGTCTTTGACGATTGACGGAAAATTTGAAATATTGAATAAACGAATTGGCTCCGTGCGATTTTGAAAGTTCATCACTTTCAATCCCGCACTCCACTTACATAAACCGTTACCACACAATTAAAACTCATTGCATATTTGTATCTCATAATAAATGTACATATTTTTGTACATAATATGTATAAATTAATTTAGAAAATATGTTGACTACCACACTTTCAGATTTTAGAAAGAATATTAAGAAATATCTTGATAATGTAACTTCAGATTTCGAAACCTTAATTATCAATAGAGGAAAAGACACCGGAGTGGTTGTTATGTCTCTTGATGAATACAATTCATTAAATGCAACACAACATGAATTATCTTCAAAGACAAATGAAATGAGACTCGATTCTGCGATTGAAAAACTAAAAGTTGGTGATTCATTTCAAAAAGACTTACTGAAATAATGAAATATACATTTGTAGATGAGTCTTGGGAAGATTACCTCTATTGGCAAAAAACCGACAAGAAAATGCTTAAAAGGATAAATGATCTGTTAAAAGATATCTCACGAAATCCTTTTTCAGGCATAGGTAAACCTGAACCTTTAAAATTTAAATATAAAGGATTTTGGTCTAGAAGGATAAATGACGAACACAGATTAATTTATCAGGTAAAAGAGAATGAAATTTTGATTGCTAAATGTAGATTTCATTATGATTAAGCTAAGCCGTTTGGTAACAAAAGCTATATGTAATGCGGGGTTCAGCGGATAAATTAACCGGTTCTTCGTTGCACACACCGCCAATTCGTCTTTGATGATTTGGCTATTAAAACTAAAATTTGGATAGAACGAATTGGCTCAGTGCAAATTTGAAAGTGAAGTGCTCCAAAATCCCGCACTACACATAGCCAAACCGTTACAAACAATTTTAAATAAAAACCCGACATAAAATGAAAATCAGAATCTTAATTTCACTTCTTATCATCTTCATAGTTGCGTGCCAAAAGGATGATGCAAAAAACAATGAGGCTTCACTTTTTAAAATGAGTTTTGACTTTGGAGACGTTATTTTTGATGGAAACGATGGCACAATCAAAGCATCTGAAAATACTAATTTAGAAAAATTAATACCAACAATTGAGATATCGGAAGGCGCAGTTGTATATCCTCCATCAAAAGCAATAACAGATTTTACAGAACCTGTTGACTACACAGTTACATCAGAGGACCAGAATAATGTAAATTATTATAATGTTTCTGTTCTTCTCCCAATCGTGAAGTTCACTGTATTTGACTGTACAAATAGGACTGAAGAAAGCCCTATCGCTGAATTGGCATCTAATACAAATATTTCAATCTTTAATGAAAATGAATCTGGAGAAAAACAGGCAATTGAAGAGATTACCACTGATGAGAATGGAGAGGCTTTTTTATACGGATACAGAGATATAATGTATTACTTTTTAGCAAATAAAAATGGAGCTGTCAATATAATCAATGGGTATATTGTAAATGGAATTTTTGAAAGCCAAGAGGATATTGACAATTACCCTCCACAAAATCAACCCTCTCAAATTGGAGATTTAATATTTATGGATGCCAATGGTGATGGCAGAGTGAATGAAGATGACAGAGTAGATTATATGAGAACCTGGGGTATTCCTGAGACCGGAATAAAAGAATTTAAAATTTATATCGCAAAAGAATAAAAAAACTGTTTGTAATAGAAGGACTCTGAGCGGCGCGCAGCGCCCAGTCCAGCCGGCAGCGGGATTGAACCCGCCTGAATGACTATGTCGGGCAGGCTACACCCCGGGTTCAGGACTATGTACTTATTGAAGGTTTTTAGATTTTTCGAAGAAAAATAATTAAGTCGTTCTTTGACTTATTGCAGGTTTTAGTGCTTTTTTAGTCAGTATAATTTATATAGGTGATTTAAAAAACGACTGCTTTAGGTAGTTTTTGTTCATTGGCAGGCATACCTTTCCCGATTGCACTGATTGCGCAAAACAGGATTGTTGTTAATGCTTTCGCTGCATATAAGCAGGGAGCGCTACTCAAACGTAACTCCAGCACCTGCGTCTGCGAAAGTGGTATTTTCTGCAGTAAATCATTCTAAAGGCTATCGTTATTAATTAGTTAGTGGAATAGGATTTTATATTATATTTGTATTCATGGAAAAATTTGGGATTATAGAAATTAGAGTCCTTGGTAATAAAGGAAATTTACAGCTTTCACCTGACAATTATGATGTGAAAGAAATTATTGCTATGCTCCAAAATATTGAAGATTTGCTCTACCCAACAAACAAAAAAGACAGACCAATTATCACATATGATATCCAGGAAGGTTCTGTGAGACATATATTTAAGACTAGTATTCAAGCAATAATCGGATTTAGTGCGATTCTCTCCCAGATACAAAAATCTAATTCTGTAGATTTCCTGGAATTGAGAACAGCACAGGCGATTGAAAATATCCAACATTTCTCCTATCAGAAAAATTATGATTTTGAAATAAAAACATCAGTTGATGAAGATTTGACTTTCAAAATAAATCCTCAATCGAAATATTTTCGGACAGAAAATATTTGGGTTGATGCTGAATTATATTTTTATGGCACGCTTACAAATGCAGGTGGGAAAAGCAAAGCAAACATTCATTTAGACACGGAAGAATTTGGCTCTCTGACTATCGACACAGATATAGACTACTTGATGGAGCAGGAAGAAAACTTATTATATAAAAAGTTTGGAATTAGAGCCACCGGAAAACAAAATATAGAAACTGGTGAAATTGATAAGAAAACGTTGAGACTTATACAATTAATTGATTTCAAACCTAAATATGATGATGATTATCTAAATTCATTAATTCATAAAGCAAAGAATAATTGGAATGGAATCAACCCAGACGAATGGTTGCATAATTTAAGAGGAGGATATGACGCATAGTGTGTTACTTGACACCAGTTTCTTTATTCGTCTATTAAATGATGAAGACCCTTTGCATCAAAATGCTAAAGATTATTTCAGATACTTTCTTGAAAACGACATCATTCTAAAAGTATCAACAATTTCAATCGCAGAGTATTGTGTGGGAGGTTCTCTTGATGAACTTCCGTTGATGAATATCCAAATTTTACCTTTCAACCTTGACCATGCAAAAAGGACAGGTGAATTTGCAAAAGCAATATTTGAAGAAAAAAAGATTTCTAATGAAGACCTAAAACCACGAGCAATAATTCCAAATGATTCAAAACTTTTTGCTCAATCTGACAGTGATAAATCAATATCATATTTTGTGACATCTGACTCGCGTTCGTTGAATATTCATAAGATGTTATCCAAAAGAATTAAGCCAAGATTTGAAATTATAGATATTAATATTCCATACAATCAACAATTTGGAATATTAGACTTAAAATAAAGCACATACGCCTAATAAACAGGACTCTTCGCGGCGCGTCCCGCCGGCAACGGGATTAAACCCGCCTGAATGACATAGTCGGGCAGGCTAAACCCTCGGTTCAAGGTTATGTACTTACGGTTTAAGTATTTTGAAGAAAAATAATTGAGGTGTTCTTTTTTATTTACAGGATAAATTTCATGGTTTTGGAATATATCAAATGCAGTGCAATTTAGTGAATCGTTCCGCACACCTTAACTTTTCACATTGCCACCAATATCCGCTACAGCAAATTATAAAAGATGAAAACACTAACCTTCTTGACAGTATTTCTTGTTTCGATAAACCTGAATGCACAGGTTTTTGCACCTGACGATGCAGTCTGGTATTATACGTACGATCCGGAAGTAACTTTAGATGACGGATATCAAAAAATTGAAGTTGTCGGTGACACATTGATAAATGATAGAATGTGTAAAATTCTGCAAAGAACAAATATTGGATATAGTTATTGGGATCTAGTATATTATGAAATAGATGCAGGTAAAATTTTTATATACGAAGAAGATAGTGTGGTTTATTTTAAGAAAGATAGTTTATTTCATGTTTTGTACGATTTTTCAGCATCGGAAGGAGACTCATTTTACTCATTAAGTTTATATAGCAGCTGCAATGAGCCATTTTTGGTCGAAATTGACAGTATTACAACTATAGATTTTGATGGTGTATCCCTTAGAAAATTTCATATAGAAGACGATTACTATCTTGAGAAAATAGGTTACCCTGATTACATGTTTAAATTTCAAATACCCTGTGGTCCGGTAACAGGACCGCACTACCCAGGTCCTTTACGTTGTTATTCCGATAACGAAGTCGGTAATTTAAGCACCAATGTTGTTTCCAGTTGTGATTACATAACAAGTTTAAATCAGGTAACCCAGAATCAGATTTTGTTTAAAATATATCCAAATCCTTCGCTTACACGAGAAAGTATTCGAATCGAGATATTTGATGACAGAATAGCGGGATTCGCAATTTATAATTCACTCGGACAGAAGGTGAGAAACTTCAATATAATTGGTGAAATACGTACATCCGTTTCAATTAAAAATCCAGGCAGTTATATAATTTGTTTCACCAATAAAAATGATAATATTTTGGGCAGAGACAAGATTTTAATTAAATAACTTTGGCAATAACAAGATTGCAGATTTCAAAGCGGTATCCGCGCGTATTTCAGCAGTGGATTCTCATTCGAAGGTCAGTTCTGCAAATAAGGAAGCGCTCCTGAATCCGCTATGAAAATAAGCACCTGACAGTTGCCTGCAATTTGAATAATCTGGGAAACAATGTACCAAAGAATAGCACATATTGCATTAGTAGTAAAGGATTATGATGAAGCGATTGAATTCTATACTCAAATGTTAAACTTCACACTCCTGGAAGATACAAGAATCGACGAAAAGAAAAGATGGGTAATGGTTGCACCACCTGGAGCAACAGAATGTTGTTTATTACTTGCCAAGGCTTCAAATAAGCGACAAACTTCTTGTTCTGGCAGCTGATGGACAAACATACACTAGTTTCGATAACTCTGGATGGGCTTATGGATATCAATCTGTTCATCTTGAATTTATTACACAAAAAGAGATTAAAAAGATACCAGGTGATAGAAAAGATAAAGATAATTATAGCCTGACATTTATTAATCATGAGAACGTTATACTGTTTTCGTTAAATCTTCGTAATTACTCTGTTAAAAAGTATCATAATCCGGATATTGAAAACAGTCAATTCTTCTATTCTATCGACCTGATTGATACTCAGGTATTAGTATTGGATAAAACAAAGAGGATCAATATTTACAGGTATAATTGAACAGTATTTACAGGTATAATTGAACAGTCTTTTTAAGTGCTTAAGCAATATTATATGAAACGGCAGGAATGCTTTAGGCATAATCCTTTAACTTTTTACCACATGAAGAGATTAACGGATTCCTTAAATCGTCAAGAGGGGTCTGCTGTTTCCGATAGGTTCCGGACAGTTTGAGTTCTCCGCCGCAGTTGCTGTTCTTCCGCAAAGTTGTAAGAGGCTTTAATTTTCCTGACCTCATTGCCAGGATGATACAAATAATTATCTTTGATACTATCAAATGATACTATCGAGAATAAAAACATGAAGCCACCATATGAAATAACGAGTAAGATTTTAGAATTGATTTCATCGATTTCTGAACAGATGGGAGAAATCAAAGCTGCAAGATTAATAAAACTACCAACTGAATTACGAAAAAGAAACAGGATTAAAACAATTCAATCTTCTTTAGAGATTGAGGGAAATACTCTAACAATAGAGCAGATAACAGATTTGATTAATAACAAAAGAGTATTAGCACCCAAAAAAGATATCCTTGAGGTTAAAAATGCTATTTTGGTTTATTCTAAACTGGATACACTTAATGCTTATGATCTGGATTCATTATGTATAGCTCATAAGCTACTTATGTCCGGATTAATTGATAAGCCGGGGCAATTAAGAAAAACATCTGTTGGGATTGTAAAAGGTGAAGACATTGCTCATTTTGCTCCTCCGGGAGAAATGGTATACCCCTTGATGAAAGACTTATTTTATTATCTGAATAATAACAAGGATTTACTTTTAATTAAAAGCTGCGTATTTCATTATGAATTTGAATTTATACATCCATTCTTAGATGGAAATGGCAGAATGGGTAGGCTTTGGCAAACGATGATCTTGAAGGATTACTCCGGAGTATTCGAGTTTCTACCCATCGAGACCCTGGTAAAAAATAGACAGCAAGAATATTATAATGTATTGGGTAAATCTGATAATCAGGGTACTTCAACTAGTTTTATTGAGTTTATGCTGGAAATAATACATGTCGCCTTAAATGATTTATTAAAATCACAAAATCTAACATTAACGGATTCAGACAGAATTAATGTTTTTAGAGATTTGTTTGGTGATAAAGTGTTTTCCCGCCAGGATTATTTAAGGTACAATAAGGATATATCATCAGCAACAGCCAGTCGTGATTTAAAAAATGCGGTTGAGAAAGGTGTATTGATTAAATCGGGCGATAAAAGATTAACAAAATATAGATTTAAATAAAACTAAAAACAAACAAGCGCAAATTACAAAACGGTATCCCGTATTTAAACTGCTGATTCTCGCATCAGCGTTCATTACTGGTGGTCAGGGAACGCGCGCCGAAATCCGCTACGAGAAATTTGAACCTGCATGTTACCGCCGGGCAAAAAAAAAGGCAATGCGGCGATTAACATCTATAATCTAAGCATATTTAGCGGAGAAACTTTCATTTGCGGAGAATAAGAAGTATATTTGTCGCATAAATTGCGGAGAATGAAACGCATGGTTAAGGCGTTAATCATAACCGCGAATGAATAAATGCGAGTTCCTCCGCTTGGAGCGGAGCAAGCTATGAGACACCTATGAAAGTAAAAGTTTTAGACGAATGAAAATCTATTTACACGAAATAGAAAACTGGACTGATTTCACCTGGGACAATAAAAAAGTGATGATAAAACTAGGTGAAGCCAGAAATCAACAAGGCAGGCTTCTTGGTAAAATGGAATCTCTGGGTTTTGATTTGCAAAATGAAGCAGTATTGAACACGCTCACTTTAGATGTTGTAAAATCATCTGAAATCGAAGGTGAATTTTTAGAAGTAAAACAAGTACATTCTTCAATTGCCCGAAGACTGGGAATTGATATTGCAGGTGCAGTAGAATCGGAGCGTCATGTTGAAGGGATAGTTGAAATGATGCTTGACGCTACACAAAGATATAATTTGCCTTTAACTAAAGACAGATTGTTTGGATGGCATGCAGCGTTGTTCCCATCAGGTTGGAGTAATCTTTATAAAATCACAGTTGCAGACTGGAGAAAAGATACGACTGGTCCTATGCAGATTGTGTCAGGACCTATGGGAAAAGAAAAAGTTCACTATCAAGCTCCAGGTTCTGACAGGATAGAACCAGAAATGATTAGATTTTTGGATTGGTTTGAAAGTGAGCAAGAGATAGATATGGTTCTTAAAGCAGCTATTGCTCATTTATGGTTCGTGACAATTCATCCATTCGAGGATGGAAACGGACGAATTACAAGAGCTATTACAGATATGACATTGGCACGTTCTGACAAAAGTATCAGGCGGTTCTATAGTATGTCTGCACAAATTAGAGTTGAAAGGAATCAGTATTATGAAAAACTTGAAAAAGCACAAAAAGGAAATTCAGATATTACAGAATGGATTTTGTGGTTTTTGCAATGCTTAATAAATGCTATTGACTCCACAGAAGAAACTTTATCGAAAATACTTCATAAAGCAGAATTTTGGAAATTACATTCCACTACAATTCTCAATGACAGACAGCAAAAAATAATAAACAGACTGCTTGATGGATTTGACGGAAAATTGACAACCTCGAAATGGGGAAAAATTAACAAGTGCTCTCAAGATACGGCTCTTCGGGATATTCAGGATTTGATTAAGAAAGATATCTTACAAAAAGAAGCGAGCGGCGGCCGAAGCACAAATTATGAATTGAAAGAAATGCCAGGTGGTAACAAATACTACTCTGAGCGGCGCTCAGGTGCCCAGCAATGAGTTCCCAAACCTGTCGAATTCGACACCTTTAGAAAACAAGCCGGATTAAACAGTTCAATTTGACACCGGGAAAGTGGATGAAACAACTGATGCAATCGGGTTATTTTTATGAAAGCAATTGAAAAAAGTATTGCTCCTTCTTAATTCCGGGACAAAAATTGACACTATAGAAATTCTTATTCGGAATTTAACTTATTTAATCCCGTTAGGATTTTTAATGTTGACATTCTATAATTATTTCAGGCACTATAGATTAAAGGTTTTGCAAAATGCCATTTTTATTATTTTTATTATGGAAGTTATTTTAAGGAGCACATTCTTTACCAACCTATTTGAATGGGCTTGGACAAGAGCTTTTTTACTGAGCACAAGCACTATTTGGATTGCCGCAACAATTATTTTAGTTGTCGTTCTGTTTAAAAACAAATCGAAGGTTTACCCGGGAATACTTTCGATTAGGAAATACGCAATAAGTAGTCTGCTTATTTATGTTTTCTCAACGACTTATTCCTTTTATATAAAACCTGTTGAACCATTAAACACAATGCTGTTAGTCGGATTGACTTCTGCAATTCCATTTATTTTTACTATTGATTTTGCAGTAAAGCTTAATTTGAAAGAACAAAAACCATAATGAACTCTGATTGAAACAAGATAATGATTAAATACCAAACTCAATTCCACTAATAAATGAATACGCAGATGACCTTTATTCACCTAATTTAATGATTTTCTCATCAAACAGGTCAGGAGAAAATGGAGGCTTTGATCTATATGCAGTTGAATGCGAAGCATATTAAAACCTGACAATTAAGGAAACAAAAGAAATATGATGAAAATAGAGAAGATTACCGATAATAAGAAACAGTTCCTTGACTTATTGTTGTTGGCAGACGAGCAGGAAAATATGATTGACAAGTATTTGCCGTATGGAGACCTGTTTGCTTTATATGACGATGATTTGAAAAGTGTTTGCGTTGTAGTGCCGGTAAATAGTGAAACCTGCGAGTTGAAAAACATAGCGACATACGGGAAATATCAAGGCAAAGGGTACGGCAGGGCATTGATAAATTTCATTTTTGAGTTCTACAAAAACGACTACAAAACAATGCTTGTCGGGACAGGCTAAACGCCGGCAATCTTGTCGTTTTATGATAGTTGTGGATTTGTAAAGTCATATCGGGTAAAGAATTTTTTCACTGACAACAATGATCATCCTATTTTCGAGGGAGACATACAACTTGTTGATATGATATATCTTAAAAAGGATTTATGGGACTAGTAGGAATGGATAATGGTAATCAATATATCTTTCACTATTTTTATGGGCTAAATCAAAAGTATTTGTATTATGAAAACTAAAATTATCAATTGGCATTCATTCCTTTTTATTTCTGCAGTCGTAATTTTTTTTACCGTACTTTCATGTTCACAGCAAAAGGTTGGAATTAATGCAAAACCACCCGCCGGCTCTGAACTGCTATTTGACGGTTCACGCGAAATGCTGGATGAAAAATGGACGTACTGGGAAGGGCCACGTTTTTCTGCTGAATTGCCAATCAGTTGGGAGATTGTTGAAGATCCCGTGGATGATGGCACAGCAGTTAGTGCTAATGATCCTGCAGCAGAAGGAGGGAAATACGGAACTGCCGATATTGTAACCAAAGAAAAATACCGTGATTTCAGGCTGCATGTAGAATTTTTGATTTCAAACCCCGGCGGCAACAGCGGTGTTTATTTACAAAACCGTTATGAAATTCAGATTCTCGACGGTGATTCAACGAAACACGGAATGGGCGCGGTGATAAACGAAACCGAATCACCGTACCACGCATACAATGGACCGGGGAACTGGAATGCATACGACATTCAGTTCAGAGCTGCCCGGTTTGAAAACGGGGAACGAACAGAGAAAGCGATGGTTACCCTGTATTTTAACGGGGAGAAGGTGCATGTTAACGTACCGATTAATCAGGTTTGGGGTGGCCCAAATTCCGGGATTGATGGTGGAAACGACGGGGGAAAAGGTATTACAGACAGCCCCGGAGGAATTAAACTTCAGGCAGAAGGCCACGAAGTTTTGTACCGGAATATCTGGATTAAGGAATTAAACCTGGAAGAACCGGATACCGACTTTTAACGAACCCGGAGCTTTTTGCCGGCCCGGTTGTTTTCATCGGGGGATGAAAACTTAGCCGCCACCACTCTCAGGTTATAACGCAATTGGAGTCGTGCAAATTTACAAACAGTAGTTCTGATATTATCCGAACTATTTATTATCTTTGCCATAAGTTGATTAAAACAAATTGATTTGAGAATAATCAATAAACACATTCTGGGTAAACTTATTCGGAAAAATAGGGGAAACTCAAAATTGGTGAAAGCTGTCCAACAGTTAATTTCCGATATTGAGGATAATAATTGGAAAAATCCGCTAGATATAACCGGAAGCAGAACAGATGCAGATTGTGTTTATGGTGGGGAGTTTTATTTCTTCAACATCAATATACATCGTACCTTGATAATGATTGAATTTGAAGAAAATGGAGAAGCAACGATTGTTTGGGCTGGTAGTCATGATGATTACGAACTGACTTTTAAAAACAATCGGAATGTAATAAAAAAATGGCTGAGAGATAATAACTGGATTTAAAAAATGTAATGATGAAAGACATTTTTAATATAAAAGAGGTTGAAAATATCAAGAGATTAGAGAATGAGTATGATTTAGAAAAGGCATCCATACTTGAACGAAAGTTACGTTTAATGATAGATGAGAATCCTGATTTAAAACATATAAGAAAAAAGCTTCGTGATTTGATAAAAGAGTACGAGGATAGAGAATGGTCTGATTTTGATAAAATCACCGATTCACAAGTATTGGAGTCTGATAAAGCAGAGGAGATTGTGAATTATGAACAAAAATTTATTAAAAAGCGAAAGGATACAATAAGAAAAAAACTTAATGAATATGACATGAACCAGCAAGATTTGGGATTAATCTTAGGTCACCCAAAATCGTATATGAGCGAATTGATAAATGGGGTATCCCAGTTTACATTAAAAGATTTGGTAATTATTCATAGGTTATTAGGGATAAAACTGAATATTTTGGTTCCTACTTTTCTTCAACCTGAGACAAGGGATAAAGTTAGAGAATCGATTAAAAAATTGAATAAGCCAAAACTCGGTTTGAGAAAAACTGAATTGGTATAATATCAACTGCGCATAACACTTCGCATCCTATCTGCAAGATAAATAACTGCATCCGTTAGTCAGTAATCACTTTGGTATCCTTAAACATGAATTGATTTTCACTAAGCCTTAAATCTTT
The DNA here is from genome assembly GCA_024636975.1 of Mariniphaga sp. GTDB lineage: Bacteria > Bacteroidota > Bacteroidia > Bacteroidales > Prolixibacteraceae > Mariniphaga. The sequence continues at coordinate 48,233 of JAGXGA010000037.1, forward strand.
TCCACTTGCAGTGGTCACATTTTTGAGAATGACCTCCTTTGTTTTGACATACGGATATTTTTCAACATAGTTCTCATTGGTCATCTGTGGATTGAAATTTCCAAAGATGGCCGGTCCATGGTAGTTATCCGGATGGTTGGAGTCGTCGATATGAAGTTTTTCGATGATAATCCGTTCCGGCATATAGCTGGTGTAACCGAAGTCGTGCTGCCCTGAATACGAACCTCCAATGAGACTGGCACTGACTGGTTTTCCCCCTGCGGGTATGAATATACAGTTGCGGATGATAAATTCTCCCTGCCAGGTGCTGCCGTAATCGGAACGCAGGTTAATCAGAGTTCTGCCGTTGATTGTTGAGTTTTCCACGAGAAAGGTGCCGCTGCCGATTGCATTGATTCCCATATGCCCCAGGGTCGAATTGCGTATGGTGGCATTGGCAACGCCCATATGGGCATCGAAGCGGGAAAAAGTACAGTTGTCATATAAAAGGTTCTTGCAGTAGTTTGACCCCAAAATTCCCCAGTACTTGCTGTCGTTGATATCATTGGTCTGACTGCAGTCTATGAACGATACATTAAGGGCCCGGTTGACGGAGAGGTCGTAGCTGCCCATTGAAACCGGTACTCCCGCCGAGCCAATGGTCCGGTAGGTTTTATGCCCGGTAAGGAGGGTATTTTTAACAGTTACATAGGCACAGTCGCCAATATTTATAAAGCCGCCATAAGGTGCGCCCTGATCTCCTTCACCTGTGATTCGGTGTTCCAGCCCGTCCACAAGGACATTGGAGCGCCTGATGCCAATTCCGCGGCTGTAGTAGGTGTATTTCGATTCGGCCTGATTGGCAATTGTTGTAAACCGGCCTCCTGTGATGGTCAGTTCTGTTTCGTCAATGGGAAGGGCAGAGATGTCGGTTATCTGGTTGAAGTCCCAGACGATTGGTGCGTTCATATCCACATTGCCCTCTTTGTCAACGATGAAGATGTCAGTCTGCGGTTTTCCATCATTTTGGTTCGGTCCATAACGGATGTAATGCCTGACCTGGGAATTGGTGACGGTGACAAGACAGGTGCCGGGCAGAGAGATGTCGATTTTTTCCTGATTCTTTTTAAGCGAAGAAATCTTCTCAGGTTTAAATGATTGCAGACTGGAACCGACCAGGAAAACGTGTGCATTATGGTTTTCCACGTCGGTATCGTCAATGATAAAGGCAGCCGTACCGAAATCGGTATCGGTTTGTATGACTGCCGTACAGTTTTTGCCGCCAATGTAGTAGGTAGCCCCTTCGATGGCTTTTACGGGAAGATCGTTACGATTGGCGAAAGCATGGGTCGCAGCGATGGCAATGATATCATCGGTTTTGCCATCCCCCCTGGCTCCAAAGTCACTGTAGCGGACCTGCCCATTGGCTTTAATCCTATGAACATCGTTTGGAGTTACATTTATAAGTAGTTCCCCATTTTCATTTATCCGTACCTGGGTTTTATTCTTATCCGATGTAATAACTACATTGTCAAATAGACTTTTATTCTGCTCCTGAGCTATGGAAAAGATACCGGTTAACAGAAAGAAAAATAAGAAATTATATTTCATCTGAATTTGATTTATGAGTGTTAGGTATTAATATAAGCATTCATCCTGTTTACCCGGTCTGAATAAATCTGGTCTACTTTATCCATACCTGCCTGGAGTTTTGATTCTGCAGCTGCATAATTGTCCCATATTTCACGCAGACGGCCGGTAATTTGATCCCCTGTGGTTTCTTCAATTTCAAAAACCCAGTCTTCAAAATTCAGGTCATAGTACATTTGTCCTTTTATGGTGTCTTCGGGCTGGCGTAAATATAGAAATGGTGTTCCGTTGGCTGCAGCTATAATAGGAGAATGACATTCAAAGCTTATGACTGAATGGGCTTTTGAATAAACTGAGGCAGCTTCGTCAGGAAGCCAGTACCCACGTTTTAGCACAAATGGTTTTACATCTTCCGGCAGCGGATCGATGAGCAATTCATCCATAATATCAACCTGATAGGTCATCTCCGGACAAACGAGAACTTTATTTCCGGTTTCACGCACCCAGGCAATCATTGCTTCCCGCATTTTCGCGTGATCCCATTCCTTACACCGTTCATTCAGGGCTTCTACCTCTTTTATTCGCTGATCACTCCATCCTGCATTATTTGGATTGAACTTATAGTAAGGTGTTACGCGCAGGCGGGGGATGACACAAATAAATTTCTTAGCCTCCAAAAGGTTTGAAGCCATAAATTGACCGGCTTTTTTGTCATCGTGAATATTCAGGAAGAAAGTGGCATCAGGAGCAAACCCGACATGTTCACCCTCAATACCTGCCTTTTTAAGGTGTTCTATGGAATGGGTTTCACGTGTGAAAATAAATGCTGCCTTTTTTAATAATTCCCTATGGTATTCGTTCGGACTCTGCAATGTTACACCAAAAACACCGTAAGGTTTGCCTGTGTATTTCATCCATGCATCCACATGATCGGCTGCAACAAGCAAAGGCCCGGAGCCGTGAAGCAGGATGTCACTCTCATCGAATACTTTCAGTAAATCAGGATTGGTAACTTTCTTTTGTTCATCTACATTTCCGTAAAGTACGCGTACCTTTGGGAAGTTTGTGCTGTATATTTCTGATACGGTCGCGTTATAACCGCTTTTTTTCCATAGAATTATTTTTGCTTCCGGAAGAAAAGTTTCAAGTACATGTAATAATCCGGGGGTATGGGCAATGTCTCCAATATTTACATCCTGCCATCCTGAAACAAGCAAGATCGTAGGGTTCTTTTTTGATGTCCAGGACATAAGCAATTGAGAAAGTGCAAGCCCGGTTGCCATCATCCCTGTATGCTTTAGCCACTGCCGGCGGTTTAACTGGTATCCTATTTTTGTCATTGTACTGTATTTAGCTTAATCGTACCCAAAATATTCATTTTTTTCTGAACTTAATCAACTGGTACTGATCTTTTCTGATAACGTTACGCGCAGATTCATTTTCATTTTAAATTTAAATACTGAAAGGTTACGGAAACTCCCTAATTCTGCACGGCTCATTTCTGCTGGTTTTCGATCCTTTGATCCAGTAATATGGGGAATTCACTGAAACCACCGGTTGCAATTCCTGGACAATGTTAATCTTTTGTTTAAGCACATAAACAATTATACTGAGATAGTATTTGCTCTGACATTTTAAAAGTGCTGCAACTTTTTACTTTTACTTTTGTTTATTTTCTGTATCATAAAATATAAACATTATGAGTGATTATGTAATTGTAGGAGCTTCGTCGGGAGTTGGATTAGAAATAATGAGGAAAGAAATACCAGTTCCGATTAAAGGCTGACCACATGATTACTATTTTGCATTTCTTATCTTCAACAAAAAGGAAGAAACTTTTTAGATTGAAAAAAAGAATTTAAATAAAAACAAAATTATGAACTGCATTAAAACATTTTTATTGTCTATCATGATATTAAATTGTGCAGATATTAAGGCACAAGATTTTGCTGGTCACAAGTGGGAAAACAGGTTGGTTCTTATTTTAACAGATCAGACTGACAATGAAAATTATAGGAACCAGATCGAAGAGTTAATATATAATCTGGATGGCGTTAACGAGCGAAAAATTCTGGTTTACCATATTACACCGGAGAGCTTTAAAGTAGGATTATCTGATGAAAAATGGCAAAAAGCAGAAACGGACTATACTCTTTACAAAAAAACCGATAGTCAGCCTGAAATTATTTTAATTGGATTAGACGGTGGAATTAAACTTCGGGTAAATGAATTTCTCTCCAGTCAAAAATTATTTGCAACTATTGATGCCATGCCAATGCGAAGGCAGGAAATGAAAAGATAGAAAAGCTATCTAAAATGTTTATCAACTAATTGAATCAATGGAGTAATTCATTAAATTCAAACAATTCTCAGCAGAAAATATTATTTTCATCTCATTATAATTGTTAATTTTTAAAGGTATTCGATGTAACTCACTTTATAATGTTCTTCTCCCGGTAAGCCGGGACAAGTTGTGTGGCAAAATTTTGCCATGTTCGTTTCATGAGTATAAAATTTTCAATGGAAATTCCACTCACCCGGTAGCACTCATAAAAAACTTTTGTATGGAAAACAACAACTATAACTTTATACCACTGACTGGTTACGAAAATTTTGAAGCCACCACACAAATAATTATTGCTGAGATTCTCCGTCGTAAGTTGCCATTTGAAGTCATTGACGCCGGCAATAATCTCATTTCGGTGGTATACAACAACAAAGAATTTATTATACATGAAGGAACCATTTCTGACGCCAACAGCCTGATTGCCTTCTGGATATCAAACGATAAGTGGATGACCCGGCAATTTCTTCAGCGAAAAGGCATCACACATGCAAAAGGTATTTTACTGAAGCGCGGGTACCAGCCTGAATTTCTGGACACTGTATGTTTGCCTGCCGTGGTAAAGCCTGTTAATACGGATCACGGGATAGCAGTCAGCACCAACATTAACAGCCGGCAGGAACTCATTTCTTCAATTGAAATTGCCTTTCAGTTTGCTGATAAAGTTATCGTCGAGGAATTTTTCCCGGGGCAGGAATACCGGTTTCTTGTGGTAGATTTTAGGGTACGTGCAGTTGCCTGCCGCGAACCTGCCAATGTTACCGGAAACGGAACATCTACCATCCGGCAGCTTATCGATAAAAAAAATGAAGGACGCGGAAACGATTACAGGCATCCATTGTTGAAAATAACTATTGATGAAGAGGTGAAAAGGCATTTAAACGCCTTATCGTTCTCGCCGGAAACCATTTTAAAAAAAGGAGAAAAAGTGTATTTGAGAAAGAATTCGAACTTAAGCACAGGAGGCGACAGCATTGATGTTACCGATGAAATTCCTGATTATTATAAAGATGTGGCGGTAAAGGCAGCCCAATCAGCAGGATTAAAAATTGCAGGTATCGACATCATAATTAAAGATTTGGAAATGGCACATTCTCCTGAAAATTATATAGTGGTTGAACTGAATGCACCGGCCATGTTGTCGATGCACAATTACCCTTACATTGGCAAAAACCGCCACGTTGAAAAATTTGTTCTTGACAGTATTCTGAATTCAAAATAACTTCGGACTTCTATTAAATAAAACAACTGAATGACAGAAAAGGAAAAGAAATCGGAGATAAATAATAAATTGCAACTGATCGAGTATTTTGACCAGGGAAGCAAGCCACCTGAAAAATGGGGCATCGGCACTGAAAATGAAAAATTTCTGTTTCGCCGGAGCAATTATAAACGGCTTAGCTTCAACCACGACTCTGGAATAAGTGATATTCTTTCACAAATGCAAAGTGATGGCTGGCGACCTGTAAAGGAAGGGAAACAAACCATTGGTCTCCGGAAAAGCGGCGCTTCAATCACTCTGGAACCTGGTGGTCAATTTGAACTTTCAGGCGAGAATTTTAAAACAATTCAGGAAACTTTTCATGAAACCAGAAAACATTTTAATGAGCTGGATGGAATTTGCCTGAAATACGATTTTTTCAGTCTTCCGCTGGGCGTTGATCCTTTAACATCCCTTGACGAAGTGCCCTGGGTGCCAAAAGAACGTTACCGATGGATGAAAAATCACATGCCCGGAAAAGGAAAACTTGGACTAGAAATGATGGCCAATACGGCATCTATTCAGGTAAATCTCGACTATGGCAACGAAGCCGACATGGTAAAAAAAATGCGAGTGTCGCAAGCGCTGCAACCCTTTGTTACCGCAATTTTTGCCAACTCCCCTTTTTCTGGTGGAAAAGCAAATGGATACTTGAGCTATCGGTCACACATTTGGAACCATACTGATCCCGACCGCTGTGGGTTTTTGCCCTTCATATTTGATGAGGGATTTGGATTTGAGCGTTGGGTTGATTATTTGCTGGATGTACCCATGTATTTTATTTACCGTGATGGCAATTATTTCTCTGCAAATGGCCTCACATTCAGGAAATTTTTTCAGGGGGAGCACACACTAAAGCCAATCATGGAGGACTGGGAGACACATGTTTCTTCTGTTTTCCCCGATGTCCGGCTAAAACAATTTATTGAAATGCGGGGTGCCGATGCCAATTGTGTTTCTCATATTGCTGCTCTTTCCGCTTTGTGGGTTGGTTTATTGTATGACCATCAAAGCCTGGAAGAAGCTCATGAACTCATTTCAGGATGGGACGGTTATGCGATGCAAGAGGTGCGTTCGCAGGTGCCGGTAAAAGCGCTGGATGCTAAAAGTGGCAGCCTGCATGCAGGAAACATATCCAAACAAATTTGCCGGATTGCCCTGGACGGTCTTAACCGGCGCGCTGAAAGCCTTGGCATTGAAAACGAAAGCCGGTTTCTCGAACCAGTTCAGGAAATCACTGAAAGTGGTGTCACCCTGGCTGAAGAGCTGCTTCAGCGTTACACTGAGAATAAGGAGAGTTTACCGGAATTGGTTTACAACTGGCAAAAGGAACAAATGCAGAAGTGTGCCGAACTTTAATCGACAAAAACGGGATACCGAATCATGATTTCGAAACTAAAGTTTTTATTAAAATACACACATCAATACCGGTGGTGGTATACCGGTGGAATCATTTTTTTGATAATTACCGTCTGGGTTTCGGTGACTATCCCGGGCTTTATCCAGAAAACAATTGACCTGATTGCAGATGGCCGCGCAGGGAATGAAGCTGAATTTCATGAAAATGTGTTAATTATTGTTGGCCTGGCAATAGGATTAATCCTGGTCAGAACATTTTCGCGGATACTGATTTTTTTTCCGGCCCGTTTGATTGAACGACAGCTAAAAGGTGAGATGTTCAAAAAACTGTCTTCATTTGGAAAGGATTATTACGATGAAAACTCCACCGGAACCATCATTTCGCGTGTAAACAATGACATTAACGGAGTGCGCATGATTACAGGATTTGGCATTTTGCAAATCGGAAACATCCTGCTGTCGTTGTCGCTTACTCCTTACAAAATGTGGCAACTGTCGCCCAAACTTACCTTGTATTGTATTATTCCGATGGTGGTGGTATTTATAATTGTGCGCATCGGGATGGTGGTGATGGTAAAAAATACCCGTTATAGAATGGAAACCTTGCAAAAGCTTTCCGGGAAAATCATCTCTCTTCTTTCGGGCAACAGCGTAATAAAAAGCTATAATATATATGACCATGCCGAAAATGAGGTTCAACAAGAAAATATTAAGTATTACGATGCGACTTTAAAAATTTCATGGATCCGCTCATTTGTTTTGCCGCTGCTTTCCAACCTGGGGGAAATATTAAAAATTATCATATTTTTTGTGGGCGGAATGTATGTCATCAACGGAAAATTCACAATTGGCGAACTTACTGAATACATTGCCTACGCTGCACTTTTAAGTCAGCCGATAATGGGGCTGGGATGGGTGCTAACTGTTTTTCAGCAGGGGTTTGTGGGAATCAGCAGTATTCAAACAATCATGGACCGGAAAGGGGATGACGACCAAAGAAAACCGCTGCCCGAAACGAAAAAAGAGAAGCTTTTTAAAAATGGCATCCATGTAAAAAACCTGAACTTCACCTTTCACAACGGCGACAAACCTGTGCTGAAAGACATTTCATTTTCGATTCAGCCGGGCCAGGTTGTGGGCGTCACCGGAAAGGTAGGTTCCGGGAAAACCACATTAATCAACTGTTTAAACGGCTATTTACGCCCCGGTAAAGGCCAGGTTTTCTTTGGCGAAAATGATGCTCATTACCTGAAAAGTGAAGATATCCGCTCGGTGGTAAATACCGTAAGCCAGGAAGTTTTTCTGTTTTCCGACACCATTGAGAACAACATTGGGCTCACTTCTGATAAAGAAATAATAAAAGATCAGTTTAAAGAGGTGATTTATAAAAGTGCTTTTGCCGAAGAACTAACACGTTTTCCTATGCAGGAAAAAACGATGGTGGGCGAAAAAGGGATTATGCTTTCGGGCGGACAAAAACAACGGATTAGTCTGGCGCGGGCACTTTATACTAAGGGCGAACTGCTGATACTTGATGATGTTTTTTCTGCGGTAGATACCGATACCGAACGATTTCTGATTAAACAGATAGTGGAAAACCACGAAGTTAAAAGCCTGCTGATTATTTCGAACCGGATAAGTGTGCTGGAGAAAACCGATTTTAACATTGTGCTGGAAGATGGACGAATGGCAGCCAAAGGCAGTCATCGGGAGTTGCTGAAGCAATCAGACTTTTATCGCGAAATCGGGAATCTGCAGCAGGAAGGTGACAATAAAAATGAAAAACACAAATGAGCAGAGAAAAAAATAAAATAATTAAAAACATGGACTGGCAGCTCTTCCGGAATTTTGCCCGCTACTTTAAACCACATAAAAAGTGGTTTTTCCTAAGTATTGCCTCCATCCCTGTTACAACCGCAGCTGGCATTCTGTTCCTTTGGCTGGTGAAAGATATCGTTGACAACTACATTGTCCCAGGTAATGTTGATGGATTAATCAGGCAGATTCTGTTCCTGGCGGCGGCACTTTTAATTAATATTTTTTTCGATGGTTTTTACAGCTATTCCTTTTCAAAAGCCGGGGGCTTAGCCATTGTTGACCTTCGCAAAAAACTGTTTGGTAAATCGTTACGTTTTCCTTTAAGTTATTTCGATAAAAAACCCATTGGCGTTACCCTCTCCCGCCTCACCAGTGACATGGAATCAGTTTCGGAGTCGTTTGCCGCCGGAATACTCGGATTACTGGCCGACAGCATAAAGACCCTGGCGCTGTTAGGTTATCTTTTTTATCTCAACTGGCGTCTCACGCTGGTACTTTTGCTGGTGGTTCCGCTTATTATTCTGGTAATAAATTACCTGCGGAAAAAAATCAGAAAAGCATACAATACTTCGCGAACCAGCCTGGCCAAATCGGCCGCTTACCTTCAGGAATCGCTAAGCGGAATGAAAACCATCCAACTTTTTTCTGCCGAGGATAAAGTTCTGAATAAATACGATGACCTGAACAAACAGTTTAGCGACGCACAAAATAAATCGAATATCTACGACTCTTTCCTTTATTCCATTGTCGAGGGAATTACCGGCGTTGCTACCGCACTGGTAATTTGGTACGGAGCCATTCAAATCTGGGATTACGGTTATACTCTGGGTGTGCTGCTTGTTTTTGTTACCACGCTGGAAAGATTGTTTATTCCGGTTAAGCAGTTTGCCCAGCAAATATCGACCATTCAGCGGGCGATGTCAGCCCTTGAGCATATCAGCGAATTGTTCGGTCAGAAGGTGGAAGACCCCACCGCCGGTCATGATGAACGTCCGGAGGCTTTGGCACTTCAGGAAATTGAATTTAAAAATGTCTACTTCCGCTATTCTGAAGACACGCCGGACGTATTAAAAAATATATCGTTTAAACTTAAGAAAGGCGACCGCCTGGCTTTGGTTGGAACAACCGGTTCCGGTAAATCGACCATCATCAGGCTACTGGCTAAAACATATACCGGATATCGCGGTTCTATAAAAATTAACGGTATTGAACTTGCCGATTTGCCCATTGCCCGCATCCGCGAAGCGATTTCGATTATGCAACAAGACATATACATGTTTAACGATACGGTTGAATTCAATATATCGCTGAGGCGTAAGTACATTTCGAAAAGCGATGTTGAACAGGCAGCTTCCTTTGTTTATGCAAATTATTTTATTGATCAGCTGCCCGGCGGCTACCAGTTTATCATTCAGGACAACGGAGGTAATCTTTCGAAAGGACAAGCCCAGTTAATATCCTTTGCCAGAGCAATTGCCGGCAACAGCGAGCTGATAATCCTCGACGAGGCAACCAGCGCGGTTGACTCAATAACCGAGCAGTACATCCAAAAGGCCATTGCTAATATTTTTTCAACCAAAACCGTTATTGCCGTGGCTCACCGCCTCAGCACCATCAAAAATTCTGATATGATTCTTGTTTTGGAAGACGGACAAATTATTGAACGTGGCAACCACACCGAACTCCTGAAACATGGTGGCAAATATGCTCGCCTTCTCCACCAGCTTGAAGAGGAATACCAACAGGAGTGAGAGGCTTTTCTCTTCGACTACTCACGGGACGAGAATTGAAATGACACTCCATCGTAATTCCATTTGCTTTGACTGTGGTACGGGTTGGAAGCTGTTTTCTCATTGAGCTCAATATAGTAGTCGAGCATTTCAAGAAATGCTTTCCTGTATTCCTCTTCAGTCGCTGTCCACATATAATCGGTGTGGTCGTCGGGAGCAAGGTAAATTTTTTTCTGCTGGGCAGTAAGACTTCCCATGACAAAAAAAATAACAATTGATGTAATCAGCTTTCTCATTTCAGTTAATCTAAGAATTCACTCACTTTCCCTTAAAAATTTAATTTCTATGTACTGAGCATATTTTGATTGCGGACTCAAAAAGACTATTTAACCACCAGGGTTTTGACTTCCCTGACATTATCTGATTTAAACTCTAAAAAGTATATACCCGAATTTAAATTTATATCAATAGTAAATGAATCAGATGCATTATCATGAATTGCAAAAGTGTGGGTAACTAATGGTTGTCCATGAAGATTTAAAATGCTCACTTCAGCTTGCTTTCCCTGGAAAAAGGAGGTAACAATATTGATTTTACCAGTAGCCGGATTTGGGAAGAATTCAAAAACTGATTTTTTATTGCCAATATCAGTCTTTACTGAATTTGTAAGAGTAAGGACTTCTCTGATCTCAACATCGTCGACGTAAACCGGATGGTTCGATGAACCTAGCAAAAATCTGAATGCCAGAGATTCGGTGGTGGTGCTGTTATAATAGAAAGGCCCGTAACTTGCAGGTATAGTTGTTATAGCAATATTATTTTGGGTGAACATTGTCGTCCAGGGAGATACGTTTTTAAGCATGAACAGGTTGACCATCCGGTCGGCATCGGCGCTTGCCTTGAACATGATCGCATATTGCTTTCCGGCCACTACCTGTACATTAGTTCCGAACTGTACGTTGTATGCCGAACTCGTGGAGCCCGTGCTGGTGATGGATACTTTGCCCACATTGCTTGAATACCCGTTTTTTTCTACTGATGCGACTGAAGCTGAACCCGCGTTTTGGTAGGAGAAACTCCAGCCAGTTGTTCCTGAATTAAAAGTTGGGTTGGAAACCAGGTTGGTGGCCGAAAGATTAACGACAGGTATTACCGACAAGGTTTGACTTACTGCGGGTGCAGGGTGAGTGCTTTCATCGCCTTCCTGTGTGGCGGTAATAATTGTGGTGCCAAGACCTGCAATGTGGATCATGCCATTTACAATCGTGGCAACAGTTATGTCAGAGCTTGAGAAGGATACCGGTAAACCGGAACTGGCAGAAGCTTCAGGGATAAAATTTTCATCCCCGATGTTTTTAAACGGCAAAGTATTAAATGTTATTTCCTGATTTAACTTTTCCGGATCCTTTCCTGATCCTTTAACTGTAAAAACAAAGGAGGTTTGATACGGATCGTTGCTCCCGATATGGATTTGTCCCGTGTAGTCAATTTCTGCAGCAGTAGTTAATTGAACTTTAAAAGTTGAACTACTATTCGGTGCAATCATTGAGTCTGCATCACTTATAAGTAAAAAACCGTCACCAGATAATGTCACTTTCGGCGAACCAGTCAGTATTAAGACTGAGTCTCCGGTATTTTCAATAGTGAAACTTTTGGTTTGGGGAGTATCATAGAGCACATCGCCAAAAATGAAACTTCCTGTACTTGTGATTTTGGTAACGGAATCTTGCCAAACTGTTATTTCAGGTAGATTACCCTGTTCCAGAAATTCAGATTCATAAGCCCCTCTGTCGGGTTTAGCCCCAACCGGCCGCTCAACACCTTCTATATCAATTGAGCTGTATTTCCCCGGGGTATCGCTGCCTGTATTTATAGCAGGACTGTTACTTCGCAGATGAAAATCGGCTGTCCCGTCAGTCGCCAGTTTCACAATTTTCGGATCGGCAACCACATCATTTGGCCCCATGCGTGATGCCGGACCATTATAATAAATATTAAAATCGTAGGTGGTACCACCCGCGTTTGAATTGCATGCACCACCCATACGGGCATACATGATGTTGTTATAAATATTCACATTGGTGCCATCCTGCCCGTAGATTTCAGGGTACCCCACCACAGTTCCGTTGTTCCATGCTGTATTATTGATGATATCTACATTATTACTGCTGTATGCATGAATGCCGGAACCACCGTTGTTATAGGAAATATTATTTTCCACAAGGGTTTTTCCTGTATAAGGAACACCTGTAATCTGAGAATTTCTATTATCGTCGATAATAATTCCATTGCCATCGGATAAAATATCCCTGCCAGCCCATGGGATAAGTGTTTTATTGTTGTAACAGATATTCCCTCTGACGATGTTCTTGTAATCAACAGTATTGTTATCAATGTCATGACTATGGAAAACACTGATTCCGCTTGTGGCATACATTCCATACCAGGAATTATTGTAAACCGTATTGTTTTCTATTGTAATGTAGTCGAAATCGCTGCCACCAATACCACCTCCCTGGAAATCGTGAACGGTACAATTCCTGACTTCTATATGATGGTAAATGGTTTTTGGTCCTGTCCCCATATTTCCCCCAAGACTTAAACCATTGGTGTTCATTGTTCCAATCAGATACCAGTCAAGGTTCTCACCTCTAATGTAGTAATCATACATATCCTTTGCTTGTTCGTATGTAATAGTTTGATTGGGACCTTCCAGTTCAATGCCTTCAAACCGGATATAATTTGCCCTGATAAGCACGCAATTCCATATACTATTCTCACCCGAAATTTTAGGAGTATGTCCCGGGTAATTTTTATAAGTAATAAACCCTCCAAGTTCGCTTCCGGAGCGGGAGATATACAAGACAGTTTTATGAATACTGTAAAGTGTTTTTACCTGGCTGTATGTGCCGTTCATAATAAATACGGTATCGCCGGGATTTGTAAGGTCGGCTGCCTTCTGAATGGTACGGAAAGCCGTGGCAGTAGTTATCCCGTTATTCGAATCAGAACCGGTTAAGGCTGATACATAATAATCAACTGCAAAAGCAGGGGTAAATGGTAAACATGATAGAAGTATCAGTAAAAATTTTAGGTTTATTCTTCGGTTGGAATTCATATAAGCTTTAATTTAGTTAAAATATAACAACCACATTTTGCCTTAGAACGCTGATTCAAACAATTGAAACTCCCTGTTTCAGGAACACACGCATGTGTGTTATATATTCGAAAGTTTTTTACCTGTCAATACACTAACCACAAATGCATTTTTTTTATCAATATTAGTCGATTTTTAATAATTCATTGTCTTACGAATTGACTCACGGCTCATTTTAAGGCTTTCCTTAATTGGCCTCGTTGGTTCAAAACCATCTTCATGTGCCAATTCGATGATGATATCTCCCTTGAAGTTGATTGTCCTTAGTGTGTTTCCAATTTCCTTAAAGTCCACATTGCCTTCTCCAATCGATTCGGGCCATTTTCCACTTGCCAGCTGATCGCGAAGATGAATGAATACAATGTTATCCTTGTATTTTTTCAGAAATGAAACTGGGTCAACATTTGCCCGTAAAAGCCAATTAAGATCAGGACCAAGTTTAATCTCCGGAATTCGTTTAAGCGTTCCAGCCAAATCGAACAGGTTATTCTCCACTTCATAGGTGTGGTTATGAAAGTTCAGGACAATTCCTTTACTTTCTCCAATGGCAATCAGCTTTTTTAAAAGATCGGCCTGAGCGTCCAGCTCATCCTCCGTTTTAATTCTTCCTGAGGGATGTCCGACCGATACTCCAAATGTGCGGGCTTTTACCTTTGCCATATTACCCATAATATTCTCCACATCCTCCAGAATCTCATTGTATTTCGACCGATCCCACATTTGCGCACCATACGAACTGCCGATCAATGGTAATTGATACTGATCAATCAATTCCTTGATAATTTGTGTTGTTACCTCCTTTCGCAAAGGGTGTTCCATGGTTTCAACGCCGTCAAGTCCTGCATATTTCATGTCAGCAAAAATCTGCGGAAGGATTGGTGAAACATCGTAATCCGGTTGATGTTTGGCATAAACCCACACATGAGCGCCTACCGGAATTGACCTTCTTTTACCGAAAGCTGATGCCATAGCTGGCAGTCCCAATACGGCAAGTCCTGCCATGCTGAAAGTCGTTTTTATAAATTTACTTCTATCCATAATTCAATTTCAAATTATAACTCCATAATTTTCACATTGCGAAGCCAGGCAACATGATCCTGAAGGCATACTGGCCTATAAAGACCAACCTTCACGATATGTGTGCCTGATCCATTCTTCGGCTGATGCTTTAGCCGGGATCGTTACCCGCTGTGTATCAAATCGCGGGTCGCCATTGATCACAGTAAATTTGTCAGATGTTACTACATTAACTGTGTCGTTGTCAGTAACATTGGTTAGTTGCATATTAGTTCCATCCCAAAGCAGAGTTTTCTTCAATTCCTGAAGCCGGATTGCCAGGTTACCCATAACTACACTTTCGGAAAGTGGCCCTGAATATTCGAAGTTTGAACTTGCCTCCACGCGGTTTTCAGGACTTTCCTTACATGCACGGACCCAATCGTTCCAGTGCCCCTCAGTACCTTCAATCACCCTGCGCAAGGCAGGTTTAGGATCAACATATTTATCCCTGATTTCTTTGGGGAACATGAGGTTATTATCACCGAAAAGCCCGCAAGAGATTTTGCCCTTTGAGCCAATGAACAATGCCCCACCATTTCCATCACCCATTTCCAAACCATCTTCCAGGTCTTCAGGGCGGTCGGGCATTAATCCTCCATCGTACCAATAAAGTGTCACCGCAGGCATGTTCAGGTTTGGCATATTCAAACGGGCCGGAAATTCATATTTGATGCGTGAAGCAATCGGGGCACTTTCAGTATTTACCTGCGAAGAACTTCCCTGAACGCTGGTTGGATACTTCAGCTTTAATGCCTGGAATACAGGATCGAGAATATGACAGCCCATATCGCCAAGAGCGCCTGTTCCAAAATCCCACCATGCGCGCCAGTTCCATGGGGTATAAGCCGAATGGTAGGGCCGCATAGCCGCAGGTCCGATCCACAGATCCCAATCGAGGGTGTCAGGAACATTCATTGTTTCCTTTGGACGTTCCAACCCTTGCGGCCATATCGGGCGGTTTGTCCATGCATGAACCTCTTTAATTTCACCAATAGCCCCATCCCAGATCCATTCGCAAATCTTACGCACCGATTCGCTTGAGTTACCCTGATTTCCCATTTGGGTGGCAATTTTATATTTTCTGGCAGTTTCAGTAAGTATTCTTGTTTCGTAAACCGAATGTGCCAATGGCTTTTGAATAAACACATGTTTACCGGCCCTCATGGCCGCCATGCCAACAACTGCATGTGTGTGGTCGGGTGTTGCAATAAGCACCGCATCAATGTCTTTTTGTTTTTCAAGCATTATACGGTAGTCCTTGTAAACTTTGGCATCCGGATAATCCTTAAAAGTTTTGGCTGAATAATCCCAGTCGACATCGCAAAGCGCAACGATATTCTGTCCGGTGATTTTACCAAGGTCGCGGCGACCAATACCTCCAACACCAACCCCGGCGATATTCAGTTTATCGCTGGGAGCAACCTGCCCAAACCCGCCTGCCACATAGCCTGGAAGAATGGTAAACGCTGCCCCGCTGGCAGCAGTCAGGCCAATAAATTTTCGGCGCGAAATAGAATTTTGATTTAGATCTTTCATATTACTGATTTTTTTTATTTGTATTATTGGTTTATTAATCGTTCTTAAATGAGTACAAACTCTGTGGATTGGTGAAAAACATTTTTTGAAAATAATCACCAATTCCTCTGGCTTCAAGTTCCTGTCTGAATTCCGTAAGTAAATAAGTCAGGCCGGGCTTCCCCCCGTACGATTTCCAGTAGGTATTTTTGGCCATATCCATGCCAATTACTATGCGATCGGAATAGTTGGGCAACATGCTTTCCAGTAACCGGTATGTCCGGTCATCTCCTTTTGCCATAAAACGAAAATGGCTGTCGTATTCTACATAGACTCCTGTTTGCAGCAGGTCGTGATGAAAGGCTAAATCCAGTTGTTTGTCAACATGTGAGATAACAACATGATTAAGATCGGCGCCCAGTTTCTTGAACAACTCAACCTGCTTTATCGCCAGATTACCACCGTTGGTGTGGGTCAGGATTGGCGCACCGGTTTCGCGATGGGCATTGACCGCAGCTTCAAAGAGTTTATGCTGATGACCGGTGATTTTATCATCGCCTGTAGCAAGTTTTATCATTCCCGCTTTATGTGATGTCCGTTTCACTACCGGGCAGCAATAATCGTACTCATCAACACCTTCGTTAATATCTTTGATGAACAAACCGGTCAGTTCGTCAACAGACAAGTGATACCGCCAGTGATTGGGAGGGTAATAGATTTCAAGGTGTATGCCTGTAGGGGCAATTATATTCATTCCTGAATTTCGCGAAACTTCTGCCAGCTTCAGGATGTTTCTTCCGCAAGCAGCAGGCATTGTGTCCACCATGGTCCGGCCACCCAACTGATACAATTCTTTCAGCTCTGCACCAATCCTGACTGTATCATTCAGGATAAATGCAGGATTGGCCAATGTGGGAAAGCTTTCCTCAATGACGATGTGTTCGTGAGAATAGGTCAAGCCCAGTTCTTCAGATGGAATATCCCCCAATACTGTCCTTGCAAACGGTATATCCATAGTTGTTTTTTATTATCTGATTAAATTATTTTTCCACCCGTTCCGGCTGGTGTCGGCAATTGACTCCGGCACTTCGAGCACCTGCCCAAACCGGAGCAGTTCATTCCGTAGCAACGCGACATCAATATCTTTGGCATCGCAATCTGCATTTAATGACTGAATTACAGCCAATCCTGCGGCCTGACCCATACTCATGGTTTGGGCCATCGAACGGCAGGAGGCATGTGCATCATGCGTGGCCGAGAAACAACGACCAACCACCCAGGTCATGCTGCTTCCAGCCGGGACCAAAGTTCCGTAAGGAACGCCGTAAATACCAGCTCCCGGAATATATTCCCAATAGGTTTCATCCTGTCCGTCTTTGCCTTTCCGGTGGTCTTCGATCGGCGCTCCACATAGCAAAACTGATGAATCAGGTATTTCTCCGTTCAGGCATTCTTCTTTGGTTAACCGGTGTTCTCCATAAACCCTGCGGGTTTCGCGAACTCCTATCTGGTGCGACAACCCGATGATCTTAGAATTCTCATACCCCGGAACCTTATCACGAAAAAACCGTTCGTATTCAAATGCCTGTTTCCTTCCTTCAATTTCAGCTTTTGTCAACTCTTCCACTTTCAGTGCGTTCATATCCGAAACTTTTACCGCAACGGTTGAGATGCATCCGGGCTGGCACATTTCGTGGGCCGAACCTTCTTTTCGGGACAACAAATGCGTTTTGTTATCAAACGCATCGGTCATCCTTTCTTTCATCATTTTATTGCCACCCGCCTTTTCAAATTTTTGCTGATCAACGTTACACATTCTGAATGTGGTAGTCATGCTTTGAGCCGGTTCTTTTTCCCCGGCCCGTTCAAACCGGTAACCCGATAAGGCACAAAAATCGGCATCACCGCTGGCATCAATCACCCTTAGAGCTTTTACCTTGTAAAATCCAGATTTATTCCAGAAAATGCAAGTTATTATTTCTTTTTCTTCCCTGGTTACATCTACCAAAGTCGTATGCAACAGGTAATTGATGTTGGTTTCTGTAATCAGTTTGTCCCATACCAGCTTCAAACGTTCAGGATTGTAATTGACACCCGTGCCGGCACCGTAGGTATTTGGGCGCAGAAAAATGTCGCCCGTTTTGTCCAGTTCCTTCACCACAAGGTCGGGCACTCCGCCTACAATTTTTTTGGGACTGGTTCCGGGGGTAAAAAAGCCATAAAAAGTATCAAGCATTTGAGTGGAAGTACCTCCTGCGAAACCATATCGTTCAACCAGCATTACAGAATATTGACCTTGTGCGGCGGCCGCCAGTGCAGCTACACAACCTGCTGATCCGGCGCCAATAACCAGAACATCGGTTTCGGCCAGCAAAGGAATATGTCTGTGATTGAGAATATCTGACATTATGGGTTCTGTTTAGTTGAAGGATTCCCAACATTTTCAAACAATTTTGCCAGGCGGTGGGCATGTTCGTCGTAAGCGCTTTCGAACAGTGAAACTGCTTTCTCTTCTCCCACCACAACGGCACCACTTAAAACCTTGGGAGGCTGACCTGCAGCGGTTAACAAGGCGGCCAATTCAGCTTTAATGCAGTTAATAAGTAATGTTCCGCCAACCGTTGAACCAGGCGCAACCGGTGTATCTAAATCAGGAACGTACACCATGGCATCGCCAACGGGGGCTCCAGTGTCCAAAACCAGGTCGGAAAAATCGCTCAGTTTTTTACCGTCGTTGCGCTTGCTGGTCGATTTTTCTGAATGTAGTCTGGATATAATGGAAACCACTTTTATTTTCTTCCGCTGAAACAGTTCTGCTATTTCGATGGGTACCACATTACAACCGCTCGATGAAATGATAATTGCCGTATCAACTTCCTTCAGGTCGAAATTGCGTAAAATACGGGCTGCCAGTCCGCTCACATTTTCAAGAAACATAGCCTGCCGTTGGCCGTTAGCTCCTACAACCAGGTTATGAAAGGTAAGCGACAGTTCAACAATGGGATTAAATCCCGGGAAAGAACCGTAACGTGGCCACATTTCCTCCACCAGAATCCGACTGTGCCCGCTGCCAAAAATGTGTACCATTCTTCCGGCCAGAATGGTTTCGGCAAACAATTGTGCTGCCTGCCTTATCTGGGCTTGCTGTGCTTTAACTGTTTCCAGTATCCCGGCAGACTTTTGTAAATAGGTTTCTGTAATGTTCATTTTTTCTTGTTGCTAATTAATGTTTCTGCCCGCTTCTCTTGCAAAACATGCGGCTCCCACTGCTCCGGCCAAATCGCCATATTGGGCTTTCACAATTTCAGTCTGGTTGCCTCCTGCACGCCATTCGTAACTGCTCATGAATTCTTCCAGAGGATCAAATAAATCGCTTCCGGTTTCGGTTATGCCACCTCCCAGTATGATCATTTCAGGCGACAGAATGTTTGTTAATGCAGCAAGTCCAATGGCCAGCTTTTTTACTGAAGTCAGCCATATTTCAGCGGCAAAATCGTCTCCATTTCTGTATGCTTCGAGCATTTGATGTGTGGAGATGAATTTTCCTGAAGTTCTTTTTTCAATACTGCAATTTCCGATGGCATCTTCCAGACTGCCGGGCATTCCGATTACATCAGGTTCGCCTTCGCTGTCGATGACCATATGCCCGATGTGCCCGGCTTTATTGAATGATCCCTGGTAAGGTTTCCCGTCAATCAGAATTGCTCCTCCAACGCCTGTCCCCAAGGTAAGCATCACCACATTCCTTTTATTTTTTGCAGCGCCAAACCTTGCTTCGGCCATCATGGCAGAAATAGCATCATTCAGAACAAAAGTTTCAGATTTTAAAAATTCAGTCCACATAAAATTTTCAAGGCCCTGCAGTCGTCCGGGCATATAGGCTATAGCCGAATTATTTGCATTGGGCAAGCCCGGTGCCGAGATACCGATTAAAGTATCAGTGTTCCCGGTTTTATCATGTATTTCACGAACAGCAACTGCAATGGCATTTTTCCATATTGTGTCATCACCATCATTCGTAGGCTGGTAATGCTGGTGTAATATGTTGCCCTTTTCGTCAATGGCAACGGCTTTTATCCGTGTGCCACCCAAATCGATTCCTATTGTTATTTCTGCCATTTATTTGTTTATTAGATGATTTTATATTTGTCCTTCACTAACCGTCCAGCCGCCATCTACAGCAATAACCTGCCCGGTTGTAAACTTTGACAGGTCGCTCATAAAGTAAATAGCCATCCCGTCCAGGTCTGACGGATGCCCGATTCGGCCTCCATCCAAAGGTTGCTTGGTTTTGATGAACGAAAGGATGGATTCATCCTCTGCAGCACGCTGAGCCATTGGTGTTTCAACCAAAGCCGGAGCAATCACATTTATGCGGATATTGTTTTTCGCATAGTAAGCCGCGATAGATTTGGTAAACCCGTTAATAGCCGACTTGGCGGCGGCATAAGCATGTGTGGAAAAATATTGAGGCGAAGGTGAATTACCCAGCACAGAACTCATATTTAAAATAGTCCCTCCACTTCCCTGTTTCAGAAATTGTTTAACGGCGGCCTGATTGGAAAGCATCAGCGACGTAAGATTTAGTTCCAGTGTTTTATTCCAGCCATCAAGAGTAAGCTCATGCAAAGGGCCATCGCCCATTTTTCTTCCGCTACCACCAGCCACATGATAAAGTCCGTCGAAGCTTCCGAATTTACTGATGCAAAGCTCAATTGCAGAAATTGCTGTTGATGACTCAACCGCATCCC
Source organism: Mariniphaga sp. (assembly GCA_024636975.1). Taxonomy (GTDB): domain Bacteria; phylum Bacteroidota; class Bacteroidia; order Bacteroidales; family Prolixibacteraceae; genus Mariniphaga. The sequence continues at coordinate 68,796 of JAGXGA010000037.1, forward strand.
CAACAATCGCTTCGGCATTGCTCCCTAAAAGTTTCATAGCCTCATCGGCGCTTTTCTTATTCCGCCCCACCACCACCACATGTGCCCCGTTTTCAATAAAAGCGCTGGCCGCTGATAATCCCAGGCCTGTGGTACCACCAATAATGACAAGGTTTTTATTTGCTAAACTTTTTTCAGGCATAATTACAATGATTTATTTCTTTAGAAATGCTTTTTCAGTAATTAAAACCGGCGAATCATACAACGGGATGTTAAATGTACAACCTCTATCCGATTTGCTCCATTCCGATTTTGGTATTTCGTAAATTGAACCAGTCATCAGATCAACCCAAACCGGAGTTTTAAAGCTGATGTTGTCAAACGTAATATTTACCTGAGAGGTTTCAAAAGAATTGGTAACATTTTTTCCATCGAGCCACATCGCCACCAGTGGAGTTTTGGTGGGCTGATGCTGATAGCCATAAACCGACAACGATTCTGTGTTTGTGCTGGTGAATTTAAATTCAGGATTTAGGACCATATCGTTGTCGAAAATGGCAGCAAGGTTTTGAATTGCATAATATGCAACTTTAGGACGTATAGCAGCCATTGTAATATCCGACTGTATTAATCCTTTTGTATTCAAAACTGCGCGATCGCCCCAGTTATAATAAATGTCGATAATGGTGAAAACAGATGTTTCAATATCGTGACCCAGATCACCCAACATTCTGCGCATGTTATATTTTGCCTGCGTATATTCGGTCCAATAGTATTCAGACAAAGCAAAACTGGGGATATATGTTGAAGGTGCCCCATTCTCGCCCTGCCTTAGGAGAATATCTTTTGAATACTTCCTGAGCACTGATCGTAACCCAAGCACACTATTTTCGGTATAGGCATCTTCCGGTCTCATGGTATAGCTGTGATAGGAAATCCAGTCGAACAAATCCAGTTTTCCGGAATCAGAAACTATTTTTAAAAACTTGTCGAGATAAACCTTATCGCTGTTCGATGTATATGCGAGTCCGGCAATTTTTGCATCAGGTTGTATCCGCTTTATGATTTCAGCAGTACGAATATTTAAGTGGGCCGTTGTTTCAGGAGTGATATTCTGACCGGAATGATCAGGCTCATTCCATATTTCCCACTCCTTAACACGGTCTTTGTAGCGGGTAACAAGTGCTTCTATCCAGCGATCCCAGCCATCCCAGGCTTCTTCCGAAGTCATAATGCTGTTTAAAAGATTAACTCCGCCGCCACCCGGGTAAGCAGGATTGCCGTACGATGTTTGCAGCCACGGTTCAATGTTATTGGCTACTGCATAGTCTATAATATCGTCCAGCCATTTCCAGTCATAAACTCCGGGTACTTTTTCGCATTTAGCCCAACCAGCCTGCAAACGTATTTTTTTTACACCAAGCGGAGGCAGATAATCTTTGTAATTATCCCAAACTGTATGATCACGATCCAGGGTTTCGCACCCCACCGTTAGCCGGGATGATACAATTTCATTAGTACTTCGGGGTTTTATGGTACCAATCCGTTTCATGTCCACATTAAGCGGAGTTCTTACCCGGTCGGAAGAAGTAATTATGTATTGGGCAGATAATACTTGTGTAAATAATACAAAAATTAAAATGAGAGTAGTCAAAACCAGATTAAAACTTTTCATTTTTTATTTGCCTGTTTATTAATAAATATAAGCTTTTATTCTGTTTACCCGATCGGAATAGATTTTCGGCTTTTTTGTCATCGTGAATATTCAGGAAGAAAGTGGCATCAGGAGCAAACCCAACATGTTCACCCTCAATACCTGCCTTTTTAAGGTGTTCAATGGAATGGGTTTCACGCGTGAAAATAAAAGCCACTCCCTGCAGTTTAAATGGTATTTATTCTTTGTCATTTTTCTGAATTTAGCTTTGCTGCACCCAAAATATTCATTTTTTCCTGATCTCTCAATCAACTGTTAATGTTCTTTTCCAAAGATTACTTAAAAACCACAAATTTTGGTATAAATCAACCCCAAACAGAACCATATCGGTTTGCGATATTTCGGGAGTATACCTTCTTATTAATCCTTTGGTTTACACCTTCTGTTTTCAATCCACGCTGTTAAGATTTTATTTTTTATCAAAAACCCAAAAATGTTGCAAATGTTACAGGAATAAATTTTTGATTTATGTAAATTAGATAAAAAATCAAAATTAACTACATGGATATCAAAGGAAATTCAAAAAGAGGCCTTACCGGGACCACGCTTGGTTTCTTTTTCGGCTTTGCTGCCGTTGCCTTATACGGTCCCACTGCAATTAAGTTTAAGGAAGCGATGGATCTTTCTCCCGCCCTCCTGGGGCTCCTCATTGCAATACCTTCACTTTCGGGCTCGTTACTTCGCATTCCGTTTGGCGCCTGGGTGGATACAAACGGAGGTAAAAAGCCTTTTTTTATTCTTTTACTATTGAGTGTAATTGGATTGGGTGGTGTTACATTGTTGCTTTACACTTCGTATCCGGATGGTATGACTGGGATGTATGGGCTGGTGCTTCTTTTTGGTTTTTTAAGCGGTTGCGGAATTGCCACTTTTTCCGTTGGGATCGGGCAAACTTCCTACTGGTATCCACGAAATAAACAGGGAATGGCACTGGGTACCTTTGCAGGTATCGGCAATCTTGCGCCGGGTATTTTTTCGCTGATTTTACCCTTATACTTAACAGCCTACGGATTTATATCAGCATATTTTGCCTGGTTCCTGTTTTTGTTGCTCGGAACAATCCTGTACGGAGTTGTTGGTGTTAATGCGCATTATTTTCAGTATCGAAAAGCAGGAGCTTCAGATGCTGAGGCAAAAGAGAAAGCCCGTGCTGACGGACAGGAAATATTTCCGACAGGAGGCGTTAAAGACAGTCTTATAAATTCAGCAAAAATAAAAAACACCTGGGCGCTGGTGGTGCTTTATTTTACCACGTTTGGCGGCTTTATTGCCCTTACCGCATGGTTTCCTACATACTGGGGCGAATATCAAGCCTTCCCGCCGGTTAAAGCCGGGTTATTTACGGCCATCTTTTCCATTATTGCCTCAGCCATTCGGGTACCTGGTGGTTCCATAGCCGATAAGTTTGGAGGGGAAAAGATGGCAATGTTTTCTATGTCTGCCATTTTAATTTCAGCTGCGGTTCTGTCAGTGGCCAATTCCATTTTCATTAGTATGGCAGCAGTTATTTTGCTTGCTGCCGGGATGGGGATTGCCAATGCGGCCGTATTCAAACTGGTGCCGGTTTATGTCCCGAAATCTGTTGGCGGAGCAGCAGGTTGGGTTGGCGGACTGGGTGCTTTCGGAGGCTTTGCCCTGCCGCCGGTTATGGGAGCTATTGCAGGGGCATACGGAGCCGTTGGTTACGCACGCGGATTTGTGGTTTTCGTTGGTCTGTCAATCATCAATTTAGTTATCATTTATCTTTTGCTGAAGAACAGAAAAAAACAGTACCCAGCTTAAAATGAAGTTATAACAACAAAAAATAAAATTTATGAGCCTGTTAAATAAATTTATCTATTTCAGTAAAAACGTTTCCAAATCTCCGGATAAGTATATAGTAACCACAGAGGAAAATCGTGAATGGGAGAGTTATTACCGAAACCGGTGGCAATATGACAAAATAGTCCGGTCGACCCACGGTGTAAATTGTACCGGGTCGTGTTCCTGGAAAATATTTGTAAAAAACGGGCTGGTAACATGGGAAGTTCAGGAAACCGATTATCCTGAAACGCGCCCTGGACTACCGAATCATGAACCCCGTGGCTGTCCGCGCGGAGCCAGTTACTCGTGGTATCTGTACAGCGCCAACCGGGTAAAATATCCAATGATCCGGGCAACTCTGGTAAAAGCTTACCGAAAAGCAAAAACCAATTTGGGCGATCCTGTCAAAGCATGGGAAAGTATTATGCAGGATGCTGCAGTTTCAAAAAAATACAAAGCGGAACGAGGTTTGGGCGGCATGATTCGTGCCGATTGGGATGAAGTAAATGAAATAATTGCTGCAGCAAATATTTATACTATAAAAACCTATGGACCCGACCGGCTGGCGGGTTTCACTCCCATTCCGGCCATGTCGATGGTTTCATATTCGTCCGGAACACGGTACTTAAGTTTACTGGGCGGAACAGTGCTCAGTTTTTATGATTTCTATTGCGACCTGCCTCCTTCTTCACCCCAAACCTGGGGAGAACAAACCGATGTTCCCGAAAGCGCCGACTGGTACAATTCATCGTTCCTGATGCTCTGGGGTTCTAATGTGCCGCTAACCCGTACTCCCGATGCACCTTTCTATACACAGGTACGCTACAAAGGAACCAAAACTATAAACATATCGCCCGATTTTAGTGAAGCCTCCAAATTTGCTGACCTGTGGATAAAACCCAAACAGGGTACCGACGCAGCACTTGGAATGGCAATGGGGCACGTAATTTTAAAAGAATTTTATCTCGATAAAAAAACACCCTATTTTGAAAAATATGCCCGCCAATACACTGATTTACCCTTTTTAGTAAAAATTGTAAAAGAAAACGACAGGTATGTGGCAGGTCGTATTGTTCGTGCCAACGACATAATTAACAACACTAAAGAACAAAAAAATGCAGACTGGAAGCCAGTCTTGTTTGATGAAAACAGTGCGGGTATTGTTATTCCTAACGGAACAATCGGTTCACGCTGGGACAAAAGTCAAAAGTGGAACCTGGAGTTAAAGGATGCCGTGACCGGAAAAGATATTCAACCGCAACTTTCTGTCATCGACGATTATGATGAAGTAGTTGAAGTTGCATTTCCGTATTTTGGAGGTGAAACATTTAAACATGAACACTTCAATTCCACTAACCATAACGACATTCTACTTCGGAAAGTCCCGGTAAAAAAAGGGCCCGGAGGTGATTTTCTTTATTGTACTGTTTTTGATTTAATGGTTGCCAATTATGGTATTTCACGCGGGCTGGACGATGAAAATGCTGCGTCAGATTACCAGCAGGATTTGCCATATACACCGGCATGGCAGGAAAGAATTACCGGAGTACCCGCTTCACATGCCATTTCTACCGCACGCCAGTTTGCTGAAAACGCTGCTAAAACAGAAGGAAAATCGATGATTATTATTGGCGCCGGGGTCAACCACTGGTTTCATACCGATATGATTTACCGGAGCGCCATTAACATGCTTGTTTTTTGCGGCTGTGTGGGAAAATCAGGAGGCGGTTGGGCGCATTATGTCGGGCAGGAAAAATTGCGTCCACAAACCGGCTGGCTCCCGCTTGCATTTGCGCTCGACTGGAACCGTCCGCCGCGGCATATGAATACTACCTCTTATTTTTACATGCACACCGACCAGTGGCGCTACGAAAAAGTGGGCTTGTCGGAACTCATTTCACCACTCGCCAATAAAGAAGAATGGGCTTCAAAATCGATGATTGACTGCAATGTAAAAGCCGAACGAATGGGCTGGCTGCCATCAAGCCCTCAACTTGCAGATAATCCAATTCATCTTGCCAAACAGGCCGAAAAGGAAGGTAGTAATGCCGAAGATTTCATAACAAAAAAACTGAAAAGTAAAGAGCTGAGTATTGCATCGGAAGACCCCGATAATCCAAAAAACTTTCCGCGGAACCTTTTTGTATGGCGCTCGAATTTATTGGGATCAAGTGCCAAAGGGATGGAATATTTCATGAAGCATTTGCTGGGAACACAAAACAGCGTATTGGGCGACGATCTGAAAGCAAACGGTGAACAGCTTCCGCAGGAAGTAAAATGGCATGATGAAGCACCGCAAGGCAAGCTCGATTTGCTGGTTACGCTCGACTACCGGATGTCGACTACCACCCTTCATTCCGATATAATATTACCTGCTGCTACCTGGTACGAGAAAAACGATCTCAGCACTACCGATATGCATCCGTTCATCCATCCTTTTTCGAGAGCTGTTGATCCGGTGTGGGAAGCCCGCTCCGACTGGGATATTTTCAAAGGTCTGGCTAAACGTTTTTCGGAACTGACAGAAAATCACCTTGGAAAAGAAAAAGATATTGTATTGCTGCCGCTGCAGCACGATTCACCAATGGAGATTTCGGAAACTGCTTTTGCAGAAGATTGGAAAGAAAAAAACCTGGATTTGAAACCGGGGAAGAACATGTCGAAAATCATCGAAGTCATACGCAACTACCCTGAAACCTATCATCGGTTTACAAGCCTTGGCCCGCTTATGAAAACGGCTGGAAACGGAGGAAAAGGTATTAACTGGAACACTGAAACGGAAGTTGAATTTCTTAAAAAACTGAACAAAACTTCCGATAATCCGGGAGAAACAAATGGCCTGGCTAAAATCGAAACAGATATTCATGCGGCAGAAACCATTCTTACACTGGCTCCCGAAACCAACGGTCATGTTGCCATAAAAGCCTGGGAGTCGCTCGAAAAATCAACCGGACTTAAGCACCGGCACCTGGCAGAAAACCGGGAAGATGAAATGATCAGGTACAAAGATTTACTTGCCCAACCACGTAAAATAATTACATCGCCCATCTGGAGCGGTGTCGATTCGGATAAAGTTTCGTATAATGCCGGCTACACCAATGTGCACGAATTAATTCCCTGGCGAACACTTACGGGAAGACAAACCACCTATCAGGATCACCCATGGATGATGGCTTTTGGTGAAAACCTTGTGTGCTACAAACCACCTATCAATACCAAATCGGTAAATAAAATCCTGAATAAGCTGGATGAATCGGAAAAGCACCTGATTATTAATATGATGACGCCACACAATAAGTGGACGATTCATTCTTCGTGGTCTGATAATTTATTGATGCTGACTCTGGGGCGCGGCGGCCCGGTGGCCTGGCTAAGCGAAAAAGATGCCGGTAAAATAAACCTGAAAGATAACGACTGGATTGAAGTGTTTAATGTTAACGGCGCTTCTGTGGCACGACTTATTGTTTCGCAACGCGTGCCTGAAGGAGCCCTGATTATGTACCACAACCAGGAGCGTACTGTGAATATGCCGGTGAACCAGATTAATGGCAATCGCGGTGGAGTCCATAACTCAGTGGAACGCCTTAGCCTGAAACCGACACACATGATTGGCGGTTATGCGCAGTTAAGTTACGGATTCAATTATTACGGGACAATTGGCTCAAATCGTGATGAATTTGTGGTCGTCCGCAAGTTGAAAAAAGTGGAGTGGAAAGATGAAGCGATTGAAGAAAATTAAAAAATCAATGAGATGAAAATACGAGCGCAGATAGCAATGGTTTTAAACCTGGATAAATGCATTGGTTGCCACACCTGTTCGGTAACCTGCAAAAATGTATGGACCTCGCAAAAAGGGATGGAATATGTCTGGTTTAATAATGTGGAGACCAAACCCGGGATTGGTTATCCCGATGAATGGGAAAACCAGGAACGCTGGAAAGGTGGCTGGAAGCTGGATAAAAATCGTCTGGTTCCACGAATGGGGGGTAAAAGCAAAATCATGAGAAATATTTTTGCCAATCCTGACATGCCAATGATAGATGCTTACTATGAACCGTTTACATTTAATTATTCTATCCTGCATAAGGGTTCGAAGTTTAAAACACCGCCATCAGCGCGGCCCTATTCCATTTTGACTGGTCAGCCGATGGAGAAAATTGAAAAAACCCCGAATTGGGAAGATGATCTGGGAGGTGAATTTGAGAAGCGCAGCCGGGAAATAAATTTTGAAGAGGTACAAAAAGAGATTTACGGTGAATTTGAAAACTCTTTTATGCTTTACCTGCCGCGCCTGTGCGAACATTGCCTTAATCCTACCTGTCTCGCAGCCTGTCCGTCAGGTGCAATATATAAACGCGAGGAAGATGGTATTGTGCTTATCGACCAGAACCGGTGTCGCGGCTGGCGGCAATGCGTGAGCGCCTGTCCGTATAAAAAAGTGTATTTTAACTGGGAAACCAATAAATCAGAAAAATGCACTTTTTGCTATCCACGCTCCGAAGTAGGTGACGCAACCATTTGCAGCGAATCGTGTGTGGGAAGGATTCGCTACATAGGAATAATGCTGTACGATGCCGATAAGATCCTGGCCGCTGCTTCAGTATCAGACACACAGGATTTGTATGGTGAACATCTGAATTTATTCCTCAATCCAAATGATCCCAAAATTATTGAAGAAGCAAAAAAGCAGGGAATTCCTCATAACGTGCTGGAAGCTGCCAGAAAATCGCCCATCTACAAAATAGCTATCGATTGGAAAGTGGCCTTCCCGCTGCATCCGGAGTACCGGACGCTTCCAATGGTATGGTACGTACCTTCGCTTTCTCCTATTCAGGCTGCAGCCGACAGTGGAAAACTGGGCGTAAACGGTATCTTGCCGGATGTTGAGTCACTTCGGATTTCGAATAAATACCTGGCCAACCTGTTTACCGCCGGCGATGAAAAACCTATTATCGCCGCCCTGAAAAAAATGTTGGCCATGCGCGCTTATATGCGTAGTAAAACAGTTGACAATGAATGCAATACTGATGTTCTGATGGAGACAGGATTAACACCTGATGAAACAGAAAAAATGTATGAACTGATGGCTATCGCCAGTTATAACGACCGGTTTGTTATTCCAACTTCGCATAAGGAATATGCTGAAGATGTGTTTGACAAAAAAACCTCGGGAGGCTACCCGAAAAGTTATGGATCAGAATCTGAACTCTTTAAAAATCTGTTTGGAGGAATTTAAAATGATTAAAACGTATAAAATAATTTCTCTGTTGCTCTCGTATCCCAGTGCCGGATTAATGGATTTTTTGCAGGAGGCAGAAAAGGAACTGAGCAACGAAGCGCTGCTGTCATCTAAAAAATTGGAAGAAATTAAGCAGTTTATCAGGTATTTCAGTAAAACAGAATTAATTGACTGGCAGGCAGAGTATGTCCAGTTATTCGATAATTCGCGGAGTGCTTCACTGCATTTGTTTGAACATGTAAAAAGCGATTCGAAAGACCGCGGACAGGCAATGGTTGATATGCTTGAATTCTACAGGGAAAACGGACTGCAACTTTCGGTCAATGAATTGCCTGATTATTTGCCCGTATTCCTGGAGTTTTTATCCAGCCGGTCAGTTGAAAAAGCTGCCGAACTTTTGGGCGGAACGGTTAACATTATTGCACGGATACACGCAGCGCTTGAAGAAAAAAAGAATATTTACCGGCATATACTTTCAGCTGTTATTTCACTTTCGTCGGTAAAGCCCGATGTAAAAGTTACTGAAGCAATTATTAAAAATGAAAAGCCGCTGAATCTGGATGCGGAATACGAAGAATTGCCACTTGAATTTGGCACCGACAACACTTGTATAAACTGTAAATAAAATTGCCATGGAATATTATATTAATAATTTTTTATTTACCTACTTCCCACACATTGCTTTTGCTGTGTTTTGGTTTGGACTGTTTACGCGCTTTATCCTGGCGAACAAAACCATCCAGGCAAATTCTACCCAGTTGATGACAAATAAAGGTGTAAAATGGGGGAGCAATCTTTTTCATTACGGAATAATTGTGGTTTTCTTTGGCCATTTTACCCTGTTCCTTCCTGAAGAAGTTTACCACCTTGTAATGTCGACTGAAACCAAGCGAATGATAGCCATCATCTTTGGATCTTTTTTCGGAATAATAACTTTTATCGGACTTGTAATTCTTGTCACACGAAGAGCAACCGATCCCCGACTTAGGGTAAACAGCCGTTTCGCCGATTATTTTATTCTTATTCTACTGCTCATTGAGACCATATTAGGTTTGATATCCGTTTTCACAACCGCTTCTTCTCCTCTTGAGAATTATACTTCATTAGGGGTTTGGACACAAAAAGTGATTACTTTCCAACCGGAAGCCGGTGCCATGATTGCAGGGCACAGCATTATGTACAAAATTCACTTTGTAATCGGGCTGCTTGTATTTATGATTTTTCCATACACCAAACTGATGCACATGATAGTTTATCCGATAACTTACTTTTTCAGATCAGGCTATCAATTGGTGCGCAAAAGAAGTTAAATAACATGGACTGACTATAATAAATTATTTCTTAACCTGAAAAACAATGATTGAAATTACAAACAACGACAAGTAAACGATGTGTGTATTTCGGGGTTATATAATTACCACAAGGTTATAAAATTGGCTGCCTTTGATTATGTCCGGCCCGATAATTTTCCTGAAAATAAATTAAAATGATACAAAAAAGCATTTCACTAAAAACAATTTTTGTAATACTGCTGGTTTTGACATTTTTACCATCTCTTGCCCAAAATCAATTACATACTGAATTTTACAAGGAAAGCATGCGTTATAACAACACCGGAATGTATGTTTTGGGAAGTTGGGCGGTTGCAAATTTAATAATTGGAGGAATTGGCTGGAATCAAAATACGGGAGATACAAAATATTTCCATCAGATGAATTTTTTTTGGAATACAGTAAATCTGTCTATTGCAGGTTTTGCTTTGTACAATAATCTTTCGGGTGGTTTTGAAGATCTCACCGGCGAAATGATGGTTCAAAACCATTATAAAATCGAAAAGTTGTATTTAATAAACGGAGGCCTCGATTTGGCTTACATCGGAACCGGATTTTTATTGAAAAACCTTTCACCAAAAAAAGAAAAAAATAAAAGCATACTGAAAGGTTACGGACACTCCCTGATTCTGCAAGGATCATTTCTGCTGGTTTTCGATGCAGTAATGTGGGGAATTCAGCGAAATCACCGGTTGCAATTCTTAGACAATATCAATCTTTCGTTTAACCAAATGAACAATTATTCTGAGATGGTATTTGTTCTGACATTTTGAAAGTACGGCAACTTTTTACTTCTGGTTAAGCTTCAATTTAACATTTTCCCAATTTATTAATCCGGACTCTTTTAAGTAAATCGTTACCAAAATGAATATTTTTCTTTTTTAAGTTTTGGTGGTTTAATCCCCAACAGCATAAACAACTTAACCTTCAACCGGCAATACCCCTCGCACTTTTTCAACAACAAATGGAAGCGTAGCGAAAATCCGGACCTGGCGATACAACAACCAACAAACCCTTTATTGTGCCTGTCATCCGCACCCAATCCTCTCAAACATTCAAACCTTCAAACCCTCGAACTCTCGAACTTTTCGAACTTCTTCAACTTCTTCAACCCCTCGAACCCCGCCGTCCCCGGCCGCCGTCGAATAAGTTGTCAATGATTGCCATCTGATACCATTTAAGTTTTTACCAAAGATACACCAGATTATATATTTATTGGTGTTTTAGTCGGGGTAATTTAGGGGTAAAGTCGGGGTTTATTCGGGAGAGGACGAATTTAACACGAATTTAGTACGAATTTAATACGAAAAGAGTACGGTTTAAAATAGGCTTTGGTATAACCTTGGTTTAGCTTTGGTAGATAATGGCAGAAAGTAAAACGTTAGGTTGGATATAGGAAAGGAATCTCTTTTAATATCGCCGTGTGGAATTCACAGATGCGGCATAAAAAAGGATCCTGCGAACATTCGGAACACAAGGTTGAAAAATGTGCATAAATAAAAGGGATAACCTTTTGTTTTATAGCAAATTGTTTTTTAGATTTATCCCGATAAAATTAAAAACCTGGCCTGTTGAGACCACTGCCGAACATAAAGCCCAAAGTAGATTTCTGAGAAGAAGATGCCGGTGCACGGAGATACCTCTGTGTAACGGTTGGTGTTTTATGCCCCGGCGATAATAAATCGGCAGTGCCAGGCTTTTAAAGGCAATTTAATATCGATTCAACAAAATGCACGATTGCAGACAGGAATGTAATTGAGGGGGCGAAGCCGTGAAAGAAATAATGGTAAATGACCTGGAGTGAAATAATCTAAAAAATATTGTGAATAAAAGCTGAACTAATCCAACAACTGTATGTGCAGTGGGATTAGAAAACAGGAATAGATAAATAAATTATGCGCAAATTAAAAAAAAAGAAAATTAGCATATGAAATTAGCACCTTTAATGGAAGAATATATCAAAAATAATACACATGATGACTGGGAAGTTGATTGTGATAGGTTTATAGGGTTTATTGACATTATGGGTTTTAAGGACATAGTTGCCCGTAGACCACATCAAGAAATAAAGCACATGTTGTTGCAGATGAACCAAACTAGAAATATTCTACTTAATATTTTGGGAAAAAACTACAAAGAAGGTTCGAAGAATCAAGATACAAGAGTAAAATCTATTTCCTTTTCTGATTCTATTTTATTTATAACGAAGTCTGATTCACCAAAAGACTTATTTAATCTTTCGGTTACATTGAGAATTTGCCAAGAAGCAACTATTCAAAGTGGATTACCAACAAAAGGAGCGATTTCTCATGGTATATTGACCGCTGATTTTGAACGATCGATATTCGTCGGTCAACCTCTTATTGATGCTTATCTTTTGCAAGATCAATTATACTATTATGGGATTATTGTTGACAATAATGCCGAAAGTAAGTTAAAGAAAATTATTCAAAATGGGAACAATGATTTTCCGAACAATCTTTTCGTAAAACTTTCAACTCCGTTAAAGTTCGGGAAAGTGACTCATTTTAATTTAAAATTGAAGAACCTACAAGACGAGCATTTAGATTATTTATATAATAGTGTATCAGGACAAGTAAGAAAGTATGTAGATAATACAATCGAGATTTATAATTTAATGAAATTTAATGAGATTGAAAAAGAAGTTTAGTGTTCTGTTTATATGACACTTAGACCCAATTAAAAAACCAATTAAAATTTTATAATATGAGCAGACCTGAAATTCCCAATTTAAGGACTTGGCCGCGTAATCTAAGTACATTACAAGGTGGTGGATTATCAACATTACAAGGAGGTGGAATGTCCACCTTACAATATGGAGGAGCTTCGACTTTACAATATGGAGGATTGTCGACACTCCAATACGGTGGAATGTCAACGTTGCAATATGGCGGACTTTCAACTTTACAATATGGTGGTCTTTCAACTTTACAATACGGAGGACTATCTACATTGCAATATGGCGGATTATCTACATTGCAATATGGTGGACTTTCAACATTGCAAGGAGGTGGAATGTCTATTTCTTCAACAAATGTCTACAGAAGCAATATCCCACCTTGGCCATATTTCGTTAGAGAGTTAGAAGCAAGAAATTATCTTTGGGCATCTGAAATGATTAGACAGTATTTACCGGAGTTTTTATGGCCAGAGAACTTTTTTAATCGATAGCAAAATTATTACGAATAAGTGGAAGAACAAAACGACTAAAATTGAATTAAAAAATCTGCCCATATAAAAGGGTTAGCTAATGTGGGTTGACATCGCGAACTCGGAGCTTTTTCGCCCGCACGGTTGTTTTCGTCGGGGGACCAAAACGTAGCCCGCACTTTCTCACTAGCCACATCCCCAACCGTTGGGCAACATGCAAAAAAGATAAAAGAACATTTGAAAGATGCTGAAATAACAATAAGGAACTTATATAACAACATGACAGACAAACTGACTGGACTGTGCTTTAATACTCATTCGGCAAAGGATGATAAAAGAACAATTTCCCTCGCTTCGCATTTTTTAAAGTTTCTCTGCCAACCCACATTTAGCACATTTGCAAAGCCTCACAAGCCAACTCACAACCCAAGCTTTATAAATGAGCCAAAATTTGCCCACGCCTTAAACAGGATAATAACATTTAAAGAATATAATTATGAACGCTAATTTCTTGCAGTCAACTTTGAAATCCGGCCTATTTGATATTGGAGATAGTGACGAAAGATTAAAATGGCTTCAGCAATCAGTAGCTGATTTAGTTAAGTATCTAAAGAAGAATTATTCTCTTATACCAAAGTATTCATTGGTAGCATTAGACCCAAATATTTCGGACAAGGAAACATTACTAAGTGATGTTGAAGAGATTGTGACTAAATATTGGAAGGCACTTAGAGGCAAGTATCCTGATATGCCCAGAAATATTCACAGAGGAGTTATTCTAAATGCTTTGATACAATTGGGAAGTGAAGATCCTATTGCCGCGAGAATTATCTACTTGACATCCTCAAATTTCTATCCTTATGCACAACTTGGTAAGGAAAAAGAAATTGTACAAACTCTCTTATCGGAATTGGGAGAAGTAGCTGAAAACCATGCTATTGAAGAATGGTCATTAATTGAAGAAGAACCTAGACTGAAACTGGGAACGTTAAAGATAAATGACTTAAATTTTGGCAGTGCTAAAATTGATAAAGAAACTCTTAATGCTGGAATGCTTAAAGCAATTCAGAATGGGGGACCTAATGGATATGGTTCAAATAATGGAGGAAACTCTTCTTGGGGTCCACACTTTGCAACCACTTCAAGTAATGTAATCGCAAGTTCCTTTGATTCGGCATTATCCGAATTAAATAAATCATTAGCACCAGCCACCCTTGAAGATCCGATAAATAAATTTTTCACTTCATTTAAGAAGTCCTTAGATGAGAACTTAAAATCCTCATTTGCTTCAATTGTAGCGGTTGAACGTAGAAGCAAGTTGCTTTGGTGGAAAGAAACCCTTTATTCTCCATCACTCAAGAAAAGCTACAGAGAAGTTTCACGACCTATTCTTCCAATAGTAATGGGAAACGACCTAAATGAGCAGGTTGCTAAAATAACTCCAATAAGTGTAGACTATCTTTTGAGGGATACCTTATTGATGTTGAATGAAAAGAAAAGTGAAAAATTAAAGTTCAAAGACTTCTTTACTGCTTTATCAAAAGATTCTTCCAAATCTGAAATAACAGAACTTTTGCCAGAATTAAATGAATTAGAAGGAAGAATTTGTTTGACTGACTTTATCGTTCTTTTCCTTCATGGTAAGGTTACGCTCAAAAAGTTATCTGCAAGAACAGGTATTAAGGAAGAGGATGAGATTTCTATCGAGGAGTTATCTGTTGCAATTTTCCATGATTTACTCACTAAAAGGCTAATCTCAAAGTAATATGGCTGGAAATTGCTCACAACCATCATGTTTTCCCGAAGACACTGGATGCAACGTTGAAGGATGTTCAACTCTTTCTGACTGCAAATTCTATGGTAAAAAGGAATCTGTTAAAAAGGAAGACAAGCAAGCCACAGATGATGAAGGCCATAGAATTTCGTGGACAGGAAATACAATGGGACTCTATGACCTTAATTTCTTAACAGCGTCTAGGAAACCAATATTTATAGGGGTTACAGGAGTTGCAAGTGCAGGAAAAACGACATTTTTAGCTACACTTTACTGTCTTATTAGACAAGGCGCTAAAATAGGGGAATATAGTTTTGCAGGTTCTATTACACTTAACGGATGGGAAGATATTGCTTGGTATCTCAGTTGGAAAAGTAATGCTGAAATTCAGTTCCCAACCCATACCACCAATAACTCGGGAAGAGTTCCAGGATTACTACATCTAGTTTTAAAAAATAGGGCAGGTAAGAATATCGACCTAGTTTTCACCGATGCACCAGGTGAATGGTTTGATCACTGGAGCAATAATGTCAATAGCGAAAATGCGATTGGTGCTCAGTGGATATATGAAAATTGCGATGGTTTTTTACTTTTTGCAGACAGTGATATG
This sequence comes from Mariniphaga sp., assembly GCA_024636975.1. Classification (GTDB taxonomy): domain Bacteria; phylum Bacteroidota; class Bacteroidia; order Bacteroidales; family Prolixibacteraceae; genus Mariniphaga. The sequence goes on from JAGXGA010000037.1 coordinate 84,417, forward strand.
CTTTCTGGCAGTCAAAGAGGGAATGCTAAACGACAGCTTAAACAAGTTGCGGATCGGCTAATTGAAAACATCAATGATCGACCAATTGGTCTAATATGGTCTAAATCAGATTTAAAGTTAACCCATCAGACTAAAGAACAAGTTGTTACACATATTGAAGCTTCTCCATTTAAGCACTTTAATCAATTTGAAACTAGTGTTCAAGAAGGCGCTAGGGGAAAATTTCATAAGGCTATTTTGGAATCAGTTAACTGGATTATTGAGGTGTTGAACCAAAACTGCAATACTCTTCCAATGATTTCAGTAGCTAAACCCGAGGATATGTTTCTTTCAAAACGCTCTATCAATGAATGATATGGAAAAACATAATATATTGATAATTGGAGGTCCTAATACAGGAAAAACACATTTTGGTATTCAATTATACGAACGTATAAACAGTCGTCAGTTCGAATTTAAAATCGACACTAAAAACCGCCCCTCTGATTTGTCAATTTTTGAGGACGGATTAAAAAACATATATAATGGTAAAAGGGCCGCACATACAGAAACAGGAGCTAACCGAAGTATTGAACTGATAATCACGGATGAAAAGAACTCTGAGGTTAAATTCGCTTTTCCAGACTATGCAGGTGAACAAATCACCTCAATTGTAGATAATAGAATGGTCAATGATTTATGGCAAGACTACATTGAAAATAGTACATCATGGGTATTGTTCATTCGACTAAATGAACTAACTCCGCTTGAGGATATCGTAAACAAAGGAATTCCAAGTGCCGAAGAAATTCAAAAAAGGAATAGTCAACCGCCTCCCGTAAAGATATCAGAAGCGGCCTTCTATGTAGAATTACTTCAAACATTAGCTTATATAAAAGGACTTTCAACATTCTCTCCAATTGGTCAACCTAACTTAACCGTGGTTTTATCTTGTTGGGATGAACTAGAACTTCCTGAAGATCAAACTCCTTCAGCTTTACTTCAAGAAAGGCTTCCAATGTTATTTGATTTCTTGAAGAATAATTGGCAAAATGAATCTCTTTCAATTATAGGCTTATCATCAACAGAGAAATCACTTACAGATGAACCTGACGATGAATTCATTGATAAAGAACCTATCAGTTTCGGCTATTATATTGATAAAACGGGGTCGCTTCAGAGGGATTTAACTCTTTCAATTTGGGATTTTATAGGGCATGAATAAAATTATCATCCATCAGGCATTTTATGGTGAAGTTAATAGAGCTCATTCCAAAATTTATCAAACTGTTGATGATTCGGAGTTGACTTCATTCCTAATCAAGTTCACGGACAGGCCAGGTTCACTAACACCCGGAGTTGTTCTCAAACCATATCTCTCAGGTTCAACTTTTAAGAATTATTACGTTTTCACCAAAACCTTTCCTGATTCACAAGCTAGTCGGTCCGGCATGGTTATAACACATGTTTTAATTGTGGAAATAGAATCACTTAAAGAGCTTGATGACTTACAGAGTATTTTAAATCTTTTGATTTCTGACGTACCACTTGAAAGAACTAATTTGGAGCCTATAGAGCTTTATGCTGAAAATTTTGATCAAACGCATGATGAGAGACAACCAATTTATATCCAAAAATCTCTTGCATCATTTATTAAAGGTGATTTACCTATTCTGTTCACAGGTGATTTAGTCTCTTTTGAGTTAATACTTCAGAAATTGTGGAATTCTCCAATCAATGGATTCAGAGAACAACTTAAGTATAGAGCTAGTTTTTCACCCAAAGACATAGAAGACTCTGATGATTTAACCATTGTTTACATTCAAAGCGAATTATTGTCAAGGTGGAGTCATAGTAGCCCAATCAGTGGGGACGAGAAGGATTTAATTGAAATCACATCACATACAGAAGCCTTGTTTCTATGTAATCAACAAGAAAATCCATTATATAATTTTCTTAAAACCATTGGTGCGAATCTTGATGATTTGAATACATATACACATGGGAATATATTATATGCGGACTATGTTGTTTTAGACAATCTAAATGATCCAGACCTTTTAAGGCGGGATTTAAGAATTCTTGCAAAACTTTCACCAAATAAGAAACTCGGTACTACCATAAAAGAAAAGTTTCTTGAAAAGTATATTGAATTAATTCATAATGGTTTAGAGTCGAATGTAAAAGGACTAAGAAACATCTCATGGCATTCCTTTGATAAAGGGGAAGAAAACGGTAAAAACCTTGTAAATGCCATTATTGATACAGCAATTAGAGATGCACAGTTTAAGTATATTGAAATGCTTTCAGAAGTTTTCTCAATCTCTGTAAATGAAACAAACAAAACTTGGTGGCATAAAACCATAGTTGATTCACTTAAGTTAAACATATCAAAGACGGACGAGATTATTCAGAAATCAATATGGAATCTTTTACTCTTCTCAATAGACAGCTCCAAAACTATCTTATCAATTATACCCTCTCACCTAGACTCAGAGTCAATTCTTATTCAATATTTACCAAAAGAAGTACCACCTGAAATTGGAAAGAGCGTTTTGCTTGAGCTACAAAAAAGGAAATGGTATTTGTTACATGCGGAAATTTTATTAAAACTCTACAAACCCATAGAAGCCATTAAAAAGCAATTGACTTTTGAGCATTCGTTAAGTTTTGATGAGTCAATCGGGGTAAATTTGATACTAAAAGAAATTCCAGATGATGAAATTTTGCCTATCACCTTAAAAACATGCAATAATAAATTGATCAAGGAATTAACAATCAGAGTAATTAATAATGAGTCTCTTTTAAAGTCACTTGATATAAAAGTTTCCTGTTGGTTGAATTTATGGACCGCATTTCTCAAAGCTAATCAACCTTTTAGTTATGGAATAAAAGGCAAGGAGCAAACAATTGTTTTTAGTGTTTTTGATCTGGCAATACAAGGAAAACAAATTGATGACTTAGTTTTTGAAAAAATTGCCGAAACGACTTACTCAAACATTTCAGACTATGATAGTCGTAAGAAACTTTGGGGCTTTATTCCAGCTAGTTCTCAAGATCGATTTGTTGAAGTAACGGCAGACACAATAGTAAATAAGTTAGTAAAAGAAGAAATTGATAGTTCTTCAGTTGAACAAATATTAGCTGATTACATCACCTCAAACCCATACATGACGACATTTCTAAATAAAAACAGAAGTGACATAGAGCCTGTATTAAAGATATTTGAAAGTTTCACTTCTCATTCAGATAGGTTTCTTAGTGATTATATCTCCTACTATCAATCACAAATCACTGAAAATCAATCAAAACGACTTGGTTCTCTTATACTATCAAGGAGTTATACCACCTCGGCAAGGACAGTGTATAACAAATCTCGTTACTATGGATCATTCATCTTAGCATATGAAGTTTGTAAATCTCTTGTAAAATTGAATTGGTTTGAAGCACTTTGGTTAAGTCCTTCGTTACAATCCAAATCACAATACTATCCAATGGAGCAACCGAAAAACATTCAAACAAATCCAATTGAGAACCTACCAACCGTTGTCATTTTAACAGCAATAAAAGAGGAATATCTGGCAGTTAGGGAACATTTGGTACAACCAGTAGATGCCACTCAAAAAAGTACAACCTATGAAGCAGGAGTATTTGAGCTTAATGAAAAATTAGTGGCTCGTGTTATAATTCGAGAGTGTGGTCCTAAGAACACGAATGCGGCACAAGAAGCAGAACGAGCTATTCAATATTTTTCTCCTGATTTAATATTATTCGTTGGAATTGCTGGATCAAGAAAACCAAAGGATTTTTCCATTGGAGACGTTATTTACCCTACAATGATTTATTCCTACGAAGGAGGGAAGTCAGAAAAAAAGTCATTTAGCTCAAGACCAGATATGGGGGGGACAACATTTCACTTGGATGAAATCGCCAAGAGGGAGAGATTGAAAGAAGACTGGAAACAATTGATTAAAAACGTCCAGAAAAAAAATGTGAAAGCCGACATGGGAGTTATTGCTTCAGGAGAAAAATTGGTTGAACATTATGAATCCGGAATAGGCAAAATACTATCAAAACATTTTAATGATACTTCAGCGGTGGAGATGGAAGGTTTTGGTTTTGCAAAAGCTGCATCTAAGCAAGGGAAAGAGTATAGCAAGATGATGGTTGGAGTAGTTAGAGGGATTTCTGATATAATTGGGCAGCCAGAGGAAGAAGAAAAAATCGGAGCGAAAGACCGAAGACCAGACAATGCTAGACAACTTGCCTCAGATTCAGCTGCTGCATTTGCATTCTGGTTGATATTTAAAGCGTTTCCATAAAGATATTTTCAGATTATTATGGCAAGAATTAGTTCAAGTACTCTTTTCAATTTTACTGATAGCATTGACTATCTTATCAATAATCTCAAGGATGGATTTTATTGCCATAATACATATGAAAAGCTCCCGTTGAGAAACAATGGGTATCGCGTACCCATGGCATGCTTCTGCGACATTCCCTTGAGTTTAATTAAAGAACATTTTGATTGGTACGGTCGCTATGGCATTGGGATTAAAAGGACGTATGCCAGACAGCAGGGTGTAAAACCTGTCTGGTATGTAACAAGTGAAAGCAATTTGGTTCGCAATCTTGTCAAACAAGATGTGCTTTCAGAGTACGAAAGAAAACACTTGCTCCCATACTTAAAACAATTCATCGGGAATCAGTCATATAAAGATGGAAAAAGGAAGAGAAAGAAATTTTATGATGAAAGAGAATGGCGATACATTCCAGACAACAGTTTAGTTGAGGTATTCTTTGGGCTTAAAGCACAAAAAGAAAAGACAAGTGCTAAGCTGAACGGGGAGAGAATGTATCTTGATTTGAATCAAGTTGAATATATAATTATTGAAAAAGAATCGGACTTTGATAGAATGATTGATGAATTAAAAAAGATTGCCAAGGGAGAGCAGAAATTGAAATTTGAAAATCTCATTGCTAAAATTATGACGGCAAAACAGATTGAAAGAGATTTTTAGCCATCGCACACTAGTATGCACATTGCAGATCACACAAAGAACGCTTATCATTGGAGGGTATGTTGAACTAAACATTGCCTCCTTTTAACCACATGCTATTTAAGGTTTTATTTATAGTGTTTTTAATGGGGTATTTTTCATTTCTCTCCGAAACCTTTTTTTCTACTCTTAACCGTTGATTTATTCCCTGCAGAGGCACATTCTGGTTATCATTTTGCTGGATTTATATGAGTTTTGATAATAACTTTGCAGGTTCATACTTTATACTTTTTTTTCGGAAAGACCAAAAAGATAAACTAAATGAAGAATTTAATTCTCAATTCTGGTAACTCCAACAAGTAATTAATTGGTAATTGACAAAACTGCAAAAGAAATCTTTAATCCAGCAGAATTAAAGGTTATCGTGTAAATGATAAAAAATGCTAATAGTAAAATATCAGAAAAACAAATGCAACTGATATTAATCAAAGCTATCATGATTATTTTGACGAATTAGAGAGTTATGTTACCGATGGTTCTCTGCACTTTTAAATGCCACAATTAATTTTAAATTTTTGGAAACATTTGACAAAAGAAGCCTTTTCTAGAATTAGGAGAATAGATGACAATATTAAAATGGTATAATACAAATTTACTACGTTAACTGATTTACATAGTTTTAAATCTTTTGTGTTAAACTACCACGGGAAATACCTAAATTATGAAAGAAATCGGAAAATCAGATAATAGATATTTAGACTTGTAGAATAGTATTAAAATTGCGGGGATATATCTCCCTCAACAGTTGGATGGTTTCCAGCTAATCACCAAGAATTTGACTTTATTATTTTTAAAGTCCTTTTGTGGGCAACTTTTTTCATACTAAGAATTGGTGACCCGAATAAAATACTACGCAACCATTGTAAACAATATGAATAACTTATCATACATAGAAAAGTTAATCGGGCAAATTAGAGATATTGAACCGATTATAAATGAAATGTTTAATAACTCATCGATCTACTTCCATGACCCAAATGATAGACATAGCGCAGTTGTATTTCTCAATCCTCGTGTTTTTCATTGGGACAAAAAGGATGAAAAGAATCAAATTCTTGCCAAAGAGAAATATTTAAAATTTTATCAAAATTTTGAGCTTTTACTTGAGAAAGCACAACCAAAAATGAAAAGGGAAATTGATAAAGCGAATAAAGAAATCATAAATTTAATAGAACAAAATAGAGCTCCCTCTTCAATTGAAAATGGAAAGAAAAATTTTCGAGAAGAGACAAAAGCGTTTATAGATTTCTTACATCTATTGGAAAATGGCAAAAAAGCTAATATTATTTTACCAGACACAAATTCAATTATTCAATATTCTGAGCCAAATAATTATTCAAAGATTTCACCGAGCAAATCATTTGATTTTGTTATTCTACCCACGGTTCTTGCCGAACTTGACAAATTAAAAATGACTCATAGAAATGAGGACTTTAGAAAGAAAGTTGTCTCTGTTATACAAAGGTTAAAAGGGTATCGAAAACAAGGTGATGTATTAAAGGGAGTTACAGTTAGCAAGACAATAACCGTGAAGATGATTGCTACAGAACCAAATTTCAGTAAAACTCTAAGTTGGCTTGACCCGGAAAACAACGATGACCGAATCATCGCAAATTCTCTAGAGTTTCAAATTTCACACCCTGGAGATAATGTAATTCTTGTAACGTCAGATATTAATCTACAAAATAAAGCACAACTAGCAAACATAACTGTATTTGACACTGATGAATTGGAATAAATACTGTTTACAATAAATAAGACTCTGAGCGGCGCGCAGCGTCCAGCGATGAGTCCATGTTGAACTACAATGTTCATGCTTTTGCCAGCGGTTGTTTAAGAAAAGGCCGGGCCGGGGAGTGTATTTGTGGTAGTTCCCTTACGGTAACCATCTGTCCCGGTTTTGCACACCGGGCAAAGGCATGGGTTGACACCGGTAGGCGTTCAAATCGCTGTCATCTTGTTTGCAGCCAGTATTGAGAAACTTAAGCAACACTACTGTTTTTTCATTGGAGGCAAGCATAAAATCTGGAAAGTAAAAATATATTTGAAACAATAACCAAAAAGACAATCTTAATCTGGAATGGACAGGATGAAATTCACATTGAGCAAACAAGCCGCCACCCCTTTGGATGTATCAGACTCACCCGCTCCGGCATTAAACAATAAGCCGCCCCATAACTTTGTGCAATATAGCATTGGGCGGCATGCAGCTTCAGCTTGCAAAAGAGCAGTTTTCTTGCCAACGCACCAGTGAATATTGATATATTTGCTTTTAATTGAAATGAATTTTAAATAAGGACTAAATAATGTTTGAACAAACTTTTAAAAACATAGACGACATACTTTACAAGGATGCAGGTGCGGACAGTGAATTGGATTATATCGAACAGACTTCTTGGGTTTTGTTCTTGCGATACCTTGACCATTTGGAGAGTGAAAAAGCAGATGAAGCTGCTTTGGAAGGCAAAGACTACCAGTACATATTGGACGAAGAATACCGATGGCCAAATTGGGCAATGCCCAAAACTGCTGACGGCAAACTCGACCACCACAAAACCATG
>JAGXGA010000038.1 GCA_024636975.1 Mariniphaga sp.
AAAAACCGACCGCCTTTTTTTTAATAAAATAAAAACAAAGATAATGAGGAAAAAACTAAACTATCCCAAATGGGGTAGTGTGTTTTAACCCCATTTTTTTTTGCTATTTTTTGAAAAAACTTCTTAGGTTAACGGCTATGGTCAGCTGACGGATGGTGTGAGAGCTTCTCCCTGTCAGCGTTTGCTGACAGGGCAGGCTACTCGATTGTGCAAATGTTGCTTTTATACTTTTATATTTTTTTTGTATTCATCAAACTTGCATTTCGGAAATGCCTGTTTACCTCATGTTTCAATTTGTACGGTCTATTAAAAGCCTCTTGAGATAATTTAAAATAATCAGAAAGTTTTCTTATCGTGTCTTTTGAAAGTCCTTTTTGATAATTTAAAATCTTAGAAATTGTTCCTTTTGACAAATCTAAAATATTAACTAAATCCTTTGCTTTTAAATCGTGTTCTTCCATTATAGCTTTAAGCAATACAATCGGGTCAGAATCATTAAATGTACTATGTTCATTGTCCCATTTCTCAATCAAAAGAGTAAGCAATTCAATCTCATCAATAGTTGCTTTGTTATCAATTAGAATTAACTCTTCTAAGATGTTGCAGTACTTATTGTATTGTTCTACATCTTTAATTACTGTATATTTTAATGTATCCATTTTTTATTCTTTCTATTTATATTTAATAAACATCTATCTCGTATTGTTTTCCCTCATTGCATAGTTTTGTATATTCTGCATGCGTACCAATCCATTTAATAAATAGATGAACTCTCGTATTTCCAAAGTGATATTTACATATCAACCTGAAATTATTTCCACCAATATTAAATACAACTCTGCCTGAACCCTTACCAAGAATATCAGCACTATTGAAAGTTGCAACAATCTCATTAGGTTCTTTCCAATCAACAAGTTTAATAATTGATAACCAAATCTCAAAAGATGCCTTACTTCTGGCATTTTTTAGGACATAATCCTCAATCGACTGTTTTTTAATCAAATGTACTTTCATATACTTATTTGCAAATATATGAAATAAGTTTCACTGAGGGAAACATTATTAAAAGTTAATTATTTTTATTACGATGGTTTTTTGCAATTTTGCACACGTTGTGTGGTCGTAATCTTTGCAATTTATTCATTCTCTTTTCATTTGGTTCTTCTTCTTTTTAACAGCTATATCAATTCTTCTAAGCAAAATCTTGTCATCAACTACTGCTCCACCACCACTCCAAACTTGTAATAGTGTATCAGGACAAATAATATTATAATAATCACTTTCACTTTCTTTTTGAAATTTACATCCAATTGGATTTGCTTTATATATACTTGGTCATATAAAACAAATTAAAAATATACAAAATGGTAAAATACACTAAATATTTATCAAGATAGTTGCTTGAGAGCACAGAGCATAGGGCCTTTAGAGCGAAGAGCAGAGTGACCACTGACCAGCCCGATTTTCAATTCCGCTGCGCTTTAACTTAGTGGACTCATCTGTCAGCTGACAAACAGCGGGTGAATAAGAAATGTCGGATTTGGGAAAATCCGACTCCCGGAACCACCCGAACCCGGAACCCGGAGTCTTTTTCTTCGTCCTGAGAATGGAATACATTTTGTGAATAAATAGTATCTTTGTAAAAACAAATAGAACAATATGATTGGACGGTTTTTCCATACACCGGGTACAAAAAAATTCAATATTAATCCGCGTTTCTACGACCCCGATAAGGAGGAGCGTGATGATAGGGAACGCAGGATTAAGGAAGAGATGGGGATCATAGATGAGAAATCAGACAATGGCAGGATTTACAGGCCAAATGTAAAGGGGCAGTTCAGAAGGGCACAGGAAGGATTTGCAAAATCTTCACCAGGTGCACGCAAGGCTTCCAATTCCCGCCTTATTATCCTCATTATGATTTTATCGCTCATTTTTTACCTGTTTTTTTATTCTGATTTTGTTTTTTAAGTGAGTGATATTATTCAATTATTACCCGATTCGGTAGCTAACCAGATTGCTGCCGGAGAAGTGATCCAGCGGCCGGCTTCGGTAGTGAAGGAGTTGGTGGAGAATGCACTTGATTCCGGTGCAACTGAGATTACTGTGCATATAAAAGAAGCGGGGAGGACATCCATTATGATCTCCGATAACGGTTGTGGAATGTCGCCCACCGACGCCCGCATGGCCTTTGAACGGCACGCTACCTCCAAGATTAATTCAGCTAACGATTTATTTTGTATACGGACGATGGGCTTCCGCGGCGAAGCACTGGCTTCGGTTGCAGCCATTGCCGAGGTGGAACTGCGTACCAAAAGAATGGAAGACGAAGTGGGGACTTTTATTCTCATCTCCGGTTCGGAAGTGCTTACCCAGGAACCGACCGCCTGTGCCAATGGTTCTTCAATAACAGTTAAAAACCTTTTTTTTAATGTTCCTGCACGACGTAAATTCCTGAAGGGGAATTCTACTGAATTGAAGTACATAATCAATGAAATTCAGCGGGTTGCCCTTCCTAATCCCGGTATCCGGTTTTCTGTCTATCATAACAATTCATTGCTTTATGAGCTGGAAGCCGGCAACCTGAGAAAACGAATTGCAGGAATTTTTGGGAAAAATATTAACCACAGCCTGGTGCCTGTTGAGGAAAATACCAGCATGATGGGCATATCAGGTTATATTGGCCAACCCAAATTCGCCCGTAAAACTATGGGTGAGCAGTTTTTCTTTGTAAATAAACGGTTCATGCGGCATCCCTATTTTAACAAAGCGGTAATGCAGGCTTACGAGAAACTCCTGCCCGGCGATGCTTTTCCTTCGTATTTTCTGTACCTGGAAATTAATCCTGCCGACATTGATATAAACGTGCATCCAACAAAAACGGAAATAAAGTTTGAAAATGAGGTGGCACTCTGGCAAATTATCCATGCAGCAGTAAGGGAAAGCCTGGGTAAACACAATGTCGTTCCATCAATTGATTTCGACCAGAGTGGCAGTATTGAAATTCCGGTTCCTGTAAGAGATACAAATGAGGTAAACTTTCCTGAAATTAACATTAATCCGGGATACAATCCGTTCGATCTGGAGAAGAAAACGCCGGCAGGAAGCTGGAGCCCCTCAACTACAGAAAAAAAGAATCAGGATCGTTGGGAAGATTTGTATGCGGGAGTACCTCAACATGATCCTGAGAGGGAGAATATGCGCCTGTCATTTGGAAATAAAGAGATGAATGGTGGTCAGGCTGCAGAATCTTTCAACGGGAAAAAGGCAATGCAACTTAAACAGAAGTTTATTCTTTCACCGGTAAAATCAGGATTGATGGTTATCGATCAAAAGCGCGCTCATGAGCGTATCTTGTTTGAAAAATTTATGGAAGTGCTTAAGTCCGATTCAGTAGCCAGCCAGCAACAGCTTTTTCCGCAAACTATAGAGCTTGACCCGGGTGATGCCACCCTGCTGCTGGAAATTTTGGATGACCTGATGGCCCTGGGTTTCGATATACGGGAATTCGGACGCAATACCTTCATAATTAATGGAACGCCGGGTGTGCTTGATGTTTCATCACCCGAACTGATTGTGGAAAAGTTGCTTGAGGAATATAAAAATTCACCTGTCGATGCCCGGGCAAAGGCAAGGGAACAGGTGGCCATATCGCTGGCAAAAGCATCTGCCCTGAACTATGGTACAACCTTAAAGCAAGAGGAAATAGACCATCTGATTGATAACCTGTTTGCCTGTGCTACACCCAATTATTCTCCGGAAGGAAGAAAAGTTTTAACCATAATTCCTCTGGAGGATATTGAAAAGACTTTTAATAAATGACAAGATGTCGTTATCTTGCAAATTTAAACTATGGCCTGGCATTTGCCAAAGCTAAAAAAATAGTATTTTTATGAATTATCGTCCTGCAATGAATTCAATTCCACCGGTTGTTAAGAACCTGATCATTATTAACGTACTGCTGTTGGTTGCCACATTCGTTTTACAAAACGCCGGCATCGATCTGGTGGAACATCTTGCCATGTATTATCCCGGGTCGGAAAATTTCCGTTTGCACCAGGTTATAACCCATATGTTTATGCATGGCGGGATCTGGCATCTTTTCTTTAATATGTTTGCCCTTTACATGTTTGGCCGGGTACTGGAGAGTGTCTGGGGTTCGCAGCGGTTTTTAGTTTATTATTTTGTAACCGGGCTGGGCGCCATTGTGTTGCACAACTTTGTCAATTATCTTGAATTCAATTCTATTCAGAATGCCATTGAAGCATTCAGGAATACACCGTCACCTGAGTTACTCGATCAGTACGTCAGTAAAAATCTCCCGCAGGCATCGGCCCAGGTGCGTGACTTTATAAATACCTGGTACGATGATCCATCCAGTTCAGCCTATGCAGCCGAAGGATTAACCCTTATGGAGCGGGTCAAGGAGCTGAAGATGGATATTCCCACTGTTGGGGCATCGGGTGCAGTGTTTGGAGTGTTGCTTGCCTTTGGGATGTTATTCCCCAATACCCAGCTGATGTTACTTTTTCCTCCCATACCCATTAAAGCAAAATATTTTGTGATAGGATACGGATTAATAGAACTTTACCTTGGTTTTTCAAAACCGGGAAGTAACATTGCCCATTTTGCCCACCTTGGTGGCATGTTGTTTGGTTATTTGCTAATTAAATACTGGAATAGAAAGACTACACACTTTTATTAAATGGATATTTGGACCGACATAAAACAAACGTTCAGGCAGGGGTCTGCCTTAACCCGGCTGATCTATATAAATCTTGGTGTTTTTTTGATAGTTAAGATCATAGGTTTGTTTTTCTATCTGGCAGGTGTTTCATTTCCGCTGGTATCGTGGTTATCAGTGCCTTCCGATTTAGGGATGTTGATACGCAGGCCCTGGACACCTATCACCTACATGTTTTTACATGAGGGGTTCCTTCATCTGCTCTTTAATATTTTAGGTCTGTACTGGTTTGGAAAGTTGTTTCTGCACCATTTCGAGGGCGAGAAGTTGCTAAGCGTTTATTTAATGGGAGGGCTGGCTGGTGCATTTTTTTATATACTTGCATTTAACATCTTTCCGGCGTTTGAGCAAATGAACAGCATCATGCTGGGAGCATCGGCTTCGGTTTTTGCAATTTTGATGGCGATTGCTGTTTATGACCCCAACAGGGAAATTCATCTTTTTTTCATTGGCCGTTTTCCGCTGAAATACATTTCGGCTTTTTATGTTGTATTGTCAATCATCAGCATTTCTACTTCCAACCCGGGAGGTAATCTGGCACACCTTGGTGGCGCTTTCTGGGGGTGGTTTTACATTTACCAGCTTCGCAGGGGAAAAGATCGCGGTTCAGCTGTAGTGAATGTAATAGGAAAGCTGGAAAATGCATTCAAACCGAAGGAAAATATGAAAGTCAGCTTTAAGAAGCCCCCACGTGATGATTATGAATACAATAAACAGATGAATATTCAGCAGGAGGAAATTAACCGTATATTGGATAAAATTGCTTCAACCGGTTATGAGAGTCTTACAAAACAGGAAAAGGAAATATTATTTAAACAGGGGAAATAACCTATTCTTCCTGTTTTTCTGTTTTTGCCTGGTATATGCTAGCATTCAGCTCAAATCCTATCAATAAAATAAGCGACAATAAATACATCAGAAACAAGATGATGAGCAGGGTCCCGATGGAACCGTACAGCTTATTGTACTGACTGAAATTGTTAATATAGAATGAAAAGCCGGTTAATGCAGCAAGGCTGAGAATGGTGGAGAGGGTACTGCCTGCAGAAAAAAAACGCCACTGGGTTTTTTTTGCAGGCGCCATATAATAAAGGAATGAAGTAGCAAAAAACAACAATAGGATAATGACCAACCATTTTCCAAAGTTGATGAGAAAAATGGTAAACCGGTCTTTGAGGATCAGGCTGTTTTGAAGGTACTCAATAACGATCTGGCCTCCGGCAATTAAGGCAACAGCAAAAAACAAAAGCACCGAGAGGATCATGAGCAAAAGTATAGCGGCAAGGCGCTGGCTGACCCATGTACGGCGATTAATACTGTGTATGGTGGCATCGAAGGCCGTCATCATGGAGGCCAGTCCGTTGGTGGAAAAAATCAGGGCCATAATAAACCCCAGGGAAAGCAATCCCCCGCGTGGTCGCATGATGATGTCGGTTAGAGTGTCTTCAACGGTGGCAAATGTGCTTTCAGGCAGCAACTGGTGAATGAGTTGAAACAGCTCATTTTGAAAGTTTTGGATTGGCACATATGGAATGAGTGTAAACAAAAAAAGTATGGCAGGGAACAGGGCAATAAAAAATGAAAACGCTATGGCTGAAGCTCTTGTGGTAATGGCACCGTTTACTATGCTATGCCAAAAAAAAACCGCAACATCGTATATAGGAATTCCTTCGAAAAAAGGCAGTGATACCCTGCGTGCTTTTTCTGTTAGTTGTTCTCCTATTTGCTTATACGTTTTCCGGTTTAGAAGCCCATTTGCCATAGGGTCATTCCTGTTTTTCAATTCTTAGTTGGTGGATGTAATCCTTATCGTCATTTTTTTTCAGCAAAAAATAAACCCTAAAGGTACCTTTTTTGGTGTCAAGATTGCCAATTACATACTGGGCTCCTTCTTTTCCTCCCTGGTGTATGACTGAAAAGCTGTGCGGGGAATGCTCGCTGAAAAAATCATTTACAATAAGCTGTGCCTGCGCCTTACTGTAAACATTATCATTTTCCTGAACTACAAGTTCCACATTCTGATTAAAATAATCTGAGAGGGATTTTGCATTGCCTGACTTCAGGCTTAAAATTATTTCGTCAGTGATTTGTGCATTTACCGGCAGGATAATCAGGAATATTCCGGTAAAAAGGAAAACCATTAATAGATTTTTCGTTAATGATGGCATTTTTATTAATTTTTATATCGTTCTAAAGCGTCCTTAAGTTTACAAAAACCATGCAAAAAGTGGATCTACCCTTTTTTTTGGTAAATTTATAAAATAAATATTCATTATCAGCATGAGACTTACTTTATTGGTTGTTGGGAAAACCGATGACAAATATCTAAATGAAGGAATTGAACGATATAGAAAGCGGCTTAAGCATTACATCGATTTTAATATGGATGTTATCCCGGATATTAAAAAAGGAAAAAATTTAAGATCTGAACAGCAAAAAATCCAGGAAGGGGAGCTTATTTTAGCGAAACTGGGCGCTAATAAGGAGTTTCATCTCTTTGATGAAAGAGGGGAGGCCTATACTTCGATACAATTTTCCGGTTTTCTTCAGAAAAAAATGGCAAGTGGTCTAAAGGAGCTGATTCTTGTGATTGGCGGTCCATATGGCTTTTCAGATGAGGTGTATAAACAAGCTGCTTCTTCCGTTTCCTTGTCACCAATGACTTTTTCCCACCAGTTGGCAAGACTTTTGTGCGTTGAGCAGCTTTACAGGGCTTTTACTATTTTAAAAGGCGAATCCTATCATCATGAATAGCGGGTTTTGAAAAATGAACAGATACAGCTACCTTATTTTTGCCCTTAGTCTTTTTGTGATTGCGGCAATCATTGAAAACGGATTGCTCAACCGGCATCCCGAAAAATACCTTATCCGTGATTTTCGGGAACAATTCCATGAAAATGAACACATCCTGCACAAAAGAATCAATGAGGTTGTTTCCTTAATTAAAGAAGATGAATTTGAAGGGAACTTCGCCGGAAGGCTCTACTTTCGTAGCCAGACACTTGAAGAAGAAGGAGTCGGTATCCTTGTATTTTTCAACGACAGCTTAATATTCTGGTCCGATCGCTCTCTTGCATTTTATGATAACTTGTCTGACCTGCCGGATGAGGAAGGTATGATCCAACTGCCCAATGGTTTTTATGTAACTGAACGTGGACAGGCGAATAGTTATCAGATCTACGGATTTCATCTTATTAAGTACAACTACCAGCATGAGAATAAATATCTTGTAAATTCTTTTTTCCATGATTACCGTCTGCCCGACGACTATGAACTGGTCAGAAGTCATCCCAACGATTTATTTCCGGTTTACAATCTCGAAGATGAGTATGTATTTTCGGTTAAGCCCCGTGGATTTTTTCTTTGTACAAAACGACAATTGTATTTTCCAGGGATATTGTATTCGCTTGGGTTGATTTTACTGCTGTTTTATTTTAACCGCGAATTCGTCGAATCGAAATCTGCATTTCTGATTAAAATAAGTAGTCTGGCTGTGGCACTTTTCCTGGTTTACTGGCTTCATCTCATGTTTCATGTACCAAAAGTATTTTCTCTTCTCCGGTTTTTTAGTCCGTCGGTTTTCGCCCTCAATGACTGGCTGCCATCGTTGGGCGATTTTTTTCTCTTGTCGCTGTTCTTCCTGTTCTGGATGTTTCATTTTGGAAAATACCTTGATGTGGAGGAACTTCAAACGGATTCACTTTTGTCCAGAAAAATAATTGGTTTGCTGCTCCTGGTTTTTTCAGCTGCCTCCTACCTGATGATAAATTTTTATATCCATGAGCTGGTTTTCAATTCAACTATTTCATTTTCCCTTAACCGAATCATCGATATTTCAGCACAAAGTGTCCTGGCTATTTTTTCAGTAGGCCTTCTCCTGCTTGCTGTTTTTCTCCTTACAATCAGAATAGTTGATCATTTTCGCAACGATTTTCATTTCTTCCACCTGGCTGGCGCTGCTGTGTCCATTGCCATTATCCTTGCCGCTATTCAGCATCTGTCGAACAGTGATATTTCAGTGGAAGCCCTTGTATTGTTTGTGGCAGCCACTTTGCTTGCCGCCATGTTCAGTAAGAATTACCTTAATAAATTCACCCTTAGTTATCTCATAATTTTTGTTTCGGCATCATCAATCTATTCGCTTGTTGCATTTTATACCAACACTGCCGATCAACAAAGGAATATTCAAAAATTAATGGCTGTGAATCTGGTTGCCGAACGCGATCCGGCAGCAGAAGTTTTTCTATCAGAAATCCAGGATTCAATCAATATCGATCCCAATATTCCACTGTTACTCATTGAGGAGGAAGGTCTTGCAGAATACCTTGATGAAACTTACTTCAGCGGGTATTTCAGGCAATACGAACTGCGCATTCTGATTTGTACCGGCGCCGACAGCCTTCTTATTGAGGCAGATAATCAAATGGCACCTTGTATCGATTTCTTTGAAGACATGATTGAAACCCAGGGAATGCGGATTCCAGGTACCAAATTCTTTTTCATGGATAACATGAATGGCAGGATTTCCTATACGGGTTGGCTTCATTATCAGCATGCTTCAGAAGCCAAAGGAGTTTCAATTTTTGTTGAATTGAATTCCGAAGTGTTGTTTGAAGGAATAGGTTTTCCGGAACTGCTCATCGATAAGTCGATGGTAAAACCTGAAAGCTATAAACAGTTTGATTACGCAAAATATTACGGAGGCGAGCTTACAGACATTCACGGCGATTACAACTACAATTTATACGTCCACAGTTATCTTACAACCGATAATGAGTTTGAATTTAACCGGTGGGACGGAATGGAACATTTGATTTATCACACCCGTGAGAACAATTATGTGATTGTTTCACGTCACCTGTATACTTTTATCGATTACCTTATTTCATTTCCATACCTGTTCGTTTTTTACTTTCTTTCGGTACTGATTCTTTTGGTGATTGCCAATCCATCCATAAGGAGGCGATCACTGAAATTCGATCTCAAGTTTAGAATTCAGGCAGCTATAATTTCTATCGTTTTTGTTTCCTTGCTTGTAGTTGCTGTGGCAACCATATGGTACAATGTAAGGGAGTATAAGGAAAAACACCAGAATGATCTGAACGAGAAAATGATTTCCATTGCAAAGGAAATTGAAATGCGGCTGGAGGAAGTGGAAGAAATTACTCCCGATTTGGTGGAATGGCTGAACCGGGAGCTGGCGCGTATGTCAAATGTTTTTCGTACCGATATAAATATTTATGGTACCGACGGCAGCCTGGTGTCTTCATCGAGGCCCGAAATTTTTTACCGTGGATTGGTATCAAGGCGTATGAATTCGAGGTCATTTAATGAAATATTCAATAATTTTCAGCCCAATTATTTCCATCCGGAAGAGATAGGCACCATGTCGTATTTGTCGGCATACCGGCCGGTTATAAACAATACCGGTAAGTTTCTGGGAGTTATCAACCTGCCTTATTTCGTCAGGCAAGACCGTTACAGTCAGGAGTTATCCACCATCGTTGTTGCTTTTATTAATCTATATGTTCTGCTGTTTCTGGCCAGCATTATTGTTGCCATTTTTATTGCCAATCAGATAACCCGTCCATTGGTGCTTATCCAGGAGAACCTGCGTAAGATTGAACTTGGCAAACGTAATGAACCCATTTCCTATAACCGTGACGATGAAATTGGTAGTCTGGTGAAGGAGTATAATAAAAAAGTGGATGAACTGGCAGTAAGTGCCGAATTGCTGGCCCGCTCCGAACGTGAATCGGCATGGCGTGAAATGGCCAGGCAGGTGGCACACGAGATTAAAAATCCGCTTACCCCTATGAAGCTGAACATACAGCACCTGCAGCGCAACCGCGGGAAAGGGGTTGAGTATGATAAGTTTATCGACCGGATGACCCAAACGCTTATTGAGCAAATTGATAACCTCTC
Organism: Mariniphaga sp.; assembly: GCA_024636975.1. Classification (GTDB taxonomy): domain Bacteria; phylum Bacteroidota; class Bacteroidia; order Bacteroidales; family Prolixibacteraceae; genus Mariniphaga. The sequence goes on from JAGXGA010000038.1 coordinate 10,670, forward strand.
TAATATTGCCACCGAGTTTTCCAATTTTGCAAAGATCCCTACCGCCCGTAACCAGGTTTTTCATTTGGCTGAACAGTTGAAAAAGGTAATGGAATTGTTCGAGCATGAGCGGGCTGCTATTGAATTCCATGCCAATGGATTTGAGTACATCCAGGTAAATGCCGACCGCGACCAGCTTTCTCGCGCAATTATTAATCTGGTGAAGAATGGCATTCAGTCGATTCCTGAAAACAGTTCCGGAAAGGTGGAAATTAACCTGAGCCGCCGCGATCATATGGCTGTCATTGCTGTTTCCGACACAGGGGAAGGGATTTCAGAAGATTTACGCGATAAATTGTTTAGTCCAAGCTTTACCACAAAAACCAGTGGAATGGGACTTGGCCTGGCCATCGTCAAAAATATAGTGGAAAACTTTGCAGGGCACATCTGGTTTGAAACCCAACCAGGAGAAGGCTCCACTTTTTTTATTGAAATTCCTGTATGGGAGGGGTGAGGCGGCACAGTTCCAAATTCCGGGTTTCGGGTTTCAAGTTCCGGATTCCGAATTCCCAGTGACCAATGACCAGTGACCAGTTCCTAGTTCCGGGTTCCGGGTTCCTAGTTCCGAGTTCCCAATGACCTGTGACCAGTTTCCAGTTTCCAGTTCCGGGTTCCGGGTTCCGAGTCACCCAATGACCAGTGACCAATGCCCAGTGACCAGTGACCAATGACCACTTCCCTGTTCAACTTTGAATGAAATAAATTGCAGAAGCGGGTAAAATCAGCTATTCTTGTACCTGATTTATCCTTGAAGATCAATATTAATTTTAATTATTATGGTTCCTCTGTCTTTTCGTGAAATCACGGCGCGGCTTAAACAATTGACACTGCCTGAAATCGATGTGGTCATCGGGATTGGCTCAGGAGGAATTGTGCCGGCAGGTATTGTTGCATTCCATCTGAATGCAGAGTTACAGGTTATGGTTCTGAATTACAGGGATGAACAAAATACGCCCAGGTACGATGAACCAAAGCTGCTTCAGAAACCCTTTGGAAATCTGGACGGGAAACGTATTCTTCTTGTAGATGATGTTTCGGTATCGGGCAAGACTATGAATGCCGCCCTGCAACAACTTAAAGGACTCGATGTAAAAACCCTGGCCATGAAAGGCAAAGCTGATTATGTGCTGTTCCCCGATATTAAAGATTGCGTGCAGTGGCCGTGGAAAGAGAGCAAGGATACGGTACAGGCTAAGGCAGAGGAGGAAGAGTAAGGAGCTTGCCTGTTTGGTAGGCAGGGAGTGAACAGTGAACAGTCCCGCTTTCTTTGATCCAGCGGGATTAGTTCCATCAACGGAATTCGCTGCGCACACTAGCAAATTCCCGGTGTCACTGAATAAACGGTTAACAGTAAACAGTGAACAGTAAACGGTTCCAGTTTCCAGTTCCCGGTTCCCAGTGTCTTACACCGGCCATCATCCTGCCAACGATTCAGGAGGAATCAAATGTCTATAGCAATGCAGTCCCAATCAACCACCTCGCGGCACAACTGCCGGCCCGGGTTTGAAAATCATCCTTTCCATACGCCGCCTTAAAAGGCCTGGTTTTAAAAGGAAGTTATATGATCGTGAACAGTGCAGGAGACAAAGGCACCTTTAGGCATCTGATATGGATAGCATCCCTGCTCTTTGTTCGGGCATTCCAGATATGAACGATCAGGGATGCCATCCATTTCCAATGCCCACGCCTCATACTCTAAAGGCTCCCGGCCCCCATGCTCTCTGCTCTGCCCCGTGCCCCAAGTTTATCGCTCACTGTTTGTTTTTCATTGTAGTGGAAAGTTCATACCGCTGCGATTTGTAAAAAAAGGTTTCAGGGCAGGCAGGTAAGGCCCTCCATCTTCCTGTTTGCGAATCCAGTCATACCCGCGCATGATGCCCCAGTCGAGGTAAGGTATTCCCCGGCGGCCTATAGTCCAGTCGATGCGCGGGTCCAGATAATCGCCGGCAGGAATGAATTCCTCTGCCGATTGAATTCCCTGATCGTTCTTCAGGTTGAAGTCATCAAACGTGTCGAATAGCGGAAGTCCGTTTTCATCTGTTTTAAAGGCATTCGCCAGGTTCTGTGAGGGCTGGTGGAATCCGCAGCACATTCCAATATCGCCTGCATGGGGAAAATTAAGGCCGATTCCCATTTCTGCGTTCAGTGACTCCTCTACATCATTCACATTTGCCTGAATCTCGTAAACCGATTCGACATTGTTTTCTTTTTCAATCCTGAAATTATCAAAGAAGTTGGATATAAGGTCATATTTGCCGCTGTTTATAATGGAATCGAGCAGAGGCCTGGCCTTTTTCAATTTTTTTCCTCAACCGTAATAACCATTCGATTGTTATATCGGTAAAGGGTCTGTAAAAATCATTAAAAATACAAACATGAAACTAACTGAATTAACACTGCTTGTTGTTGCTGCGATTATAATTATATCGTGCAGCAATAAAAACTCTCAAAATACCATGGATGCAGAAACCTATAACCGTTTCCTCGAAACCGGAAGCGAGGTGTCGGGTCAGGCACAGTCGGCCCTGCTCTCTCATGTTTCCGGAGCCATGAAAGAAGGAGGCACTCTATATGCTGTGGAGTTTTGCAATCTGGAGGCATCGGAAATAACCGACAGCCTGAACAACTTATACAATTGCACCATTTCCCGTGTATCTGATAAAAACAGGAATCCGCAAAATGCATTGTCAACCGATACCGAAAAGCAGTTATGGGAATATTTTCTGTCGGTTCAGGAAACAGAAATGATACACGACACGGTAGTGATGGAAGGAAATCAGGCAGTTTATTACAAACCCATCCTTACAGCCATGCAGGCCTGTCTTCAATGCCACGGGCCGAAAGAGGAAATTGATCCTGCCACTTACACTAAAATCAGGGAACTCTATCCCGAAGATGAGGCTACCGGCTACGGTTTGAATGAATTGCGTGGGTTGTGGAAGATAGAGTTTGATCGGGATGAGGAAACAGTGATGAACAGAATGTGATGAAAGGGCTTGCTAAATGGAGTTTACAGAGACCTGTAGGACTTTTTTTAGCAGAAAGTTTAAAAGAACTGGATCTCCATAATAGAATTTTTTTACAATAAAAATGAAGTTCAATTTTAACTGAAAACTGAATCGGCGTTAGAAAACTGCCGCACCCGGTCGCTCCGACGAACTTAGCATCAGGAGATTGGGGGGCACTATTTTCTATAGCGCACTTATAAAAATGTATTCCACAAAAGCATAATTCGTTAATAATTCAGATAAACCGGCGGTAAAAAACCGCTGCACCCGGTAACACAGGTGCAATGTGTGACCTTCTGATTTGCGGTATTGGCTAGTGAATGTCGGATTTGGAAAATCCGACTCCCGTGGGTCCGGTGCTTTGCTAAATTTTAGGAGGTAAAATGAAAACAGGAACTATGCACTGCTGCCAATCACATTAAATCTCTACTTAATCACTACCTAATCTCAACCAATTTCCATTTAACTAAACAGGATTTGCAGCAACTATCAATTTGGGCTAAAGGACATTGATGTTGGGTTAATCTACTGCTAGAGTCTTGCTCTTCACTTTTTGCACCTTGCCTGGACTGCCATTTCTTCGCCCTCTACCCTGTTTACACTGCGCGGAACTCCACTTCGTTCCGGCTCTTCGCTCTTCGCCCTGTGCCCCATGCACTGTGCTCTTCGCCCTCTACCCTAGTACGCTATCATCACCGTTCCCGTTCTCACCTCTCCATTGCCCAGCTCCAGTACATAGAGGTAGGTACCTGACGGAAGGGTACCGCGACCGAGTGTCAGCTTGTGTTCCGATATACCCCACCACCAGGCGTTTTCATCCGATCCCCAGTAGTCGAGGTTACCGTAGTTGAATTTCTCGAACAGCTTGCTGCCTGCACGATCGAAGATGCGAAGGATGGCTTCCGGATATTTCTCGATGCAGAAAATCTGGAAGAAGTCGTGCACTCCGTCCCCGTTTGGAGAGAAGCCATCAGGAATCATAAGGGCGCATTCGGTCGGAATGTCATCGTCATCGCCCGGCAGGTTATCGCAATCTGCCTCAGGCAGAACGTTGATCCAAACAGTTGCCTCATCCCACATTTCAGGATAACCATCGTCGTAGATGCGGTAGACAAAAGTATCGATGCCTACAAATCCTTCATCGGGCATGTAAATAAAGGCGCCGTCCTGTTCAATTGTAACGGTACCATGCTCTGTATCCACCATTGGCCATTGCACAATGCGGATATTGTCACCATCCGGGTCGTAATCATTCGGGAGCAGGTATTCTATCAGCGGATAGCACATTACCGTAAATGAATCGTTCACAGCAACCGGCGGCCGGTTTGGCGCCTTCACATTGATAATCACCATTGCGGTATCACACATTGTACCACAAGGTATTCCGTCATCGCAAACCGAATAAATCAGGCTGTCGATACCGGTAAAGCCCCGCTCCGGAAGATAAGTTATAACTCCGGTAACCGGATGTATTTCTGCAGTGCCATTTGAAGGTTGTGAAACAACTGTTACCGACAGGGCATCAATGTTGCCATTATCGTCTGTATCGTTTGCAACGACATCCACGTTAATAGTTTCATTCTGCAGGGTCAGGGCATAGTCTGTTTCAGCTACAGGCGGTGTGTTGCTGATGATCTCTACAGTCAGGATTTCACCGATGGCGCATTCAACAGCACCATCAGGCATGAATTCATAGCTGAATATTCCAACAGAGTCGGTACGGATTACTGCAGGCTCCCAGGTTCCTGTTACACCGTTGATACTGGTCAGTGGCAAGGCTGGTGGTACGGCATCAAGACAAACCGGTTCGATTGGATCGAATACCGCCACAACCGCCGGCAGTATTTCAATCCATATAGTATCTGTTACAGCACAACTGAAATCTTCGTCGGGTGTAAATACATGCATAAATTCTCCCTGGATGCTGGTATTTATTACTGCCGGTGACCAGGTGCCGCTTACACCGTTCATATCGGTTGCAGGAAGCTCAGGCGCCCCTTCAAATAGGCAGAACGGACCTATTGCCGCAAACACCGGCCTGATGAATTCAACCACATTTATATTTATCTGAGTGGTATCGGCACAGTCATACATTGCCGGATCTGGTGTAAATACAAAGGTTTGAACTCCGTAATTTTCGGTAGATACAGTATCGGGCGACCAGCTTCCTGTTACACCGTTCAGATCGGTTTCCGGCAATGGTGGCGGCACACCAGCCAGACAGATTTCCGCAGCAAAGTCAAACACCGGCTTGATGTGTTCAATGATAACCACTTCAAGGGTATCGTTCACGGCACACTGCCCTGCAACGGGTGTAAACACAAACTGCAGGGTATCTGCCACCTCTGTATTAATAACCGAAGGTGTCCAGGTTCCGTTGATCCCGTTCAGACTTACGCCGGGTAAAGCAGGAGCGGTATCAAACTGGCAAAGCGGACCAATGGTGTCAAATACCGGAACCGCTTCCCCGTATATGGTAATTGTTTGCGTGCAGATATCGGTGTTCCCGCATCCGTCGTAAACAGTAAATGTGCGGGTTATGACCTGCAGACAAGTACCATCAGCCTCATCGCGGTAGGTGATTTGTCTTACTTCACAGTTATCTGTGGCAGCAATGCCCAGTGATGCCGTATCGGACAACGCTACAGGTTGTTCAGTAACCGAGACAGGCAATCCGCTGAGCATTTCCGCGGTCATACCTGCCTCTTCTGAATACAGGTCATCCGGACAGCTGATAATCTGTGGAGGAGTGGTATCGTGAATGGTGATAATTTCCCGTGTCTCACTCCAGTTTCCGCACATATCGGCAATTGCATAAGTACGGGTGATGGTTTCCGGACAGGTATTGCCGTCGCTGATTTCATTTACAAAAATGAAGCTCGATTCATCAAGTGCACATTCATCGTTAGCATTTCCTCCGTTAAGGTTGAATTCATTGAAGCTGATGTACACAGGTTGCACATCATTGATGCATTCAACGACTTTCGGATCAATTGAGATTTCCGGTTCTGTTGTATCATTAATAATTATGAGCTGAATGCATGTTAATGTTTCTCCGTCACTTATTTCTATGGAATAGGTCCGTGTAATGGTTTCAGGACAGCTGTTCCCGTCGGATACTTCCGATACCAATGTGAAGCTGGTGTAATCAATGTCAAGGGAACTTTCTACTTTGCCTCCTGCATCCAGGTATTCCTGATAGTTGGAGTACGGTGCAGGTATTTCATCAATTTCACATTCCAGAATTATTGTCTGCGGACAAATCATATAGCTGTTGGAACCACCTGCTGGGACACGGATGATGATTGTACCAGATGTTACCGGATTGGTGCAATCCAGACTGGATGTAAGCATTACATATAATTCATCCTCGTCATTGGGTTGATAAGAGAACGTTTCGCCAGTTTCTCCCTGCTGTTCTACACCATTTACATACCATGTGTATAGCGGATTATCGCCACCATTAAGAGGAGTGGCGGTGAAAAGTACTGTTTCACCAGGAAGAATTTCTTCCTTGTCGGCTTTGATAGTGACTTCTGCCAACAGGAATGGAACAATTTCAATTTCCATTGTAACTGTTACACCGCACGAGCTTTCATACGGTGTGAAGGTATATGTAAATGAGCCAGCTACGTTGGTTGCAATTGTTGCCGGCCTCCATGTGCCATTTATTCCGTTGGTTGAAGTTGTTGGCAAAGCATCTGGCGTTGCATCCAGGCAATACGGACCAAGCTGTACAAATACCGGTTCCACTTCATCATCCACCACGATTGTCATAGTAGTAGAAGTAGCACACGTTTCATCTGCATCCGGAGTGAAGGTATATGTAAATGAGCCAGCTACGTTGGTTGCAATTGTTGCCGGCCTCCATGTACCGCTGATACCGTTGGTTGAAATTGTTGGCAAGGCATCAGGCGTTGCATCCAGGCAGTACGGCCCAAGTTGTACAAACACCGGTTCCACTTCATCGTCCACAACGATTGTCATAGTTGTAGAAGTGGCGCACTCTTCATCCGCATCCGGTGTGAATGTATATGTAAATGAACCGGTCGCATCGGTTGCTATTGTAGCCGGGCTCCATGTACCGCTTATGCCGTTGGTTGAAGTTTCGGGAAGGGCATCAGGAGTTTCATTCAGGCAGTACGGACCAAGCTGTACAAACACCGGTTCCACTTCATCATCCACCACGATTGTCGTAGTAGTTGTAGTTGCACACTCTTCACTT
>JAGXGA010000003.1 GCA_024636975.1 Mariniphaga sp.
ATAAAATCAGAAGTAGATGCATGGCAAAATCACAGGAATAATAAGAATGCCAAGATTAACTGGCAGTTTACAAATGACCAGGCACGGATAAAACTCAAAAGGCTTTATCCGTCAATTTCGAATTAACACAACACTAGTTAATTCACCTTTAAACTGATCTATTTCCCGGTAGTTTAATAAACCATTTTTAAAAACCCTCCTCACATAATGAATACGGACTTCCCCTTTCAGAAGATCAATCATTTCGCCATCGCACCATACCCCAGACTGGGTGTAAGCTTGCTCCCACGTTTGAGAAGCATTATTGGCTTTGTCCTGGGCAAAAGTTTGAGTAACTGCAATGCCCATAAAAAAGAATAGTAATAAAAAGATTTTTGTTTTCATAATCGTAATTTTTTGAGTTAAAAATGTATTTTGGAATAATGATTTAATCCGAAACCAATTTCAGAAAAAACAGCAGGCAGTGCATAGCAACTATGTTTTGAAAACTTTCAATTATGTTGAAAATTATTACAACATTGTTGAAGGAATAACAATTATGTTATAAGAGTAATTTTAGTTGGGCTATCGAGTATGGATTAGGCAGATATGAAGGAAAAATCTGATGCAGTGGATGTAACTTATATAGGAGCTAATTGGGAATTGTATTGAATCCCCTTATTATTCAGGAAAATAATAATCTGTTAGATTCATTTTTTTTATTAACCCGATAAACCTGGGTTCTGAGTGGAGATTCTCAAATTCTGGTTCACCTACTACTCTTACTATTTCTCCAAAGCCACTTTCATAAGAACGTTCAAGGTAAGTCAGTGCAGAATCCTTTTCATTAATAATTGCATAATACCTCGCAATATCTGCAATCAGGTTTGTTTTCCTTTGCAATTCAAATTCAATCATAAATTTCACTACACCCTCTTTCCCTGACTCAGCAAATATACTGTCTAATATGCCTGCATTCATTTCAGGTGAATCCTCGGACATATATCTTTTATATTCTTCAACCGCTTTTGAAATATTATTTTGACTGATATAAACCTTAAAATACATTCTTGAATTGCCTGGTTTTGTTCTTATTTGTCCACATTTATCCACCTCTTTAAGTGCTTCGTCATAATTTTCATCTTTTAAAAATAAATAGTAACTAAACCAACGAAGTTGCCAGTCAGTTGGATTAAGTTCGATTGCTTTATTTAAATATCTCCGGGCACCTTCCTTATTTCTGATTACATCAAGGTATTGTGCATATAGATGATAACCCCGGCTATATCCGTGATTTATTTTCATTGCCAGCTTTAATTCTTTCTCTGCCATATCCCAGTTATAATCGAAAAAAGTAGCTATTGCCCCTAAGTTTGCATGTGCTTCAGCAAGGTTTTTATCAATATCAAGCGCTTTTAAAGCATACGCTCTGCTTTTGGGTATGCCCTCCTCTCGTGTGTAATTGCCAAACCATGTGCTGGTAACATAAGTATCGGCCAAACCGGCATACGCCAGGCAGTAATTTGAATCGAGTTCAAGTGCCTTGTTATAACATTCTATGCTTTTTTCAAAACTTTGTTTTGTTCTTAAACGATGGTTTAAACGACCCTCCAGGTAAAAATTATAGGCATTCTGGTTACTCGTATAAGTTTTATCAATCATTTCAATTTCTTTAGGTGAAAGGATTGATTCCAGTTGGCCGGCCACATTTTTTGCAATATCGCTTTGGATAGCAAAAATATCTTTCATTTGCCGGTCATATATTTCTGACCATAGATGCCTGTCGCTTCGGGCATCGATTAGTTGTACACTAATACGAACATTATCATTCTGCTTTCTTACACTACCCTCAAGGAGGTAGTTTACATTCATTTGTCGGGCTATTTCAGTTGATGAGAGTGTACTCTCCCGAAACTGCTCTGCAGAAGTTCGGGACACAACTTTCAAATCTGATATTTTGGTTAGGTTATTCAGGATATCTTCTGAAATTCCGTCGGCAAAATATTGGTTGTTTACTTCAGTGCTTAGATTTTTAAAAGGAAGGACGATAACCGATTTTTCAGCATGAAAATTCACTTTCCCTGCTGAGGAATTCAGGGGATTGACATTAAAACCGAAGAAAGACGCAAGTAAAATTGAAGATATACCGATGAAGGCAAAAATCAATTTCTTATGGCGAATTCCTCGCCATTTATTATAAGGCAATTGGAGTTTGGTGTTGTTTTTTGAATTTGAAACCGCCAAACTATGTTTTTTTGCCTCTCCGGGAGGATATCCATAATGTTTATGAAAACAGTGGTTAAAATAAGCCGGACTGCCAAATCCGACTTCATAAGCTATTTCTGAAACAGTCATGGAAGTTGTTTTGAGCATCTCCATAGCTTTATTTAACCTTATTTCACTTATAAAGAAACTAGCTGATTTTTTGGTAACGGATTTAATTTTGATATAAAGCATTGATCGGCTCATTCCCATTTCGCCAGCCAATTGGCTAACTCCAAACTGCTCATTGTTCAGGTTGGACTCCACAATTTCGGTCAAGCGGTTTAAAAAAACCTGTTCTTCAAGATTATAACTGGTCATTTTATTTTAAAACAATGGTTTACGGCATGATTTAAAGTACAATAATTTACAAATAAATGGTGAGTTATGCAATTTAGCCCGTGTATTTTTGTGTTTCTGCTTTTTCAGAAAAACTCACTATTCAAATTGAACCTTTAAAAATTTCAGTGAAACAGAATTTGTGGCGCTTGCAATTATCTTCTATTTTTACAAAGTTCAAAAAAGAAAAATATGCAACCTGATTTCAACTTGCTTAAATCCCAACTCGAGGGCGATTTGTTTTCCGACAATGTCCAGCGAGTTTTGTATTCTACAGATGCATCGCAATACAAAGAACTGCCGCTGGCGGTTACCCGCCCGAAAAACAAGGAAGACATTCAGAAAATTATTGCTTTTGCGTGCGAAAATGGAACTTCGGTCATTCCGCGCGGCGGGGGCACTTCGCTGGCAGGCCAGGTGGTGGGACCGGGCATTGTAGTTGATGTTTCGCGGTATATGAACAAAATACTTGAGCTGAATAAGGAAGAGCAGTATGTGATTGTAGAACCCGGTGTGGTGCTGACCGAACTGAACCTGGCGCTGGCGCCCCATGGACTGCAGTTCGGGCCGGAGACTTCTACGGCCAACAGGTGTGTTATTGGCGGTATGCTTGGAAACAACTCGTGCGGATTGCATTCGCTCATATACGGCAGCGTACGCGAACACATCCTGGAGGTAGACGCTGTACTTGCCGACGGCTCCGAAGCTACCTTCAGGCCGTTAACAAAAAAAGAGTTCGATCAAAAGCTTAACAGCAATTCCAACCAACTGGAAAAAGCTATTTACCAGAATATTTACGATATTCTTTCAGATACGAAAAACCAGAAAGAAATTAGGAAAAACTTCCCTCACCCTGCACTCACCCGACGCAATATGGGGTATGCCATCGATGCCCTTCTTGATTCGGAAGTTTTTACTGAGGGCGGTGAACCATTTAACTTCTGCAAGCTACTGGCAGGTTCGGAGGGAACACTTGCTTTTTCGCACCGCATTAAGCTTAACCTGCTGCCGTTACCGCCAAAACATAAAGGACTCGTGTGCGCCCATTTCGAAACACTTGAAGAATCGCTGGAAGGTAACCTTGTAGCCCTGAATCACAATCCGGGCGCCATTGAACTGATGGACGACATTATTCTGCAGTGCACAAAGGAAAACATCGAGCAGCGCAAGAACCGCTTTTTTGTAAAGGGCGATCCGGGCGCCATCCTGATGATAGAGTTTGCCTGCGAGACCGAAAAAGAACTCCTGGAAAAGGCAGAAGCTGTGGAAAGAGATTTACAGGTAGCCGGCCTGGGCTATTACTTCCCGCTTGTAACCGGCGCCGCCAACATTAAAAAAGTGTGGGCGCTGCGTACGGCCGGTCTGGGATTACTGGCTAACATCCCCGGCGACCGCAAAGGCGTTCCCGGCATTGAAGATACTGCCGTACCTCCTTTTCACCTGCCTGCTTATGTGGCCGACATCAAAAAAGTGCTGGCAGAGATGGGGCTCAGCAGCGTGTACTATGCCCACATTGCCACCGGCGAAATCCATTTCCGGCCGCTCCTCAACTTCAAGGACCCGGCCGATGTGAAGTTGTTTGATACCTTAATGAACGAAACCGCTAAGCTTGTAAAGAAATACGGCGGATCGATGAGCGGCGAGCACGGAGACGGGCGCGTACGCGGAAAGTTCATCCCCTTTATGCTGGGCGAACACAACTATAACCTGCTTAAGCGCTTAAAAAAAGCCTGGGACCCCGGCAATGTCCTTAATCCGGGTAAGATTACCGATACACCCCCCATTACCGAAAGCCTGCGCGTGGTGCCTGGCAAACCCACACCCGAATTTGATACCGAATTCGATTTCTCGAGATACAGGGGTTACTTCCGGAGTATCGAAAAGTGCAACGGCTCGGGCGACTGCCGAAAGAGCGAGATTGTTGGCGGAACCATGTGCCCCACGTTCATGGCCACCCGCGACGAATACAAAACCACCCGGGGCCGTGCCAACGTGCTTCGCGAGTTCATGTATGCCGGTAACGGGGAAAGCCCCTTCAGTCACCGTGAGGTTTACGACATCCTCGACCTGTGCATCTCGTGCAAGGCCTGCAAGGCCGAGTGTCCTTCCAATGTGGATATGGCCAAACTGAAGGCCGAATTCCTGCAACATTACTACGATATACACGGCATCCCGCTACGTTCGAAGCTGGTGGCCTACCTCCCCCGCCTGAACAGCCTGGCGGTACTAATGCGGTCGTTCTCCAACTTTATGATGGAAACATCGCTGGTTAAAAATTTCATAGGCATTGCCCCCCAGCGGAAACTACCTGCCTTATCGAAGCTCACCCTCAACAAATGGACCGGCAACGGGATACCTATGCCCGATACAGCACCAAAAGGAAAGGTATACCTGTTCAACGACGAGTTCACCAACTACAACGAAAGCGACATCGGAATAAAAGCCATTCTGCTGCTTACCCGGCTGGGTTACGAAGTGAAAATCCCCCAACACCGGGAGAGCGGCCGTACCTTCCTCTCAAAGGGACTGGTGCGCACCTCAAAAAAAATAGCCACCGAAAATGTGAACCTGTTAAAGAACATTATATCGGCCGATACTCCACTGATAGGCATCGAGCCCTCAGCCATCCTGGCATTCCGGGACGAATACCCCGAACTGGTGGAAAAGGAGCTGCAGCCGGCAGCCCAAAAACTGGCTGAGCAAGCCCTGCTATTCGAAGAATTCTTTGCCGCTGAAATGGCAAAGGGAAACATCACCCCGGGGCAGTTCACCAAAGAAGAAAAGCAAATCCTGCTGCACGGGCACTGTCAGCAAAAGGCAGTTGCAAGCACTTCGCCCACCATCCAAATGCTTTCGCTGCCCGAAAATTATACAGTGAAGGAAATTCCTTCGGGCTGCTGCGGCATGGCCGGCTCCTTCGGTTACGAGAAGGAGCATTACGACCTTTCAATGAAGATAGGTGAAATGGTATTGTTCCCTGCCGTGCGCGAAGCCAGTGAGGCAACCGTTGTTACAGCACCCGGTACCTCCTGCCGCCACCAGATAAAGGACGGCACAGGCAAAAAGGCGCAGCACCCGGTGGAGGTGCTGTTTGAAGCGCTGGAGAAGTAGGAATTGTTTAATCAAATACCGGAAGACAAATCCTATATTTACAAATTGAATTAATTATTTATTAAAGTTTCCCACTTGGGTAATTTTAATAAATTTAAAAGCGCTGCACCCTGCAGAGGGGTTGTTTAAGGTGCAGGAAATTAAAAGGTTATTAATTTTATACATCAGAAAATTAACGGATTATTGGCAGCCATTTTGATCAAGGACAGGCTGTTCAGATAGGAACTGTTTTTATCTTCGGGCTAAACCAGTTATTTCTTTTCCATTTTCAGATTCAGCCCCTGCCTTCATTCCCCAGTTTTTGTCAAGCACGGAAAGTATATCTGTAAAACGCTCTTCCTCCCGCACAATGTCTAAAAGATCGGGGTAAAAATGATGAATGGAAAGCATCTCCCAATAATTCCAATGTTGTATTTGGAGAAACAGCTCCCAGGCCTGCTCTTTGTTTCCCCTGATGAGCTCCAATAATCCCAATGCAAATTCATCATCTTTTATTATTTTAATATAATTCTGAGCTTCAGCTTCTTTACCAACTCTGTGTAAACTTAGCATCAGTGTAACCAACGGGCCATTTCCTGCCCAGGGTACAGAAAGATCTTTGAGAAGTCGTATGGCCTCTTCATATTTTCCCAGATGATATAAAGCCAGCCCGGCTTCAAACGGAGCAGTAGTAAAATCGGGCTGTAGCTGCCAGAGTCTTTTAGCATCGCTAAGAGCAGTCTCGTATTCCCGAACAGTAAGCAGCGCCAGTGAAAGATTACTCACAGCTTCCTGGGAAAGAGGATTCCACTCCACACCTTTTTTCGCATGTTCCAGGCCTAGTGGCCGGTTTCCCGTTAAAAGAAAGATCCAGCATAACCAGGCATGTGCTTCAGCATAGCCGGGGCGTATTTGTACTGCTTTTTTCAGGTGGTATATAGCAGCATTCCCGTCCCGCCGTGTGGTGTGAAGCAGCCCCAGGGAAGCATAGGCTTCTGCCAGCCCGGGATCAATGTGTAATGCTTCCTTTGCCGCTTTTTCTGCTTCAGGAAGGATTTTTTGCCCGTCTTTTTCGTAACTGTAATCATGAAGCAGAGAAAGCGAATCTGCCAGACCCAGCCAGGCCTGGGCATATTTGGGATCACGTGCAAGTGCCGATCTGAAATAACCTTCAGCTAAACGCATTGCCTTTTCCGATCTCTGGTCCAGGTTCCATTTGCCGTGAGCGTGAAGGCGAAATGCTTCCAGGTCTTCAGTAGGAATATGCTTTATGGCTTTCTTTTCTTTGCTGGTGAGGCGCATTTCCAAAGCCTCGATGATGTTATGGGTGATTTCAGACTGAATTTTAAATACTGCCCCGGCAGAAAGTTCCCTTTGAAAGATCTCTGCCCAAACCTGCCTGTCCTGCACCGCGTTTACAAGCCTCACACTTACTTTAACCTGTTTCCCGATTTCCTGTACCTCTCCTGTCAGGACCCAGTTAACCTGAAGTTCCCGGGCAATTTCGGGAAGTAGTTTTGACGTGCTTCTATAATTTTGAACCGACGTTCTTGAAATTACGAAGAGATCGGAAACCTGTGAGAGCCTTGTAAGAATATCACTGTGGATCGCAACAGTAAATGAGGAAGCTTTTTCGAATCCAATACTTTCAAACGGCATTACGGCAATACTTGCCTGGGATGATGGATCCTGCTGAAGCTTTTCGGTAGACGAAACTGTTGGATTTGATGGCTCCCTCTCTTTAATAAAAAAATAGAGGGATTGAAGTTCCTGCCCCGGTTCTTCTCCAAATTCCTGATTTAGCAGATCAGAATAGGCAGAATATTCCTTAAGCGCAGCCTCTGGTTCTCCACTCTCATAAAGAAATCGGATAAGCAGAAGATGTATTTTTTCAGATAAAGGATCAAGTTTTGAAGCTTTTTTGACCCAAGAAACAGCTTCAGTATAATTTCTATTATCAAAAGCTTTTTCTCCAAGCAACCGGCTTTTCTCCAGAGCAAGGTTGTGAAATCTTTTTCTCTCCTGTTCCAGCCATTGATCAAATTCAACAGCGGCCTCCTGCACGTGAAACCCTTTTAGAAGGTCACTGCGATACAGGCTAATAGCTGTTTCGTAATCCTGTGCATTTATAGCTTTTTCAAACGCCACCGCATCACACCAGAACAGATCGGGATTGATAGAAATCTCTTCAGATCCCCTGTTTTCAACAACATCTGTTCCCAAAGTTTTCCTTATATGATAAAGCATATTGCTAAGAGAGTTCCTGGCACTTTTTTGATCCTGTTCCGGCCAGAATAAAGGCAGCAGACTATCCCTGCGATGAAAGCCCTGAGGTTTGTGCAGGAGCAAATAAACCAAAAGTGCAAGCCGCTTGGGACCGGCCAAAAAGGAGTGTTCCAATTGCCCCTGGTTGTTTCGCATCTCTGCAGGCCCAAGAATCTTTAACTCTGTCATTTCTTTGTGTCGTCCTAAAAAATGTTTAACAGGTTTAACATTTAATTGTGTTATAAATTTACAATTTTATTTTAACCCTGAAAAGGCTTTACCAGTACTTATTCTTTAATCGCACTTAGATAGCTATCTAAGATCAAAAACGGATAAAGCAAAGATTCCATTTTATATTTATTAAAGAAATTATCTGGATCAGCTTCTCACGGAAGCCATAAAAGCCAGGTAACTCTAAACTTTATTAAATTTAATACATTTTAATTATGAGAACTTTAAAAATTTATCTGGCAAAGCAGTCAATGCAGTTATGTGTGTTAGTATTTATTTCACTAAGCATAATTGCTTGTGAAAAAGAAGCAGAAGTGTTTGATGTTGAAACAAAATCTGCTAATAAGAAAATGAAAAACAACGTATCCGGCGGTCCCTTCGAGTTCCCGGCTCCGGTTTATGATATCGCCAGTACTCCCGATGGTAGTATTCTTGTTGGGGTTAATGACGGGGGTTCAAGAAGCGTCCAGATCATTAAAAACGGTAAGGTTAAGACGATGGTTGAGGTGGATGCTACATCTGATATTAATGGGATTGCAGCTATAGGTGCCGGAAACGCATTTCTGACAACTATGGGCACAGACCTGGCCGTGGAAGGGGAATTATACAGGGTATCTCACGGAACAGCCCGAATGGTGGCCGATTTGGCAACCTTTGAAAGAGAAAACGATCCTGATGCGTTTGAAGGTTTACAATGGAAGAACCAGCTTTGTGAAGCTATCGATGGATTTAGTGCCGGCCCGCAAAACAATCCTTATAAAGTTGTTGCCTTGTCCGGCTCAACAACTTTAGTGGCTGATGCAGCAGGTAATACATTGCTTTCAGCAACTACAACAGGAAGTATTGACTGGAAGGCGATTTTCACCCCTCCTGTGGATGAGAACGGTGACTGGATAGTCCGTTGGGTAGCAGAAAATGAGGACGGAGAACCCATTCCCTGTTATGTACAGCCCGTCCCCACTTCAGTTGCTGTGCACGAGGATTATATATATGTTGGGGAACTAACGGGAGCCTTAGCCTTAGCGGGGGAAGATTTACCTATAGGCCTTTCCCGGGTATGGAAAATTCCTGCTGACGCGAACAATGTAGTTTGTTCTGAAGATTCCGGTCCCTGTGAGGTGCTTATTGACGGCCTTACCTCGGTGATTGATCTGGATATTGGCCCGGACGGTCTTCTTTATGTTGTAGAGTTTGATGAGAATAGCTGGATCTCATCCTTTGTACCCGGCCTCGCAGCAGGTGGTACTATAAGTGCTTACGACCTGGAAGGAAATCTTGTAGATGTGGTTGCCTCCGGCCTGTCGTTTCCAAGCGCAATTACTTTCGATAAAAAAGGAAACCTCTGGTTACTGGAAAACAATAATATAGCTCTTCCCGTCGAAAGGAAACCAACAGTAAGGATGCTTATTTATGAACCCGTATAATTACTATTATGAAAAAACAGAATTATAAAAAGACCACCCGAAAAGAGTTTTTACAGCAACTGGCCCTGGGAGCAGGAGGTATTTGTTTTCCCGGGATGCTTGCCGCACAGGAATTTATAACCGGGAAAACAAATTCACCACGTAGCGTACTGATCCTTGGAGCTGGTTTGGCCGGACTGGCTGCAGCCTGGGAACTCAATAAGGCCGGTCATAAGGTAACAGTACTGGAGGCCAGGGATCGTCCCGGCGGTCGTGTTTCCACACTTAGGGAACCTTTTGCAAAAGGCCTGTATGCTGAAGAGGGAGCTGCAGCATTTTCCGAAAACTATACCACAGCCCTTAAATACATAGAAGAACTGGGGCTGGAAAAAGTGCCCTGGACCATGCCGGAAAAGCCGGTGGTGCACCATCTCAATGGTAAAAGGTTTGTTGTAACCCCCGGGGAACCGGTTGACTGGCCTTACGACCTGACTACTGAAGAGCGGAAATTAGGCCCCTGGGGAATTGTAAATAAATACATCATTGAAAAGCTGCCAAAAGAAATTGCACAACCGGAAGGCTGGGCCGAATCCCCTTTAATTGAAATGGATAAAATTTCCCTGGAGCAATATATGACTTCTATGGGAGCCAGCAGGGGAGCCATTGAAATGGTACAAAACACCCAATGGTTTGGTGCAGTTCCGGAAAAAACTTCAGGACTTTCCATGGCAGTTTCAGATTTCGGATTATTTATGGGCGCAGCACCTTTTTTACTGAAAGGCGGTAACGATAAGCTTCCTGTGGCCATGGCCGAAAAATTGAAAAAAAATATCCGTTATGGAGTTGAGGTTAATTCTGTAAGCAGTTCAGCGGAAGGAGAAAGCGTAACCGTTAGTGAAGCCGGAAGGGTGCAGTCTTTTAAGGCAGATAAAGTAATTTGTACCTTACCTGCAAAGGTGATGTACAAAATTAAGATCCTGCCGCCGCTTCCGTCAGACAAGCAACAGGCTATAAATAATTTGCCTTACCTGGATATTACAAGAACTTACCTGCAGGTGGAAGAGCCGTTCTGGTTAAAAAAAGGAGTTTCCGGAAGTGCCAAATCCGATCTTATAACAGGAGAGGTGACGGGCCATTTGCATCCCGTGAACCCTGAAGACAACCCGGCTATTCTGGAAAGTATGGTCGGAGGGCCCAAAGCAACAGCTATGGGTAAAATGTCTGAAAAAGAACTGCTGGATAAAACACTGGCGGATATGAAAAAAATCCACCCAAACCTGGAGGAACATTACCAGAAAGGGCTCGTGAAAGCCTGGGGCAGAGATCCTTATGCAATGGGAGCTTTTAGTTTCCCTGCACCGGGTGATGTGGAAAAATATCTGAAAACTTTGCAAACCTCCCACGGGCGAATTCATTTTGCGGGAGAACACACCAGCATCCTGCGCAGTACTATGGAAGGTGCTTTGCGATCGGGGGTTCGCGCTGCCAAAGAGGTTCATGAGGCAAGCTAAAAAAAGAAGATCAATTCTTATAACTAAAATTAAAAATGATGGAAATAAAGACTGTATTCAAAAAGTTCGCGAAGGAATTCCATGGAGAAGTTATACTCCCGGAGGATGATCAATACAATGCGTCACGGCAACTGTGGAATGGCTTGTACGATAAATACCCGGCTGCCGTTGCCCGCTGCGAAAGCCCTCATGATGTGATCGTTGCGGTGAATTTTGCGAGAGAAAATGATATTGTAATCTCTGTTAAAAGTGGCGGCCATGACTATGCCGGGAATTCAGTATGCAATGATGGCCTGGTCATAGATCTTTCTCCTATGAACAAAATTGAGGTGGATGAGAATCAAAGAACTGCACGCGTAGAGGGAGGTGCAACGGTTGGGCAATTTGATGCAGAAGCGCAAAAATACAAACTGGCTACAACCACCGGTACCGTGTCTTCCATTGGAATAGGTGGTCTGGCATTAGGGGGAGGATCGGGATACCTTTCACGCATGTTTGGAATGACCCTCGATAATGTTCTTTCTGTGGATATTGTCACTGCCGACGGTAATTTTGTGACGGCAAATGAAAAGGAAAATGAAGACCTTTTCTGGGCTGTCCGAGGGGGTGGCGGGAATTTTGGAATTGTTACCTCTTTCAAATTTCAATTGCATGAAGTAGGCCCGGAAGTGCTATCCTTTCAGGCTTATTTCACTTTTGAAGACAGCAGGCAGCTACTTCGGTTTTACAGGGAATTTATGAAGAAAGCACCGGATGAACTCTATTGTTATGTTTTTTTCCTGAATGTTCCTCCCGTTGAGCCTTTTCCTGCAGAACATCACGGGAAAACAACCTGCGCTTTCATAGCCTGTCATACCGGAGATCCTGAAAAAGGAAGGGCCGAACTGCAGCCTTTGAAAGAGTTTGGAAATCCTTTTCTTAGTTTCCTTCAACCGATGGAATATACCGCCATACAAAAATCATTTGATGCGGGAATGCCAAAAGGACTAAGGTGGTTTACAAAGGCACACTATCTGGATAAGTTAAGTGACACTGCAATTGAAACTCTGATTGAATATACCAAACAGCTGCCCGGGGCTTTTACTGTTGCATACCTCGAACCTATGGGTGGTGAAGTAAACAGGATAGATCCCGCAGCCACCGCATTTCCTCATAGGAAAACTGCATATTCAGTGCATATCTTTCCCGGTTGGGATGACCCCTCAAAGGATGGAGAAAACATAAAATGGGCTAAGGAATTTTACCAGGCTATGCATAAAGAAGCGGCAGGTGGAGTGTATGTCAACCTGTTAAGCCACGATGAAAAAGAGCGGGTAAAAGCTGCTTATGGTGAGAATTATGACAGATTGGCTGAGGTTAAAAAGAAATGGGATCCCGGTAATTTCTTCCGAATGAATCATAATATTAGTCCAAAAGGATAACTATTCATCTTCCGGTAACCCTCAGGTACAGTTGTTTGAATTAAGCCTAATGCAGCACCTTTAAAAATGCTGTTTTAGGCACTTCTTAATTTTGGAGCAAAACATATGCTCTTTTTTTTAGATTGCTTTAAAGAACGATTGCCGCCACCAGATAAAAGACGGTACAGGCATTGCTGTTAGAGGCGCCGGAGAAATAAAGTAAACATTTCAGCATCGAATCTGAAACTTCAGATTAAAAGATTAGTACAATTAAATCAAAAATCAGAAATCGGCTATGACTGAGAACTGCCATGGATTGTATATCCAAAGAAGTATATTTATGCTCCCCTCTCAAGGAAGTATCTTCAGTATTTGCAATTGCAGTGTTGTTATACAATCAATAGTGATTTGTCACAGCGCAATAGTGATTTATAAAAAGTAACTACCCGGGAGAACATCCGGATTTTTTAAAAGCTTACTCCGCGAAGCAAATCAGCGGTATGGAAACCGCTGCACCCGTACCCTCCTATGCAACATGTGCATGATCTACTTCAATTTCAAAGTTTCACAGTTTGACAATTTTACAATTTCACTATTTGACAATCATCTTCAATCATACCCATTCATATATGTCTGCGTCAAATCCACTCTTCACCAAATCTCAACTTAATCCCGACTTAATCTCCACCCAATCGCTCTCCTCCCTTAAACATTTCCTGCCTTTTGCTAAACATTTCCCAACTCACGGGGTTGTATACTTATTAACCCATAAAAGTCACAGTATGAAAAAATTTTTACTTTTAATTATTTTAGTAGCAGGTGGTTTATTAGCCATCAATGCGCAAACGGCCGATACCCTGGTTACGTTTGAAACAGCAGCCGACACAACCGGATGGTTGGTCTTTGCCAACGGCGCCGAGCCGGCCGCTGATGATGTTGCAATGGTTGAAAATCCGGATAAGTTGGGAATTAACCCTACCGACAGCGTTCTTATGTTCAACGTAAATGATGATGCCGACCAATGGGCAGGAATAGTGCTTCATGATGTATTTGTTGGCGACAATGCCATAGCCATTACCGAAGAACAACACATCTTTACAATGATGGTGTACCGTTCTACAATTGGCAGGGTGGGCCTCAAACTGGAACGCGAAGTAACAGATAACAGCGTTGCCGAAGTGCTTGTGGAAAACACGTTTGTCAACATGTGGGAGGCTATCACCTTTGACTTTTCAGAATTTATTGGCAAAACGTATCAATCGCTGGTTCTGTTTCCTGATTTTCCGGCGGAAGCACGGACAGAAGGAACGGCTGTTTTACTCGACAACATCGTTTTTGGGGAAGGCGAAGCTACATCAGCTTCCCTGCTTGAAAAGATGGCATTAAAGGTTTATCCCAATCCGGCTCATGACCGGTTGTATGTTCAGCATCCGGACATGACAGGCTATACAATCAGCAATAGCCTGGGACAGGCAATTGAACGGGAAGTCTTTGGGGCAACTCATCAAAAAACGATTGAGCTAAACAACCTTAGGACAGGAATTCATTTTATTACTGTACAGTCGAATGACGGAATACAAACTACCCGGTTTATCAAAAAATAACCGGATAGGCTTGTATTAGTTATAAACAGCAAAAGCTGTCTGCACAAAATGCAGGCAGCTTTTTTTATAGGATTCCATCCTTACTGCACCTTCAAAACACGGTTGCAACTAATTCGCAAAAAGTTCATAAGACCCGGATGGAATCCATTTCCTAAAACCCCTTCTACAGGAGTAAGGATTCCATCCGATTTTGCAGCAAGGTATACGAATGGAATCCCCTTCGCTTTTGTGTAGTCCGGTTTTATTTCATACATTTCCGGCAATAATCATCAGCAATGAATTTAACGAAAGTATACATAATAGGGGCACTGCTTTTCATAATTATTTTTCCGGCTGGCCTGCATGCACAAAAATACGTGCATGTGTGGAGCGATGAATTCAATGAACCGGGGCTGCCCGACAGCACCAAATGGGGTTATGAAGTGGGATACAAGCGGAACAACGAGCTTCAGTATTACACAAAAGAGCGGATGAAAAATGCACGCATCGAAGATTCAGTGCTGATAATTGAGGCCCATAAGGAATCGTACCAGGGAGCAGGCTACACCTCAGCCAGCCTTATATCAAAAGGGGTTGGCGACTGGCGTTATGGCAAGGTAGAGGTAAGCGTAAAGGTTCCCACGGGTAAAGGAACGTGGCCTGCCGTATGGATGATGCCTACTTACAGCGAATATGGCGGCTGGCCCCGCAGCGGCGAGATCGACATTATGGAGTACGTTGGTTATGACCCGCACAAACTTCACCATACGGTTCACTTTGAAGGAACAGACGGCTCGGGACATAAATCAAGCGGCACTTCCTATACATTTGCACAGCCTTACAACCAGTTCGTTAAGTTTACCCTTATCTGGACTCCTGAAAAAATTGAATGGTATGCGAACGATGTATGGAAACACACCTATTTCAAAAATTCCGATGATTACCGTCGCTGGCCGTTTAACAAGGAATTTTATCTGATTCTCAACCTTGCCTATGGCGGTAGCTGGGGAGCACAACAGGGCATCGACGATACAAAGCTTCCCCATAAATTCATGATCGATTACGTGCGGGTTTACCAGTTGCAGGAGAGCGAAGGTCCCTTCTCCCTTACCGTGGAAGCGGTGGGGGGAGGTACTGTGCAGGTCGACCCGGTTATGGATGCTTACCCCGAAGGAACGGAAGTCACCCTGACAGCCATTCCCGATGAAGACTATTCATTTGCTGCATGGAAACATTTCAGCCGTGCCAATCCGTTTACAATCACGGTAAACAAAGACACTAAAATCGTTCCTGAATTTATTAACGAACTGGAGCTGATTGTAAACGGTACCTTTAACGTCAGCCATACCCCGTGGGAATTCTATGTGAGCAACAACCAGACAGCGGCCTACCAGGCAACAGTAGTTGACAGTATTTTCACTGTCAATATCACGCGGTCGCCGGGAGTCGACTGGCAGGTGGGATTTCAGCAGCAGGGCTTTCCTGTGCGTAAAGGGGAATACAAACTGACATTTGATGCCTGGGCCGACCAGCAGAACCAGTTGCTCATAACGGTTTCAAAAAACTACCCCGACTGGGGTGAACTGGTAGGTAAGAGAATACCCATTACCGCCAGTAGGGCAAATTATGAAGTTCTGCTAAATGTTCCCCGCGACGACGAAAATGTCAGGCTCTATTTTGGCCTCGGAAATTTTACCGGTAAATTTAATATCGACAACATCAGCCTCTCACGCATCGATGGTGTTACTGCAGCAGAAAGGACTGTTACCCGGGAGCAATCTGAAATTTCGGTATTCCCTAATCCGGCAGTTAGCACATTTGCCTTACGCATCCCTGAGAAGTATCTGAAAGATAAACCTGTGGCTGTATTCTATACTCTTGAAGGAAAAAAAGTTATGGAAAGAAGGCTGCCAGATGCTTTGACCGTATTCAACAAAGAGACACTCAGGCCGGGAATATACATTATTAGGATCCAGGTTGCAGAAGAAAGTCATCACCTGAGACTGGTAATAGGGAAGTGAAGAGAGTAAACATTGAACAGTGAACAGTCAAATTGCATTAGCAATATTATATAATAAATAACATAAGAAAATTTGCAGTTATATTGACTGGAGAGACATTCCAGAGAGCTATCTCTCTGCACCGGTCATCTTCCTACCAAAGATTCCGGAGGAATCAAATGTTTATAGCATTGCAGCCCCAATCAACCACCTCGCGGCGCACCTGCCGGCCTGGGCTTGAAAATCATACTTTCCATGCGCCGCCAGGAAGATTCAATATTTTTAGTTATATGATAGTAAAAAGTTGGTAGCAGCCTGCCTGCCTCAGTAGTCAATCGGAAGCAAAAGGATGGCATCCCTTATATGTTCATTGCTGGAATGCCAGAATAAAGTGAAGGGATGCTATCCGAAAAAGGCAGTAGCCATAAAACCTGGAGATAACGACTTCAGGGGCATACACTCCGCAATATTATCAGCATGCTGAATCATTCAAAGTCTCCGAAGGTTCAACGCACCTTAACTATTTGAGTCAAATTTACTTATAACCGCCCGGTTATACTAATCCATCACTCCATTCAATAGGCCGTAAAAGGCAGGTTTCCGCTGCAGGTTATCATCATAAATGGCAGGCCAATCATTTAGCTTAAAAAACGGACGTATCCATGTAGTGCGATCATTGAATCCCCATAATGTTATTCCGTATTGCTGATCTTTTGGCACAATTCCACGATACATGTCAGCAATGTTCATATACTTTTCACCCTGTTCCTGCGCCATTTCACTGGTAAGTTCATTATATATCTGCTCCCCTTCTCCCTGCCGGTCGTTGTGCCGGTTAAAAATAATATCAACTTCCGAAAGGTGTACCTGCAATCCGGTTTCAGCAGCTTTTCGCAGCGAATATGCAATGATTTCATTTGGAATGTCCATACGGGTATGCATTTGCAGACCTATTCCGGATATCGGCACTCCCCTGCTTTTTAGCCTGTTAATCAAATCGATGGTGGCATTCATCTTCACAGTATCGCGTTCAATGTTATAATCGTTTAAAAATAGAATGGCATTGGGGTCGGCTTCATGTGCGGCAATAAATGCCTGATCAATGTACGATTCCCCCAGCATGTTGTACCAGAATGTCTGCCGCAGAGTGCCAGCACTGTCGGTTACCGCCTCATTGACTACATCCCAGCCATCAACTACCCCTTTGTAGCGTGAAACATAGGCAGTAACATACTCCTCAAGAAATGTGGACAGTGAAACACTGTCGTGTCCGGCCTCAGTAAGCCATCTGGGAGTGGAGGAATGCCATACAAGTGCATGTCCAAACAGGCGCATATCGTTACGGGCACAAAAGGCAACAATGGAATCAACTACTTCCCATCGAAATTCATTGGACCTGGGCATTACGCTATACATTTTCATATCGTTTTCAGGCGTAATGCTGTTAAATTCTTTCAAGATGATCGCACGGATGGAATCATCGGTATTGAGTTGACTGTAGCTGGCAGCAGTGCCAATAGGGAAAGAGGCTGCATTTCTCAGGGTAACCCTGTCTCCCCGCAATATATCGGAAGCACAGGAACTGAGAAATAGGAGAACAATAAGAGCAACCAGGTTTTTCATAATCTGTTACATTTGGATATATGATAAAGATAACTAATTTAAAGATGCTTCAAAAGCATTTAATTTTTTAGGATCCCCCTTATATTATGATTATTCCCATAAATCAAAACCTGCTATCAGAATTCAATTTGCTTATCTTCCTTTAAAAATATTAATGCCAGTTGTGTATATTTGTCAGTGGGTAGAAAGGACCAGCTAAGCATCTATGAATAAAGACGAAAGAGAAAATGCATTTTATTGGAAAAGTCCGATGATCTTAATTATTCGGTATCACCCATGGTTATGAACCAAAAAGAAGCAGCCGACTGGATTATTCAGGAAGTAGAAGCCATTTTATCAAATTTAAGTACAAAAGACCAGGTAGGCTCTGAACGGGTAACCCAGGGTGCAGCGCAGGCGTTACTTGCAAAGATTTATCTGAATTATGAGGTATACGGAGGTGAATCCCGTTGGGTTGAGGCCATAACTTACAGCGATCAACGAATTATATGAAGTAGCCGTTGACTATTGGGCAATGTTTCAGGCGAATGTGGCCGAACATCCTGAATTTATTTTGCGCGTACCAATGGACGGCAATTTTGATATGGGAAGCGGCAGTGTATGGGTTAGTTTTACATTACACTACAACCAACTGTTTGGAAATTATACAAGTACATGGAATGGCCCTTCAACTACATCAACATTCTTTAATACATGGGATATGGAAAATGATGCCCGATTTTATGACGACCGGATCATGCCTCTAACAGGATTAAATCAAGGCTTCCTGTATGATCAGCAGTTCGGTGTTGATGGAGTTGCACTAACACAGCGAAATGGAGAACCTCTGGTCTTTGTACCTGAAATCGATCTGGAAAGTTCTCCTGAAAATGCCGGAATCAGGGTTATTAAATTTGCTCCAAATCCTTATACAGAAAGGCAATTCTCCTCACCTAACGATGTACCAATTCTACGTATATCAGATATTTATCTGGTGCGTGCAGAAGCCAGATTCCGCAATGGCAATGAAAACGGAGCCCTGGAAGATATCTACTACCTGCGCTCTAAAAGAAACGCTGAAGGCGAAACTTTACCTGCTCTTACATCACTTACTTTGGATGACATACTAAATGAACGTGGTTTTGAGCTATACTGGGAAGGTCACCGGCGTCAGGATTTGATCCGGTTTGGGCAGTTTAACAGTGCCTACCAGGAAAGCCGGTTACCGATGAAACAAAAACGTTATATCCATTGCCTACTTCTGCAGTGGATGTCAACGAAAATCTGACACAAAATCCTGGTTATTGAAATATTCTTCAATATAAACGCTGTTGTGAGACCTGGTTTTATTTATGGATCAGGGTAAGAAAAAAAATAACCGTTGCCGGAAACTGGCAACGGTTATTTTTAGCATCCATGTTTATTATTTTACCCATTCTAAAAATTAACACAAAATTATAAGAAAAGAATCGACGGTTACTTTCTATGATTCAACCCATTAACAATCTTAGTAAAATTAAGAATTGAAAAATCATCCAAACAAAAAGCACTTAATATCGGCGACTGGTATATATTTGAACTTGTTTAGAGTAATTTAATATCATATAATCTAAAAATAGAACAACAAATGAAAAAACCTTATGTATTTATGCTGATGTTCATAATGAACTTAATCGTATTCCAGTCTCATGGCCAGCAACGTCCCGGAGAGCAACCACCTCCTGAAACCGATGAATCCTTTAAATTAGGAATTGCAGGATATACGTTTGTTAAGTTCAACCTTGATAAAACATTAGAGACACTTGAAAAAACGGATGCACATTACCTGTGCATCAAAGATTTTCATCTGCCATTTAACAGTACCGATCAACAGATTGCTGATTTTCATGCAAAACTGGAATCAAAAGGAGTTACCGGTTATGCTGTTGGTCCCATTTATATGAAAACCGAGGAAGAGGTTGACCGGGCGTTCGATTATGCCAAACGAGTTGGAGTAAAACTTATAGTTGGTGTCCCTACCTACGGGTTGCTTCCCTATGTTGATAAAAAAGTAAAGGAGTATGATTTCCATTATGCCATTCACCTGCACGGTCCCGATATTGAACTTTTCCCTGATGCAGATGATGTATGGGATAATGTAAAGGACCTGGACCCACGCATCGGGATGTGTCTTGATGTTGGACATGACACGCGCAATGGAAAAGACCCTGTGGCTGATCTTAAAAAGTACCATACCAGAGTTTTCGACATACACATAAAAGATGTCACAGGCAATACAAAAGAGGGCTATTCGGTTGAAATTGGCCGTGGCATTATTGACTTTCCAGCGTTTGTAAATATGCTCAGGGAGGTAAAATACACTGGTGTTTGCAGCCTTGAACATGAGAAAAATATGGATAATCCGTTCCTTGGAATTGCTGAATCTATAGGGTATTTCAGGGGCGTAATAGAAGCCACTAAAGAAAAATAAGAAACAGCACAGATTGTGTGATCAACATAAACACCAGTAAAATGAAAATAAATTTCTTTTTTGCCGCAACAGTATTTATCATATTCCTTTCTGTTAATTCTTTTACCATAAAGGCACAATCTGAAAACCAGGTAAATTTTATCGTTATTTACCTTGATGACATGGGTTACGGCGATTTAACCACTACAGGAGCGATAGGCTATCAAACACCCAATATAGATAAGATGGCTGCCAACGGTATGTTTTTCACACGCTATTATGCTCCACAAGCAGTATGTTCTGCCTCGCGTGCCGGGTTACTTACAGGTTGCTATCCAAACAGGATAGGCTTTGCAGGGGCTCTGGGGCCTACTTCTCGGGTTGGAATTTCACCGGAAGAGGAAACAATTGCAGAGGTGCTGAAAAAGAAAGGGTATGCTACTGCTATTTTTGGCAAATGGCACCTGGGCGTTCAGGAAGAATTTTTGCCCACCCGCCATGGGTTTGATGAATTTTATGGCATTCCCTATTCCAACGATATGTGGCCTTTTCATCCGGGGGGCTCCCACTTGTTTCCCGACCTTCCCCTTTTTGAAAACGAAAATATTATTACCACAGCAGTGACACCAGAACATCAAAAGCAATTTACAACACAATTTACCGAACGTACAGTGGAATTTATTAAACGCAACCGGCAACAACCCTTTTTTATTTACCTTGCCCATCCCATGCCGCATGTCCCTCTTTTCGTTTCTGAAAAGTTTGAAGGGAAATCAAAACAGGGTCTTTATGGAGATGTAATGATGGAAATAGACTGGGGCATAGGGCAGATAATTAAAACTCTGGAAGAGACTGGCCTTGCTGAAAATACACTTGTCATATTTACTTCAGATAATGGCCCCTGGCTCAACTATGGCAATCATGCAGGAAGTACAGGGGGACTTCGTGAAGGTAAAGGTACCTCATTTGAAGGAGGACAACGCGTACCTTGCCTGATGTTGTGGAAAGGTGTTGTTTCTCCCGGAACAGTGAATAATAAGCTAGTTGCCGGAATGGACATTCTTCCAACGCTGGCAGAAATTGCGGGCGCACCGTTGCCCGAAAGGAAAATTGACGGAGTGAGCCTGTTACCATTAATCACAGGAGAAGATATTGAAGGTCCGCGTAAATTCTTCTGGCACTATTACCGGCAGAACAACCTCGAAGCGGTACAGGATGGCATCTGGAAGCTGGTGCTTCCGCATCCAGGCCGTACATACACAGGCTTTGAACCCGGAAAGGATGGCCTGCCGGGAAAGGTGAACGAAAATCATCCACATGAGGCTGGCTTGTATGACCTGCGCCGCGACCCGGGTGAAAACTACAATCTGATTGAATATTATCCCGAAATAGTAGAAAAACTGCAAAAGATTGCAGACGAGGCACGTAATGATTTGGGTGATAATTTAACAGGGGCCCAGGGGCTTAACCGACGGGAGCCGGGAAGAATACCAGAAAATTAAACTAATAGACACCAAAAAAAAATCCCGCCTGCCGACGGGATTTAATCAAAAATGGTATGAATATTTTTTTATTAACCCTTAGGTTAATTTAACATTTACCGCATTTAAACCTTTTCTTCCTTCTTCAAGTTCAAAAGTTACCTCATCGTCTTCACGAATGCTGTCTTTCAAACCGTTAGAATGCACGAAATACTCTTTTGATGAATCTGAATCTTTAATGAACCCAAATCCTTTTGCTTCATTAAAGAACTTAACTGTTCCTTTATACATAAAATTATTTTTTAATTAACCGGCGCAAGATAAATAAATAATTTATAAAAATTCCTGTTTTACAAATAATTAATATATATTTGCTGAAACTCTTCCCAAAAACCACTTCTAATCTTGTCCGAATTAGCTAAAACAGAAATTTATACCGGGTTAAAATATTTTATTAATTAAAAAGGATCAATACATGTTTGAGAAGAAACAAAGCAGTTACAAATCACCAGATCTGAAAACTATGCAGGAAGTTGTAATCGACACCCGTACCAGAATTTACATTCCCGTTGGAGAAGATGTACAAAAAGCAAAAGACCGTTACATGTCGAAGTATAATTTCAGAAAATTATAACATCCCGTTTATAAGCAATTAAAAAACCTTTTCTACCTGTATGTAGAAAAGGTTTTTTTTTGAAAGGTATATACTATCTGGAAAAGGATATTCTACTTTGCGACAAAATTCAACCATAAACTGTTATCTTCATATTCCTCAACAACATTGGTTTGTCCTTTCATTGAGAATCCTGCAACGAGCCTGGTAATCTCCTGTTTCAATAAGTCAATGCTGTTCAAGGCAAGATCATTCCTGAAACCTTTCCCTGCAATATCAAGTACCTGGTTTAATGAAATTATCCGCCCGGTAATTTTTCCAAGCTCTACAAGCTTGCGTTGCGGCATCTGATAATCGATTTTAAAATTCACAAACTCCTTTATATATTCCGAGGAATTTTCTGTCAGATCAAATGTTTTTAAGAACTTATAATAATTTGATTCCTTTGCATTCTTCATAAGTTTCAAAACACTTTCGGAGATTTGCGCGTAAAGGATATCGTTCGATCCTTCAAATATTTGAAAAGGACGACTGTCAACGGTGCCACGACCTGCAATATGATTTAACTGGTATGCTTTTGCACCGACCAACTGCAGCAGCGACTGTGCGGCATCATGCATCAAATCGGTAATTACACTTTTAACAGCATTTGCTTCCAGGCCATGTGGAGCCAAATCTCTTTCAATCCCTGCTTTCCTGCTGCTGTTGGCACACATAGCAGAGCTAATGGTAAAGGCAGCCTGCATCTTCGCCAAACGTTGCTGGACCTGGTCGTAATTCATAAGGCTTTTACCGCCCACAAAACGTTCTTTACAGTGCGCAATTGCTTCATCGAGCATGCGCTTAATAAATCCCATACCCAGGCCGGGAAAACTCATCCGGCTACGATGCAACAGGTCGAGCATCATTTTAACCCCGGTGGTATGTGGTTCTAAACGATATGCAACAGGTACCTTTACATCAATATGATTTCTGCCATATGGAATCATGTAAAGACCAAGATTATTAAAATACTCCTCAACCACAATCTGCTGATCCGGTTCGTGTGTATCGCATATAAAAAAATCGATGTCGCGCTGAAGATTGCCCTTATTATTTTTTTTTCTTGCAGTTAACAACCAAAAATCGGCCATACCGGAAAGTCCCGCCCAATGTTTTTTTCCTTTAATATGAAACTTACCCTCCTGTTCGGTAAAACTGGTTTGCATGTTAAGGGCATCGCTTCCGAAGCCCGGTTCAGTAATCATCAGACCTCCCATAGTTCTATCTTCAAGAAATCTTTTAAACACCTTTTCCTTTACTTCGGAGGAGGCATACTTGGCAACAGGTTGTAAAAACAGGGCGGTATTAATACCCAACGTCAGCGATAATGCAAGTGATTCATAGGAGGCCATTGATAGTAAAGCAATATTTTCGTGCATCAATCCTCCCCTGCCCCCATATTCCCTGGGTATGCCAACAGATAGTGGATTACCCGACATTATTTCCCGCAGGGCTGATGCGGGAATCTCACGCTGAAGACTTAACTGATCATTGGTATAACTGTCGTTAAAAACATTCTTTATCTTTTTTGTTAATGTTCCCAGAAAACTGGAGAACGGTGCTAAACCTTCCTTTACTTGTTGCAATTCTTCAGTGCCAAAATTATTCATGAATATATTATTATATTATTTGATACCCCAAAAAGGATAACCAGTTAAATAAAACAAAACCAGTTGCAGTAATGTTCGGAGCTCATTCTAATGCCAAAAATCAAAAACACCATTTAAAAACATTTACCAGCATGCAAATCCAATGAATAAGAAATACAAAATTGTACTGAATAGAAAACTAACCTGTGACGCAGATTTAATTAACTTTGCCGGTAAATTTCTAAAAACAATTTACTCGAGTAATGAAAAAACTTTCACTGGTAGTTTGTGTTTTTAATGAAGAACCTAATATCAAACCACTTTCAGATCAAATAATGCAAGCATTGGGTGGTATTGACTTTGAAGCCATACTGGTGGACGACGGGTCAACTGATAACACCCGTTCGGAAATTTTAAAAATTAACGACAGCCGGTTTGTATTGGTTGAATTAAAAAGAAATTACGGTCAGAGTTCAGCCTTGCAGGCCGGAATCGATTATGCCGAAGGGGAATACATTGTTCTGCTTGATGGAGATTTGCAAAATGACCCTGCTGATATACCCCACATGCTTGAATTAATGGAAAATGAGGGTTGGGACATGGTAGCCGGAGTGCGTGCCAACCGTAAAGACGGTATGTTCCTTCGTAAAATACCTTCAAAAATAGCCAACTACATGATCCGTAAATCAACCGGAACTACAATGAAGGACCTGGGTTGTACCTTAAAAATATTCACACGCGACATCATAAAAAGCATACATATTTATGGCGAACTGCATCGGTTTATACCTGTACTGGTAACGCAGGAAGGAGCTACCCGGATAACACAGGTGGAAGTTAACCACCGCCCCCGGCAATATGGAGCCTCAAAATATAATCTAAGCCGTACAACTAAGGTGATCAGTGATCTTTTCCTGATGCTTTTCCTGAAAAATTACATCCAGCGTCCCATGCATTTTTTTGGTGGACTTGGTTTAGTAACTCTCGGAATTGGTGTACTTATCAACCTTTATCTTTTTATTTTAAAGATATTTGGTCATGATATCTGGGGAAAGCCCTTGCTTCTGCTCGGTATTCTGCTCGTTATGGGAGGGATTCAGTTTATAACAATTGGGATTATTGCTGAATTGCAAATGCGGACTTATTTTGAATCACAACAAAAAAAGCCTTATCGGGTAAAACGGGTAGTTCCTGCCAGTGAGTTAAATACTGCAAACTAATTGCGGCATGTTTTTTGGACCTTAATGGTTAATTATTTGAATTATAAATTAAATTTGTAATGTATAAACAAAAAAAAATAGCCATGATCAATAAAATTTTTAAGGTATTTTTCACAGTTGCATTGGCAACATGTTTTTCATTAATTGCCTCTGCTCAGGACAGAGTTGTTCACGGAATAGTTACAACATTCGACAGTATTCCCCTGATTAATGCAGAAGTAAAGGTTAGAAGCACCAAACAAATTGTCATAACCGATTCCCTTGGAAGGTTTGCTGTACCTGTAAATTCAGGTGAAAAGCTAAAAGTAAGTGCTCAGGGATTTTTTAACCAGAGAGTAAAGCTGGATGAAAAAACCAAATATGCGGCCATTAACTTAAAACTTAAACCAGGAGATAGAAACCGTGAATATGCTATCGGTTATGGACATGTATCCGACCGTGATAAGCTAAATGCCCTGGCAACACTTGATAACAGGGATGTTGATTTTTCGCAGTACAGTAATATTTACGAACTTATAAAAGGCCGTTTTGCAGGAGTGCAGGTAGTAAACGGAGAAGTCATCATTCGTGGGGTTAATTCCATTAACAGCAGCAGCGCTGCATTGATAGTGGTTGATGGTGTGCCGGTTGACGGAAACGCTTTAAATTCAATCCCTCCCGTTCAGGTTAAGAGCATAAATGTAATTAAGGACGGAAGTTCTGCCATCTATGGTTCACGCGGTGCCAACGGTGTGGTATTAATTGAAACCAAACGCGGAGACGACTAATATATTCAAATCAAAATTCAGCCTGACTAAAATGATCCGAAATCCTTTCCTGCTGGCGTTTACTTTTTTAATTATTTTCTCAGGTTGTAATAATCAGAATACATCACACGAAAGGGAATTAAAGCTCTGGTATGAGGAACCCGCCAATGAATGGGTTGAAGCCCTTCCATTAGGCAATGGCCGGTTGGGCGCTATGGTTTTTGGTGGCATTGAATCGGAGCGTATACAGCTTAACGAAGAATCAATATGGTCCGGGGCTCCCGTTCACCGCACTAATCCCGAAGCACTTGATAACCTGAATAAGGTACGACAGCTTTTATTTGAAGGAAAGTATGCAGAAGGAGACCAGCTGGCACAGGAAAAAATTATGGGTCCCGATGGAATTCAGCATTCCTACCAAACTCTTGGTGATTTGTACCTTCAGTTTGATAGTCTGAAGGAGTATTCAAATTACCGGAGGTCACTTGATCTAAGAACAGCCATTGCTGAAACAACTTTCGAATCGGATGGTGTTAAGTATACGAGGGAAGTTTTTGTATCGGCACCCGATGAAGTGGTTACCCTGAAGATTTCTGCTTCAGAGAAAGGTACGCTAAATTTTACAGCATGGCTTGATCGCCCAGGAGATGCGGAATTTGTATCGGCAGGCGACCAACAGTTACTGATGACCGGAGCCGCAGAACACAGAGGACGTGGAACACGTTTTGCATCGGTTATGCGTGTTAAAAATACCGGAGGCGATGTAATTACTGCCGATGGAAAGATGTATGTTCAAAATGCCGATGAGGTTGTTCTCCTGATAGCGGGCCGTACCAGTTACTGGGGAGACCGGGAAGTAGAAAAATCAGCCGGCGACATACAGAAAGCTGCCGAAATTGAATATGAGCAATTAAAAAACAATCACCTTTCAGCTTACAATGAACTGTTCGGGAGAGTCGACCTGGCATTGAATATGCCAGACACATTAAACCTGCCAACCAATCAACGGCTGGAACGGGTAAAAGAAGGAGCCATCGACAATCATCTTACTGAATTGTATTTTCAGTTTGGCCGTTATCTGCTTATCAGTTCATCACGCCCGGGCGGATTACCTGCCAATTTGCAGGGTATATGGGATGGCACCCTTAATCCACCATGGAATGCCGACTACCACATTAATATCAATATTCAAATGAATTACTGGCCTTCGCTGGTGACCAATCTTGCAGAATGCCAGGAGCCGTTTTTTGAATTTATTGATGACCTGCGCCAACGAGGTTCCATAACTGCACGGGAGGTTTACGGTGCAAGGGGATTTGTTGCCCATCACACCACCGATGCATGGAAATTTACCGATCCCATTGGAAAAACAGTTTATGGAATGTGGCCTATGGGAGCTGCCTGGTGTACCGATCATTTCTGGGAACATTACGATTATACCGGCGATAAGGAATTTCTAAAGGAAAAGGCCTACCCGGTGCTAAAAGATGCTGCACTGTTCTTTGTCGATTTTTTGGTGGAAAATCCTAAAACAGGGTTGCTGGTATCGGGGCCTAGCATGTCGCCCGAAAACACCTTCATTGCTCCCAATGGCGAAAAAGCATCAGTTTGCATGGGTCCTGCCATGGATCATCAAATTATCAGAGAACTTTTTAGCAATTTCATCAAGACTTCTGAGATATTAAATACCGATATAGAATTTGCCGACACATTAAGAACCATGCTGGCAAATCTTACCCCCTCACAGATTGGTTCCGACGGACGGGTACTCGAATGGTCGGAGGAGTTGCCTGAAGCAGAACCTGGCCACAGGCATATATCACATCTGTATGCATTGTATCCCGGAGAAGAATTTACCAGTCCTTATGATACAAAATGGCTGAAAGCTTCACGCAAAACAATAGAAAAACGTTTAGAGCATGGAGGAGGACATACCGGATGGAGCCGGGCGTGGATTATAAATTTCTTTGCACGTCTGAAAGATGGAGAACGCGCATTCGATAACCTTCAGGCTTTGTATGCCAAATCAACCCTTCCAAACCTCTTCGATAATCACCCACCCTTCCAGATTGACGGCAATTTTGGGGCAACAGCAGGCATCGCCGAAATGCTATTGCAGAGCCACAATGGGGTATTGCAGCTATTACCCGCCCTGCCCTCTGACTGGGAAAGCGGACATATTAAAGGACTGCGGGCACGAGGAGGCTTTGAAGTTGACCTCGCCTGGAAAAACGGACACCTCACTGAAGCTGTCATTACTTCACTGCTTGGAAACCCTTTGACTATTATGTATGACGGAAATTCGGCAGAATATAAAACGGATCAGGGACAGATTCTTAGCATGAATGAATTACTGGAAATAAAAAAGTAAATCATTTATACCAATAATACAGGGAATAGTTTGGAAATCAAAAAAAATATTTGGGAAATATATCCGGACAAATAAAGAAGCCCCGTACAGTTTGACTAATAAAAAGAAAGTGAATTCCAATTGCAATCTATGCAGTTAAAAACATAAATGCCGGGGGTCAACCCGGCATTTTATTTTGATATAAATTTGCAAAACTATTGCTTTAATCTGAGGTGCATTAAAACCTGCAGGAACTTAATTCACAGTCTCAATAACCAAAAGAACATCTCCCTTTGAAACCGAATCGCTGGCTTCGAATTTGATTTCTTTAACTGTACCATCAACTGTGGAATCAATATTGTTCAGCATTTTCATAGCCTCTATAACCACCACCGTTTCACCTGCATTTACTTTATCACCAACAGCTTTTTTGTACTCAACTATCATTCCCGGAAGCGGTGCAGTCAGGCTGCCTGTTTTTTCCACCTCTTTGATTCCCGCCTTTTTTTTGCGACGGATTTGAGGAAGTGAAGGTCCCGCTGTTGCATTCGGATCGTGGATCTCAACGGTAAAGGTTTCTCCATCAACTGTAACTTCCAGTTCACGTCCGCTGCCGTTTGATTTTTTAGAGGTCAGTTCGCCTGCCAAAGCTTTACGAATAATCTCGGCTTCTTTTTTAACCTGTTCCATTGTCTTAGGTTTTACGTCCTCAGGAATTTCCTCCAGGCCATATTTCCATTTCAGGAAACGTTTTCCTGTTACAGGATAAAGGGCGCAAAGTACCAGATCGTCCTCGTTTTTCGCAAGGTCGCCAAATTTTTTCCTTACCTCATCCATTTCAGGCTCAAGAATAGAACCCGGACGGACAGTTATAGGCTCTTCGCCACGCGGGTAACCTTTAAGCGCTTTCTTTTGCACTTCAGGATTAATCGGCTGGGTGGTTTTTCCATACAAACCAAAACAAAGGTCTTTTACCTCCTGGGTAATTTTGGCATATTCTCCTTCATATGAGTCAAACAGTACATTATTGACCGTCTGCACACCCACAATCTGTGATGTTGGTGTCACCAAAGGTATATTACCCAAATCTTTCCTCACTTTCGGTAACAAACGGAATACTTCTTCCAATTTATCCAATGCATCCATTGCTTTCATCTGGTTTACAAGGTTCGAAAGCATTCCTCCCGGGGTTTGATGAAGCAACACATTAATATCGGTAATGGCGTATTTTGGATTGTTGTCAAGGTGCCTGTACTTTGGAATGTATTTTTCCATTTCATCAGCAATTGCATTCACTTTATTGATATCCATTCCCGAATCACGGTTCGTTCCCAACAACGACATAATCAATGGTTCAACCGCAGCATGGGATGTACGATAGGCATAAGGCCCGATGCAGGTATCAACCATATCAACACCAGCCTCGATGGCTTTAAATATGGCAAGATCGCCCATGCCGGAAGTGAAGTGAGTATGCAGGTTCACAGGAATGTCAGTGATTTCTTTAATCCCGATAATCATATTGTAGATATCGTAAGGAGCAATTAATCCGGCCATATCTTTGATACAGATAGAATCAACACCAAACTCAACTAATTCTTTCACTTTATTAATGTAGTATTCTAAATTGTAAACTTCCCCGCCCAAACGTGGCTGGTCGAGCGTATAGCATACCACACCCTGAAAATGTTTTTTACTGTTTTTGATAACTTTGGCGGCTGTTTCAAAGTTGCGGTAATCGTTCAGTGCATCAAAACAGCGGAATACATCCATTCCGTTATCAATAGCCCGCTGAACAAATGCCTCAACCACATCATCGGCATAGTTGCGGTAACCTACCACATTTTGTCCACGCAACAGCATCATGAACGGAGTTTTGGGCATGTGCCTTTTAAGGGTGCGTAATCGTTCCCACGGATCTTCTGCCAAATACCGGTGCATGGCATCGAACGTAGCCCCGCCCCATGTTTCAACAAAATTAAACCCTACATTATCTATCATTTCTGCCACCGGAATCATATCTTCGGTGCGCCCGCGGGTGGCAAACAACGACTGGTGGCCATCGCGCAAACTTAAATCATTAACTTTTACCGGGCTTTCAGCCTTTGGCCGATCTGCGTTATAATTGATCGGAGCCATTTCAAGAGCTCCATGTTTATCGTACTTCATAATATTTTCTTCTACTTTAAACAGCTGTTAACTGTATACTAAATCAAAATTTATGCCCTGCGCAAAACGTGTCCGCCGAGCTGAATAACTTGCCGTTTATTCATTGCAATTTCTATACCGGTACGCGACCATCTGCTTAAACGGGGTACAATATTTACCTGCGTTACTGCGTTAGCTTTTTCCTGCTCTATGTAATATGCAACAGCTATCATGGCTGCTTTTTTCTTTTTTTCGTAAGTAGTCATAATAATATATTTTTATAATGGAATGTTACCGTGTTTTTTTGCCGGAAGAACTTCTGTCTTTGTACTCATGGCTTCCAGTGCATCAATTAACCGCATGCGCGTTTCACCGGGGATAATTACTGCATCGATATATCCGCGCTGCGCAGCGAGATACGGTACATTAAATGCTTCTTCGTATTCATTTATTTTTTCCTGGGTTTTTGCTTTTTTATCATCGGCCTGATTTATTTCCTTACGATAAGTTGAAATTACCTCAACAGCACCCTTTGCTCCCATAACAGCAATTTCGGCTGTAGGCCAGGCGAATACCATATCGGCGCCCAATTGTTTCGAGCACATAGCCAGGTATGCCCCACCATAATCTTTTCGTATAACCACCGTGAATTTTGGTACAGTGGCTTCAGCATAACTCCAGAGCAATTTTGCTCCATGACGGATAATCCCGCCCAGTTCCTGTTGGACTCCCGGCAAATAGCCGGGAACATCTACAAAAGTGACTAAAGGGATGTTAAAAGCATCGCAGGTTCGCACAAAGCGGCTGATTTTATCTGAAGCATCAATGTCGAGGCATCCGGCCTGAATTAATGGCTGGTTGCCAATAATACCAACGGACTGATTATTTAACCGTCCAAATCCGACAATTGCATTCGCAGCGTATTGTTCATGCACCTCGAAAAAACTGTCGTGGTCGAGCACCAATTCAATGATATTCTTCATATCGTAAGGAGTTTTAGGATCGTCCGGAATAATAGAATCCAACTCCTCACACATGCGTGCCGGATCATCCCCCATTTGAACAACTGGTGCATGCTCCAGATTATTAGACGGAAGATAGTTTAGAAGCTCAATGATCGATTCAATGGTTTCTTCATCACTGTCGCAGGCAAAATGTGCATTACCGCTTTTAGTACTGTGAGCCATAGCCCCGCCTAATTCTTCAAAAGTAGTTTCTTCCCCGGTAACTGTTTTAATAACATAGGGACTGGTAATAAACATGTGACTTTTTTTCTTTACCATGTAAACAAAATCAGTCATTGCAGGAGAATATACAGCTCCACCGGCACAAGGTCCCATAATGGCAGAAATCTGAGGAATAACGCCCGAGGCCCTGGAGTTTCGCATAAATATTTCACCATAGCCCTTTAAAGCATCCACTCCTTCTTCTACACGGGCGCCTCCCGAATCATTCAAACCAACTACAGGGGCTCCTGCTTTTACTGCCAGGTCCATTACCTTACAGATTTTTGCAGCATGCATTTCACCTAACGATCCTCCCATTGAGGTAAAATCCTGAGAAAAAGCAAATACGGTGCGGCCATTCACTTTGCCATGCCCAACGATAACTCCATCTGAAGGAATATTCACCTTTTCCATTCCAAAATTGGTGGAGCGGTGTTTTACAAGCATGTCAATTTCACGAAAAGTGCCTTTGTCGTAAAGTAATTCGATCCGTTCGCGGGCTGTCAGCTTACCCTTCTCGTGTTGTTTGGCAACTCTTTCTTCGCCACCCATAGCCAAAGCTTCTTTCCTCTTTTTCTTTAATAATTCTATTTTTTCTGATACTTTCATGAAATTCTTTTCTTTTCAAATTGTGTCGCTGGTTTCTGGTGATGTTATTGACCAGACTATTTCACAATTGTTTTTTACTTTGTTTTAATGCTTCTTTTAAAGAAATTTTTCTTTAATTAATTTAAAAAAATGATAACCCCTTTTTTTATTTACATGATTTAAATAGTTTTTCCTTTTAAATAAAGACTTTCTGCTTCGTTGAGCGCTCTTTGTATTCTTTTGCAAATAAAGAATAAAATCTTTAAATAAAAAAATGCACTTGATTTACCCAAGTTAAAATTTGTGAATTGCACAGACTTTTATTCGAAAAATCCCGTCAAAAAACAATTGTGAATGGCAGTTTGTGATTGATCATGTTAAACAGATATTTTAAGCAATGAATTTCCGGGATTTATTTACGGTTTATAATTAAAACAGGCAATAAAGTTGAAATTCATAAGCAGAAGAAAATTATTATATAATTGTTAAATATTTTGACCACCGATGAGTGTCTGCGCGTAAAAAATAAATGCTGTCAAAAAAGGACCTGGTGAATATCGGTTATCCATTTATAACTCCGGGAAACAATTGTAATATAAATCGAAATAAGCTAAATCCAGTTCAGCCTTATATTCAGAATTTTTTCTGATTTTATTATATTTTTTAATCGCTTAACCTTTTCATCATGTCCGTGTATTTTTGTTTCGTGCGTTTCTACCAATATAAGGTCAACATCTTTATAAGTCCCATCTTTTATTAATTTTTCCACAACTTCTATTTCAGCCCCTTCAATGTCCATCTTTATTATTGACACTTTTTCCTCCAACGATTTAATGAATTCCGTCAAATCAATAATCTCAATTTCTAAATAGTTTTCCAGATCAATGTTGATTTTCTGTTCAATTATTGAAGAACTCACAGTGTAAGCTGCATCATTTTGTTTAACCCTTTCCTCGTGAAAATACATTTTGGCTATTCTATTTGCCGTGCCTATTCCTTTCTGGTAGCATGTAACATTGGGAAAACTACTTGTGCGTTGTTTTAAGGCTTCAAAAGCCAGGGGATCTGGTTCAAAAGCATAAACCTTCACATTTTTCCTTGCAAAAATTAATGTAATCTCACCAACATTAGCACCGCAATCAATAACTGTCGTATTTTTTGAAAGTCCTTTTAAAACTTTTTGCAAGCGTATATAACTAAAAATATAGGCTCCACGGTTTAGTATTTTCCGTTTTACCAATTGAAAACCAAAACTCATAATCTTTTACCCTGATTTCTTTTATGCTGCATCCGGAAGCAAATGTATACAAATTAGGAATAACTTAACCTGTCATTTTGTTCAATGGCTGATTACCTCCTCCCACCCTTTCGGCAGATACACTTAACATCCTCCCAAATAATCATGGAAAGGACTAGGTTTATATAAATTCGATGTATATTCGTAGTTTCTTCGTAGTTTCTTCGTATTAAATTCGCAATTTATAGAATATAATACGGAGAAAATACGATTATAATATGAATTTAACTATAGCCAGATATTTAGTAGAACAGTTCTAAAACAAAATTACCCGGTATAAACAATTGCATTACTGAGGAGTTATATTCACGATGGAAAAATAGCTGAAACAGTTATTTCCTATGGGAGTCAAAATTAAGCAGAGTAATAAGAGAATTGGATAAATTTATCAAAGGTGTTAAACGATAAGGCTAAAAACATTTAAATACTATAATTCAAACTACAAATTAAAGCAGCATTTAACTTTAAATAAAAAGAAAAAACGAACACTAAAATAGTATTCGTTTTAAACTACATAAGTAAATTGTAAGGTGGAGCTGCGGGGAGTACAAACTATCCATTTTTACCCTTTTTGCAATTCCCAGTATTTCATGAAAATCACAATGATACCCTTATCGTTATTGACTTTCAAAAATATATGATATTGAATGGTATTTAATGCTGTTGAAATTAATAGCACTTTTATTTCCTAAATATTTCCTAAATAACTATATTCGTATAACATTTAATTTAGTGCTATGGCAACAGTAAAATACTTTCTTCAGAGCAAAAAGAACCCTGCAACGATCTATGTAAGTCTGTCTGTAATGGCAGGAAAAGTTTTTAAACGGAAAACAGAATATTCAATTGACCCTGAAAAGTGGAGTACTGAGACAAATTTGCCCAAGAAGGGAGGAGATGTAAAACAAAAAAACCTAAAAGTTAAATTAGAAAAGCTAAAAGTACAAATTTTAGAAAATCTTAATGAGATTGAAAATGGTGTGGAAATTTCGGGAGACTGGCTGCAAAATCAAATTGATTTATTTGCGGGTAAAATCAAAACAACGGACAAAGACGTCTTAGTAAACTGCATTCAGGATTATATTGATTATTTGCCACGTAAAAAACAAACCAATGGAAAAAGAGGCGTTACCTTATCAACAATTAAGAAATACAAAACACTAAAAGTTAAAATTGAAAACTTTCAGAAACACCGGAATAAGAAGATAACAGTAAAAGATGTTGGGCTGAAATTAATTGATGAACTTGAAAAGTACTTCCTGGAAACCGATAAATTAGGTGAAAATACAACAGGCCGGTACATTAAATTTGTTAAAACGGTGTGCTTATGGGCTAATACCCAAAATAATATTCCTGTACACCCACAGTTAGACCAAATTAAAGGTTACACCGAAGAGGCAGCAAAAGTGGTTTTGTCTTTTGACGAACTGGAAACTATAGAAAATACCACATTTAAACGTGAAGCATTGGAAAATGCAAAAGATTGGCTAATCATCGGTTGTTATATCGGGCAACGCGTTTCAGACCTCTTAACTCTTACAAGCAAAAACATTATGGTTAAAAATGGAGTTGAATTTATTGAACTGACACAACAAAAAACTGGAAAATATGTAGTTATTCCGATTCATC
Organism: Mariniphaga sp.; assembly: GCA_024636975.1. Taxonomy (GTDB): domain Bacteria; phylum Bacteroidota; class Bacteroidia; order Bacteroidales; family Prolixibacteraceae; genus Mariniphaga. The sequence goes on from JAGXGA010000003.1 coordinate 35,044, forward strand.
ATAAAGTAAAAAAAATACTTGAAAAAAGGAATGGCAATTTTCCTTATTATCTTTCGGATGTCAAGTTCAATCTTCACATTAAAGATGTTTGTAAAGAAGCCAAAATTAATGAGCCAACACAAGGCGGCAAAATGGTTAAGAATGAAAAAACCAAAATAACAAGAAAAGAGTATGGCATATTTCCCAAATGGGAGCTAATTTCAAGTCATGTATGCAGACGTTCGTATGCCACCAACTTTTACGGAGAAATGCCAACAAGTTGGTTAATTTCCATAACAGCTCATTCCACAGAGAAACAGTTTTTAGAATATGTGGGCAAACCTGCTATTGATACTGCTCACCAAATTGCCGAATTTTATGCAAAACTGGCATTACAGGCAAAAAAGGAAACTCAAATGACTTTATTGAGAGAAGCAAAATAACGCACAAAGTATTAAAACACGAAGTTTTATGTCGAAGGAAAAAGATTTTAGATGGCTTGGTTTTAAACTGAGCAGTGGCATTCCAGAAAATATACCATCTTTATATTGTAATAATTTACATGATATTCAAGAGTATTTTAATGAACCATATGATGTTCAGTTCAACAAAAATGTTGTCGCTGAAATTGAAAATAATAATTCCGATTTATACTTTCCCCTCGAATTTCTTAATTTTTTATATAAACAAACTGAGTATGTATTGAGTCGATCTCCCAAAAGAGTTGTGAAACATCTGGACAATCTATTAATAAATCACGGGCAAAGGAGACTATTGTACAAAACTTTGATTGACCTGTTGCATATAGAATTAATGATATTACTGAGAATATTTAAAGGACTCAAATTTCATGAAGAATGGAGGATAACACTAAAAAGAATCGAGTATGAGCTGAGCATATTAGAAGCCCAATTTGAAGAAGCCGAAAAAATGGATGAGTTATGGATTAAATACGATTGGGATAGAATCAAGGTTGAATTAAATCAAATAGAATCAATTCAAAATAAGCTGATTTACTTAAATAATCTGAAATATGACTACTTCGTTGATTGCGAAACAGCAAATGAAAAAATCGATTATTTAGATATTACTCGTCATTGTGATTTCGAGATAGAAAGACTGCAGAACTTAATGGAAATAGAAAATAGATATCAGGAAGAAACAAATGAAGATAAGGGTATTCAATTTAATTCACAATATGATAAAGAGCAGTTAATTAAAATTTATAAAAGAACTATTGACAAAAAATTCATAAAGTGTACTGAGGAAGAATTTATCTCCTGGTTTGATGGATTAGGTACAAAAGCCGATAAAATAAAATGGATTTATAAAAAAGGAGGAAGAAATAATCAACCCAATAGAACTGCATTAAAATACTATTGCGAGAAATTAAATCCCGAAATTAAACCTGCGGAAATCAATCTTGCTTTCAACATACAGGTTGATAGTAATAATAAAATTACCTCTGCATATCCAGATATTGATAAAATATTCGAGAATCTGTAAATATTTTACGACCCTTCACTGAATCCATTAAAGAAGCAGGAGTATTAACTTATAGTTTTTTTTACGACCTCTTACGATCGTTTACGACCCCCTCAAAGGTCGGATAAAACATTGATCTTAAGTGTTTTATATTATTGAATATTATTTATTTCACATCGAATTTAAAATTTTGTGAAATGGGTAATAGACGAATACAATTTATTGACAACTCTCCAGAAGAGTTAGAAGAAAAACTTTCATCCCTTCTAAAAAAGGAATTAGAAAGCATCAAAAAAGAGTTTCAACCAAAGCAGCCAACTGAATTTTTAACGCGTAATGAAACACGTGACCTTTTGAAAGTTGACCTGAGTACAATTCATAATTGGACTAAGAGAGGAAAACTAAAAGCATACGGCATAGGCAACCGTGTTTATTATCGTCGTGATGAAATAGAAGCAGCAATTAAACCCCTAAACTATTAATCAATGAGCATAAAAGAAAAAAGGCCGCAATTTGCGACCCCATCCAGCAAAACAAAGATACAAAAAAAACCGTATCGTAAATCCTCCGCAGTAAAAGAACTGGAAGCTCTGGCCAATGCAGCCGCAAGGAAAAAGTTTCCGGAAATACCACAGGAATGGTTAGCACCACGTAAGTATAGAGATGACAGTGCAAACGGTTTAACAAAGTGCATCATTGACTTTCTCAAGTTCAAAGGATACCAGGCAGAGCGTATAAATAACACTGGCCGCTTAATTGACAATCAGAAGACTTTCACAGACGTTATAGGCCGTAAGAGGACCATAGGCCATAAGAGGTGGATAAAAGGCACAGGAACCAAAGGAACCGCCGACATTTCAGCTACAATTGCAGGAAGGTCGGTTAAAATAGAAGTGAAGTACGGCCGCGACCGCCAGAGCAAAGCACAACGGGAATATCAAAACCAAGTGCAACAGGCAGGTGGTATTTATACTATTGCCACCACGTTCGAACAGTTTTTTCAATGGTACAATCAAAAATTTGGTTCTAATGAGTAGGAAAACAAATAACATTATTTGGGATAATGAAGACTTGCAACCACTTACAGCAGACGCATTAAGGGAAGAGCCCGATAGATTAAAACAAAAACTTGAAGCAGAAAAGACAGCGAAAGCAAATCCTTTCCCGGTTGAAGTATTCCCAAAACCAATACAAGAAATAATTACAGCAACTAATGAAAGTTTGAATTTTCCTATTGATTTCATAGGGGCTTCAATGTTATACGCTATCTCTGTTTCAACAGGCAACACCCACAAAGTAGAAATAAAGAAAGGTTGGGAGGAAAATGCTGTGTTATACCTCTCCATTGTGGGACGTGCTGGTACTAATAAAAGCCATCCGTTTAGCTTTGCATTGAAACCGATTGAAAGAAGAGACAGCCAACAATTCGAAAAGTACCAACAGGAAAAACAGGAATACGACTCTATCATTAACATGACCAAGAAGGAAAGAGAGCAACAAGGATATAATGGCCCGGTTTTACCTGTTTGGGAACAGCATTTAGTTACTGACTTTACACCTGAAGCCCTAACAGAAGTCCATAAATTCAATAAGAGAGGTATTGGCGTGTATGCTGATGAGTTAGCAAGCTGGTTTAAGAATTTCAACCGGTATAACAAAGGAAGTGAAGAACAATTTTGGTTAAGTGTGTGGAGCGGAAAGTCTATTAGGATTAATAGAAAAACAAGTGAACCAATATACATACCGTTGCCATTTATTTCAGTTGCCGGTACGATTCAACCAGGTATTTTAAATGAATTGGCAGAGAATAGGACTGAGAATGGTTTTTTGGATAGACTCTTGTTTGTCGTGCCAGATAATTTGAAAAGAGATTACTGGAGCGAAACAGAGTTAAATCCAATAATAGTTGAAAATTGGAATAACATTATTTCAAGCCTTTTAGATGTGACAATGATTCCGGGTGAAACAAACAATCCACAACCTGAAGTATTAGAATTTACACCCGAAGCAAAGCAACTTCTATTCGAATGGCAAAGGGAAATGACCGACCAAAGCAACATGTCCGAAAACGAAGCAACAAGCGGTATTTATGCAAAAATTGAAATGTATGCAATACGATTGGCTCTATGCCTCGAAATGGCACGTTTCGCTTGTGGTGAAAGCAATAAAAGTGCTGTTGGCATTGAGGCGGTACAAGGTTCTTTAAGGTTAGTTGAATATTTCAAAAGAACAGCTTTTAAAATACATTCTATTGTTTCAAATGCAAGTCCTTTAGATAAGCTGCCTACCGACAAACAAGTTTTATACAATAATTTACCAGACACTTTTACAACAAGTGAGGGATTACAGATTGCTAAAAGTTTGGGAATAGCGGAACGTACATTTAAAAGGTTTTTGACAAACAGAGAACTATTTTATAATCCTACAAGGGGTGAATATGAAAAGCAATTATAATCAAATGGCATTTGGCACAACTGACATTAACGGCACAAATGGCCTTGGGATAAATGACAATTATGCCTGAAGTGCCACTTGTGCCATGTGCCAATTAAAACAACAAAACATGAACAAACATAGATACACATTAGCATCAAACAAAGTTCCAAAAACAAATTGCCCTCAATGCGGAGCAAAGAAGCATTGGCAACGATATATTGATATTGAAACAGGAGAAGTATTGCCAGAACAGCATGGACGTTGCGACAATGAGCAGAAATGCGGACATTGGGTAACACCTAAAGATACAGGTTATGCAAAAAAGATTTGGGAACAGGAAAGAGGCAACTATTCTGAATTACCGAACAACATGAAACCACGGCGCATGAGAATTAACCCAAAGCCCAAACTGAAGACAGTCTATTTTAACTTTGAAACGTTCCTGCAAACACTGAAGCCGGAGCGTTATAAAAAGAACAAATTTATTCAAAACCTACTTAATCGGGTAAAATTCCCATTTGAAGACAGTGATATTACAAAGGTGATTAAGCTATACCGGTTAGGAACAATCTCAAAAGGTTATAGAGCCGGAGCAGTTACTTTTCCTTTTATTGATAACATGAACCGTGTGACAGCCATTCAGGTTAAAGAATTCGACATAGCAAACCACACTATCAGCACTGACTTTTTACATTCAATAATCGAAAAGCACCATATCAAGAAAGGCAAACCATTACCTAAATGGGTTAAGGCGTATGCTAAACAAGATAAACTGGTATCCTGTTTGTTTGGTGAACACCTTCTATGCAAATACCCTTTAAATCCTGTAGCGCTTGTTGAAGCACCCAAAACAGCTATCTACGGAACATTGTATTTTGGAATACCTGAAAGTCCTGAGTGCCTAATATGGCTGGCCGTTTATAACAAGAGTAGCTTCTCATTAGAAAAGGTTAGAGCATTACAAGGCAGAGAGGTCTATATTTTCCCAGACCTATCAAAAGATGGCAGTACCTTTAAAGAATGGAAAGACAAAGCCAAAAGTTTTGAAAACGAATTACCCGGTACCAGGTTTATTTTCTCAGATATATTAGAACGTATGGCACCCAATGAAGACAAACAAAAAGGGATGGATTTAGCGGACTACCTGATACAACATGATTGGAGAAAGCTTAGAAAGCATAAGAGAAAAGAGTCACATGAGAAATTGCCTGAACCTCCTGTATTAAAAGAAAAAGTTGAACCTGTAATACGCAAATATCAAACTGTTGCAGAAGTATTCGATATTATGAAAGAAAAGTGGGGTGATAATATACCATCCAATTTTTTGGGTATAAAGGCCGGAATTTGGAAAACACAATGAAAACATGTTAAGATGAGACTTTTAAACCATCATAATACTGATGTAACCTCCTAACAGATAATCAGTAAGTACATGAACTATTCATTATTTGTTACAAAAAAGTATAGCCTGTTTTTTCCACATAGACGGTCTATAGACTTTTGGTGGACTGTTTGTACCACTATATTCATAGGCCTTATCAGTGATTTTGATTGCATAGTCAATAAAAATTGCATATTGCGGCAGTAATTGCTTTACTGACAGATGAAGTTGTAACTCACTTTAATCATGAGTAATTAATGGTGCATGCTCCTATGTTCCTAATATTTTCAGTAATTATTTGCATCCTTTAAACACCTGAAACCGATAGTTGCAGAACGTTCATATCCTGCAGAAACCTGATACAACTGTTGACGGTGGTTAAGTGGCAGCGGTCCGCTTTTTACATACCACCAGCTTGCTTTGGGCGCAAAATAGGAACCACCTTTCAGCATTACAAATGTCATGAGGGAATTGGCATAAACATCGTTGGTAAGCTGCCAGACACAACCAGTTAAATCCTGCAGCCCAAAAGGGTTTTCACCATCAGAGAAGGAACCAACATCATGGGGAGTGCCGTCCCCCGGATTACATTTTATGCCGGTTGAATCGACTTTATCACCCCAGGGATACATTCGCCCATCGGATGTTTGCGCAGCGTATTGCCATTCCATTTCAGTAGGGAGGCGTTTGTCTGCCCATTCTGCATATGCCTGGGCATCTTCTAACGAAACATAAACCACAGGAAAATTTTCCTGTCTTTCGGGAATCTTTCCATTTTCCCAATGTTTTAGAAAGTTTTCTTCATCAACCGGAATGTATCCGGTTTTTTCCAAAAACTTTTTGTACTGCTGATTGGTAACCGGATACTTATCCATAAAATATCGCGGCATTCTCAGAGTTTTGCCTTTGTCTTGGTCAGGGTATTTAATGTCCCAGTTCACCTGCTCCAAAGCAACTTCAAATTCTCCTGCCGGAATGTCAACCATCCCTGCAGGTGCGGATTCAGCAGGTTCTGTTTTGGTAACATGTGAAATTAACCTCGGACTTCCATATGGAATGTTCAGTTTGCCACTGGAAATAATCTCTTCCCCCTCAAACAATTCTACCATAATATCACCTTCATAAGCTCCCCAAACCAGGTACGATTTTATTTTGTGGTTTCCTGAGGGCAACTCAATGGCTTCAAGCCCGCTGTTGTCCAAAGGAACAATTCTGATTTTATCGCCGGTTTTCGCCAAAACCCTAATGCTGTCTTTTTCAATGTTTACTGAAGCTTCAAATAATTCTTCAGAAAAAGCCTGCACTCTATTTTTCGACTCCAGTATTTCAGCAACATGGAGCGTTTCAGAATTTTTTCCGAGAATTATCCGTTCATCCAATAAACAATCATCTTTAAAAAGCTGAATAACAATATCACCGGAATAATTTCCAAGCTTTTTTCGTGAAATCGATACAATTCCGTTTGATTCCAAAATCAATGGTTCTTTATCAAAACTGGGAAGGCTCTTCCAGATTTTCAGCTGACCTTCCTCCTTGGTTTTAATTTTCCATTCAGTCTCTTTTTTTTCCTGCTGAATTTGAATCAACTCAGGGAAACGCACAATACAACCCACGCTTCCTTCCCCGCTCGTTCCGAGCAATTCCGGACTGAAAGGGGCAATGTCAGTCCCAATCAAATGTTTCCCGCCTACCCTTTCAGGAAATACTTCACGATGATTCCACAAATCCACAAAATGATAACCCGGTTCTGGAGATACCTCAAAAAGCAAATGGCTATATCCTGTGGATTTCGTGCTATAAATATTATATAAATCTTTATTTTGATGACTCCACTGATTTACCCAAACACTATCGATTGTTGTCGGAATAAGCGGGGTTAGTTTTCCATAAATAAAACTCTCCGCGTTATCTGCCAAAATTCGTTTGGTTTGTCCCAGGTAGCGGTAGAATTCATTCATCCAGTCTGTCTTAACCGGTACACGAAGATGAATTTCAACTCCATAACCGTTTAAAAATGAGGTAGAAACATCACGTTTTACCAGTTTATTATCGAGAATAATCTGCCTAAAAATGGCAAATTCAGGTTTAATAAGCTTGTTTAGATTTAAAAAAGGTGGATAAGTTAAAGCGCCATGTACTCTACCCACCACACACTTTTGCATGTTTTTGGGAACCGACATGCCTTCGGGGAAAATAACAAAACCATTGGTTATTTCATCCATGGACTGCTGCATGGCTGTATTCGATTCGCTGCGGGTGTCGTACATCACACCCAGCAAACCGGTTTCGCGGGTAATTTTTCCCAACCCCTCAAAATGGTCTTCCCGGTGGGTGCTGTTAAAAAGTTGCTCAGAGGCTGCAGGCAAATCCCAGGGTTTAAATGCAGTAAAAAGCGGAGTGCCATTTTTTAAAAGCTCCCCGAAAAGCGATTTTAGCGCTGCAGTTCCACCAGGTTGCGAACGAAACATATCCCACTGGTTGCGCTGATCGATTCCCAGCATAGGAAAACCGTGCCATAAAATGACATAATCATCTCCCCCGTAAAGATTTCGCATCCTTTTCTGAAATTCTTCAAATACATATTGGCCGTTTTCGCGATCGTAAAAGTAATTGTGCCAAGATGAAACAAAATGGCCAACCCAAGCTTTACGTATCCATTTTAAATCTTCCCGTTCAAAAATGGAGTTGTCAAACGTGCCGGGTTCAACGTCATACAACATTCTTTCCTGAAAGACATGTCTTAAACCGTCCTGCCAGGTGCCAATATAATCTTCGAGCCAAAGATTATAGGTAATTTCGCCACCCGGATAAATAATATTTTCGAAGCGACGGCACAGTGTACTTTTTGCCGTGGATTTGTCGCGCCTCATTAAAGCACTAATGCTGTTTCCGTTGTCCACATTCAGCACAGAAAAACCAAGCTCCCATGCATTGTCGGGGAGCAACACGTTAACCGGCTCATAACCCGGCCGAAACAGATGGGAACGCGACAACGCATTTTTTCCATAACCGGTGATGTAAACATGGAGGGGTGAAGCACCAAAAGGAACCACGTTGGTCAGAGAAAGCGTATCTTCAGAAACATTTCGGAAGGTAACTTCAGCCTTCAATCCAACTTTATAAGGAACCGGTGTGTAATCGACTACAATTTTTTCATCGATTACAGCAGAATAACCGTCCTTTTCACCCTGAGAGGAATTCACCAAAATTCCATTAAGGTCGAAAGAAACCAGGGGCATTTCGTAACCAGGCTGCTGAAAACCGTTAAAACTTTTCACCTTCAGTCCTTCAGATGTATCAAACTCAATAGAAGTTAAGGTTTGGGAGAAAACGGGTACCATAAGACAGAAAGAGAACGTGAAAAACAAAAACCCAGTTTTGCTGTAATTTTTTATGTTTATGAGGAAATTTAAACCTATTTTTCTCATAGCAATTTTTTTAAACTGTTTAAAAGTTATTCACTTTCTCTTTCGCGAACATTCTGAATGAAATTTCAAAATTCTAATACACAGTCAGGTCATCTTTTCCCGGTAACTCAGGGAAATTTACATGCGGCTCAGTTTGGTACCAGAAAACCACCGATGAAATATCTTCGGCCTGCAACGGCAGGTAACGACCGTCTTTTCGCCAACCCAGTGCCTGCATGGTAATTTTCAAGTCCTTTTCAAAACGGATGGGGTCGGTTACATGCCAGCGGTACATACCAAACCGCATTTGCGAATTCCACAATTTATCGGGTGTGAGCGCATAAAATCCGGCATAAGGCGTGGTGTAGTCCTGATAATTTTCACCTTCCTCATCCACAAAACAATAGGCGCCGCAAAAATAATCCTCGGTTCCGGTACCGCAAATGGTCGGGAACTCCTCATCGCCGTCAATAAAAAACTTGATTTCGCCTTCGCCCCACCAGCCGCTGTTGTTGGTCCCCCAGCTCATGTAGGTTCCCACATAGTGGCCATGTCCTTTTATTTCGTCCACCATCACAAAATCTTCCTTGTACGGGTGCGGATTGCTCCTCCGGAATTGTGCATGAAAATATGCCGCGTCTTTTTCCACTTCTCCCAGTGCATAGTCAATCTGATAAAACAACATAACATCCTGATGACTAAGGTTTTCAACTGTAACTTTATATCCTTTTCGGAAAGGCATAATCCAATAGGAGTTGAATCCGTTTTTTGGATTCACGCAAACAGCAAGCGACGAAATTTGACGTGATTTTCCCCAGCCGGAGCAGAAAAAATCGCCCAACGGAACTTCCACCGAAGGTTCTTTTTCGTTGTCCCAGTATATGCGCAGAATTAGGTTTCGCCAGTTTCCTGTGGGAGTCATCCAGATGTGCTGAATGGCGCCCTGTCCTTCAACGTCGGCCAAAACGAACATGGAATCGGATTTTATTTTAATAGCCGGACTCACCTTCCAACCCTGCCCCAAATCGCGGGCGGCACTTTGGTGAGTGCCTTCGGTGGCCATGCCGCCTTTACCTTTTTCACCGGTAAAATTTTCGGCACTTATTGACCGGGTTTGCGCTTTGGAAAGCCGGTGCAGATTGCTCATGTTATTTCCAATTCCATCGAAATATTGTCCAAATGAGTTCATTGAAATTACCACATAAAACAATGTTATAAAAACAGTTGCAATATTTTTTCTCATGATTTAAAATTAATTTTTATTGTTTTGAAAAGTATCCTTCACACAACGGAAACCCACTGTTGCATTTCGTTCGAAACCAGGAGATACACGCAGCAATTTCTGTCGGTACCAAAGATTTTGAGGTCCACCCTGCACATACCACCAACTGTCTTCGGCTTTAAAATAGCTGCCACCTTTGAGCATGATAAACGAATAGCTGCAATTGTCATAAACATCGTTGGTAAGCTGCCACACCGATCCTACTAAATCTAGTAATCCCAACGGATTAGCACCTTTGGGGTATTTCCCCACCTGCTCATATTCTCCATTTCCTGGATTTGAAAATTCACTACCAATACCCTCTACCGTTTCAACAGTAAGCGTGTTGGTCACATAAATTTCTTTCTTTTTAACCGATGCATCGGTTCCCCAGGGCCATTCCCGCTCTGAATCGCCAGCTTGAGCTGCATACTGCCATTCCAGTTCGGTTGGCAATCTTTTTCCTGCCCATTTTGCATAGGCCATTGCATCTTCGTAACTCACATAAATTACCGGCTTGTTTTCATCTCCTTTAGCTACCTTCCCGTCTATCCAGTGCTTCAAGAAGTTCTCGCTATCGACTGGTCGGTAACCGGTTTCGTCTAAAAATGCTTTAAATTGCACATTGGTAACAGGATGAACATCCATGAAAAAACTATGAACAGGGGTGGTTTCCTGAAACAGCGGTTCGGGATACGGAATAAAATGGTCACCAAACTTCACCTTCATTAAAAACTCACCGGCCGGAATATTCACCATACCCTCAGGTGCCGATGCTTTCAATTCAGTTGGCTCAGCAGTGCTCACCAGCCGGGCAGATGCCGGTTTAAAACTGATAATGTTTTCATCAATGAGCTGATCTTGTTCATCAAATAACTGCACCACGAATTTGCCTTCCGAACGTCCAAATTCCTGCATCAGCCGTATAGTTTGCCGGTTCATAGAAAAATCTTTGAATTTTCCATGGTATCCAGGCATTCCGGCCCAAATTCGGATTCGATTTCCTCCATTTGCCTCAAATGTTAATTCATCGGCAGCCAGGTTAAACTTTGTAGTTAGCTGCTTTTTAAAGCGTGCAATTGTACCAACAGCACCTTCATTATTGGTTCCCAGCCATTTTTTTGAGAAAGCTTCCATATCTGCTACGACATAAAATTTACCATCCCGCTCTTCTACTTCCAATTCTTCATGGTTCCATAAATCCACAAAATGGAAATCTTCACTGGTTTCCACTTCAAAAAGTGCCTCATTTACTCCCTCCGGACATAGGCTAAAAAGGGTATAAACCGTTTTCTCATTGTATGGCCACTTGTTCACATAAACCTTATCCAGGAGTGTGGGTATAAGCGGTGTATGTCCGAAATCAGTGAAGTTGAAGGCATTTTCACGCTGAATCATTAGAATCCGGGCCAGGTAATTCCATTGTTCATCCAGCCAATAAGGTCTTCCTGGAGAATAGAGGTTATTTTCGGTACCGTAGCCGTTAAACAACGATAAACTGTATTCCCGTTTGATACGCTCCTTTCCTACCTCAACCACACGAAAAATTCCAAAGTCGGGTTTAATTAATTTGTTGAGATTGAGCGGCGGACAATAATAAAGCGCATTGTGAACCCGGCCACTTACGATGCCCTGCATATCTTTCGGAATGGCCATTCCTTCGCTGTACATTACCACCCCCTGCTTGCCCTTGTCGGCAGCATTCCTAAGCTCGGCGCTGGAAGCACCCGAGCAGTCGAGCACCACGCCATCGGCATTAATTTCCTTTACCATTTCACTTAATCCCTCATAAGGGTCCTCATCGCGGGTAGAAGTGTCCCAGGGTTTAAATGCAATAAAAAATCTGGAATTGTTGGCGTGAGTTAAACTGGCAAGTTGGCTGAGTTTTTCAATGCCACCGGGCATACTGCGAAACATGTCCCACTGGTTGCGCTGGTCGGTGCCCAGCGTGGGCCAGGTAGGCCATAATCCATAAATTTCAGCGCCCCCCAACACTTCGTTGTTCATTTTTATGAAATCGCCCAATGTATAACGTCCTTTGTCCACATCGTAAAAATCGTGGTCCCAGGCCATCATCGCCTGGTTCAAATAGGAATGGCGCATCCATTTCAGGTCTTCCCGTTCAAACAACGAATTATTGAACGTTCCTGGCTCCACATCGTAGAGCATGCGGTCCTGAAACATCAGCCGCAGGCCTTCCTGCCAGTCTCCCTGATAACTGTCGGCATAAAACGCATATTCCACAATGCCTCCCGGGAACAGTACCGTTTCAAAGCGCCGGCGCAACCCGTTTTTTACACTTTCCACATCGCGGCGGGTCAGTGCGCATAAATTCCACCCGTTTCTGAAGGGACGTTGTGCATAGCCCAGTTCCCAGGAATTGTCGGGGACAATCACATTCACCGGCTCAAATCCGGGCCGGAACAAATGCGTGCGAGAAAGCCCGTGGTTGCCGACACCTGTAATGTAGACGTAGTTTTCATCTGGTTCAAACGGAAGTACATTGGTCAGCCATAGCGTATCGGAAGTTGTATTTCTGAATTCAATTTTTCCTTTAATGCCGAACTGATATTTCTGAAAAGAAACTTTGGTTTGAAACGGAACATTTTCACCGGTATCAGCAACTGTAAACAATTTTTTATTCTGAAGCTGATTGGGTTGGCAAATCTCGTAGGAAAAGAGCGGAGTTTTTTCACTTAGCCGGAAAACTTTTCCATCAACATCTTCAGCCTGAATAATTTCAAAGGATTTCCCGTTTTCAAACTGAAACGACCGGAGCGACTGAGCTTTGAGTCGGGGAGTTGCAAAAAGTAACAGAAATACGTGAAAAAATAATATGTAGTTTCTCATGATTTCAATTTATTTGGAATATTCATCGATTAGCAATTTAGCCATAATGGCATCCCAGATGTAATTCGAGGGGCTGTTCAACACATCGTTATCAGGACTGTAGGATTCCCAGAAATTATGGTTTTTCCGGAGCTGCGTTTCCACGGCCAGCATCATTTTTCCGGCCAATTCCGAAGCTACTTCATCAAAACCGTAGTTGCGCAATCCCACATACACCATGTAATCCCACAGCAACCAGACCGGGCCGTTCCATTTACAGCAGTAATCCACATCGGGGCTAAACCAGTCGTCGTCAGCCGAAAGGGTTGGCACGCCGTTTTTCCGCCAGAATTTATCCGGGTTGAGCAGGTAGTTTTCCACGATAGATTTTGCCCGCTCGGGAGTTGCGGCATTGGCCCACATGGTCAGAAAACCAATAATTTCGGGGCGGCGTAAATCGCGGGTGAGGTACATAAACGAATGGTCTTCCTTTTCCACCGAATAGTAAAACTGTGTTTCTTCGTCCCACATCAGTTCATTTACCAGGTCGGACGTTTTATTGGCCAGCTTTCCCCATTTTTTTGCTTCGCCTTTTTTCCCCAATTCCGTAGCCATTTTAGCCAGCATGCGCATTTCGTTCACCATCATCACCGTAAGGTCAAGGCATTCCAGTTCGTCCGAAATGTCTTCCTTGTCCACATCAAGGTAACGTTCGCTGGAAACCTGAAAAACAGCGTTGTACCAGTCGCGCACATTTTCAATGATTCCGTAGGGGCCCCACTCAAAAGTGCCGTCTTTATCAAGGTCACGGTTTTCGATGAGCCAATCCACATAGTTCACACCCGACCGGTAAGCATCGTTCAAAAATGTTTCATCTTTGCTTACCTGATAAACCTCCCAGTTAATCCAGGAATAAAACGGCGCTGATGTGGTGGACATATCACGATTAAGTACTTTGCTGAAGTGCGGGTAATCCTGCATTCCGCGGGGTCCGTGACGGTAAGCGATTAAGCCGTCTTCGCCCTGCTGTTCCATGTAAACCCGTTGCGATTCCTGTGCGGAAACAGGGTCGAGGAAGGCATAGGCCAGCATGGCCAGCGATTCGTGCAGCACCTGGTGGCCGTGGCCCCAACCCCACAGTGGATTGCGTGAAAAAACATAGTAATTGTAGTTTGTTTTTCCCTCAGGCGGCAACATGCAACCCCTGGCCAGGTTCAGCGCGCCGAGGTAAATCATTTTTTCGTTTTCGGTTTTAAAATCGATTTTGGGAATGTGGGCAAAAAGTGCTTCGTTGGCTTCCAGATGTTGCTGTGTTGATAAATTTTTGGCTGTCTGAATTTCCTTCTTTAAATCATCCAAATTCTCATTTTCAGGCTGAATGCCGCGAATGTAACGCACTTTTTTAGATTCACCGGGTTTGAGTTCAAATTGGGTTTGCAGCGCGATAAAATCCACCAAATCCTTTTCAACTCCGTTCAGTTTGTCTATGTATTTATCTTCGGCATAATGGTCGGTTTTAATGGTAAGGTAAAAATCGTTCATATTGCCGCGGTATGCGCCATACGAAACATCTCCGCCCACCAGGGAAAAAACCTCACGGTAACGGGTCGGGTAATCTCCGCGACCACTCATACTGCTGATAAGCCGGTATAGCGATTCGTTGCGGGTTGTAATATAGCCCGGAATATTTTCATCGTATTGCTGAACCTCCAGCGAATCGTTTCTCAACTCCACTATCGGGTAGTATGCAAACTTCAGTTCCCGGTTGCCTGTGTTGCTTATTTTCAAATCGACCATCGAAACCGACGAACTATAAACCACGAACGTTTCCTGCACGTTCACTCCTTCAAACGGCATATATTCCAGCACAACCATATCGGGAAATGAATATTTCACCACGGGAGGCTGATAAAACTCGCGGATTTGCATGATGGCAATGTCATTGACCACCCAGATTCCAAAATGGCGGCCCGACTGGTCACTTTCGTAATAAACCGGTTCGGCATCATCATAATAAACCATTTTATATGCTTTGTCGCCATACAATTTGGAGCGTTCAATAGCGGCAGCGTAAGTGGTGTAAACCGGGTCGTCCTGCCGGGCATTCAGCAAAAAGTAATCGTCGCCGGTGCAGAGGTTTTGGGCGGTTGTCCACTGACTTCCTGCAAAAAAGGCAAGCAACAGTCCCAAAAATATGTTTTTTAGTTTGTCCATTTTAAAAGTGGTTTATGTCTAAATTCAATTCGTTTTCCTTTCTCATGGCATCTTTAAAATTCACCACGTAATGCCACCAGTTGTTGAGGTGCCCGTCTTTTGGATTAACTCCCTCAAAATGCGGAATGTGCCTGTACCACCAGCACATGTATCCCAGGTGAGAACAGTTCCACTCGCTGCAATTAACAATGCGCCTGTTTTCAATTTCTAGGTCGGGATAATTTGCCCACGTGTCGGCAGCCGTTGAAACTTCCAGTTCATTTTTAATATCATAATCATGTTGTCCGTTGGGAGGGAAGTGTATGTTCCCGATGTGCGCATTTCCGGGCGACATTTTATCGTAAATGGTGTAAAGCTCCCAATTATTTTTTTCGGAATAAGGTACATCGTAATCCCAGCGTCCATAAACTTTGCGCATCACAGATTCAAACCGGTGACCGTAACTTTCGAGTGCCAGTGACATTTCCCGCTCATAATTTAAACCCATAACCGTAAGCAGTTTTTCGTTTGTAGGACTTGCAACCGGATTCGAATTTAGCCCAAAAGCACCTTTCCCGGAATACGTGGATTCCCACATTCCGCCGTAAGGAAACGACCACACCCACACTTCGTGAATTTCGTCCTTGTCGCGCAATTCTCCAAAACCATAATGTTCAATGAATGCCTTGTAATCGAAGGAGGTGCCCCGTTCCTTCAACGTTTTCCATTCAGGTTCGCCCAAGTATTTCACCACATCATCCAGACCAAAAAGTTCATTATTGTCATGAAATCTGGTAAAGAAAATGCTGTCATCGTAAACCTCAACAATCTCGTATTTTATTACTCCGTTACTCACGGCATGCAAGGTATCGGCATAAGAAGAAGTCAACTCCCAAGGGTCATTCCAATTGTAATTCCGGCCGGGTGTTTTGAAAAATTCGTGCACCCGTTTATCGGTCCCCGGAACAACAGGGTCCTGGATAACCACGGCCACTTTCACTGTTATCGTTTCAGCTTTTCCGTATTCGGTGGGAACTTTCTCACGGCCGCAGGAAAGGAGCACAAACGCTGCAATAATAAAAAGCGCCCCGGAAAGTTTTCTTCCAGTATTAAAATTTTTTGTAATTTTTTTCATCATTAACGTCGTATTTCTGTTGGAATTGTAATTCATTTTATGGTGTTACCGGGTATAATCAATCCGGATACTTTGAATCCCGACAAGTTTACCAGGCTTCGATTTCATTTTTAATTTCATGGCATTGCATTTCAACGGTGCTGCGGGATGCACCATGTTAAACTGTTTCTTGAAAGTAGAATAGTGGTCGGTGGCATAAATTTGAAAAGGTTGCCAGGTATTTCCTGAGCGGAATTCCAGTTCCCACTCTTCAGGGACGAGGCAATCTGTTCCGTTGTCGTGCCAGTAAACCGAAAAACTTTGGAGTTCTTTCTCCGGGTTACAGGGAATTTCCACCCACGGATTTTCATCGGTCAGGCAACTCACCCACTGCGGTTCAGCGTTTTCCTTCGGAATTTTACTACTGATTTCCACTTCTTTGGCATTTTGGGCCGAACAGGATACATTCACCTTGTGAACAGTGACTTTATCGTTGCCAGGAGCCATGCTTGTTTCATTATTTACAGAAGAACTTTGGGGAAGCCAAACTGCCATGGAACCCTGTCCCCGGTTGTTCCAAGCAAAATAAGGAACAAGCTTCAGGGTGGATTCTGCTTTTCCTTCGGAAGTGCTATGAAAGGCTGGAACAGAAATCTGAACGATATTGGTAAGTTCACCTACTGAAAAAGTATTTTCCGCTATTTTATTAGTTGTTGAAGACGGTTCAGCCACAGCAAAATTCAAAACCGCATCGCCATTGTCAATTTCTTCGGCGCAGTAAACCAGTGGTCCGCGGGTAATTGCGACTCTGTTCCGGTTCTCCTCCACCAAATCGATGCTGGTATTGTATTTCACTGAAACAGGCAACATCAGTTCCACAACATCGCCGTTTTTCCATTTCCTTCCAATAAGGGCAAATCCATTTTTTATTTCCGGTTTTACCGTTTTGCCATTCAGTTTAATTTCAACAAAATCTTCATTTTCATTTATATAATTGTACAGTTCGCCCGGCACAAATTGTTCTCCTACCCAGGTAGGAATGCGTAAATTCAGGGTGAATTTCTCAGGTTTATCTGGTGAAATTTCAAAACGTACATTCCCCTCAAATGGATATTTTGTGACTTGCCTGATGTTGACATTACTTTCGTTTACCGGAATTGAAGTGACCGATCCCATATAAAGTCCGATATAAATATTATTTTCATCATATGTGTAAGCCATACCTGAAACCTGCGGAATAAGCCGGGCAATATTGGTCGGACAACAAGCCGTGGAAAACCATGGTGACCGTCCCGGGTTTCCAAAATTGTATGGTTTTTCACCATCAAATTCCAGCGGATTCACATAATGAAATTTGTTTCCGCTCATACTTACTCCGGCCAGCGAATTATTATAAAGAGCTACTTCAGCCACATCGACATATCTGGCATCACCGGTAAGCAAAAACATCCGGTAATTAAAAAACACATTACCTACCGAGGCGCAGGTTTCATTATAAGCGTCTGCGTTTGGTAGCTCATATTCGGCACCAAAACCTTCAATACCATGTACAGCGCCCAATCCGCCGGTAATATGCATGCGAGTATCCATAATATTTTGCCAGATGCTGTTCAGTGCTTCTGTATATTCATCAGTTTTTAACAGTGACTGTACTTCTGCCATGGAAGAATAAAGGTAAGCAGCGCGAACTGCATGACCAACCGGTTCACGCTGTTCAGCAACCGGAAGATGCTGTTGCGAATAGGTTGGCGACATTACACCATCACCTTCAGGTTTATAAGTTATCCCCCTGATATCCAGAAATCTTTTAGCCATATTTATGTAGAGTGAGTCTCCTGTTACCCTGAAAAGTTTAATCAATCCCAGCTCAATCTCTTCATGTCCGGGCGCCTGGTTTATAGGTTTCCCATCGTTATAATTTTCATCGCCTTCAAAAAATACTTTATTGATATGCCTTGCATTTTTCTCAGCAATATCCAGCCATTCTCTTTTCCCTGTTGCCTGGTAGTATGCAACGGCAGCTTCATACATGTGGCCCATGTTATATAATTCGTGGCTGTGTAAAACAAATGAATATGGTTTATCGCCCATTCCGGCTCCGCCCCAAGGGTCGTATCTGTCTTTTACACCAACTGTGTGGGCTACATAAAGGTAACCGTCATCTTTTTGCGCATCGCCGATAATCCGGATGATACTGTCCATTTTATCTTCAAGGCTTTTGTTTTGTTCAAGCATCAAAATATAAGCTGCACCTTCCATCACTTTGTATAAGTCGGATGAAATATAACGATGGGCAAAAGGAAGTTCATCCGGAATCCCTTTCAGGAAACTACCTGTGCGATGCAGGTTTTCAACTGCATTTTCAGTTTTTTCAAATGCAAAAGGAACCAAAACCTCCGATTGAATTTTTAAGCGGGGATACCAGAATTCATCTTCCAGTTTAACCTGCTGAAAAGGTACAGGAATCATAAGTTTGTTTTCAGCATGTTGATGCCTGTTACATGCCGTTAACAAAATCATTCCACACAACAAAAAAAAATATAGCAACTCTTTCATTTATTTTTTTCAACTGATGTTACTATTTACTGCTAAATTAATAAACAGAAAACTTTAATGCTAAACCGGATCTGTTTCCGGAATTATTATAGATACATTTCCAAAGTTAGAACCGTTATAATTCAAAAGAATAAACTACTGGAAAATGAATTATGAGATTCATTTCAAAATAGTTTGCCATTTGTTTTCTGAAAAAACAAACAGGAAGTACATAAAAATTGGAACTTTTAAAAAGGCCGGAACCTTTCACAAAAGAAAGTTCCGGCCTGATTTAAAATTTTATTGTAGCGTGATATTTACATACGTATGACCATCATTCAACAACATATACGGAGTTTCTTTCGAAGCCGACAAATCGTTGCTAACTGCTTTCACATAAAACTTACCTGGGTCTTTCAACTCATTTTTTGTAAAAACCGCCTTACCTTCGTTGTCAGTATTTGCTGAGGCAATTTGGTTTGAGCTGTTAGTAAGGTCATCCATTGATTTAAAAATAGTTACAGTTGCGCCATTTACCGCATTTCCGTCGACATTCCTAACAAAAACATGCAACTCTGGAGATGTCACAGAAATAGTATCAAAAACCATATCTCTGTCGCAGGATGCGAAAAAGAACAATATAATAGATGCAAATAATATTAATTTCTTCATGATTCTTTAATTTTAAGTTATGAATGTTTACATTTCAGTTCCCGGAGCCCCACCAAAAGTATAAACCGGCTGTCCGTTGCGAATGAGTTCAGGTGCCGGAATCGGGAAATGATAAGCCGTACCGGGCAATAACAATCCCTGACGACGTTTGTCGAAAAATCCAAGGTGGGCCCAAACCATATCACATTCCACATACCTTTCATAAAACATTTTTTCCATCAGATCAGCAGCACCGTCGGTTGCTGGAGGAAGTTCGCCCACAGTAACACGGGTGTTATTAATCAGCTCGGCAGCACCGCCCTTACTCTGACGCAATTTTGCCTCAGCAAGGTAGAGGTCGTTTTCAGCTTTCAAGTAATGTCCTATATAACCTTCTCCTGCGTCAATTACATCATAATACCTCCAGTAACGGTATTCACAACGAATAAAATATCCATATCCGTCGCGGGTTACACGACCCCAACCCCACCACTGGTCACTATTTTCATCCCATTTAAAATATTTATTCAAACGAGCATCCGGGCTGTTGGTTACTTCCCCCAGACGATTTACCCCTTCAGGCCATGGATGCTGAGCTGCCGGATCATCAGGAGCCATCTTATTAATCAGCCATTGATTAGCCCTAATCCATCCCCAGTTGTACAATCCCAGATAGTTTGCCCCATAATCACGGGTCATCACTTTTCCTCTCCAGCCTTCTTCATAAAGTACATTTAAATCCTGCTGAAGGCCATTGGCTGCATACTGTTCCACTTTCGACCAGTCGGTTTGTGCATTCTCTGCGGGAGTGCGTGAATTTTGCACTAAAAAGCGTGCAGCCATGGAATTGGCAAATTGCAACAATGTTGCTTTATTAAAATTCACACCGGGAATTACCGATTGGTAATCAGCATCCACCGGGTCGGCCTCAATTAGTGCAATAGCTTCATCGAGTTTACTGATAGCATAATCCATCACCTCTTTATATGATTTGGTATTGGCTACGTAATCGAAAGTCATTGCATCATGCTCATCGGTAAATAAATAGGCTTTGTCGTAAAGCAGAGCAATATTTCCGTAAAGTAGGGCCTGAATAATTGCCACATGCGCTTTTGCTCTGGGCAAATAGTTGGTCCCATTTAAAATTAATTCATAATCTGTTTCGTTCAGAATCTGTGACAACTTGACTACGGTTCCAATTCCGGAATAGAAATTATACCACGCACCAAAGTTGATTACAATTACCGGATCGGGGTGTTCATCGTTGAACAAGGGTTGCCGAGGTCTGAACCACATGGTACCGGAACCCCACCCAGGCGTTCCACTGGCAAACAATTCAGCATTACAAAATCCAATCGAAGGGCTGGCCGCAATTGAACCATTGTACCATGTATTATAACCATTTTTAAGCAGAGCGTAGAATTCTTCCGGCGTATAAAGATCAGCTATGTTGGGCTGATTTTCATTTCTCACATCGAGACTTTCAAACGTATCTTCACACGAAAAAGTGATAAATACAATGGACAATAAAATTGAATATATTACTGTTTTCATTTTCCTGTTATTTTTTAAAAAGTTATGGACAATGAACCACTAACGGTTTTATAAAGAGGATATGTATCGTTTGAATCAAACCGGAATGCATTTGAATCAACCCCTTTTGAAGGTTCACTTCTTCCAGTTTCAGGATCATACCCCGGATAAGTAGTTAAGGTGAGCAGGTTCCTTCCTATGATACTGAATTTCAAATTTTCAACCAAATTATTGAGGAAAGCAGGTTGCAAGCTGTAGCTTACTGCCAGTTCTCTAATTTTGAGAAATGTAGCATCGAAAGCCAGTACGTCGTTATCCCAACCAAGAATACCTCCGGTTTGCCCACTGTTTTCGTAATAACCCGTCGGTTTTACTTCGTTCCAGGGTAGTCCAGATTGATCCAGCAACTTAGGTTCGGTAGTATACCTTACGGAATGGTTGTAAACCTGTCCGCCCTGTTGCCACGATGCAAGCACATAAAAAGAAAAGTTTTTAATCTGAAGTAATGAAGAAAGGTTCATGTTAAAATCAGGATTGAAATCTGCTGCGGGTAAAGCCACAATATTACCTTTATCATCTCTAATTTTTACAGGTCTTTCGTTTACTGTACCAATGGCTTCACGTGCTACTACAAAACCCTGGTTATTTATCACAAAAACATCCTCAACCGATTTTCCTTCGGGAACCTGATTGGCAACGTCTCCAAGCGAACGGGCGAATTTATCAAGATAAAGAACACCGAAATTGATACCTTCTTCAATTCTGAAGCGGGTTCCGTTAAGCATATAAGGTGTGGCATTCAGTTCAGTTATTTTTTGTCTTACTCTGTCGAAAGTTAAATTTAAATCCCAGTTCACATTGCTTCGTTTAATGGCGCTATATCCAAGTGAACCTTCAAAAGCAGTGGATTTAATAGTTCCTGCGTTTTGCCACTGGAAGGCCGCTCCTGATAGCGGAGAAACCGGTACTTTAAGTATCTGATCAGTGTTTGTAGCATTAGAATAGCTAAAACTGAAGTTAAACCTGTTGAGGAAATAAATGTCGGTACCCACTTCAAGTTCTTTTGAAAAGGAGGGTTTTAACATGGTATTCCCCAGCGTTTCCATGTTCCCGGGAACACCGTTTGACAAAGAAAAAACTTCATATTGAGCTTCAAACGGAGGCCTTAACCCGGCAATACCATAAGAGGCCCTTAGCTTCCATTCGTCTACATTATCAATGTTAAAGTCTTCTGTAATCCTCCAGGCTGATGAAACCCGGTAAAAAGTCTGCCACCTCACGTCAGAACCAAATAGTGAAGATGCATCACGCCTTATAAGTGCATCAACAATGTATTTGTCTTTATAATCAACTGCAACTATTGATGCGTAGTTATACGCAATGCTTTTAAATTTACTTGAAGAGGCACTTTGGTTGGCACTCAAATTAATAGATGTGACACCTTTTCCACGTACTCCAAGTTCATTACCTCCTCCTGAAAGTGAATTGAATTCAGATTCTTCGTACAGAAACTGACCTTTAAGCCGTGTATTAAAATCACCGTATTTTTTAAAAAATGAACCTTCGAGAGTTATTATCTCTTCTTTGTTGTTCCAGGTATTTCGGCTGATGTAACCATTATCTTCACTAAGGTCATATCTTAATTTCCCTTTTGGAGAAAGATAAAATCCTTCACCGGTATTTCGTGTGGTTCCGTAAGAACCTTCGAAAAGCAGATAATCGGTGGCAGCAAAAGTCAAACCAGTATAAGAAATTAGTTTCTGATCTGTACTATTGTTAACAATATTCGCCATTTCATAAAGTGGATTAGGACTACCAGTACTAAGCTGGTTAACATTTACTTTGTATGGAGTTCCGTCTTCATTTGGCAGAGTGAGGTCAGCATTTGGATCACTTCTAAGTAATTGTCCGAAAGCACCCGAGGCACGATTGTCCGATTTCGATTCTGTGAAAAGATTAGAAGTAGTCAGTTTCCATCTATCATTAATCTGGTAATCGAGATTAATCTTGAGATTATTCCTTGAATTACCGTCAACCATTTTCACGATTCCCTGTTCTTTGGTTGACTGAAGGGAACCGTAAACCGACATTTTTGAATCGCTTGAATTTCCCCTGATTGCCAGATAGTTTGAAGTATATCCGCCAGGATTGAAAAACTGGTCGATATGATCATAAACTTTGGGATACAAATTGTCCATCACCAGGTCTGGTGCAGGGTCTGAAGTCACCACTCCATCTTCGATAATCCGGTTAGTAGCAATTGAACGTTCAGGAATAAACCCTATAAAACTTTTTCCTGATTCAATGCGGTAATCTACCTGAAAATCGCCAGCATTCATTGAGCTACCGCGTTTTGTGATGATGCTGACAACCCCATTGGCTGCACGCGAACCGTACAATGAAGATGCTGCAGCACCTTTCAAAACTTCAATGGAGGCAATGTCTTGCGAATTTACATCCGACAAGCCCAGTTCTGTTTGAACACCGTCTATAATAATTAATGGATTGGAACTGCCGAAAATAGTTTTTACACCCCTCAATTGAATATCGGAAGAAGCTCCGGGAGTACCGCTTGTTTTAGTAATTCGGACTCCTGCAACTTTTCCTTGAAGTGCAGAAGCTGCATCAATCGCAGGAACCTGTTCTAAATTTGCAGAGCTAATTTTTTCGATAGCAAAACCAATTTTTGCTCTTGGTGTACCACTGGCTACGCCCGTTACAATAATATCCGACAAACCGACAGTTTCCTGAATCATTTGTAAATTGATGGTTGATTGATCTCCTACCATTACTTCTTCTTGTTTCATCCCGACAAAGGAGAAAACAAGGGTAGCATTTTCAGGTACATTGGCAAGGGAAAATTCCCCTTCAGTATTAGTCACAGTCCCTTGGGTAGTACCTTTTATTAAAACGGTTACACCGGGTAAAGGCTGGCCGAATTCATCTGTAACTGTGCCTGAAACCGATTTTTGCTGCGTGTCCATTTCTTTGATCATGTCTATATTTGAAAGGACAATCTGCCGGTTGAAAACCGTAAAAGCAATATCTTTGCCAGTTAGCACCCCATCCAGAATAGCTTTAATGGTTTCATTTTGAGCATCAACGCTTACCTTCTGTTCAACATCTATTAAATCTTTGTTGTACAAAAAGAAAAATTCAGATTCTTCTTCAATCTTACTAAAAACATTCTCAAGCCGTTCATTTTCAATTTTTAATGACACTCGTGTCATTTGTGCGTACGAATCAACCGCCATTACCTGAACAATGCTGAGGAAAAAGCAAAAAACCGTAATTTTAGTCATAAGCAACAATTTTTTAAAGAATTGGTAATCCCTCTCGGGAATGCAAACCGAATCCTGTTCTCGAAATTTTTTCATAAATTTACCATGTTAGAGTGAATACTATTTTTATTGATCTCGCTCTGCAATTGTGCAGGAAAGTGCTGGAACCACTTTCCTGCTTTGCATTT
This sequence comes from Mariniphaga sp., assembly GCA_024636975.1. Classification (GTDB taxonomy): domain Bacteria; phylum Bacteroidota; class Bacteroidia; order Bacteroidales; family Prolixibacteraceae; genus Mariniphaga. Next base: position 59,317 of record JAGXGA010000003.1, read on the forward strand.
ATATTTTTAGTTTCATTGTTACTTTTTTCTGTTTTGTTACGCCATTGGAATCGGTGGTCCGGTTCTCGATAATGTAGTTGACCGGGGTGGTTTTAGCTATCAACCTAAGCACTTCTTCAAGTGGCTCATCTTTAAAAGTGGCTTTAAACCTGTATTCTTTAAGAACATCATCCTGAATGATAATATCTACATTGTACCATCTTTCCAAACGTCCTATAACTTGTCCTAACCTTTCATTGTCAATAATCAGAAAACCTTCTTTCCATGCAGAGAAACGACTTGCATCAACTTCTGACAAGGTTAATGTTCTTGTTTTCTGATTAAATGTAATTCTTTCATTTGGAGATAAGGTCTCATTAAAAATTCCTGATTTTCCTTGAATTTCAACTTTGCCCTCTTCCAGCGTAACATCAGTACAGACCTCACCGGGATAAGCAGAAACATTGAACTGGGTCCCTAATACGTTCACATTCATATCGGGTACACTAACTATAAAACCTGTATTATCGAGATGCTGCACATCAAACCAGGCCTCTCCTGAAAGTTCCACTTTTCGTTCACCTTTGAATACTGCTGGAAATTTAAGCTTCGATCCGCTGTTCAACCAGCCCCTGGAACTATCGGGCAGGAAGAATTCCACCCGTGCGCCGTCCGGTGCATTAATTTCAACCAAGCTCTCTACCATTTGCTGTACTGGGGCATTGGGTCTTTCAGATGCATAGTACCAAATTGAAAAAGCCAATACCGGAATGAATAAGATTGCTGCAACCTGCTGATAATAGCGCCAAATGTTTATTTTTTTTCTATCCTTTTTCTCTTCAAGTAAAATATTGTATTGAATTTTCTCAAAAATGTGAGTTAACGAGTCTTCACTATTATATTGTTCATTATCCTCCTCCCATTGGGAAAATAATTGTGCATTAATCTCATTATTCTTTATCGGACAATCAAACCAGTTTTTCACTTTTAAATAATCGTTGTACGAATACTTTCCATTCGAAAAATCTATAAGTGTTTTGATATTTATATTTTCTTTCATATTTACTTGATTAAAGAAGGAGTAAATTAATGCTCCTTCCTTTACTAACCCTAACTATGCTAATCTATGAAAAACCTTTTTTAGATTCTCTTATTTATTATATCCCGGATCATATCCAATCCCCAGTTAAAAATGAATTTATTTTTTAAAAAAGTCAGATTTTTTTATATGCGATAAGGTAGAATTAAGAAAAGATTAAGTTGTTGGCAAAGATAATTATCGTGTGGTAATTACTTTTTCACAAAAAGATAAAAGAATATCATTCCTTTAATCTGCAACGATGTAAACTCCTTTTTCAAGAATTTTATGGCTTCGGTAATGTGGTATTCCACTGTTTTGGCCGTAATGTCCATTTCCAGGGCGATTTCTTTTAATGACTTTTCCTCCAGTTTCTTTTTAATGAATACCTGTTTCCGCTTTTCCGGCATTCTATTTATCAGTTCATCCAGCTTATCCAGGAGTGACTGATAATCTTCTCTTATGTCGAACTCAGATGTATTTTGAGAAATATCCAGTAAGATATCATGCCTTACCTCGTTGAACCTCGAAAGTTTATTAAACTGTTTTCGAATAGAATTTAATGCTATAGTAAACAAGTAGGATTTAAAAGAGGTTTCGGACTTAAGTTCTTTTCTATTGTTCCAGATTTTGGTAAAAACTTCCTGCACCACATCTTCTGCCGCTTCATTAGATTTTAGATATCTAAGCGAAAACTGAAATAAAGCCTTGCTATAACGATTAAAAAGCACCCTAAAAGAATCGTGATCATCCTTTTTAAGGCCTGTAATAAGATTATAGTCGGAAGAATGGTCTTTCACTGTCCTTTAGTTTAAATCTTCCACGAAGATAAAAAACAATTATTTGATAATGAAATTCTCTTAGATTATAACAATTAAATATGTGCACCTTAAAAACATAGCAACTTTATATCTATAAGGATCTTTTTTTTAAATGCAATATGCAATTCATAGCATTCTGATACTTTCATGTTAGGGATATAATACCGACAGCGGAAGTCTGACGCAGGTATTACTCTGTAATATATTCTTGTGAAATTTTGTAGGACCTATAGATTTGCCAGCAGGTATTACAGGTGATGAATTTCGAGATTACTGACCCCAATAGAGCGGATGAGTCCTTCATCATACAATTAGAATATCAAAGTTCTATCAGTGAACTTAATGCATTCTCAGTTTTAAGACTCTTCTACTTTGTTTCAGCATTCGTAACTACTCAGGTCAATTTAATGATTAATACCTGTTCTTGAAAGAATATTCATTTTTACCTGTAGCAACATTAATGGCAAATCTAATTGATTCAGATGGATTACCACCTTTCTTGATTATGGTATCAACAACAGATCGCAATATTGCAAATATTTCTGCTCCTCTTTCAGAACGAAAACCACCAGAAACTTTTTGCTTTACCTTCAGGTTACGGATTGCACGTTCCGAACCATTATTATCATATGGCACATCTGGATAAAACAGAAAGTTGAATACTTGGTTCTTTCGTTTCTTTAGCCTTTTCCTGAAAGGGATTATTTTAGAATATCTCTCTGGTAATTGTTGGTCAATCAGCTGATCAAACTTAATGAGTAAATCACTTCTTTCTTTATTTGGCAAATCATACTGTTCGGGAGTCATTTTATTTTTCAGATTTATTGCACTTGACAATATTTCTTTCATTTCCGTCACCCATTTGATTTTGTACAACTCCTGGAGAAAGTTCAATTCTCTCAGTAAGTGCGCCAGACAAAGCTGGTGTCTTTTGGCTGGAGTTTTTAGTTGTGCTGCCCATGAGTCGCTTACTAATGTCGCATGGGGAAATCCATCAGGGAAGTTTTCCATGACTGCTGCAAAACCCCTGCTTTGTGAAATTGCGATATAGGTTGCTTGCAGGGTCTGCCAGGTCCATGCCCAGGATTTGTCTTTTTTCACTTTAACGCCAGTTTCATCACCACCGATTGTAATGGCTCTTGAAATCTCTTCTTTTATACCTTTGTATATTGGAAGAACCATATTGGCTGCTTTGTTTAGCAAGTTATATATGGTGCCCTCGCTCATGGAAACATTTGTTATGCTTTTTATAAGTTCTGATAAACGATTGTAGGGTACATATTGGCGGGAACTTAAATAGGCTGTCAGTGAAATTAAATTATTTCCGTATTGTACAGGGGCCGTGACACTGGCTGGATAATTTCCTGTAGTAACACATCCGCAGCTGCATTTTAATTGAAAAATCTGGTGTTCAACAATGCTGGCTTTAATTACTGGTATGTCTATTACTTGTCTTTTTCCAATCATTTGGTATGCTTCTTCAGAGTGAATCTTACCACATCGCGAGCAGGTTTCATTTGGTTTGTGTTCTATTACATTGTCAGGATTAGGTGACATCAGTAGTGTTTCTCCTTTGTGTCCTGGTTGCCCACCTGATTTCTTATTGCTCTTTTCACGAAGGCTTTGGTTTTTTTTATGGTACATATCCTGAGATGGAGGAAGGGAACTGTTACCACTGTTTTTATGTGTTTTGAGCCAGTTAACTTCAGCCTGAAGCGTCTGGACTTGTGCTGTCAAGGTATCAACCTTTATCAAAAGATCATAAACTAAATCTACCAGTTGTTCTTTGTCCAGCTTTCTTAATTCCTCTTTTGAAACCATTAGTTCTTTGCTTTATCCAAAGATCGGTAGGAATATCACCTCTATGCAAATTTTTTGACAACTCATTATAAACACCTGAAGCATTGGTTATCAACAACATTTAACTCCAAAGTACGATTTTTAAGTTGAACCTCAATGAGAATTGCATATATGAAATCAAATCTCAAAAATCACCTTCACTTCAAGGAAATTGAGTTACAGGAAAAAAATTGTGATTCTTATTTTTATTAGATTTGTTCCCATCATGTACCTGATTAGTTACCAGCATTCTAACGTGATTTTTTAAAAGTGTTGCTTGTTGCAACTCTTGCTATCCAAATGTTTTCAGAGGCTTAAGACAAATTTAGGGTGCAACACGTGTAAAAAACTAATCCATTGCAATATTGCACCTTTAAATGTAAAAAATCACTATAAATAAGACTTTTACCCACCCTGCAACATGCAACACTTTTCAACTTGTTATGCTTTTTAAAGAAATACCTAACCCGCATGAAAGGATAAAATTAATATCACAAAATGTTTGTATATAACTATCACAAGAAGTAATATAGATTCAGAGTTGTCATACAATTGCTAAAGGAATATCACATCATGTAACCCTGTTGTAACAGTTGTAACACAATTATTACATTGACAAAACAGATGTAGCACAGTTGTCATACACATATCACACGCATACACGTTGTAAACAGGGTGAAAACAAACTGAAAACATATTACCCTCCAATTCAAAAAGCTATAAGTAACCGCGCAACCATCTAATATACAAAACAGTACACTAAGACAGAAAAGAAGAAAAAGATATAGAGCAATCATCTTTCAATTGAATCGTTAACCAGTCTTGTCTATGTAGTCTATTACATGATACTGATGTAACACCTTAATGGATAGTATGGTACAAGAAATACCCAGAGTTTGTCACAATTAAGTATAGACTATTTATCCTAAAATAGACTATCCATAGACTTTGCGTGGACTGGCTGTAGCTCTTTGTTCATGAGGCACAGAGAAGGCTAAAGGTAATAATTGCATAAAAAAAACAACATCAGTCTATTTTGTTTTACATGGACTTTATGCAGGAAAATAAGCATTACAACCATAACTTCAATGACTAAAAAATCAATCAATTTATATGATGATTTATAACAAGAAACCAAAAGGAATAACCAATACTGTATTAAGGAAAAACAGCTCGTAAGTTACATGTTTTTCTTTTGACTGACATTGTGGCAAGAATCAATGCTTTAATCAATTACATCAAATAAATTGGAAGAAAAAAAGTTACAGTGTATTTAAAAGCACCTAAAAAAGTAACATTTGTAACTTCTTGTAAAAGGTCATAAAGTTACTGGTTGTGATGATGTTCGTTTTTCATATCAAACTTGATATATCACTAAGAATGCAGTAACAATAACGAAAACAAAAGGTAATTAAATTAAGGAGAAGGTTTTGTGAAAGAATGTTTAAGGTATTTGGAATAAGGCAAACTATAATTAATTCGTTTTGCCTTTTAACTATCAGATTAAGTTGAAACTATTCATTTTAGCACCCTTATAATTACTTCACTAATTCCTAAACCAGGCAATCCTTGTAATCAGTATAAGATCCCATTTTTGGAAAATGGCTGCGTTGGCTAAATGAATCCTACTTTTCCTGGAAATGATTTCTGACAAAACCTGAAGATCGTCAATGCCTGATCAAAGAAGTGTCTCAATCCTACTTTTTCTGGAAATGAAAACTGAGTAATATTGAAACTACCTGCTGAAGACGGACAGTGATGTCTTAATCCTTCTTTTTCTGGAACATGGTTGCTGACTTTACAACACGACACAAGAAACAAGTACGCTGCTGTTTTAATCCTTCTATTTCTGGAACATAGGTTCTGATCTGGAGTAATTCCCTAAAATGTAATAGCTATCAATCCACCTTAATCCTTCTTTTTCTGGAATATGCATGCTGTCGTTACACATGTAGATTATTAGATACATTAACAAGTCTTAATCCTTCTTTTTCTGGAACAAGGTTTCTGAGACAATGAAAAAAGTAAAGATCATCAAAATGACCCTGTCTCAATCCTGCTATTTCTGGAACATAGTCTCTGACTGTGGAGTAGATTTGTGATTAATGCGAATTAAGAGTTGAATTTAAATTGTTATACACAAATGATTGTCAATAATTTATAATTAAAGTAATTAAATATAACCTTAGAAACCAATACTTTAAGATTTTTTTAGTAACCACACTATAAGTCTTATTGTATG
>JAGXGA010000004.1 GCA_024636975.1 Mariniphaga sp.
TAAAAACTTGAGTATGAAAAGGGAACTTTATCCAAATCCATCAACCGGAGAAGTAAATATTAACATTCAGTCCTCCGAAATTATGGAGTCCGAAGTCGTGGTCAGAAGCATTATCGGAAGCGAGATATTCCGAAGAAAATACCTCGCCTCTGATGAGATTAAATTTGATTTGTCTCATCATTCCAGTGGGGTATATCTCATTTTATTTACGCAAGGAGAAAATTCTGCAGTTAGAAAATTGATTCTAAATGGAAAGTGAGAAATTAGAAAGAACAGGAGCCTTGCGGGTTCTGTTCTTTCTATGATTTAAGTATTTCGCCTGCAAATTGAGTTGGAATTGAAGCCCTCGTGCCAACAAAGCTCAGGCACATGGTTTTCTCAACTCAAACTGCCAGATCCCTTCTCAATGCCAGCATGGGGTTCAAAAAAATTGGCACAAAAAAAGAGGTCGGAAATGACCTCTTGTCCTGTCTGGCTCCCCTAACAGTCGGAAGTTGCACCCTATTTTGTGAAAGTTTAATGTGAATTGCTACCTAATTGATAACCGGCATCCTTTTTTTGAACCATTCTGTCTAAAAGTAATAGGTTTTTAACAGTTGTGTTCCCCAAACATTTTTTAAAGCTGATTCACCTGACACAATAAATTCCCTTTTGGCCCCTGAAAATGTAAGCGTTTTTGGCAATGGCTGTACTTGACCAAAATATATCGTCCAGTTTGTTTTCGCTCAGTACTTTAAATTCTCTTCCAGCCTGAATAACATATGTTGTTCCTTTTTCCTCTAAACAGTAAATTTGTCCATCGCTTGCCCAAGGAGAAGCCCAGAAAGCTTTAGCTCCTTCAATTCTGTTTTTATAAACTACCTCGCCGCTTGCGGCTTCAAAACAGGAAATTTGTCCCCGGTTGCGATCAACAATGTAAAGTAATCCATCATAAACCAGTGGAGATGCCATTGAAATTCCTGATTCTTTATCTGTCCAAACTACATATTCATTTGAATCTTCTCCCTCTTTTAAAGAAATGTCTCCAGATGCTCCCGCTTTAATTCCAAATAATATACCGCCCTCACTGCCTCGTTTTTCATTCCCAATAAAAATCATGTCGGCATCTGCAGTTGGTGATGCAGAATTCCTACCACCACCCATATCTACCTCCCAATTCAAATCGCCATTCTCAGGATTATATGAACGTGTTTTTAATCCTGGTGCAATCAACTCCGTCCGTACACTATTACTCCATATAATAGGTGTTCCCCAATTCGATTTTTCGTCGCGGGCAACATGCCATTTTTCTTTACCAGTTTTCGAATCCAGAGCAGCTATAAATGATTTTTCTTCGTTATCAATTTGCATGAATAAAATGCCATCATGCAGCAAGGGAGAAGTGGCGGTACCCCAGTTCGACTGCATCGGGTAATTTCCTAAATCTTTTTCCCAAATCAGGTTGCCTTCCATGTCGTAACAATACAATCCGGTCATTCCAAAATAAGCATAAACATGCTCCCCATCTGTTACCATGGTTTCTGGCGCATAGTTATTGTCACGGTGGGTTTTATATCTCGGAAGTCCGTGATAAGCCACTTTCTTCCAGATTTCTTCACCTGTATTTATATCAAAACAAATAACTTCAAAATTATAAACAGCATCGTCGGGGTTTTCCTGCCTTCTACCTTCTTTAGCCGGTGGTAAAATTGATGGATCTTCCAGAACTGCATTGGTGATAAATACCTTATCGCCCCATACAATTGGGCTCGACCAGCCTCTGCCTGGTACTTCATATTCCCAAGCAAGATTTTTTCCTGTGCTCCATTCGAGGGGAAGATTTTCGTGATCCGCTATTTGGTTACTTTCAGGGCCCCTGAATTGTGGCCAGTTACTTTTATTGCTATTACAGGATGACAAAAATGTGATTCCGATGATTAAAAGAAATATGTTTCTTATTTCAAATTGTAAAGTTTTCATTGAATTCATAGTTAGATCCTTTGTTTTATTTAATTAGATTGATTGAATATAATACTTTCTAAAAGTAAAAATTAAGGAGGTAATTCCCACTATTCTTTTATAAAATTTTGTTACAATGAGGAATTCATTATACCCTCCCAAGATTGCAATTTTATTCTATAAGAAAGGTGTTAATTAACACCAAACTAACCCAATTCATATTTTTCCCGTAATTTTGGAAAAACCATAATTCTTTATCTACGTGAACGAGAATGTATTTGAATTTGCATATAACCCCTTTTGCAGTTTTAAATTGTTGTGTTGCTTCAACAATCATCGATTCAAAAACTTCATTCGCTTTATCGCTCGCATTTAGCTTAATCCCTTATAATAGGCCAATGGGTGAAATCTGTTTTAGTGATAAGTCTCCAACTGAGCACTGGGTGGGAAGATTCAGCACTCCAATCCAGCAATGATTTAGTCATTCAGCCGGCCTTCAACAAATTGCCGAAGCTTTTGATAGCCTTCCAGCCGGTCCTGTCCGCTTCCCTCAGCCAGCTCATCTAACAGCGAAAAAATCGCTTTAGTATTCGACGTTTCAAGCAGGTTCGTCACATTGTCCTCAAAGGTTGTTTGCTGATCCTCGCCCCAATTGAAAACAGGCTCGGTGTATGTCAAAAAATAATTGTTTAAAATAGCTGTATTCACAGGCCATTTATCGCCCCAGTTGTCCATTTGAATAACGACGGGCTCGGTTTCCGCTTTCTGACGTTCTGGCATCACAATCACGTTGTTGTGGACACTGGTATTGGTAACGGGTCCGGAGATGTGCATAATGGGCGAAAACCAACCTTCACGCTCCGTTGGATAGGGACGGATCCCATCATTGATGCTCAGGTTGTAACGAATGATGGTGCTATCGGTACCAATGTTACCGTTGGTTCCATACGTATTGCCATTGTTGCAAATCAGCAAAAATCCGCCATAATTATCATGGCTGTAGTTGTATTGAATTACAGTTCCCTGACAGTTAAAATCCGAGTCAAAACCCTGCCCGTCCCATTTGGCACGATGGTCAGTGACTTCGTTAAACTGAATCAAGGTATGATCAGAACTCCAGGGCCAAATACCGGCAGCCGCTTCATTATGCGACAGAATATCGGGACAATCCCTCATCACATTGTTTTCAATCAGGGCGCCATCGCAACCAATTGGAACAATGCCATCACCGGGAATTTGTTCCAGCAGGTTGTTGCGCACAATCACACCTACGCTTGGATGCCAATTGTCGCGCCGGGTATAGCCCCTGGAATTGATTCCGTTGCGCCCACAATGATGCAAGTGACAATTTTCAATGATCAAGCCCACAAACCGGGTTTTAATGCTGTCGCCTTTGTTTTGCCAAAGGATGGCACTTCCGCCGCCCTCACTTTTTACCAAGCTGCCGTTTACATGATGAATTTCAAGACTGTCTAAAATGATGTGGTGGCAATCGCCAAAATCTTCTGCCTTAACGATTACTCCGCGCCTTCCGGCAGCACGTTCCTTTCCTGTGTTTGTGATCTCCAGGTTTCGAACTTCCCAATACTCAACATTGTAGAGCAGAAGTGTATGCAATTTTCCTCCCTCACCATGAATGGCAGGTTTATTTCCCTCTCCATATTGGCCGATCTGGATTGGCGCTTCTGCGGTTCCGAACCCTTTCGGCTCCAGTTGACCAAAATATTCTGTTCCGCTTTTAAAAAGCAGTTGGTCACCAGCCTTAAACTCCATCGAATTGACTTTTTCGAGCGATGCCCACGCCTTGCCGGGCGACTTCCCTGAGTTTGCATCATCCCCATTCGCTGAGTCAACATAGTATTGGTGGGTGCTTGAGCATGATATACTTAGAAGAAAAAGCAGTGCTAAAAGAATTGAGTTTTTCATTATTTTTGATTGTTTGGGTTAATAATTAGGTTTATCCTATAGCTTGTTGTTATTCCAATTTATCAATTAGTTCTGAATATCCAGGTAATCCCTGTTTTCTCCACGCAACTAAAATAAAATCCAACTGCCTGTCATCAAGATGCTCAATTTGAGAAGCCATCAAAGGGAGAAGACTGGAAACAAGATCACGTTCATCGATAATACGGTTAATAAAAATACTTTTGCTGTAGTCATCCAATCCAGGAAAGCACGAAATGAATTTCTCATTGATTTCCTGATTTGAGAATGGCAAGGGCAATTTCGCTATGATATAAGCATTGATTAGCGGAGCGCTCCGGCCAAGCATGCCATAAATTAGATTCGTGTGGTTTTCAAAATCGGCATCGCTCATTCTTTGAATACTGGCTGATTAAGTGTAATTTCCAATATAGTAGCTGCCGGACTTTCGGTATAATCTACGCCATTAATTGTAACCGTATTGTTCTCATTTCTCACCCAAATGAGTTCTTCTCCGTTGAATAGATTAACCACTTTACTTACCGTTTTATCTCCCAATGATTGGGTAGTAAAAGTCCCTGAATTCAACTCCCTGTATCCATCATAAATATGGCAGTAAATTTTATTATCATTGAAAGTAAAGCCATATTCGCCAAAAAGAGGCTGCCATGGACCGCCTGTTGTGCCATAAATCGCTTTTCCAACGACTTCTAACCAACTCCCCACCTCTAGCAGTACCTCTTGCTGATTTTGAGGAATCACTCCTTCTCTATCAGGCGCTACATTGAGTAGCAGGTTCATATTTCTTACAGCACAATTAGATAAGAAACCGACCACTTCTTCAACGCTGAAGACTGGTCTGTCAGGCCTATATCCCCATCCTCCTTTTTGAAGAGAGACGCATTTTTCTTCAAGGTGCTCAAAACGAATATCCCCTGTCGTCATTGAGCCACCTTCCTCACCATGAACATCGCCAATCCAGGAAAAGCGTTCGTTCACCAACATATCGGGTTGGCACTCCCTCACCAACCCCATGATTCCAAGCGCTTTACCAGTGTCATTATCTCTTGTAATGTACTTCTCTCTTATTGGCCATTCATTGTCAGGATTTTGATATTTACCAGAATCCCAAAAATAGTCTTCCATTTCATGGTCCACAGTTTGACCAAGCCATCCGCCGTCCCAAAACATATAATCTATTTGCCCATAATCTTTTAAAAGAGTGGTAACCTGTTCATAAACTTCTTCTTTCATGTCTCGTGCATCTGCTTTGTGCCAGGCTGCAGTTTTATAACCCCAGACATTTGGCTTAGCATCTTTTCCGGTTACGTCATAATATCCTGGATAACGCCAGCTCATAGGTGAATAATACATTCCTACGTGAAGGCCGGAAGCTCTAACTGCTGTAACATATTCTTTTATTAAATCTCTTCCTAAGTCCTTTTGACTGGTCCAGCTAGACGGATGTTTGCTGTCAAAAAGTGAGTAGCCATCATGATGCCTCGCGGTTAAGGCCATATATTTCATACCTGCCTTTTTTGCCAGATCGGTCCATTGCGAAGCATCAAATTTAGATGCAGTAAAACCCTTTTCCGGATCTCTTGCTTTTCGTTGGTAGAACTCATGCCCCCAAGCCTGATCGTGTCTTACCCATTCGGCACCTTCATCCATTGCCGCGTAAACGCCCCAATGGATAAACATACCAAATCGATTATTTTGGAACCACTCTACTTTTTCGTCAGGCAATTGGGCTACTCCACCTTCTTCTTTAATCCCTCTTTCAGAAATATCCACAAATTCCTGAATCTTTGGCTCGGGTGCTTCTCCGAGGTAGGTTAATTGTATATCGTCTGCGTAGCCATGACCATGTCCAAATAAATGAGCAATAGAGATAATTAATTTTTCAGTAACAAAAGAAGTTTGAAAATCGATACTCACTTTGGTATAATCGGGTAATGCAATGGATACTGCTTTTTCCGGGCCTCCATAATCACTCACTATAAGTTGCACCTCTTCTGCGCCTGTATTTGTTTTAAGATAAGCTGTTATTCTATAAAGACTGTTTGGTTTTACCATAACTTCTTGCAAACAAAAGCCCCTTCCAGGACCAACTTTTACTGCGTATTGCCCGGAAAAAGCATCTTCTGTAATTGAAGCCTGTCTGGTTTTCCAATGCTGATTCCAGCCTTGTAAATTTCCTGATTCAAAACCTGCATTGGTAACTAAATCAGTTTTTTCCTGTGTGAATTTCGAATTTGCTGCATTTATTGGTGAAAATTCAGTCAGTGCAACTATACCAAAAATTATTAATATCATAATTATTGGCAATGAAATTCGTCGATGTTTAACTTTCATGATTAAAATCTTTTTAAGTGAAAAATAGTTTTATTTAATTTCTTGATATACCCTCACCTAATCCACTTCATATTTCAATGGGAACGCAGCCGGCGCGACTTGGGCTACAAACGGCATAAGTGACATAACCATTGGTAAATTTCACACCATTGTTGGCTATACGATCTATTATAGGCGTCGGGATGTCCGTACATCCTTCAAAACCCACATCTGCATACCCCTGATCATCGTTTAAAATTACAATGACATTGGGACCAGGCTTATCTCCGGTTGAAAAAGCATTTACAGCAAAAAAGACAGTAATCCCAAACAGGAGGACAGCTCTATATAATTTAATATTCTTCATCATAGAATGGATTTTAAAATTCTAATAAATAAATCGATCCTGTAGCTTGTTGTTATTTCCATTTATCAATTAGTTCTGAATATCCAGGTAATCCATATTTTCTCCATGCAACTAAAATAAAATCCAACTGCCTGTCATCAAGATGCTCAATTTGAGAAGCCATCAAAGGGAGAAGACTGGAAACAAGATCACGTTCATCGGTAATACGGTTAATAAAAATACTTTTGCTGTAGGTATCCAATTCAGGAAAGCATGAGATGAATTTCTTATTGATTTCCTGATTTAAGAATGGCAAAGGCAATTTATTGATGATGTACGCATTGACTAGCGGTGAACTCCTACCGAGCATGCTTAAAATTATATCCGCGTGCTTTTCAAAATCGACATTGCCCATCTGTCTTAATGCAAAAAGTTGGGTCTCATAATTGTGGGACTCCAACAGTACCCTCAAGATGGTGTCGGAGTATTGGCTCATGGTGTAGGCTGCCAGCTCGTTTCGTATTGTACCATTTACGAAATGCCAAAGGGTAAAAGAAGAATAAACAGCCCCTTCGACCACTGCTTTCTTAATGGTTGCTGGTGTTGCTCCTGTAACCGCATCCACAGTGATTGCTTTTCGTTGAATCGCTTTGTCAATTAGATCTTCCTTCTGTAAAATCCTCAGCATACTGTTCCGATCCTTCAGTATCTGATCCATTTTCTGATAATCTTCAGAAGAGAATTTATGATGATCAAATTTGGTTAAAGGCTTTCCGGGAATGGTATCAAA
>JAGXGA010000039.1 GCA_024636975.1 Mariniphaga sp.
CCTGATAGCAACTTTCCAAAAATGTGGCTAAAGCCGGGAAAGGGAGACTTACCTATCATCATCTAACCCGTTGGCTAAAGCCGAACGGCAATACCAGTCCCAAATTCCAAAAGACAATCACGGTCAATCACTATAAATCACTATAAATAACCATCAATCCCCCGATGAAATATTCTCCTGGCGTCGAATTTCACGGGGTAAACCATCAATCCCTATCATTCACCCAATCCCTCATTCACCCATTCCCAATGACCAATGCCCAGTATCCAGTCACTAGATGACCGGTGACCAATGACCAATGCCCAGTTCCCGAAACCTGCCCGACTACTTCGTTCAGGCGGGCTTTAAACTTTAAACCTTAAACTCGAAACTCTTCTTCCCCCTTTTCAACCATTTGTCCACCCTCCCCAATCCCCTTCTTCTTCGGTCACCAGATTCCCCTCCATAACACCCCCAAACCTTAAAAAAGCATAATATGTTGAGAATAAGCTGCCCTAAATATGCATTAAGCCTTTACGCAGTGGCTGCTTTCGCCCGTTATGCATTATTATTATAAATAGAAATTCCTGGGTAAAAAATTGTGATATAATTGATTAAAATCATACTTTTGTGCCCGATTTCAATCCCGATCTGTATCGGGACCGTCGCCCGGCAGATTACATACTATGTAACTGAGAGGGCGGAGCCGTCAGAGAACCAAAACAAAGACGAAACTCAAATGCCCTGTATACAGTTATTTACAATAAAATGCACACTATTTTCTGGTACCCCTTTTTTTGCTTCCGGTGCGGAGTAGAACGGGCGCGAGCTAAATTAGTCTTGATACTAAAAACCAGGTGATAAAGCAACAATTTACATTAGATATTAAGGCAGCCCTGGAACTTGGTGAAGGCCAGTTCATCGAATTTAAGGAATCGGCTGATAAAAGCCTTGCCAGGGAAATGGTTGCTTTTGCCAATGCCTCAGGGGGATTAGTCTATCTGGGAATAACCGATTCTGGCCGGTTAAAAGGAATAGAAACAACAAACAAACTGAAATCGCAGATACAGGATATAGCCCGAAATTGCGATCCTTCAATTATCATTAATCTGGTAGAAAGAAATAATATATTGGCTATCGAAGTTTCCGAAGGTAAAAACAAACCCTACTCCTGCTCAACCGGTTTCTTCATGCGTATGGGTGCCAATTCCCAGAAAATGACGAGGAACGAGATTCTGTCACTGGCAATAAAATCGGGAAAAGTCAGGTTTGACGAACAAATCTGTACTAATTTTAATTGGAAAGACTTTGATGATGAAAAATTTACCTATTACCTGAAACTGTCCGGAATTTCATACAATTTACCTAAAGAAGAATTATTGCGAAACCTTCGTGTGTTAACTGATGAAGGATTTACAAATGCAGGTGTATTGTATTTTGCAAGAGAACCCTATAAGTATATTATCAGCTCTAAAATCCGTTGTATCCATTTTAATGATAACGAACGTATCGATATCCTTGATAAAAAAGAGGTGGATAGGGGTGTAATAGGGAATATTGAATTTGCTATAAACTATCTTAGAGAACTGATACCCGTTCGATATGAAATAAAGGATATCAAGCGAAAAGAATTTCCGGAATACCCTGTTGAAGCATACCGTGAAGCAATAGTCAATGCAATTATTCATTTTGATTACTTTCTGGGCGACACCATTGCCATCGAAAAGTTAAAAAACAGTATCATTATAAACAATAAGGGAGAACTTCTTTTCCCTGAAACCGACTTTGGAAAGCGAAGTGAAGCGAGAAACCGGCTGCTGGTTGATTTATTGGCTAGAACCGATTTTATGGAAAAGGCCGGTACAGGTATAAAAAGAGTTAAAAATGCCTGCAATGATAATGGCAATAAAGTTAACTTTCATTTTACCGATGCGTTTTGGATAACCATTCATTCAAATAAAAATGACACCGATAATGACACCGATAATGACACCGGTCGTAGTCAAAAAATATTGAACCTGATAAAGAATGATGGCAAAATTACAGTAAATAAATTAGCTGGTAAATTGAATGTGTCAAAAAGCACTGTTTTAAGAGAGATTAAAGAATTAAAAGAAAATGGGAAACTTGAGCGAATCGGTAATGAGAAAGGCGGACACTGGGAAATTATCAACAATGACCAAATTTAAACACTAATCGATATTTATTGGCCAGAACCGATTTTATGGAAAAGGCCGGAACCGGTATCAAACGTGTTTACCCCGTTAGATATAAACACTATATAGCATTGGTTTCAAGTTAAAGTATTATCTAACGGGGTGAACCGATGCATGTAATGAAAACGGCAATAAAGTTAAATTTGATTTTTCTGATTCTTTTTGGATAACTTTTGAAACCAATGATATTAATAAAGTTCCGGAATCTGTTAATGGTAAGGTCCCCGATAAGGTCCCCGATAAGGTCCCCGATAATCTGACAGAAAACCAACAAAAAATACTGAAACTCATTGATCAAAACAAATACATTTCGATGTCTGAAATAGCTAATATTATTGGGATTTCAAAACGTAAAGTACTGGACAATATTAACAAATTAAAAAAATTGGGTTTAATTAGCCGTATTGGTCCTTCAAAAGGCGGTTACTGGAAAATTCTATAACAGCGAATTACACGAATACTTCCATGGATAAAGGATTGTGCGGATTTAGGCGGATTGCGCGGATGGGGCACGAACTAATTTTATTTTTACATAAATGGCACTCATACTTGAACATGAGACTTATGAAATTATTGGTGCGGCGATGGCCGTTCACAAAGCTTTGGGAAATGGATTTCTTGAATCTGTCTATGAAGAGGCCCTTGAAAGAGAATTCATAAAACAACAAATACCATATCTGCGGCAACATAAACTCAATGTACTTTATAACAATGAACCACTCGACAAATATTTCAAGGCTGACTTTCTATGTTACGATAGTATCATCGTTGAAATAAAAGCAGCTACTTTCATTCATAGTGATAATATGCGACAAACTATAAATTACCTTAATGCGGTATCAAAACCGGTTGGATTATTGGTGAACTTCGGGGAGGCTAGCCTGAAATGGAAACGCTTCATAAACAGTAAAGCTTTGCCATCCGCGCCATCCGCTTAAATCCGCGAAATCACTAATCAACGTAATCCGCTCTAATCCGCGCAATCCAAAAAAAACAATAATGAACCATAAGCAACAAATCTTAGAAAAAATAGCCGCCAACACTGAAGTCGTCGGCATTATAGGTTTAGGCTACGTAGGCCTTCCTTTAGCCGTTAACTTTGCCGAATCGGGGGTGAAGACCATCGGGTTCGATAAAAACCCTGAGAAGGTCGACAGCATCAACCTCGGGAAGAATTACATCGAAGACATCCGCGATGCTGTATTAAAAGAAGTGGTCGATAAAGTGGCGCTGAGTGCCACTACCGACTTCTCACGTATGGCCGAATGCGATGCCCTTATTATTGCGGTACCCACGCCACTCGATCGTTTCCGGAAGCCCGACATGAGCTACATCGAAAGCGCCTGCCGTGAAATCGGCCGTAACATGAAACCCGGTACATTCGTTTGCCTGGAAAGCACAACGTATCCCACAACTACCGAAGACTTTATGCTGCCCATTATTGAGGAGGCGTCGCGGGAGAATAAGCTTCTGACCGCAAACCACGCGACAGGTGATCAGGACCACTCCTTTCAAACAACGTCAAACTATAGCGACCCATCAGACACGAGAGAAGAAGACACAAGACAAGGAGACACAAGACAGGACCCACAGAACCCACAAAACAGCGATACCCGAAACTCTGAACCCGGAACTCTAAACTCTGAACCCGGAACTCTGAACCCGGAACCCGGAACTCTGAACCCGGAACCCGGAGCCGTACAGACGCAAGGTCTTGCGTCTCAATCCTTCCGCCACGGCATCGACTTCTGGCTGGCATACTCCCCCGAACGCGTCGACCCCGGCAACAAGCAGTTCCACACCCGCAACACACCCAAGGTGCTGGGGGCAATGACACCCGACGGACTGGAAATAGGGGAGGCGCTGTACCGCAAGGCCATCGACCACATTTACCCCGTAAGCTCGCCGCGCATTGCCGAAATGGTGAAGATTCTTGAAAATACATACCGGCTGGTAAACATCAGTCTCATAAACGAGCTGGCACTGCTTGCCGGTAAAATGGACATAAACATTTGGGAAGTAATAGAAGCAGCCAAAACAAAACCCTTCGGGTTCCAGGCTTTCTATCCGGGACCGGGAATCGGTGGCCACTGCATACCGCTCGACCCGTTTTACCTTGAGCACATTGCCAAACGCTACAACTTCGACCTCTCTATGATCCATGCCGCCGGCCACATCAACATGCGCATGCCCCACTACATGTACATCAAAATTGCCACCGCACTCAACCGCCATAAGAAAGCAGTCAACGGCAGCACGGTATTGTTCCTGGGCGTGGCTTACAAGCCAAACATCAACGACGAGCGTGAATCTCCTGCACTGGAAATTATGGAAACGGTGGCGCATAAAGGAGGAAATGTGCAGTACCACGATCCGTTTATACCTATTATAAATGTGGATGGCATCAGGTATGAGTCTGTGGAGCTTACCGCTGAAGCTTTGGAAAAGGCGGATGTGGTGGTGCTGACTACAAATCATTCGGCGTTTGATGTCGAATATATTAAAGAGCATGCGCAAATGATTGTTGATATGCGCAATATGATAAAAGAAGCAGGTGAGAAAGTTTATAAATTGTGAAATCAGTGTTACCCCTGACCCCCAGGGGGGAACATTCGCCACAACATCTTAAATGATCGATAAAGCAATTTACGAATCATGAATAGTATAAAACACTTGTCCTACTATGAATCTTCTCCCCCTTGGGGGCTGGGGGTGGGGGAACTTCCTGATTAAATGTCATATTATAAATAAATTTTTTCCAATAATGCAGGAACTTGAAAAACAAATGTACTACGGAGCAACACCTGCAATCTTTGAAAGGGCATTTCAGCTTCGCAGAAATATGACTCCGGCAGAAGAGTTATTGTGGAACAAACTACCTGTCCGGCTATTGACGGAAAAGGAAAACAAATAGTAGGAGTAAGATTTCGCAGGCAACATCCGGTTAGTAAGTACATTGTTGATTTTTATTGTCATGCTGCTAAATTGGTGATAGAATTAGATGGGAAGATACATCTGGCAAAACAAGAAAGTGATAGAGAAAGAACAAAAGAAATTGAAAATTTAGGCCTTCGGATAATTCGATTTACAAATGAAGAAGTACAAGAAAGCATTGATAATGTAATATTGCGAATTACTGCAGAAGTAAAGGATAATTAAATTTAGGAGAATAAACACTATTTGAAGCAGGATCAATCGCCCAAAAACTAAAAAATTCCGCTTTTTTTTCCCACTGGGGGAAATGCCTGCGTATGGAATGTGGGAGGCGGGCAAAGGGGTTGGGTGATGGGAGTAAATCATGGAAACCGTTGCACATAAAGGTGGAAATGTGCAGTACCACGATCCGTTTATTCCTGAGGTTACAGTAGACGGTATAAAATATTCTTCAGCGGACTTGATTGCTGAAACCTTGGTGGAGGCGGATGTGGTTGTGCTGACTACCAATCATTCGGTGTTTGATGTGGAGTTTATACAGGAGCATGCGCAAATGATTGTGAATATGCGGAATATGATAAAGGAAAGTGGGAATAAAGTTAATAAACTATGTCAGCTATGAAAAAAATTGCAATTATACCTTTACGTGCAGGTTCCAAAGGAATTCCCGGAAAAAATAAGAAAAAACTTTTAGGAAGACCCTTGTATCAATGGGTGCTTGGTGAGGCAATTTTTTCTGATTTGGATGAAATCTATGTATTTACTGATGATGTTGAGATACTGGAACAAATTCAAAAGGAATATACCTGGACAAACAAAGTTAAAGGAATGCAGCGAAGTCAGGAAAGTGCAACAGATATAGCTAGCACTGAACAAGCAATGCTTGAATTGGCAAAAAATATTAATAATGACTTTGATCTAATATGTCTTCTTCAGGCTACCTCTCCTTTAACAGCAAGAAAAGATATTAATAATTGTCTGTTAAAAGTTGAAAAAGAAAATTTCGATTCTGCACTAACCTTAGTGGAAGCGAAACGGTTTATTTGGAAGGAAAATGGGACAAGTATAAACTATGAATATTTACATCGACCTAGAAGACAAGATTTCGAAGGATTATTAATTGAAAATGGGGCTGTATATGTAGCAAAAAAGGATATTTTCTTAAAAAATCAAAATAGATTAGGAGATAAGATAGGCATAGTTAAAATGCCTGAAGATACGCTTATTGAATTAGATGAAATATCCGATTGGATTGTACTTGAAAAGTTAATGTTGAACAGACTTTCTCAAAGCAAAAAGAGGCCTGCACCTATTAAAGCAATAGTTTTTGATGTTGATGGAGTATTTACTGATGGAACAGTAGCTGTTTCAGATAAAGCTGAATTATTTAAGCAATTTTCACTTCGTGACGGAATGGGTATCGAAATTCTGAGGCAATCAGGAATTATTCCTGTTGTAATAACTTCAGAGGTTAGTCTAATTGTTAAAACCAGAATGAATAAATTGAAGATCGAACATTTATATTTAGGAGTAAAAGATAAATATTCATTCCTGCAAAATGTATTAATTAAATTGAAGATTCAAAAAAATGAAGTGGCTTATATTGGAGATGATATAAATGATCTAGCCAATTTAGTCTCTGTAGCATGGGGGATTTCACCATCTAATGCAGTTAATACAGTTAAATCAAATGTTGATTTAGTACTTAATAATCCTGGAGGTAATTTAGCCATTAGGGAAGCAATTGAATTTATTGAAAAATATAACTATAAATTTTAAAATATGAAACCAGCAAAAGTAATCGCTGAAATTGGATGTAATCATAAAGGTGACATTGAAATAGCAAAGGAACTTATTAATGTAGCTAAAATATTCTGTAAAGCGGATGTAGTAAAATTTCAAAAACGGAATAATAAAGAACTACTTTCAGAAGAACAATATAATGCCCCTCATCCTAATCCGGTAAATTCATATGGTACAACGTATGGAGAACATAGAGAATATTTAGAATTTTCTGTTCAACAGCATCAGGAACTAAAAAGACATTGTGAAAGTTTAGGTGTCATTTATTCCTCATCGGTTTGGGATCTTACTTCTGCAAAGGGAATGGCATCTTTAAACCCTGAATTGATTAAAATACCTTCTGCATGCAATAATCATTATCAAATGCTGGAATGGCTATGTGAAAATTATGTTGGTGAGTTACATGTGTCTACTGGGATGACAACTAAAAAAGAAATAGAAACTTTAATAACATTTTTTGAAGAAAAAAGAAGAAATCAGGATGTTGTTTTATATGCGTGTACGTCTGGATATCCAGTTCCTTTTGAAGATGTAGCGCTTTTAGAAATTACATATTTAAAAGAAAAATATGACAAACGTGTTAAAGAAATTGGATTTTCTGGGCACCATTTAGGCATTGCTGTTGATATTGCTGCATATACATTGGGAGCAACCTGGATTGAACGACATTATACGCTAGATAGGACCTGGAAGGGAACTGACCATGCTGCATCATTGGAGCCTGATGGGGTTCGTCGTTTGGTGCGGGATTTAAAAGCTGTAAATAAGGCGTTGCAATTTAAACAGGAAGATATTTTAGAAATAGAAAAACTTCAAAGAACAAAATTAAAATATAAAAAGTAGTATTGGCAATTCATAACGAGCCAATTATAATTACATGTCTGATAATTTAACAATTACAAAAAGAATTGTCGCAAATACATCTATGCTGTACCTAAGGATGGCTCTAATTATGTTTGCCAACTTGTACATTGTTAGATTGATTTTAGACATATTAGGAACTACTGATTATGGAATATATAGTGTTGTTGGTGGTATGGTCGTTATGTTTACCTTTCTTAGTGATTCTATGGCTTCTGCTACACAGCGTTTTTTTGCATATGAAATTGGGAAGCGTAATGCTTATAAATTAAAGTCTTTGTTCAGTATTTCAGTATTTTTGTATATATTTTTTTCTATTATAATTGTTATTCTTTCAGAAATATTTGGTTTATGGTTTATCGAAAATATGATGTCAGTACCTCAGGAACGTGTTATTGCGTCAAAATGGGTTCTGCAATTTACTATACTGACTTTTGTTTTTAATATACTCAAAACACCATATCATTCAATAATTATTGCATATGAGAAAATGAAAGTTTTCGGGATCATTGGTATTATTGAAGTGGGCTTAAAATTTATTGCAGTTTATATTTTAACAATAATAGGTTTTGACAAATTAATTGCATATTCTGCATTATTGTCATTCAACATGTTGATAATATTCTTCTTCTTTTTTTTGTATGCAAGGAGTATGTTTCAAATTTGTAGATTTAATCTAAAATGGAACAGAAAGGACGGCTTTGAAATGCTTTCTTATTCAGGGTGGAATTTCATTGGTACACTTTCAAATGTTTTACGAAATCATGGAATTAATATTCTATTAAATGTTTTCTTTAATCCAGTTGTTAATGCAGCACGTGGGATTGCTTTTCAAATTAATATGGCACTGCAAAGTTTTTCCAATAATTTTTATTTAGCAGTCAAGCCACAAATTACAAAATCATATTCCGGAGGAGATATGGTATATATGGAGAAACTTATAATAATGAGTGCGAAATTAGCCTATTTTCTTATACTCATAATATCAGTTCCCATCTTATATGATACAGAATATGTATTATCACTATGGTTGAATAAAGTACCAGATTTTACAGTTATTTTTACAAAATTGATAGTAATAAACACATTAATTGACGTAATTAATTTACCAATTGTATCCGCGATCCAGGCTACCGGTAAAATTCGAATTTATCAAATTTCAGTTTCCGTTGTGCTTTTACTTAATCTTCCAATTTCTTATATTATTCTTAAAAATGGAGCAGATCCAGAAGCAACAATATTTGTTTCTATTTTACTATCGGCAATAAGTTTCATTCCAAGATTATATATAATTAAATTACTTGCTGTTTTTTCAGTTGCTAAATTTCTTAAAGATGTAATATTAAGTATCCTATTAGTATCATCTGCAGTTACGTTAGTTATTATATTATTTTTGGAATTTTCATTTTTAAATAGTTTGGGCTTTTGGATTAATTCATTTTTTATCGTGTCGATTTGCATTTTAATAATTTATACAGTTGGGTTATCAAAATTAGAAAAAGGTTACATCAAAAAAACTTTACGCATCAAATGAACATACAAAATTTCTTTAATCGTCTTTATAAAAAAATCAAATTTGTATTATTTAAATACAAAAAACGCCCTCAGATTATTGCTGCTAAATCAAATGGTACTTCCAGATTAATTCATATATCTGCATTTAATTATGGCAATGCTGGAGATATACTTTTACCTATTGTTCTTCAGGATTTATTTAATAAAAAACTATCCATTGCTCAATGGAAGAATATTCATGTTTCTAAGGTTGTTAATAATAAAATGCTTAAAAAGATAAATCAAATGGATGCTTTAGTAATTGGTGGAGGTGGGTTATTTCTAAGAGATACCAATGAAAATGATCTTAGTGGATGGCAATGGTCCTGCGGAATTGAGGAATTAAATAAGATAAAAAAGCCAATAATAATGTTTGCCGTTGGATATAACCGTTTCCGTGGACAGAAAGAATTTAAACCTATATTCAAAAAGCACTTAAATGTATTTGTTGAAAAAGCAAAGTTTATTGGCATTAGAAACAATGGAAGTATTAATTCTCTAAGAATGTATTTGGAAAACGAAGAACTAAAAAATAAATTAGTTTTTCAGCCTTGCATGACTACTCTGACATCCTATATCTATCCAAATCTCATCGATTATAACCAAAAAGAGGATTTTATAGCATTCAACTGTGCTTTTGATAGAGAGGATAAACGTGCAATAAATAATACCAAACTTTGTGAAATTGCACAAGTGGCTAAAGAATTATCAAAAAAAACCGTTATTAAATATTACTCACACATGCCAACAGACTTAAAAATATTGGATTATTTTAAAGAATTACAGGTACCGCATGAGGTAATAGAACTGAATTCGCCTATTCAAATTATTCGTGAATATTCAAAACCTAAACTGGTAATTGGAATGAGGGGGCATGCTCAAATGATTCCGTTTGGCTGCAAAACACCAATTTTATCAATAATTTCACACGATAAATTAAAATGGTTTTTAGATGATATTAACGCTCCATCCTGGGGTGTGGATATATTGGAAAATAATTTTTATTATCGACTACTTTCAAAAGCTCAAAATTTCTATGAGTCAACATCTGAAATTCAAAATTTTATTGTAAAGCAACAAGATATTTTATGGCAGATTACTACAGAAAATCTTACAACGATGAAAAATTATTTTTAATAACATAAGTCTACATAATTTAATTAAATAAAAAATTAACGCAAAAAACCGCTTTATATTTTAAATTTTGAGTTTTGATAAATTATTGAATTCATGTTAACTTTGAAATTTTATACTATATACTTAATTATTATACCTTTGATTGCACTTCTAATATCTCAGAAGAAAAAATATCATTTCATACCTTTTTTAATTATTGCTATATTAGGTTTAATTCGATATGATACAACAACTGACTATTCTGCTTATGTAACCGGTTTTTGGGATATAAGGAATAATAATTATTCTGGTTGGTTTGAACCAGGTTATGTGCTTCTAAACCAAATTTTTTCATTCAGCAAATGGGGTTTTATACCTGTTTTAATGATTAGTATATTTGTACCCTATATTCAAATTTACAAGCTGTTTAAGAAATATGACATTGTACTTATTGGTACATTGTTATTCTTATTTTTGGGTTATATAACTCGATTTGAAAACATAGTAAGACAAGGACTTGCTCTAGGTATCTTTTACTTTTCATTTAAATATATAGAGCAAGGTAAATTTGTAAAATATTTATTAATGACCGCTCTTGCAGCATCTATTCACCTTTCTGCCATTATGTTTATACCATACTATTTCTTAATAAAGTATGTCAGTATTAAAAAACCTCCTGTATTATTCAGTGGATTGATTCTTCTTATCTTATATATTTTAACAATGAGTGGCGCAACGGCTACATTTTTGTCTATTCTACTCAAGGATGTTCCCTTTTACACAGTATATACGGAGAATCTGGAAATAGGAAAATTATCTTTAGGTCTTACTTTATTATTTAATACATTTATAGCTTGGCTGCCAATTATCTTCGTAGATAAAAATAATAAAAACTACTGGAGAGTTATTAATCTTAGTTGGATTTCAGCCGGGGGGTTTATTTTAGTTCAAAACTTTATTGTAGTTAACAGAATTTTTGAATATTTATACATTTTCCAGATAATTGCGATTTCTTTAATGCTAAAGAAAATGTTCTACCAAAAAATACGCGCTGTTGCAGTAACATTGTTATTAATGATGTTCGTTTTGCACGTTAGGAGAGATTTATTTTATTATGGAAATAACATTTACAATACGATTTTTAGCCAAAAAAGTATGGAGCATAAGTTTTACAAAAGACATCATAAATGGGTAAAACACTATAAACCCGAAGATAATGTTGACAGAAGCAAAGAAATAAAAAAATATCCCAATTAAAAATTACTTATTTATGAATGTCACGGAAAATAGAAAAATTAATAAAACAATCATTTTAGGCAGCGGGCAATCAGTTTTAGATATAAAACAAGAAGAAATAAAATACATTAATAAGTGTAAAACAGTTATTGCAGTTAATAAATTTATGGCCTTTTATAAAAAAACCGGATTAGTGCCAACTCATGTATATTTCCACGATTTATTTGGGTATGAGGTTTTTATTTACATATTAAAAGTATGCAAGGAAAATCATTTGGAAGGGTTAACCTTTATTACTTCTCCATTTTACAAAATAATAACATACGTTGAAGTAATGAGTTTACCTTTGAAATTAATTCAAGATTTATATATAAGGTTTCGTGCGTTTGTAATAATTATCTTGAAAGCAGGAAAAAATATTGGTATACACAAATTTAAGCTACTAAGAAAAATGAGTTTTTATAAGCTCCCAACTAACAGTAAATTATATGGGATTAAAGTTACTAAATGGGACAAAGGAGGTAAATGGGCAAATAACTTTAATCAAAAAATTTTCCATTTTAGAGGAAGTTTGACCTCAGTACTAAATATAGCATCAATCATTGCACCTGGTGATGAAATAATTCTTGTAGGAAACGATTTTAATGGTAGCGAATATTTTTATGAAAAAGAACTTGAGAAACTAAATTTGAAATGGAAAGATTTTACTTACAACATTGTAAAAAAAGAAAAAAAACACTTCAGCTTTTATCCTATAAATGGTTCGAAAATGACAGATAAATTTCCGTATATAAATAAACAACTTAACGAAAATGGTATTTCATTATTTTGTAATAATAAGGATAGTCTTTTGGTTAAAGAAGGAAGTGTTAAATATAAATCTCTTGCTACCGATTAAGTTGTCAATATTAGTTAATGTTTTAATTTAATGATACAGTTTTCAATTGTGATTCCTACATATAATGATTTATCTCTTTTTAAAAGAGCATATTATTCCATTAAAGATCAAAAATATGCCACATATGAAATCATTGTAGTAGATGATTCTTCTACAAATAAGATTGAGCATTTTGTTGAAACTTGTCAAGATATTAACTTAAAATATTATCACAACAAACCTTCATTAGGTGCAATAAATAATTGGAATTACGGATTATCCCTAATATCAGGGGAATATATAATTCTAATGCATCATGACGAGCATTTTGATGATCCTAAATTTCAACTTTCTGCCTACATAGAAAAATTTGAAAATGGTAATTGCGATGTGATTGTCTCAAATACGGCAGTATTTCATCCTAATAACGTTGTGAAACAATTTTCTATACCAAAAATAATTAAGACTTTTGTACTTAATTATTTGCCCTCCTTTCTTTTTTTTTTAAATATCATAGGCTCTGTTTCTTGTATAGCATTTAAAAAGGAAAATTTACATTTTTTTAATAAAAATCTAAATTGGCTTGTAGATGTAGAATGGTATTATCGTTTAATAAATTCAAAGAAAGTTTGTGTTGCTTATGATCTGAAGATCAACTCAATTCATAATCATCCAAATCAAATTACAATCAATAATAATACTAATAGCTGGTTCAAAAATGATTTAATTTATCTTCATCAGCTTTATAGTAAAAATCTAAGTGTTTATTATTTTTTAAAAATCAATAATTTTACAAACTCTTTAAGAAAAGTTTCTTTTTTAAATTTTATATGGAAAAATACGAACAAGAAATGATCATTGTTAATATACTAGGAGGTCTTGGGAATCAAATGTTTCAATATGCCTTCCATCATTCTCTAAGAGGTGAGAATATAAATTCCAAAATTAATATTACAGACTATCAAAACTATTCCTTGCACAATGGTTTAGAATTAAGTAAAATATTTGATATACCAATTAATGATCAAATTGCTGCTGAAAATGAGCTTAAAACAATTAAAGATACTGCCTCTTTTTTTAAAATGAGAAAATTGCTAGGTTTGATACTATTTAATAATCCAAATATGTTTATAAAACGCACTCATTTTATCCAACCAAATTTTTCAAAATTTTATTCATTTAATTATCTTATTAAATGGAAATATTTAGAAGGCTATTGGCAAACTGAAAAATATTTCATTCATAAAAGAAGTGAATTATTAAATATATTTGAATGGAAAAATGTTTCTGAAATCAATCAGAAAATGATAATTAAATTTTCTGCGGAAAATTCAGTTGCCGTTCATATAAGAAGATACGACAAGGTAAAATCTTTTAGAAATATATTGTACCATATAAAATTAAGAATGTTATGGCGTGTTAGTTCAAAACAATATTATTTAAAAGCTATACAATATTTTATATTACATACGTATAATCCTCAATTTTATGTTTTCACGGATAATGTACAATGGGCAAAAAAGAATTTGCCAAATAATATTAATATTACTATTGTAGATTGGAATAGAAATGAAGATAGCCATTTTGATATGCTCTTAATGTCCAAGTGCAAAAACAACATTATTTCAATGAGCTCTTTTAGCTGGTGGGGTGCTTGGCTCAATCAAAATCCCAAAAAAATCATTGTGGCACCTAAGGAATGGGCTTTGCGTTTAATAAAAGATATTAATTTAATACCAATAGAATGGATAAGAATCTAACTAAAAATGGGTTTTCAGTATTAATCTCTGTTTACCACAAAGAAAGGCCTGAATTTCTTACTCAATCTCTTAATAGCATATGGTATAATCAAACTTTAAAACCCAATGAAATCATTTTAGTTAAAGATGGACCTTTAACACAACAACTTGATGAAATAATATTGGAGTTTGTAAAACATACTCCAACACGGTTAATTGTTAATGACAAAAATTTAGGACTTAGTGCAGCTTTAAATAAAGGATTGAAATGTTGTAATTATGATATAGTAGCAAGAATGGATACTGATGATATTTCAGTTAGGAATAGATTTGAAAGGCAATTTAATTTTTTAAAGAAAAATCCTTCTGTTGATATAATTGGTTCATATGCCGAAAAAATTAATGAAATAGGTGAAGTAACAGATGATATAATGAAAGTACCATTAAAAAATTATGATATCTATAAATATATTTGGACATGTCCTTTTATTCATCCTTCTGTAATGTTCAGGAAAGATAAAATTTTATACGTTGGTAGTTATAATAAAAACGCCGGTCCTAGACAAGATGATTATGATTTATGGTTTCGTTGTGCGATAGCAGGTTATAATTTTGCTAATATTAATGAATCTTTAATTCAATATCGATTTTTGACTGATACCATAAGAAAAAACAATATTAAAGTTGGTTGGTATCGCTTAAAAGTTGGTTTTAATGGTTGTAGAAAAATAAAGTGTTCTTTGATTGCTTATATAGGGATTTTAATACCTTTCATTAGAACATTACTTCCTTACCCTTTGAATATTTATTTTTATAAAACACTAAATTTTTTAAATCCTAGAACTCGATGAAATTAAAGCTGCATTAAAGGAGAGCATGCACAGGGAAAATTTGTAAGAGTGGTGATGGGAGAGGTGCTTGATGTAGCAATGGATATTCGAAAAAAATTCACCAACATTTGGGCTACATCTTGCAGTGAAACTATCAGACGTAAACAGACGCCATGGTTCCGCATGGATTTGCAAACAGTTATGCTGTACTCTCTGAAACAACCTTAAATCTGAAGGAGGCATTCATTATAATGATCCCACGCTCAACATCGATTGGCAACTCCCTGAAGAATTTATTCATGTATTCGAAAAAGATGCCGGGTTGCCACTGTTTTCAAAGATAAATTGATTTCAGTATCTGGGTTCTGTTTAATCTCTGCTAGCTACCGCAGTGGCTTAAAAGGCTCCATTCATCCGATAATTCCTCGGAAAAATATATGACTTTAAAAAAATATGAACATCCTCATCACCGGTGCATTTGGTTTTGTTGGTACCAATCTTTCAAATTTTCTTTCGACTCCATTTAATTCTCAATTATTTGCTTTAGATGTATTTGAACCTGTCAAACATGGGTACAGTAAATATTATTCATGGAATGACCTGAAAAACATAAATGGAAAGGATGTAGATGCAATTATTCACCTTGCAGGCAAAGCCCACGATACCAAAAACATCACAGAGGAGAAGGCTTATTTTGATATCAATGTGGGGCTTACTGAAAAGATTTTTGAATTCTTTTTGCAATCAAATGCCTCAAGGTTCATTTTTTTTAGCTCGGTAAAAGCAGTGGCTGACTCTGTAGAGGGAGATTTTTTAACAGAAGATGATGAAGCTGAGCCAGGGACGGCGTATGGGAGGTCGAAGTTGGAAGCGGAGAGGTATGTTGGGAGTCGATTGGAAGAATGGGAGAGGGAGGGAGCGACTAAGAGAGGGGAAGAAGAGGCGACGGAGAGAGGGAGCGACGGGGAGACTGAGAGAGGGGGAGACTTAGAGATGGAGCGACTGAGCGAAGAAGCGACAGGCCAAAAAGAAAAAGATAGGTTAGATAAAAAAATATACATTCTGAGGCCGTGTATGATTCATGGGCCGGGGAATAAGGGGAATCTTAACTTATTGTACAAACTGGTGTCTAAAGGCATCCCGTGGCCATTGGGGGCGTTTGAAAACAGGCGGTCGTTTGCATCGGTTGATAATTTGGCGTATGTAGTTAAAGAAATTCTCGAAAAAGTCATTGAACCCGGTACGTATAACATTGCCGACGATGAACCGCTTTCCACAAACCGCATAATTGAACTCATCGCTGATTCCAAGGCAAAGAGAGCAAAAATATGGAACATCAATCCCGGAATCATCTCACTGGCTGCCTGGGCCGGCGATAAACTTCATTTACCGCTCAACACTGAACGCCTTAAAAAATTAACCGAATCGTATGTTGTGTCAAACAGCAAAATTAAAAAAGCACTGGGAGTTGAAAGGATGCCGGTAACGGGGGAGGAGGGGATGAGGAGGACGCTGGGGGCGTTTTAGAGGGAGAGATATTGGCTATCAATGACGGCTCTGTGGCTATGCCTTTTGTTATTTGTTAATTTTACAACAGCACCTAAATAGGGCGGTCCGTCATCAGCTCATCAGCTCTGACGACGCTGACGGAAATCTCTACCGATTGGCACTAATATTCCCAAAGATGGATCTTCAGTTGCTGTCCGACCAGTTGGCGGATCAGCTGCTGAATGAAGATAGCTGAATGAAGATAATTGAGCAGGTGACCCCAGGTCACCAGCTCAAGGAATCCACCATTGCATTCGTGCAGGCATCAGTAGCATCAGTGCCTAAATACTCCATCTCAAGCGTAGGCACTATCCCAAAATGCCTCATAAAAACACTGCTTATAATTTCAATGGCTTTTTGTTCGTGCTCCCTTTTAACCAGCACCGAATCGTGAATGGTTGCCGGTAAAATGCCGGTATCGAAGAGCGCCCGGGCTATATCGTCAATAAATACATAACTTTCAACCCGCTGCAAATAAATGGCAAGCTGGTTGTGTTTCTTTTTTTTTAACATGACTATTACTTCTGCCAAAAAAGGACACACCTTCGCGAATCGTTTCTTTTCCTTCCGGTAAGGGGTAAAAATCCTGCCTTCCTTATTTTCTTTTAAATTCCTCGATAACAACACTGCAAAAAAGATTTCCTTTACCTCGTCTCGCGTCAGCTATTCATATTACGCTGATTGATGATGTTTATTCTGCCCCTTCCGGATGCTCCTCATAAATTCATTTCATAAAATCAAAACAAGAGTTTAAAACTGTTTTCTTATTAAAATGTCAACTTAATCGGAAAGAAATTATAACTCTACCCTAACATTAAGCAAACAAATCCACCAAACACTCTTACCCTGCATTAGCCAGGCCATCGTTCGGATAACTTTGCAGCACTACCCCCGGTGTTTCCTGTATCCTATCCATTCCGGAACCGGAACCGGAAGGCATTGGTTCGGCAAGCTGTGGCACGGCAAGTTGTGGCACGGATGTTTCCGGATGCTCGTAGCTGCCCCGGCGAATCCATGTTGTACGATTTGTTTTAAGGCCTCCTGTTGCGTTTTCTGCTGGCTGCACAGGATTTGCTTCCGCCTGGGTGTCTGCCGTGCCCAGGTAAGAGATTTCGAGGGTAGGGGCGATGCCGAAATGCATCCGGAATACTTCATCTGCTATTTCTATGGTTCGTTGCTCATGTTCCCGTTTCACCATCACCGAATCGTGCACCGTGTCGGGCACAATGCCTTCGGCCACAAGCACCCTGGCCAGATGATCGATGAACACATAACTTTCAACCTTTTGAAGGTACACCGATAGCAACGAATGGTCATTGTTCTTAATTTTTTTCTCATCCTTCGCCCTTGCCTGTGATTGTGTAGCTGCCTTCAAGGCAACAATCATTTCGGCAATCATCGGGAATACCCTGGCAAATTGCTTCTTTAGTTTCTGAAAAGGCACAAATTCATTACCGTTTTTCTTGTTGCATACCCGGTTACGGGAGAAGAATATGCAGAAAAAAATCTTTTTTACATCATCGCGTGTGAGCTTTTTCCGCGAACTGGTGGAATGTGTGTTAAACCAGTCGCAGAATTTATCGTACAGCAATCCGCTGTTAACCCACTCATTAAACTTCTCCAGTTCCTCGTTCACCTTACAGTTGCCGTGCGTTTTGACCCATTTTTGGTGAATTTTAATAACCTCGCGAATCTTGCGCCTGCCAAAGGTTTCATGAGGTTTGTATTTTGTAAAAACAGTACTTAATATGGAGAGAGATTGCGATTTATGACCTGTTGGAAGGAATATTGAAGAAGAATTATCTAAAATAATAGAATTAACTTCAAAAAGGTCGTTTTCGCGCTTAAAAAACGCGTCCGGAGTGGCATTTCCAAGCCCCAGGACGTGCCGTAACAACTGGTTAAACAGGAAAGGCTGCGAGTTCTTGTTGTCACTTTGCATAAAATCGCCCTTAATGCAGTCACGAAACTCTTTTTTTAAATTCGTAAGGCTGGTGTCGAGCCGGTTGTTGGTTTTGTTTCGTTTGAAAAAACGGGTACGCTTGTCGGCTATCCCTTCTATCTGCATCAGGTACTGTATTTTCTTTTTGCCGTTGGGAAAGGTGCTCAGCAGGCGCATGGCCTTATCGTAATCAAATTCCATGTCGAGGAATCGTTTTTTCATCTGTTTCAGGTGCTTACACATTCGATAGGCATGTTCATGCTGCCGTTTGCGTTCATGGTATTTTCTTTTTCGTTCGAAATATACGTTTCCCGGTTTAAGCAGAACCGTGCAGCAGTCATACCTATAGGCAGGGTTCAGCCTGTAATGGTAGCATTTTTCACCTTTCCTGTAAAGCCCGTCGTCAACAATAAATCCACAATCTCTTAAATAATTGATGAACTGATCGGGACAGCAATCCAGCATTGTGTGAAGGTGTTCATTATTGATGGGGAAGAACTTTTCCTTTTTTTCGATATTAAGATTAACCTCCTTGTAGAGCAGGTAGTTCAGAACAAAATAAAACTTGTAAATACAGTTTCTTGCTTTGAGGGGTTTTTTCTCCAGCGTTTGAAGCAATAATTCGGTAATGGTTTTTGGGACCACAATTTTAAATGGCTTGCTTGTCCTTGTTCTTTTTGTCTTACGATTACGTTTGTTCATTTTTTATTTAGTTTATAAGTTTAAAGTTTAAAGTTTAAAGTTCCTGGTTCCTGGTTCCTTGTTCTAATGACCAATGACCAGTGACCAGTCTATTCCTCTGCACCGGCCATCTTCCTGCCAACGATTCCGGAGGAATCACATGTCTATAGCAATGCAGCCCCAAACAACCCCCCCCGCGGCGCAACCACTGTCTCCGATTGAAATACAAACGTTGCATGCGCCTCCTCCTCCCAATGACCAGTGACTAATGACCTGCCCCCCGGATAAGGATAGCATCCCTGCTTTTCAATGTTCCGTTCGTGCCTAAAAAGGAAAAGGGATGCCATCCTCTCACTGTTCACTGTTTTACCCCGTGGAATTCGAGCGCAGGAGAATATTCAACGGGGTCACTGTTTACCGTTCACTGTTCACTTCTTCACCTCCTCACTTCCTCTTATATCCATTCTCCAGTATCCGCTCAATATCGGCAGTGCGGTAAAAGATTTTGCCGTCGATACGTGAGTAGGGCAGGCAACCGTTGTCGCGAAGTGTTTGCAGTTTCCTTTTACTGATGTTCAGGATAAACAGCACCTGCTGCCCGTCGATCCACTCCTCCCTTAACCGCTGCGTGTGCGTTTTGGTCAGCTTCCGCATGTCTTTTCGTAATGCTTCCATTTCGGTTTTAATTCCCGATACTGCCTGAATAAATTCGTGTTCCATTTTCTTGTTCTCCTTTATTGTTTAGGTGAATACTATAGTTAGTTGTTTTCATTTCTTTCTTCGTTGGTGTATTTTTATTTTCTCTCTCTTTTTGGTGTACTTTGATGTTTTTGGTGGTAAAAAGAAAAGAGCTCACCACCCAAGCACCAAAAAAAATATCCAAACTTCATTTGTTTCTGTTTAAAATATAAGTCATCACCTTTTTTCCGCAACCCTTTTTCCGCAATCCTTCGAACCCGTATCTGTACAGACGCAAAATTTTGCGTCTCTTCGAACCCGTATCTGTACAGACGCAAAATTTTGCGTCTCTTCGAACCCGGAACCCTCTCCCCGAGTCCACAGCAGTAGCCCGGAAAACAGTCAAAATATGCATGTAATTTGCTCAATGGTTTGCTATTATTCAGTTTGAGATCGTAAAGCAAATATACAAAAAATACCTCATTTTAGTGTTCATATGTTTGCAATATTTATTAACAATGAGTTAACATGTTTTTATTATATATACAATATCTATCAGTTTTTTAGGTATCTTTAATGATACCATTTAACATGTATTTGTGTAAAGATAATTTGCAGAATGTAATAAGCATTTGGCAGGGAAACAAACTCTATTGATTAATTATGTAAAATGAGTTTGTATTACATTCTCCTGTTTTACCATCTGAACCCGAAACTCTGAACTCGAAAAAAGAGCTGTACAGACGCAATATTTTGCGTCTCTGAACCCGAAACTCTGAACCCGAAAAAAGAGCTGTACAGACGCAATATTTTGCGTCTGTACCTTCTACACCTTTGTTTAATCAACCAGGTTACTCTCCTCATACTACCATCCTGCTACCTGCGCCCTATTAAACTCAATGTTAACTCAATATTAATTCAGTGATAACTCAATGTAAAGTCAATTCCAATTGAGTTTAGTATGAGTTAATATTGAGTTTATACTGAATTTGACTGGGAGATGGTAGAGCGGAGATAGGGCAGGGAGAAGAGGGCGCAGGGCATGGGGCATGGGGCATGGGGCCGGGAGCCAGGAGCCGGATGGCATCCCTCCTGCGGCCACTTTAAACTTTCAGCCTTAAACTTTCAACTTTCAACTTTCCTTCATCTTTTTTGATTATATTATGCTCTGAATGTTTGACTAAAATACAATCATTTATGTTTGGCTTTATTATTTTTGGATACAGTTACTCAAGCAGCGAATGAGTTATTTTCCCGGTCCTGATACCTGTGTCTAATAGTATTGTGTTTTCCTGTAAAATGTTACTAACTTTATGAAAGCCATGTTGTTAAAGTGTAAAATAATTAGTAAATTTATAAGCTAAAAAGGAATCGTTCGCTTCAAAAGAGCGGTTCTCTTCAGTTTACCTGACAGCTTGAAATATGAATACGATCGACAAAATACTGGAGAACCTGAACGGGCAGCAGCTAAAAGCCGTTACAACCACCGAAGGTTATGTGCGGGTAATAGCAGGTGCAGGTTCGGGCAAAACCAAAGCCCTCACATCGCGTTATGCCTACCTGGTTGAAGGACTGGGAATGGATGCTTCGAACATTCTTTGTGTAACCTTCACCAACAAGGCGGCCGGTGAAATGCGCAACAGGGTAAAACGGATAGCGGGCAATGAAAACGATTACAGTTACATCACCACGTATCATGGTTTCTGCGTAAAAGTATTGCGCGAGGACATCAATAAGATTCAGTACCCGAGGCAGTTTGTTATTATGGATGTTGAAGATCAGAAAACGGTATTGCGCGATGTGTATGGAGAACTGGGTATTACTTCGAAAAATTTTACCTTCAAACAGGCAATTAAGCACATTGAGATGCGCAAAAGCAGTCTTGATTACCTTGAATGCATTGCAGAAAACAAAGAAATCCCAATAAGCAATGGAGCTGACTATCTGCTTGATAAAGTATTTGTAAAGTACCTGCAAAAACAGCAGCGTAACTTTGCCCTCGACTTCAGCGACCTGATAAACTTTACCCTGTACATTTTTGATAATCATGCCGATGTTCTTGAGAAGTGGCAAAACAGGATGTATTATATACAGGTGGACGAAACACAGGACAGCTCGCCCAAACAGTTTTATCTGGTTGATTTATTGTCGCGCGTACATAAAAATTTATTTGTTGTTGGCGACCCCGATCAGACCATTTATGAGTGGCGGGGAGCGAAGCCTGAACTGCTTGTTGATTTCGACAAACAATTTCCCAGAGCACAAACAATAGTCATGAACCAGAATTACAGCTCAACTCCGAACATATTGAATCTGGGCAATCACATAATCAAAAACAACAAAATCCGCATCGATAAGGATATGGTTACTGCGAACTCCCCGGGCGTGGATGCAGTTCATTATCATGCAAAAAACGATTCGGAGGAGGGCTTGTGGATTGCTGCCGAAATAAAACGCCTGGTAAAGGAAAATAACAAGTATTCCGATTTTGCCATTTTATACCGGGCAAACCATGTTTCAAGGGTAATAGAACAATCGTTAATTAAGGAAGGCATTCCTTACTCAGTTTGGGGTGGCATACGTTTTTTCGAGCGCCGGGAAATTAAAGATGTGTTGTCGTATTTGCGGCTGGTTGTGTTTGGCGATGACCTGTCGTTTCTGCGCGTTATAAATACCCCCTCCCGGGGACTGGGCAAAATGTTTATCGATGATATAAAGCAGATAGCCACCCGATGCGACATTTCGCTTTTTGAGGCGCTTGAAAAGAAATTGCCAACGTTGCCTCCGGGCAGAAGAGGTGCTGCAAAGTTTGTAAACCTGATAAAAGCGTTCCGGAAACGAAAAGATGAAATTTCAGTGTCGGGCCTGGTAAAGGAAATTCTGGATAATACCGGTCTCACAGCAATGTATCGTGCCGATGGAGATGAGGACCGGCTGGATAATATAAAAGAGCTGCAAAATTCAATAATTAATCTTGAAAACGATGATGCGGGAAAACTTACCCTGGAAAATTATTTGCAGGAAATAGCCCTGTATACGGATATGGATTTAGATAACGATAAAAACGACAGGGTTAAATTAATGACCATCCATACCGCCAAAGGATTGGAGTTTCCGTATGTTTTTTTGTGTGGTTTCACCGATGGGGTTCTGCCCGGCTACATGTCAATTAAAGAGCGCGGGGAACGGGCAATAGAGGAAGAACGGCGGTTAACCTATGTGGCAATCACACGGGCAGAAAAAGCATTTTATATGACCGAATCGGAAGGGCTTAATTTTCGTACAGGCATGAGTAAACACCCTTCGCGGTTTTTGTTTGAGATCAGGGAAAACCTGTATGTACGCCAGGGAATTTTACCTGTGGAAATTATTATACAGGCAAAAGCGCAGATTCATCTGGAAAATGAAAAATTAAATTCACCACAAATTTACGAGGTTGGTGATGTAGTTTCATTTAATATCGGGGGTGAAGGAAAAATAATTGCAAAAGACGACAGAAGGAGAGTTTACATTATAGAGCTCGGGAAAATAAATTCCGTCCGCCCTATCCGCTATGGATGGCAGGGAATGAAAAAAGTTGAAAAACAAGCAATGACCAATGACCAATAGTGAGCAAAGAGCAAAGAGCAAAGAGTCAAACGGCCTGGCGGTAAGTATGCGGTAACCGGAAGGCATCCTTTCTATGTTTTTTGCAGGAACGGAACATTGAAAGCAGGGATTCTATCCTTATCCGGAGAAACGGAACTTTGCTACAGGAGGAATGCCAGTGAATAGTTAGTAAGCCGCCATTTGGCAATAGGAGGTTAGTTGCACTGCAGCCCGGGACTTTGACTTTCCAGGTCTAAGATTTCTAATATGCATCCTTCTTTTTAATTAAAAAAAGGTTTTTTATTGAATTGAGTTGATAATGTCGGACTTGCAAAGTCCGACTCCCGGGAGTACGGCAATCTGAACCAACGAAGGGTAATCCTCCAATCCCTCATTCACCCCCGTTGACCAGTGGCCATTCTTCCTGATGACCAATTGGAGCGCAGCGAAAATCCCGCAATGCAGAAATCTCTAATTAATCTACATCACTATAAAACAGCACGAAAGTATATTATTCAGGAAAGCTTCTTTGGCGGGATGCCCACTGACAGCTCCGTTGGGGTAACGGATGGCATCCTTTCATGTTTCCTGCACAATTGTTGCCATAAAAGCAGGGATGCTATCCATCAAAATTATTTGAAAAATGAAGGATAGCATCGACCCAAAGCGATGCCATCCACAAAAAAAAGAGGCTGCCTTTGTATAAAGACAACCTCTGTAAACTTAAGTTCAGCCTGGCCGGCTTAGGCTATCGTAGCTACCCCTGCGTAGGTGCTGTCGGAAACAAGCCCGTCGTCAGAAATAAAAGCAACCCAGCAATGAACATCGTCTGCCATAAAATAAGCAGGTACATTAACTGTTTGACCCAATTGTGCCCTAGTAGCATTGTTAACCACAACTGCTTCATTTTTCGCCGGATTAAAGATTGCAATTAAGGCTTTGTCGGTAGGAAGTGCATTTCCGCTGTCGGAATTGTCATCCCATGCAAATTCAACTGTACCAGGTGTTTCGGAACTTGCCACCGGTGATTCAGCCTTTTTTAACTTGCCCCGGCTCATAAGAACACTGGGGTAATGAATCCCGTAGTCGGGGAATGATCCCGAGATGGCATTTTGGATGGTGTAGGAAAACGCGCTGTTAAAGGCCGACATCTTCACTGCATAATCCTTAAAGCCTAAATTCACAGCCTCATAAAGCGGCTGCAGGAACTTAAGAGTAATTAGAAACTTCGAGCGCTGGTCCTGCTGTTTGGGTGTGTTGGGGTTAGCTACACTAGCAGGCATAATACGAAGGTAGTGGATACCTTTCCAGCTGGCTCCTACGGTGTTTCCCAGTTTCCCGGAAACTCCGCCATAAACCCCCTGAGCAATTTTTGCCATTTTGTTTAAATTTAATGGTTGATACTAATTTTCTTTAATTTCCCGGCCTCTGTAAACAGTATGGCTTCGAAATTAAATTCACTGCTAAATTACCACTAAAAATGCGTAAATATATTGTAACAGAGATTGTTGCATTGGTTTGCATCACTTTTAAGAAGGGGGTGTTGATGTGCATATTCTATGCGGGTGCGGGTAAAAAGACACTTTGAATTATTATTGCGATAAGGCGATAAGTCGCCCTTTCGCAGTGCTCCCTTTCTCCCCATCGCAGTACTCACTAAGTCACTCATTCACCCCCGTTGAAATATTCTCCTGCCGTCAAATCTCACGGGGTAAACCAATCACTCATTCATTCATTCACTCAGTCTCTACGTCACCCAGTCACCCAGTATCAGATAAGGAGATCTTCCCGTTCAGTCTCCGGCAACATAGCAGAAGCTTTTCGCAAGCGAAGATATCCTAAGTCATTCGTTGCCAAACTTACAGATGCAGAAGGCGAAGCCGCCGAGACTCAGGTATGGTTTGATTATGCTCTTGCCTGTAATTATATAGATTCAGAAACACACAAGAAATTATTTGACAAATACGAGCATATCATTTCAATGATAATGAACATGGAATTTCATCCTGAAAAATGGACCTATTAATTTTCTCAGTTTCGCTCAGTCACTCAGTCTCTAAGTCTCTCAGTCTCTAAGTCTCTGCATCACTCGGTCTCTAAGTTGTTGAAGTCACTCAGTCACTCAATCTCCCCATCGCAGTGCTCTTAGTCTCTCAGTCTCTCAGTCTCATAATTTCAGATGCCGAAGGCGAAGCATCTAAAGACGGGCAGAATGCAATTTTAGGTTATTGGATATGAATCAACGGGTAATATCAATTAAAAATCCAAAGGATGATACAATGGGGGCTTCCATTAATTCCTTGGTTGATGTGCTGGATCAATGGAATTCTGTTTCAGAAAATGAAAACATTATTGTAGATTTAAGCAGAATTACTTTTGTTCATCCTTTTTTTATTTTACCAATTTGTGTATTGATTTCTGAACAAGATGACAGGATTGTAGAAATTCTGTCAAATTCAAGAATTTATAGCTACCTCCAAACTGTCCTTTTTCCCTCAGGTTTTGATGCTGTGCAAACAGAAAACTGGAAGGATGCACTTATCCGGTATTCCCGGAAATCGTATATGCCAGTTTGTAAGATTCCTTCTGCCGCAACAACTGCAGGCATAAGAGAAGATCTGCTGACAACTTTTGAAATATACAAGAAGAAATTGAGCAAATATATAAACTGCCTGATTTTGGCTGGAAAGGAACCATGCTGGCGCTGCAAATTCCAGGTATGTTACCTGCCGGTTTCAACTATACAACCTATTTAGAATAAATTTGTTAATTATAAAAAATGCAATACATTTGCAAGTAATGAAAACTGTTTTTTACATAGCAAATTATTTACCTGCTACAGTTGCTTCACGCCAGGCAATGCAATTGGTAGAAGAGAATCTTTCAGTTTTGAAAGAAAAACATGTTGTTGTCAGTTTTCAAAATGTTGATTTTATTTCAAGGGCATTTGCTGATGAATTCATTCATTCATTATCAAAGAACAGCATTGAAGCCCAATTTGCAGATGCCAATCCTGCTATAACTGAAATTCTTAAAACCGTTAAAAAAAACAGGTACCAAAGAAACAACACCTGGCACAACATTGCCGTTACTGAAATCAACGATAAAAAGCAACTGGATTTAATGTTATCCCTGATATAAACCTGGCGATAAAGCGACAATACGACAAGGCGACGTGGCGACAAAGAGAAGGAGCGAAAAGGCGATAAGGCGACAATACGACAAGGCGACGTGGCGACAAAGAGAAGGAGCGAAAATGTGCCCTTTCGCCCCATCTCCAAGTCGCACTACTCCCCATCGCATCTTCGCTCGTTCGCTGTGCTCCCAGTCTCCCAGTCTCTGCGTCACTCAGTCTCTCCGTCTCTTCGTCTAAATAACCAACACCATGCTTACTTACCTTATAACTCTAATCCTTCTCATTGCTCTCATCCTGGTCTACTTCCGGATAGCTGATCACTTTAATATCATCGACAAACCCAACCAGCGAAGTTCCCACACGCAGATTACCCTGCGTGGCGGAGGAATTGTATTTTACTTCGGAATGCTTCTCTGGTTTATATGGAGCAGATTTACTTACCCCTGGTTCTTTGCCGGTCTAACCCTGATTGCCCTTATCAGCTTTGCCGACGATGTAAAACCGCAGTCGTCGCGTCTGCGGCTTGCCGTTCATTTTTTAGCCATGTTGCTCATGTTCTACCAGTGGGATTTATTTCAGATGCCCTGGTACTATACCCTCGTTGCCCTGGTGGTAAGCACCGGCATCATCAACGCATACAATTTCATGGATGGCATAAACGGCATTACCGGAGGGTACAGTCTTGTGGTGTTGGGAGCATTCTGGTACATCAATACCTACCGCATTGCCTTTGTGGATGAGCAGCTTCTGTATTTTGTTATGCTGGCGCTTGTGGTTTACAACTTCTTTAACTTCCGCACCCTTGCCAAATGCTTTGCCGGCGATGTGGGAGCGGTTTCCATTGCCTTCATCATCGTTTTCCTGCTGGGGCTGCTTATGCTCCAAACCGGCGATTTAACCTACATCCTCCTGCTGGCCGTTTATGGTGTCGACAGTGTGCTCACCATCATCCATCGGCTACTCCTCCGCGAAAACATCTTTGAAGCCCACCGCAAACATGCCTACCAGCTTATGGCCAACGAACTGAAAATACCGCATGTGGCGGTATCAGGCT
The DNA here is from genome assembly GCA_024636975.1 of Mariniphaga sp. Taxonomy (GTDB): domain Bacteria; phylum Bacteroidota; class Bacteroidia; order Bacteroidales; family Prolixibacteraceae; genus Mariniphaga. The sequence continues at coordinate 27,773 of JAGXGA010000039.1, forward strand.
TTTATATGCTCCTGCAGGCCCTTGTAACCGGCGGCCTGCTGCTTGTAGATCCTGCCTGGAAATGGCATTATACTGTTGCCGTGCTTTTGTTGTCAGGTATGCTGTATGTACTGTTTAAACGGAAATACTTTAAGCTGCACAGGGCGTAGGGCAGAGAGCCAAGAGCACAGAGCAGAGAGCAAAGAGCCGGAACGAAGTGGAGTTCCGTGAAACGGAAAAAGAGCAGGACTGACGATGAAAAATCACCTGGTTGTTAACATAAATACACAGATAGCACATGATATTCTCTTTACCCCTGTTAAATATTTATAATAAGCCCTGAAGCATTGCCGCTGCCATTATGAACAGATTGCCGCGCTCCTCAAAATGCCAGTAGCGGCAGTTCTAATGTGGCTGTGGTGGTCGGTTGAGCTGTTTTTTCTTCTAAGGATTCCGTCAGCTGACGGATCGCAATGACGGCTTTGATGTTTTGTATGGTGGGGCATGAAGCAGGTGAGCTGTTTCGGAAAAACCTTATTTTCAGTCTTCAACCTTAGTAGCCCTGTTGCAATAAACCTCTGACCCAACCTTATTCCCTTATTTCCAGATTGGCTGGCTGACAACCCCTTGCATTTCCCTGCACGAACGTTGCAATGAAAACAGGGATGCTGTCCTTCATGCATTTGAACCTGACCTGGTGACTTCCGGTTTCCTGTACAGCCCCCCTTATTGTATTCCAAAACCGGATAAGCGGTCACCTGGTCAATAAAAACCCAGGTGCCAATTAGCCGCTGCCATTATGAGCAGATTGCCGCGCCCCGCTGTATTTGAACGACCGGCATTCTAATGAAGGGACATGCTGGTATCTGTCCTTGTGCCACTGTTGCAACTTAAGCGGGCTCGCAATGTCGGTTCTGTTGGTTGGTTGGGTGGTAGGGAAATGAAGGGCATGCGCACAGCGCATGCCCTTCATTATTCCCAGACCCTCATTGTTGCCGTCATTGCGAGTCCCGCCTCCTGTCATAAAAGCAATCTAATACAGCCGGCCAAAAAGCCCCCTTTGGGGGTTGGGGGTCGGGTTTGTGGGCTTTTGGGAAAACAATTGTAAACGCGCAATGGATTTTGCAATTTTTCTAAAAGATAATCCACCACATAATTCAAAACAAAAGATTGAAGAACCTGCAGTAATAGGCGCTGTAAACGGTTTAGGTCATTGTCTTGATTTACTTGATACTGAATATTTGAACCTGTTAAAGGAAGGATATATACTATTAAAAAAGACGAATGAAAAGTATGGCTTGAATATTCCAAAGAATGTTCCGTTGATTAAAGATGGTGATTTAATAAAACGACATCTTGATTGTGCTGTAATTGAATCCATTCATCAATTTAATGAAGATAAAGGAAAGGCTTCTTCTGATCTCTGTCCTTCATCTGAATATCTGCCGTTTTTTTATTATTTTTGTTGAAAATGGAAGATAATGGAAACAATACAGGTAGAAATTAGAAACAAAAATGCCATGTCGATCCTTAGGGGACTTGAAAAGGCAAAAATCATAAAATTGATAAAAACAAAAAATGCAGAAGAAAACTCTCCTGTTCAGCATAAAGGAGCTTTCACGCGCGAAAGGGCAATTGAAATGATTCAGCATATAGAAAAATCAAGGAACGAATGGGACGAAAGGACTATCTGATTGACACAAATATTACCATTTATTATTTTAGCTTGATGCTATCAAAAGAATCCGAAATTCTCCTGGATGACATATTAAAATACAAATATCATATTTCTGTGATCAATCGAATTGAACTTTTAGGGAATAAAAACATCGGGCCAAAAGAACAAAATGCTTTGAATGCTTTTATAAACAATGCAATTGTTATTAGCATCGACGAGGAAATCATCCTGAAAACAATAGAAATTAGAAAAAAATATGCTGTCAAACTCCCCGACGCTATTATTGCTGCAACTTGTCTTGTAAACAATTTTCAGCTCTTAACCAACAATATAAAAGATTTTGAAAAAATTGCCGGGCTAAGTGTCGTTCATACCAGATTATCATTACAGTGATAGGTTTATCCTTCCACGTTCAGTTGAATATGAATAACTGTAAATCTGAAATGGCAAGAGTTAGCCGCGAAATTCGTATGAAAACAAAGATATGGCTCTCTTCCCCCCACATGGGCGGCTCGGAACAAACATTTGTAAAAGAAGCATTCGACCTGAACTGGATCGCCCCACTGGGACCGCATGTAAACGGGTTTGAAGCCGATCTGCAAAAAATACAGGCTGTTGCCAATAAATACGGCATCCCGGTGATAGAAGATGCTGCTGAAGCGCTGGGGGCACAATTGAACGGTAAGATGTGCGGTTCATTTGGACAGTTTGGCATCCTGAGCTTCAACGGCAATAAAATCATCACCACCAGCGGGGGAGGGGCATTGCTGAGTGCCGATGTGGAGCTGGTGCAAAAACCCCGTTTCCTGGCCACCCAGGCCCGCGATGAAGCTCCGCACTACCAGCACAGCCACATCGGCTACAACTACCGCATGAGCAACGTGGTAGCCGCCATCGGCAGGTGACAGATGCAGGTGATCGATGAACGGGTGGCACAACGTCGCAATAACTTTGAGCGCTACCAAAACTTCTTTAATACCATCACTGCCCGCGGTTACGAGGTAGAATTCCAGCCCGAGCCCGCCGGTTATTTCTCCAACCGCTGGCTCACCTGCATCACAATCGACCCTGCCAAAAAAAACGGCATCACCCGCGAAACAGTTCGTCTTGCCCTCGATGCTCAAAACATCGAAAGCCGTCCCCTCTGGAAACCCATGCACCTGCAACCCGTATTTGCAGCAGCGCCCTTTTACGGCAACGGCACCTCCGAAAAACTCTTCGGAAACGGCCTCTGCCTCCCCTCCGGCTCCAACCTCACCAGGGAAGATTTCGGGAGGATATTTGAAGTGCTTGAAGAGGTGTTTGCCTGAGTTAATTGAGCTGGTGACTTGAGGTCACCTGCTCAATCAACTTTCAGAAATCACCTGCTCAATCACCATACAACTTTATCAAGCCAAATTCAGCAGCTGATCCGCCAACTGGTCGGACAGCAGCTGAAGATCCCTTCGCTGAGCTGGTGCAATAACCGGATGGCATCTCTGGTTGTTACCTGCACGAACTTTGCAATAAAAAGCAGGGATGCTATCCATATTCGACGGTCAGTGGTCATCTGCTAAACCTGTCAGGTATTTGAAAACCTGACAGGTTACCTGGTGCGGAGGCCGGTGCTTGCCTAAGGAACCGTTCTCTTCAAAAAGAACGGTTCCCTCGCACGAACCAATTAGCAGAGACACCTCCCTCAATCACTATCAATCACCATCAATCACCATCAATCACCCTCAAACTCCTTCAATCTCACTCAATCTCCATCAATCTCCATCAATCTCTCACAATCTCTCTCTCACCCTCGTTGAAATATTCTCCTGCCGTCGAATTTCACGGGGTAAACCACTCACCCCCGTCGAAATATTCTCCTGAAGTCGAATTTCACGGGGTAAACTAATTAATTGGAATAAATTAAATTGCCGATAAAATTTCGTATTTTTGAAAATAAAAAATGATAGTTGAAAGACAAAAAAACGAGATTTTAATCAGAATACCAGCTGATACAAAAACTTCCAGAATTCAGTCTATATTAGATTATTTAAGATATGAAGAATTAACGTCTAAATCTGTCGCTACACAAAAAGATGTTGATAAACTTGTTAAAGAGATAAAAAAAGGGCGTTGGGAGCGAACTAAAAAAAGGTTGGGATTAGATGATTGAGAAAATTGTTGTTGATTCAAACATTATTTTCAGTGGGTTATTGAATATCAATAGCAAAATAGGACAAATTCTGATAAATGGTCCAATGATTTATAAATTTTATGCCCCCGAGTATGTAAAAAGTGAAATTTTAGAACACTCAGACAAGATTAAGCAGCTTTCCCATCAGTCAGATATAGAATTTGTAGAAACCTTTGAATTAATTATGAGAGGTATTCGGGTTTTAAACCAAACATTAATTGATAAACGTTTTTATTTATTTTCTTTTAATTTGTGCAAAGACATCGATCCGGACGATACTGATTTTGTGGCTGTAACAGAATTTGTGAAAGGCCAACTTTGGACTGGTGATAAAAAATTATCGAAAGGGCTTAAATCAAAAGGGTATGAAAGGATAATATCAACTGAGGAATTATTTCTGGATTTTATAAAGAGCAGTAATCTGAAACGAAAAAAATTATAACCATAATTGGCAAAGGGGAGTGAGCACATGGCAGAGCAGCCGGAATGGCTTCCCTTCCTGTTTTTTGCACAAACGATACAATGAAAAGCAGGGATGCTATCCATAATGGCAACGGATTTCGAAGACAACTTTTCCAAAGTTTAAAACTTTGGAAAAGCTTAGTCTCTCAGGGCACAGAGCACAGAGCAAAGAGCACAGGAGCCAGAACCTTATTCTTAAAAACCTTATTTTTTCTATCTTCAACCTTAGTAGCCTTGATGCAATAACCTACTGCCCCAACCTTATTACCTTATACAGCACAGAGCAAAGAGCAAGACTGACGATGAAAAATCACCTGGTTGTTAAACATAGAGACACAGATAGCAAAGAGCCGGGACCTGTTTCTTAAAAACTTTATTTCCAGTCTTCAACCTTAGTAGCCCTGTTGCAATAAACCTCTAACCCAACCTTATTACCTTATTTCCAGGTTGGCTGACGGACGTCATTCCTTGCATTTTCCTGCACGAACGGTACATTGAAAAGCAGGGATGCTATCCTTCCGCTTCCCTCCCTGACCCCATCAACGTCGTCATTGCGATCCCTTGTTGAATCAGGCATAAAGCGCGTTGATCATTTTCAATATCCGGAAGGAATGAATCAGGACTTACCTTCAGGTAAGTTGCCTTTTGGTAAGTTGCCATTTGCCGGGTCATTTTGTGATGGCATCTGCTTTTAGGGGGCACATGGATAGCATCCACCCTTAGCGGGCATGGATGCTATCCGCCAGGATAACCCTTCATGTATAACCGGCGGTAGAAAACCTCCGCACCCGCTGGCTCTGCTGCACCGACGCAACTTACCTGCAGCGGTCCGGGGGGAGCGGTTTTCCTGCCCGACTGTGTCATTCAGGCGGGCCTACTCATCCGGCAGGCGGGCGAACCGTTCATTCAGATACTCATCATACATCCGTATCACGCAACGAAGGCAAAGAAGAAGAATTCACGCAACAAAGGCAAAGAAGAGAAGAGGAGTTCAAGCAGCGAGCGCAGAAAATTTTTCCGCTGCGTTCTTCGCGTGCCGCGCTCTCCGCGTGAAGCTATTTTTGAACTACATGAACATCAGTTAGAAGTTTTGTAAACTTTTTTAATTTACTTTAGTTATAATTTTAGATGTTATTCATACATTTACACAAAATTGTTTGTTATGTGCACCAGGGAAATAGATAAAGCAGATAGTGAAATCAAAGCTTTTGGAAAAAAAGTTTCTTCAGATAAAAAATCAGCTGAACTATTTTTAAAAAGTATTGGTGTGCTTACCTCCAAAGGCGAGGTTAGCAAACACTATAAAAAATTATGTATTCCACACGCTCAGGATTAATACTTGGGTTTCATGGTTGTGATGAATCCATTGCAACTGCTGTCCTTAATAATCAAAAAAACCTAAAGGAAAGTGATAATAATTACGACTGGCTTGGCCATGGAATATACTTCTGGGAATATAGTCCCGATCGTGCCTTAGAATATGCCAATTTCCTTAAAAAACATTCATCAAGAGCAAAAAAACCAATTAAAATACCTGCCATCATCGGAGCTGTAATTGATTTGGGTTATTGTTTTGATCTTTTGGATTATGGCTCCTTGCAACTGCTTAAATCAAGTTACGATGTTTTTAAATCTGCCTGGGAATTGACCGGCAGGAAATTACCTGAAAATAAAACAGCAGGCAATTCTGAAGATTTATTGTTAAGGGAACTTGACTGTGCTGTTTTTGAAACCTTACATGGATTTCGAAAAACAGAAGGAAAAACTCCTTATGATTCTGTAAGAGGTGTGTTTTGGGAAGGTGGTCCTCTCTATCCCAATGCTGGCTTCCGTGAAAAGGATCATATACAGATTTGTATCAGAAATCCGAATTGCATTAAAGGAATATTCCTGCCAAGAGAAGTTAATGAGAATTATAACAAAGTATAAAATTAAGTAAGCGTTCATGCAGCGCCCGCAACAAGGAGTTCACGCAGCGAGCGCAACGAAGGGAAGAAGAGTTCACGCACCCGCCCGCTCCAATAAACTGCCGGCGCAACTTACCTGCAGGTGTAAGGGTGGAGCGGTTTCCCTGCCCGACTGCGTCATTCAGGCGGGCGATTCGCTGATTTGGCAAAGGCAAAGAGCCATGAGTACAGAACCGGGAAATGTTTCTTAAAAACCTTATTTTCTATCTTCAACCTTAGTAGCCCCTGTTGCAATTACCCACCGCCCCAACCTTATTACCTTATTTCCAGCACAGAGCCAGGACCCGGATGGCATCCCTGGTTGTTACATGCACGAACTTTGCAATAAAAAGCAGGGATGCTATCCATAATTGGCAAAGAGCAAAGAGCATAGAGCAAAGAGCATAGGGCCTAGAGCAAAGAGCAAAGAGCATAGAGCCGGAACGAAGTGGAGTTCCGTGAAACGGAAAAAGAGCAGGACTGACGATGAAAAGTTACTGTTGTTATACATAAAAATGCAGAAAACATAGAGCCGGACGTTGTACAGTGCGCACGGGAGCAGCGAATTCCCTGCCCGACTGCGTCATTCAGGCGGGCGATTCGCTGATTTGGCAAAGGCAAAGAGCCATGAGTACAGAACCGGGACATGTTTCTTAAAAACCTTATTTTCTATCTTCAACCTTAGTAGCCCCTGTTGCAATAAACCTCTAACCCAACCTTATTACCTTATTTCCAGATTGGCTGCAACACCTTAAAAATAAGGTAATAAGGTTAAAAAGGAAGGATTACAGGCTCTGTTACTAAGGTTTTTCAAAAAAATAAGGTTTTTCTGTTCTTCGAATTGAAGTTTCGATGGAAATCATTCAATCATTCAATCATTCAATCACTCAATCACTCAATCACTCAATCACTCAATCACCCATTCACTTATTAACCCAATCACTCTTTCACTCTTTCACCCATTTCCCCCCTGACGCCCCTTCAAACCTCGTCATTGCCTGCCCCGCATTCCTCCATTAAGGCTGAACAGCCAGAACCTGCACCGCCTTCCGTTTACTTTACAACAGCACCAATAACAGGCGGGGAGAAGCAATCTGTAGCAAATAGCAGAGACCCCAAACTGCTATCTGTTTAAAAAGTTAAAACATAAAAACAAGATTTATCATTTATAGCCAGATTTTAATTTTTTTAGTAAATTCGCATAAAATAATGGCTATGGCAAAGGTAACCGGAATAGAATTTGAAAAAGACAACAGAGGCGTTAAACGATATGTTCGGATTGACCTCAAAAAACATGGTAAGGAAATTGAACCTTTTTTGAAAAAACTGGCCATTAATAATGACTTTCAATTTGAGAACGAGTGGTCAAATAGCCTGACTACCGAACAGTTCAGAAAAAAAATGCATTCACGGATAAAGAAATGGGGAGAGAAATAAAAATAGCATTTCATCCACCTGTAGTCGATTACCTTGAGCAGCTAACATTTACATTATATAAAAAAGATTATTTTGGATTTATAGACTCGGCAATAAACTATATTGACAAAATGATTGATTTTATAAGTAAAAACATCCATACTCGTCCACATAAAAAGGCTCCTGCATTTTTCGATGTTTATGGAAAAAATATGCATTATATTACATACCAATCAAATAAACAAACTACCTGGTACATATTCTTTATTGAAAATGACAACAGGTTCTTGATAAAGCATATAACAAACAATCACGTTTCAGGTCATTTATTTGATGATTGAATCTTGCTATTATCAACAGAGATTGCCGCGCTCCTCAAAATGCCAGTGGCGGCAATTCTAATGTGGCTGTCGTGGTCGGTTGAGCTGTTTGTTCTTCTAAGGATTCCGTCAGCTGACGGATCGCAATGACGGCTTTGATGTTTTGTATGGTGGGGCATGAAGCAGGTGAGCTGTTTCGAAAAAACCTTATTTTCAGTCTTCAACCTTAGTAGCCCTGTTGCAATAAACCTCTAACCCAACCTTATTACCTTATTTCAAAATTAATCCACGAATTACACCAATTACACGAAAAGGAAATTCGTGAAAGTCCTTGTAATTAGTGGAAAAAAACAGGTAGTCAATTATCTTAGAAATTTTTGTAATAACCGGATGGCATCTCTGGTTGTTACCTGCACGAACTTTGCAATAAAAAGCAGGGATGCTATCCATAATTGGCAAAGAGCAAAGAGCATAGAGCAGAGAGCATAGGGCCTAGAGCAAAGAGCAAAGAGCAAAGAGCAAGACTGACGATGAAAAATCACCTGGTTGTTAAACATAGAGACACAGATAGCAAAGAACCGGGACATGTTTCTTAAAAACCTTATTTTCTATCTTCAACCTTAGTAGCCCCTGTTGCAATTACCCACCGCCCCAACCTTATTACCTTATTTCCAGCACAGAGCCAGGACCCGGATGGCATCCCTGGTTGTTACCTGCACGAACTTTGCAATAAAAAGCAGGGATGCTGGCCATAATTGGCAAAGAGCAGAGAGCATAGGGCCTAGAGCAAAGAGCAAGACTGACGATGAAAAATCACCTGGTTGTTAAACATAGAGACACAGATAGTACAGAACCGGGACATGTTTCTTAAAAACCTTATTTTCTATCTTCAACCTTAGTAGCCCCTGTTGCAATTACCCACCGCCCCAACCTTATTACCTTATTTCCAGCACAGAGCCAGGACCCGGATCGCATCCCTGGTTGTTACATGCACGAACTTTGCAATAAAAAGCAGGGATGCTGGCCATAATTGGCAAAGAGCAAAGAGCACAGAGCAAAGAGCCGGGACCTGTTTCGGAGACAGAGCAAAAAAGTAGAATAGATAAAAAAATATATATTTTAAGGCCGTGTATGATTTATGGCCCGGGGAATAAGGGAAATCTTAACTTGTTGTACAAACTGGTGTCTAAAGGCATCCCATTGCCGCTGGGAGCGTTTGAAAACAGTCACTCAGTCACTTAGTCACTCAGTCTCTTCGTCACTTAGTCTAAGTTTGTTGATGAAATTGCGCAGAAATGTACCGGTTACCTGTCACAATTTTTATTAATTTTGCAAAAAACGATAATTATGGAAGCAATAGTAATTGAAGTTAAGAATGAAGCAGATGCAAAATTCTGGCTCAATCTGGCAAAAAAAACAGGAACCAAAGCCCGGGCAATCAGTACCGACAAAATTGAAGATGATAAACTTGCCGCATTAATTGAAAAAGGTATGAAAAGCAAAACAGTCAGCCGCGAAAGTATAATGGAAATACTGGAACAAAAATGAAGACTGAATTCAAAGCTTCTTTCCTTAAAGCAGTAAAAAAAATTAAAGACCAGCAACTAAAAGCTGAAATTGCCGATGCGATTAAAGAAGTGGAATCGGCTGAAATTTGAGGCAAATTAAACAACTGAAAAAACTAAAAGGATATAAACACTATTATCGGATTCGCATTAAGGACTTCCGTATCGGACTGCAAATAGAAAACAAAACGGTATTTTTTGTTGACATAGATCACCGTAAAAATATTTACCGGATATTCCCATAATAACTATGACTGTGCCCATGGTTTTTTTCATAGAGATTTACTTCACCCAAATGGAGATAAAGAGAAAAAAATAATTGAAGCACCAGATTTAAAATACGGTTTTACCTATGCCAGACAAGATCTGGAAGATAGATGGGAATGGTATAAAGAACAATATTTGAAAAAGCTAAAAAATGACAAATAAGGAACAAATTCAACGAGATATTGCTGTAGCATTTGATTTTATTGAACAAATCATAGAAAATCCGGATTTAACAGATAAAATACCTGATGGTTCGGTTATTTCTTTTATTGACAATCAGAATAAAAAAATTGAAAAACAAGCCACTCGTTTACCTTCAACAAAATATGTAAAAGTTAAAAGACACTTTGAATTATTATAAAATAATTTCAAAGTCCCCAGGCGAGTCAATAATTCATCGAATGTAATTCAGCAAAGAGCAAAGAGCGAAGAGCATAGGGCCTTTAGGGCAAAGAGCAGGACTGAAGATGAAAAATCACACTTGGTTGTTAAACATAAAGACACAGATAGAAAAGAGCCGGGACCTGTTTCTTAAAAACCTTATTTTCTATCTTCAACCTTAGTAGCCCTGAAAGAGCCAGAGCACAGGGCAAAGAGCCGGAACGAAGTTGAGTTCCGTGAAACGGAAAGAGAGCCTGGATTTAAAAAATCCGACTCCCGTGGGTTCGGCTTTCCAATCAGCGAATAGATGTTCCTGCCAACGATTCCGGAGGAATCAAATGTCTATAGCAATGAAGCCACAAACAACCACCTCGCGGCGCAACTGCCAGCCTGAATTGAAACACATCCTTTCCATACGCCGCCAATAAGATATAAGATATTTAATTATATGATAGCAAAAAGTGAACAGTTATGGATAAAAAACAGCAAAACTTCATGCTTTTAGTTTAGAATATCATGATATTTGAAACCATAACTTTAGAATATCATGATTGAACGTCAGCAATTCTTTAAAGGTTCAGAAGGTGAAAGTTTTTTTTTATGGGGAGCCATACAAACAGGCAAAAGCACTTTGCTAAAAGCACTCTATCCTGATTCATTGTGGTTCGATTTGCTGCAAACTGATGTGTTTGGCCGGCTGCAACGAAATCCGTCGCAATTGAGGGAAATCGTATTGGCATCGCAATCCTCTTACCCGGTAGTAATCGACGAAATTCAAAAAATACCGGCCCTGCTCGACGAAGTACACTGGCTGATTGAGAACCAGCGAACCCGTTTTGTTTTGAGTGGTTCAAGCCCCCGCAAAATCATCCGTACGCAGGCCAACCTGTTGGGAGGCCGCGCGCTCCGTTATGAACTGTTCCCTTTTGTGAGCCACGAAATACCTGATTTTTCGCTTATACGGGCGTTAAACCACGGCCTGTTGCCACGTCATTATCTTGCAACCAATCCGGATAAACTGATTGAATCTTACATCGGTAACTATCTTCGTGATGAAATTATGGCTGAAGCACGCCTTCGGAATGTAACATCCTTTGCGCGGTTCCTTGAGGTAGCGGCTTTTTCAAACGGAGAAATGGTCAATTATTCAAACATCGCTTCAGAGACCGGCACAAGCGCTCCTACAGTGAAAGAATATTTCCAGATACTGGAAGATACCCTGGTCGGCCGTTTTTTGCCTTCATTTCAAAAAAAACCGAAACGCCGGGTTATACTGGCTCCTAAATTTTATTTTTTCGATATCGGAATTGTAAATTACCTGTTAAAAAGAGGAAATATAGAAACAGGCAGCGAAACTTTTGGGAATGCTTTTGAACATTTTATTTACCAGGAATTAATTGCTCATAGCCATTACTCCGGGGTCCAATACCCATTGTATTATTGGCGAACAGCATCACAAATTGAGGTTGATTTTGTATTGGGTGTCCACGAAGCTGCTGTAGAAGTAAAATCAACCAGTAACGCTACTCCACGGCATGCCAAAGGATTAAAAAGTTTTGCAGAAGAATATACAGTGAAAAAACAAATCCTGGTAACCAACGATCCCTTTCCCAGGCAAATGGGAAATATACTGGTTCTTCCGTGGAATATATTCCTGCAGCAACTTTGGGCAGGAAAAATTATAAATTGAATACAGAGTCGAGCCGGAACAAAGTGGAATCTTCAACCTTAGTAGCCCAGCTGCAGTTAACCACCGACTGAAGAACCGGACGTTGAACAGTGCGCCCGGGAGCAGCGAATTCCCTGCACGACTGTGTCATTCAGGCGGGCCTGCCCGATAATCATTCAGGCGGGCCTGCCCGACTAAGTCATTCAGGCGGGCGATTCGCTGATTTGGCAAAGGCCTTTAGAGCCAGGAGCCGGAACGAAGTGGAGTTCCGTGAAACGGAAACAGAGCATAGGGCCAGGAGCCAGGAGCCGGATGGCATCTTGAGCGGGTGACTTGAGGTCACCTGCTCAATTATCTTTCAGTGGTCACCTGCTCAGTCAACTTCCCCCCCAGACGCCCCCTCAGTGCCGTCATTGCCTGCCTGACGTTAGGCAGGCGATCCCGTCCACCTTACATAAAAGGTAATAAGTCAAAACCTGCACTTCCTTCTGTTTGATGTATACCAGTAACTGCAAATAAAAGGACGGTCCGTCAGCTGACGGAAATCTGACCCGATAGGCAGAGACCTTGTTCAATGATATCCTCCTTAATCATGTTGTATAATCATGACAAGCCCTGAAGGAAGGCCGGTGCAACCATCATGAGATTGCCGCTCCCCGCCGGTATTGTAAGGACCGGCATTCTAATAAAGGTAATGCTGTCATCTGATCTTGTACCCCTTTAGAAACGTATGCGGGGCTCGCAATGACGACTCTGTGGCCAGGTTGGGTGGTAGGGGAATGAAGGGCATGCGCGCAGCGCATGCCCTTCATTCTTTCCCCTCAGACCCCTCATCATGCCTGACCCTGAAGCATTGCCGGTGCCATTATGAACAGATTGCCTGCCCGGCCTCTCTGTTCCTAATTCGTGCAATTCGCTTCATCCGCGTAATCCGCTCAAATCCGCGCAATCTTCCTCAAAGAAACCATGGAACGCACCTCCCGTGCACCGGCAGCATTTTATTCCGGAACCACGGCACAAAGCCAGCCAGCCGGTCGGGCCAGGCGAGGGTAACCGGCAGGGGCGATGCATGTGCCGAGTGCCAGTGCATGCGGGTGAAGCCGTACACCTGGTCGAGCAGCCCGGTAACCACACCCGCTTCCTCAAGGTGGGCGGGACGGGTACAGCGGAGATCGATGTGCAGGGGCAAAACCTGCTCCGTGCCCGGACTTTTGTGTCCTGACTGCCTGCGGCGATTGCCGCAGTTGAGCAGGTAGCTGTTGGTGCCGCACCGTGTCCAGGTGCCGTCTGCAGGCGCTGCACTTACCTGCGGGTTGCCGAACACCAGCAGATCACTGCTCCGGCATTGGCTGATGGCAGCTACCACCACCGGGATGTCAAGCTGCAGCTCGCCGAGCATCTTTTCAAGCAGTTCCATCTCATCATCGGTGAACTGCCTGCCGGAGTGGATCACCAGCCGCTGCATGCCGGGATGGTTCTCCATGCACTCCCTGTAAGCCGCCAGCGCCAGGCCCCACACCGGGCGACTGTCGCCGGCAGGGTAGAGGGTGGCCCCGCCAAAGCTGCCGCCCGGCAAAAAGTATACGGCAGCGCCGTGCTGTGCTGTTACCGTACCCCGATCGTGCAATGTGCTGAAGCCCACCACCGGATCTTTCTGCCAGTCGCCCTCCGGACGCCAGGGTAACCCTCCCAGTTTGGCTACAAGCGCGCACCCGATGGTGCAGAAAGCAAGACTGAAATCGCCGTTGAGCTTGCCTGCCTCCAGGGCCTGCACCGACAGCTGCCTGTTCATCAGCAGCTCCTTGATGCGGTAATACAGCCGCTTCTGACCGGTGTCCTGATCCTTCTTTGGCCAGGGAGTGATGTAAAAGGCGAAGTAGATAACCTGCGGGTCGAAGGATAACTGCTGCAGACGCTTTTCCACCTGCTCCTCCGGATCGTCACCCGGATGAATAACGATGTTGTGCTCCGGGGCATACGATAGCTGCATGCAGGTGATCCGGCTCAGTCTGACCGTGCCTTCCCTGCCGGTGATGTAACGGTGCAGCAGGTCTGCTTCACCTTCGTTCTGACTGAAATAAATGAAAAAGCAGCGGAAGTGGCTTCCGCGTGGCCGCAGCAGCGGTCCGTACTTTCGGATGCCTTCCAGCGGATCGGTATGCCTGCATCCCTGTCCGAACTGCAGTTTGCGACAGGCGCCGGGCAGCACACCGGTATCGCCGGGTGCCACTGCCCTGAACCTGCCGTTGTGAGGCACCACTTCCAGGAACTTCTCATCCATGCAGAACTTCTGCATAAAATCGCTGATGAGCCTGAAAGAAGCATCGTACCGGTCGTGACCATAATGCGGCGTAAATGCCGTCCCGAGTTCATCTGCAAGATCCGGATTCAACACAGGAAATACCTCATGGGGGTGGTAAGTCGCCGCCGGAGACAGCCGGTTCCAGTGAAAGATCCGCCTGCGCCACGCTACCAGCCCGAACAACCGCGTGTCGGTTCCCATTGCTTCGAAGGCATCAAGGCTTTGCTGCAGTATGTGTGCGGCACCGTTGTACCCGATCAGCAGCTCCGGCTGTCCGGCATCTGGTTCATGGAGCACCTGGATCGTAAACCGGTGGAATACATGTTCCGGAACAGCTTCATCTGCCTGCTCCCGACCGGTGGCGACCGGGAAAGAGCCCTCCGCAGCCCTGTACCAGAACTCCGGTTTCCACGGATGCCGGTGCCGCCAGTAATCTGCCTGCGGCGCCAGGATCTCCGTCATGCGGTGGATGCACCAGGCACGCGCGATGTCGGGATGGGCTGCCAGCTCCACCGGTACTGTCGCGTCGTTCATTTCATTATGAAACCGGACATAAAAGTGCGGGGGAATGAGGTCAGGGGGCAACTCCCGGATTAGCGATGCCGGCACCTGCGACGGTAATAAACGATAAGTGCCGTGCGCCGGATCCGTGCTGAAAGAAATCTGAACCGTTTTTGCGGGATAGCTGAACGATAGTGTGTTGAAAAACAAAGGCCCCGGCTGGTTATCGCCGGCAGCAGACAGTTCGGGTGCGGGTGGTGTGGTTTCTGATGTAAACATAGTTGTACGGTTTGATTAATAATTTGGTTGCCCGGGTTTGCGTTTCCCGGCAGAGTTTATCTTTTTGTTTTTTCCTTTCTCAATCAGGTCCTTCACATCCTTTAACGAATAGCAGTACCTGCCGCCGATTTTCGTATAGGGCAGCTCACCCGTTTCGCGGTAACGGTGCAGCGAACTGGTGCTGGTATCGAGCAATTCCCGCACCCTGGCTCCGCTGAGGTACTGCTCCGGCTCTTTTGCCTGTGGTTTCTTCGGTGGAACAGCATTTAATACCTGGCTAAATGTCTGACGCATGTCATCCCAGTCCAGCTTCATTTCTTTAATCAGCCCGATAAGGTCGTGGTCCGTCGGTGGCGGGGCGGCCGGCGATTCATTTGCAGCCGTCTGGGGGGTGACATACACTGCAGGGGCAGGAGCAGAAGGTTTCTTTCCCCCGGTCAGCCGGTCAAACAGCTCAATGATCTCGTCACTGACAAAGGCTTCAGGGACGGCAAGCAACAGGTTCCGGATGTTAAACGACGGATCGGTGGCGGTGGCCGGGTCACTGCCTGCTGCGGTCAGACGGTGGAGCAGGACGCACAATGCTGCCCGGACACGACAGGCGATCATGTGCTCGGGCTGCTCTGCTAGGTGCCACGGAAGGCTGCAGTTCAGCAGTTCAGTTAACGTGTCTGCCATACGCGCCCGGTACACGTCACACACCGACATTCCGTGATAATCGGATAAGATTTTAGTGGCCCACTGGTCGTAGCCGTTGAGGCAATACCCCAACAGGCGGTTGTAAAATTGCTGGCGCCTGGTGGCGGCGGGAAGGTTGAAGAATGCGGCGCCTCCCCGGTCGGCCGCATTGGTGCAGGCATCGGCCAGGTTGCCGGCTTCGCGCCGGAACCGCTGCATTGCCAGCGACTGCACTGAGCCCGACTGCATGACCAGCATCCTGAAGGTAGCGCTGCAGGCATTGCCGTTACTGCCATTAATCGATTGCAGCAGGCGGCTGAACCGCTCCTGCTGCCGGTTGCTTTCAAGCCAGGGCATCCACGATCCGGTAAGCATACTGGCGAAGATTTCGTATTTTGGTGTCATGGTTTTTGGTTTTTGTTAAACAATAATAACGGAAGTATTTAACATTCAGTATGTGAAGGGCGAAGAGCAGAGGGCAGAGAGCAGAGGGCAGGGGGCGAAGAGCACAGAGCAGAGAGCAGAGAGGAAAGAGCACAGAGCATGGGGCACAGGGCAGAGAGCAGAGGGCAGGGACGGTGAGCCATTGTAAAGGAACCGTTCTCTTCAAAAAGAACGGTTCCTTAGATCAATCTACTTAACAGTATTTAAACTTTGATACTTTAACAAAGCATTCCGTCCGATAAACAGAGGCCTCATATAAATCATGTTTATGGGTAAGTAACATAATAATTATTTAATCATTCAGGCGACGGTGCCATTATGAACAGATTGCCGCGCCCCGCCTTGAACTGGTAATTGATTTCCACCGCGAACAGACCAATAGTCTATATGAAGGGCGCAAAATCATAAAAAGAAAACTTAAACTTGCCTGATAACGTCCGGCATTTAATCAAACAAATTGCTATTTTCTGTCTTTGGTTCCCTGAACAATACGGGCGGTTCCTTGAGCTGGTGACTTGAGGTCACCTGCTCAATCATCTTTCAGAGGTCACCTGCTCAATCATCTTTCAGAGGCCACCTGCTCAATTATCTTTCAGCTAGTAATTCAGCAGCTGAACTCTAGTCAGCAGCTGAAGATCCCCTAACGCCCCATCATTGCCGTCATTGCCTGCCTTCAAAAAAGCCAAACAGACAAAGCCGCACTGCCTTCAGTTTAATGCACAACAGCTCCAATAATAGGACGGTCCGTCAGCTGACGGCAATCTGCACCGATAGGCAGAGACCTTGTTCAAAGATAACTCACCTCCATAAACCCTTTTTTAGTACCTTTGAAAAAAATAAAGTTATGAAGAAATTTGATTATACAGCTATAATTGAAAAAAGTGAGGACGGCTGGTATGTAGGTCAGGTGCAGGAAATTCCGGAGGCAATTGCCCAGGGTAAAACTATTGAAGAATTAAAGCAAAATCTTGTTGAGGCACTGGCACTGGTAATTGATTTCCACCGCGAACAGACCAATAGTCTATATGAAGGGCGCAAAATCATAAAAAGAAAACTTAACCTTGCCTGATAACGTCCGGCATTTAATCAAACAAATTGCTATTTTCTGTCTTTGGTTCCCTGAACAATACGGGCGGTTCCTTGAGCTGGTGACTTGAGGTCACCTGCTCAATCATCTTTCAGAGGCCACCTGCTCAATTATCTTTCAGCTAGTAATTCAGCAGCTGAACTCTAGTCAGCAGCTGAAGATCCCCTAACGCCCCATCATTGCCATCATTGCCTGCCTTCAAAAAAGCCAAACAGACAAAGCCGCACTGCCTTCTGTTTAATGCACAACAGCACCTGTATAGGGCGGGTCCGTCAGCTGACGGAAATCTCACGAAAGACGCAACGCCCTTCCATCGAAACATCTTATTCCTTTTGCCGTAATGAATGAAAAGCTGACATAACTAAAAATCAAATGGAAAGAGGTGGTTATATATACATTCTTACCAGCAATAATAACACGGTACTTTACACAGGCGTAACCAGTAACCTGGCACAACGCATCTGGCAGCATCGTACCGGTCAGTATAAAAATGCCTTCACCAGCAGGTACAATGTTACCAAACTGGTGTATTATGAAGGTTTTTTATCAATAGAAGATGCCATTGCACGGGAAAAACAAATAAAAGCTGGCTCCCGAAAAAAGAAGGTTGACTTAATTAACAGTGCGAATCCTGAATGGATTGATTTGTATGAATCGGTGGGGCACTTATAGATAATCCCGAAATAAGGCTTGCTGCCATTATGAACAGATTGCCACGCCCCGCAGTATTTGAACGACCGGCATTCTAATGAATGATATGCTGGTATCTGTCCTTGTAGCCAGACGCCCCATCAGCGTCGTCATTGCGAGCCCCGCCACCCTCCAATAAAGCTATTAGGTCGGAACCAGCATTACCTTCAGTTTAATGCACAACAGTACCTGTATTGGGCGGGGCGCGGCAATCTGCACCGAAAAGCAGAGGCATCATATAAATCATATTTATGAATAAGTAACATAATAATTATTTAATCGTTTAGGCGATGGTGCCATTATGAACAGATTGCCGCACCCCGCCCATGGTATTGAAACGACCGGCTTTTTAATTACACGAATTGCTTTATTCTTCCTTTGGTACTTCGATCTAATCAGGCGGGGCTCGCAATGACGGTTCTGTTGGTTGGTATGGCAGGTAAATAATGACAGTTCAGGGGCCAGGTATAGTATTCTGGGAATAAGGGGATGCCAGCAGCAGCAACGGGCATCGCTCGTAATACGGAGGCATTCGTGTAATCCGCCTTAATTCGCGAAATTCGTATTCAATCTCTATCAATCTCCATCAATCTCCATCAATCCCCATCAACAAAGAAAGCGCCCCCCTCAGGGAACGCTTTCCGTTTTTACCGCATACGGGCGGTCAGCCTTTCGGAGGGATTGGCATAAACCAGCTTGGGCATAAACGGCGGACGGTTTACAATCGGATGTATGATCCTTCGGCCCGGAGCGTGCTGTAATCATGCCGCAGGCATGAGGTGGTACAACAAGGCTCCTGTCAGCCGTTTTATTTGTCCGGCACATTCAGCGCTGCCACTGATCTGCTTCCGCTGCCGTGGGCATCATTTGCCCGGATGCATTAGAATCCTCAGGCAACACTTGCCACTCCGGCGTATACCGTTTCAGAAGTGTAGTCCTTCGGACGGGTGCCTGCTGTTTTGGTGTTGTCGTAAAAGGCAATGTAGCAATGTACGTCATCGGTAGCCCAGTCGGCCGGTACATCAATCACTGCAAACAGATCCGAACGGATTGCTGCACTTGCACTGTAGATCGATGCATCTTTAACAGGGTTGTAGATGAGCACCATTGCGGTGTCGTCACCTTTGGCTGTTCCGGAAGCCGAGTTGTCGTCCCAGGTAATTTCAACCGCACCGGGTGTATCAGCGTTAGCTAATGCATTCACTGCACGGGGAAGTGTTCCCTTACTGAACATCAGACTCGCATAATCGAGTTCCAGGTTCGGATACTCACCCGATACAGCCTGCTGCAGATTGTACGAGGTGGCAGCATTGAATGCCGACATCTTTAGTGCAAACCCGCCGAAGCCGACACGTACCAGTGCAGTGCACGACCTGAGGAACTTAACCACCATGCTCATTTTACCCCGGCTGGTTCGCTGGCCGGTAGTATTAGGATTGGCTACCTGACTCGGAAGCGAACGAAGGTAATCGATACCTTTCCAGCTTGCTCCCACAACATTTCCCACTTTTCCCGACAATCCGCCGAGAATTCCTTGTTTAATAATACCCATAATAAAAAAATTTAAATAAATGATTTAACCGGTTACCCGGCCCGACCACTTTGGTCTGCTGTGGGTTATGCAAAAGCCGGACAAACGGTGTGGCACGGGAAGTTTGAATGCATTTGGTAACCTGTGTCAGTATGCCCGTATGTCAGGCACTACTGACAGCCGTCCCAGACTTCCCAAACTTCCCGCACCGGTTGCCACCTTGTCAGCCTTTCGCAGCTTCACCCGCGATTAGTTTCCCGATAACGGGACAGGCTCACCAACGGATTTCGCTGCGCCTGCTCCAGTTCCGGGTTCCGGGTTTCGGGTTTCGGGTTCCCAGTGACTAGTGAGCAGGTACCAGTTTCGGGTTTCTGGTTTCGGGTTTCAGGTTTCCAGTGACTAGTGAGCAGGTACCAGTTCCGGGTTTCTGGTTTCGGGTTTCGGGTTCCCAATGACGTGGACAATATGATTTAATATAAAACATCATTCAGGCTATTGCTTTCGCCCCTTTGGGGCTTTTCTCCACCACAATTATTATAGGTTATTGCATCATTTTGCAGGAGGGAAGGGCGAAGCCCTTTTAGCATCAGCATCGGGCAACGCCCGATGTAACAGTTGGCCACCTTTTCCCTTTCGGGGCAACGCCCAATGGCAGATTAATCATGCTGTCACCCCTACAGGGCTATCCGGAGTGCTTGTGCCACCGTTCAACGGGCGCTGCCCGTTGCTATTGCTTTCGCCCCTTTGGGGCTTTTCCCCGCAACAATTATTATAGGTTATTGTATCATTTTGCAGGAGGGAAGGGCGAAGCCCTTTTAGCATCAGCATCGGGCAACGCCCGATGTAGCAAATGGCCACCCGGTCTTTTTCGGGGCAACGCCCCAATGGCAAATTAATCATGCTTTCGCCCTTACAGGGCTACCGGGAGGCTTCTGCCACCGTTCAACGGGCGCTGCCCGTTGCTATTGCTTTCGCCCCTTTTGGGCTTTTTCCCACCACAATTATTTTAGGTTATTGTATCATTTTGCAGGAGAGAAGGGCGAAGCCCTTTTAGCAACAGCATCGGGCAACGCCCGATGTATCAGTTGGCCACCCGTTCCTATTCGGGGCAACGCCCCAATGGCAAATTAATCACACCCAATCACCCAATCACCCGTTTAGGACGGGTCATTCACCCATTCACCCATTCACCCATTCACCCATTCACCCATTCACCCATTCACCCATTCACTCATTCACCCAATCACCCATTCCCCATTGACCCATTCACTCATTCACCCTTTCACCCATTCACCATTCACCCGTCTGAATTTTGTTTATTATAAACCTTAGTATGTTATAATTGAACCCATGGTGTGCTATTTTATGCAAAATAAAAAAATGGAGCTAATGCATAAAAACGTGCCCGAAAAGGACCTTCAACTTTTAGTGTCGCTGTATGCCTTACTGCTGTGATAAAAAATACAAGTGGGACGGCGGACAAATTAGAGAAAAGTTGTCCCATTCTGACAAAACGTGCAGATATGGTTAAATTTTATGGGAAATTATCTAAAACAATTTCGTAAATTACATGAAGTTTTAATTTAAATGCCTGTTTTCATTCAGCAAACGAAAACATTAAAAAACCAAATTAAAAAACCGGCTCACAAAAACCCAGCCTAAACAAGTAACACATGAAACAACAACAACAATTAACCTAAAACCCCCGGCCATGATTAAAAGGCTTTTCATTTATTTTATCGACGATAACAACAATTTACGAAACAAACTCGCTTCCGGAATACCTATTTATTCAGCCAATTATGCATTGGGTAGAGAAAACACGTTTTTTCAGACTTCACTATTCAGAAACGAATGAAGCTTTGGAAGCCACAGAAAAGCTTTTTGCATTATGAAATACTCTGAACTTTTTAATTTTGCGGGTAAGTGCCTGGCGTTGGATGATCACCCTGAATTCAGATTTGAAATAAGGGATAAATTAGTCTTTGCGGAAGTTAATATCGACGATCTGATCTGGATTTGCAGCAATCATCTCGTTTTACCTGCCCTATACCTTAAATTTAAAAAATATGGGTTGCTTGATGTTTTCCCGGATGAATACATTGAACAACTGCATGAAATTTACATACTAAACCGGGAGCGCAACCTGAAGATTCTGGAACAGATGGATGAAATAAACGCCTTGCTGAACCAGGCAGACATCCCCCGGGTTTATCTGAAAGGAACGGGAAACCTGCTCGATGCTGTTTATTCGGATGTTGGCGAACGAATGATACATGATATTGATTTCCTTGTAGCAGAGAAGGATTTTGTAAAAACTGCCGGGATTCTGATGGCGCAGGGTTATATAACCCAACTGCAAACTGATGGATCTGATGTTCCGACCGATCATCATCACTTCCCACCACTCACCAAAACACAGGCACCTGTTGTTGTTGAGGTCCACCGCATACCGGTAGTTGCGAAACATGCAAAGCAGTTTACTTCTGAAATGATTTTTAGCGAACGAAAATCAATACCGGGTAAACCAAATGTTTTTGTGCCTTCCGATAAGCATAAGTATATCCATAACTTTATCCACAGCCGGTTGAGTAATTCAGGCCACCGGCTCTGGAACCTGTCGTTGCGCGATTTGTACGACGGCTATCTTTTATCGAAAAAAGTAAAACCCGGTGAAATTGTAAATGCAGTGGAGGAGAAAACTAAAGCCCGGGCATTTTATTACCTCATCAACCGTACGTTTGATTTAATGGAAACCGAAACTTTTAGTGATGATGTCCAGGTAAAAAGGCACATCAAAATTTATAACTGGTGGCAGGAACACCCAAAATTTCATAATGTAAATTTTCGGATCAATGATTTGATACATCTGATCATGGGTTTATATATAGGCACAATTATAAAATCAGTCTACAACCCATCTTATCGTCAATATGTTTGGGTACGCCTTATAAATCCAAATTGGTATAAAAAGCATTTTTTATTTCTAAAACATAAGTTCTAGGGAGGGAGAAGAGCAGAGGACAGAGTTCAGAGGGCAGAGGGCATGGGGCCTTTAGATTAGCAAGATAAAACTTATTAACAAGAGATGATATTTATGATGTTGATATAGGGGGTTTTAGGGGGAGTTAATAACTTTGTTTTTAGTTAATAACTCAAACCGGAGGGAACCTTGGTGAACTATGCATAG
>JAGXGA010000040.1 GCA_024636975.1 Mariniphaga sp.
GGCTAAAATGAACTCCACTTCGTTCCGGCCTTGACAGAACCTTGTATTGAACTGATGAAAGTTTTTAGAAAAGAAAAAAGAGAAAAAAATAAAATTTTAGCTGGATTATTTGTTTTTCAACATAGAAGTATCATGATAATATATGTAAAATTTGCGCCGCAGAAAAAACCTCTCTTAAATTAGTTAAATAACAAGGCCTTTAATTGATGCAATGAATTAATCCTAAAAAAAAGCCCCGGCAGGTATTTTTCAACCGCCGGGGCAAACTATTCATAACAATATCTTATCAGGGATTGTACCCCAGTATTTTAAACATATCTTCCACCGTTTGTTCTGTGCGGTAAACGTAATCAACAAAGTTGCCGGTTTCATCGCGGTCGATAATTACATGCTTTGGTGCGGGAATAAGGCAGTGCTTGATGCCGCCATAACCGCTTATGGAATCCTGGTAGGCACCCGTATGGAAAAAGCCAAGGTACAACGGTTCCTTTTCGCGCGATGAGTAACGGGGAAGCATGATCTGCTGGTTCAGGTCCTCCGAGTTGTAGTAGTCGGAGTGATCACAGCTGATGCCACCAATATTCACACGGGTGTATTCGTTGTTCCATTTGTTAATGGGCAGCAGGATAAACTTCTCAAGAATCGACCATGCATCGGGAATGGTATTCATCAGGCTGTTGTCGATGATGTACCATAACTCTGCATCGTTTTGCTGCTTTTGCTCCAGCACCGAAAAGATGGTGGCTCCGCTTTCGCCTACTGTATATTTTCCAAATTCGGTATAAATATCGGGTTCTTCAATATCTTCGGCATTGCAGGCATCCTTGATGTTGTTTACAATCTCGCGAATCATATATTCGTAATCGTATTCAAAACCCAGGTGGCTTCGTATGGGGAAGCCGCCGCCAAGATTCAGGGCATTCAGCGTAGGACATTCTTTTTTCAGTTCGATGTAAAGTTTTACCGATTTCTGAAATTCGCCCCAGTAATACAGGGTATCTTTTATTCCTGAATCAACAAAGAAATGCAGCATTGTTAATTCAATGTTTTCCTTGCCGGCGATATAGTTCCGGTAAAAATCAAGGATTTCGGAAGCCCTTATTCCCAGTCGTGAAGTATAGTATGCGCTCTGAGGTTCTTCATCAATGGCTTTCCGGATGCCGATCTGCACTTTTTTACCGTTTGCATAGGCAAGTACTTTCTTCAGTTCATTCTTATTGTCGAGCACAATGGTGGAATTTACAAATCCCAGATCGGTGAGATCTAAAATCTTTCGTATGTACTCTTCAGTTTTATACCCGTTGTGAACGATTTTTATATCCTTATCCATTTTTCCCTGGTGGTGGAGATTCAGAATCAGGTCGATGTCGAAGGAGGAGGAAGTTTCGAGGTTGACATTGTACTGCAACGCCTTACTGACCACATGGTGAAAGTGGCTGGTTTTGGTGCAGTAGCAGTAGTGGTAATCGCCCTTGTAATTGGTTGCCTTCATGGCCCTTCTGAAAAGGTTACGGGCCTTCTTTATCTGGTCCCCGATACGTGGCAGGTACATCAGCCTGAATGGAGTTCCGTATTTTTCGATAAGGTACTTCAGCGAAACGCCGTAAAATGAAAGATTACCGTCCTGCAGGTCGAATCCTTCCTGCGGAAAATAATACGATTGTTCGATGAGATCAAGGTAAGAATTCTTCATTTTCCCAAATCAGCATAAATTTTTTCATTCAATTAATTTGGCAAAATAAATACCTTTTTTTTAAAAAACTTAAGTATTACTTTTTAAATGTGGTATTTTGGGTAATTATTTTGCTTTGGAGGAAATTACAGATGATCATTCAATAAACATCTGCTTTTTCGGGCGGTGTAATATAAGTTTTAATTGCCGGTTGTAATGTATCCACCTGCAAAATCCATCACACTCATTACATCATACTCCGGATGGTTCCCTGCTGCCACACCAACAACTTTAAAATCGGGATTCAGGAAATTTACCCGGTGACCGCGGTTACGCACACCATCATCGATGAGCAGGTAGACAACAATTTGCCTTGCAGTTTTGGCGCCGTAGGCAATATTTTCAGCAATGCGCACCTGCCAGTCACCGTACCGTTCAATCCGGTCACGCATTCCGCTTCTGTCTCCTCCTGTATGACCGGTTTTCCCGGTTTTCGACTGATCTTTTACATGATCGCTGGCAGCTTTTGATAATCCTGGACTAGGGTGCATTATTGGCAATGGCTGTTGTTTCTTCAGTACCCTTACACACTCGTTCAGGGCGGAAACGCCTTCGTTTGTCTGAAGTGGCTGGTCGCCCGGATAGTACAGAATGCGCCGGTCGTAATGTTTTGCCAGGGGGGCGATGTATTCCTCGGCATAGCGTGCCGGATCGCTGCGCATTTTGTTAATCTCCAAAACCAATTCTTTTTCCAGGGAGGAGAGATATGAGGCACCGGATGCCGTATTCAGTGCAGAAATATTCCAGTTGCTGTCGGTTGCAGATACTGCGGCAAACTGCAGAACCAGCATCAGCAAAAGCATTCCTTTTAGTTTTATTTTATTCATTTTTGAAGTTGCCCATGTTTTAAAAAAGCAGGAAGAAATTTTCTGCCTGTACCATTTACAATCTAACGGCCAAAAATTTTATTTATTTTCCTGTCAGAACGACCACTTCAACCTTCCGTAAGCAGCTTTTCCCAGTTCCCCGTATTCAGTCGCTTCCTCACCAAAAAAAAGTTGCCCTGCAACCATTAGTTCGAGGTTATTGCCCAGCGAGTAATTAAAAAATGGGCCCATGTAAAAGGAACCATCAAAAGGATTCAATATGCCTGAAAAGCTGCCTGAAAAAAGCGGGGTAAGGGGGTAGGAGAGTTGCCCGAAGATGTTACCACGGGCTGGCGAGAGCATTTTTGCTGTAATTTTTTGACCGAAGAATTCACGTGTTCCGGCTTTTCCTGTAGTGCCAGCCGTATTATAAAGAATGGCTGCATGAATGTACAAACTGCTTTTAAAAGTATAGTCGCCGGATACGGTAACGACAAGAGCTTCCCCGCTGCCGTTGTTTGGATCGTGTGGTATGAACCATGTAGCTTCTCCGCGAAAACCGCCTCCTTTAATGTCGCCTGCCCAGCCGGCACCTAATACAAAGTCTTCAGGCATTATGCCACCGAGAAATTGGAAATCATAGCCGAGCTTTGAAAAACGGTACTTTGCGGCAATTGTCGATTCTACCTTATCTTCCGTTTCATTTCGGTCGATTTTGTATACCAGTTCAGCAGAAGATGTTACTCCGGTGTAGTACTGGATTTTGAGTGCATCGGAACCCGGGCGTTCTTCATAATCGAAATCAAAATAAGAAAATGAATTAAAAATATCGTTGGGGTTCCAAACAAGAGTAATTCCCCAGTTGATGCGTTGCCGGCCTGCGGTGAATTGCCACTTATCAAGCATGTAGTCCATATATACCCGGTCGACCATTGTGTGCAGGAACCATCCTTCGCCCGATAAAACAGTTGCTGCCAGATTAAAATATCCGGGATCAGTATTTATCAATTCCTCATAAAACTGAAATTCACGTATTAATTGTCCGCTAAAGAAACGATTTCTGGCTTCAGCTGCAAAAGTAAGTTCATTTGTTATGTACCATCTGAAATTAAGCCGGTTGTGAATGAGGTTCGAAGTTAAATGTGTGGCATCGGTTCCTGGAAGAGAATTGTCGGTTTTATAATACATGTATAAATCTTTCACATAGCCGTTTAAGGTTGTCTTTTTAAGTTGTGCCGTGACTGTGAAATGTGAGAGCAGAAAAAGTATAATAAAAAATGTAAATGTTTTCATTGCTCAGTTGTATTAAAGCCGATGGCACATTCGGGGTGCTCATTGGTATTGCCGGTGAAGCTGGATTCTCTAGTCTGTATTATTTGAGTTTTTTCTTTTATCGCTTATTATTTTTCCATCTTCAAGTGTAATTACACGACGGGCTTTTTTTACTACGCGCTGATCATGGGTTGAAAATATAAATGTTATTTTCTCCTCCTCATTAAGTTGCTCCATAATGCCAAGCAGGTTTTCGGTCGATTTAGAATCGAGGTTGGCGGTAGGTTCATCAGCCAGCACAAATTTCGGTTTCGATGCCAGTGCCCGTGCAACGGCTACCCGCTGCTGCTGACCTCCTGAAAGTTTTGAAGGCTTGCGATCCATGAGTTCACCCAATCCCACGGCACGCAGCAATTCTGTTGCCCTTTCCTCTCGTTGTGCTTTTTTTATTCCCTGTAATTGCATAATAAATTCCACGTTTTCTTTTGCCGTAAGCACCGGAATCAGGTTGTAAGCCTGGAACACAAAACCGATGTTGTACATCCGGAAATCGGTAAGTTTTCGTGTTGAAAGTTCCAGAGTATTTATTCCGTCGATGATCACACTTCCTTCGGTGGCTTCGTCGAGGCCTCCAATAATGTTCATCAGTGTGGTTTTTCCCGATCCTGAAGGACCCACAATGGCTGTAAATTCTCCTTCTCCGATAGAAAGATCAACACCATTGACTGCATGCACGGCAATGGAATTATCCTCATACGTTTTTTTCAGATTTTTAATTTCTATTATTTTCATCTTATGAATGTATTAAAACTCCAATTTTATTTATCGGTGGCCTGCATAGTGATTGTGCCTTTGATTTTTACTATTCCGTTCGTGTAGCTTCTGCCGGGTTTAATTTTAGTGCTTTCCGGGCAGGATAAACAGCCGATAACACTCCGGTTATGATTACCAAAAGAGTGATGATTAGTAATGCTTCTGTCCGGAGAGAAGTATAAACCTGTGATGCGAATCCATATCCTTCCAATCCTTCTGAAAACATAGAGAGATTGATAGGGTGGGTTTCAAAGAATTTTGTTACACCTGTTCCGACAGCAATTCCTAAAATTCCGCCCATTATTGTAAGCACTGCCGACTCAAGAATGATCATTGAGAAAATACGACGTTTATTCATTCCTACGGCCATTAGCATTCCGATTTCTTTTGTGCGTTCCATTACTGCCATCAGCATGGTGTTGATAATACCGAAACAGAGTGCCAGTAAAATTATCAGGATAAAAATGTACATATACTGGTCCATTGAATTGGTAAGCATCGACATTTCAGGACTGAGTTCTTTCCATGTCTGCACATTATAGTTTGTTGCCAGATCTTGAATGGCTGGTTTAACTGCATCAGCCTGGTCGCTGTATTCCAGCCTGATTGCAATTTCGTGCGCAGTATTGTCATTCAGTCCTAATTGTGCCTGTAAATCAGTAAAATTTACAAACATTGTCGATTCATCATAACTTGAATTGTTGGTGCGGTAAATTCCGCTCACGCGGTATCCTTTTAATGAAATGTTTCCATTACTGTCAATCATCTGCATATTAATCCGTGTTCCTGTTTTAAGCCGGAGCCTTTTAGCAAGTTGTTCACCTATTACTACCGGAGGCATCCGGCTTTCATGTTCAAGATAAGTGCCCTCAATAATATGTTCCCAAATATCGGTCACTCTTTTCTCTCTTTCGGGTTCCACACCTATAAGCTTACCTCCTCCTGTTCCGTGCGCAGCCATGATAAAGGGTTCTGCAATCAATCGCCGGCTTACAGCGGCAACTGAATCGAGCGTCCCAATTTTCTCAGTTAACTCCCTGGAATTTGAAATAGATAAGTCGATGTCGTTGTTTGCCAGAAATTCGGGTACATGAATTTGCAGGTGTGCCAATTCGGTTCGGGTGGCCGACTCGATTCGGGCTTCTATAAGTCCCTGCATAAAAGCCATTACAAATACTCCTGCAAACAAACCAATTGTAATGGCTGCTATCATTATGATGCTGCGCAATTTATTTCGCCAGATATTTCTCCATGCTATTGACCAAACCATAATTTCAACTATTTAACTTAAATACTGCAACAGTTTCCTTCGACTTTAATGTATTATCAGGCACGCAAAGCACGAATGATTTTTAAACGGTAAATTGTATATACCGGAAAAATTGCAATGAAAATGCTGATAAGAAAAACCAGTATCATCTGGTTATAGAAGAGCGATGGGGTAAGTGAAAAAAACATATATGGTTCCATGCCATATTGTGCAGTAACATTTGCCGTTTCTCCTGTCAGGGGAATAGGATTATGATAGAACCAGAGACAGAAAAGATAACTGATTACAAGTCCAACAGTACATCCGATTAATCCAATAAAAAGCGTTTCTATCACTACCACAACCGACATCTTTCTTTTTTTCATGCCCACAGCATGAATAACACCAAATTCACGCTGCCGTTCTTTTGTCATCATCATAACTACACTGAATATACCAAATGCTATTACCAGGTATAGAATTCCAAGCATTATAAATCCTCCCATCCGATCGCTTCGGATTATTTGTTCCAGTTCGGGTTGCATTTCAATCCATGTTAATACTTCCTTACCCGGTGGAAGCATTTTTTTAATATCGGTTTTAAGCTTATCCACCTTGTAATGGTCATCGGTCATTATTACCAGCGCTGTTGACAGGTTATAAGCCGAATAAAATTCGCGGGCATTTTCAATTTCCATATAAACCAGCCGCTTATTGAATTCCTGGTTGGGATGCTCCATAATTCCTTTTACCGGAAAGAGTCCGTTGGCGCTGATTCCGTGATAACCCTGGCCAATCATTACAAGGGTATCGCCTACCGAAAGATTCAGAAAGTCAGCAAGTCCCTGCCCAAGCACAACACCATTATCGTTAGCTTCTATAAACGCACCGTATTTAATTTTTTTTGAAATAGCTGTAATCTGGTCTTCTGCTTTGGGCTCTATACCCAACACCATTGCCGGTTTACTCTGCTGCTGGTTTGCTGCCAGTGCAAAAGATTCCAGCCGGTGCGATACCAGGGTAACCTTTTTTATTTGTTCAATTTGTTGCTTGAGTTCAGGTGAAACTTCCATGCTGTTTTCCAGGGTCCGTTCGTCCCAATAGGCTGTATCCTGTACCTGCAGATAACCTGAGTAATATTTTACCGTATTGTTAATCATGCTTTCATAAGAGCCTTCCTGCATCGATCTCATCCATGAGGCCAAAATGACGCTGAAAATAACGGAAGACATGGCTATAAGAGTCCGCCGGCGGTTTCGCCACAGGTTTCTCCATGCCAGCTTTAAGTTGTTTTTCATAATTACGATTCTTATCTGATCCTTTTCATGTTCTGCTGAGAGAAAAAAGATTCAGCAAGGTCAACATTAAATGCAATCTCTTCAAAAATCAGGATGGTTTTATGTCCTTCTTCTTCGGCAGGAATCATTTCCAGACGGGAAGGCATTTTGCGGTTGTCCATTTGTTTAATATCAGAAAGGATTTCTTTGTTAACCAAATTTTCATCTTCATCATAATATTCTGCTCTTAGCCAGTAGTATTCATCTTTTGAAACCCACATGATGATTTTTCCCCACACTACCGGAGCATCTGGTTTTGGTATAAGTTCTATTTGGTAGCAATTATAGCCCTCAAGTATTTCTTCTTCGAGCAGGTTGTGCTCGTAATCATCCACAAGCGATGAATTGCGTACAAGATCATCGTTTGTGAAATCAGAGCCCATCCACGACTGCATCATCATGGATGGCGGGATTTTTATCATTCTTTCGATGTTTGGCACCCAATTCCACATCTCAGTTTTTCGTTTCAGAAATACCTGCCCTTTTTCTTTTGCCGGCGCAGTAATGTAAATCATAGAGTAATCATTTCCCAGGGTCCAGCTTTTCATTGATATTTCGCGCGACCATGTGGGGCGGTTAATAATCATTGTCATTTTACCCCGGCTCGATTCACCTCTGAATTTCTCATCGGCACGGCGTATAATTTCTTCTGCATCCTGACTCCAGGAAAGGCACCAAAACAAACTCAAAATCAATGTGATCAATGGTGTTTTCATGTTGTGATTTTTGTTGACAGTCACGAAGTTTCCTTCTTTTAGATTTTTATATATTTCATCTTGAATAGGATGCGTTAAAATACTTATAAATTGCAAAAAGGACTAATTGAATCCTGTATTTATCAATGAAGTGATAAAAAATTATTGTATGTATTTCTTTTTCAGCATCAGAAAATTTATATTTACACCTTTCGTAATAAATATCAATTTAGATCATACTATGAATTCCGACAGAAGAAAGTTTATTAAAAATTCAGCCCTTGCAACTGCAGCCATCAGTGCATTTCCAACCATTATGAATGCCTGTGCTTCGCCGGGAGAGAAAGTGAACGTTGCATTGATCGGGTGCCGCAGCATGGGGTTCAGTGATCTTCAGAGTTTTCTTAAAGAAGGAAACAATGTCGATTGCATAGCACTTTGCGATGTGGATAAAAATATACTGGAATCACGGGCAGGTGATGTAGAGAAAATGACGGGTACAAGGCCTGCATTGTATGGCGATTTCAGGGAAGTACTTGATAATCCGGAAGTGGATGCTGTAATAATTGGCACTCCTGACCACTGGCACGCAAATATGATGATAATGGCCCTTGAAGCCGGCAAGCATGTATATGTTGAGAAACCAATGGGGCACAGCATTGAAGAGTGCTATGAGATGGTAAGGGCAGCAGAGAAATACCCGAACCTATATGTCCAGGTAGGCATGTGGCAGCGCAGTTCAAAGCACTGGTTTGAAGCCTCTGAGATTGTTAAGTCGGGCCAGTTGGGTGAAGTTCATCTTGTGAAAGCATGGATTTATAAAGGGTATGACACCCCTTATCCTGCAATGCCAAACAGTGAAGCGCCTGCACATGTCGACTACGATATGTGGTTGGGGCCTGCGCCTCAACGGCCATTTAACCCCAACCGGTTTCATTATAACTTCAGGTGGTGGTGGGATTATGCCGGTGGCGCCATGACCGACTGGGGCGTTCACCTGCTCGATTTTGCCATGCATGGCATGGATGCTGACATGCCCTTGAAAATTTCCCCGGGGGGAGGAATCTTTTATCATGAGGAAGGCGCTATTGAAACGCCCGATATTCAGCAGGCGTTGTACCACTATCCAAAACATGTCATGGTTTGGGAATGCGGTCTGAACCCTGGAATTGGACCTTATGGAAGAGGGCATGGGGTAGCTTTTGTTGGTCAGAAAGGAACGCTTGTTGTTGATCGCGGTGGCTGGGAAACCATGCCCGACCGCAATGACGAACTGAAAGGGCCGTTTTTTGAAGGTAAAGTTCAGGGGAACTATGGCGATGGACTGGATGAGCATGTGGTTAATTTCCTTGATTGCATTCGTAAAGGAGGCACACCAAATGCTTCAGTTGAAGTGGGTGCAAAAACAGGAATCGTTTCCGAAATGGGAAATATTGCCTACCGCACAGGGCAAATCATTAACTGGGATAATGAAAACAGAAAATTCAAAGAAGTGGAAGCCGATAAGCTGACCCGTTTGAATTATAATGAAAAATGGAAGCTGCCAAAGGTTTAAAAATTTAAGCCGAAAAATTTCTTTCAGGCAAGCAGCAGGTTCTAAATTTTTCTACATTTGCATGCCAAATTAATAAGAAAGCGGGAGTAGCTCAGTGGTAGAGCATCAGCTTCCCAAGCTGAGGGTCGTGGGTTCGATCCCCATTTCCCGCTCTTGAAAATGAAGGAGTTACAAGTAATTGTAGCTCCTTTTCTTTTTGATGGGTGCAACATGGGTGCAACAGAATTAATCAGGTGCAACATCATCCATCCATCCAGTTTCCTAATGGATTGGACGGACGGACATTATCATTAGCTCATAAACAGATTATTAAATGGTTTCCTAATCATCAGTTTTCTTTTGAGTAATCCTATGGGCTGGAATAAAATATGCACAAGCACCAACTCTATCTTCTGCACCAACAGCAAGAATGGCTTCTTTGTAAAACCATTGATCTTTCATATATTCCTGCACTTCAGTCCACGAAACTGGCTTTCCCAAAACTGTTTATTGATCCTTCGTAAATTCTGTCATCCGATTGGTTACAACCATTATGTATGTTAATAAAGAATAAAACTGCATTTGAAATTTGCATGGATAACTCTTTATTATTGTATAAAAAGTGGTACTAATCTACTGAAAGCCTGTTATTTGAAGATGTCATTGAATTTAAAGATATCAGATGACTGTCGGATCATCCAATGGCATGTTCAAGTAAACAGATGCAGTAATCAATTTTTTAATACTTTTGCCTGATTTTGAAGTTTAAA
>JAGXGA010000005.1 GCA_024636975.1 Mariniphaga sp.
TAATGCGAATTAAGAGTTAAAAAATTAGATGAATAAAAGCAGCGGCCAAGCGACCAAAGACATAAATTAATAGTCCTTTGGTTGACCGTACTTTAGACGCTCTTTGTATATCTGTTTTTTCAATTAGCCAATTGAATAATGATTCGATCGGCTGTCTGACTTTTGAAACTACGGTAGAGAACAAGTCATTTGCGGCCTTATCTCTTTGTCTAAGAGATTCTTCCTGTCCTTTGATTGCCTTAACCGGGGTTAACATCAGAGAATTCCGGCTACTTTCTTTTTCCCGGAAATATTGAGAATCATGATAAATTTTATCACCAAAGAAAATCCTATTTTTAATCTCACCCCATGCCTGTTTAAACAGATTAAGATCGTTTTCTGAAGCAGAAGTGAGTTGAAATTGTTCCGGGAAAGGTAAATGATTGGGCCGGTAAAAAGCCAATGCATGTAATTTTAAGCCATAATAATACATGCCTTTTGTGGAGCAAAATCCTTTATCTGTAATTTCCCTGGCTACTTTTCCCTTGCGTTTGCCCGAACAGGTAATAATCGGCATGGAATCCAATAAACTCTTGTCGGTGTCACAGTCCAATGGAACGAACATGCCTGTTAAATGGGCTGCTAACAGCCTGAATGCATCCCCAAGACGGTTGAGTCTCATGTTAAATGCTTCATAAGAAGGGAGCAAAGGGAACCATGAACGCAAATGGTCGTTGGCATATTCATAGATTTGTTTAATTTTAAAGCGTTGTTCGACATGCATGGCATAAAGATAAATGGTCATAATTTCCTGGTCAGTGAAATCCGGTTCTGAATTATTACTGAATCTTTGACAGGAATATTTTAATTCATTGTCGTATATGTCGCTGATATAAAAATACATAGCTATTAGCTTAAAAGCCTTAACCTTAGGAATCATACAATAAGACTTATAGTGTGGTTACTAAAAAAATCTTAAAGTATTGGTTTCTAAGGTTATATTTAATTACTTTAATTATAAATTATTGACAATCATTTGTGTATAACAATTTAAATTCAACTCTTAATTCGTATAACTATGTTTCTTGTTTCCTGGAGCATAATCCACTCAGCGGCGCTGGCAATGATATCTAATTCTTCCAGTTTATTCAATTGATCGATGAAAGGCACCCCTTTGATTTCTTCACCAAGGTTTTCGAGGATTGCAGGGAATAATTTACCTCCCATGCTGTCCTGCATTTTGGAAAACCGAAATATCAACTGGTCAAAGAAACTCAAATCTTCAGGCTGTAACTGTAGATAGTGTTCCCTGCTGAGCGGGAAATGCACTTTGATTTTCTCCCACGCAAAACTCATACGTTGGCTATGTATTGTACATAGCTCAAGTGCCTCATTTAATTTATCCTTTTTCTCAAATTCCATAACAAGTTATAATTCAACCGTATGATTCAAAATCGACTGGTAAAAATTTTTCTTTTGTCGAGTAACAGCATTGTCAAACACCACGTCAATCTTCTGATCACCGATTTGGCGTTTAAGTTCAGCCAGAAATTTTATTTTAGCTTCAACTGTTAAATCAGTTTCATTTGTATTCCTGACAAACAGGTCAATGTCGCCTCCTCTTTTATAATCATCGGTTCTGGAACCAAACAGGAAAACAGTAGTATCCTGACCAAAATAATTTTTGGCAAGTTTATTAATTGTCTCTATCTGAAAGTCACTTAAACGCATGATTCAAAGATAAAAAACTTTAGGGAGATTTTGAAGGCTGAAGATGGGATACAAGTATGGATGGAATGAAGAAGGCCTTTTTACAGATTTTTATTTGTTATCTTTGTTTAAAGGTTATTAAATGGAAATCGCAGTTTCAATAAATAAGGTTCCTGTTCGATTGACAAAAGAACGATGGCATCACATATCAACAGGACATCCTGAAATTGCAGATTACTATTTTGAGATACTGGAAACTATAGAAAAACCAAAAACTTTGTATGAAGGCATGTATGGTGAATTAATCGCAATCAGCAATAAACTTGAACAGTCAAATAAATTCATTGTTGCTATATACAAGGAAATTGACTCAAATGATGGATTTATAATAACTGCATATCTTTCAAACAAAGAACAAAAATTTGAGAAAAAGAAAGTATTATGGAAGCAATAGTTGCACAGGAAATAAAATCGCTACTACCTTACTTTATGAAACACAAAAATGTATGGACAAGTTATGATCAGGAAGTAGATATTCTATATATGCATTTTAAGAAACCTAATCGTGCCGATTATTCAGAAATGACTGAAGACGAAATGATTGTTCGCTATGAAAATAATGAAGTAATAGGAGTAACTATTTTAAATGCTAGTAAAAGATAAATCTTTGCCTATAAATCTTTTACTTGTAAAGTCAAAGTCCCTTGGGCCGGGAGCCACCTACAGCTTTTGTTCCAAAAGGTGCAGAGGCCACCGGGGAGTCGGACTTTCCAAAGTCCGACAATGATGCTATTCCAGTTTAAAATCATATGGCAACAGATCGCCAACCCTTTTTTTAGTCATGCTTCCCTGCCACCGGATTAAATCGGGGTTGTAATAACCATTCTTTGAAATTTCAATACAATCTGCCAGCGGAACCATATAGGTTCTCATAAACTCAGGATAATAAATTATTCGTAATTCCTAATCCTCCAATACCTCAAACACTGCACTCCCCTGAACAATCTTCCCCTTTGAACTGATTCCTTCAGCTATCACCTGGTATTTACCTGCCATATCCGAAGTATGGAATTCTATAGTGGCCTTATTGTTTCCCGGCAGCACATAAGGTTCCCAATACAGTGTAGGCCGCTGATCAGGCTTTTTAGGGGAATCATCTTCCGCCAGGGGATATTTTGGTGAATAAAATTCCCGTGCCTGACGAAACCCCGTAATGCGGGGAACTATTCTTCCGTTTATGTTTCTTGCAAATTTATCAGAAAACTTACCAAACCGGTTGGTAGTTAATATGGATATTACACCTCCGTCTTTTGGCAACCCGTTTGCGTTCCAATCTCCCAAAAGGCCAATTTGAATCTGAGGATTAAAAATTTCAACTTTTACTATTTCATCCATTGACAAATTCCTAACTATATCAAATGGAGTCACAACATCATCGACGTAAAATGCCGGAGGTTGATCATTAAGAGAAAGACTTACTGATTCATCACCATCCACAAGTACACCCGGCACCTCAAATTCCAGGTATCTTAAAATGTTATAGTATTCCTTATCTTTTTCTGAGAGTGTAAATTCCCGGTCAACAAATCCACGAGATCCAGTAATAACCGGTCCTGTTTTATATTCTTCTACCACGTCTACATCCCCCAGAAGAATGCTGCCGTGCTCCAGTTCAAACTCACGTTCTGCCAGGTGACGACTAAAACTCAACTCCTGAAATCCTTCATGTTCTTTAATTGGCCGGCTAACCCTCTCAAGCATGAATGAGGAAACACCCGAATTAAACAGAGATGCAGGATCATAGGAAACCTCCACATTCTGCCTGCCCTTTTTGTTATAGGCATTTACCATTACAAGTGCCGAATCCCTAAGGTATACACGGTCGAAACGGAACCTTCCCTGTTCATCGGTTGTGTCTTTTAAAATAAGGAACTGGCTGGAAAAAGGTCCAAGCTCAACAATTCCCCCTGAAACCGGCTTTCCTCCAAACAAAGTTGATACTTTTCCTTCTAAGGTTAGTCCGGTGTCGTCCCAACCTGCCAATGGCTTATCGAAGTATTCCTTTAACTCATCCCAGTAATACCTCCGCCACCCGTTTACCATCATCACCAGGTCGAGTTTCTCACCGGCAGTTACATCTTCCTCATCAGTAAAGTATAAGGCAGGCGATTCGAGCGGTCCTTTCAGTTCCGAATCCAACAGCAGGTAGCTTTCAATGTTCTGCATTTTACCACCTTTACTTAAATAATCTTCGTTTACCACTGCAATAGAAAGCCCGGTTACTATACTGTCTTCTTCTGAATCAAGCAGTGATTCTACCTGCAGTTCAATTTTTTCCCGGGTATTGTATTGCATTTTATCTGATGTTAACGCAAGGTTCTTCTCATCGGCATTCTGCACAAATACAAGCCGCTCTGCCAAAATGTTATCCTGCTCATCAATAAAAGTGATTTTTGATATACCTTTTGGGAAAAATCCTTTATAAACAGTTACCGGGTGCTGAAAATCCTTCATCTCAATGTCTTCCCTGAATAGTTCTTCTCCTTTATGAGAAGCCAGAAGCGTCAGGTTTTGTGTGCCACCCGATTTAAAGTTGCGGTTGAGAATGAATTGCAGATCATCTCCGTTTATTTGGTAATGGAGGGTAACACCTTCTATTTGTGCATTCTCAAGCTGAATCCTCAGATTGGGATAGCCGTCGATCCGGGCAAAGTATTTTTCACCCTCCTTCGGCATCAATAAAAATTTACCCATCCCCATGTACGTGCTCTCCAAAGCTGCCACTTCCTGCCCTGTTTCATCCACCACCTTTCCGGTTACAGCGATACCTTTCCCCGATGTATCAGTGGCTTTAAAAGCAACATAATTTGTTGCATTCATAACCAGGTTACCACCTTCGGGCAAAAAGGATACATCGATTGCTTTGTTTTCTTGCTGATTTTCCCTGACTTCAGGCAAATCGGTGGTGCGCGATACGAAAATCTTCTGGTGAAACAGGCTTTCTTCTTCGAAGTTCTGCAGATATTTGGTGTATGCCCTGATGGTATACTGTCCTGTAGGGAGGGTATCAGGCAGGTGGAAATCGTTGTTTGAAACACCATACATTGACAGCAGCAGCTGTTGGTCGATTATCCTTCCGTCATCGGCCAGCAGTTGTACATACACATTTTTGAAACCCGGAACCGGTTGATGGTTAATCCCGCTGACCAGGTACGACTTGAACCATACATCATCGCCGGGGGAATAAAACTCCCTGTCGATGTGGAGGTACAGCTTTTCATAAAGAACAGGTTCAGTTGTTGTATACTCGTCGGTTGACACCTGGCCGGATAAAGCTGCAGGTATAAGAAGGAAGGCTAAAATAAACTTTTTCATTTCAGTTCAGGATTATTCACAATGAAATAAAGTACCATAAAAATTTAATTTATAATCTATTGGTGCTTTTTCACTGTAGTTGGATGAGCAAGGAATCATCTTTGCCGAAAATATTGGCAGATTATCAACTTTATATTTCAGTCTACCTGATTTTGCATTTGTGCCTGTTTCACCGGAACATGATTCGCCTGGTAAATCGGTTATAGTTTATCCAAACTTAATGATATTTTGTTTAATACAAATGAAATAGAAATATGTTATGGAGCATACTTTAAGGAGGTTAATTCTCTATTAGATTTTAATTAGGCAACCTAAGTGATGGTTTCTGTGCAGATGCTGAACCGTGGGGTTAGAATCTTTCAGCAAAGAATCATGAAATAAAAAAGCACCTGGCTTTCGACAGATGCTTTTTTGTTTGCGGTGCGGACGGGACTCGAACCCGCGACCCTCGGCGTGACAGGCCGATATTCTAACCAAACTGAACTACCGCACCATTTGTTTTTTCTTTTCAGAACTCCCTGTTTTCGGTTGTTACCGTTTTTTTAGGTGCTGCAAATATATACTTTCTTTTGTTTTCTGCAATGCGAATTCAGGTTATTTTTTTTCTTTTTAGCAGGTGTCTGAAAATCAGAATTCTGAAGATTCCTTATTTTTTCACTTTAATCAATTTTGATTCCGATAAAGTTGATTTACCGTCCCAGCGGTAGGCCAGCAGGGACTTGCTGCCGTTAACACATGAGTCGATGCAGCAGACGTTGTGCCTTATTATATGGGGACCGTTGTTCCGGCAGTAATGACCAAAAAATACAGGGGGAGCATCATCGGGGTAGGGCAGACCATCGGGCATGATTTGCGGGGGCACGGTATAATGTGGCAGTTCATATTTATTTTCAAACGATAGTTCCTCAAATGTTTTTCCTTCCGGCTGTTCCCACCAGCGCATGCGGAATGAACGGGGCGAAATGCCCTTGTTGCTGATTATTTTCATATCTCCCGGGAGCTTAAACTGGAGTCCTTTTGTGAGCAGCCATATGTATCGGGCTACTGGTGAGCCGGGGGTCTTATTAAGTTGTTTAAATACTTCCTTTTTTATTTTCCCCGGAGGAATATTTTTTTTAACAAAATCCACTGCTTCATCCGACCAGCAGGCATGCACCACCCGTAAGCCCTCCAATTCAAGAAAAAGCGGAAGGGTGCGTAGCCATTTAACATGGTCGTTCCACTCTTCGGGGTATTCTCTGAACTCATTTACAGTTTTCAACTCCGAAATGTCGTTTTGCTGTAACAGGTTGTTTTTGTTTTTTATGTGTGAGATAATAATGTTGATTTCATGGTTTCCAAGAATGGCAAATGCATTTCCGTTTTCAACCATCGTACGGATGGTGCGTATTGTTTTCCGGATACTTGGACCACGGTTAATAAAATCGCCCACAAACACTGCTTTCCTGTCTGGATGGGAATAACCCGATGAGGTTTTATAATAACCCAGTTCCAGTAGCATTTTTTTTAGCAGTTGAGCATATCCATGGACGTCTCCGATGATATCGTACATAAGCAAGCTATTTACACAACAAGTTAAAAAAAGCTGTCAGATTTTGACAGCTCTTTCTTATTTTTTATGAATTACAGTCTTTATTTTATATCAATTCTCAATAACAAACTACCA
Organism: Mariniphaga sp.; assembly: GCA_024636975.1. Classification (GTDB taxonomy): domain Bacteria; phylum Bacteroidota; class Bacteroidia; order Bacteroidales; family Prolixibacteraceae; genus Mariniphaga. The sequence goes on from JAGXGA010000005.1 coordinate 6,731, forward strand.
GAAATAGGCATAAAACACCAGGATTATTGTTATAATAATAACGGAATTAATAATATCCCAGTGGTTGTATGAAGCACGTGTTTCTGCAATCTGTTGCTTCGATGCAGTTCCCAGAGTTAATCCTGAGATTACTGCAGGATCTTTCACTTTGGTGAAATAACTTATAATTACCATTGAAACTATTACCAGCACAAATAGGTAAATTTCGTAGTGCAGCCAGTTATGTACCATGAAGATTTTGTACAGCATGGATGTTTCGGAAATGTAACTGGAAAATACATTCAATACAAGGCGGGTCATTCCAAGGGTAAAGCCGATAAGCAATCCCCAAAGCCCTGCTGCAGGTGTTGTTCTTTTCGATACGACCCCTAACAGGAACACTGCAGCAATACCTGGTGCCAGCAACGATTGTACATCCTGAAGGTATTCATACAGCACCTTACCCAGGCCTTTCATTACAGGAATCCATGCTATACCTAGCATTACAATGACTATAGTAGCTGCCCTACCTACATTTACATAGTGTTTTTCGCTTAGGTTGGGTCTGTATTTCTGGTAAAAGTCAACGGTGAAAAGCATTGCAGATGAATTGAATAAGGCAGCCAAAGAACTCATCAGGGCCGCCAGAATACCTCCCACTACGATTCCTGTAAAGCCCATTGGCAGCAATTCCTTTACTAATGTAGAAAATGCTGCATCATTCGACCCGAGTGTTAAAAGTCCCTTTTGTTGAAGTGCATAGGCAATCATTCCAGGAATCAGAAAAATAAAAACAGGTGTTAGTTTCAGGTACGCGCCGAAAATGGTTCCGCGCCGTGATTGTTTCATGTCGCGGCCCGAAAGTACCCTTTGAACAATAAACTGGTCGGTGCACCAGTACCAGAACCCGATGATGGCTGACCCCAGAATTACTCCAGTCCACGGAAAGTCGGGATCGCGGTGTGAACGCATTAAACTGGTCATGGAATCGCCATGAACCGTCACATTGGCGCTTGTTATTTCCATCAATTCATTCCAACCGCCAACTTTAATAAGTCCCAGTACCAGTATGGCAATTGAGCCAATCAGCAGGATGGGCGTTTGCAGAACAGAAGTGTACAGAACAGCCTTCATACCTCCAAATGTTGTATAAATTCCTGTAATCACAACTAATCCTATGGCGCTGATCCAGAAGAAGTCGATATCGTATCCCCAGAAGGTGATGTAGTCGATGTCGAAAACATCTTTAAAAACCACCCCACCGGCATATACAGTAACCGCCACCTTAGTAAGTATGTAACTAACAAGCGAAATAATTGAAAGAAACGAGCGGGCATGTGAATTGTATCTTCTTTCCAGGAATTCGGGCATGGTAAATACCTTGCTTCTGGAATAGAATGGGACAAAAAGCCATCCAAGCAATAATATCATCCACCCGTGCATTTCCCAGTGAGCCATGGCCATACCGCTTTCGGCACCTGCTCCTGCAAGTCCAACGAGGTGTTCCGATCCGATATTTGAAGCAAATATGGAAGCTCCTATTGCAATCCAGGTAGCATCGCGTCCGGCCAGAAAGTAATCGGTAGTATTCTTGTCCTCTTTTTTAAGTACCCAGAATACAATACCGATTAGGCCAACTACAAATAATCCAAGCATGATCCAGTCAAGTAGTGTCATAACATCATCTTTTTAAGGTTTCAAATTCAGTTCAGTTCTATTTATTACAAATATTTTACAATTCGCTCAAGTTCTTTTTCTGCCTTATTTGGCTTTACCTTGTAATAGAAGGCGCCTTTCTTTGAATCAGTTGAATTTTTCTGGTCCAGACGTTCGAGAACATTTAGGGAAAGCATTTTTTTTCTAAAATTTCCCGGATCGAAACCCCGCTGGTAAATTGCTTCATAAAGATTACGCAATTGGAGCAATGTGAATTTCGATGGAAGCAGTTCACTACCGGCAAGTGTTGTCCCGGCTTTTTGCTGAAGTCTTTTTAGTGCCTGATCAGCCATTTGATCATGATCGAAAATAAGTGGAGGAAGGTTGTTTACCGGCCACCATTTTGCGCTTGCTGTTACCGGCCGGTTCTTCTTAAACCGGTCGATGCGGATCAATGCAAAATGAACAATGCTGATTACCCGTTCGGAAGGTTCCCTTTCAGGGGAAGAAAAGGCTGAAACCTGCTCCAGAAACACACCGTTCATTCCGGTGGTTTCGGCAAGTACCCGATGTGCAGCTTCACAAGCCGATTCATTTTCCTGAACAAATCCGCCCATCAGCGACCACTTCCCCTTCTCCGGCTCAAAAGCACGCGGGTAGAGTAAGAGCTTTAATTCCCCGGCCTCATATCCGAATATGACACAGTCAACTGCCACCAAAAACCTGGGATGTTGCTTGTAATATTCCATTTGATTCAATTAGGACGTAAATCTATAAAAGTGTTTTTTACTGTTTTCCAATTTTAAATGTTTTTTTATTAAAAATGCAATAAAACAGAATTATTTTTTAACGAACAGAATATTTTTTCCCTTAAAGAAATTCTATGGCTTTTTTTCTGAATAGGTTGAAACATTGAAACCATTGATTTTTGGCGGAAAATCGGTTTTCCACCAAAATGCATCAGCAGAAGTACCAAAAGGAAAAACTCCAATGTCGGTATCATTGTCATCAGTTCGGGAACTGTCTCCCGCAGGAATGCCGGCATCAATGGCTGGTGAACCCGACTTTAACCTGAAATCCCCCTGCTCAGGATTTCTAAACATGGGGTCTCCAATAATGGGATGACTGCCTGTTATCGAATATACGGTATCTTTTACCCATGTGCCCAGGTAAATTGGATATTCAACTGTGTTGATATCATTGATAAGGTTGTATTCAATGTTAATGTTTTTAAGTTTCAGGTAATCCTTTTCAAGCAGGCTGGTCCTTCCGATTTCAAATGGAAAATTATGTGCAAAAATATTGTTGTAGATGTGCAGATCCTTCACATTAACTGAAAAGAGGTAGAAGCCTCCGTTGAGCCAGTATTGCGGGTCGCCGGCGAAATTTGGGCCCCAGCCGTTTCTGTAAAAAGTATTGTTATACACCTTTACATTTTCGCGCGGATTATCGGCACCCCATCGCGAAAAGAACAGGCCTGTAGCCCGGTTGTTGTATATAAGGTTATGATGAATCTGCAGGTTTTTGGTATTAGGGCCTTCTTCTGATGAAATGGCAATTCCTGCTTCGCAGTTATGCACTACATTTTGATACATTCCGATATCCTGCAGCTGGCCAAACCATCCGTCGATGTAAAGCCCCTGCCGATCGCAGTGGTGGACATAATTATGGTGGACCAGGCCAAAGGAAGCCGTTTCCTTTACATCAATGCCCTCTTTGCGGCAATCGTAAACATGGTTATATGCTACTTCAAAATGATGCGGCCCAGCCATACTTATTGCTTCATGGGGGGCCTCACTTCCCTGGTAGGGAGTCCAGCTCATCTCCATGTTGTTGGCATTAATCACAGTATTTCCGAATACGCGTATGTATTCACATCGCTGCCAGGCTGCAATGCCCGGCGAAAGGCTGTTTTCTGAAACACAATTGAAAACATCAATATGTCGGCTTTCCTGGATATTTATTCCCGACCGCCTGGAATTCCTGACATGAATATTCTGAAGACGAATGAATGCTGCATCTTCTATCTGGATAAGGCCATTGTTGCCTGGATACTTGCCTGAGTAAGGAATGTTTACATTTTTTCCATCCAGGATTACTTTAGCTCCATCTTCACCCCGGATGGTAATCCATGCATCCATATTACCGGCATGGGAAATCACCACCGGGCTTTCCATATTCCAGGTGCCTGAAAGAAGTGTGAGGGTATCGCCTGCAGAAAGTTTATCGACAGCAGTCTGAACCGACAGAAGTGGCTTTTCCCTTGAACCCGGGTTGGTATCATCACCCGATACTGAGACATGCAGATTAATGAAACTATTCTGTTGGTTACTATCGGCAGTTATTCCATTTCCTTTATAAGATGCTGAAGTTGAGAAGTTACAAAAAACAAGCAAGATGAAGGTGAGGAAAAAGCTGAAGTTGTTATTCATTTGTTTAACGTTCTGGAATGGTTTATAATATTAAGCTTTCTTCTGCTTTCGGATATAGGAAGTCGTAGAATCCGGTTCTTCAAACAGCGATAAAAATAAGTTTTATAATGCGTCTGTCAAAATTCGAGTAAAAGTTTTATCAGGAATGCTTATTTTTGAAAGAAAATATATGAAGGAATATAAAAGCTATTTTCTATTGCCTGCTGAACCGCATGATGTTTACAATGCACTTACCAATAAAAGGATACTGGAAATATGGACAGGAGAAGAAGCAGTGATGGAAGCAGAGCCTAATGCTGAATTTTCGTTGTGGGGAGGAAGCATTACCGGTATGAACCTGGAACTTGAGGAGAACCGGAAGGTTATACAGCAATGGTATTTTGGAGAGCAGGAAGAACCGAGCATTGTAACAATAAAGCTTCACCCCGATAAAAAAGGCACAAGCGTTGAGGTGCGGCATACCAATATTCCTGATGAAGCTTATGATAATATTGTTGAGGGTTGGGAAGAGGATTATTTTGGGGCATTGAGGGAGCTGTTCATATAACTTATTAATCCCTGTTTCTACAGATTGCTCTTAGCCCAGTGTTTAAATTGCTGAATTACAGCGATATTATAAATGTCTTTGTTTATTGTTTAAAAGGTATTATGAAATGAAAACTTTAACATTGCGTTTACCTGACTGTGTCGACGAAATAGAGGTTAAAATGCAACTTGCAGCATATCTTTTTGATAAAGGTATATTATCATCAGGGTAAGTGGCGGATATGGCAGGTATTTCGAAGAGAGAATTTATTGAAACAGTCGGTCAATATGGTGTATCAATATTTGGTGATAGTATTGAAAATATAGGAAAAATAATTAATGGATAAAATTATTATTTCAGATACCAGTTGTTTACTTCACTAATAATAAAGTTGAATCCTTTACATTATATTGGCACGATTTTAGTAATTTTGCAAGCAGTTCATTGGCAAATATTGCCTTTACTATTTGGGGCTGATTGGTTTTGACAGCGGGTAGAAGAGGCAGGTAAGCATGCAGGGTTTTGGTTGTTGACCCTTAAAAAATAATGATCAAAACCATAATTGGCGAAAATAATTACGCTCTTGCTGCGTAACCGAATAGAGTAGGTTACTGCTTAATTCCGGTGCAAGGCATCGGAACGAGACATCGCCCGGGTGCTGTAGCCACGAAGCTACCCGATCAGGCGGTGCAAGTAAATCGAGGCTAGCTGAAGCTTTACTCCGCAGTTTCATCGAAAATAAAGGAGTTAAGGTATCGGTCGGTGGCCCTGATCCAGCCGGTACTCGAAAATTAAATTGGGGATAAGCATGTAGAAAGCTTGTGGCTTCCTCGTTTGGACCGGGGTTCGACTCCCCGCAGCTCCACTTTTTAATTTGATTATCAGTGAATTACAGGTAGTTTAGGAAATATATAGGAAATAATACCTATTTTACCTGTTTAATGAGAAAAAATTAATGACTTAATTTGTAATGTTATTCGTTGCCAGAATAACATCTAAACGTTTAAAGGGCTGCAATTGTGCAGCCTTTTTTGTTTTATAGCATAACATTTCTTTCAGACGAGAGAACCATTTTCTTTTAAAATTTTAAATACTCCTTTTTTCTAAATGGAAGCCATCTTTTTTAAGTGATTTCATGTATTTAATGACGAAACTAATTGCCTTCTGACTCTTTCTAAACATTTATACTTCTGATTCCTCACACTTGCTGCCGATGAATATCCCATCACCGATGCAATGGTTTCCCATGAATGGTTCTCAAAATAGAACAACTCCAATATCTGCCTGCATGGGTTCCCCAGGGTTTCAATTGCTTTTTTTACTAAGATATAATTGTCAGGTTCTTCTTCATAGTAGGCAACGGAAACATCTATAGTTTCATACTGCTCTAACTCTATAAATTCATTTTGCTTTTTTTGTTTTCGCAGATGTTCATACCAAAGATTTCTGCTAATTGAAAACACATAGGTTCCCAGCGAACAATTTAAATCAAGTTTTCCCCAGGTAAATTTATCCATTAAAATTACTAAAGCATCCTGGAATATATCTTTTGCATCCTCAATAGTTCCACTGTTTTTAAGAATCAGCCAGGCAACTCTTGAAAATTCTTCTTCATAAAATCTATAAATGGTTTGTTTGTCGTCTTTCCAAAAACGAGAAAGAGTTACCTGATTCAGTTCATAAGTAGATACTAAACTAAAATTAATACTATCTAATGGTTGTAATGCTTCTTCAACAACAACAGGATTATAAAATTCTTTTTCTTTTTCTCTTTCACGCTCCAATAATTCATCTACCGGCAGATTTTTAAAAACCCTTTCGGTTATTGGTGTAAGTAAATTTAAGTAATTTCTTCTAAAATAGATATGAATTGATTTCCTGAGATTCGAATCCTCACTTCTCTTATAGAATGCAGCATTTTCAATCCATTGATGAAAATTTTCTTCCGCTTGAATCCATTGGTTTGTATCAGTGCTCATTTTGAATCTTTAGGTGTTCTTCAAAAATATTAAAATAATTCATCATTTGCGGGTGACATTTTCCTGTTTTTTGACATTAATGAATATAACCAAAATTAATAGTATGAAAACAACAATTCATTATGCCTTCATTCTTGACCAAAGTGGATCAATGCACGGACTGAAAAACGAGGTGATAACCAGTTTTAACGAACAGGTTAAAAGCATTAACAAGGTCATCAAGAGTAATCCCGGCACTAAAATTTATTTTACCTTTTGCATCTTTAATGAAGAAATAGAATTTAAATTTATAACACAAGAGGTGAATAAACTACTGAAGCTCAAGGCACACGAATATAATCCCGATTCCTGCACGGCCTTATATGATGCTATTGGTTTAACCTATAGGAAAATCCAAAAGGAGGTGAAGAATAATGACAAAGTATTTATTGCTGTATTCACCGATGGCCTTGAAAATGCTTCCACCGATTTTACTTCTAAGGATATAAAAGGGCTATTATCTCAAGCAGAAGAAAAGAATTGGGAAATCAGGTTCTTTTGTCGCCAGGAAGAGAATTTGTTCTATAAGTCCAATCTTGGGATATCTGATAAGCAAATGCTGAATATATCATTAAATGAATCCGGGTTAAAGGTGATGGAATCTGAAATCAGCTTTTGTTTGGGAGAAATGGTAAAACCTAAAAAATTATCATAATGAATTTGATCTCATCTGAAGGAATGGTTAAGGCTGCATTTAAATGCTATACCAAAGAGCTAATGGATGTATTGAAATTTATAAAAGCAGGTCAAAAGAAAACATGGATGGAAGAGAGGCCGTATTGTGAGATTACCATTTTAACCGGTGAAGTGCAGTTTGTAGTAAATGGGGCATCCAAATCCTTATTCTGCGAAACAAAGAGTCCGGCAAGAGTTACTATTTCTTTTGCATACCTGTTACACCTGGTTAAAGATCGTCCAAGAGTTGTAACAAAATTTTCAGTAGGAGATGAATTTATGACAATTAATGAATCAACTGTAGTCGTAACAACTTGCTTTTTTCAGGATGATAGTATTTTAAGGAGTATAAATTTACCTGTTAATTATGGCATAGCTGATGTTTTAAGGCTTCCTTTGCGCTATACCAAAAAGGAAATCGAGTTCAATAAATTTACTTCCGAATATAAAGGAGCTTGTGCTACTTTAAATTACGATACCAGATTAATATCTGCCAGATTGAAAAAGTATGGCATATCAAAAGATGCAATAGAAAAATTCTTACACAGCAAAATTTTCGTTTAACCAATAAAAACAAATGACATGATACCTTTAAATTCTGAATTTCCATCCCAGCAGTTAAATGATGTACTGTTCGATGTAAGCCTTGAACCTTTGTTTTCTAAATTCCAGTTGCAAAATAAGTATCCTGTGGAACAAACTGTTTCTCAATATAAGGCGGTAGTTAATAAAAAATCAGGGCAGATACTTTCTGTTGTAAGTAAAAACTATGAGCTTATTAAAAATAAGGAAGCACTTGAAATGGGAAAGATTGTCTTTAAACAGCTATATCCTAAAGTTGATGTAAATGAGTTGGTTCCTTTTAAGGTTGTTTTTCCGAAATCACTAACCTCAGCCAACATTGACCTGATTCATAAAGATGTTAACTTTGATATGTGGGAGCAGGAAAAATGGCTTCCTTTTTTGAGGATATCAAACAGTTACAATCGCACTCATGCCTTATCTTTTGAAATTGGTTTCGTAAAAGAATTGTGCTCAAATGGGGTACTGTTTAATAAACAAACTTTGAAATTGAAATACTTTCACGATAAGAGTAGAAAAATAAATTTGAAAAATGATTCCAAAGAAATTGCATCTGTTGCAAAACAATTTGGAGAACAATGCAACAGATTACTCGAATACAAAGTACCTCAGGAAGATATGTTTCCGTTGTTATGCCTGATTTTAAAAATCAACCTCCAAGTGCCAGACGAAAGGCAGGTTAATACTAAAACAAAGAACCTCGAAAAGTTAAAAAAGATTGTATCAGAACAGATGGCGGCTTATGAGAAATCGTATGGTTTAAGTGCGTATAACGCCTTTAATATAGCCACTGATATTGTTTCACACAATGATAAATACAAGGCACTTCCGGGTTATTATTTTAATATACGTTCATTTTTTATCCGGCCAACTGTATGGACGGAGGAGTTTTCTGGGGAAATTGTAAAAAGTGATTTTAGTCTTAACGACTATTTAAAACCAACTATCAAAGAATTAAATGACTTCAATGAAATTACTGGATTTAAGTGGAACTAAACCATTTCAGCTTCTTTGAGAATGACTGAGTTGGGGCAGAACTGAAAAATTAGATGAGTAGGAAATAAAAAAAATTGAACGATGAAAAATTTAGTATTTGTTTTTAGCTTAACCATTTTTGTTGTAAATGTTTATGCTCAGGAAACCTGGGATATTTACAACAACTTTTTTGGCGTACCGGATATTACACCTTCCCAAACAATCAAGTCAAACAATTATGGCGGAATTGATGTCTATAATAATTCCTATGGAATATCAGAGATTACGCCCACATCTACAATAAAATCTAGTGATTTTGATGGGTATGATGTCTATGAAAATACGTTTGGTATTCCAGACTTAATGCCAAAACAAACCATTAGAAAAGTTTCTGAAAATGAGTATGGCATTTTCAATACCACGTATGGTATTCCTGAATTAACACCTTCAAAAACGGTTAAAGAAAACAGTTATGGTGAAATTGAAATATACAATAATAAATATGGAATCCCTGATATATTTCCAGAGAAGAATATAAAAAGAAACAGTTCAGGCGAATATGATATCTATAATAATACTCTCGGAATACCAGATTTTATCCCTGATAAAATAATAAAACCGAGAGAATGTAATCCAGATACCTGGTAACTCAATTTCTATGAATTTAATTTCATTTCTACCTTTTTAACCAATTCAGATGGAGAGATATCCAGCGCATCGGCAATTTTAAAAATGGTAGAGATTGTGGGTTGTCTAAGGCCACGTTCAAGTAATGATATGTATGTTCTATCAAGGTCACAATATTCAGCAAGTTTTTCCTGGGAAAGATTTTGCCCTTCCCGAAGTGTACGTAAAACTTTACCAAATACTTCTATTACCATGCATGCTGACTTTAGTCAGCGTAAAAGTCAGATAATACATGTATTTAATCTACGGACTATAGTCTGAAATATTTAATTTTTTTTATAGTTTTATATTGAATAATCAATGACATGGCCAAAGCAATATACACTCAGGGTACAAAGATTAACAAAGCACTACGAGTACTGAATTATACTCTATTATTCTTCTTTTTTCTCTATTTATTATCAATAGAAGGATTAACTTTTGAGTTAAAGGATATATTTATATCTGCAATGGTATTATTTGCTCCTGTTACCATAATGGGAACGATTTATTATTATCATGCAACAGTCTTAGGGAAGCTGATTTATACAACGGTAAGTTTTCTATTTGTTTTTTATTTTATTCTTCTTGCAGAGTATTACGATTGGAATGATTTTGTCAGCAGGTATGAAGAATATAAAAAATTTTATAATGATGTCAGTGGAGGTATATTAATCATCGGTAACATAATTTTACTTGCAAACATATTTTACTCACCTATCCTATTTCCAACTAAAAGTCTAACGAACAATGACTAAAAAAAACTTCTTAAAGATGTTGGGCTTTTGCCTGATAATGTTTTTTAGCAGTAATATCAGTGGGCAGATACCTAAAAATAATTTTATAAAAGGGTTGGCAAGTTTTTATCAGAAAGAATATCAAGCTGCTATTATGGAGTTTAATAAGGAGATAGATATTCATCCACAATATTTCCGACCTTATTATTATAGAGGTCTATCAAAATTTCATCTAGAAGATTTTAGAGGAGCTATTTTAGACTTAACCGAGGCGATTAAAGTTTCTCCAGGGGCTTCAGAGGCCTACTACTACAGAGGGGTTTCTAAATTTATTTTAAAGGATGATAGTGGTGCAATGGGTGATTTTAATAAAGCAATAGAACTCAATCCTACACATGCAGAATCATATTTTGATAGAGGTATTTTAAAATTATTCAGCAATCAAATAAATAGTGGCTGCTTGGATTTAAGTAAGGCTGGAGAATTAGGACATGAAAAGGCATACGAGATTATAAAATTATACTGTAAATGAGCAACTAATTAAAGTTTTTTAATGAATCTAAAAGAATCAATAATCCAAGTACTTACAGATAAAAAAGCAAAACGTGAAGGGCTTCATATACGCCACATTGCAAAGCATGTTTTTAATAGCAGTCGAGTTCTATTTTCTGAAGGTCCGGAACAAGATTATGAAAAACTGCTGGTAAAGGTGAATCGCATTTTGTTATACGAAGCAAACAAAAAACAAAAAGGCATATTCATCCGGGTAATTAATCCCAAAACTAAAAAGAACAGGAAGGGTTGGTATAAGCTAAAATAGTTAGAACAAACTTCCTGGATTTTTTTATTTCATTATCCGGATGACCATTAAAAGAAAAATGCTGACAAAGCCGTATTGCTAGGCAAAGATTATGAGTTTATTTTGAAAGAAAAATACCTTTGTTCCAAACTGGACAATGTCTAAAGGCACTATAACATAGCATAGACTAATCACAATATTTTGCTAATTTGGTCAATTAAAATATTATCTAAACCAGCAAATGGATATTAATTCTTATATCAAACAACTAAACACCAGGTTTAAATCAGGTATTTCCAAGGAACATGCTTACAGGATTGATCTGGAAAATTTAATTCGTGAATTAGTTACAGGAGTTGAAATAACCAACGAACCGGCAAATGTTACTGATTGCGGCAATCCTGATTACGTGATTACCCGAAAAAGGATTCCCATTGGCTATATCGAAGCAAAGGACATAGGAAAAGATTTAAATAATAAGTTGTACAGAGAACAATTCACCCGGTATAAAAAAGCATTGGACAACCTCATTATTACCGATTACCTGTGGTTCCAATTCTTTCAACATGGCCAGTTAGTCCATGAAATCAGGATCGGGGAAATCGAAGGAAATAAAATACTCCCCCTGACAAGTAATTTTGACCAATTTACAAGACTTGTTAAAGATTTTTGTTCATTCATAGGGCAAACAATTAAATCAAGCAAAAAACTGGCTGAAATGATGGCAGCCAAAGCTAAATTACTTGAAAATATCCTTGAACGGGCCGTTACATCCGATGAAGTAACACAAGATAACACTTCACTTAAGGGGCAGTATGATTCCTTTAAGCATGTACTAATCCATGACTTAACACCCAAAGGATTTTCTGATATTTACGCCCAAACTCTGGCTTATGGCATGTTCGCTGCTAGACTTCATGATCCTTCCCTTAATGATTTCAGCAGGCAAGAAGCAGCCGAATTAATACCGAAAACAAACCCATTTTTAAGGAAATTATTTCAATATGTGGCAGGATACGATATTGACGAACGAATAAAAACTACAGTAGATAATCTTGCAGAAGTTTTCCGGGCCACAGATGTTAAGGCCTTATTAAAAAACTTTGGCAAAAGCACTCAGGCGCAAGATCCAATTATCCATTTTTATGAAACATTTCTTTCTGAATATGATCCGAAATTAAGGAAAAGCAGAGGTGTATGGTATACTCCTGAACCTGTTGTTAATTTTATTGTCAGGGCCGTTGACGATATTCTTAAAACTGAATTTAATCTGCCGCAAGGTCTTGCCGATACCAGTAAAACTAAAATAAAAATTAAAACTCAAACACGTGACAAAAGAACTGAATCGGGCTATAAGGAAATAGAACAGGAAGTACATAAAGTGCAAATACTTGATCCAGCTACCGGAACAGGAACCTTTTTAGCCGAAGTGGTAAAACATATTTACAATAGCCGCTTTAAGCACATGCAAGGCATCTGGGGCAGTTATGTTGAAAATGACCTTATACCCCGACTAAATGGCTTCGAGCTGCTGATGGCATCCTATACGATGGCACACTTAAAATTAGACATGCTTTTAAGTGAGACAGGATATAAGCCACAGAAAGACCAAAGGTTTAACATTTATCTTACAAACAGTTTGGAAGAACATCATCCAGACACAGGTACTTTATTTGCCCAATGGCTGAGCAGTGAAGCAAATGAGGCGAATCATATAAAAAGGGATACACCGGTGATGGTGATTATGGGAAATCCACCGTATTCAGTGAGCAGCACTAATAAAAGTAAATGGATTGAGAACTTGATGCAGGATTACAAGAAAGATTTGAATGAAGGCAACATTCAACCACTTTCTGATGACTACATAAAGTTTATCCGATATGGTCAGCATTTCATTGAGAAAAACGGTGAAGGTATTCTGGCTTATATTTCAAACAATAGTTTTATCGATGGAATAAATCACCGTCAAATGCGGAAATGTTTACTGCAAAACTTTGATAAACTTTACATTATAGATTTGCATGGAGATAGTAAGAAAAAAGAAAAATCACCAGATGGTGGGATTGATCAAAATGTGTTTGATATTATGCAAGGTGTAGCCATTAGTATTTTTGTAAAAACGAAAGCAAAAACAAAAAACAAAGATTGTTTTGTTTACCACTTCGATCTCTATGGTAGACGCGATTATAAATACAATTTTTTTAAAAAATATTCTCTTGAAAAGATAACTTGGAAAGAACCTATTCCAGAAAAACCTTATTTTTTCTTTGTGAAAAAGAATATTAATGACTATCATAATTATGTGTCTGGAATACAATTAAATGAACTATGGATTAACAAAAAGCCAGGAGTAGAAACTGGGAAAGATGATTTTTTTATCTCTGAAAGTGAAATGGATTTAGTAAAAAGGTTTGAAGATATTGATGATGAAACTTTAATAAAATACCAAATAAAAAATAAAAGTGGTTTTAATTTACTCACGAAACTCAAAAAAAATACATATTCGCAAAAACATATACGTCTTTACTTATCAAAACCTTTCGATTATAAATATTGCTATTATCAACCATCTATTTTAAGAAGGGCGTCACTTGAAATTCAAAAAGAAATAATTGATAAAAAAAATGTTGCATTAATCTGTAAGCGCGGAAGGTTGCTTGGAGGAAATTATATGTATACTCATATCTCGATAACTAATATATTGACTGATAAAAACTTTTTGGCAGATCAATCATATATTCTTCCATTGTATATTTATCCTGAGAGTTTAGACAAAAATCTTTATTTACATAAGAGAATACCAAACCTAAATTCTGAAATATTAACCCAAATCACCAATAACCTCAACTTAACTTTCGTTCCCGAAAAAGAGCCGGAAGGAAATGTTTGCTACGTCAACAATCCTGAGGTGCGCAATGATTACAAAACCACTTTTGCCCCCCATCGACATCCTGGATTACATTTACGCAGTACTTCATTCTCCAGCATACCGAGAGAAGTACAAAGAGTTTCTGAAAATTGATTTTCCTCGCGTTCCTTACCCTAAGGATGCTGAAACATTTTGGCAACTGGTGGAAATAGGTGGAGAATTAAGGCAAATTCATTTGCTTGAATCTTCCAAAGTCAATGAATTTACAACACAATATCCGATGGATGGAAGCAACCAGGTTGATAAAATTCGCTTTGAAAGCTATGATTATGATCCTTTATTTCCCGGTGATGAATATCCTGATTATTTGGGAGCAGTATACATAAACGAAGCGCAGTACTTTGCAGACGTGCCGGTTTCCGCCTGGGAGTTTTACATTGGAGGATACCAACCGGCCCAGAAGTGGCTTAAAGACAGGCGAGGAAGGATATTATCCTTTGAAGACATATTGCATTATCAAAGAATAATTGTTGCTCTTACGGAAACCATCAGGCTAATGCAGGAAGTTGATAAAATCAGCATAGAATAATCAAAATTTAAATAAATGAATTATAACCTAACAGAAGATATTACTATCAAAGGAAAATGGTTTATCAATGAAGATACGAAAATACACGGTGAATTAAAATTCAAGCCTGAAACCAGGATAGAACTGAGTCTGCTGGGCTGTTTCCATACTATACAGGAACGATGGATGGGTAACCCTAAAGAGAGGTTCATTTATGGCATTTCAGAGGATGGAGACGAAATAACTTTGTACAGGACTATTTTGGTTGATCATTCAGAAAACTTTGACGCCAACTATGTAAGATGCACTTTTAGTGTGAATATGGCTTTCATTGGGTATCACTTTAAAAATGAAGACTTCATTTTTGAAAGATTCGATTTTGGCCTCCAAAATTTTGGTACATGGTATGGTGTAACCGGATTAAACGTTAATGACTATACTTCGGATGAATATAATGTTGAATACAAAAAGCCAATACCCGTTGAGTTTAATATAAGCAATAATAAATGCCGTTTTATAAGTAGCTATACTACTGCCTTAAATGAAAATGATGATATCTGTCTTGCGGAACATTCAAAAATAGAATTAGAAAGTGAAGGATATACTTTAGATGACATTTTCAAGCATGTTGCTAAGTTTAAATCAATTTTATCGCTGATGACTTATGAGCAAACTTATTTAACAAGTCTTTCTGTTTTTTCCAATAAAATTGTTTATCAAGACGAAATTCGTAATGGTAAAATAAAGAAAATAAATCTTCTGTGGCGGGATATCAGTTATTATAAATCCATAAAAGAAAAAGTAAAAAGTGACATGTTGATTACTTTCCCCGATATCAAAGAAAATCTAGAATTAGTTTGTTGTAAATGGTATGAATACTACGATTCAATAAGGCCTTCATTTAACCTTTTATTTTACAGTTTCAGAAAGTCTTTGCAGTTTACCGAGGAATTTTTCATGGATATGGCAAGAGCTATTGAGGTCTGGCACAGAAGGAATAACAGCGATTGTATTAGAATGTATCCTAATGATTTCAATAATTTCGTAAAAAGAGCCTTATCAAATAATGCATTAGATAATGACGAGAAGTTACTGTTAAAAGGTGCTTTAACCTATGCCAATGAACCAAAATTAGAAGACCGGCTAACGGATGTGTTTAATGAAGCTGGATTCATCTTCAATTTGAACGAGCAAGAAAAGGACATTTTCCTAAAGGATGTTAAAAACAGTAGGCACTATTATACCCATTATGACCCTAGCAAAGAAAAAAAAGCAAAAAAAAATCTGGCCTTACATGATTTAGGTATAGAGCTGAGGGCTTTGTTAATAAGCGCTATACTTTTAAAGGTCGGAATGACCAAGGATTTAATTAAAGAAAAAATCCATGACGTAATTTTTCATTATTAAAACGGTGATCGCATTAAAAAAATATGCCCCAGTTAACCGCCCATATTTCATTATCGGTCTTCGAGTAACTTTCTTGCTAAATCATTATCCGTTTGGGAATGTTGACCAGGAATAATTTTATAATTATCAGGCCCGAAAATTTCAATTTCATCATGTTCCTTCAAGGCAATTGGTATTGGTTCAGTACCTTCAAAACGAAAAACTAATCTTACATCCTTTACGACATATCGAGCAGGATCACCAGCTAATTGATTTGTAAATTTGATCTTTAGCGTTTCATTAGTAATCATTTGCCTTACTTTGTAGGTAACATCAAGTGGGTTCGGTGCATTAGTACCGTAAATTGCTTCGTCAATAATTAATTTAGGAGTATTGTTATTTGCAAAACTTGAATACCTCCAAATTGAAAAATATTTTGACAAAGAAAAATTCCATATGAACAATGAACAATACCAAAACAAAACAACTCCAATAGCAATAGAAACAAAATAACTCAGCAAATGATGTAGTGCATATCCTGGCTCCCAATAAATAGGAGTTGCATCGCCTTTAGAAATAAGTAAAATGAAAATATAAATGCCAGAGGATAAACGGTAAACTATTAATAGGGAAATTGCAATTATAGCACTTTTTAATAGATAATTCATGCCCTGATTTATCCTAAAACCAATGACTGATTTTTTTTTATAAAAAAAACCAACAAGGGGTAAAATTAAAATCGCAATAATTGTAATTCCATCAGCAGCAAAAGAAAGTATCTGCCTTAGTTGATCGGTCTTCATATGAATTGGTTAATTTTTAACAAGTTAAAACTACAAATTTTTACTCAGTACCTGCCATTTGCTTTAAATTTTCTTGTCCAAGCCCTTCCTTTTCTGAATATTTAAACTTTTAGGCCTCGGCTGCTTCATTAATAGCTTACTATCCTTTATCGTAAAATACACTGATCGATATAATTCTAGCATCCTTAAGTGGTATTCATCAATCTCACCCTCAGAGCCAACAGGGCCATAATCCCACCAAGCCTCAAGCTGTTTCATGTTCGCTTCAACCTTCGTGTAAATCTCCCTCAGCGGCATTTGGGTATCTCATGGCAGTTTATAAGAGGGGATAATAACGAACTATATTTCTTATAAATTTTACGATTATTTAATTTCTATTTTAAAAGAATATAATATTTCCTATTAATTTCACTACTTTAGTAACTTACTATAAAAGTTCTAATTAAGCCAAATATAAAATGACAACAACCAAAACCATCAGATTATTAACCGTTAATTTTGATTTTGATCTGAACTTTGATGAAATTAATCAGTTCAGAGGTTCAGTCATTAAAACCACCAAAGGCAAAAACGATCTGTTTCACAACCATTCTCCCAATGGAACAATCTATCGTTATCCGCTTATTCAATACAAAAGTTTGAATAAAAAAGCTACCCTTCTGTGCATAGAAGAAGGAATTGAAGGTATCCAGGACTTTTTTGCAGCAACCGACTGGAAACTCAATATTGGAATAAGGGAACAGCCGATAAAAGTGGAAAACCTTCGTGTAAGGCAACATCGCATTGGGGTGTGGGAAAAACCATTTCAATATACTTTGTCGCGCTGGCTTCCGCTTAACCAGGAAAATTACCGGAAATATCACCGGTTGGAAGATTTTGGGCAGAAAATGGCGCTACTCGAAAAAATATTGCTGGCAAATATCCTTAGTTTTTTGCAGGGAATTAATCTGTATGTAGAACAAAAAATCGAAATAAAAATTAAACACATACTTGACCAGCGGCTTGAAGAATATAAAGGACAGGAGATGGAATCATTCAGTCTCCGCTTTGAAACCAATGTGTCGCTGCCCAATTACATTGGCCTGGGAAAAGGAAGTAGCAGTGGGTTTGGTATTTTGAAAGAAGAGATTCGGGAAAAACAACAGAATTAATCAAAATATTATCCATGAACAGAGATACTTTACGCGATAAAATTTATTTAGCTGCCCTGTTGCATGACATTGGGAAATTTTACCAGAGGGCCGATTCCGAAGGTACCGCAAAATCAAAGTTACTTAGTGATTCAGTAAAAAACAGCCAGGCAGTTTTTTGTCCTGAATTTAAGGGGAATTACTCGCACAAACATGTTTTATGGACCGTGCAGTTTATTGAAGATTTGGGTACACATTTAAAAAAGATTTCAGGAGAATCGGAATTTTCACTGGAACATCTGGCTGCCAAACACCATAAACCTTCGAATTTATTTGAAGGAATAATTCAAATGGCCGATCATTTGTCATCAGGACTTGACAGGGTGGAAGGAACACCATACCATGATGAAACAAAAAACTGGGACAGTTTTAAAAAAGTCAGAATGTTGTCTGTTTTTGAAAACCTGATGAAAAAAGACGGTTCTGTTTCAGAATTTCAATTGCCGGTTAAAGACATTGATCTGAATGAAGGATTTTTCCCAAAAAGAAATTTTGATAGCGCCCCTGATTATAAAACTATGTAAGAGGGGTTAAACGAATTGTACAAAACACACTCATAACATTTCATTGATAATAAATAAGTTACAGAACCACCATTAAAAACAAATTGTACCAAGTTTGTAATTACGTTACATTCAACTTTAACTTTCGTTCGAAGGTACGAAAAAAACGGCGCGAAAATTTAAACGGTGTTTAAGGCATAGTTAGCCACCGCCTGAATACCCTTTAAATTTGCGCTGTGTGAGCGTTTCTCCTTTCTCCTGGTACTTATCCCACTGCCAACGTAAGGGCCTTTAAACAGGGCCTTTTTTTGTGATCGTTTTCCTGATGCAGGGAAGCACGAAAACGGGATGGACAGTCAAATGGACAGTCAGATGGACAGTCAGAAGGCGGTAAAAAAAGAAGTGAAAATGTAGTGATACTTCCAAAAATGAATAGTTAAACTGCTGTTTTTGGACATTAACAGGGGGGTTATTCCATGCCTATGAACAGGGCACAAGAATAACAGGCGGCTGAATTTCAGCTACTTACAGATAATTATGTCTTTTCAAGTGTAGGTGTAGTGTGTGTGCGTTATAAATGTGTAACGTTTTGTGCGAAAAAATGTTCGTGTACAGGAATAAAAAAAACCAGTCAACATCTTGACTGGTTTTGATTTCATCAACTTTTTTGAGTGATATTATTCACTGTCTTGCGACTGTAA
Source organism: Mariniphaga sp. (assembly GCA_024636975.1). GTDB lineage: Bacteria > Bacteroidota > Bacteroidia > Bacteroidales > Prolixibacteraceae > Mariniphaga. The sequence continues at coordinate 25,796 of JAGXGA010000005.1, forward strand.
ATATATATCAATCTTGTTTAGTTGTCAATACAAATGTTTTTAATCACCGGTGTTTTTGTGTTCGCATTCCCTGGTTATTCTTTCGATTTCTTTTTCCTGCCTGGTTAGCTGGTGCTCAAGGTGCTCAATCAGTCGGTCTTTTACCTGGCACATGGTGCATGCGTATGAGGCCGGTGGATCTACCAGTGTTGCCATTGGTATTAGCGGAGCTTTGTATTTTTTTTCTTCCTGGCTCTCCTGGCTCCGGAGCATTTCACCGGTGCCGGTTATTAGCCATTCTATATTAATGATTGCAGAAAATTCTGAACTCATGAACTTATTGAAAAAGTCAAAGCTGGGGGCTGACTTACCCGACATAATATCATATACCGTCTGGCTCCTGTTGTAGCCAAGCGATTTGGCGAAATTATGAGGCGTAACCTTTAGGTATTCAATAATTTCTGTAATTCGTAAAGAAATTTCTGTATTTTTTTGCACTAACTTTTGGTTTTATACAGAATATTCTGTAATATTGTCAAGTAATTTATTCAAAGTTATGCAAAATAAAGATAAAAAACCAAGTAGCAAGGTAAAAAAATACGGCGAACCTTACGAACGCAAGCATTTACTAAGGCGCGGCGATATGCGCCTAATAGCTAAGGTAACCGGGTTTGCATACATCACAGTGGTGCAGCAGCTGGATGGTACCAGGAGCATCTCCCCACAGGTGAAAGCGATGGCAGATAAGCTTGCAGACACCAATAAAAAACTGATTGACGCAATTGACCAGATTAATTCAGACAGCGATTCGGACCAATAAATAACCAACAGCATGGAATATTACAAAAATCAACTTTGTGTAGAAGCCGGTTGGCTTATTAAGGAAAGCATAATGACCCAAACGCAGTATGACAACCTCAACCGGAGAAAACAAATTAACGTGGTTCGCCGCGCCTGCCTCAACACTCCCGCCCTGGTTGCATACGACAGCATTCCCGACAGATTCAAAAAAAATATTATCGAAAAAATTGGAAGAGATCCTTACAAGGCGGTTATTCAAAGTAGCCTTAAGGATTTTATTGTGCCCGACGAAAAGTCCCGCAAATATTTCAGGGGTTATATAATGGACAATGGCGAACACCTGCCAGAACCGGCACAGGAAGAGTACCGGGCCAATGCCGAAATTTTGAACGCCTTGCACCATATAATAATTGACAGGGCAGCCGGGCGCAAAGTTATTAATGGCAAACTTAAAGGCATTTGGCCGCGTTTGGCTAATGCCGTTTTAAACCTCGATAAAAAAGAATTTAAACACACCCTGCCTCCGAACTACCGCCGCCTGCAGGACCGTTACAATCGTTTTATTTCAACCGACAATTCACGCTTCGAGCGTATAGGTTACGAAAGCCTGATTCACGGTAACTGGTGCAATAAGAACTCTGAGAAGATTAACGACGAAGCAAAGGTGTGGATGCTTTCGCGGTGGACCAGCATGGTTGAACGCATTGCCACCACTGAGCAGTTGTTTGACGAATACAACCGCCTTGCCGAAAGCCAGGAATGGAAGCAGCTGAAAAGCCCCGACACGGTGCACCATTTCTTATACCAGGAGGACATTAAACCTTTGTGGTGGGCTGCACGCTACGGCGAACAGAAATTCAAAGAGAAGTTCGTTTACCAGCTCAAAACCATTTTACCAACCATGCGCGACAGCCTGTGGTATTCGGATGGAACGAAGCTTAACTACTTCTACCAAACGCGCGATGCACAGGGCCGCTTCCAGATGAAAACCACATCGGTATATGAGGTGATGGATGTTTACTCTGAAACAATGTTGGGCTATCACATATCGGACACTGAAGATTATGTTGCTCAGTATTCGGCTTTCAGAATGGCAATGCAGGTTAGCCAGCATAAGCCTTACCAGGTGAGTTACGACAACCAGGGCGGACACAAGAAATTGGAAGCCGGTGACTTCCTTACAAAGCTTTCTCATTTATCGATCCGAACCAAACCATATAATGGTAAATCGAAAACAATTGAAAGCGCCTTCGGTCGGTTCCAGATGCAGATACTTAAAAAGGACTGGTTTTTTACAGGCCAAAACATTCAGACTAAACGCGACGAAAGCAAAGCCAACCTCGAATTCATAATGGCGAATAAGAACAACCTGCCAACATTGGAAGAGGTTCACGCCAAATACATTCAGCGCCGCAACGAATGGAACAATGCCCCACACCCGAAAACCGGGAAAGCTCGCATTGAAATGTACCGCGAAAGCAGCAACCCAAAAACTGCCAAGGTTGAACTGATGGACATGGTGGATCTGTTCTGGGTATTGCGCGACAAACCTGTTACAACCAGCGCTTATGGAATTACTTTCCAGGAGAAAGGCGTTAGCTACAATTACGATGTAACCCTGCCAAACGGCATGCCAGATATTAAGTGGCTTGCTAAAAACATCGATAAAAAATTCAGGATAAAATTCGATCCACAGGATTTCTCAATGATTTACCTGTACGATGAAACTCCGCAAGGCCTTCGCTTTGTAACCGAAGCCAATGAAAAGGTTGCAATTCACAGGGGCAAACAAGAGCAGGAACCGGGCGAAATGGAACGTTGGGCAGCTATTGACAAAGCCAATGCCGAATTGCGCGAAGAAATGCGCGAAAGCCTGATGGAGATACAGCGGCAGCACAATCAATTGCCTGAGCAAAACGGTTTGGTAACTCCGGGCATTAAAGGCATCAACCGGAAACGGAAACAAACAGCCGACAACTTTGGCCGCCTGCAGAAAGCAATGAGCAACGTGGTAGTGGCTTCTGACGAAGACGACGAACAGGACGACAACTTGTATAATCTAATGTAGAACATAATAAAACGACAACAGCATGAAAGATTTCGAAAAACAACAAATTGCAGAATCACTGGCACGCTATTGCCAGCGATACGACAGCAAAAACAAGGCTGCAAATTCTATTAAAGGCGTTAGCTCCGCAACAGTCAGCCAGATATTGAACAACAAATGGGAGCTTATCAGTGACGAAATGTGGCGCAATGTAGCCTCACAAGTTGGGTACACCGGCCAAACGTGGCAGGTTGCCGAAACGCGCGATTTCCGCCTGCTTACACAGGTATTTGAGTATTCAAAATCAATTGCAAAGGTTTGCTTTATAACTGGTGCTACCGGATCGGGCAAAACCGAAACAATTAAGCAGTTTGCAGCAAGCAACAAGCGCGTGTATGTGATTAAATGCAACGATTTCTGGAACCGCAAAACGTTCCTCAGCGAATTGCTTCAGGCCATGGGCATTGATGCAGGTGGTTACACCATGTACGAAATGATGGGGCTTATTATTCACCACATCAAACAACAGCAAAACCCCATTATTTTCCTTGATGAAGCCGATAAACTGAACGACCAGCTATTTTATTTCTTCATAACCCTATACAACAACCTTGAAGACCACTGCTCAATTATAATGATTGCCACCGAATTTCTTAAAAAACGCATGGAACGCGGCATCAGGTTGGGTAAGAAAGGGTACCCTGAAATTTATTCGCGCGGTGGCCGCAAGTTCATCCAGCTGAAAGGTGTAGGCTCATCCGATGTTCGCGCGGTGTGCATTGCTAATGGTGTAACCGATTCAAAAACCATAAAAGAGATTTACGAAGATTCGGAAAATGACCTTCGCAGAGTGAAAGCAAAAGTAATGGCTCATAAAGAGTTTGTACTGAAAGCCGAAAACCTGAATTAGTTCTTTGAAATGAAATTAAACCGAGCCATATCTGTAAGCCAGCTTGAGACCATGACCTTCAATGAACTTCCGTTCGAAGGTGCCTGGTATGCTCTGGTTGGTGAACCTGAAATAGCCGGTGCATGGCTTATCTGGGGCGAAAGCGGAAACGGAAAAACCCGCTTTGCCCTTCAGTTGTGCAAATATTTGGCTGCATTTTGCCGGGTGGCATACAACAGCATGGAGGAAGGCGCTTCAAAATCGATGAAAAAAGCATTCCGCGAAGTGGGAATGAACGAGGTAAGGCGCCAGGTTATATTGCTGGATAATGAACCGATAAGTGAACTTAAAGAGCGGTTGCGCAAACGCCGCAGCCCCGATGCACTGGTAATTGATTCCGTGCAATATTCCGGAATGAATTACCGCGACTACGTGGCCCTTCGCCGCGAATTTCCAAACAAGCTTTTCATACTGATTTCGCATGCAGACGGGAAAAACCCAGCAGGCAGCACAGCGAAAAGCATACGTTACGATGCCTTTGTAAAGATCCGCATTGAAGGTTATAAGGCTTTTGCCCTTAGCCGTTTTGGAGGCACAACAAAGGAATACACCATCTGGGAGGAAGGCGCCCAGGTTTATTACAACGATGATTTATAACAACAAAACAACAACAGCAATGCATAATCAAATTAACAAAACAATGAAAACCCCTTCGGTTAAAAAAACAGCCGAACGGTTAAGGATAAATGCCGACCAGATGCAGGGCATTTGGTTTGACGCGGGCATGGATTACCTGGAACTGTTAAGAGGCCGAATTAGTCACGCGCGGGTGTTCAATGCACAGTTCAGCCCAATGCTCCGTAATTCAGCATTCAGGAGAATGACCCCGGAGCAGGTGTTTTCAGAGATCAAAAATTCACAGGCATTTTGGGCATGGTGGGCAACACAACTTTGGTGCATCTGCAGGGCCGAGAAACCTGCAAATCGGACCCAATTCGGGTACCTGCTCCGCTTTAACGACAACTTAATACCATACTTCACCTTAAAAAAAATCTTCTATGGCGAACAAAAACAAAGAACAGGACAAGCAATTGCGCCAATACCTGGAGGAACGGCTGCAAAAACTCAAAAAACGCGACAAAGAGCTGTCAAGGCAACTTAAAGAAAAGTTCAGTGTAGAGGTCTTCCGTGAACAGAACATACTGTCAAACTCGATTGAATGCTGCGAGCGAAGGCTGAAAGGAACTTTCTCTGATGCAAGAGGCGAATTTGAACAGAGTATTCCACAGAAAAGCAAAACGTTTCACTATTAAATACTTAAAATGGAAAAAATTCAATTTGACAAACTAACGCCCGAACAAAAACGGGCATTGCGCGAACAGCTTGAGGCCGAAGAAAGGGCCGAAAAAGAAGCAAAGAAAAGACTTAGCGACGACTACAACTCGCTTAAAGATGAGCAGGTAAAAGCCACTTTTAACAAGCTGAAACACATTTCTATTTCGCTTGAGACTGAAAAGATTGATGTTTTCAATCAGTTTGGCAGCCTTATTTCGATGAAAAAAGAGGTTTATAACCTGACCGATGAGCAGCTAAATATTCAGCAATCGCACACATTTACTACAAGCGACGGTAAAACATCGGTTGTAATTGGCTCAAATGTGGTTGACCGCTGGGGCGACGATGTAAATGTTGGCATCGACCGGGTTAACAAGTGGATTATGGAAACCATTAAGGATGAAAAGGACCGTGAAATAATTCGTGCACTGCTGAAGCCAAACAAAGATGGTGTACTGAAAGCCAACCGCGTGCTCGACCTGAGCATTGAAGCCCGCAAAAGAGGCGATAAGGAGCTAATTGAAGCAGTGAACTTCATTCAAGACCAGTACCGGCCAATGAAAACTTCAACTTACGTGAAAGCAAAGTACCTCGACGAAAACGGCGTGTGGCAATGGCTTGCCCTTTCGATGAGTGCTGTATAGCAAAGATAATCCTACTGGTGAACAGGTCAACCAGGCGTTCTTTCATAGCATTAATATTTAGCAATTGCCCCGGTTTTTCGTGATTGATTGAACCGGGGCAAAACGGCGGTTGCGGGTTCGACTCCCGCCTCCGCCACACGGTTTGAGAAAGGTAGTGCTTAAGTTAAACCGGTTGGCACGGTGGCAGAAATGGCTGCCGGTTATTGCAGGTTCGAACCCTGCCCGTGCCTCAAAGAGAAATAGGAAGGCTTGAACTCAAAGTTGTGTGTTTTTTAAAATCAATATTATGAACAAATGGAACAAAACATAAAAGAAGGACACAGATACTTGGTGCAACTAAGCATTGAGCAAGATAGTCCCTTATTTAATTGTTGGGACTATGTTGAAAGTTTCAAAACATTAAAAGAAGCTGAAAACATATGCAATGGACTGTTTGACAAAAGCGTACATAAACTTCAAATAGCCGATTTAGTAAAAAATACTATTGTGAAAATTTATAGTATAAATCAATAATAACGAACAAATGAAAGAATATTTAGAACAACGAATTGCACACTTAAAAAAGGTTGAAATGGAGTATTTTGACAAGAGTGTGGACAAACAATTTGGCTATCATGCACGCCAAAGTTATAGACGATTTTCAAATGAATTTAATGCAGCAAGGCGTGAATGTGAATTGATGCTAAAAGAGTTAAATGCTGGGAAGATTATTAATGTAGTCGAAAATGCTACACCACAAGCCGCAAGCGAATTAATTGAAAGCTGTGCAGAACTGATAAGATCACTAAGTAGGCTGAACAATAACAACAAAGACTTGCTATTAAAGTTAGACATAGAAAGGCTTGAAAGAGCAAAGTCTATACTTCCTAAATATGCTGACGAAACTCCGAGAATAGTCCAATCAGAAAAGGCAGTGCAAGCGACTGAAAAAACAGGTGTTTTAAAATCAATAACCACTATTGAAGATATTCTAAATCCACAGTATATAAATGATACCTATACGTGGGGGCAAGTAAAGAAAGCAATGATTAATGCGGGATTAAAATAGGTCAACTTTTACAATTCTAAGTATTAACAATTTTAAAATCAATATAATGGGTAATAAAAACTTAAATTTAGGACAGGACGCATTACGGGACTTTTTAACAGCAGCAATGGAACAATGGGGCGCAAAATATGAGTTGCAATTTTCTGATTATAAAGAAGGTCAATGGACTGTTCCGAGTTTACTAACAGAAGATAGAATCAACCGAATTGTAACTGACTTTTCAGTCAAAAATATACGATTACAGTTCCCAATGTAATGGTTCAACTTTGACCAAACGTGGTATAAAACCGAATTAACATTAATAAAAATCATAAAAAATCAGGTATGGAAAACAACAGGGTTCAAGAATTCAAAAAATTGACCAACAGATGAATGAATCAAAAAAGGTTCTTCAGAAAAGAGCTAAGAAATCTCCGGTAAAAAGAGCTGGTGTAGAGGGTATAAAAACCACACCAAAAATGTTTCGCAGGGCTGAAAGAGCAAGGAAAAACTATTTAACCAAAAGAAGAAATGACGGCAAGGTTGTAAAATCAGCCGGGTATGTAATTGGTATGACAGTTTGGGGTTATGAAGCCATTTATGCTCCTGGCAGAAAAAAGCTGAAAGGCTGGCAGAGAGAAAACCGTAAATACTCTAAAATATCATAATCATGGAAAACGAAATCACAATTGCAATTCTGACAATTATGGCACTTATAGCAGGAGCCTCATGGGTTTTGCGCCTGTGTATCCGCGACTTTAAGAAAACGATGAATGAATTTGATCGCATTGAAAAGGGCGAAGTTTCGGAACTAAGCAGCTCTGCCAGGTACCGGCAAACTGCTGAAAAGATGGAGGAGCTGAAATGAAACTACGAACGTTTGATATAAGCACACGCCGCCAGCACACCTACACCAAGCAGGCAACTGTTACGGTAAATATAAAAGGTACTGTTCTTTTTAGCCAGGCATTTTGCAGTGAAATTGGTTTAAAAAAAGGCGACCGGGTTTTAATTCACCAGGATTATGAAAGCCCTGGCGACTGGTACATCGAAAAAACCGATTCTGAAAAAGGTTTACCCCTTTGCTTCTATGCAAAAAGCGGTGTAGTAAGCTTGAGTTCAGTGAAAATTGTTCGCGAACTTCTGAAATCAACAATGGGTGAAGATGCCGAAAAAGGCAAATTCCAGGTACTTACCAGGCCTTACATGCACAACAAAACCACCCCGCTCTATCGCATTCTTACCGATGAAAAGGCAGCAGCTTTATATAAAGAATTCTAATTTTTTCATTTAAAAATCAACAGCAATGAACAGTTATTTTGAAGTAAAATTGAAGTACACGAAGGTTACCGAAAGCGGTGCCGAACGTAGAGTTATTGAAACCTACCTGGTGGATGCCGTTTCGTTCACCGAAGCGGAAGCCAGGATTACACAAGAGGCTGATGAACGCAGTCTTCTCAACTTTGAGGTAAAAGGCATTACCGAAAGCCGCATTGAAAACGTGCTGACAGATGAAGGGGAATGGAGCTGGAAGGCAAAAATTTCATACAATTCAATTGATGAAGTAAATGGCCGTGAAAAACGAATTAACAGCACCTGGTTAACTTTTGCCGACGACATTACCGAAGCCCTGATTCAGTTTGAAAAAACAATGGATGACATTGTGGTAAAATGCAAAGTTGAGTCGGTGGCATTGTCTTCCATTGTAGAGGTTTTACCATACACCAGCGAAACACCGAACTGATGAATACCCTGTCACAAAACAATCAGATCAGGCAGCACCTTGAGAGTGGTAAGTCAATTACCGACCTTGCGAACCTGGTAAGCGAAATGCGCAAGTTTCAAAAAAATTACTTTAAGTACCGCGACCCGCTTTCGCTGCAGGCTGCAAAAAAAGCCGAACTGGTGGTTGATGCCGAAGTGGCCCGCCTTACCGGAACCTCCACAAAGCCACAGCCTGAGTTACTTCATCCTAAATTATTTTAAACTATGATTTTAGCTATCGACTTCGACGGAACCATTTGCCGGGGCACTTACCCGGCAATTGACGGGCTGCAACCCAATGCCCTGACCTACATCAACGCTTTGTATGAGGAAGGTCACTACATTATTATTAACACCTGCCGTACAGGCGATCAACTGCTTGAAGCAATTAACTGGATGCTTCAACAGGGCATAAAATTTCACCGGGTTAACGACAACAGCCCATGCAATGTGGCTGAACACAGAGACAACAGCCGGAAAATATTTGCCGATATATATGTTGACGACCGCAACCTGGGAGGCTTTCCGGGTTGGGTTGCGGCTTATGATGAAATAACTCAAAAAGCGGAAGAATGAAAAACAATGGTATAAAAGCATCGATCTACGCCATGCCCGATCTATTGCTCCAAAACCGTGAGCTAAAGGTAAAGGTGTCGCAAAAAACTACAGATGAAATTGACAGGGCGGTTACGCATGTATTAGGCGTTTCGGATTTCAGGGAAAAGACCCGGAAACGTGAAGTGGTTGAAGCCCGTCAAATTGCAATGTATTTCTACAAAAAGCGCACACGGCTTTCGTTGGCTCAAATTGGAATGCAGCTAGGCAATAAAGACCATGCCACTGTGTTGCATGCCTGTAAAACAGTAAAAAACCTGTCGGAATCCGATAAGGACTTTGCAACCAAATTCGAGGATGTTCAGGAGTATTTAAAAAACAATTAAACAGTGTTTAAAATGGCAGTAGTAGCAACAAAACACCGCCGCCTGATGGCATTACTTACACAAGCCGGGTTCGACGACGAAACCCGCCACTCACTTGTGCATGCGTGGACCAATGGCCGCACCGAAAGCAGCAAGGACCTTACCGAAACCGAAGTTGACGACCTGGTGTGGAAGTTCGAAAACGACTTCCATTTCAGGCAGAACCCTAAAAACACGGTTAATGCCATGTTGCTTATTGCAATCAAGCAGAAAAGATCTACAGTACTTGCCATAGCCCAAAGGTGTGGCATACATGAGGGGAAGGATTTTAAAAAGTTCAATTCCTTTATGGAAAACAGCAGCATCCTAAAAAAGCGCCTCAATAAATACACGTTCGAGGAGCTTGACGAACTTATTAAGCAGATGCACGCACTGGAGGCAAACTTTAAAAAGAGCGCAAAAAAAGCGTACAGCAAGGCGTGGCACCAGCATCACAACATTCCTGAAACATCAGACAATTAAAAAAAAACAATCATGAAAAAACTATTATTTATCATCAGCATTTTAGTCCTGGCAGCATGTTCTCCGGGCAACCTGGTTGGAACCGGGTATCACACAGTTATTGAAAGTGGCCGTATGGTATGGCAGGATAAACTGCATACAACCGCCGAAACCGATTCTTTTATTGTTGCAAAAACAGATTTGCCACTCTGCACCGATTCATTGATAGGTGCAAACCCTCCTGCCTTCCGTTTCGAAAATTTTGAATTTGATGTTTATGTCGAAGAAAAAGCAATTTACCAGCGTCGGGAAAATGGTCGCGAAAGATGGAGGAGAATACGATGAAACTAAGAGCAATTGAAGGCGTTTTCAATGGTCCGGATGAAATGGACATAGGCTTTCATATGTATTATGGCAGCGATGAGAATGGCGATTTTCATGCAATGACACTTGGATTATTATTTTTCTCAATAACATTTTACCGCTATGAATAAAACAGCAGGCATATTAAACGAGGTTCAGCAGGAAAGAGCAAGGCAGAACCGCAAGTGGGGCGAACAGAACCATTCGGCAGTTGAATGGATTGCCATATTCACTGAGGAGGTAGGCGAAGCAGCACGCAATGGCGTTGATTTCCACTTCCGCAACGGACTCATTAACCCCTATGAAACCGAAACAGAACTGGAACGCAACATCCAGATTGAGCGAATTATGAAGTACCGCAAAGAGTGCATCCAGGTTGCAGCGGTGGCCGTTGCGATGGTTGAGAGCCTCGACAGGCAATTAGATGGTGAAAGTAAGAAACCCGTATCTATTTGCAGCAATAAAGGTTGCATAGGTAAGGATGAAGAGTCGGAATAGTTGAATTTAATACATTGAATGTTATGGAAAATTTACTGATAGTTATGGGTTTTGTGGGTATTATTTTAGCGGCTTGCTGTTCATCGATGGCACTTGTACTTGTGGCGATTTACCAGGAAAGGAAGCCTATTCAAAAGGATGTTACGCTCAATAGGCATAAATGCGGAGTTAAAGGCTGCGATGAACCTGTGTATGAATTTGGGGGCTGTTTTAAGCATTATGTGCAAAGAGAGCCTTTTTAAAATAGGAAGGCTTGAACCCAAAGGTGAACCAAAATTTTAATTAAGAATAGTTATGGATAAGAAAGATTATTTACAAAACAAAAAAGAAACAGAAGCTAAAATTCAAGCCGAAAAGGAATGGTTAGCAGAATTAAAAAGAGAGTATATAGAATCAAACGCCGAATACGAAATTGGTGAGCGCGTTAAAGTTGTTACCCCGCCACATAAATACTATTCGTTAGGCGGGGGCAAGGAAGGAGTAACTGAGCATAAGGAGCGATTTGCTTATGTCGATGGGTATGAAATTACTTATGAGGGTAACGTAAAACCAATTTTAAAAAAGGAGAAAAAGGATGGAACGCTAAGTAAGCAAAAGGACCATTATAACGAAAATTCAAGCTATTTAGAGCGAACTTGATTTAGCTCAACTTTGATAAAAGGTGGTATATACCGATAAACAGTATTTAACAGTTAAATCACCGATACAAAAAAACCAAAAATCAAGTAAGTATGTTTGGAATAATAATTGGAATAATTGCAGTTGCTTTCATTCTGTTCGTTCTGGGTTGTGCCAGGGCAGCCGGTAAAACGCAACCAAAAAATGAAAATCCAGTAAATTAATAAATTATGGGCAGCGGGTTAAAAGCATATAACGAATACCAGGAAGACCAGCAGGCTGAAAAGGACAGGCTGTGGCTGAATGAAAAAGCGAAACAGGTTGCTGCCATCAACCCGCGTTCAGGCGAATTCTCCGACTTTAAATGGATGGAGGAGAACCGGGAAAAGATTATCCGGAACAAAAAGTTAATTGATTTATTAGGATAAATTTCAGGATAAACTGATACAACCGTACAGAAAAATCTGTAACTTTAAATTAAATTATTTATAATCATAAAATCAACAGCAATGAAAAAATTAACTCAACTACTTTTTGTATTTATTATTCTTTTTGCAGCGTGCGATAAAGAAGAAACTCCTGAACTTAAAAACCTGATGACTTTTGACAATGCCCAATTTACAATTAAAAGCGGCGTTATTGAAACTTCGCACTGGAACCAGGACAGAACGACGTTTCATATATTATTAATTGATACAGAATTAAGCAAGCAAAATTATCTTGAGCACAACATGGAGGCAGTAAAAGGTGCAAGCTTCATTAACTTTGACCTTGATTCTACTTATAATAATTTTGATTATAGGCTCGAAGGCAATAATTGCTACGAGGCTACATGGGATTTTCCAGGAATGATAACTATTGATTTTGATGCAGACAAAGAGCTACTAACACATGAGCTTAACTCAGGCAATTTTTGTATTTCTAAAGCCGGTGAAATATTTGATGTAGAGTTTAACGGTACCACAACAACCGGTAAAAATGTAAGCCTTTATTATTCAGGCAAATTAATTGAAATAGAGGTTTTCGAATAAATATTTGGTATTATAAAAATCATTTCATAGATTTGCTCTTGTACTACAATTTATACTCAGGGGCAAAATACACTGAGATTTTTTAAACAAAATAAAGGCACTGCCTGCCATTGGTGGCCAAATGCGAAAGCTGAGGCTGGTTTATCGCCCCGCGATAAATTGTAGTACACACCTAAAGCGGGCAGTGTTCTTTTTAACCATTTAATGTACTACAAATGGAAAAATCAAAAGAAGTTTTTACACCGGAGGTATTTCAATATTCCTCCAACAAACAAGAAGTTAGAAGCCTTCTTGTAGAAAACGAGCCTTGGTTGGTTGCTAAGGATGTTTGCCAAATTCTTGAACTGGAAGATGTTCGAAGAGCAGTTGAACCATTAGACGAAGATGAAAAGCTGACCGGAAAAATTCTCCATTCAGGTCAAAACAGAAAAATGTGGCTTATTAATGAAAGCGGTTTTTACACCCTTGTAATGCGCAGCAATAAGCCAGAGGCCAAAGCTTTCCGCAAGTGGGTAACAGCTGAAGTTTTGCCTGCAATTCGTAAGCAGGGCTATTATGGAGCAAAACAAAAGGCGGGTGAATACCTTGATGCCCGCGATGTTCCGTATTCTAACCGCGAATTAAACGGTTTGCCGGTTCGTTTTATTGAGATTGAAGGCGAAGTGTGGTTTTCAGTTAACGATATACACCGCGCAATTGGAAGCCGTACCGATAGCACACAATCTGCACGAAAACTTAACAAAAAGCAGGAGTTGGCTAAAAAGATTTGGGTTTTTGGCAACACGAATGCTTCGTGGTTCACCAATCAGCTTGGTTTGCAGTTGCTGGTTAGTGGCAGCCGCATATTAAACAACCGCCAGTTGGAACTTAATTTTGGAGGGCAGAGCAATGGTTAATTTTAATAAAAAAGGTTTTACTGTAAACGTAGCCTCAAATTTGCCTGCAAGCAGCTATGTGCAAACAATGCACGACATAATTGATATTATACAGGCACAAGACCCTGAGATGGAACGCAACAATTACCATTTGTTGCAATTATTACAGGCAATGTTACCAACTGAGGAGCAAGCCAAAGCAATAGTTTATGGAACTATAAAATGTAATTAAATTAGAATTTTTCTAAAAAGACCGTTGTTGTAAAAGCAGCGGTTTTTTTTTATACATTGCCCACGCGTTACAATTCTTTTTTAGCACAAATGTAGGCCCTGTCAATTCTGTAAAATCAGATAAAGCAAGGCTGTAAGGTGGTTCATGCTGGAAACGGCTGAGCTGATTCTTGCATTTGTGCATAGAATTGTAACGCACACCTAAGCGGCCTTGCCGTTTTTTGTTACTTAACCAAAATACAGAAGAACCAATGGACAAAAAAAATGAAGGAGGGAATGTACAATGATTGAATTCAACCGTAAAAACCGAACTTACTCCATTACCATTCCCGGAGATGAAACAAAGTACTTTTGTACAGTTCGTGCTATTGCGCGATTAATTGCCTGTTGCGACGAGGAGGCGCTTGATAAAGACACCATTTATCACACAAGTACATTACTCGAAGAAATGCTGCCCGGCCCTGGGCAGGAACTGGATTTCAAGCCCTAAGAAATGGACTGCTTTAGGGCGGTCCTTTTTTTTACTTGACACACAAGTTAATAGAAGTTACATTTGTAACAAAACCGCAATGAGTTACAACCGCAGAAATTTACTGGAAAGAATTATCGATATTCAGAATATTTACAAAAAACATTCTAAGAATTTCGACGGCGGCTGTACCGATAAGCACATTTTTGAGAATATAATAAAACCCATTTACCGCATTTCCCGCTCCTGTTTTTACGAATACATGCGGACTCCTGCAGAAAAAGAGCTGAAACAGCTTGAAGAAGAAAGCAAAAATCAACTGCAGTTGTTTTGAGAACTGAGCAGGTGACCGGAAGTCACCAGCTCAGCTAAAACACCTTTTTACAATCGAATTCCAAAAACGTAACCATCCACCCTTTATGTTTATGAAAATGTTGCCAGCCGGAAAGCTGGAAAGGCGATGTTAAAGCAATATCGGCTTTTTCGGGCGTGAATTTATCAAGCGCCTCAAGAACCAAATACACAACATCTTCGTGATCGAGTGCAATTGTATCACTAACTGCTCCATCAGCCCCGGCAATGGCTTGTGAAACTACGTGCGCACGCACACGCATAGGTGAGCGCCGCATTTGCTTGCTTACCTGGTCGAAGCTTAGTTTTTCGGGGAATTCAATAAACACCCGTGGAGTGGTTGGAATGCTGCCTTCGTACTGCACGTTGTACCACTCAATGCCCTTCAGTTCGCTTTCGGTGTCGGAAGTGTTTAAACGGTTTTTAACCGCTGTGTAAATGTCGTATAACATAGTAAAAAAGTTTAAAGTTTCGAGTTTCGAGTTTAAAGTTCCGAATTCAAAGTTCCGGGTTATTTAAAAATGTCGTCGGCCATGCGGTTGAATTTGGATTGGATGCGATCAAACAAAGCTTCGCTTTCGCCTATCATCTGGCTTTGCGGCATTGTGAAATGAGGAGGCCTTCCGGCTTTTAATCCTTCGTTGTGCACATCGGCATAAGGCAATGCGCTTGTAAATTCAACCTTTGTTCCTAAAGCTTTTGAATCCTGTTGCCAGCTTCGTTTAAGGCTGCCTCCCCACTTTTCGCCTATCAGCTTTTTTTTGGCCTTTTCAATTTTCCGCTTTGGCCACTTCTTATAACTGCCCGTTTTTTGCTCAAAGCCTTCGTTGCGGAAGTTGTCGGCAATAAATTTAAGGCCTTCCACTTTAGCTACACCCGGAAGACGTTTTGCAAACTCAGGAACTTTCTGCTGTATTTGCGTTAGTTTTTGAGAAAAGTTGTTGTTTGCCATAATTGTATATGTTGAGACGCAAAATTTTGCGTCTGTACTAAAAGTTTAAAGTGTCGCTGATTGTAGTAAATTCCAATTTACCGGCTTTCTCCTGGACTACAACATAGCTGTTTTTTCCGTTGAGATTGAAAGGAGCATACTGGAAGCCTTCTTTGCCTGGTACCGGCTTAAATGTTTTGCCTTTAATTAAACCCTTCAAATTTTCGAGAAGCATGTTTTTCAGGGTATAGTCGCGGTGAGGCTGTTCAATTGCCTGCTTAATGCCTGCTTTAGTAACTTTTACCTTGCCAAATATTTTGCCAACCTGTGAGGCGCCATACTGCTTTGTAAAATCGTAATAAAAGCCTTGGGCAGTTGTAGCAATTTCGTCGGCCTTGCTTTTTGAGAAGCTGGTATAATACCCGGCTGAGTCGGAGAAAAGCTTTTGCTCGACTCCCGGATTAAAGTCGAAGCCTTTTGGAGCCGTTGTATCTTCAAAGCCTTTGTATTTCTCCTGGTCTTTATTAACCGGATCATCGGTTTGTACCAGCTCGCAACGGCAACCCCAACCCAGGGGCGGTGTGTGGCCGCTCCAGAACGGGTCGTTCATTGGAAGTATTATTCCATCCAATTTGGCATGTTCGGCCCTTACATCGCTGTCGCCTGCAGTACGGTATTCGAGGTTAGGGTAAATGTCGGCATTTTCTTCGAAGCCCATCCAGCGTTCAGCTGCTGCACTGTGAGCGAAAATGGTTTGTTCCTCAACCTGCCTGTAGTTTTTATACTTCTTTTCAATCTTCTGCTTATCGAGGTCGGTACGGACTTCGATAAGTTCCTTTTCCTTTTGCGCCTGGCGGAAGTGGGCATATTTTGCGGCATCAGCCTGAAGGTTGTCAAAGAGCTTAAGGCGTGGATTGTCGGGTGTAATTTTCGACAGATCGACCTGTGTACCCATCTGCACTTGTTTTTGATACAAGTTGAAAACAGCCTCCGGGGTATCTTCATCGGCGGCCACGGCTTTTTTACCCGTTACCAGGGAGTAACTAAGCGCGCTTTTTTTTTTAATGAAGCGCCGGCTTTTTTGCCGTTTTCGCTTTCCTGTTCGTCATCATTAATTTCAGTGTCTTTTTCCTTTTCAGGTTCCACTGCCAATTTTGGTTTTTCATCGAGTGACGGGAAACGGCCTGTAGCTCCTTCGAGCGGGTAACCCCAATGTATCAAAAATGGGATTAGTTCGTAATTAACGATGTTTTGACCATCGCGCAAACGGGTTGAGGTGAAATCATCCAATATGCGTTCAGAGACTTCAGCACTACCAACAAAGCTTTTTTCAGCACCTACACCGTATTGGCCATTTATGATTTTTGCAATATAATGGTCGCACTTATCAATGTTTTTGTCGTAAATAAGGTAACCGCTTCCATTGTTTGAAGCTTCAAATTTATTGACAACATCTTCAGTACCCACAAGCGCATAGCCGTTGCGTGAAAAGTTTGCAGCTCCCTTTTCAATTATTGCAAGGTCGTTGCCTTCGGCATCGGTTTGAATTACGATACGCGGCTGTCCCCACTTTTCGCTGTGCTCGTTCCAGTCGCGACGGGCAAAGCTTTTTATTATCACTTCGCGGGTAAGCACTTCTAACAACCCAAGGCTTTTTTTATCGCCCAATTCAAGCAAAAAGAAATCGTAAGGATTAACAACTTCCCCTTTTTCCTTGTCTTCATTGGCATACGATATGCCGGTTGTGTCGGTTGCCTCAATAATGATATTGCGGTTATGCGGGTACACGTTGAAAACAGGGAAAAGCATGCAGTCTATAAATTGCCCGTCTTCATCGAATTGCCCGAATTCAACAAGGCGATATCCCCACAGTTCTGTATCGATTAAGATCTCTTTAAACTTATCGAACCAGGGCTTTTCGAAAAGTGCTGTCAGCTCCTCATTTTCTTTTCCATCTTTTGAAATGACAAACTTTTCAGCTTTCATTTTATTGACAGCAATACGGCGCTGGGTCATTACTTCGGCATCGGTAAGCGTGTTTTCGTACATGCGGTACAGTTCTGTCCATGACGGGTTTTGGGTGTCTTTTGCATCCTGCACGTAAGTTCTCAGGGTGCCAAGCTCCATCTGCACACGGTCGGGCTGTGGCAGGTTCACCTGGTCGGAATAGCGCCCACCTTTTTTTGCAGATGATTTTTCGATTGGCTCTGCTTTAGCCACTGCCTCTTTGTTGAGAAAAGAAAAAAGTCCCATTTAAGTAGATTTTAAAATATGTCATGGTTGCGGGCTGTATCGCTGCCGAACCTGTAATTGCTTTTTGTTAGCCCTGTTGTATCATCAGTGAGTGCATCGAGCGTTGAAGACAGTTTGCCGGTTGCAATCTTTTCGATGTTTTTAAGCTGCAGCCTGTAGTTCTCATCAACCCGCTCCGGTATGTCAACATCTTCGACTGAGTTGTACAGGTAATACACCGTAATGTGCACCAGCATTCGCACAAGCATGTCGTTACGGCTTGTAGTTGTTTTCAGCAGTTCGGCATCAATATCGTAGTTTGCCCTGAGCGGGTCAAGCTCCGATAGTGCCAGGTCTTCTGCAGTTTCCAGGTTGGCATCGGCAGCACCCCTGAGCTGTGCAAGCGTATTGCTGCCAATGATGCCCGTTAAGTCAGTTGTTGTAAGGAATTGCATACCTGGTTACTTTTTGTAGTAGATTGCCTGGAAGCGGTCGAACGGGACAATGCTAACAATTGTGATTTCGTTTTCATTCACGAATTCAACAAGCATGTCGGGCGTTTGAAAGTGTTTTACTTCCAGTTTCTTTTTTGTAGTAGCTTTTTTTGTTGCCATTTTAATAGAATTTTGGTTAAAAAATTGAACGTATATCGGTCCGGGAAAACTGCCCGGTTCTCATGCCTTGTGAATCGCCTCCGCGCTTGGCTTTCTTTTTATCGAGCTTATGAACGCCACCTTCCACGGCATCGGGTCCATCGTCTTTTACTCCAGATGTAGGAAAGCCCAAAAACTGATCGCGGGTTTCAATCATGTCAGGCTTTTGCTTATGTGCCCGGTTAAAACGGATGAAGCATTGCTCAGTAAGTGGAGTCAGGTTTTCAATACGGACCTCTTTGTCGGGCTTTTTGCGTTTATCTCCTCTTATCCTGAGCATAGGCGGGTTTTCTTCACCATAGCGCCAATACTCTTCAAGCATTAGATCCTGAATGAAGTTTGCCTCCATCCAGTGCTTTATTTTAAGGTTATCCGGAACTTGGCTTGCAAGTGCATAATGGCCGCGTACCATTTCAGCGGTTGAGCATTGGCGGTTGAAGCAGTCAATAATATCAAAATACCTTCCGGTTTTACCCATCAGCATAATGGCCTTATTGTCGGAGGTCATTGTTTTTTTGTAGCTTGGATCGTTATAAGTTATCAGCTCATCGTAAAGATTCAAGGGCAAAACATCAACCCAGGGCAAATGCTCTTCCTTAAAAGTTTTGCCTTCAATAGTGTGTTCGTGAAAGAATTCTTTAAGACCACGGCGCCACCCCATTTTCCTCATTTTTTTGAGAATCATTTCGCGGGTATATCGTTTCCATGCAGGCGCTCCTTTTGGTCCAAGGTCTTTTTTATGTGTCCGTGGATTTTCAAGGGCAAATACTTTGGAATGATACAGGCCTTCGCGTTTCGGGTCGTCGGGTTCAATGTCGCCAACAATATGAGCAACAACCGATTTTTTGCCGGTACGGTTACCAACACCAATTAAGCGGCTGCCTGTAATTGGCATAGCCCCGTAAAAGTCTTCAAGAATCCAGTTAACAACCTCATTAACGCGGTCCTCATTTCTTACCAAAACAGCGTCATCAATATCATCGAATACTCCATAGTTTGGCCGTTTTTCTGCCTCCCTGGTACCGCGTGGCGATTGCCCGCGACCGAATGCCCAAAAACCAATGCCATCAACTGAAGTAAATTGCCCATCCTGCCATTTGCCCTGGTTGTACTGTTCACCAAAATCAGAAATGTACCGTTTATTGAACATCAGCTCCGCCTGAATGTCACCCAGCAGCATATTTGCTTTATTGAGGTTTGCTGAAGCTACCATCATTCCGGTTAATTCGCCTTTTGCTTTCAGGAGCATTGGCATCATAACATCCCAAATGATTGATTTGGCGTGTTCGCGCGGCCACTCCATCATTGCAAAAATATCCTTATTTGCAGCAACCTCTTTGCAGTCGCGTTTATGGAAATAAGCAAAATCGCAATCAATTAAATGACTGAAGTAATAGTTAAAGAACTTTGTTTCGTTGCCTGGTTTAAGCAGGTCGGCAATACGGTTCTTTTTAGCCTGTTCGCTTTCACGGGCTTCGGGACTGAGGCGTTTTATTGCTGCCTTTTCCTTTAGCCAGGCTTCATATTCCTGCCGCTCTTTGAGGCGCATTATACCTGTCATGACATTAACCTCCGCTTATCGTTAATATAGTCGTCGGCATGATCGATAATGTCCTGTGCCAAATCAATGTCGCGGTCTTTTAACCAGGAGGTAAATTCACGAATGATCTTCACCACATTCGACCATTCCAGTTCTTTACCTTTAATAGTAGTGAACAGCTTCTGCAGGGCATCAATTTCGCCTTTGGGAATAAGGGCAGCCTTCAGTTCATCCATGTTAGGATCTTCACCCAGGGCGCGCTTAAGCTTTTCGGCCATTAAACGAATAATGGTTGACTGGTGCTCAAGTGCAACCAGGGCATTTTCTTCGGAAGTCTTTTTGGCAATAGACTGCATGCTCCGGTTTTGGCGGAGATTGTTTTTAGTGACATGCCGGGAAATTGTAACCTCTGACAGTTTAAGAATACGGGCAATATCCTTTTGCTCGCAACCTTCATTAAACAGAATATCGATAGCAGCCTGCTTTGTTAGTGCCATTTTTTAAGCTTTTAAAAGCGTAAATGTGGCTATTTAAAAACTGGTTAAAAAGAAACTGTGAAAGGGTTGGACGAAAGTATTTTAGGGTTGGACACTTACTTGTTTTGTGCAAAAAAACAATTGACTTTTACGGCTCAAAGATATAGCAAAAGTGCCGACAATTCAAAATGAAAAAAGCATGTAAATGGATTTAATTTTTTCGAAAATAGTAAACCGCGAACGCCGCAAAGTAGAAATGCTGCTTTATGGAGCACTGGGTGAGGACCAGGAGAAAGGCGACATAAACGGGCATCAATTTGCCCGTGAGCTGAACTGGCTTGCCCGCGAATACGATGAAATTAAAATCAGGGTGAATTGCGAAGGTGGCATGGTGTCGCACGGATTAAGCATTGTTTCGGAAATGATGGCTTCGCCTGCTTACATTATTGTACAGGTTGACGGCATTGCAGCAAGTATGGCCGCTGTTCTTTTGCCTGCAGCTGATAAGGTAACAATGAACGACTATGCAAAGGTGATGATCCATTCTCCTTATTATGCCGACGACAATGGCGAAGCAATTAAAAAGCTTTCGGCAAAAGACCGGAAAGCAATCAGCACCCTAAAGGACATGCTTAAGCAGCTTCTTACAAAACGTGGCATGGAAGAGGAAAAGGTAAACGCAGCAATGCGGACCGACACCTGGTACAGCGCTGAAGAGGCACTGGAAGCTAAATTGGTTGATGAAATACTATCAACAGGCAAAAAGAAAGAATTGGCCGCCCTTGAACCAATGAAGCTGGTGGCAAAAATATTCGATGAAGTAATAACTCAAAATTCAAAATCAATGAAAAAAGTAATTGCAAAGCTGAAAGGTCTTGGTGTGCAACTCGATGAGAATGCAAGCGAAGACCAGGTTGTTGCAGCGCTTGAAACCATCAACTTAAATGATGAAAAGCCTTCCAAAAAGGTGATCGATCAGCTTATAGTTGTTGGTAAGAAAACAGGCGTTGTAACCGAGGGCGACACCGGCAATGAGGCAAAATTCAGGCGTTTGGCAGAAGCCGACATGGACCTGTTTGTTGACATGCTTGGTATTGACCAGTTAGGAACTGCTCCGGCTCAGAAAGTTGCCACAACGGCACGCATGAGCGAACTTGTAGCTGCCGCAAAAGGCAAACCTGTTGCCGCTGCTGCTGATGAGAAAAATTTCGCGTGGTACGAAAAGAACGACCCAGCCGCCCTGGCTAAAATGGAAGTTACCGACCCCGAAAAGTTTGCGAAACTCGAAGCTGCCGACAAGGCACAGTACGAATAATCTTTTAAAAGCTCAAGAAAATGGCAGATCAGATTATAAAATTTCCGTTTGGACCAGCAACCACAGTTGCTCTGTCCGCTACAGGGGCGCAAGCCATAACTGTAAAGAACATGCTCACTATTGTTGATGGTGTTTCAGTGTCGGCAACCGGCAACCGCACCGTTAACCTGACTTTGGATGCAGGCCTTGAAGCAGGTGCACGTATTGTTTTCAAACTGAAAACAGATGGTACCGAAACCATGGCATTTGGAACAGGTATAACCGGCGCTACTTTGACCGGCGAAGCAGGCAAAACATTTACGGCTGAGGCTGTATTTGACGGAACCGGCTTTGTGTTGACTGCAGCACCAGTTAAGATTGATTAATCGAAAAAACTGAAATAAAATGGCAGAAATTAGTCCAATTAAGTATTCGAAAGAGTTGCAAAAGCAGCTTTTTCCCGACAACAGCTTTTACAAAAAGGCGGTGCAGGAAACTGGCATAGCCGACACTGTTTCAAAGGTTGAAAGGCCTTACCAGGGAAGCATAGGCAAAGGCAAATCAGGCGAACCGGCTTCATTGCCCTTGCAAGTTAATGTAGCAAAGGATGATTCCGACAACTATACCACCACCCTGGTTTATGCTCCTCCTATCGCTGTTGACCTTCCTGGTGAATTTGCCCTCAACTATAATAAGAGGCAGACGAAACAAATGCAGCAGGCTTCAATCATCAACACACGCTGTGCTGATATTGCAGCCGTGAACTGGGGACCTACCACAGCCACAAATATCCTGAAAACTTCGGGAGCTGCAAGGGCATCGAATGTTATTAAGGCAGCCGGTGGCGTTATTGGAAACCGCAAAGCTGTAACCAAAGCCGACATGATTAAAGTTCACAACCTGATTACACGGATGAACATTTCAGGTTTACAAGGACAGTTGTGGGGTTTGGTAACTGCTGACTTTTACAGCGACCTGCTTGCCCTGGCAGAATTTACCGATTACGAAAAAACCGGACAGGCAAGCAAACTTGCTGAAGGCGTTTTGGGTCGGATAATGGGATTTAACATTATGGTACGCAGTACCGATGAGCAGCACACCGGCCTGGTATATTCTACCGCCTATGCAAAAAATGCAATTGATGCATCTGTGTTGACAAACGACTGCCCCGGCAACTTGTTCTGGCACGATAAAATGACTGCTTCGGCTGAAGGTATGCTGAAAACCTCAGTAAACCTAAATGCTCCTGGTTATTTGGGTGCAACAATCATCGAGAGCTGGGTAAGGTTTGGAGCCGCTCATGCACGCTACGACCAGAAAGGTATTGTTGCCCTGCTGGAAGAAAATGCGTAAATCCTGATTTTTAATATACCAACCAAAGAGTAAAGCCCGTGCCTGGCGCGGCACGGGCTTTTCAATATCTATTTAATTGCTGTTTAAACAAGTCTGAAATGAGCGAAGAAGCAAACATTGACTTACAAAAATTGTCGCAACGCGAACTTATTGTGATTACCTACATGAAAGTGGAGGAACTAAGCAAAAGTGTGAAGAGCCTACATATTGAACAGGCAAAACATGAAGTCCGCATTTCGCTGATGGAACAAAAAGTA
This sequence comes from Mariniphaga sp., assembly GCA_024636975.1. Classification (GTDB taxonomy): domain Bacteria; phylum Bacteroidota; class Bacteroidia; order Bacteroidales; family Prolixibacteraceae; genus Mariniphaga. The sequence goes on from JAGXGA010000005.1 coordinate 48,875, forward strand.
ATGCTGTGGGGCGCGATTTTCGGCGGAGCAGCCGGAATTATTACAACTATAGTAACTGCACTAATAAAATGAAAGCAGTATTAATACGCATGAAAGAACTTACTAACCACCTGCAGACTTGCGGGCGGTTTGTGCTGCTGAACGAAAACGGCGATGTTGTTTTTAAGGCAGCAAGCCTTGAGCTTCCGTGGATGGGCAACATGCGTAATATGAGCTGCATTTCTGCAGGAAGTTACCTGGTAAGTAAAGTGAACAGCCCAAAATTTGGCGAAGGAACTTTCAGCGTAAACAACGTTAAAGGCCGGAGCCATATTCTTATACATGCCGGAAACTTCACCCGCGACATTGAAGGGTGTATTCTCCTTGGAGAAAAGTTTGCCGACATTGACAACGACAAAATTACGGATGTTACCAACAGCCGCAATACTATAAACAAGCTAAAACTGCTTGCTGACAATTTTGAATTGACAATTATTCAAATTTAAGACATGGGAATCTTAAAAAACATATTTAGTTCGGCTGATAAGCTTGACCCTCAGAAAACATTCGACACCGTTGCATCGGGGGTTGATAAGCTGTTTTTTACGAATGAAGAAAAATCGGATGCAGCGCAGAAGGCCTGGGATCAATGGTTGGAATGGTATAAACTGAGCAGCACTGAAAACAGTGCCCGTAGTTATACCAGGCGAATTATGGCAGTTATGTTTTCATCTGTCTTTCTTTTCATTCTTTTAGCTGCAGCGGGTGTTTGGCTGATTGATAAGGAGTATGCCGCGTTTTTATTTGACTTGGGAAAAGAACTGTTCCCGATGGTAAGCGGAATTCTGTTTTTTTATTTTGGTTACTATGCAGTCAATTCAATGATAAAGACTTCGAAAAACAAAGGAAATTAACAATTTAAAGTATATAAATTATGGCTAATACAGGAGTAAGATTTGGTGGGGATATAATGCTTTACCAAAATACAGGGACTGAGGCAGTACCTGTTTGGACACCTTTCGCGCATGCTACCAGTCACGGTTATAAAGGGACTACAGAAATGCGCACGCGCGTACACAAGGATGACGGCGGTGCATCGGGCACCAGGCCGGGGCGGCATGCTCCGGGAACTATAACCATTGCCGGGTTATCAACTTATGATGGGGTAGACTTTTTTGGACTTGAAGCTATAAGGCAAGCCCGCACGCGAATTCAGGTTAAATACTCAGGCAGGCCTACAGGAGATACTGATGCAGTTGAAAATGTTGAATCTGCAGGCGACAAATACCTGGAAGGGTTTGGCTATGTGAGCGAAGTTGGAGAAGAAGCACCGGTTGATGGTGATGCAACCTATTCTGCAACTATTACACTTGACGGTTTGCCAACTGAAAAAGAAGTTCCTGCTGCATAATGGCACAGGTAATTAAACTGAATAAAGAAGAATTCCCCTTCGTTAAAACAAACGAAGGGGAAAAGCTTTTGCAGGTACTTTCGGTAAACATGGATGCCGTAAAGTTTGGCAAAACTGAGGAGCTACTGAAGTATGCCTATTGCATGTGTGCCGGGGCATCGTTGAAAGATAAAAAAGAATTTCCTTTTACGTTGCAGCAATTTACTGCAGCACTGCCAGCTGGTTGGCAACAGCAGGTAAAAGCGTTAATTAATACCCGTGCCAGGGTAAAAAAAGAATCTTAAAATTTATTGAACAATGGCAAAATCAACAGCAAAAACAAGTTTAACATTTAACGGGGTTAATTACCCTTTTTACCGTACAATTCGGGGGCAGTGGGATTTTGAAGCTGCCGGGTTTGAAAACAAAGATTTGGGAGCAGGCAAAGTTGCACCCCTGTTTGCTTACATCTTTTTCCAGGTAAGAGATTGCGCGAAAAGGGCAGGGTTGGAATTTAAGTTGACACTCGACCAGTTTGTTGACCAGGCAACGGGTGATGAACTGGAAGTGTATGGCCGACTTGTAGAGGCCGAAAAAGAATTAAAAGAGAGGGAGGCAACCGTGCCGGGAAAGCAGGAACTGATACAGGAACCGGTGCAGAAGGCTTAACCCTCGATGAAATGACTGGAATTGCTGTTGGTCAAATGGGGTTGAGCCTGGACACGTTCCTGGGCTTGACCCCACAGCAGTTCGAACTTGCTTATGAAAAGTTCATTGAACGGATTGAGGCAGACGACATACAGGCAGAAAGGCGGGCAAGGCTGGTAGCATTCAGAACCGTTTGCCCTCCGGAGGGAAAAACACTTTCAGTATATGATTTCTGGTATATAAAAGGTGATGAGCTGATGAAGCAGGCAGCCAAACCGAAACCAAGCAAACGGAACCGGTTTGAAGAATTAAATAAAAAGTGGCAATGAGCACAACAGTATATAAATACATTCTCGACTTTAAGGCACAGACCGACAAATTCACCAAGGATGTTGGTGGAATGAAGGGCATGCTTAAAGGCGCTGCAATTGCTGCAGGTGCTCTTTTTGCTGCTGATAAGGTTATGGATGCCGCCCGTGCTGTTGGCGAATATGCCAAAGAGATTTCGAAGGTACGGACTGAAATAGGAACGTTGACGGGTGTACAGGGCGCTGCCCTTGATGCCCTTACCGGGAATGTACAGGCACTATCTGATAGCTACGAACAGGATGTAAACGCGACAATAAAAGCTTCAAACGTATTGATGCGCGAATTTGGCGCCACCAGTCAAAAGGCTTTCGACATTATGAATGCCGGGTTTGCTTCATCTGCCAATGCAAATGATGATTTTCTGCAGCAGTTGAGTGAATATGCTCCACACTTTTCCGAAGCCGGTGCAAGTGCTGAACAGATGCTTGCCGTGATTGCAGAGGGGAACAAAATGGGTATTTTCTCAGACAAAGCTGCTGACTCAATTAAAGAAGGCGGTATCAGGTTGCGGGAAATGACCAAATCAACACAGGACGCTTTGAACATGATCGGGTTAAGCTCAACACAAATTCAGGCCGATATCAGTTCAGGTAATAAGAGCATGTTTGAAGTGATGCAGCTTGTAAGTCGCCAGCTTCAAACATTGCCGCAACAATCGCCTGCAGTGGGTGCAGCACTTGCCGATATATTTGGCGGTCCGGGTGAAGATGCGGTTAACTTTATCCGTCAGCTGGGTGAAATGGATTTGAGCATGCAGGCGGTTGTTGATAATGCCACCCGTGCTCAAATGGAATGGACCAATGAGCTGGCAGAATTTCACACAGTAGGCGCCCAGGTGTTTGGTGGCACAAATCAAATGATACTTGGTGCAAAAGCCGTGATGCTTGGATGGGTGAATGACTCAATTAAAGGCATTGCAAACCTGATAAACTATTTCATTGACCTGTATAATGAATCGACAATATTCAGAGGGGCAATTGAATACCTTAAGCTTACATTTAAAACAACGTTTGATTTTGTAGGTACGTTGTTCGATAACTTCTGGGAACAACTTAAAGGCATTGGCAAATTACTGAAGGCTGTATTTACCGGAGATTTTAAGGCCATACCCGGTATTATTAAAGAAGCATTCGACAATACAGTCGATAACTTTAAGGAATACGGTGAAGATGCAGCACTCAATTTCACTGAGGCAGTTGAAAACACATTAAACCCGCGCGCAAAACTTAAGCTGATTGACCTAAGCACTGAGGCCGAAACGGCAGGGATAGATGCAGGTCGAAAATTTGCTGCCGGGTTAGGAACCGGAATGGCAGGCGGCAAGGTTCAGGCATTTGACATGCTTGGAACTGTTGGCGATGTAAAGCTTGCCAAAAGCCCTGCAGAGATATTGGAAATGATGGGCATGGGCAAAAAGGGCGTTTTAAGAGATGGTAAACTGGAGTTTAAACCACAGCTCAACCTGGAAGAGATGCAAAAGAATATGCCCCTGTTTCAGGAGAACCTGGCATCGATGGGTGAATATATGGATTCTTTAGCAGAAAAACAGGCATTAGTGACAGAAGCAATGCAATATGGTTTCCAAGCGATAGGGCAAAGTGTGGTTGATTCACTTGGTTTAGCTAAAACCGGATTTGAAGGGTTTTTGGGTCAGCTGCTCTCAACCGCTACCCAGGTTATTGCAGCAATGCTCGCGCAAAGTATTGCAACATCAGTTTTTAATTCATCTCAATCAGCGGCTGCAACCGGTCCGGCTGCTGTATTTACACAACCGGCATTTATGGCCACGCTTATTGGCGGCGTGCTGGCGGCATTTGCTGCCATACCGAAATTTGAAATGGGTGGCGTTGTTCCTGGTACTTCATTTACCGGTGACCGAATGATGGTAAGGGTGAACAGTGGTGAAGAAATTTTAAGAAGCGATGATCCGCGTCACCGGAACAATTACGGACAAAGAGCAGCCGGTCGCGACAGGGTAATAATTCCCACTGCACGCATACGCAAAGGGGACATTTACATAAGTTACAAAGAAGCAGAAAGAGAGTTTTTAAACAGGACTTAAACAATATTAAAATGGAACAATTACAAGACTTAACAGTTGCTGAAAATGTAAGCAGCGCCTTCAATGCAAACGACCGGGATGTTGCGATAAAAGTAACTACTTCGGAAAGCTCAACTATAGTAATTCATCGCTCGATTGACAATACCGACTTCAGGGTTATTCCTGATTTAAGCTGGACAATTGACGGCATTGATGAAATTAATTTGACCGACTGCAAAAAGGGTCAATTCTACAAAGTTGTGGCAACAGCTGGTGTAATGACTGCAGCAAAAGTTTTGGCATAATGGAGTCAATTGCACATAGCGTTGCGAAAAGCATAAGCGATAGACTTGCGTCATTGTTGAACTCTTTTAACACACGGGTTTTTTGGGATAATACCGAAACTGACCCGGTTGTTGACAAGGATACTGAAATGCTCAATTACTTTAAGCAGATTAAGAAGGTTGGACTTAATTCAGCGGGGGAGGAAATACACACATTTGCAACGTGGGATAGTCCGATAACGACAGGGGCAACTGATGGGAGTTTGGGGCAGGTAATGGGTAAATTCCCTAAGCTATACGTTAAGTTTGAGTATGACGTAAATGGATATATTACTGCATATACCTTACGCTCTACCCCGGCAACCGGATTTCAATTGCATGAATGCTTCTGGGATTATGATTTGATGGACGGGAGTAAGGGGCGTGACGAAGTGTATATAGGGAGCTATGAAGGGTATAGTGTTGGCGGTAAATTAACTTCAATCTCAGGCGTTGTTTCTACCGGAAGTTTGACGATGGTACAATTCAGGGATTTAGCAAAAGCAACATTCACAGACTGGAATGGACATCAATTAGACTTTTACACGCAGGAACTGATTCAGCTTTTGTTCTATTCATATTATGGAAACAGAGACAGTCAGACAGTACTGCCCGGTTACACGGAAAGGGCTGCATATAATGCCGCAGATTTCAGAAACAATGGGCGCACAGACATTCTGACAACTGTAAACGGATATATAAATGCACAAACCGGAGCAGGAGAATTGGATGCTGATTTAGCGGCAGGCTGGCAGACAGGCGGCAGAGGTACTGCAATTGCTAATCGTTTTTTGTTTATAGAGAATATTTTTGGAGCAAAATGGAAGTTTCTGGATGGTTGCAGTTTTGACGGACGGGTTGGGGCAAAGAAAACAGCATGGGTTCATCCAGACCCTCGTGTGTTCACCTCCGTTGATGCTGATGTTTTAACTAACTACATTGATTTAAACATTGATGTATTAACAGCAGATACAACAAGTTGGATAGGTGGGGTAGGACGTGGGTTTATACCGCTTGCAGCATTAGGAGCCGATTCAGCAAAGTATTACTGTGATTTATTTTACAGTTACCTAAGCGATGCAGCTAACCGAAACTATTTGCGCTCCGTTCTCGCGGGTGGCTTTCTGAGCTCTGGATCGAATGCGGGTCTCGCGGCGCGTGATTCGTACTATTCGCTTGCGCTTGCGAACTCGATCAGCGGTTCTCGGCTCTGCTATAAAAAATTGTAATGAACAATAAAAGGTTTATATCGGCAAGCGTTGTTTTGCGCTCCGTTCACGCGGGTGGCAATCTGAACAATGGAACGAATGCGGGTCTCGCAGCGCGTAATTCGAACAATTCGCTTGCGAATGCGAACACGAACAACGGTTCTCAGCTACGCTGTATTTATAGGAGGGCTGACATAAACCTTGCCTCTTGGCAAAACATAGAAACATTATCAAACGGTATTAGTAGCACTGATGCGAAAATTCCAAACGATACAGCAGATATGAAAAGACTTGGAATATTACACATTCAATTAGCATGAAAAGAGGAACAATGACACCAACGGGCGCAATGCCTTCTGCAACTGTTACAGAGAATCTTCGACATCAGGGTTGTCCTGTTCAGGTGAGATGGGATTTCAAAGAGGAACAGCAGGAACATGAAGGGGAAACGCTAAGTGTTTGGACTTTCAATTATGACAACATGGTTGAAAAGTGGAATCATTTCAGGGTTTACGCAAAAGAAGAAACCTGCTGGTTGAATAACGGTAAGGTTTACGTTTCGGAAATTGACAACAACAAGAACAAACCACCACAGGCGGGATGGAAAGAAATAGTATTTGAAGGGATTACAAAGGCAGAGGAACAGGAAGCTAAGACGTGGGTTCCTGTGACCGGGGCGCATGATGTGTATAAGTTAGGCGAAGTGGTTGAACACAATGGTAAAAAGTATGTGAGCAATCATCCTACTAATAGTTGGGAGCCGGGAACGCTTACTTACTTGAATTTGTGGATTGAGATTGGAGCAACTGAAAGCAATGAAATATTGCCGTGGGTACAACCTACGGGGGCGCATGACAGCTATAAAGTGGGAGACCAGGTTACTTACAATGGATTCACATGGGAATGCACAGCAGGGGATGGAAGCGGAAGTAATTCGTGGGCTCCGGGGGTGTATGGGTGGACAAAAATTTAGTTCGCCTTTGGGGGGAAGTTGATACATTTTAAAATTTAGGAAAAAGGTGTTTAAGGAGGTTAAAGTTATTAAGGAAATGGAAAATAAAAGTAAAAAATCGGCGATGTTGGGGGCAGTTATTTGGCTTTCGTATATTGTAATTATGTGGAAAAAATATGGAGGCGTTAAAAGTTCGGTTTCAGCACTGTTTAATTACCTTAAGGGGAGCTATACAAAAAGAAGATTGGTCATAGCAGTTATTTATGTTGCGGCGGCTTTCTTCCTTGCCAGGGCAATCTGGTTGCTCGATGTTTCTTTTATCAGTAATATTTTCGGAATAGTTGGGACTGCAGGTTTGGCCGGGGCAGGGATAATACCAGACAGCCGCAATAAAGCAGGCAGTTACAGCAAGCTTAAAGATAAGGCTCATATAATTAGCACGCTTATAGCAATAGTTTGTTCAATGATTTACATTGTAATGAGCAGCATCATACTTCAGCGGTATTGGTTTCTTCTAATTCCTGCTGTTACAATTGCAGCTACTGTTTACATGCTTCGTGAAAAGGTGAAAAACCATACTACCTGGATTGAATTAGCTATGTTTTTTGCAGTGTTGATGTTTATCAATTTAATATAAAATATGGCCTACAGCAAGCGGCTTCAGATAGAGTATAAAGATATTAACCAGGTTGATACCCGGATTGAGGTACACCAGGAAGGTTACGCGGGTGCTGTAACGTACCGCGAATATGCCAATGACGAAGTTGCTTGTGAGGTGACATGGGGCGATAATTCAAGTAAACGGCTTCCTGTTGTGTACGGTTCACAGGCTTCAATTTATTTTGATTCTGAAACCGATTTCGAATTCCACGACTTCTTTTCTTCCAATTCAAGGAAAAACAAAATACTTGTTTATAAAAACAATGTACTGTTTTCTGCAACGTTTGCTGAAGCTGATACGTGGGAGGAACCGCTTGTTCCTGCACCTTATGAGGTAGGCATTACAGGGTATGATGGTTTAGGTTTGCTGAAGGAGGAAGACTTTTTAGATTCAAACAAAAATTACTATACCGGGCAAAAAACGCCACTGCAGATTATTGCAATAATTCTTGCCAAAACAGGTCTTGATCTTCCGATTAATACGGCTGTTGGAATCAGGCCTATTATTACCACAGGAGATCCACTTGTGAAGGTGCTGAAAGATGTGGTTACCTACCAGGGCATGAGCTGCTATGAGGTTCTTACAATGCTGCTGCAGGGATGCCGGATATTTCAGCGTGACGGTGAATGGTGGATCATTTCAAATGATAAATGGACTGCTTCATCGATTACCTGCTACCATTACACCAGTGCAGGGGTGGCTGATGGAACTGTTAATTTTTCGACTGAGTTTGCAGGGTTCTGGTACGAAGATGAGCCGGGCCTGGAGTTTATGCCTGCAATGAAACAGATTACAGTTAAGCAGGAGTTTGGCTACAAAGGGAATCTGATTGAAAACTCAGATTTTGGAAGTTATGATGGTGCCAATTTTGATGACTGGACAGCTGTAGGTGTAACTCCACAGCAGCGGGTGTATGACAGCGACGGGAATAAGTATGTTTATTTGCCAGGCATCGAGCATTTGAACCCGTGGGAGAGTGCAGACAGGCAAAAGTACCTGGTAGGAAAACCTATGCAGGTGAATGAGGCATCGGACCAGTTAACCTTCAGCCTGTCGTATGCGCTGATGGGACCTGTAGGCAGCAGGGGTTATGTATTTTTCGCGCTGTTCCTTGACGGAGATAATGGAGTGAACTACACGCTTGAGCCATATTTGTATGAAGGCACCGAAGGCAGGGAAGTACGGCACAGATGGAGCGCAACCCTGGGCAACAAAAGAGCAGTTCCGGTTAAGGCGCACGTTAAGAAAAAAAGCCATTGGCCGTTCCCGGCCACTTACCATGTTGAACCTGATGTAACACCATCCTACCCATACAATGAAGTAATTAATCATTTTGAAGATGTAAGCTTTTCAGTGGAAGGCGGCATACCCACAGCCGGGACAATGCAGCTTTATTTGTTCCTGACACATACCGATAAGACAGTTGCAGGTAACTGCTTTCGTAATGTGAAGCTGCTTATAGCTGATGAAGATGAACAGGAGTATGCTTCTGAAAGAGAATTCGTGCTGGTAAACGATTTGGGCAATAACCATGTTCCGGAAGACATTACGATGGTTAACGGTGACCTCCCGGCAATACCAAACCGGCTTACACTTTACGACGGTGGTTTTATTTACGTTGATGGATTGTATGCTGGCGGACCAACAACTTTGTGGCAGGTTGATAATCATACAGGGCAGTTTACGTATGCTGAAATGGTGGCCCGGCTGATTGCAGCAGAGATGAAGCTGGCAAGGCAAAGTTACCGGGCACGGCTTGCTGATGCAATACCAGGCATCGATATGGTATTTGTTGATACAACGAACAGCAACAAGCGGTACCTGGAGGCGGGCATAACTTATAATGACCGTATGCAGACCATTGACGGGAGGTATTGCGAGGTTAAGCCATACGAAATTGACAGCTTTACAGTAATTCAGAAAATAAACTACGGCAAACCATCTGGTGAAGCTGGCACAGGAGGAAGCGGGGGAGGAACCGTTATTGTAACCACACCTGACGAAAAGGTAAAGCTGGTAGATCCGTCGAGCATGAGCGTTGTTGGGCAGGCAGGGTATTTGAGCAGCGATTTCTTTGAACAGACCATTGACGAAACAACGGGCCGGGTTGTAATTAAGCCTATAGTAACGGAACCGGATGGAATTATATCGGGTGGCAAGGTTGTTTGGGTTTCAGGCCTTACGAATGGAGTAACAGCCACGGCTTACCGCTTAAACAAATTGCCTTACCAGTTCGATTATACCACAGTGACACATGATGCAGCCGATGCCACCTATACACGCAGGGATGTAATAGCCTTGGATGCCACAGGTCCGATAATTATAAAAGGCACACCAGGTGCAAACCCGATCAAGCCACAGATAGACCCGTTAACCCAGATAGAGCTTACCGATGTATGGATTGAGGCAGGAGCCACTGAACCAACTACACCAGGAGGTGATCCGATTGTGAATACAATAGTGTACGACGAGAACACAGAATGGACAGCAATAGCGGCAGGAACTACGGTTGATTATGATTCGCTGACTGACCCGGCACATGGAAGCAAGTGTGCAGAGGTTACCAATATTGGCAGGTTTGATTACCTGAAGTTTATTTCAGGGACGCTGAACCTTTTTGCTGACTTTGGGACCTTGACGCTGATGCTAAAGCTAAAGGCTGAAATGTCGGCCACACATTCGCTTTTTGTTGTTCTGATGCAAGGCGCTGTGCCGGTTTCAAACTTTGTGAGACTGAGCTTCAATATTTACTCAACCGCCTGGCAAAAGCTTGTGGTGTCGATGGATGATTTCACGAAGGAAGGCACCCAGTTTGATGCTATTGCCTTTATGTATTCAACTGTGACAGATGGGGAGATTTTTGCGGGCTTCTATCTGGATTATGTGTACTTCCAGGGAGGGTTGCAGCAGCCGGTGAATACGATGGTTGACACTTATGTGACAGGGTTGGAGTTTAACCAGGCTTCACGAATATTGAAGCTGAAGCAGAACAATGAGAAGGAAGACATTGAGATTGAAATACCATATGTAAGGCGGCAGGATTTCTTTCTACATAATGATGCAAGTGATATTGCAACTTATGAAAGCCTGCTGGAAGTACCGGCAGATCATACAGAAGAAATTGCAAGCGTTGCCATTGTTAGCGGCGATGGTGAAACTTTAATTCAGGAGTTTTCTACTGCAGTAGGTACACCCGGAACCACCAAAATAGATCCGGGTATTTGGGAGTTTGATTTTTACCATTACGTTAGCAGCAGCAATACCGGCGATACAACTTTTGTATATCGGGTATACAAGCGGGCGGCAGGTGGAACAGAAACAGAGTTGTTCAACGCTGAAACGCCTGTTATTACGGCTGAAGTTGTGCAGTTGTTTAAAACGTACTATGCTGCAAACACAGAGATTGAACTGCTTGTTTCTGACAGGCTTGTGTTGAAGGTTTATGCTAAGACAACCAGCGCAAGCGCTGTTACATCGTACCTGGTTTATGAAGGCGACACAAGTGCGAGTCATTTGCAGACTCCGGCTGCAGTATCGGCTGTAAGTTTGGATGAGAAGGTGAAATATGATGCAGGTGATACAGCAGCCGGGTATTTGAAAGATAAGATTGTAGCAGGGGACAATGTTACGATTGAGGAAGGGGCCGGGGTTGATGAGAATAAGGTGAAGATAAGTGCAACACAAATTCAGAGCGATTGGAACCAGGCAACTGATACTGCCATGGATTTTATAAAAAACAAGCCAAGCATACCCACTGTTAACGCAAATTACCTGAAGGATTGGATTGAGTTTGAATTTGGTGATTTCACGGCAGGCACTGCAAAAACCTACACCCTTAACCTGAAAGCGCTGGTTGGGTATACAATTGATTCGCTGGTACTGCAGGTTGACAACGGCACGCTAGGAGGCATTGCCGTACAAATAAATGCAGCAGCAGTTACCGGGTTAAGCGCTGTTACCGCAACAACCACCATAAGCGAAACAGCGGCATCAGGAGGCAATACAGTTGTTGCAGGTGATCTTGTTACGCTTTCGATAGGAACGGGCTTCACGGGGGCGCCTACGGTGATTAAAGGGCAGATTAACTTAACGAGGACGTAATGGGACACAGAATATTGTATATACCCAGGAAGAATGTTGAGAAGTATTTTGAAATTGAGGTGAATTATCATGCAGCATGTTCTCCAGGCATTGTCACATTGTATTTTACAGGGAAACTTCAAATTGATTTAGGTGATGGTTCAACTTTTATAGAAGCAGATGGTCCATATTATAACCTCACACATACATATTCTGCATATGGTGACTACACCGTAAGAATTTACTACTCAGATACGGTCAGTGAAATACGCATGCAGGTAGGGGCTAATCATTACGTGACTTATACGACGACTGGCAATATGCCTGATGGCTTAAACTTATTCAGCACAGGCCCCCGGACAAAATGGATTGCCACAACTTCGGATTTTCCATCAACAGTCAAATATTTGTACTTGACGCAAGGTATAACAGGCAGTTCGTTTACGGGGGATATAGCCAACTTGCCGATTATTTTGGAAGTTTTGGAAACACAATATACCTGGACTACTATAACAGGGGATATTGCCAATATATCACGGAACCTTACGCGACTACATTTAAATTGTTACAATACAATATATGGAGATATTGCCGATTTACCTGTTAACTTAGATTACCTTCAATTAGGTGGCAAAAATATAGTTTCTGGAGATCTTTCTAATTGGCCTGCAATGTCTTTGAAACATTTTAATTTAACAGGACAGAATACCGTTACTGGAGATGTATATTATTTAAGTACATTACCTATAGCCTATGGATCTGGGTATATAGGTCATTTTATTTTAGCAGGAAACAATACATGTTATGGAGATATTTCTAACCTGCCTGATTGTAACGTGTTGCAAGTTTTAGGGCAGAATACCGTTACTGGAGATATTTCGGCATTTTCTTCTGTTAACATGCCTGATTTACGTTACATCATAATTCAGGGCAGTAATACTCTGTATGGAAACATTAATACTATCACGAAAGAATTATTGTCGTTAAATATAACAGGTAATAATACTGTTACAGGGGATATTGCAGACCTGCCCAATATTCGGTTAACATATTGTACCATTACGGGAAACAATACTCTGTTTGGTGACGTTGCTAATCTCCCGGCAATATCTAATATGACATTAATTATCACAGGGGCAAACACTATTTCAGGAAACATACAAGATATCCCGGCAATTGGCAGGTGTACAATTGCCTGGGATAACACCATTGCCGGTGATGTTGCAGGGATTCAGTGTCAGGATATTTGGCTAAATGACTGTAGAGTTAACGATTATACCGGAAAAGTTTGGCCGTCAGCTTGGAAGGTAATATCGATACCATCCGCGATAGGATATGGCCTTACCACTTCTGAGGTCGACCAGTTATTGATTGATTTGGCTAATTATGTCACAACCTGGTCAGGTTCAAAACGAATAGATTTACGCGGAGGGCATGCTGCACGTTCAACTGCAAGTGATGCAGCTGTGGCGACATTGCAAAGCAGAGGCGTTACTGTTAATACTAATTAATTACCATTTAATAATTGTTTAAACTGCATTACGCGCTGCGATTATGATTTAGAGCGTGTGAATTATTTTTTTGTACAATTTGTTTGTAGATTTGGTACGATTTGATTTTTGCCGATTATATGTGGAGCAATTTTGAAAAGGAGGTAAAATTCATACAAACCGATTCTTACCTGGTTTTTTCAGAATCGCTTTATGCTCTGCTTTTTAAATACACCTGTAACATAGTATCGAGCACCATTAACCTGCCTGATGTATCGTTGTTTGACCACCTGAAAACAACTGCTGCCATTGCCGCCTGTTTGTACGATGTAGCCAAACAAAACGATTATTCATCGCTCAACGAAATCAGGGAATTTGCTAAGCCTCTTTTACTTGTGGGTGGCGATATTTCAGGTATTCAGAACTACATTTATGATATACTTTCCAAATCGGCTGCAAAAAACCTGAAGGGACGGTCATTTTATGTGCAACTGCTTGTCGATACCATTATTCAGAAACTGCTGAACGAACTCAATCTTTTTTCTTCCAATGTGATTTACAGTTCAGGAGGTGGTTTTTACATGCTGGCAGCAAACACTCCAGATACCAAAGAGAAGCTGGAAAAAGTGGTTCATGAAATCGGCAAGAAAATACTTGAAAAACATGGTACAGGTCTTTATTTAGCTATGGAAACAGAAGAAGTAACCATTGATTCCATAAAGAACAAAACAATACATGAGAACTGGAAAAATCTCACGGAAAAATTAAACCGGCAGAAACGACAGCGATTTAAAAAACAGCTAGTTGAAAAGTATGATTATTTTTTTGAGCCAACTGGTGAAGGAGCCGAACTTGAACGAGATGCTTTTACGGGAGAAGAATTTCTTGAAAATGAAAAGAAAATTTCATTAAAAGATACCACAGGTGTAAAACAGGTAATTAAACCCTATACAGAACAGCAAATAAGGCTGGGCCAGTTACTAAAGAAAGCGGATCACTGGATTTCGGCAGATGAAGAACTGGGTATTATTGACAGAAAGGTGGCAGTTGAAATTTGTGAATTGGGCATTTACCATTATTTTCTAACTGAAAAGGATTTGAAAAATTACCGGAGCCGATCGCATGACTATAAGGGAAAAATCAGGATTTTCAATGTTAACGACACTAATTTCCTTGACCTGGAAAACGGAATCAACAATATTTTCGGGTTTACTCTTTACGGTGGAAACAAATACCCTACTGATGATAAAGGGGAGCCACTCAGTTTTGACAAGCTGGCTGGCGAGGGTGACCTCAAAAGGCTTGGTTTTCTCCGGATGGATGTGGATAATCTGGGCGCTATATTTGCATCGGGATTTACCGATGAAAAACGTACCTTTTCGCGTTACAGCTCCCTCAGTCGGAGCCTAGATTACTTTTTTAAAGGATTTATCAACACGATATGGGAAAAAGAAGAATATAACCGTTCAACATTCATCATTTATTCGGGCGGCGATGATCTTTTCCTGGTCGGGCGGTGGGATGTGCTTTTAGAAATGGCAGAGGAAATCCGTGAAAAATTCAGGGAATGGACCTGTCACAATCCGAAGCTGACTATTTCAGGCGGAGTAGCTGTGGTGGATGAAAAATTTCCGGTTCTGAAAGCCTCTCAAATGGCGGGTGATGCTGAAGAAGATGCAAAAGAGCATGATATTCCCAATTCTTCAGGGAAACCGAAAAATGCTTTTACTGTATTGAGCATGCCGTTAAATTGGGACACTGAATATTTCTGGGTTAAAAAGTTGAAGAATACTGTAAAAGAGTATCTTGAAAGTGGAAGATTGTCACGGAGTTTTGCTTCCAAGCTGCACAGCCATTTTGCCAATGCCCGGATTGAAAACCACAAAATCACCCGATTAAATGTTTTATGGCTTATGGCTTACGATTTTTCACGCATAGCCGGGGCAGTGAAAAAGTCTGATGAGGAGGCAAAATCATTTGTCCACGATGTGAAAAACTGGATTTTTACAAATGAACATCCTGAACTGAAAACGACAAACTACCATGTTTTTGAATTAATAAACCTGGCAGTACGCTGGGCCGAACTTGAATTAAGAACCAATAAAGAATAAGAATTATGCAACATCCAAGACGTGATTTCAAAAATCAGGGAGGATACCAAGACCACCCTGACTGGTCTTCTCAAGTAAAAACAGATTGGGTGACCAATAAGATTGATGAAGATGCAGTGAACTTTACTGAAAAATTTGGAAGTTATCTGGCAAAAAACCGGTTGACTACTTCCCAAATCAGAAATATCTATGGTGAGTTAAAACGAATCCAGATGAAGGGGTTTGAAGAAGAAAGAACATCCTTCTTACTGCTTCTTCCTAAAATGGCTTATGCAGCAAAAAGAAATAACAACGATGGACTGACAGCCTTTAAAAAAGTATTCGATAAAATCCATACCAATGTTAAAACGGCGGAACAGTATAATAATATGATGGATTTAATGGAAGCAATACTGGCTTATCATAAGGCTTTTGGCGGAAGAGAAAACTAATAAAACAACAATATCATGGCAAGATTAACAAAGAAATACATCATTACAGGCAAAATTGAATGCCTTACCGGGTTGC
This sequence comes from Mariniphaga sp., assembly GCA_024636975.1. Lineage (GTDB taxonomy): Bacteria > Bacteroidota > Bacteroidia > Bacteroidales > Prolixibacteraceae > Mariniphaga. The sequence goes on from JAGXGA010000005.1 coordinate 64,634, forward strand.
ACATTGGAGGAACCAACTCGGCAATGGGAATTGGCGGACCTGATTCTATGGTTATCCGTAATCCTTTAAACAATAAACCCATAATTCCGGGTAGTAGTCTTAAAGGAAAAATGAGAAGTTTGCTGGAACTTTCGCAAGGAGAACTCGGTGGCTCAATTGGAAATAAAATACAGCACGGACCAACCCAGGATAAAAATCATTTGGCAGTAAAACTATTTGGTTCTGCCGATAGCAGGGGTGATAACCAATTACCATCTCGGATTATTGTTCGTGATGCCTCATTACTTACTCCTGATGAAAAATTTTCCAATACCGATATGCCTTATACCGAAACCAAAACCGAAGTGGTTATTGATCGGATTACTTCAGGAGCAATGCCGCGACAAATTGAGCGTGTACCGGCAGGCGCTGAGTTTAGCCTCAATATGGTATTAAATATTTTTGATCTGGATAACAACGAGGAAGAATTAATCGCAGCACTTAAACGCTCGATGAAGTTGCTGGAAGATGATTACCTGGGCGGTAATGGTTCACGTGGGTATGGGCAAATTGTATTCCGTGAGGTTGCCTGGACGGAAAAGAAACTGGAAGATTACCTGAAAGAAGAAAAATAAAATGAAAACCTTTCATTGTGTAAAACTGAATTTTACCTCTCCGTTGCATTTAGGGCGCGGTATAGGCGAAACGTATGACACAGGGAGTAAACTGCTCCACTCCGATACGCTCTCGGCAGCGCTTGCAAGTGCGCGTGTGCAGTTGTTTGGTGAAAACAACCTGAAAAACTACCTGGAATCGTTGCGAGTCAGTTCGGCATTTCCGTTTTATAAATGCCATTACTTTTTCCCGAAACCCATGCTGAAACTGAACCTCGAAATTGAAGGCCAGGATGAGCACTTGCAGAACAAAAGCCTTAAAAAACTGGAATATCTGGAAAAAGTAATTTTTGAACAGGTTATTGCAGGCAAGCAAATAAAGGTAACTGAAAATCAATTCTCTCATAATAAAAAATACCTGTGGACTGATAAACCTATGGGGCAAAATTTTCTAAAAACAGAAGTTCAGCAGCGGGTTACTGTTCCGCGCGACGGGCAGGGCGACAGCGTACCCTATTATGTGGAACGATTGTTTTTCAGTGAAGGAGCTGGCCTTTTCTTTCTGATGGAAACAGAAAACGATCAGATTCTGAATGAAACCGGGGTGGCATTAAAATATCTGGAAGACACAGGGCTGGGAACCGACCGTACCGTAGGCAACGGATTTTTTAAATCTGAAGTCACTGCGTTCCAACTTTCAGTTCCTGATACCAGCAGTTTATCTATGACTTTGTCGCTGTTTTGCCCTGAGAAAGAGGAGTTAGCCGGATTAATAGAGGGTGACACTGCTTATTTAATGGAAAAAAGGGGCGGTTATATTGCCGGAGCCTCTGCCGAACAATACAGGCACCTGCGTAAAAAGTCGGTGTTTATGTTTTCCGAAGGTTCAGTCTTTAGCGGAAACAATTTAACCGGAAAAGTATTGAATCTTCGTCCCAAGTGGGATGATGAAAAACTGCATCCGGTTTACCGGTCAGGCAAGCCGGTATTTGTTCCGGTAAATAAAAATTAATGTCTAAGGTTATGATTTCTGTAAAATTAAAAACACTCACTCCGCTGCACATAGGCTCAGGCCGTGAATTGGCCCGCGATGTGGAATTTATTGAGATGAACAATAAAATAGGGGTGATAGATGAAAAGAAAACCCTTGAAATTATTGGTGAAGAAAATATAGGAACCTGGGTAGCCAAAATTGAAAAACAGGAACCGTTACTTGACTACCTGAAAATGAGAAAAACTGATGTAACATTGGGGGATGTATGCAAATACACAATGCCCTTATTTGCCAAGAATTTTCGATTGGTCAGAACTTTAAAGGAACAGTTGCACGATGGAATGGGCAGGCCGCTTATTCCGGGTTCTTCTATCAAAGGAGCCATTCGTACTGCTCTGTTGAATTATTCATTACAGCAATTGAATCATAACTGGAAAGAGAATGAATTGAAAAACAGATGGGGTAGATTTTCTGATAAAGAAATTCAGGCAAGAATTTTTGGGAAAGATCCTAATCACGATTTCATGCGATTTGTAAAGTTAGGAGATGCACTTTTTTCAAATGCTGACCTGATTGCTTTGTCGGTTTTAAGTTTGAATTATTTATTTGAGCGAACAAAACGCGATGAAAAATTCCTACAGCTGACGGAAACTATCGGTGCAGATGCCGAAACCATCTTTCGTATGAAACTTGATTTGGAGTTATGGCAGAAGAATATTGATTTCAGGGAAATCCGCAAAAACATTCCTGATTTTGTGAAAGATTTACCCTCCCTTTTTAAAGTTTTAAATGAATTTACTGCTGAATTGCTGCAGAATGAAATTGATTTTTGGGAGGAAGACAAAAACTTGAAACCTGTGGAAGATTATTTACAACAATGCACTATGTTATTAAATGCATGCAGGAAATGCAGTGACAATGAATCGGTTTTGCGGTTGGGACATGGTTCAGGTTGGATGTTTATGACCGGTGGCTGGGTAAAGAATCCGGCTTTTATTAAAGACCAGGGAAGAGATAATTTATACGATAAAGTAATTGACAAAACACGTCCTAATAATTTTCGGTACAAAGAGCATTTCTTCCCTAAAACCCGAAGGATGGATGAGGACGGTGAGTTGATGGGGTTTGTGAAATTAACAATAGAATGACGAATGTACCATCCTCCAGGGAGGTGCGCCTATGGGTGCTTTGTTACCAATAAAACTCTATCTATATCATGGAAAAAATACTCATTAGTAATATTGGAAACCGGAACATTACTTTCAAAGGCGAAATCTTAAACAACGTAACCTTCAGGAAAGAGACAGAAAGAATCTGGAATGATTTTCCCCAGGAAAAAGAACATCTTTTCATTCAGATTATTCCAAATCATATAAACGCCGATACACAAAAAATCATTTTGATTTCAACCAATCAGGACAATCCTGCTTATAATAATCAGGACACCATTTACGAAGGTAAAATATTGAAAGTTCTTCTTGAAGAACAGTTTAAGATTCCGGTGGTGATCGAAACATTCAAAGGCAATCCTACTAATGAAAATGAAATATTTCCGTTTTATGCTGACTTTTTTCGTAAAATTATTTTTGACACAAATAAAACACAGCTTATTTTCAATGATGCTGGTGGTACTCCACAAATGAAACTGGTGGTTAAAGAACTGCTGGGGTATTATCTTCCTCCCGACAGGTACAAAATTGTTTATTCAGATCAGAAAGATATAAAGAGGAAAGTAGAGCGTATTTACAAAAATAAATATGTGCTGTTAAAAACGGCCCAACAATTTGTGAAAGAATATAATTACAGTGCGGCGCTTAGGGTTTTGCAGCAAATTCCATACGAAGCAGGAGTGACATCTAATCTGGTTAAACTGATAACCATTGCTTCCAAACGACTAAATTTTGAAACGAAAGAAGTAATGAAAATGATTAAAGATGACGCTGAATTTCAAAAAAGTTTTAAATCTATTTTTAGCCATTTTAATCATAAAACTCCCCCCGGAGATGCCATTCCCTTTCAGCAGTTTAAAAGGGATTTTACGCTGAGCATTTTTGAACTGGCTTCCATTTGCCAACTCTATTTTAATACCGGAAATTATACATTAGGTGTTGCCACATATTACCGGCTGGCCGAGGAAATTTTTCACAAGTTTGCACACTCATTTGGAAAATATAAATTGAGTAATTTAAAAGAAAGAGAACGTTTTTTGGATGAAAATCTGGAAGCATTGCAAGAGGCGTTCACCGAATTTTATAGCAAACAGGAAATCAGAGCAAACTATGGTCTTCCAGTACTTGCCCTTTATTCATGGCTGCATGGCGATGCAGAAGTAAAAAATGTATCCCGTCTTTTTATGAAAACCATTTCTCTTTTTCGCGAAAACCCGTCTAAAGGAATTGATTTGTTGCGCAATCAGTGCTTCCTTGCACATAAAAACAATGCAGTTAATGAAGATATGGTAAATAAAACCGAACCCTTATTTTTGAATGAAATATTACCAGATATTTTTAAATGCCTGAATATGCCGGAAGAAAATATTTACGACGTCATGAACAGGTTAATAAATAAAGAATTTATGAATAACTAAACTGCAATGTTCATCATTAACTACATTCCATTCGAACCCACAACAGGTCAGTGGATTGCCATTCAAAAACTCGGGGAGTTTTTTGAAAATGACGACAATGTTTATATTTTAAAGTTAAAGGCCAAAACATTAATTTTGATTTGATTTTGTAAAATAAAAATACCTTATTTTTTTAAAGTTCTTTGACATATTTAAAATAAAAAAGTACTTACCTTTGCACCCCTCTAAAAAATGCTATTTTTTTAAGGCAAAAGCGCTGTGTTTTATAATTTTGAATACTTAAGATGCTGATGGTTAGCGAATGGTGAATTTAACTATCAGAGACTATGTTCCAGAATAAGCAGGATTAAGACAAAACATCTTTCTGAATAGTAAATAAATTTTTCATCTATCAGAGACTATGTTCCAGAATAAGCAGGATTAAGACTCAGAGTACTTGCTCGTCCATGTACTCTTTAACAATCAGAGACTATGTTCCAGAATAAGCAGGATTAAGACCTTCTCTTGGTTGAGTGTTGCTAAGGATCATACCACATCAGAGACTATGTTCCAGAATAAGCAGGATTAAGACAATTTCTTTCCATGATATTTATTATTTTTATGTTAAGATCAGAGACTGTGTTCCAGAATAAGCAGGATTAAGACTTTTCATGATACAAGTTTTTTGATTGTGATTAAATAAACTTAGAGACCATGTTCCAGAAAAAGTAGGATTGAGACTCTTCTTCCTCATCCCCGTCTTCGTCTTGTGAATAACCACGTTCCAGAAATAGAAGGATAAAGACCTGAATGTATACTCTTTTTGTTTTATTGTTTACGTCTTAGAAACCATGTTCCAGAATAAGCAGGATTAAGACTCAGAGTACTTGCTCGTCCATGTACTCTTTAACAATCAGAAACCATGTTCCAGTAAAAGAAGGATTAAGACTTTTTAATGTATTATATTCCACAATAAAAACAATCTCAGAAACCATGTTCCAGAAAAAGAAGGATTAAGACCTGTGTTTAATTGTTAGCATGAATAAGTTTTTCATAGCTCAGAAATCCAGTTCCAGAAAAAGAAGGATTGAGACCCTTTAGTGTGCGTTGTAACGTTGTAAACAGTCCGGTCAGAAACCATGTTCCAGGAGAAGAAGGATTAAGACAATACGAGAAATTCGGTTTAGACATTTTAGACATCGTCAAAGACCATATTCCAGATAAAGCAGGATTAAGATTTATATTCTTCAGGATAAATATATTTTTTTCCAATTCTCAGAATCATTTTCCAGAAAAAGTAGGATTAAGACTTCGGCAAAACAGAACCCAAACGAACAACGCCGGCAGGCTCAGAAACCATGTTCCAGATAAAGAAGGATTAAGATTGTAGTCTGATTGAGTCATCAGTAGGGTTACCCGGTGGTTAATACCATGTTCCAGGAAAAGAAGGATTAAGAATCCTACTCGTCCCACTCTTAAACCCACGTCAGAGAGCTTGTTCCAGGATAAGTAGGATTAAGACTTTAATTCCATTAATACCTCCTCGCATATTTCCTTTACAGAAATCATATTCCAGGATAAGTAGGATTAAGACTTCATAATATAAGATTTGATTGTTAATGTACTTTTGAAAGAGAAACCCAGTTCCAGAAAAAGAAGGATTAAGACTCTCAATTCAAATTCGGTTAAACCTTTTAAACCGCTCAGAAACCTTGTTCCAGAAAAAGAAGGATTAAGACTAAATAGGTTCATCAAACACATCGCCACACATTAGAAACCGTGTTCCAGGATAAAAAGGATAAAGACACTTTATTTATTAATCATGCGAATTAAGAGTTAAAAAATTAGATGAATAAAAGCAGCGGCCAAGCGACCAAAGACATAAATTAATAGTCCTTTGGTTGACCGTACTTTAGACGCTCTTTGTATATCTGTTTTTTCAATTAGCCAATTGAATAA
>JAGXGA010000041.1 GCA_024636975.1 Mariniphaga sp.
AGGCTTCTCAAACTTTATTTTAAAATCTTCAAATAGTTTCATTGGTATTTTTTCCTAAATTTACAAAGGAAAAGACTTTTTAAGAAGCAAATAGAGTGCTAGTTATCAACATTTTATTGTTTATTGACAGACACTAATTAGAAGTCAACCTGGACAAGCCCCTGCTATCTTATTCAGAAGCCGTCAGCCCTTTTGTTCAGCAATCGGGATGATAATAAAAAGTATGATGATAAAATAAAGTGAATCAGGTCAGCCGGCAATCCTAAAATCAAATACGTCTGCATCGACGGGCAATACAAACTGTAGGGCAATTAAAAAAATTAGTGAATGCGGTTACTGGATGATAACTTTTTCTACTTTTTGCACACCTCCTGCATTTACACTTACAAAGTACATCCCACTGGTAAGGTTTTCACCAAACGACAGAAAGTTATGACCCGCTTGTAGCACATTATCTGCTACTACCTCCATTATTTTTCCTTCAGCAGAATGAACAGATACCTTTACCTTTTGGCTCCGGGGGTTAAACAACGCCAGATTAACCTTCCTTTTAGCCGGATTGGGGTATATTTTTATGTCAAATGGGCTATAAAACTGAAAACTACCTGAAGTGGCGGGTTCTGAAACAATCAAAAACTGAGGAGTTTCAGTTAATGTAAGAGGGATGGTATTTCCCGAAACTTCATGCACAAGCGTATCACCGTCCATATCATTATCTTTTGGAAATATTCCCATGGCAAATTCAGGCTCATAATCCAGTTCAAGATTATATGATAATGTTGCACCGGTATCGGCAGGTGAGTTCTGTTTCCTGGTCCAAAGAACATAAACGCTCTGATTCTTGTCGTTAATGAACTTAAAACTGTAAACTTCATTCCCGCCCGCTGGCTCACCATATAAAACAGTTGCATCGTAATCAAAATTTCCCAGTACCCGCTGCATGGTTGCCAGGTAATAATAGGAAATTTTTTTCTGCAAGCCGGAATTTTGATCGGTAATTAAACCGCTGCTTGAATATTGCAGGGTGTTGTTACTGTTTGGATCTTTGTCCATAAACAGGAAGGCTTTTTGAAAACCCATTTCCAGTGCTATCAGGTAGGAGCGCAAAATGTAATTTGCCTGCTGTTGCAAGGGTGCATAAACATATGAATGACGTTCTTGTTCGGAATAGGTATCCCAGCCAAATTCCGTGAGCCAGACCGGCATACCGGGCAATGTATTGTTGCACCAGGTCATAAATTCTCCCAGTTTTTTCTCCAGGCCATAATTTTCGTGTTCCGGTGAATAGCCATCTTTTTGATCGGTGCAATAAGTATGTATGTTAATCACATCGAACGGAATGCGGCCATTAGAACTGCTTAATATTCTTTCGATATACTGCGGAGTTTCCTTTGCAAGTCCGGCCAGCACATGCACAGCAGTGGAATCGACCGATTTAATACCCAGCAAAGGGTATTGCGCGCTTGGTTCCACTCCGTATCCATTGTGCACGGCATTACAATATACCGCATACTTTTCAGCAGGCCAGGCAGGATTTTCCCACCAATAATCGGGTTCATTGTCGTCTTCGTAATACTTTATATAGTTCAGCCCGCTTACTTTATCGGCTGTTTTCAGCAGTGAATCGGCCACCTTGCGTGAACCGTAACGTGCTACCAGCTGCCCCATAAATTCAAGCCTTTCAAGATAATGTTCCGGTTGGGTCCCGTCGCCTGTATGATATGCCCCGCGGTGAGAACCTGCCCACGAAGGTTTGTTTAATACATCGATAAGAACATTTATACCCAGCTTTTGGCATTCATCCATGTATTTGTTATGGTCGGGCCAGGTATACCCCTGGGGTTCAGTGGTTATGTTATCCCATTTAAAATAATCGTTTGCGGCTTCGAAATGCGCCCACGAATGGTACTCACGAATCCATTTGGTGCATTCAGCCAGATCGGACAGGTATTTCTGATCGTAAGCTGCTACGTTGGAATTTACCCCAATGTATTCAGACATCCTGATCTGGCCCGATGCAAACCATGCATTTCCGATAAATAACAAGAACAGCATAACACAAATTTTCTTCATGATGATTACTTTGAATGATTATTATTTGTCAGCCATAAAAGTGGCCGGGTAATACCGCTGCATACATTCATCCGGTTTTTGAGATTACAGACAAAAAACTGCTGATGCTCAAAACAGCATTATTCCCAATTCTTACATCCGCGTAACATCAGAAAGTTTTTTCATCGATCTGGTACTTGTTCCGGTCGCTCGAACTTCGTGAAATAAGTTCTCCAAGAAACCCGGCCAGGAAGAACTGGGCTCCAATGATCATTGAGGTTAAGGAAATAAAAAAATACGGGCTGTTTGTAATCAGATTTCCTACTATGCCATGCCTGAGCTGGATAATTTTTTCCACTCCAAGATAAACAGCTGCAGCTAATCCTATAATCCCCATCAGGATTCCCAGCACACCAAAAAAGTGCATAGGACGTTTGACAAAGCGGGATATGAACATAACCGACAGCAAATCGAGCGGACCACGGATGAACCGTTCGACGCCAAACTTGGTGACACCATATTTGCGTTCGCTATGCACAACAACCTTTTCACCAATCTTTTTATATCCTGCCCATTTGGCCAACACAGGTATATAACGGTGCATGTCGCCATATACCTCAATGCTTTTCACCACGTTTTGCCTGTAAGCTTTCAACCCGCAGTTCATATCATGAATTTTGATACCTGTCATCAGGCGTGCAGTCCGGTTATAAAATTTACTGGGCAGGTTTTTTGTCAAAACCGGGTCGCGCCTCTTTTTTTTCCATCCCGACACCAGATCATATTCCTCTTCCTTAATCATTCTGTAGAGTTCAGGAATTTCATCGGGACTGTCCTGCAGATCGGCATCCATGGTAATAACAACATCTCCCCTGACAACATCGAATCCCGAATACAAGGCAGCCGATTTGCCATAATTACGTCTGAATTTTATGCCTTTAATGTTGGGATTTTCTTTTTGCAACGATTTCACAACCTGCCATGAATTGTCTTTGCTGCCATCATCAATCATAATAATCTCGTATGAGAAATTATGTTCCACCATCACCTTTCCAATCCATGCAGCCAGTTCAGGCAATGATTCTTCCTCATTAAATAAAGGGATAACTATGGAAATATCCATTCCTGTAATTTAAGTTCTAATTAAATTCCTGAGATTTCTTTTGGGTAAAAATGGAAGTTAACAATGAAATAAGTAAACCAACAAATGCACCAGCCAATATATTCATAAAAAACATAACCGCGGGATTCTTAAATTTAGACGCCAACTCCACTGCCATATCCAACTGTTCTTCGGAAACGTTTCCCTGACGGACAATTTGTTCTTCCATTGCAATTCTAAGTTGATCCTGCAGGGATGGGTCGATTACCGCATAAAGAAGATAGGTAAAGAAACCCGTTATTACAGATGCAAATAACATTGTGAGAACACCAACCCCAAGAGCCTGGCCATAAGACATAACTCCATCAAGCAATTTCCTGAACTGTAATTGGGCAATTATTACACCTGCAATCATAACAGCGTAGGTTACCCATTGAGCTGATTTGTTAAACGTATTCCCCGTTGCATAATACAAAACAGAAATAATGACAAGGGCAATACCCAAGAACAAGCCATAGCTTAACGATGATTTCCAGACAGATACAGATTTTTCTTCCATAATTTTATTTCATTTATAGGTAATTGTGGTACAAATATATGTTTATTTGATCTGAATTTTGGTGGGGAGCTATTTTTTTCTACTTTTGCAGCCGGGTAAGTCCTGTGCGACCAGCTCCTGCTGAATTCCCCCAGGGTCGGAAGGCAGCAAGGGTAGGCGGTTGTAGCGGTGCGACACAGGTAGCTTACCCGCTTTTTTTTTTAATAAAGAAAGGCGCAGAAAAGTTTAAAAAAAGTTTTGCAGATTATAAAATTAATTCTTTACTTTGCGCCGCTGTTTTCAGAAAGCAAACGTTCTTAAAATACTGAAAAAACAGGCCGGATTAGCTCAGTTGGCCAGAGCACGTGATTTGTAATCTCGGGGTCGTCAGTTCGAATCTGACATCCGGCTCAAAAGAGGATGTCATCACATTCCGATTTCGATTGGAACGGACATTCCACAAAAATACAAACCGGGGAGATACCGAAGCGGTCAAACGGGGCAGACTGTAAATCTGTTGGCATCGCCTTCGGAGGTTCGAATCCTCCTCTCCCCACCAGTTCTCGTAAGAGACTAACAACCACCACGTTAAAAGAAACGTGGACAGTAAAAGAACAAAAAGTGGACAGTAATGGACAGTAAATAAAAAGACCGCCGGGAAAGTCCACTGGGTTGTTAGAAAGGTAGTAAAATTGGGAGAGCGCTTTCTGCTCTCCCTTTTTATTTTTAAGGAGTAACGCGCTGGTATTGGTAATTAGCTTGAAAAACTAATTATTAAAATATCAGAGTATGAGAAAAAAAAGTGAAAGTATTCTTCGATTGCCAGAAATTTACGACTCCGGAGGCGATCTCTCAAAAAAATGGTTTGTTGCTTATTTCGCCCGGAATCCAAAAACTCAGGAAATGGAGCGATTTAAAATTTTTAAAGGTATAAACTCATTTACCACATTAAAAAGCCGCAGGACTGCAGCCGAGCAAGTCAAAGAGCATTGGACAGAAAAATTAAAAGCCGGTTGGAGTCCTTTTGTCAATACGAATGTCATTTACGGTGACAATCTCGAATACCAGACCTACATTAAAAATTACAGAACGATGAAATCCAGAAACGGAACCTTCCGTTTTTATGCATCAAAATATCTTGACAGTATAGAAAATGAGGTTGCGGATACCACAATATCGACTTATCGTTCAAAAATGCGTTTATTTGACGCATGGCTTGAAGGCCGCAATTTGAATGCGTCAGATGTATCCGCAGTAACCCATGAGGTCATGGTAAAGTTTTTTACATTCATAATCGAGGAACGTGAATTATCTAAGGTATCTGTAGATAATTACCGGATTTTATTGTCGGCTGTATTTGATTATGTCCGTAAGGAGAGGAAACAATTCCCAAACCCATGTATAGAGTTACCAGGAACAAAAAGAATCAATGATTCTGCGGCAGAACCTATTTATGAGGAAGATATCCCTGTATTCAAAAAGACGATATTAAAGGAGGACCCGCAGCTTTGGCTTGCAATTTGTTTTGAATATTACTGTTTCATGCGTCCGCGCAAAGAGATAAGATTCTTAAAGATCGGTGACATAGATTTTGGTCGTGGAATGATAAAGGTCAGGGAAGAGAATGCAAAGACAACAGGTCGTTTTGTCAATATACCAAAGCAATTTATGAAATTAATGAGGGAAACCTTCCATTTGCACACTTACCCCAGAACATTTTATGTGATAGGAAAGAAAGGGGTACCTGGACCTGAATGTGTTTCAATCAATAATTTGAGTGAGCGTTTTGTAAAGTACCGTAGAAAGCTAAAGATGCCGGAAACTTATAAAATGTATAGTTGGAAGCATACGGGCAATATCCGGGCCGATGATGCCGGCATACCGCGACAGGAAATACAACATCAGGATGGTCACACAACTATTGCAACAACAGAACGTTACATGCGAAAACGAAAAGCGGTAGTCGCACCCAATATTGTGAATAATTTCCCTGAGATATAATAATAAAAGCCTTGGGGGCTTAATCCCCAAGGCTTTTGACCAAAAAACGAACAACTAAATGGAAGTGAATATGCAACGCGAAAATGGCTTATCAGAATTTGCTGAAACATTAGTAACAGCATTAAAAAAGATAGGATACCGAAACATCCCCAGACTTGAAAATTTAAATGATTTAAAACAACGTTATAAAAACTATTCATCAATGGAAATGGCTAAAAAATTTGCACAAGAGAACAACTTAGAGCAGACAACGGTACTGTTTAAACTGCTGAAAAAGATTGAAAACCTGGAACCTATTAACATTGCAGAAACTGCAAAACAATTAGGAGTCCGTGACAGAAACTTGTCGTATGCGTTAAATAATTTTAGTGAGATCGAGGCTTCAGGTAACGCACGGGCGAAGAAATTCTTTTATGTGGGAAAAGAACCTTTATCAATGAAAACGGCGGAACATTTGCTGAGTCTTGTTAACAACATGAGAACTGCAAAGTTAAGGCAGGCTGATAAAGATTTACTGGATGCCTATATTAAGGAAGGAAAAACTTACTTGGAATTCAAGGCAGAGAATGACATAAAGAAAGATAAGATTTATGTCGCAGAGAATTATTTTCATGCGAAGAAAAGCCAGAAGAAGCTCCAGGAGCAAAAGAAGCCTATTGTGACTGAGGCCAAATTCAAGGTTCCAAAAAATGGAAAAAGCGCAAAGAAAGAACTGGTACCGGAGGTAGAAATGGCGCAGGAAGTTTTACAGGCAAAGGAAACTGTGCAAGCGCAGGAGATTGAACTGGTGAAGGATGCATCTGAAATAAAAACCGAACAGCTAAGCGGGGAACGTTTATTAATAGATGTATTAAAAAAGCAGATGGTATTCTTTGAACAAAAAATAAAGTTTCTTGAGGCAAAAGTCAAGGGGCAGGATGAATTTATTACTTATCTGATAGAACAATTGGAAATTGAGAATCAGTAAGGAAAGAGAAAATGAAAAAAGGGAAAGTGGTTTTTTAAAGCCACTTTTTCTTTTTGAAATCACTTCATATTTTCTTGCTTTTCCAGTTCTGTGGCTGTTTGAACAGCATCTTCAAAGACGTATCCGTCTTTTGTACGCCAAACCTTTTCTTTGATAAGATCATTCGGGATAAGCACACCCTGACAGGTGGATCCGTCTTTTAGTTTAAGGCAGTAAAATACATTCATGGTTATTTGGCAATAAATAGTCCTGAGGCAAAGCCGGCAACAGCCCATACCCAGGGTTTCTGATAAAATTTTTTCTTATGGGTGACAGTAATTGAATTGGCAGAAGTAATTTTAGCATTGGGGTCGTTAAGCATAACAGACACCGTAGTTTTGTTTTTTTTAGTCGTTTGAAAAAAATCAAGATTCACGTTGTACCTGTAGCTGAAATCAAGCTTCTGGTTCTGGATAGTTGCATCAAAGATTGAAAGAAACCCGTTCGTTGAGCTATCCACCGTCTGGAACAGGATAGTATCGGTTTTAACAACAGTAAAGGTATCCCTGACAGTTGAAATGATACTTCCGGTGGCTTCAAGGCGTGCCTTTAAAAGAGCGTTAATTCTTCGGTACTCCACCTCCCTTTCCCTGAGTTTTTTAATGTCATATCCTGCAAGTTCCAGGGCATCTTTGAGTTGTTTTTTCTCGATATCAGCCGAAGCTACCTGGAAGGTCATCTGCCCGTGTTTATCGACAACAGTTTTAACTGAGTCCCTGAGCATAGAAATTTCAAGGGCCTGTATGTTGGAAATATTTCGGGCTTCTGATAACTGGTTTGTTGAACAAAAGTAAGAGTACAACAGGCATATAAATATGCCGGCAATGATAATATCAGTTTTCTTCATCTTCCGGTTTTTTGTATTTATCGATGTATTTTGCCTTGGTAAAACCTTCGGAAGCCTGGTACCCCCCTATTATGAAGGTAATGCCTCCAAGGGCGTAGGTAGCAACCTGTTCCATTTCCTTATAGATTGCAAAAAACACGGTAAGGGCAAACACGATTGCCCCGAACCAAGTAATCTTGTTTCTTGTTTGTTTCATTCTTTTTGTCATTGGAATTCAGATTGAACGTTGAAACAAGGGCATTGCTTAAGCCATTCGTTGGGGGTAATTACACCATCATTGTTTTTGTCGGGCGACAGGTTACGATGCCCGGTCCAGCGGGTAACATCATAAATACGTTCAATAAAGAGGCGACATGCAATCAAAGCCTGCTTCTGGGCATCAGTCCGGGTATCTTTGGGCATTCCATGTGCATCAATTCCACCCTCATAGCAGATTGCCAGAAAACCTTTATTATGGCCCCGGGCATGGGCAAGCGTGGCCCCGAAGGGTCTTCCCAGGTGGACCGAACCATCCCGTTCTATGTAGATGTTGTAACCGATATCGGAATACCTGCGCGAGGGGTGGTTCATATGATAATCTTTGCATTGCTGAAAAGAAAACCTTTGGTTCTCACGTGTAGCGCTGCAATGGATACAGACTTCAATCTTTGGTTTCATTTGATACAGGTGCTTTAATGAAATATTTATTCCAGAAATAGGAGCAGATTTTACGGGCAATAAAAGCGGCTACACCGCCGACAAAGGCGAGCAGAAAAGAGAGAAAAATGTTTTGCCACACCTCCCACGATATCAGACTGGTGATAATACCGACGATGGGCGTAAAGGTTTTATCTTCACTCATGGTTGATTTTTGTTCGAAAGTAGTTACCAGGGAAAATTCAGGAAAGGACAGAACTGGTATGGAAAAGTTTGTCTTTGGGTAAGAGATCAAGCGGCAATAAAAAAAGCAAATAAAAAAGGGACAACCTCTGTCGCCCCTTTTCTTTGCTAAACTAAACCAAACCAAACCTACCCCGGAACGGGGTAAAGAGAGTGTAAAAATAAAAAACTTGTTATACTTTTGGAAACAAATTGAGGTTTACAATAATATCGGCGGTAGGTTTATTAACAGAATAAACCTTTGCAGCAACAGTTCCGCCAGTACCTTCTTCCCAATCCGGGTAAGCAATACCAACCCCCGATGCATACAAAGCTTGTACTTCAGTTAATGTTAGTGGACGGTTATACCAGTAAACTTCATCAATCATACCATCGAAATATTCCATACCATTTGAGTATCCTAACTTAAGTGGGTAATTATAAGCATATGTAGCGTCAATGATTGTTCCCGCAACAGAATCAACTAAAACTCCATCCACATAGGCTGATATGTGATTTCCTGAGAACATCATCGTTACCATGCTCCACTTATTTACAGGATTTGTGGATAAATTGATTCTGTTGTTAGACCCATCTCCATATTCAAACCTGATGTAGCTATCAGAGGTATAAATTCTCCACGAATTGGAATACCCCGAACCACCAGGACCACATACTACGGCTTTGGATGAAGAGGTAGAAGTGGGGTAAATCCAGGCATTAAAAGCCCACTGATTAATATCCCAGGTGGATGGACGAATGGTATCAGTAGCTTCAATTTCAATTACAGAAGAATTTGCTGCACTAAACTGGTAAGCTTTTCCCAGCTTGCCGGTTTGATTGATGACAGCGTTTGTATTTACACCATGACTTGAGCCTACACTGTCCAAAACGGAAACTCCTGAAGTTTCTTCAAGTTTCCATGCTGCAACTAATCCATCAGATAATGTAGAAGCAGACTGTTCAATAATTTCGGACAAAGGGAGGAATTCAGCTGTTTTATAAACATCATAACTGGCATTAACCGGGATTACCTGAGGAATATTATTCAAGGTTATGTCCTGATGGTTTATTTTGTTTACCCATAACCCGTTCTCCTGAACCCATGCATTTTCCAGGATTGTAATATTCTGCAATTGTTTTGCAGCCCCTCCCCCTCCACCGGATTGAGAAATCTCCGTGCGAACCGTATTGAATTCAGTAGCAATACGGGAAGCAAGACTTTGTACTTGGTCAACCAGGCTCATTAAACCAATCCGGCTTCAAACGATGTAACAAAATTGGTTGTCGGGTCACCGATTTGAGTGCGGCTATACACCTGCAGGTTATCCTGTGCCTGTGTTTGTTGAATACCGGAAAGTGTCTGAGCGGCATCAAAGCGCAGCCTGTTGCTTAAAGCAGTATTTACAGTAGCGGCAAAATTCGGGTCGTCCCCTAAAGCGGCAGCGAGTTCCTGCAAAGTATCCAGTGCTTCGGGTGCAGCACCAATAACATTGTCAATAAGGGTATTTACGGCAGAAGTAAAATCGGAGATTGTACCTGTTGTTTGCGTTCCGGTGTGATTTGCCCTGTCCAGAAGGTGTGCATCGGTCTGGTTTTTGGTAGCCTGTGCAGCAATCCCGTCAAGTTTTGACTTATCGGTAGCAGCCATTAAACCGGCCAGCGCAATAGTAGCGGCAGAAATGGTAACATCTGTACCATTACTGGAAGTGATAACAAGCGAGGTTTGGTCGTTGGTACCCAGTGCAAGGTTGGTTTCTCCCTCTACATTATTAAGTTCAGCGAGCACTTCATTAATGGCGGCAACGAGGTTGGATTTGGCTACTGTATTTAAAGCAGCGAGGTCAGCGGCATTGCCGTTGGTCAGTGTCCGGATGGACTTACATTCGGAGGCTATCCGGGTAGCCAGGTCCTGAAGATTTGTAATCAGACTCATATTAAATGGTTATTAAAAATTAGTGTCAGACTTGGTGCTTCGTTTGGCGCTTTTTTCAGCAGTTCATTTTTTAGAGTAGATGGAACAATTGCATCGGTGGTATTAACACCTGTTTCGACCGCAGTATCAGAAGCAATTTTTATCAGGCCACGGGTAGTCTGAGTGGCATCCGGTATATTTGAATCGCCGGGAGGCCCCTGCGGACCGGTTGGACCGGCCTGTGCCGTACCAATCCAGGCAACAGGCTGCTCTCCGATCTCAAGGTAAACAGGTTCTACAATCACAAGGTCAATTATGATGGGATTGCCCATATCAGCTTATATGTTCGTTGATGATTACAAACGGACCTCTGCCGGTAGTGATAATTTCCGGATTGTTGTTATAAAACTGCATTTCCCATCTATGGTTACCGGGCTTGCCTTTTGTATCGGATTCCAGAAGGGGAATGCTTATTACCTGACCATCGACGGTTATTGAACCGTCCTGGGTTGATTTCATCATTACCCGGCGCAGGGAAGCATTACGCACTTCAAATTTTACCTGATAGCCCGACATATTTAGTGAGTCGGGAACAACAAAGACAATAGGTGCCGGTGTGTCGCCTTCCTGCCGGGTAATCGGTTTTTCACTTTTTATCAGGTATGTGGCCATTACTTACTTTTTAATCAAAAATAAAGCAGGGGCAGGCATCATCAAAGGACAGTGATTACCCGAAAGTGAGTTCAGCCTTGAAGCTGAACGAACCGGTTTTTTCAACAGTTGCTGAAAGAATCCTGGAAGTATCGGCATACAGCTGTAAGTCCTGAAAATTTCCTTCCCATTCAATAACTTCTTTCTTTTTGGCAGATTGACTAAGTTTTTTGCGACGTTGAATTTCAGCGATAATAACAGCGTCATTATTACGGTCCGGGCAATTACTCATATTGGATAGATTTGTATTCCGTTTGAAACTTCTTTTAGCAATTCAAGGTAATTATTGTCCTGGCAGTTGGTTGCAGGATTTAGCGTACTATATAATTTCCAGTTATTCAGTGGGTCGTTAGCATCTGTTACCTCCCATCGGAACGTACCCACATACCAATAGTAGGTTACCCCACGGGGGTAACAACCGCCAGGTGTCAGGCATGGTGCGGCGGCATAGTTGGAAACGTAAACGGCATACGAAGGAGTGCCGTACAAACTACCCGAAGGGGTATATAAATAATACGCCTGCGTTATAAATGGTCTTTCATCCCTCACCCAGGTATCCCCCAAAATGTCGTCATTGTTCAGAAAATTGTTTACAGAATAGTGAATGTTATTCAATGTAGTACAGGCATACATACACGGGTCGGAACAAACAAGATTAATGGCCGGGTTTTGAACGGTAAGGGTAAGGTTTTTTGCAACGTCGTCCCAGACCATATCGGATGTAATGTGCCAGTATAGGTATGTATTAATTCCTGCATCCCCGCAGGAATTAGCTTTCCTGTAGTATAACCTGAAATACCTGTAAAAATTTATATCGGTATCGTCGATAACAAATCCGGAATAAAAAGCAGGGTCAACAGAATCAATTCTTGACTTGTAAAGGTCATAATCTGCCTGGGCAGTGAACGTAAATACAAAAATATTATCGTTTCTGGTCAGAATGATTTTATCGCAATTAACACAGGTTGTGGACTCGTATGAGGGAAGGTGGTTTGCAGCGCTTGCAAAAGTCCTGTAGTTAACTGTGCGTGCGGTAAAATAGTTGTTCGAACCGTAAACCCAGCCACCGCCGTTACCGCTTATCGGGGACATTTCGGAGTAAACCCTTGCATTGTATGGAACAGACGGTAATTGTTCCGTATAGGGAACCCTGATTTCGTAAGAGCATGTGGAAGGATTATCAACATGGACAATACCATTAACATCAATCGATTCACGAAGCGATTGAGGAAAGCTGTTACAGATTTCCTCAAAATTGATTTGTGCTTCGGTCAAACATTTAAACTGTGCGGTCCATGTGGTATTTGGATTAGAGCTTACAATCGAGGGGGTGACTTTGATAATTAAAAAATCACCAGACTGGTATGGTGGCAGGACAATAGAGAATTTAATATCAAAATAGGCTTCCCTATATGGAATTTGGTCGGCCCTGTATTCGTTAAGTTCAGAACCGACTTCCCAGGCAACCAAAAGATTTGATTCGTGGTTGTAAAAAATTTCAATGCGGTCGGCTACCTGGTCGGCTCTAAAGCTACAGGCGAAATATTTCAGGCCATCTTTTAGATTGAAGGTAACTTTCCTGGAAGCCATTGCAAAATCCATTTCTGTGCTGTATGCTATTTCATGCGACCATGTTCCGGTACTGCCGGAGTCACAATCAAAAGCAGAAACAATAATTTGCGGAAGACCTGAAAGGTCCGGGCACCATTTCCGGCATTGTTTCTGCCCTGCAAAAATTACTTCCCCTAGAATTATAACGTACCGGATAACCGGAACATAAGTTCCGTCCAGAACCGGAATAGCGGCGTTTCCTGTGAAGGGGTGAAAAGTATCAATATCCGGATCGTTACCTATACCGGAGGTCATGTATTTTTCACCGTTTCTGAACCAATCGATAACATATTCATCTAAAGTGCATGAATTACTTACAAGATTTCCGACTGAAAGGAGTCCTGCAGATTCTGCCTGGTAATTGTCAAAGTAAGGATGACAATTACAAGGAACCATTTCACCACAATTGCAATTGGATAGTATCATAGCACAATTTTTCCTCTGATTACTGTTGGAGTACCGGTTGAAACACCGGAAGTAGTTATTGTAATACGGCTGCCTGTGGGAGCCAGGTTAGCTGCGGTGGCTGTATAAACAGCAACAGCATTTATGTCCAGATTATTCAGACCTGTAACGGGTGTACCGTCAATATTTATGGATACACCGTTAATTGTACCGTCGCTTTCCAGAATCACTTTGTTAAGGATATATTCCGAGGTTACATAGCAATCCACCACAAAGATTTCGGAAGCGGCAGCGTTAATACAAAATTCAAAAGGTATCTCAGAAATACCTTTTCCCCCCGGTAATTTTACTGCAATATCCGGCAACTTGTTTTGTTTTAGCGTCAGCATACCAGTTTCTTCATTAACCTCCAGCGACGTCACAACAGTGTTTTCATCTGTCCCTGTCCAAACTACCCGCGCTTTAACTTCATTCGTGTAACTTTCCGATGTCTGGTAGACCAGACTTCCAATATGCATAAGATTTGAATGCGGCAATGCTTCCCGCAATGAAATTATTTCCCCATCGATAGCTGCTGCCGCTTCCTGCATGGTTGTATATTCAGCCTGTCCCATAATTACAATATGAGGCTGCTTTATGCAGTTGGTAGCCAATACATGGTAAATTACATGATTCAGATCCGTTGCTTCAATAATTCCCAATCCCGGCGGATTGTATCCTAACATTCCGGTTCCTGTGTTTATTACTTTTTTACCCGGCTGCTCAACATAGCGTGGCAATCCGTTTGCATCAAAATACCATACAGGCAATCCATCTGCTGTACTTACTGGTCCTGCTTCATTAAAAATATCTTCATGCCACAACGACCCGGCGCTTATTCCGAAGTCGGCATCCGCGTTATTGGTACCATCACCTTCAAATGTTGCATCAATTATTGCTATACCGTTTTGACGCTGACTGTTTAATGTTTTGTGTACCCAGTAATGCAGTTGCGGAGGCCATTCTGAGCCGTGGCGTGAATCACCAAAGTAAAGAGCTTGTCCGGTGGTGGCGTCCCAGTATATCCATGCGACGACGGTTTTATCCATTGTAATATTTGCCGTAGCAAATTCATCAGGATTTTTGGTGTATGCCAGAGCCTGCAGGCGGGTAACCGGGTCCACGTCGTAATAAATAACAAAAAGACCTTCTTCATCGGGAAGGGTTAACGATTCGGGTTCAAACCTGCGGTGGAGAACAGGTTTTGAAATCCAGCTGAAAAACCGAAAGTGCGGGTCGTAATCGGAATCGGGATTTACGGAAGGCCTTGGAATAAGTGTAACAGTTCTTGTAATATCATCCCATTCAAGAATCACATCCGGCCCACCGGGCCAGAAAAAACCGGAAGTACGTGAACTGGTTTTATCACGCCAGAGCACTTCTATTAAAATACCCATCATTTCGTCTGTAATGCCTTTATCCTTCAGGTTCATGAAAAGGCGTTTCAGCTCTTTCTTGGTATGTAAAGTTTTATCAATCATATTATTTCAATAGTATCCAGTCGAAATCGTCACGGATCGTGTCGTCAATCCAGATGGGGTCATTAATTTTCCAGATATCGGTGAGTTTGTAAACGATAGGAGCATAGTTGATTTTGTAACCTTTGATGGTAGTAATACCGATTTGATCGAGGCCGAATTCCGTTTCCATAGATTCGATTATAAATTCGCCCTCGCGGGTTCTGAATTTCTTGTAAATATTGCGAAGCATGAAGTCCAGCTGATTAAGGGAGAAATGCATTTTGCATTCGACCGGCTGGCGGTTGCACCAGAACCTTGCCCAGTTTAGCCAGCGGGATTGAATAAGGCCGGTGCCCTCCCGTTCCCAGTCCAGGGAAATGTTTTCAGTCTTATAAGTAGCCTCGTTATTGTCGTGGTAAAATAACAGGCGTGGTTTAAAGCTCTCGTATGAAAACATTTCACTGCGCATATTCCCCTTCTGCCTGACGGTGGCACGGGTGTCGCCCGAAATTGGGCCGAACACTGTAGGAATGGTTTCAATATCATCTTTGAGGTAGTTGAAAAAACCATTCTGGAATCCATCTGTAAGGTGGTTCCATCCAATGTATTTTTTTTGAAGGTCATTGCCTGTATGCGGGTCCTGTTCTGTTTTCACCCAGACTTTCCATTGAACGTAACGGTTCTGGGACTTTATGAAACGGATTTCCTCCATCTCCGCGGAGGAAATGGATTCGAGTTCGTTCCAGTCCATTACGGGAGCCTTTTCTTTCTGACGCAGATCGTCGATGTTCTGCCAGTATTCTGTGAACATCAGGTCTTTCTCGTCATGGTCAAACGTGAATTTCAGGGTAACATCCAGTTTATCACCCATGTTCCAGGAGCCGGTAAACCATTTATCAAGGTCAATGGCATGATCGGTTAGAATGCTTTCACGGTCGATAATATCGCAGATTTTGCGACCGGGTCTGAAAAAGAAAAACACATTAAGATAGTTTTGAATCCCCAGCAGCAGGTCCTTAATGTGAACCTGTGGAACCAGGTCTTTATAATAGAAATCTTTCTCATAGTCACGGCGAATGTCTTCGACATCGAAACCGTATGTAATTGGGTAAGCTTCTACATCACCGTGAGAGGTACCCGGAATTATAACCTGAGTGGTACTTTTCACATACTGGACCTGTGTAATATCGAAGTTATTATACAGGATTAGTTTTTTGAGGTCGGGATGGTCAGCGAGGAAGTTTTTATCCAGGTAAAATCCTGCATCGAAAAAGATTGTACGAAGCAGGTAATTAAGAAACAACATAGGTGTTACGGCGTGAACCTTCAAATCTTTTGCAATGGATTCAGGTCCGCCAGCGCTGACAGAAACGGGAGTTTTAATTGTACCGTCCGGATTCTTATAGTTAACGAAATAACCGGCTGAATTAAGGAACGCCCATGTAAGGTCCTCAACCTCTTTGGCTGTGTAAATATTTTCGTTGTTATCCCGGGAAGTCCACAGAGTAATGGTAGAAAGCCATTCACCCGTATAGTTAGGGTTAGGGGCACTAAGTGTAATGGTAACCTTTTCACCCTTATCAGTAAAGAATTCGGTATTGTAAACACGGGGACAGCCGTATTCGTCTGACTCCGGGTTATAATCAGCCTTATTCACAAAAGACTTGGCAACGTTGAAGGATGGCGATTCATTAACTTTCCGTTCACGGTGTTCTTCTCCCAGGTTCCCTACATCGGAACGGAGCCAGCCGGAGTAAGATTCAGTGGAGGTATTTGTGATAATAAGGGTACCGCCCATGAGCAGGACGCCGCTGTAACGTATTTCAAAGTCTGGGTATTCACGGGAACTGGACTTTCTGTTATTTTCAAAGATGCCGGGATATCCCAGAAGTGCGTTATTAACATCATTGACCGGAACCTCAATGCCTAAAGTAACATCACCGGGAAATTCAGTGACGTTACATGCAGGATTCTGGTGGGTCATTCTGACAGACTTTGTGCGATCAAGCAAAAAAGGTTTGTCATTAAGATAAAATTCGAGCATGGTAGTAAAATTTAGTAGGCTTCTTCAAGGTCGATATCAACCGATTCAATTTCTTTTGTATCGTCGTTTAAAATAAATTCCGTGTTGGATATTATCACAGGGCACAATTTATAATCGAATATATTGACGCTGCCAGATTCCGGTGGAAGTGCGAGCCATGCGTGTTCAGAGTCGAGCAGGAAATCAAGTGCTGCCAGTTCCTCTTTACTTTTCCAACCGGTGTTGATTGTCCATTTACGTTGTCTGTTGGCAGATACCGGTATCCGTGTAGGAACCTGCACACCGGAACCTTTAGGAAAAGGACGTTTGCTTTGCACACGGGCACCGGATGGTTTGTATAGCTTTCTACCCGAAAGGGTAATTGTTTCAATACCTCCCATTCTGTTATCGGCGAACAGGTAGTAATAATCTTTATGGGGCGGGGTCCAGTCGATAATGAATGTACGGATTTCGGTAACCGGAGTTCCGGCGTTTTCTATCCAAACCTCGTATTTTTCCAACAGGTTACCGGCCTGGTCAGTTAAAGGGGCACCGGCTTCGCCCGGGTGGCATTCGATTTCCCAAAGGTAGTTGCCGTACAATTCCCCGGAGAACAAGGTTATTGTTTCCGATGAATTACCTATATAATATTTCAGGAAGATATTTACTGAGGTAAGATACCCGGGAGGAATCCACCAGAGTTTGGTGGGTTGGTAGGGTGATACATACTGAACAGTTGGCATGTAGGACAGAAACCTCCCACCCTCACAATAATACTGGTACCATGACAAACCCATATCGTTGAGTTCAGCCAGTTTGATTTCCGGAAGTCTGCCCTTAACGATAAAAACAGGCTGAAATGGTTCCTGAAACGATTCCTTTAATTTTCCGTCAACGGTATCAATCCAGCTTTCACCCGGATAGAGCCATATGGTGTAGGAACCGAACCCCCAGCCCATTAATTTACCCTCGTAACGTTGTTTGACAGGCCATGTTATTTTACGCTCATTGCGCTGATCCACATATCCTGAAATATTAAACGTTGCAGAACCACCTTCCTTTGGGGTTATGGCAGGAATGAACGGAGAACCATCCAGATGACCATCAGTGCTGACAATTTTCAGAAGGAGTTTATAATCCATTCCATACAGCGGGTAACTATCGGTAGAAAGTGTTATCAGGATATCGTTCCCGCTTAAATGGGTACTCAGAGTTTCTATTCCGCTTACTGTAATCATTATAAAATATTAAAGTCCTGAATTCTTTTTAATGTCATTATATTGTTTGAGTTTGCGATCGAAAAGTTCGATAGCCAATGAGGGCTCCCAGCTTAGAAGTTTATCAATGGCTTTATCGAATTTATCGATGTCAATAGCTTGATAAGCCGGAGCCGGGGAGTTATTGACAATCGTTGTCTGTGTTTGAACGGGATACTTCCCGTTGGCAAACTGGGGAATCCGACCGTCACGCACGGCATAAATGGCGTCGAGTATCTGGGGAAAATTAACCTGAAGTTTGCGGGTGGTTAAACCGTCGATTACCATTTCCGGCTGACCCGGCACCTCATTGAAAATTCCGATGTGAGGCTGACTGCCGTACATTCCGGTAGCAGGTCGGCCTGCCCATTTTGCATTGTAACGGTTCCCGCTCTGGCCTGTAACATCGTATTTACCCGAAGCGAATTCCGGAACAAGCGAGTTAAACAGGAAAGTAGCAGCCCCTCCGGCTGCGGCTGCAGCAGCAATATTCAGAGGAAATGGAACGTTCTTCAAAGCCTTAAGCGCAGCGGTGGCTATAAATTCAGCGAGGTAAGCCTTAAGCTCCTTTCGAATGGAGTTAAGGATAGCGGAGGTAGCTTCTTCCACAGTCTTTGCATTTTCAACAGCGGCAGCGCCAGCCTCTACAGCGTAGTCAATTTGCATTTTCTGCGCTTTCCTGCGTGCATCCGCTTTTTTCAATTCAGCCTCGATGGTGGCATCGGTTTCCTTGTCGAGTTGCTTCTTGTAATTTTCAACGTGTTTCTCCATTTCCCCGTCGATATCTTCAAAAAGCTTACGTTCGTTTTCGGCGAGTTTTTCGGTAAGTTCCGTTGAAAGTTCAAGCAGGCCATCAAGTTCTTTCTGCCATGCAAGTTTATGGTCCAGAATATTTCCGTCAATGTCAATGATATCTTTACCGTGATTAATATAAAGCTGGCGCATGGCCACAAGGTGAGCCAGTTCCAGTTCATACATTTCGCGGTTAAAACCTTCCTGCGTCAGTTTCTTTTCCAAAAGCTGCTGTTTAAGCAGGTTCTGTTCCTTGCTGAAAGCAGATTCAAGCCCTTTTCTTAAAGTATCAAAATCCACAGGTACGTTCGCACCAGAACCAAGTTCTTTACGTTTTCTGGCTATATCTTCAAGTTCCGTATTAATCAGTGCAAGGTTTTGGGTGAATTCCTGAATTCTGGCAGTTTCCATTTCAAACTGCAGGCTTCCGGGGTCCAGGGTTTCGAGGTTTCGTTTCATGTTAATGATTTCCTCCTCGAAAAAGAGTTTAAAATTTTCAAGTTCTCCCAGGCGCAGGGTTTTAAGTGATTCCTCAAATTTGCCTACAACATCAGCATACTGATTAAAGGATTTAACAACACGTGTAGACCCGTCGGCCATTGTGATAACCTTGTCAGTGTAGAGGTTCATGTCTTTAAGAAATTGCTCGTATTGTTTTCTTCCCTGCAAATCTGCTCCGGCCTGCATAGCTTCGTTCAGTTTCTGTTGACCTTTGGCAGCATCTTTAGCTTTTTTGAAAAAACTGTAAAGGGCAACCCCGGCAGTGGAAAGTAGTGTAACGACCAGACCGATTGGGTTTGCAGCCAATGCGGCAGAGAATGCACGAAATTGGATAGCAGCCAGTTTTAGATTACCTCTTAACAGAGCTACAGCGGTATTAAAAAGTGAAATGGCTGCAAACTGTGTGTGAAAAGTAAGAGCCTGCAGTTTTTGAGTAACAATAGAAGCAAGGGTGGCAGCATTGTGACGGGATTGCCACATAACAGCAAGTTTGGTGGCGATGGTGTAAGCTGTAATAGCTGTAACCAGTGTTACGATGGTGGTACCGTGTTTAAACAGGAATTCAGTAAGGGTGCCCATAGTTTTAAGCAACAGGCTGCCTTTTTTGATAACCTTTGCATATGCCGGGGAAAGGCGTTGACCCAGTTCACGCTGTACCTGGGCAAATTTTTCTTTAGCTTTTTCAAGTCCGGCCTGAACGGAGGTATTTTTAATATTGAATTCATTAGTAAGGCTGGTTCCGTCGGAGAAAGCTTTATTACTTAATTCCTGTTGTTGGCGCAGCATTTCAGTATTATTTGCCATAGCACCAAATACGGCGGTCATGCGCTGACCCTCTATACCGAGGTCACCAAGCGAAGCGATAAGCTGTTCGAATCCACCCTGATTATTATTTAATCCTTCAAAAACAAGAAGCATAGCTTCATTTGCATCTGTTCTCAGGAGTTGGGAGAATTCATTTAGTTCCATCCCTGCAATTGCTGCGAATTCTTTTGTTTTTTTGGTCATGGTGGTCATCAGTTTACTATAGGCAGTAGATGACATTTCAGCGCCCTGTCCAAGGGCGTCCAGTGTAGCGGCCAGACCAAGAATATTCTGAACAGAAACACCAGCCTGCGGGGCAATACCGGCTGTACGTCGTGCGAAGGTGACCAGATAACCTTCGTTGGCAGTTGTAGCCATCCCCAGTTCATTGATTGCAGAACCAACTTTCAGAAGTGCCTGTTCCTGTCCGTATAATGTTTTGAGGTCAAAAATATCGGTAAGTTTTCCCAGTGCCTGTATTGAACCTTCGGCACCTCCCAGGTCCTCTCCAAGTGCAACGGCAATCTGGTCGGAAGCACGAACGAAACCGATAATTTCTTCCATGTCTGTAATACCCAGCTTACCTCCGATTCTTGCAATGCCCATGCGCTCGACCATACTAGTGCGGGTGTCTATCTTTTCGAGTTCGTCGTTAAGTTCCTTTACCTGGTCTTTGGTAAGCCCGGTAGTCTTCATAACGTCGGCCATCTTATCATCAAACTGGGCGTAAGCGTCAACGGCGGATTTGATGGTAAGAGCGGCAGCAGCAAACGAAGCGAGAGCGGCTGTTACAATTCCAAAGTATTTATTGAACCCGTCAACAGCATTCTGAAGGCTGAACCAGCTTCTGCGTGTTTGATTCAGGTCGGCATTATGTTGACGGATGACTCCACGGAGGGAACGGATTTTGGCAGCATGAGCATTGTATTCACGACTTCCGATGGTCATGCGGGCTTGCTCGTTTGTAAGCCTGCTCATTTCCCTTCGGATGGACTTTATGTCGTTTTTAACCTCTTTGCCGTTAATGTACAGATTTATGCGCCGGTTGTACGTAGATGCCATAAACTTAATTTTCCACTGAAAATAAGCCGGCAGAAAAGGCTATGAAAGGACAGCAGAAAAGCGGAAAATCTGTATTTACGTCAGCGATAGAAGCCGCATCCTTTATGAAGCCGTAAAGCGGAATAAAAGATACATCGAATATTCCGCCCGGACGCAAAAAAACTATCTCAACTCAAAGTAACGTTCAGTTTATGATTTCGTAAGGAATTGCGTGCTTCAAACCTATCAAGTTACCACCAAAAATTAAAACAGCCTGATACTTTATATAATGTTATTGATTAAGTATCGTATCAATAACTATACATTCACTACTTAACCAAGAACTGATAGTATCTATCAATGCTTTCTGCCCATCAGGCATTGACAGACTCATCAAATTAATTGGTAGGGCTGTTAACTCAATATCTTTTCCGCCTAAAGCAGAAGGGATAGACCAAACTGTATGCACTCGATTGTTTGATGAAGGGTAAGTCAGCGAAACCTTTTGACAGCCAAGAATATGGCCTGCGGTGAATACTTGATATGTATCTGATGCTTTTGGGCGTGATCCCAGGCGCTTATATTTAGCATCAGCCACTGCGATAGGGTTGCCAGTTGCATTACGAAATACTACATCTGGAGTTGTTTTTAGGTTGCTACCTTCTCCTCTTAGTATCTGCCCAAACTTCACTTCATTCTTAGTGGCCTTTATTCCCCGCTGATTCGCTGCTCGTTGACATAGCCAGAAGATGTAGTTTTCATATATGGTATCTGAATTCCATAAGAAACCTGAAAGAGCTTGCTCACCACTAGCATGGTTTACTCCCGCTCCTTCCAGCAGTAATAACCCAACCAATCTTGCAGCTTCAAGCCCTTGGTGCTGGGGACTAAGTTGAGTTCTTCGTGCTTCTATAAGATGAGGCGGTCGCCTGCCTACATGAGTAAGGTTTGCTACAATCTCTCGCAATGCCCTAGATCGACTTGGCAAACTTACTGTTGCTGAAAGACAATTAGCTGACCAACGAAGTAATCTTGTTAAACTTGTATCATCTGTAAGGTAGTCAGCAATGTATGGCACAACCCAAGGGCGTGGTACCCACTCATTGATACGAGATATATCGAATGCACCCCTCAGTGTATTACCTTTGTTATGCTCAGTTAAATAACTGCGAGGTAGACCACGTGCTGCACCTTGGGAATACGATGCTAAGAACATTTCTGCAAGGAGGTCAGGGAGGGCTAAAGCTGTACCATGGTGAGCTGATGTTAAACTGTCATCAATATGTCCACCTTCAACCACCATAAGTATTCGCCAAAGTACGCTTTGCCAATTACCTTCGCTAGCATCTAAAAACTTTGGAGCTATCTCAAAATCGGTATTTCCAACTCGCACAACACCAGTTATAGATTCTGCTCGCAATTTAATTTGTCCACTCCCGATGTTTTCTACCTTAAAAGGTTCAACAGAAAGGCCTAGAATCTTTCTCCAGCGATTACTTGCTTCGATTAGAGTACGTATATTTATATCCTCAGCTCGAAGAATAACAGGTTCTCCAAACTCTTGGAGTCGAATACGCTTGAGTGTCATGAACGAA
This sequence comes from Mariniphaga sp., assembly GCA_024636975.1. Classification (GTDB taxonomy): domain Bacteria; phylum Bacteroidota; class Bacteroidia; order Bacteroidales; family Prolixibacteraceae; genus Mariniphaga. The sequence goes on from JAGXGA010000041.1 coordinate 22,558, forward strand.
TCAGCCATCTAAATGACCTCTTTATTTCCTCAGTGTTAAGTTCACTAAGGCGAACTGGAGTGAGTGTTCTAGCTGGTATGCTGCTATTTAGTGCAGTACGAAGTGTCCATGCATAACTACCAGTTAATGGAGGATTATCAACACGAAGTAACTCAATTAATTGTTCTGGTCTACCTGAATATCTATCCTCTAATTGAGGGTAAATAACTTCATCCCATGCCTTTGCTAAGTCCTGCCATATATCGTTTTCAGATGTTTGACTAGTTGCCAACTGAGTAAGTAGGCCATGACCAAGCTCAAATTCAGGGCCAAGATCAGCAGCAATGGCTATATTCAAATGGTCAAGAAGCAGGTATGCAGTTTCAAAAGGGTTTAAGTCTTCCCAGTTATCATCATCAGGTATAGGTATTGAACTCTCCTTTAATCCCCATTGGTCTGCCAGAACAGATAGATTAGGTCGCATTTCAATTCGATCGAACCGACGGGCAAGAGCACTGTCAATTGGTACAGCTGCTCGGTCGACACTATTCATTGTTGCGACAATATAAATATGCTTGGGAAATTTAAATCCACTAGGGATCTGAACTTCCTGACCTTCGACTCGGTAAATTGTTTCACTTTGACCACCTATGTATTTGACCTGCCTAAGGGGTAGTGGAAGGGAAACACGACCATCTTCACGGTAGTCGAAATCGAGAAATGTCATAAACTCCCCAAATATCCGAGCCGCATTTCCTCGGTTAATTTCATCAATGAAGATTACAACTGAATTATATTCTGATGTAGGGTCGGACAATTCTAATGCAGCATCAAGGAAAACTCCAGCTAATGGTTTAAGCTTCGTACCAGATTCTGTCATTTCAGGTATTAAACCTAGTACAAAATCTTCATAACCATAGGATTGATGAAATGTAGTCCATACAACTTTCACGGGCTGAGGAATAGGGAGATCTTGCTGTGGCCTGCTAAACGGAGTGACTGCATCATCAGGATCAAGAATAATACCTTTCGTACTCTCGGGCGGTGTTCCCAAAACTTGAAATAGCTCGCTAATAAGCCTTGTTTTGCCTGTTGCTGGGGGGCCGTACAAAAGTACGTTCCGCCCTTTTTCCCATGAGCTGAGAATATTGCTAAGTTTATCTGTCATATTCAGTCATTTTGTGCATTGATTACCCCTCCAACTTTATTGCTATACATTTCAAACATTGGATCATTAACACTCATGTTCGAAGGGCGATGCCCTTTTGTAAAACCTGCATAGTATTTTTCATCAAACGTCTCTGCGATGTATATACGTAACCCACCCTCAGGAAAATATAAGAGAGCTTCTTCTTTATTAGCCACATCATCAGGAGCCTTAGGGAAATTACGCTCAGCTCTCCATGCTGGATGACGTTGTGAGCTAGGCTGTTGCCTATTCTGATTTGCTATACGCATACGGCCACCTGCTTTACTTCGAAACATAATTGGCCCAATTTTTTGGGGTTCTCCAATTACGAAAGCTTGTATCTCAAAAGAGGTCCCAGAATCAAATTCTGCTTTCGTAATATTCAGAAATTTAAGAGTTTCAGAAACCATAGAATTAGGAATTTCGATATATAAGGATCCACCACCACCCTCTATTCTATGGTGACGTTCTATGTTATAAAACTCTCCTGGCTGAACATTGCGCCACCATATACGTTTGATTTTTAGTTTTTTCGCCATGGTTAATAACATTTAATATGATAGAGGCGTTCCAATAAAGTGCCTTCTTTAACTTTGTTATTACTACGGTATCGATTGTATGATTGCTCATGAAGTGTAACTTTTCCAAAATCATTTAAAATATCAAGAAGTTCATCTTCATGAATTTGACCATCTTGACTGTAAGATATAAATACATGAGGAACACTGAGTTGTTCCAGAGTTTTACGAAAAGCCTTACCAGCAAAGCGACGATAACAAAAGTCTGATGCTTGCTCTTTCCATGGGCGGAGACCACCATCGCCTACAGCAACTGGTTCATCCTCTTGAGCTATAGTTTCAAGTATGTGGTAATTTCCAGCATATTGTCGTTTCGTATAAGGAGGATCGAGGTATACAGCATCGACACATAGGCTTGAAGCATGTTTTTCAATAGGACCCTGTAATACAGAATGGCTGCCAGGGGTTTGCTCAAACTGGAGTGATTCGAAAGTTATTGGATGTTGAGCATTTTTTGAGAGTTCTTTTAAAAAGTAGCCATAAGTACCACTTATGTTTGCAACTTTGTTGGTTGCTAAAATTAGATTGTGTAACAAAATGCTGTGTTCAAGGCCACTAATAGTACCAGAACTTGCAAGATCCCGTATACTTACTCTAATACCATCAATACGTGCTGCATTAGAAGCGGAGAAATATAATCGAGGTTGACGGCCATTAGCAGGGGTGCCAGCATCACCAAATTCTCTAAAGAAGTATCCTTCTGTAGGTGGGATTGACCGCAGCCAATCCAGTGCTTTATCATATCCGCCAAAAGCTTTGAAAGGTGGAGCCTGCTTAGCTAATAAGCGAGAGCGAGCATGGACAACTGGAAAAGCGAGAGCATCAGCAGCTGTAACCGAGTAACCAGCTTGCGCCAAGGCTAATGAGATAGAAGCAGTACCACACATTGGATCCGCAATTGATGAGCCAATAGGAATAATCCTTCTTATCTCTCCAATGATCCATTCTGAAAGCTTTGTCTTATTACCAAGATAGCGGAATGACATTAAACCTAATTGTTTTTAGTTTTTTAATCATTGTTTCTTTTTAATAACTATACGCTCATACATCCGCCGATAAGTACCATCATTTTTGGACAAATAAAAGCGTGGACCTCCTTGTGAGTAGGTACTTTTATTAGCTATTTCAGACATTGGCCGGCTTAAAGTTCTACTAGAGCCAAGAATCTCAAATTGATCAGGGTTGTATTTGTCTAAGAACGTAATAGGTACTCCCATTGGGTCGTCATAATCATACGGTATATCTTTAGTTCTACTAACTTCTATTGCATCACAGTTTGCATATTTTGGGTTAGAACTAGGAGAATAGCTTTTTTCAAGAGGAAGGTCTATGTGTCTGCTCGGAAAATCGAGGTTAGTAAACCAACGCACTCCTTTAACTCGAACATATTTATTACCATACTCATCTTTTCTCGTTCCAGATGCTGTAAGCGGGTAGTTTGATGGTACACGAAACTCTCTGTCTCCACTTCTGATACTCGGCCCATACCACATCTCGTTATTTTGGATTAGCGGAAAAATACTTTTGTAGGTGACAGCATTCATATTTCCTATTATTATAAACTTCTTTTCGTACTCCATTAATTGAGCACAATACTCCTTAAAAAGAGAGAATGGTGGATTTGTCACCACAACATCTGCTTGTTTTAGTAATTCGATACTTTCAGCGCTACGGAAGTCACCGTCACCTTTAAATTGCCTGATATGTAACTGTTCATCTTTTGAACTTTCACTACCATTTTGCTTACCACTATACTCCAGGTATACTGCTTGCTCAGATATATTGCTTTCAAACGCATCTGCGCTTAGGCTTCGATAGCATGCTGTTATTAACTTCTTTAAACCAAGCTTCTCAAAGTTGTTGTAGAAATATCGAAAGAAATTACTCTCCCGTGGATCATCACAGTTGCAATAAATAACCTTTCCCTTAAAATGATTCGTGTAATGAATCATCTCAAGTTCTATATCCTTAAGGGATGTATAGAACTCATCTTTCTTCCCTAGTTTAGCTTGTTGAAAATCCTGGTTTCGATTAGAGGTAATTCTATTTTTTTTCATTTTCAACTTCTGAACTCGAGGGTTTCTAAGACTAGATTGACTTGTAACAAACTTTTTCCCCAAATTTTTAACAATCACTGAACTTTTTAAATTAAAAATTTTGCAACAAATATAGGTTTATAATTAAAAATCAGGATTTTTTATCCGTTTTAAACGTTTAAAAACATTTAAAAACAGAAAATTCTGAGGCTAAAATACAAAATCTTCCTTCTGATACTCATATTTTAAAACATGATTTACATAAAAAAAAGTGTCAGAGATAGAAGCGACATACATTTTTGAAAATAATAGAATAAAAAATACGGCTTACTGCCCGCACGAATTCCTTTACCGAATTTTTACACCTGCGGCATTTATTACAGCGTCTGCATTCACTTTTGCAATTTCATCTGCCAGCTCTGGAAGGTAGGCATCCAGAACGGGGTTGAACCATTCAACAGGCTTGCGGGATTTTATTTGCGGACCTTTGGCGGTACGAATAACTAAGCCTCCCTGGGCTTCATACCCTCGCCCTACCCCTTTATGAACGAAAACACCATGTCGTTCAAAAGAATAGGTGATGGTGTCAATTTCACCGTAATTCCGTTTGGTCTTTGAAGTGATGCTTTGAGCCAGTTTCTTTTCAGTACGGGTACCGCGAATGACTTTGGGTACATTCTTACCGTCGCTAAGTTTACGCGCCTGGCTTGTAAGAATACGGCGCACCTTCGGAACCCATTTCAGAACGGCATAGTTCTGTTGCTGGACAGGCGTATATTGACCGGGATTGGAATTTATTGCAGCCATCTTGATTCGATAATATCAGTCCCCACAGAACCGGTAAGGACAAAAGTATAACGTATGCCTACGGTGCTGCCCACCTCATTCATAATCAGGTTTGCTTCCACATTCCGGAAGTCAAAACTGCGCACTACAGGAGTGAGGGGGTTTGATTTATCGGATTTGATTTTATTGAGTATATCATCACCGATTTGTTCCAGGGCGTCCCATTTCTGATGTATAGCCTCATAGTCGGAAGGATCAGAAATGTGTTCGAGCAGGATAAAAGCGCCGTGGCGATTTTTCAGCAGATTGTCAGATTTGTTGTCGGTGTAGTCAAAATTATAGCCTTCGAGAATCAACATCGGGTAGTTGACATCCGAGCGGTTAAGTCCACCTAAAACCTCATTTATTTCGAAGCGAAAAAAATGCTTCTCCATATCAGAATGCAGAATGCTTTTATGCTTTGCAGCCAGTTCCCGGAAGTAGGAAACCAGGTCAGAAAATCTTGTCATCCGGAATGTTTTTTACGTTTAATATTTTCTTTGATTCGTGAGGTCATGTAACGGAATACATTGTGCAGGGGCATATCAGCGTATTTATCATGGTTCACGATATCATCCCCGACCAGAGCGTCAAAAACTTTGACCCAGTTAGTGGAACCAGCCTGGTCAACCTTTGACGGTTTGTCTTCCTGTCGGGAAAAAATGAGAGGGTAAGCCAGGGTAAGCCATTCGCGGATCAGCTGGTAATTAATTGCAATGGCCTGCAGGGTAGTTGCATCCGTTTTTTTAGCGAAGTGGAAATTCTCCTCAATTAACTTTTCCTCGAACGCTGTTCCCTTAGGGAGGTATAGCGAAGCAATGAATTTATACAGATCGTCAGGATTATTGCTTTGGGTATAGGAACTGAAATAGGAATCAGCGAAAATGAATTGGCTGAAAGTAACATATTTCAGTTTGGTTTTTGGGCAGAGCAGGTAACCATTGGCGATGTATTTTAATATGAATTGGTGGTACGGTGTAGACTCAAAGAAAGGCTGGGTCAGTTCAGAAAGTTTGAACTTATCGAACGGAGTCAGCAGGCGCATTACCCGTTTGGGAATACCTGTCAGAATACACAGGAACTGTGGTTCTGTAATCAGGCCCCGCAGAAGGTTCGCAATGGCAATTAGTTGTTTTGGAGTTAGCTCCGAAAACGAATCAGGGCATTTTACAGTAAGCTGTTTCTGGTACCTGATAAAGGGGAATGGCCGGTAATATATTTTGATGGTATTCATATCAGGCGAAAAAGGTTTTCTTAGCGGTGTTATCCCTTGTAATGGCAGAATTTTCAGTACCGGTGTAACCTTCCCAATGTTGGGAAAGGTAACTTTTGAGCATGTCAAGGTAAGCATTGCCCATTTTTTGGTTTCTGGCAATCATAGCCAGAATTCGTGATTCAGCTGCGGGTTCCTTTTTGAGTGTATTCTGGCCGGAAGCTGCAGGCTGAATAGAGGAGTAGAAAAGACCTTTGTCAGTGAGTTCAGCACCGGATTCCTCCATAAAATTTGCCGTAGCAAGGTAAATCAGTGGTTTACGAATGTAAGGAAGCAAAGTGAGCGTTTCAGGAGCAGGCGCGTCCTTAGCCATTTCAGCTTTTACTTCGCTAAAGATTTCCTGTCCCAGGGCAAACTGAATGACTGTATCTTCAATGAATGCAACGTGCGGTTTAAGAGCAAGGAAAATAAGCCTGCTTCCATGAATATTGAATGGAATTTCCTCTACAGTTTTAACTGTAGGCAGGAAGCTTGTTTTCAGAACAGTCCAGTTTGGGGTTGCTTTGAATTCCTGAAAGTGCTGGATATTATCTTCGATAAAAACCAGTGCATCGTCCAGGGCATTAAAACCGGCGTTGGAAAAGTAAGTTTTCAGGTTATCCTCCTGGTATTTGAAAAGACCTTTCTGACTTTGAGTTTCAGTACGCATAAAACCTGCATCGGAAACCGATACGTTCAGAAAATCAAAACCGATGGCATAAGCCAGGTGAATGGTTGCGTGCTGAATCTTCTTTAGCAGCGAAGCTGTGGCCTCTTGCACCTCTGTAGGTTCAGCCGGTGTGTCAGCCTCATAGAATTCTGTGAGTTCATCATAAAGAGCTGATGAAAGCAGCGGTTTTATGAATCTGTTTTCTGCATTTTCTATATGAGGCATCAATCGGGAAAAATCATTCCCTGCGCCTATGGGCAGAAATGCCTTGACTTCGGCGATGGTATTGAACAACATTAGCTTAACAATTTTTTGGTTCCACTTCCTGTGTCGAGCGTAGTGAGAATAGTATTTCTGAATCTCCATTCCATAGTTTCGGGAGCCCCGTTAAAACGGACAAACGTTTCGAGGGGGTCAAGGAGGTTCTGACGGTCAAGCCATGCATTGGCGATATTCACAAGGAAAGCCTCCCGGATATTGGAGCCACCCTGATTACCTGCATAGGTACCCCCTGGCATACCGGCACCCAAGACATTGGGATTAATCATCAGGCTGAAAAGTATTTCAGAATTGGCAGCAGCCGATGAAATTAATTCCTGTTCGTTGTTGAGCTTATTTTCCAGGGGTTTGATGATCCATTGTTCTTCAACTTTCCCCTGGGGGTTCATCTCGAACATTGTGAAGATTGGTTTATTGGCATTTTCGGTACCGCACAGGTTTGTCTCAATTTCATCCATGAAGCCATTTATGGCGTCCATGCGCAACTGAGCGGAAGCAAAGTTAGCTTCGGGAAATTTCCGGTCCCAGAAAGCGTATGGAATCTGGACGTGCCACTTCCATGTGATCTGGTTTGTGTAAACCGTTTTCAGGAACGCAGGTATCTTCTGTGCTATTTCAATCCACCCTGCAGTGTATGCGGAGTACCAGACCGGAGAGCTGTAGTATTCGTTATTGGACCACGAATCACGAATAACCTGAATGAAACTTTTTCCTTTAATCTTACCTGCCCATTTCCGGCGCTGAAGGTCTGCAGCCGGGTCGTATTCGTCCAGTACATCATGCAGGGTGTATTCACCTTTAGAAGGGGTATCAGGCCATTTACCGGATACGACACATTTATTAATCAGGCCCATCTTATCGGCAACATTCAGGCGGCAATATTTTGCATTTATTGTGTTTACCCCAACCAGCTGGGAACCGTCCGCATTTGGTATATGCTGAACGAAAGCAGGACCAAATTTAAGGTAATCACGGGTTGCCTTTTCCAGGTACCGGCGAACGAGCCGGCTTTTGGCAAAATTATGCAATTTAGAATCTTCAACGGGTTTGAGTACTTCATTTCCGTTATCATCGTAACCGGTAACAATTACCGGAAAGATACCCTGCCCAAGAGTGAAGTTACGAATGAATTTAAGTCCGGAGTTCAGGACGCTGACCGAGTTTATGATTTTATCTGCGGTGGAAGGAAATTTATTACCTGTTCCCCAATCTGAAATTTCGATGCCATCGACATCGGTTGTGTCGGGGTCATCATCAGATGGCTGGGCAACCTGTTTAAGTTTTTCGGGCGGCGCACCGGTGGTACTGATATAGGTTCCTCTGCTGCCGTATCCTATAAGCGGTACACCGTTTGCGTTGAACAATGCTTTAGCCATAACATTAAAGTATTACTTCTTTATTATCCCATTCGATAATGGCATCAATGCTCACAGGTGTAGGGTGACCAATCTTATCTCCTTTGTCATCAACGGGCACCACGCCCCTGATACGGTTAGCAGACATATTGGCTGAAAGGCCGCAGGCCGCAGCCTTAGGAAAAAAGACAACTTCACCGTTGGCTTTAATAAATTTGATGCTAAAAGTTGTCTGCTGGCCTAAACCGTTTTCCTTTATATCATACTCCCGGAGCATAAGGTTTCTGCGAATTGTTGCTGCCATAGCTTTTTTCTTTCGAAAATAAACCTGTACGCTCGAATTGGAAAGGACAGAATAGTTGTGGATTGTTTTACAACGTGTTTTTTATTTTGTAACTTATTTCATATTTAAAAATGTATCAAAATGGAAGGATTTCGAATATTTTTAGCAAATGGGGATACCGCTCAATTTGGTAATATAAACTGTGTGGGAATAACTCAGTTGACAGCACATACATTTGCCTCTTATGAAGAGGCAGTTAAACATATAAATACATCTCCAAATATTCATGCGGGAGAATTTATAATTATGCCTGTATATAGTCATCGAAAAGAATGAAAAGATAATTTTGCAATAGTATTAAATAGCGACCAAAAAAAGGGTCCGTCTGAGACGAACCCCTTTTTCATTTTAATCACCAAAATTAATCTGGTCTTCCACTTCCGAAATCTTCTCATCCAGCACCTCCTGAAGTGTGTCCAGAACGGTTGTCACCACCAGGTTATGGCTGGTTTTAAACTCACGACCGGCAGCATCCCGTAGAGTAATGTTTGAGCTGAGCCCATCATTCCCCAGCTGAAACCCGGTCAGGTTCTTCTTTGCTTCGTTTAGCTTACGCCACTTCTCAATCACAATGTTCAGTTCTTCCACCTTCTGGATACGTTTCTCCAGCGAGATAATTGCATTTTCTACCGATTTTTTACCAGCATTGGAAGTTTCTGCTTTTTTAACTTCCGTTTTTGCATGATTGCTGTGACCATTTGTTTTTTCAACTTTTGCAGTTGTCATAAGAATTTCACCGCTGCCCTGCGGATTTATTTTGGCTACTGGCACGCCGTTAAATGAAAAAAAAATTACGGCGCCAACACCATTGAGCCAAGCGGATTAGGGCAAGGGCGGTCCCACAAAACAAAAACAGACAAGGGAGCTTGTATACCCTTGCCTGTTCCGGATGGCGATCAATAACTTTGCTGCCGAATTTTTGGAGTGATTCTCAGCTAGACCTTAACCTTCTTAATGACCTTTAAAGATTTATTCTAAATTGCAGATAATTATTTGAATTCATTCTAAAATAGAGGAATAATATGTACTCTGCATTTACAAATAACGCACTTATGAAAAATATTAATATGTTTGCAGCGCAATACGTTCTGTATTGCTTGTGTGTTTGGGGTTTGAAGGGCAGCTGTAGAGCTGCCCTTTTCTTATTAAAATTCAAAAAACAACTGCCGTTGTGAAATTTTATGCACTTCCGGTTCAGGCAACTTCAAATGTATATAGCTTTCCTTTTCAGTTATTGGCTTTATACATGGGCAACCCTTCACCGTAGGAAAAATCTCCCAGCCACCGTAAAACTCATTCGTCAGAGTGTCCATCCAGGCTATTTCACCGAACATGCTGTTCAGGCACAAATTAATCGTTGCCATTTTTGCACAGGTAGTATCATTATCCGCTCCGTAGAATAAGCCATACCGGTTAAACTTTGCCATTGCCATCAGCATTCTACCCGATCCACATGCCGGGTCAGCTATACGGGCATTAGGTTTCATTGGCAGGTTCATCCGGGCCATTAAATCACAAACAGGTTGCGGAGTGAAGAATTGCCCATTCCGGCCATGGCTCAGGTTCTCTTCAAAATAAGTTCCCAGCACATCCACCATCCCGGTTCCGTCATCACCGGTCATTTCCATTACCAGGGCACCGAATGCTTCAGAAATAGTATAAGCATCAGGTTTTTCATACCTGCGGATTGTTTCCAGGTATTGTTCCTCCATCCGCCCCTGTGAGAATGCACAAATAAGTAAGGTCAGGAAATCAGAATACACCTGGTGAATTCCGTGGCGTTGTGCCAATCCCTCCATAATTGAGGTGAAGCTTTGTTTTTTCATAATTCACCTCCTTTTAAAAAATGAAAGTCGATTCAGTAGCAGGAATTTCCTCCACCGGTACTGAAGGATCCAACTGATGCTCCAGTATGTAATCCACTGCTTTCTGAGCAAAGCTGGCCGCTTGTACGATAAACTTATTGTCCGATTTAAGTTTGGTTAACCAACTGTGAATGTAGGATGCGCTGTTATCAATGGTCGAATTCTCGATGCCGCATATGCCGCAAAGGTAAGCAGCGCCCATTTCGGCCACCAGCTCTTCCTTGGAGTAATCTCTGCTGCCAAACTTATGGTCCGGAAACTTGCTGTGTCGATCCAGCCTTTTCCGATGACCGGTGCTGTGAACCAGCTCATGAAACAAGGTCGAATAGTACTGTTCATCCTGGAAAAAGTTCCGGGGGCTCGGCATTTGCACTTTATCAATCGAAGGAATATAACAAGCATGGTCTTTCCCGTTTTCAATTACTGGTGCATCCGTCCAGTTCTGAACCACGTTTTCACACTGTTCAATCGGATTAAATTCATGTCCATGAGCTGAGAAATCAGGCATTTTGTTTTCAGGGATCCCGTCCACCTGGTCAACATGAAATACCCTGTAATACCTGAGCATCGGGACCTGTTCAGTTGACCCGTCCTTTTGCTGCACATCAAACAATTTCCAAAAAACCACCAGGTAGGATTTGGCGCCTTTCTGTATAGAGCCTCCCAATTGCTTAGCCTGGTTAAATGTGAGAAAATAAGGACGTTCAAAACCAAAGCTGAGCAGGTACCAGAAATTAAATCCGCGGTAAGGTTTTTTGGTTACCAGGTTCCGGGGTATGCATCCGCCGCTTTTCCACGGCATCTGCCACGGTACCACACCCGCCTCAAGCCGTTCAACAATCAGGTTGGTAACCATCTCATAGATATCAAATTTATTCATGTGAGTTTGCCCATGCCCTTGGGACTTATTTTAGCAACTGGCACGCCGGTTAAATTTTGGCGTACCTCCATTGAGTCCCGCTTATTAGGGCAAGGGCGGAACCACAATAAAAAAACGGCCAAGGGAGCTTGTATACCCTTGACCGTTCAGCGGGACGATCAATAACTTTGCTGAAATTTAATGGCGTCCCTTCCTATCCTTATTCTCCTTAATAAAACCACAAAAAAAAGGGCAAAGCCCCTATTTTAAATCTTCATCCGATACCCATTCAGGCTTCCCTGCTCGGATGTTTTCGAAAAATATTGTACTGAAACTATTCATATTTGTTTTATACATGAATTTTACCATATAGGTAATTGATGAATTTGTAAAAGAGTCAATTTCCAGGTAACCTCCATCACAAAATTCATTGTAACATTCTTTTAAAACAATTTTTTGCCACTTGTTATAAACCGTTAGTTTACGGGTAAAACCGCTGAACGGATTCTGTTGGTTTTCTTTTCCGTTGAACTGTTGTTTTTCTATTAAAGTGATCTTTTTCATGATTAAAAATTTAAAAATTATGGCTTCTTCTCACAGGCAATCATCTGTAGACAAAGAGGAACTGGAAGATTTTACCAGCGCAAGCGGTTAAGGAAAATACCGGGAAAATCTTTGGTGAAAGCATTTAAGAGCAGCCTGTATCTTTGCCTATGATTTTTGAATCTCATGGAAAAGCCAACTTGAAAAACGGCAGACATAGATTAGAAAACCGCATAGGATCAGAGGTTCTGTAAAGGCATACCAGGATACCCGAAGAAATCCAGATTAAACTATCTCTTAAACTTCTCCACCAGCTCCGCCAGCACATCCCCATGACAACTCAACGGAGCACACCAGCACCCCAGCACTTTCCCCTTCAGCTCATGCAAATCCTTCAGCAAATGCCTTCCATCACCATGTAAAATCCAATCCCTGTATTTCTCAACAGCTTCCCCGCGCGTTGCACATTTATACTTTACCAGTGTGCCTGTCTTGTGTGTAAACGGATTTCCCCATTTCGAGGGCCGGCCTATGTACACATCATAAGCCTCTTTTTTACAATGAACCACTTTATTTTTACACATCTCTGTTCACCACTGCCCTGTGGATTTGTAATGGCCTCTGGCTCGCCGGTTAAATATTGCCACCCAACCATTGAGCCGCAACGGATGAAGGCAAGGGCGAACCCACACCCGTTAATCCCCTCATGTGAGCTTGTATACCCTTGCCAGTTCCGTTGGGCGATCAATACCTTTGCTGAAATTTAATGGGCACCCCTATTCCCTCATTTCCTTATCCTCCTTAATCTCCTTAAGTTCCTTATTCCTTTCTAAAGTGATGGAAACATTTTTCTAATGGATGTTGTTATAAGGGAAGTTGTCATTATTGGCAACGTGCAATTTTACAGTTTTATCCCCCAAACTCACAATTTAAAAGCCGAGGAGTGAATCTTACGGCTTTTTTTATTGTAATCCACCTCTGAAAACATTGTGATACTTATTGCCATATTGAAGAGCAGTAATTTATTTTCTTCGTTTACTTTATTTTCTTATTTTGTTACCTGCAAATTGACCATTAACCAAAAGACATTAGAAGTTTATGAAAAAATCAAGTAAAAGAAAAACTCTTTGGCGCATTAATGTAGTTGTAAGTTACTTCGATGTAAGTTGTGTTAAACCTTACCGCGGGATTCTAATAAAGTTATTGAAAGACCTTGCTTCAATTTATAAGCTCGATTATTCTGTAGCTGATGATTACCAAGACCTAGTTTCCGAAGAAGAAGAATCAAGTGAAGAAAAGTTTATCTACGATATTATCTATTTCAGGTCAAATAAATATACAAGAATCGAAAAGAAAGAATTTCAATCGGTAATAAACTGCATGTTTAAAAGTGTACCATCTGTATTTTTTGAAGGAGTCGAAATAGACACCCAGCTATATAAATTTTTAAAGTTTTACCCCTTCCCCACTAATTTTTATAGACCATTAAATTATCCCTGGATTGAATATTATGATGGTGAACAAACCAAATTGTTAATACATGCTGATGAAGTTCTAAAAATAATGGAGGAAGAACAGCATTATCCATTGAATTAAATCCTTTTTAGTATAAAAAGGGCCGAAGCCCTTACACATAACATTCTTTAAAAGCTTCGTATTCGAATGCCACCAGCTTTTTGTCGAGCAATTCCGCTGCCCCGGGAAAGTAGATGGAATCGAGGTGGTTAGTGAAGGCTTCCCACAATGAAGTTTTTTCGGTTTCTTTTTTACTGCTGTTTTTAAACTGATAAGATTTCATGATGTTAAATTTTAAAATGATGTGCTCTTCCCACAGCAGAAAACCGGAAAAGGCAAGGAGGAACTGGAATATCGCAATCATCCGTCAGCTGACGGAGGTTAAATGAGAATATGCCGGGAAAATCCTTGAATGATCATTCCGGCTTTAGGCTGTTTCTTTGCTCAGCATTTAGAAATAACAGCAGAAATCAGGGGTAAAAACGGGAGGCAAATCGAAAAAATTTGAGGAGGCGGATTATTAATAAGTGAAAAAAAGAAAATCTACTTATTACAAGGGGCTCTTTTTGCCGAACACTGTTGGTGATGTGCCACTATAGAATCTTTTTCTTGTTTTGTGTGGCTTTCAAACCATTCATACTTTTCTCCAAATGGTTTATTTTCCACCTGTTTTACCGGGCAATCGGGCAATCTTCTTCCATAGGGACACTCATAGAGGGTCCCATAAAAGCTTAGGTATTCATATAAACTCATAAAATTTGATCTTTAATAATGACAAAATGCAAATGAGTATTGCCTGTAGATTTTTAGATAACCAATTTTAAAACAACAGCATCTTTCTATTGTTCAGGATGTCTTTTAAGAAAATGAAAATTGAAAGGATAGTATCTGGTTAATACACTTGATGAAATTTTCTTTTTGCCGAACATCGGTTATGGTGCTCAACAATCGAATTTTTTTCCTCTGTGGAACAATTCTCAAACCATTCAATCCTTTTATCAAAAGAATCAAAATCCAGAGGATACATTGGACAATCCGGCAATCTTCTGCCAAACGGACAACCATATAAATTTCCCATGAAATGGGAATAATTTCTTAACTGCATAACTCAATAGTTAAACCAGAATTAATGAATATTTTTTATTTAACTCTCCAAAAGCGTCTAAGCAAATATATTAAACATATTTTCAAAATCAAAAATAATTTTTTTGACAAAAAAAATCCCGGTTTCCCGGGACCTTCCTAATAGCAAGCTCCACCACGATAAGCATCTTCATCAGCTGCCATCGACAGGAACTGTCGGTATTCCGGTTCACCACAACCGTTACACATAACCGTTTTTCCGTTCGGCCAGTAATATGCCGTTGTTCCCCTGCCAATTTTGCATCCGCATTTCGAACAGCTTGAGTTAAACCGTGCAGTAATCTTCCGTGGATCTCCTTTGTAAGTTTTCATTTAATTTGCCCATGCCCTTGGGACTTATTTTGGCATCTGGCACGCCGATTACATTAATGCATCAAACCTTCATCTGCAAGCGATACAAATTTTTCTGAAGTAATTATCAGGTGGTCCAGTACCGAAATGTCAAGTACATCACCGCCGCTTTTAATTTTCCGGGTAATCCGCAAATCCGCGTCGCTTGCCTCCAGCTGCCCGCTCGGGTGATTATGCAGCAGTATCATGGAACTCGCATTAGCTTTCAGCGCTGCCTGGAATATCAGCCGCACATCCACCACCGTACCCGATATGCCCCCTTGCGAAATCCACGAAAGCCCCAGCACTTTATTACTCCTCGAAAGAAGCAGCATTGCAAACCGTTCCTTGTAATCAATGTCAGGCCACATCGATGCCACATAATTATAAGCATCCCTCGAGCATGTAACCTTCGTCTGGTTCGATGGCTTCACCTTGTGCGAATAACTGATTTTAATTTCAGCAATCTGTTGATCAAATAATGTCATTGAATTCACCACTGCCCTGTGGATTTATGTTGGCTTCTGGCACGCCGGTTAAATTTTGGCGCACCCACATTGAGTCCCGCTAATAAGGGCAAGGGCGGAACCACAATAAAAAACGGTCAAGGGAGCTTGTACACCCTTGACCGTTCAGCGGGACGATGAATAACTTTGTCACAATTTATCCGGAGTTATTATTTCATCAACATTAAATTCCCGTAAAAACATCATTGTATCCTAATTATCCACCCAGTGAACTGGTATTTCAAAATATTTATTTTAGAAGCAGGGAATTTTCTTTCTTAAGATATATCCAACGAAGCGCATTAAAGAAAAATTTTCACATAATCCTGTTTAAAAAGTTTTCATATATCCTGAAAGCTAATTTTACTTTAGTCTCTTTGATTTGAGGTAAAATTCTACACTGTAGAGAATGTCCAACAACTCTAATGCACAAATTAAGTAGAAAACAATTATAATCATCTGTCCCTTAAGTGTTTAATTATATATAATTTTAATGGCATATAGGTTGTAAACCAGAATCTATATCTGACTTACTTGACAACAAATGAAAATTTATTAAAGTGCTACTTATGTTTATTCCGAAGGAAAGCTCAAGGATTAAATTATTGAAGGCTAGTTTCAATAAATTATTATTTAAAGAAGAACTCGAAAAGCTGGTATATAATACCAGCCAGGATAAGATATTCGATGTACTTATTTACTGTTATAACAAGTATTCCGACATGCATGCTGAGGTATTGCTGGAAGTATTTATAAACTATAAAAAAAGCAGCAACAAGGAATTATCGGTTAATTCGAAAAGTGAGAAATTTCTGGAATTGAGAAACTAATTTTTGAAACACACAAACACACTATATATTATTATCATTTAAAAAAGCTCTTGTTCTCGTAGAAAAGAGCTTTTTTTAATTTTAACCCGATGTCCAAAAGGCATTTAGAGTAGCAGAAACAATTTCATACGATTGTTTGAGCCAACCGATTGCTGTTTTTTCAATTATCGTTAAGCTTAGAAATCGCAACTCATAAATAAATGTTTATACCCTGGTGGCAATTTTAAATTAAAACGACCAAAAAAAATCCCCGCCGAAGCAGGGAACTTTTTTAAGCTTCAGCCGTTTCGCCTTTTGGCTTCCTGCCTCTTTTCTTTGGGGCCGGTTCTTCTGCCGGTTCTTCTTCCCTGGTGGTTACATACGCGGTGTGTGTGCGGCCAAATTTGTCGGTGTTTTGCATCCGGGCCACTTCAAATGAAATGTACTGCTCGCCGTTGTACTCATGCTGATAATTCAGCACATCCTCTACTCTCAGTGTAACTTTCACGATGTCCATGGTTTCATGTTTTGTACCTTTTCCGATGTAATTTTTTTTGTAAGATTTCATGATTATAAGTTTTAAAAATTAAAAATTCATGCAGGTACAGCCATTTGGAATCAGGGCCTGCAAGGAGGAACTGGAATATCGCAATCAGTCTACTGACGGAAAATGAGAATATGCCGGGAAAATCCTTGCAGGGTTTCACTTCCCTGAAGGCGCAGCCGGTTTCCATGTGGCACCTTAGCATGTGATTTTTGATTTAAAACATCATGAGAGCTGGCCACCAAAAACAATTCCGGCAAAGGTCCATTGAAACCTCAGACAATTCTGTTACACTGCAGCAACGATGTGCATCCGGCAAACCAACGGCACCTAATTTCATGAAGTGGCTAAGCAAAACTACAATTCAGCACTACTGCCACTCCACCAGGTACCGGCAATCCCCGGCCAAAATTTCCCGGAAGCCAGGAACCCGGCTAGTAAAAAAGTCTGCAGAGGCGGATCACTTCAAAACAGGGAGTATGACCACAGGCTGGCTTTTTTTTTCTGCACATCAATAGAATTAGGAGTCTTAAGATGTGGGCATTATAAAATACAGCATCCTGCATTATAAAGAAAGAGCTCACCCAAAACTGCACGCTTTAAATGCATTTTTTTTGTTAGCAATCCGAAAAATAGAATAGATTAATGGAAATAACCCGGAGTATTATTTATAAAAAAAATTAATAGTTCTAGAGTTGGCGCATTTCCGATGATGCTCTATCAATGCATCTTTTTCAACAGGTGCTAACTTTTTAAACTTCCAAATCTTTTCTTCAAATGACATGTTATCATTAAAATTTAACGGACAATCCTTTAATCTTTCTCCGACAGGGCAACAGTATAAATTTCCAATAAATGTACAATAATTACTATCCATTAAGTTTGGCTTTAATCATAATTCAAATCTGTTGTTTTTTTCGTCCGCAAATAAAAATAAAATTTAAAAAACATTCACTTTCATAATCCTAAAATCCATAAAACTTTAACATCAAAAACTGGCTTGTAGAGATACAGGCAAAACTGAAACAGAACGAATAAATCTACTTATTACGGACATCTCTTTTTGCCAAACATTGTTGGTGATGTCTATTTATAAAATCTTTTTCTTGTTTTGGAAGGCTTTCAAACCATTCAAATTTTTCTTCAAACGGTTTATTTTCCATTGGTTTTACCGGGCAATCCGGTAATCTCCTTCCATAGGGACACTCATAGAGGGTTCCATAAAAGTTTAGGTATTTATGTAAATACAGGTGCTGGGCACCTCTTTTAATAACATGCTCCACCATGGCAAACTTCTTCATCAGCCGCTTCGATAAAAATTGCTGGAATTCCGGTTCACCACAACCGATACACATCACCATTTTTCCGTTAGGGAAAATTTTGTTTATAAATACTAACTCCGTTTAATTTAAAAAAGATTGGTAGGTTTTCCTTGCATGTTAATTCCGGCTATTGATACCTTTGCCACAATTGAACAGAGAGAGAATCTCATAAAAAAGCCCGGTTAAAATTTAACCAGGCTTTTAAGTGAATAACCAATTATTGAAACCTAATTAACCTGTTTCTTCAGATATTTCGACAACGTATCAAGCAAAACATTCCTTCTTACAGGTTTTGTAAGAATTAAATCACACCCTGCCTGTTTTATTTTAATTTTTTCATCTTCAAAAGAATAAGCTGTTAATGCAATAATCGGAATTGAACTGTTAATTGATTTGATTATTGCCGTTGCCTCATAGCCACTCATTACAGGCATTTTCATATCCATCAAAATCAAATCAATTACTTTCCCCGACTTAACAATATCAACAGCCTCCTGACCATTTTCTGCGATATAAATTTTAGCACCTGTTACTGACAATAGTTTTTCCATTAACAATCTGCTGCTGGAATCATCTTCCACAATTAATAAACTGTGGTCAAAATTATATGTTTCCCGATTCTTCTCCTGCACATTTTCTTCCTTCCATTCGACTTGTAAAAAGAATGAAAATTCTGATCCCTTACCAGGTTCTGAGCTGCAGGTAATATTTCCATTCATTGCTTTTGCCAGCTTTTGAGCAACAGCCAGACCAATTCCTACTCCATCATATTTACGGGAGTGCGAATCATCTACCTGCCGAAAAATTTGAAATAGGATATCTTGCTTATTAACAGGTATTCCAATACCTGTATCCTTCACTGAAAGAATAAGACTGGAAGGATTAACAGCATTAATTTTTAATTCAATTCTTCCATATTCTGTGAATTTTACAGCATTTTTAAACAGGTTTATCATCACCTGATTTATTTTGTTTAAATCCGCTGTGACATTCTTTTCAAGCAGTTTATCGTCTGAAGTAACAACCAGTTGAATTAGCTCGGTTTTGTTGGCAATTTCCACTTGTTTCCGGAGTTGTTTCAACAGCAAGTCTGATAATTCTCTTAGCTGAAAGGACGTGGGCTTCAAATTAACATGATGCTCATCAAAAGCAACACTGAACAGGTTTTCTACTATTTCAAGGAGGTTTAAGCCCGAGTTATTTATGGCTTTTGAATATTCTCCCAAGGTTTTATCCTTGGTAATTTCACAAATAATATTACTGAAACCAATAATAATATTCAATGGCGTCCGCAGCTCATGACTTATCGAGGCCAGAAACGATGACTTTAGTCTGTCACTTTCTTCTGCTCTCTCCTTGGCATGAATTAGTTCCAGCTCATTCTTCTTTTTTTCTGTAACATCCTGCTTAATGGCAACGAAATGAGTAATTTCCTGCTTTTCATTAACTATTGGAGAAATACTTACTTCTTCCCAATATAGTTCCCCGTTTTTCTTCTTATTAACAATCTCACCATACCAATTGTCTCCAGCTGCAATAGTTTTCCAAAGTTTGTCATAAAACTTATCATCCTGCACTCCAGACTTAAACTCATTTACTTTTTTCCCCAGTACATTTTCTGCGGAATATCCGGTATTTTGCAAAAACATGGGATTTACAAAAAGTATATTGCTTTTCCTGTCAGTAATAATAATGCTTTCAGGGCTTTGTTCAATTGCTTTTCTAAAAAGTATAAGCATTTTTTCCAGCTGTTTCTTCTCTGAAACATCAAAGAAAATTGCATGGATCATATCCTTATTTTTAATTTTAATCATGCTGCAGAATACCTCAATACACTTCACTGAGTTGTCTTGAAGCCGAATTTGGAAACTGGTATTGAACTGTCTGACTGTTTTTATGTGCTCCAGACTTTTTTTCACTAATTCAGGATATTGAGCATTCAATTGAATAAAATTCATTGATTCTAATTCTTCCATCGTCCAACCCAAAAATGATGCTGCAGAAGAATTTACTTCAACTATATCTCCGCTTGAAGGATCAATAATAAGTTTGGGTGCAGTATGATTGAAGAAAAGTTGTCGAAACTTCCGTTCGCTTAATTGTAGTTTCTTTTCAGCCTTTTTTCTGGAAAATGCATTGGCAAAAATATTTTCAAGCATTCGCAACAATACTAAATCATCATGATCCCAGGTCTGAAATTCATCTACGTAATCAAAACCAAAAAAACCAAGAAGTTTTTTTTTCGAATACAAAGGCAAAACAAGCAACGATTTAATATTTAGCTCCTTCAATATCTTTTTTTCTGACGCAGCCTGTTCAGGCATTAAAGAAACTTTCTTAATTTGTATAGCTTCATTTTTCAAAAGCTTATCGGTCCACCAGGGAAAATCGGAAAGCGGCAGGTTTTGCATCAAATGTTTATTCGGCAACTCTCCCGGAGCACACCATTCATGTGTATTATTAACCAGCTTGCCACTGCTGTTTATCTGAAACATAAAAACATGGCTTGCCTGAAGTGCCCTGCCAATTTCTTCAAAAGATTTATTTATTGCCTTATTCAACCGGAATGAACCAATAAACAGAGAGGAGACATTTGATATGGTTTTTTCATAAATAAGTTTTCTTTTCAGGTCATCCTGAAGTCTTTTTTCCTTTGAAATATTAATAAACGAGGCCATCATTTTCAAAGGTTTTCCTTCACCATCATATATCAAACTTGCTGACAACAATACAATGAATTTCTTCCTGTTCTTTTTAACCGCCACCAGTTCACCCTGCCAGGTTCCTTTTTCTAAAAGAATATTTATAACCCGTTTAACTTTATAAGGAGAATTCCAAAATTCCAATGACATTTTTCCTAATATTTCATCTTCAGCCTCATAACCCCACATTTTTAGAAAGCTGGTATTGACATAGGTCATTCTCCCCGTTAAATCAGTTAATGCAACAGCATTGATGGATGATGAAATTGCCAGTTCTTTTTCGATCAATTGTTGTTCTGAGCTCTTTTGTTCTGTAATATCTTCTAGAATACCCTCAAGGAATACAGGAAGGTTATTTTCATAAATGGCTTTGCCATGTTCTCTAACGAATTTAATATGGTTATCTGCAGTAATGATCCGGTATTCAACATCAAATGTACTGCGATTTTCAACAGAAGTTAAAATATTCTGACTAACTTTAATTCTGTCATCAGGATGAATAATTTCCAGAAAAGGAATTGTCTTATTGTAAATAAATGCTTCATAAGGATAACCGGTTAATTCAAGGCATCCTTTACTCACAAATTGCATGGTCCAATTTTCATCAATTTTACAACGATAAGCCATTCCAGGAAGATTATCCATAAAAGATAACATAGCCCTTTCTGATTCAACAAGCGATCGTTCGGTTTCCACCTTATCTGTAACATCTTCGAAAACAGAAAAAACACTTAATACTTTTTTATTCAAAGAATCAAACTGAGGAACAGAATTTATTTTTAACCATTTTAGTTTATTAAGCTTTGAATTGTGAATACCCAAAATTACATTTTCCACTTTTACCCCTGTTTTCAAAGCAATTTGTGAAGGATGTTTATCCTCAGAAAAAGGGTTTCCATCAGGATCAATTCCATTGGCAATAGATTTTTTCCCTTTTACCTGACTGGATTTAATTCCAAGTATATTTTCAGCTTCAGCATTGACATATTCAATTTCACCCCTGCAGTTATGAAATATGATGCCTAGCGGAAATTCCGCAATAAAACGGTGAATATCGGTAAGGTTTGATATAGTAATCATCTTTATATCTTATAACGAATGCAGAGAAGCGTAACTCTGTTTTCGTAAGTTAAGGTATGCGTCCAATTTTGGGCCAAGATAAATAATTTTTTCTCGACTCAAAAAAAATAAAAGACAATTTAGAATGATATTATTGAGCACATCTAAAACAACCAAAAAACCCTTGTCGTAGCAGAAACTTTACTGTAGCTGTTCTCGTTTTGATATTTTTGTGGTGGATTTTTAGCCGGTTCTTACCCCTGGCTCAATAACTGATCGATCTTTTGCAACAATAACTCCTTATCAATCGGTTTTGAAATAAAATCATTGCAACCTGCTTCCAATATTTTACTCTTATCATCTTTGAACATTATTGCCGTTTGGACAATTATGGGAACATTAACATTAAACTCCCTGATTTTTCGCGTTGCATATAGCCCATTCATTCCAGCCATTTTAATATCCATCAGAATGAGGCAAACATCCGGATTTTTCAAGAGAGCCTGAATGGTATCTTCACCAGTCTCAGTGCGCATAATTTCGGCTCCAACCTGATTTAGAATATATTCAAGGAGCAGGTAACTATTATCATCATCTTCAGCAATAAGTAATTTTTGACCTGCTAAAAAATTATCTTTCTTCATGTTCCCATTTTAGAGTTGATTTTTGTTAGATACAATTATACGGATTTTTAAACAAAAGACACGCTTTCAAATTTTGTATTCAAATTTCTTTAGCCCCATCAGCGGAACCTGTGGAGCTGATACCACCGGAGCCGTTTCTTTTGGTTCTTTTCTTTGCAGGCATCAAAGAAAAGAACACCAGCGAGGGTTGGGTTCCGCCATAGCGGAAGGGCCCCAACCCGTACCGGAGAAATGAAAGACCCCAGGGAGAGAAATGGAGCCGGGCGCGTGTTTTTTTTGTCAACTTTTTTTATGAAAAAAAAGTTATATACCAGCTTCCAGCTATCCACAGCCAAACAATTGAATAAAAAGCTATTAGAAGAATAGTTTTTAAATCAATTGGTTTGTGTGTGTTCAATGATGCCAAGCCCGCCCCATCGCTGAGAAAGGAAAAAAGGGCAGAAACGCAGGAAATATGAGTCCTGCCTGATCAGGACGCAGTCCTGATTCCGCTTTCCCTTCCGTCTGACTGTATTTTCAGTCTGGGGGAAGGAATATAGATACAACAGGTGCAACGTAAGTGCGCCTGTTACCGCATTATTAGAAGCTGGCTCACTTTATTCAGTGTGCTGGCTTGAAAATTATATGATGAATAGCGGATGATTAATCCCAGCTATGCATTATTTTAATTTCAGGGAACAATTTTCATAAAACTAAAAGCATTTATTCTTCATCTGCTTCTTTTATTGGTTCAACGCTTACGGCTCCGATGCAATTCCGGCAACAAGCCAGTAACAACCCCATCTGATCATTCTTATTGATCTTCCAGTACTCAGAAGCCTTATCCAGCAGCTAACCTTCAGGAATCAAGCCTTCAAAGAATGGAAAAAGCCTTTTCTTATGGTACGGGTTATCAGTCACCGGCATGGTGAAGGTAAAACTTACCCGGATGGTCTTTCACATACTGAGGATCGTATTGAAATACATACTCACCCTCATTGGTTTCGGTAATAACTCCGGCCAAAAAATTTTTATAATACACTTTCCCCTGTCTCATTTATTCTTGTTTGTAATTCTGAAATCCTTTTTATCAATCCGTCAAAAGTCAAAGCTTCTCCGTAAATCATGTACCTGGTCATTTCAGTATAATCATTTTCAAAGTTCTTTATTATGGTGCCAGGTGGTACGATTTTGATTTTATCGGGTGTATGATTGCCATAGTCAAGTCCTCTTAACGGATTAAATGTTTCTCTATGAGCAACTATGTTATTATAAAGTTCCTTGTCCTGTAATGCTGCAATTCCGTGTTCGGTGTCCATTAGCCTAACTAAGTCATACAGGTGTCTTGAAAGCCGGTCTACGCGAATTTTTTCAGGCTCTTGTGAGAATTCTTCGTGGAGCAGAAATATCTTTTCCAAGAAAGTTCTCTGTGGCAAAACAGATGGAATAATGAGAGCATCATTTGCAAAACTTAGCTTTGGAAAATTGATACTCAAGATAGAATTGATTTCCCGCTTCTCTGTTGGCTCCATCAAGGAACGGGAACTTACTTCAATCAAAACTCTTTGAGGCAGATATTCCGAATTATCCACTACCGAATTGTAATGAATTTCAATTACCTGTGGGTCTTTGTCCGAATCGTTAACGGGCTGTGCAAATAACTCACATTCTTTTATTGCTCCCCATTCTGTCAAAGCCTCAGTTAGGCTTTTGAGAAATTCTGTTGAAATGAATTCGCAAGATTGCTTTCTAAGTTTTCTTATTTGTGTTTTACTGATGTCTCCTTCAAATCCAAAAAACCTACGGTCAATCGCCAAATCAATATCCTCTGAAAAACGCTCAATCAAATCCCACCCTTTGCTCAATGAAGTGCCGCCTTTAAAAACAATATGTTCGCTGTATGGTAAGGAAAATGAACCATTCAGGCACAATGTTACCCACCAATCTTTTTCAATGGCTATGGCTGGCAAACCTGTCAACTCAGTTGCCTGATTGAGGATTTCAATTCTTCTTTCTTTTGATAAGGTGAGCCAAGTTGTATTCATTTAATTGCTTGCATTAATATTTTGTTTATCCAAGCAGGGGAAAGTTTCGCATCATTGATGATGTTTTCCTTTTTCTCCTTTTTTAAAATGGCTTGAATTTTTTCTATTGTGTAATCATCTACTTTGTTTTGTCCAATGGTTTTGAGTGCCTGAATAGCCAGACTGCTGATTTCACCTTTTGCCAAAAGATTTTTGGGGCCTGTTTTTTTGAAAGTAATGGTTCGCTTACCAACATTAACGGTTCTTGCTGCTCCGTCAGTCAGATAAACCATTTTCATAGGAATTTGGGTAGATAAGCCCAATTTATTTAAAGCCTGAACCCCTGTCGGGACAATTCTTGCTTTATCTCGTCTCGCAATCGCATTGGCTATTTCTTCGGTTGATGGAAAGAGAACACCAAGCTCTTTGTCAATTTTAGGATTCAGGTAAATTCCGTGAGCCAACCGGACAAGAATTTCTTTTTCTTTCAAACGTAACAAGGCTTTCTTAACGCTTTCGGGATTTCCGTAGTCTAAGAAGTCATCCACAAAGAGAACGCTTCCCTTCGGATTGGTCTTCAGTGCTTCCGCAATCTTATTTTCTACTTGTGGTCTTTCCATGAGTTTAAATTCGTCCCAAATTTAGGAAATATTTGGGACAAGGAAATAGTTAGTGTATGTTTTTTCTGGACATTGATGTTAGGTGTAACAGAGTTACCATTATCACAAATTGCGGTTATCTTTATTTCACTATTACTTACTTTAGCCTATAGAATAGGTTTTTTAAAGTTATAATCGTTTATAAACGGAAAAAAGGAATCCAATACAATCAACTGCAACGAAAGCGTCAGGGATAGAAGCGGCATCCTTTTATGAAGCTTTAGCGGAAAATAAAAGATACAGCGAATAGCCCGCCCGGACGCCCTGAATATTGATATTATATTCTTGGTTCTACATAAGTTGAAGTCCCCTTGTACAACTTGACTGAATACTTGGTCCATATTCGTTTATCGGCAGCATCGCTAAAGTGTGTGGCTTCCTCGGGCAGTATCTTCTTACTTCGTTCAGAACTTTTATCTTTTTCAAACTTACCATTGCGCTCCATCACCCTGGTGTTGTTCATGGAAATCAGCGTGTACTTACAGTTCTTCCCGTTGAAAATCACCTTTGGAAACCTTGAGTCCTCCCCTTTCAGAATATTAATCCACAGCAGGTACTTGTCGTGTTGTGGCGGTTCCATTCCTTTATGGGTAATGCTTTCTACAGACCAGCCGTTTTTAGTAAGCATTTCAATCGCCTGCGAGTTGTACGACTGAGAATTTTTCACATTCGGTTTACGGCTGTCCCCGTAGCGGTCACGGTAGTATTTTATCTTACGTGTAGGATGATCTTTATAGTAGTTGCAGAACTGTTCCACAAGGTCATTAATCATGACCTTGCTGACCTCCTGGGGTTTATTGTAAAACTCGTTTATAAAGCAGTCAACAGGTTCCACTGCGCCGGTGGCAAAGTTGTAATTGCGCTCCTGTCCAACAGAAAAAAGATTAATTGCAGAACCCCAGTCGGGAGCTATTTCCAGGGGTTTGGAAGGATCACAGTCAAGGTCAGCACGGCAGCCCGGAGCTTCAAGACTGCCGGCATCCCAGTTCGTATCTTCAGCAATGCCGCGAATAAAATCGTTATTGAGTGCATCGTAATACACATGTTTTTGCGGATCCAGGTGGTAATAGCAGTCCTCGACCTTATCAATAACCCAGTTCAGGATTTCAATCATGAACGTGAGCAGGGATTGCTTTTCAAACTCCCTGAGTATGTAGGAAAACCCCAGGTTCTGAATGTTGTCAAAGGCATTAGCCAGGACAAACAGGATTCCTGACTTACTGACAAAGGGAGTAATTTGTTTTTTCAGCCGGACAATTTCATTCCAGATGTTTTTAAACAGAACAGCATCCTCTTTTTGCCGGGCATCAATCAACTGAAGCTGCATTTTTACAATGCGATTCCAGATATCGAACAATGGAATACCGGCCTCCTGCTCGTAGTAATTGCCGTATTCAAGCAACCATTTCTGGTCCTGTGAATAAGGCATGGAAGACACATAGCGGAAACCATGATGTTGTTTTACCGGACGCGAAGACCTTATCCCGAAATGTTCCTCGTTACCCCGGTTGGCAGGAGAAACTTCCTGGTCATAGCGTTGTTTTACCAGGGTAAGAGCCTCGTCCACAATTTCCCGGTCAAGGTTCGGACCCCGTGAGCTTCCTTCACGCTCCTGGGAAAGCATTAGAAAACCCGTACCGTTGGAAAAAGAAATAAAGTTTTCGTATTTGGTAACCACTTCATAGGGTGACTTCCATCCTTTGGGCGGCTTCCCCCCGATTTTAAAATCCTTGTCTTTCTGGTACCCAATTTTCTCAAGGAATTTTATTGAAGAAGGCAACGTGCGAGTGTATATCTGACCGAAAGTCCTGCCGGTGATGGAAGTAATTGAGCGCGGCATACTGCGGACAATCTGGTTCATCTCCCATCCTATCTTGTGGGATTTACCGGTACCACGGCCCTCAATGTCCACCTCGCTTTTAGCGTTACAGAGAACAGAAAAAAGCTGCGGGGTATTCAGGTTTACGACTTCATTAATCATGTATTCATGATTTGAATTGCACCCTGCTCATCAATTTCATTACTGGCAATGAGTGCCCGGTTAAGTTCCCGCAGTGTATCTTCGGGAAGTTTATGCAGGTTGTTCACATCAATTTTCAGCGACTGGTTGTTGATGTTCACCATGATGTAAAACGAGTGCTTTTCATTACGTTCCGGGTCGGGCAGTTCCTCCGGACGCGAGCCGATGGCTTTCAAAAGGTTGGCATGTTCCTGGGCAATAATACGCCGGTCGTTGTAGGAATCATGTTTCCGGCACTGTTCAATATTTTTTAAAATGTCATTGATAATCCATGTCAGCCAGAAATCATAATCGAATTCATGGAGGCTGTTGTATAACCGTTTGGCTATCCGTGCATCACGGTAAGCGGTTGTTTTACCTATATCCCTGTATTTTGACCTGTGAATAGCGACAGCCTGAATAACCGACGGATTTTTATCCAGAACCTTACTCATGCTGACTACCCTGTCAAGTAATGCCTGGTGTTCAGCAGGCAGCGGAGAATTCTCCGGGTCCAGGATGTGCGCCTTTATGAGTTCGTATTTATGGTCGGTCAGTGCTTTACGTGCCATCACTTACAATTTTGAGTTATTCAGCAGTTCCATCATAGATGCCTGCGCGGGGTTGCTGCCGTTTAAGGCAGCCTGTTTAATTGATTGCCGCAGCTGAATTTCAGCGGTCAGTCTTCCACGGTTGTATGCCTTAAACAAAGGATGTTCGTTTTCCAGAAGCAGTACCTGCCGGAATTCATCTTCCTGGTGCATCGGAATTTCAAGGTTGAGCATAATTTCGGAAGGAGAAAAGAACAGTCCTGCCAGCATTTCCACCTCATTAAGTTGTTCCTCTGTCAAATTCATTTTCGAGCGCGTTTAAATCAAAGTCAAAGACCCGGGGGTCTGTAAATATGATGCCCCGTTCCATCTTGGGGTTATTGGTGGCATTCTGACTGGTGACTATTGAAATGTTCCAGTGGTCGTTCCAGATAAGGGCAATTTTTGCATGCACCGATGAACAGCGGTAGTTGAAAATGGTGGAAAGCATCTGAAACGGTTTCGGGGAAAGACTTTTGACACGGTTATCGATTATCAGGCGGAACGAAAGGATTTGTTCCAGTTCAATACGCCGCTGAATCTGCTGAATGCTTTCTGCAGAAATGGAGTACGAGGTCATAAAAACATGGGCCGGTCCTGTTTGCCTGAGTAAATGAAGAATCAGGCGTACCAGGTTAAAATTGCCGTAACTAAAATAATGGGTGGTAGTACCGGGCAGGATATTTCCGATGGCTTTGGTAAGCGACTGTGACTTATCGTCAACAAAAACACCATCATCGGAAGGAACAACAACAGAAGCCGCTTCCCCTTTTGTTTTTTCTTCCTTTTGCGGCGTTTCAACGCGAACCGAATTAATTATATCTGCGGCCTTAATCAGCATGTTCCATCTGAATTATCTTGTTGTCAATCTGCTCAATCACCCGGTTGCGTTGTTTTATCCGGTATTCAATCTTTGTGCGTTTTGGCCCTTTGGGCATGGGCATAATATTTTCAGCTTTTGTTTTAATCTGGTACATAAGCAGGTTGTTATCCCTTGAATTGGCGCTTTGGTAATTCTTTTTCATTTTCCGCAACTCTGCAGCATCATCGGGCAGCTGGGCAGCCTTCAATTTAGGTTCTGCAGGCCAGACAATTTCTTCGGGAGGTATGGTACCCGAAGTTTCATAATCCTTAATAAAGCGGTGCAGATGGTCCATCCGGGCAGATAATTCCTTAATCCGGCCCAGCAATGCGGCCCTTTTCAAAACATTACCTTCCGTATTTACATGAGGTATGGTCCGCATATCCTTATGTTTTAAACTGCGTTGTTTATAGAGATCGGAGTACTGGTATTTTATTTTGCGGATAATATGCGGGTACTGGTCCAGGTCATCCTGTAAAGCATAAGAAGGTTGCGGAACCGGAGGTTCAGAAGCCTGTTTTTCGGCAGGGTTCTCAGCTGTAGGCTGAACAGCCCGGGGAAGGTTTTTCCAGTCTATGCCAACCGATTTAGGCAGCTCATAAAGCAGTTTGGTATGCATAGCCGGCAATTTCTCCTTACCCGGTTTTGATAAAGTATGAAGTAAAACCTTGTTTTTACTGAATTTCGAAAGCAGAACCAGTCCTTCATGAAAACTACGGCCACTGTTCCACCACTGAATAACCTGATGTTGATTTTCATTCATGATATTATTTTCTTCTTTTAATAATATGTTCAGGCATTTCTGTTCCATCATTTTGAATGCAAGATAAAGCGCGGAAAAAAGGATGGAAAGGACAAAAAAAAGGCCCCGCATTGCTGCGGAGCCCCAAACTAAACTAAACCTGAATTAAAGCGCGTCATGTGATTCAGCACTACCTTTACTTTTTCTGTCACTTTTGCTTTTACTTATTTTTGGCTGATTGTAAAGCACCTCTTTGCCCAGGTCGGTAAGTTCAAGGTATGGAAACCCGGAGTCGAATAACTGCTTACACAGTTCAACGGGAACATTTTCCTTACTGAAATCAATTGTTCCTTTTCCGGGTACCACAACCCTTCCCGGTACAATCCCGATAATTTTAAAATAGTTTTGCCACATAAAAACCGGGGTTTAAATTAAATCGCTTCGGTTAACGGAACCGTGCCGGTATATACATAAACGTTGGGCGTTTTGTAGGTAAATTCTGCGCTCATACCTTTCCGTGCAGCCGTTTCCTTACCTGTACCGTTTCCGTCAGGGGCACCCTGATAAACAGCCGGCCGCATGGCATCGCCCATAAGGTATTGTTGCCCTTCGGCGTCTGTAACAACAAAGAAAAGATTATCATTTTTGGCGGCATTCATGAACCCCAGGATTTTCTTTTGGAGTCCCGGATGGAAAAACGTTAAGTGTTCAACGAAAGATTTTCCGTCTACTTCCCCAACACTTTCGATGTTGAATTCCCCGGTATCATCAGTAATGTAAAGTTCAAACATGCGTGTGCCAGTTTTCATTACCAGGTCGCCGGTGAGCTCTCCGTTTTCTTCAACGGTAAGTGGTGCATCTGGTTTGGTGGGCCACTGGTCCACATCTTTCCAGAAACCGAAATATACTTTTTGTACGATACCTCCCATATTTTCGCCATTGGGAAGGTTTTTCGTGATGTCGGTAAAATCCATTTGTATTTCTTTTTAATGGTTAAAATTTACCGGAGGATGGTTTTAAATCATCCCCCGGGAAATTACTATCCTGCAGGAGTCGGTTGGATGTTGGTCCAGACTATTTCATCAATACCAAAACCTAAACCTTCCGACCAGTCAGCCATAACAGCGACGGAGCGTTTTGCTTCCTCGAGCTTGAATTTGTTTTTGGTCAGGGTTTCAGGAGAAAGGTGGATGAAATTTTCCTTCGGAGTGCAGAAAATATCATCGGTACCTACCATAGAGGCCAACGGAAGAACGTCCAGAGGAGTGAAGTCGATTCCACCATCGATATCCTTATCTGAAGTTCTCTGATAAAAACCCTGGGCGCGCTTGTCCTGCATGTATTTCTTGTACCACTTGCGTGACAGGAATACATTCATTTTTATGCCCTGATAAACTTCTGCAATCTCATCGGTGAACGCTTCAATCTGGTCAAATATCGTAGCAGCGTCCAGCGCGCCAATATTGATTGAATTAATTTTCCCGGCATCAACCCCTTGCTGTAACAGGAGCTGAACACCGTTCATACCTGTCCCGTCATCACCGGCCACACCGGCAGCAGGGGCAGCGAATACACCTTTGTAATATTCGTTGAGTTCCATGTCCTGGTCGATCTGTTTTTTGTAATAGTCTTCGACCAGCCATTTTACGAAAGGCCATTCCTTGCGATCCACCTTTTTGGCGGTCAAAAAACCCAGCCAGGTAGCGTACAATTCATCGGGCATAAATTCATCGTCAATTTTGAAACGGTACTGACGAATTTCTTTAGGCACGATATCAACACCACCCTTTTGGGTGAACGTTTTCTGAAAGGGTTGCACAAGAGTGCGGAAAGTAGCATTGGCAAGACGGAAGATGGTATCATCCGTTTTGACGGGGGTAGCGTAATTTACAATTTCGCGACCCTGGGAGAGCATGGTCAGAATTCGTTTCTTATTCTGTCCGGCATCTATATAGTATGCGCCATACTCCTGAACGATGTCTGTAGTTGTTATTGCCATGATTTAATGATTGAAATTATTATGAATTTGAATCTACGCTTTTGTTGTGGGGCAGATTGTTAATGGTATCCCAGTCTTCCTCCGGCCCGGTTGCATCAGAATCCTTTGAGTCGTGATTCCCTTCCGGATTCACCCCGGGTTTGGAAGCGAGCAGGTTACGCAGCGCTTCAACTTTTTGTTCAGCAGTCTGGGCCTGGGCAATTGACTCGTCAATCGCGTCAAATGCATTAACTGCATTTGCAAGTTCAGTCCTTGCCTGATCGCGCTCCGAAATGGCAGCATCTCTTTCAGCGACAGCTGAATCTCTTTCTGCTGCGGCAGCATCACGCCCGGTGATGGCGTTGTCATGCTCCCGGGTAAGGGTTTCAACGTCCAAAAGCCGGGAATCCAGAATCTGGAGCTGGTCTTCGTTAAGAAATACACCCTCGTCAGTTGACTCAAGTGAATCCACACCCAGCGCCTTGTTAACATTAATAAATTGTTTATTCATTTTTTTGGATTTAATGGATTTCTCATTCTCCTGTTTATTTTGAAGCCTTTTCCACACTTTGTTGAAAAGGTTATCTTCTTCGGTCTGTGTAATTTTCACCGCTTTGGATTTACGGGGAGGCTCCGGCATCCCGTTGGCGGTGATAAGCGCTACGAGCTGTTCACTTTCCAGGTAGTTAATGGCATCTTCGGACTGGAAGACTTCATCGACAAATCCCCATTCCAGAGCTTCCTCGGCATTCAGCCAGGTATCTTTTTTCATCAGGCTGATGATCTGGTCAAGCTGCCGGCCGGTCTTTTTCACATACATCTTTGCCATTTGCAGGGTAATCTTGGCAAGCTCCTTTTTCTGTTTTTCGAGTTTTTCAATCAGGATTTCGATATCGTCTTCATTCATGGTATCCCATTCATCGACCCAGCTCATTGGCTTATGAATAAGGTAGAATGAATTTTCATTCATACGCACCTTTTGAGCCCCAAGGCTAAGCAGCGTAGCTGCGCTGGCAACAAAAGCGGAAAGTTCAACGGTGACATTGCCATGTTCCTTGAACTGGTCATAAATGGAAAGGGCATGGTCGACCGACCCGCCCAGGCTGGAAACTTTAACGACTACCTTATTTTTCCTGTTGTTGGCAAGCTGGCTGCGGATAAACTGTTTTGAGTATCCCATTGCCCCGATGTAGCCGTCAACAAAGATTGTATGTGATGCCATTATTTACTGTTTTTTAAGCAAATAAAGCATTGACAGGGGCCGGTTTCAAGGACAAAAAGTCCTTAAATCCATTGAAAACAGCGGAAAACCCCTTTATTAAAAGGGATTTCCGACAATTTGCAACGCATAGGGAATTTTACCTGAGAATGAAAATTTACAACCGGCACGAAAAGATGTATCGAGTCCTGTGTCCACTTTTGAAGAAAGCGTTAACGGAAATCTTCTTGAACCTGCCAGCAGGTATTTACCGTTACCATCCAATGTTATAATGACCCATTTTTGTGTCATCATCCGACGAAGCGTGATTTCAAGAAGGTCAGTATTTCCAGGGGCAAATCCCTTTATTGTTGCATTATAGATGGTGCCCTCGATGGATTTTTCAGAATAGGTACTGTACTGCATGGAATCGGGAGAGCAATAAAGCTCATATATATTATTGGTATCACCAATAGAAAAAGAATTGCCGACAGCCAAAAACTGGCTGGCCGGAATGGCCCAGATTTTAACCAGTCCGCCTAAATTGTCAAAGGGTTTGTTAAGCTGTTTCATGCTGGTCAATTAATTGTTTACTGAGTGTCCCTAAATCATACAGGTTGCGCAGAATTATTTTTTCTATTTTGGAGAAAATTTCCTTGTCAAAATCCACCAGAAGCACCTGCCCATTCCGGTAAAAGTCTTTTTTAATGGCCTCATAACGCCATACATCTTCATCAAACCGGAAACGATCTTGGAAGCGTTCAATTGATTTATTGATTGGTATACCCAGACCATGGGTAATGCCCACGATGGTGCGCATCATCATTTTGCACTTGTCTTCAAAAAATCTTCCGAAAGCGATTGTATTTGTTTTGGATAATTCCCACCCGTACCTGTAGAAGTCGTGTTCAGAAATCAGCACATCCACGGTTTCAGAATAGTTTACAAGAGTTTCCGGATACTGCTTATCACGGGAGTAGTTTGGTTTTCGCAGCAGTTGCTGAAAAAACTTATGACAAACGGGATCATCCGAAAAATCAACAGGCGAGCCGTAGTTGATTTCGAGAAACCGTTTCACATAAGATTTAACCGGAACCGATACAGTAATTTTTTGAGATTGTACGTCCATTTTTGGTTATTTAGATTAAACATAAATAACCAATACCAGGTAAGAAAGTACAGGTTGCTAAAATAACAAAAAAATGCAAAAGCTTCCTGTTATCAGGTGATGGAGTATAATTGTTCTTTGAAGATTTCCGTTCCCTTGACTTTTCCGTATGTCAGTAATCGAAACGGCCCATAAAAAAATATAAGGTGCCGGAGTATAAAAGAGGGAGCAAAAGCCTAAAATCATAAAAATCACCAGGAATGAAAACCATGTTGATGATAGAAACAATTAGACGCTGTTACCATTTTTATTTATACATTTTAAGCAAACATCTTTTTCTCCGACTTGAATAACAGCAATTGTATTACATTTTTCACATTTCTTTTTTTCAGCCATTTTTATTTCTGGAGAAATTTTCACTAACTCAGATGCAATAATTTCTGGTTCATTTGTATAATTACAAAATATGCATGAAAGAGCAGAATCAATAAAAAACTTTTGCTGCAGACAACTTGGACAAAGAAGATTTATTTTGCCTCTCGATATTTGAATATCATATTCTTTTTTAATTATTCTATTCCTCTCAGTTACGAATGAATTAAATCCGGATAATTCTCTTGGTAATTCTTTAATTAGTTTTCGTGAAAGTGGAGAAATTTTTTTTAAATCAATTTGTTCATTTATAATTCGTATGAGTATGTTTAATACCCTCGAACTTAATGAAGTTATTGAACTCACTGTTTCATTAATCCTAAAATGCTCGATTTTATTTCTTTTAAGTTTTAGCTCGGTTAAGGTTTTCTTCTCATCTTCAGAAAATCGAACTTTACACTCAGACCCCAATCGATTTATTGCTTTCCAAAATCGGACGCTCTCAAAGTCACCTGTTTGTATCAACTCGGGTCTTGCATCTTTAATATCATGAAACAGAAAACGCCAGTCATGCAACATTAAAATTTCTTTTAAAATTAATTCAATCCCAGAACTAAGATGTAATAAAGCATACTTCATTCTTTTGTTGTCTGATTTCTGGTTAATTATCTTTACTGCACTCGTAATAAAGTCAAGACCATTTTCAAGTAAATCAAATGTTACTTTTGGCGGCGGAGGAACCCTCCTACCTAATCCAATTCCTATCCCAATTCCAATTCCTAGCATAGTTTAATTTTTAGTCATTATCTTGGTTTAGCCATTGATGTTTAAACTTATTTTAATGTTTATTTTCCTCCTTCTAACCTTTCATAGTAAAAGAAATCTGCATATTGTTCAAATTTTTGAAAAATCGCTACTATTCTTTCTTTTAAATTTTCTAAATCAACTTCAATATTAGACCAGGTATCAACGTAAAAATGATTTCCATCTCTCTTGGTGAATGGATATCGGGAAAAATCCATTTTATCATTTTTATTATTAGGTACAATTTTGCGCATTAATTCATCAATATATTCAGCCAAATTGGAACAGTCAACGGAAAATTTATACGCATTCTTTTGACCATCAATGTCTTTAATTCTCGACTTAAGAATATCAAATAATTGTTTTATATTATGCGTTCCTTCAATTTTTCTTTCAGTACCTAATAATTGGTTTAATGTTAATATTAGTCCTTTTAGATATAATTCAATCCCATGATTGAAATTCATAAAAATTGGAAATATGACAATATCAGCCTCTTTTTCATTGTTGCAAGAAATCAATCTATCACATAAAATTTGTGCAGATAAAAAATAACCATCTCCTAGATTATAAAGATTAACAATATCACTACTTTCCATACGCCAATTCAGAAATGCCATTTTAGCAATCTCATCATTTCTTGAAAATATCTCCTTTCTTGCTTTGCACATATTATTGTAGTTCTATATCTTAATTTCCCCTGCTAATTTAACAAAAGTTCCTTTGGTTCCTCCTAACGTCGTTGCGGATTTCAAAAAAATTATCTCCAAATCGTTAAGATTGGAAACGGCATTTTTTCATTCTCTAAAGATCCTAATTTGTTTATTGAAATACTTTAAATATATCATTCCTCAATGAATCGATCCTCGTTTTATTATTATAATTCCCAGCAAGCATTTTAATAGTATTAAGATAATCTTTATCAGGACCAATTACATACCTTTCAGCTTGTAGGAAAATCATTATATCGATACTAACTCTTGTTTCTGGTCGAATTTGTTCTAAACTTTTTCCATTAGTGTGACAAATGAATTTTCCCTTACTTAATGGAAATATTAATTCCGTTTCAAGTATGTTTATTTTGGGTTCATTTTTGAATACAGCAGGATTGTCTCCTAAAATGTGAAGTTGAACACCAGAGCCAGCAAAATAAATTTTCCAGTTATTAAGTCTGTTTTTTATATCAAGAGTCAAGTAATCTATTACTGGCTTTGATAATCTATAAATTTCTTTGAAGCCTTCTCTTTTTTTTACATTATCATAAAATTCAGGATTTGCTTCTTCATTCGTCTTCTTGTTATAGATTTTAAAGGATAGTTCTTCCTTTGAGCTGTTGTTTAGGAGTTCAATAATATCTTCATCTTGGAATGGAATTCTCCAATGAATTAACGACACAAAAACAATTAAATGAAAATAATCCATTGGTTCAGAAATTAATTTTCCTTTTTGGTTAATTATTTTTTCATATGTTTTAGAAATCAAATTATCCCAAAATCCATAAAGCTTTTCAATAAAATCGTCATTAACCCCATTAATCTTAACTGTATTTCTGTGCCATTCGAAAAATATTTGTTTTGGGCTAAATTCGTTAGGTTTGAAATTTTGTTCAAGTTTATCAAAGACAAATACTTTGTTGTTAGAATTTAAAAATCCTTTTATGTAAAATTCTGGTATATAATGATGTCTCTTTGTAATCATTTTAACATGGTGGCTAAGTCGCTTGTATATACATCAGGAAAATCTATTATTCTATTATTTAATTCAACCATAAGTTAAGTGCATTTTCCACTTTAAAAAGTTCGTATCTGCACCTACAGCCAATTTGCGATATTGTGTGCTTACTGGGCAAAGTTGTTATTTTATAAACTCTTTAAGTAAAACTGCATTACAAATCTTATTCTTCAAATCACTTAAAACATTTGTAATCTCGGTATGTAGTATAATATATGCTGACTTATCAATTTCTAAATAGTTCCCATGGGCAATAGTATTTCTATTATTCAACAATATCTTATCGATTATTTTTGATTTAGTTTCATAGGAAGAATAATCTATACCAATTGAAGTTAAAATTTGCCTAAGAACTTCACTATTTAGGTTTGAGCCAGTTTTAATAAAATCTTTATATGGTATTGAAGCACGACTTTCAGATTTATTTAAAATGAAATCTACACATTGTGTATGGATAGTTGTCTTATTTGAATCAACAAATGATTTTATCTGATTTTTCAAGGAAATGGCAACGAAACACTCTTTTAAATCAGAATACTTGTGCTTCTGAAAGTCAATATAGTTAAGATAGTATTCTGCAATATTTTTAACAAAACCTTCCCAATGTGCATATAAAAGTACAACTCCAGCTCGCAGTGCGGTTGGTAGTTGATTCAATTTTGCACTTTCAACATCAGTTAGAAGTTTGCTTAACTCTTTTCTCCTCCAGGCAAAATCATTATTAACTACATCATGAAATTCTTCTGCAGTTCTAATCTTCATTTTTTATAAATTTCAATGCCTAGGGGAATGAAATATGGTAAACGTGTCGAAGCACGTGAACCACTACCTGACCGTTGCATAAAAGTTTCATTATCCCAAAGCCCCATAACTTTATCCAATAGTTCCAATCTAGTATCTTCTTCTAGTGTATAATTATCAATAAATTTTGAAAGACCAGATGCAATTACCTCAAATGCTGATATTGAGAAAGCTCCTGTGAATTTTCCTTTTACTTTGTCATACTTTTTAAATGCTTCTTCATCCTCAAATGTAGAGGCTAGTAAATCAAAGGTTTTCTTAAAAATTTCAGTTTCAGAATCATAATTAAAATCTTCGTCCGAGGCAAATCCTATCATTTTATCTGTAACGTATTTACCTATATCTTTTGATGCTTTTATATCATCTCCATTCGAGGCTTTATAAATAAAGAATCTTAAAGCAAGTTCAACATCGTATTGTTCAGCTAGAGCATTCTCAGATAATGGAATGCATTTTTTGAAATTCTCGTAAGCAGATAATGCCTTGAGCCATTTATAGAAATCAGGATTAACCATAACCAAAATACAATTCCTTATTTCTTGTTCGGAAAGAGCGGTACCTCCAGTGTTTAGTCTCTGGAATAGTTCAAACTTGGTATCCTTATCACTTTCTTTCTTTATGATTTGAATCGAAAGCTTTGATCTTTTAATGATAAGTCTTTGAGATTGATCGAATGAATTTTGAGGATCATCTTGGTTTTGCCAATATTTACCTTCAAGAGAGGGTAAATATTCAGTGCCGGAAAGAACACCTGCAGGAATTAGATTTTGGTTTATATCTTTTAGTATTCCTACAAATTCAAAGATGGTTGATAAACGTTGAAGACCATCGATTACATCCCACACACCATCATCTCTTTGACTAACAAATATTGGAGGAATTGGTATACCAAGTAAGATTGACTCAATCAACTTTGTTTTTTGTAAATGAGTCCATCTAAAGAATCGTTGAAATTCCGGATGGATATCAAGTTCCCCATCATTATACAACGAGATAATCTCACCGATGGACATTGGATACCCATCAGTATGAATTTCCTTGGCTCTTAAATCGATTTCATTTTGAAGTGACATATTATTTTGTTTGTTTAGGTTTTCTCTGTGCCGCGCAATTTTGTCTGCCCATAATGATTATTATTTCTTTTTATAACGTTTTGGTGCATATTGCGGAGCGGATTTCGGAGAGCGTTCCTGTCAGGAGGACATGAACGGCGATGCGAAAATTCGCAATTGCCAATCTTAACCAACCCCGCTCTGAAAATATGTACTTTATTAGCTCTCATTTTTAATATTCTTTTGTCTTCCATCTTCTTGAAGGAAATACAGTTATATTTTGAATGAAATCATTGTAAAATTGAGAGTTTCTACCAGTTTCTAGATTTATTGTCTTTCCAATCTGAATAATCCTTGGGTCAATTTTACGGTAGAAATCTCTAAAAATATTTTTCAAGTCTGAGGAATAATTATCTCTGTATCCAGCTTCTATTTCTAGATATTTTCTCGTTAAGAATAAGAATAAATCGGAAAACTGAATCATAAGATTCTTTTCTGAGTTGACAGGATAACTAAACTCAACAATCCATTTAATTCTTTTATTCTTTGCTGAATTAAACCTTCTATGGTTTGTAATCACTTCTATTTCATCAATTAAAGAATCCTTCTCATCAATAATAACTAAAGCTCTTGCACTCTTGCCTAATTTTTCTTTTGTGTGTCTTTCATATGTTGTTATTAGGTAGTCATATGCAATCAAATAAGGAACTTTTAAATCAAAATACTCTCTATCCCTAATAGGTGTAATATCGTAAGCAATTAATTTTGGCTTGTCAATTGCCGTGTAGCAAAAATGATGTTTCCTTGAGGCAATTAAGTCTAAAAGCTCATGAATTAAACCATTCCTTCTTTCTCTTGAATGATTTTCAAACGGTCCACTACCATGTGGGGAGAATAAATCCTGTGTATGTAACTCAAAATTCGCAGGAACACTATTATTGAAATATCTTTCAATAACTTTTTCAAATTCGGAATGGGTTTTATTCCAGCCTTCATCTCTAACTATTATTCCTCCAGAAACGAAAATTGGTTGCTCAGCTTGAGTCAAATCTCTTCCATTACAACCAGTCTCATCAATGTAAAAGAAATGCATATTATTTTGTTTTATTTTTTATTTCAAAATATAGTAGGTGCCTTAATTCAATTCAGAGCTAACTTGTGACTATCGTCAATATGCGCATTAGGTGTATTTATTTCGCTATTAGTTAATTCAAGCATATGGCTTTAGTTTTTACAAAATATCCGTTTTAAACGTTTATAGTCTTCATTTCCTACCGGCTAAATTAACAAAAGTTCCTTCAGTTCCTGCAAAAATTATTCAACAACATATAAACCACATCGCGTCAGGGATAGAAGCGGCATCCTTTTATGAAGCCATAAAGCGGAATAAAAGATACAGCGGATGGCCCGCCCGGATACTCTGGCATACAGTAATTAATTTCCTAAATTTAATAGCGGTTTAACAGGTCCGGTTTTTTGATTCGATTTATTCACAATTAAAAAAAGATAATAACATCCTTTTGATTCTAATTTCGATTATTAGAGGTAACTTGTAGATGTTAGTAATTGTTTTTACTCAGCACTTAAAATCGTCAAAAGCAATTTACTAGAAAATCGAATTCAAATTGAATTCGAAAAAAATAAATAGATATGCCTACAGATAAAAATCGTTCAGTTTCAGAAAGGAAAATTATGCCGGATGGCAGAGTTTTTATTCCGCCTTATGATGTGGTTACCAATCCACCTCTTCCACCACCTTCTCAACCTCTGGGTCCACCTCGACCTAGGCCGACAGCTAAAGGCTCCCTTAGCATTAGCCGTATTCATGAGGAGTTGCGTAAAATTTACACCGATTGCATCAGGGATACGAACAGAGCTTTCCGGGGCGAAGCCCCAGAAAACCCAGAAGATCATTCACACGATCATATCCATAAAAACCCACGTGCTTCTCTAAAAGAAAGAAGTGACTGGCGTTGTGCGCCGGGAATAGGTTGGGCAGGAGATGGTTGGTGCAATGATGTCACAATGGAGTACGAGACTATCTGTCAGGTACCTGCCGTACCTGAGGAGGGCTATTTTCAGTGCGAAAACGTAAATGAATGGTTTGTTCAGTTGAATAACTATTTTCATTACAAGCTTTCTTTCGGCTTTGGTATTTCTCGATCTCTTTATCAGACGTGTGAAATCCGGGTATATTGCGATGGTTGGAAACCTAATATGGCTCCTGGTACCGGAGGAAAAATTAAAGTC
Organism: Mariniphaga sp.; assembly: GCA_024636975.1. Taxonomy (GTDB): domain Bacteria; phylum Bacteroidota; class Bacteroidia; order Bacteroidales; family Prolixibacteraceae; genus Mariniphaga. Next base: position 63,054 of record JAGXGA010000041.1, read on the forward strand.
GTTCAACTGCCCCCAATTGAAACTTACGGCCCAGCGGGTCGTTGGGAACAATTATTGGGCACAATAACATTCGGATGGACAAGGGAAAAGGTTCAGAATGGTTTACAAGATCAATATTCGGGTAAGGTTTCCAAAATGGTCCATATTATTGACGTGGATTCCCTCTCAGGTTCACCTGCTACTTCATTGGGAATCGATGGTAATGAGTCCACGCCATTGAATCAGAGAAGTATCATTTGGGATATACCACAACCAATGGTTGTAGAGGGAAATTAGTAGGTAAAAATTTTTTGAGCATTCCAAAACTTGTTAAGATTTAGATAGTTTGAATCTTTGGCTAGTTTTGAATTTCTTTTTCTATTTGTTAGAATTACTACTTAGTACAATAGTTTTTCTCTTTTATCCTTTCGCGTCAGGGATAGAAGCGGCATCCTTTTATGAAGCCATAAAGCGGGAATAAAAGATACAGCGGATAGCCCGCCCGGACGCCCACATTATAACCTCCCTGTTTTCCTGGATACATTTCTCTTCTGTTCAAACACATAAATCTTCCTGTCAGCCACTAAAATATTATCAGGCAGGTATTCCCTAAGAATTACAGGCACCCCCGGGCAGATACAAAACGAGGTTTTATCCGGTGCAATTTCATGATGTGATTTTGATTTCAGGTGGTTCCATACCTTTCTGCCCACCAGTATCGGAAAACGGGATTGCATCAGGTCATTATTTTCAGCTGTCCTGTTTTCTAACAATCCCTGCAACGGTTCAACAAAGGGCAAATCAGGCGAATTTTGGCATAAATTTCCGGAATTCTTTTTCATGATGGTTTTTATTTAGTTTACAAATACGGTTAAAAATTAAGTTAGCCTGCGACAGAGCTTCTCTTTATTCATGCGCCTTACAGCACAAAAAAGAAGCAAAACAGGCTGTTAATGGTAAAAAATTTAGTTGCAAGTAAGGTTGCGACATGCGACAAACCTGTAAAAAGCTAGCAAACAAACAGATAAAACAAAAAATGTCCAAAAAAGCACCAAACGTCGCAACCTGTGGTAACCCTGTCGCAACCTTATCAAAACTACAAGGGTGCGACAAATTGGTGCAATGGGTTAAAGAGTTACAACTTGTCGCAACTGTGGTAACCCTGCTATGAAGTTTTACTTTTGCTTTTGTCATTTTTATATATCCATTTATAAATATCATATATACACATACCGCGGGTGCGCGCATCAGAACGTTTGTTTGACGTAGTAGCAACGCCTTGTCCCTTCCGGCCTGCGAACAGATTTCTGGATAAAGGATTGGGCAGAAAGCGCCTCCCCTATTTTAACATCCGACACCTTTAACCGGTCCTCCTTGGTCAGTTTCCGGGAAGTAACCAGAAGATTAAGAATTTCTTTAGGCTGCATCCATGTTCCCTCACCAGCCTGCGGATGCTCAAAATACATCTTAATGTACTTCATGGAAGTGGTTTCCACCATATAGTTTTTATTATGTTCCCGGAATTCAGACCAGTCATTAACGGTCCATTTGTAGTCAAAGTCCTGTTCAATGAGCAGCAGGGCCTCAGCCCATATCTGGTCCACGTCCACCTTCCGGCTGAACTCCTGGTTAATTGATTCCAGTTCAAAGATCAGCCAGCGGCGGTATCCCATTGAACTGGTCAGAAACCCGCCTTTTTCAGGTGTTTTATTGGATGAAAAACAAGCGCTGGCGATACGGTTCCGGCGCACCGGGTACGGTTCACGCGGGAAATACACATCAATTTCATCGGCACTCATAACCTTTTTGAATTCCTCGGTATTTCGGCGTGTAAGGCCGACAAGCTCATCGAAGTACACCAGGAAATTTCGGGCAAAGGATTCTTCCAGGTTAAACTTTTTAGCGTTTTCCTTTGGGTCAGCAATAAGGTTTTTAAAAGCATCCGGCACAATGAATTTAAAGAAAAAAGTCTTGCCGATCCCTTCATCGGCATGAACCAGGCCCATTGCCACATCGTTGGGATGCAGTCCCAGGGCGCAGGCCGTTGTGGCCACGAACCATTTTTTCATGTAGCGGTACAACCGCTGCTGATAATAATCTTTTTTTTTGCCTGGCAGCTCGCGCATACGCAGATGGCTCATAAGCAAATCGATGTGACTTACCCCCTGGTATTTTCCCTTAAGCGAACCGAAATATTCCTTAATCGGGTTATAAGTCTGAATCTGGTTGGGACTTCGTAATATTTTACGAAGGATAACATCGGACACTGTAATGCCTTGTTCAATAAGGTGCAGACTGATATCGTCAAAGGTGACCGGATTATCAAACGTGCGTGTTTTAGCTTTGATTTCACTTTTAGAAGGGTCAAACTCATTGACCCGGATATCGTAATGTTCGTTAAGGAAATCCTTCACCTCAGCTACTTTATTTTGGGCAACGATGTTGTTGTTAATTCTTAAGCCTGTAATTTTCATCTTATCAGGTATTTTTCAGGTAGCGTTCAAAAAATTGGTCAGCGATAGTATCTTCCACGGAGTACCAGGACATGTCGGGTTTTTCGAATTCGTTGTTGGAAATAAACCGGCGCAGTTTATGAATGTCGATGCCTTTAAAATGGCTGTCCTTTACCACCCGGGAAGTACGTCGGCGGTTCTGGTCACGGGTGATTTTTGCATTAATAATGCTCATTTTGGAATTTATACGTTCGTGCAGGACGCGAAGCAGGATAAGTTCATCGGTGTAAATTCTTCCGGAGCGAAGTTTTTTCTCAAGCTGTTCCACTTCATAATTGACATAAACCCTGTTGCGGTCATCCAGCTTATATTTCAGGGAGTGCAATACCCTGAACAGGTCAATTTCTTCTATATTCATAACGGGTAAAAAGTTTATCCTTCCATCCAGGCATTCGCCTCCGGACTTTCAGGGTAACCATGGTAGCTGTAGTCAAAAAATTGGGTCAGGTCCTCGTTGTGTTTTGCCAGTATTGTTCCGGTACCACCGTCGCGGTATTTAGCAATTTCAAGGAACATTATATTTTTCAGGGAATTGCCCATATCATCCTCTGCATTGATATCGTAATAGCAGGGGCGCCATGGAAAAATGACGACATCGGCATCCTGTTCGATGGCACCGGATTCGCGAAGGTCAGCAAGGCGGGGTGTTTTATCGGGGCGGTTTTCCACACCCCTGTTCAGCTGGGCAAGCAGGATTACCGGCACGCCGTTGGCTTTAGCCATTTTCTTAAGTGCCCGGGAAATTTCCGCAACCTCCCGTTCACGGTTTTTATTGCCGTAGGTATCGGGTGTTTCCACCAGCTGTAAGTAGTCGATAATAACAAGACCACATTCTCCTTTTCTCACCTTATTACGGACTGTTGCGTCAATATAGCGAACGTGCGGGCCGGGCGTATCATCTATATAGATGGGCAGGCATTCCAGTTCTTTAACGGCTTGATTGTAAGCTCTCCAATCGTCGTCGGTCATGGTGCCCTGTTCAAAGTTATCACGCTGCACCCCGCCATAACTTAAAACAAGCCGGTTTGAGAGTTTAATGTTTTCCATTTCAAGGGAAAAAATACAAACAGGAACGCCTCTTACTGCTGCAGCTTTTGCAAAAAGGTTGATAGCAATAGCGGTTTTTCCCATCGATGGCCTTGCAGCAACGATAACAAGATCGGCGGCCTGCCATCCTTTATTTTTCCGGTTCAGGTCTGCAAGACCAGTGGGCACCCCAGGGGTTAATCCTTTTTGTGCCAGCACGACCCGCTGTTCAAGTTTCTTAGTAGCCTTTACCAGGACGTCACGAATATGGGTCATTCCGGTATTTCCGGCCAGGAGGGAATCAATGGCCTGCGTGTGCATGGAGTACATCATTTCAAGTTCATCGATATCGTCCGAGTAGGCTGTTGCTATCAGTTGCTGGAACCGGCGGATCATTTCACGCTGGTAATATTTATCAGCAATAATGCGGCTGTGCTTTTCAATATGTGCCGCAGATGCAACGTGACGTGTAAAGCGTGTTATTTCGCCGGGTCCCCCAACTTTTTCCAGTAATGATACATCCATCAGTTTGCGGGTGACCGTTAAAAGGTCGATGGATTCATTAGCGGAAGCCAGTTCTTCCACTACTTTAAAAATCAGGCGGTGGGATTCCTTATAGAAAGCATCGCTTTGAATAATCGGCAGTACACGGAAAATAGCATCCTTTTCTAGCATTACCGCACCCAGGACCGCTTCTTCTATTTCAATTGCCTGGGGAGGGATTTTGCCGTAGGCCAGATCAATCTCCGTTTGTTTTTTACGTTCGAGCGCTTTGAACTGTTCCTTCATATGATCGGTAGAATTCTTACCCATGTTTATTGATTTTTGAGTTTGTTAATTTCGTTTTGCCGGATTTCCTCCTGAATTGTTTTTTGGTGAAAGCGGGGCAATTCGGTACCGGTATTAGCCTTTTGAATGTAGTTAACAGGCAGTTTAACTACGGTCTTTTGTCCCTGCACAACCGGACCGGCAGGAGTAAGATCAGCCTCTTTTATTTTGTAGAAATTTTTATCCGTTGGCCTGCTCATAACGAATTCAAGCGTTTTAACGGCCGTGGCCGCGTCGTTACCGGAAATTTCCATGAGCCGTTTAAGCGACATGAGTTCGGCCCTGCTGCGCATAATAATACCGTGTTGTTCGGCCAGGTAGTCTTTCCAGAATTTCCATGATTCCTTAAATTCAGGGTCATCCAATAAAGGGCAGGCCACCTTTACACTTTTTACCGGAGTAATAAAAGCGTCAACATCTGCAGCGGATTTCTGAAGGCATTTCCATGCCTTGTTCAGTGCATTTCTCTTCTTATAAAAAATAGTGCTCAGTGGCAGGATATCAAGCAGTTCCTCAATGTGTGTTTGTACGTTAAGCAGGTCAGATTGCAGTTTGTCCCACGATTGTTTCATCTTGATTAAATTTTGAATAGCGGCTGCATTTCGCTTTACCATACAGGTTAGTATGAAATTTATCGGATTGCGGTTTAACGCAGGTATTATCCGAACAGCTGTGATAAGCACAGGACCAGTCGCTGATTATGCATATTGGTTTTTGCACGAACAGTAATTCCATTTATAATTCTTCAACCATATTTAGCATACCGGAATAAACGGCCAATGCGTTTCTGCTGTCAAAAGCGATGTAAGCGCGATCTCTGATGGTTTCGAAGTTATAATCAATGTGAATACTTACTGAGTCCATAGACAATCTTAAAGCGGGTTTTCCCTTGTGTTCAGTTTTAGTAATGATTAAGGTACCGACAGGGAATTCAAATGATTTTTCCATAATGTAGTTTTATTATTGGTTGCTGTTAATATTCTTCGGCTATAGGGTGTTCGACGCAGCAGTCGTGTTCGAAAACAGGGAGGCAGTAATTACATAATTCATGATCATCGTCTGCCCAGGAGCATGGTCCGAGTTCGGTATGAAAGCAGGCACGGTCGTCCGTGCAGCCACATTTTTTACAGGTTCCTTTCATTGTTTATAGTTTTAAATTTTTGGAATAAGTTGAACTGACATATTTTCGATGGGGTTCCATTCCTGGTAGAAGCGTCGGATATTTGAGAAAATTGCTGTGTTATGTTCTGTAATGGCACCCAGGCTGGACTTCCAGTCAACGAGCATATAAATGGCCTGACATTTAACAAGGGCAGGCAAACAAACCTTAAGCGCCTCTGAGGTGGCAGCCTCAGGCGGGATACCTAATTTACAGGGATTGACAGGTTCCCATCCCAATTCCCGGAGTTTGTTTTCTATTATTTCAAATTTATAATAGTATAGCTCGAAAGGCAGGCCTGTAATTTTACCGGCAATATAAATTTTCATGATTAGAGCAGATTAAAGTAATACAGGATAATCAGCAGGTTACAAATAAGAATAATGATTCGGCAAACCCATATAAAGCGCCGGGCGTATATATCGGCAATATTTTTATTTTGATTCTTGGGCATGACTGCAGCAGTTACATTTGCATTGTCAGCTGTACACACAGGGTGATATTGTGCTGTAGTATTAGTTTGTGGCGTTTTCGAAGAATTGGTTTTGGTTCCTTTAAATGCGTAAGTTTATTCATATCGTAGAAATTTTGATTATTGATCTGTAGTTTATGGTTAGCCGGTGGTCAGTACACCGGTGCCAGCTGGTCTTTCCAGCCGGGACTTAAAGGTTCAAAGCGAATAGTGGTGAACTGAATGAGTCTTCCTGCCTTTTTGCATTTCCGGCACGGAGCCGTGATATATTCACCTAAAAAATCATCCCAGAATCTGACGTTACCAGACCCGGAGCAGTTATCGCATAGAACGATGGATTTATTAATCCAGAGATCGAACAGTACTTTGGAACGGATATGCTGTTCTATGGTTTGTCGAAGCGGAGCAGCCCGGGGGTCGCTCACGCTGTGTAGTAAATCATTCAATAAACCCAGGTCCGTTACCGACAAATCAAGCTGAAAACGGGAGGATCCGTTTTCAGCGGAAGTAGTTATTTCTTTCAGAGTGTTCATGTCATGAAAGCAGGTTTTGGTGTTAAAAAAGCAGAGACTTCAAAAAAATGGAACCCTGTCAATACAGGGCTCCTTTGAGTAACGCTTACCTGGTATTGGTAAAAAATCAGTTAATATTTTTAAGGTGGTCCAGACTTGTCAGATGTTTGATTTTTTCTTTACGTTTTTCAAGTATTTTGCTCATACCTTCAAGAATGATTATAGCGCCATCGGGAAGATTTTTCCGGCCGGTGGCCCAATCCCTGACAATGGTAGTACTGACCCTCTGGCGGGCTGCAATAATTTTAACCCAGTTCCTGGGGAGCAACGATGATGACTTTAATTCGTCGATTTTGTCTAAAACTGTTGTTATATCTATTTCAGCATCCATAATTTATTAAAAAAAGTTATCTAAAAGTTATGTAAAAGTGACGCAAAAGTGTTATCTTTGAAACGAAACTGCGCAACTAAAGTAACCTAAAAGTGAAATTTATCAAACCAAAAAGTAACGCAGAATTGTTATTTAAAACGATTCTAATATGCAAAACACTGAAGGAGAACGACTAAGAAGTTATCTAAATGAGACTGGAAGAAGTCAAAAAATTTTAACTGAGATAACCGGGATACGCAAAGAAAATGTGAGCGATTGGATGCTTGGAAAAAAATCCATACCTACAAAACATCTAAGAGCTATTTGTAAGGCATTTGCGGATTTGAATTGCAATTGGGTTTTAACCGGGGAAGGCGAAATGTTTTATAAGACAATTGAAAATAATGTATCAAATGGATTTGTTTGCGAGTTTACAGAAAAAATACGCGAAGCAATATTCAAACAAGCAGAAGCCCGGGAAGATGAAATAGCAGCATTAAAAATGGCATTAAAAGCCCAGGGCGAATTAATAGAAAAATATCGCCGTGATTTAGAAAATGGAGCAGTTCATTCCCATTAAAAAAAGGGACAGTAAACGTAAAAAAAGGGACAGTTTATAGACACTGGGAACAAATAAGGACAAAATTGACAATAAATAAAATACTAATATACAGCGCATTGAAGGAGGATTAAGAGTCCTCCTCTCCCCACCCAAAAGCCTCTCGTCTGAAAAGATGAGAGGCTTTTTTTATGCTGCTGTTTTTATCCTGCCCGCTCCCCCTTCCCTTCACAAGCAGTTGCCAGCCTACTTATTAAAAGTTCATGATCTGATCAGAGGAGTGCACCACAATCTGATGTGATAAATACCACCTTCACTGATAAATAAAAGTCATTTTAGTTTCTTTATAAAATCTTTACACTCCCGGCTTCATCTTTTATATCCTGTTTATATAATCCGCTACAACTTTGCAGGATTAGAAATAATGAAGTTGGAGAGACATGAACCGAATTTTAAACTGGAGATTAATAATAAGCTTAACAGGCAGAATATCGTTTATTGTAACAACAGCTTTATTAATCTCTGCAGGGGTTGCCCTGGTATATACGGAAAGTATTTACCCTTTTTTATTTTCGTCATTAATCTCAGGAGCTATAGGTTTTACTTCTTTTACTACCACAAAGTGGAATCAGGATGAGTTGATTCAGCGAAAAGAGTCTTTCTTTCTGGTCACACTGTCGTGGATTTATATTAGCCTAATAGGAAGTTTACCATTTATTTTTTCAGGTACCATCCCATCTTTTATTAACGCATTCTTTGAATCGGTTTCGGGTTTTACTACAACGGGCTCATCCATTTTAACTGACATTGAAGCTTTACCAAAATCTATTCTATTCTGGAGAAGTTTAACGCATTGGATTGGCGGCATCGGTATCATTGTCCTGTTTATAATTATTATGCCTACTTTGCATGAGGGGGGGTATCAAATGTTTACTCTTGAATCATCGTTCCAGGATAAAATCCAGCCCAAAATTAAGTCGGTAGGTCAACGGCTGGCAATTATTTACATCACTCTTACATTATTGGAAATAGTTTTTTTGCTTGCCGGCGGAATGAATCTTTTCGAGAGTGTATGTCATGCGTTCGGGACCATAGCAACGGGTGGATTTTCACCAAAAAACAGCAGCATTGGAGGATATTCTGCCTATATACAATACGTTGTTATGGCATTTATGCTGTTAAGTGGCACTAATTTTATTATTCATTATTACATAATAAAACGACAAATCTCAAAAATAAAACAAAATGAGGAAGTCAGGTTTTATTATTCGGCAGTTTTTTTCATAGGGATTACATTAACCCTAGTACTTTTTTTCAGAGAAGGAAAACCATTTGAAACAGCCTTCAGGGATTCATTTTTCCAGGTAATATCAATAATAACCTGTACAGGTTATGCCACTGCTGATTACTTAATCTGGCCATCATTTGCCTGGATCCTTATATTTTTTGTTATGTTTTTTGGAGGAAGCACAGGGTCAACTGCAGGTGGAATAAAAATGGCAAGGCATCTTCTGGTGTATAAAAACCTGAAACGGGTGTATCGTGAAACCGCTCATCCCAAGGCCGTTGTACCATTAAAACTAAACGGGAATGTCATTACCGAGTCAGTCAACAGATCTGTTTTATCTTTTATTTCGGCCTATTTACTTATTTTTTTATTAGGTAGCATTCTGCTTCTTTTTACAGGCCTTGATGGAGAAACTGCGGCAAGTGCTGCAGCTACAGCTATGGCAGGTATCGGACCAGGTATTGGGACAGTAGGGCCTGCAGCAAATTTTGCACATTTAACCTATTTTGCAAAATTCACTCTTACCGTGTTAATGATATTAGGGCGGCTGGAAATATTTACAGTACTAACACTTTTTACACGTAATTTCTGGAGACAATAACCTGATAAATACCTGTTATATTTACATTTGAAAATTAATTGAATAAGAGTGATACAATAAAAACAATGTCGCTGAATTTAAAACATATCAAAAAGAAAAAAGCAACTAATTATTTTCTTTCCTCTCTCATAATCATTTCTGCCGTCCTGCTTCTCAGGCCATTAGCTGCTACTGAAAATTATCATGTTGTTTCATTTATCCTGTTGTTTATAGTTTCCATATTGGCTACATTCATGGGGACAGGCCCGGTGTTGATGGCTTCAACATTAAGTGCGATACTATGGAATTATTTTTTTATACCTCCTAATTTTACCTTTCACATCGATAAAACGGAAGATATTCTCATTTTTGGACTCTTTTTCATCATTGCCCTTGTAAACGGAGTGTTAACTACGCAGGTGCGAAACCAGGAAAAGCTGGTTCGAGACCGTGAACAAAGAACAAATGCCCTCTTCCAGTTAACAAAGGAGCTTTCGAAAGCAAGTGGTATTGAAGAAGTACTTAAAGTAGCAGTTGGGGAGATCAGGAGTCACTTTCAAACCGATTCATTTTTTATACTTCAGGATGGAGAAAACGTACTTAATAATACTGGCAGGTTACAACGAGGAAAAAAGCTGACACCTTCAGAATATAATGTAGCAGAATGGGTGTTTAAAAATATGGAGAAAGCCGGAGCCTTTACTAAAAATCAACCTGCTGTTGATACCACTTTTTACCCGTTACCCGGGGCAAAAGTGAGTCCGGGAGTTGTGGCTGTAAAATTAAAAGAACAATTCAAAGGGGATCAATTATCATACTGGGATACTTTTCTGGCTCAGATATCCAACGCACTGGAGCGGGAATTTCTTGGAGAAATGGCACAAAGGGTCCGCTTCCTTGATGAATCGGACCGTTTATATAAAACGCTGTTCAATTCGATTTCCCATGAACTGAGAATTCCGGTTGCGACCATTATGGGAGCTTCAGATTCAATTTTGAATTCCACCAATCCGGTAAACACGCAATCGGCATTGTGCAATGAAATTTTTACTGCATCGCTTCGGCTGAACAGGTTAATAGAAAACCTTCTGAATATCTCGCGTCTCGAGAGCGGGCATATCTCAGCCAGGCTCGACTGGTACGATATCAACGACCTGATAAATAAAGTTGCCGACGATTTAATAGATGAATTAAAACCATTTACCCTGGTTATTGATGTTCAGGAAGAGATGCCTTTGGTTAAGATCGATTTTGGACTCATGGAGCAGGTCTTATACAATCTCCTGATCAATTCAACGCAGTATGCCCCACCTACATCCAAGATCATGCTCTCATTAGGGTATGCCAATGAAACAATGATTATTAAAGTTGCCGATAAAGGTCCGGGGTTTCCTGAAAAAGAGATCAGGCATGCCTTTAAGAAATTCTTCAGGGTTGATGGAAATAAAACAGGAGGATTAGGACTTGGACTATCAATTGCCAAAGGATTTGTGGAAGCTCACGGAGGCACTATTTCGGTTGAAAACCTAAAACAGGGTGGCACTTTGTTTTCAATTCTCATACCAACGGAAATCCCCGATATTAAAAATATACAGGAGCCAGATTATGAATGAAGAAGAAACCATTTTGGTAATCGATGACGAAAAGCAGATTCGAAGGCTGCTTGAACTTACACTTTCAGCAAGTGGTTATAAGGTTATTCTGTCGGTAAACGGAAAGGAAGGTTTAATCGATGCAGCAACCAATCATCCTTCGTTAATCTTGCTTGATCTGGGTTTGCCTGACATTGACGGGCAGGAAATACTAAAAAAAGTCAGGGAATGGTATCAAAAACCGGTTATTATTCTCTCTGTCCGTGATTCGGAGGAAGAGATTATTAAAGCACTGGATAACGGCGCCAACGACTACCTCACTAAACCATTCAGGTCAGGAGAACTACTGGCCCGGATTAGGGCTGCTTTACGATCAGGTAACGATGTATCCGACAGTTCTGAAATGACCTTCGGATCAATAACCATCGACAGGGTCAGTCATATAGTAAGGAAAAATAATGAAATACTTAAACTTACAGCAACAGAGTTCTCCCTGCTTCTTTTACTGGCAAAAAACAGCGGACGTGTTCTTACTCACCAATATATCCTTAAGGAGGTATGGGGCTACGGATACATTGAGCAAACACAATATCTGAGAGTTTTTGTTGCTCAGTTGAGAAAGAAGATAGAAGATAATCCTTCAAAACCGCTTTTATTAATTACTGAATCAGGAATCGGATACCGGTTTGGAGAATAAAGGAAAACTGTTGTATTAATTAAGAACCCCGGCTAAATAAGCCAGGGAACTTAAATTTAAACTACTAACTAATCTAATTGGATTTAGCCAACCCAAGTTTATTGATTAATCTAATTTACAAAATTAATTGGAAACCAGCAGCATTAATTCAGTATAATTTCAAGAATTATGTACTGTTAATTTGCTACTGTATCGAAGTTCGCGGATAACCTGAAGCACCTTACAAAGAATAGATCCTGTCAATAAGATTAATTCACGCGTAATTTCGTCAAACCTGAGTTCAATATATTTGTTTGTAGTTCTGACAAACATTAAAGCCACATGGTTTACTTATTATGAATAATCCTTTTCACCACAAGAGCAATAAAGCACCTGGTTTTCTATCCCGTTTTGATTCTTCAACAGATATGGCATCAGGTTTAAGCAGCTTCCACAAGGGAGAAATTTTCAAGAAAGTTTCTATTGGGGGTTCTTTGTATTCATGGATGATTAATTCAATACCAGCAACATGGAGAAAGAAACTTTATACATATGGAGGAAAGTATGATGCAACCTCTTATAAGAACATCTCTCAAATTGATGCAGAACAAATCAGCAAATGGATATATCATTCATACCCTGAAAAGAGATACCAGGCTATAGCCATAGGGTCATCCAACGGAGCCTTGAGCCACCTTTATTCGGCTCTTAATATTCCATGGCTTCCACAAACATTTCTTATTCCAATAAATAAGGAACAAGAACACCAGGTAGATAAACCTGAAGATACCATCAATTGGTCGGAAAGCGCTGGTTCTGTATTTTTGAAACACAATCCGGAATGGCATCTTTCACAAATGATGGATCCGGTTCAGGATAGAATAAGGTCAGGATCAATAGCTTATTTCAGAATTAAAAAACAAAGCTTAGGTTACTGGTACCTGAAGTTTTTAAAGGAACGTCTTCAACCGGGAGGTACAATTATTATAGCCGACTGCGAATTAAAATGGCCGGTGATTAAAATAGGTGACAAGCACACGTTCCAGTACGGAGGACTTGGAACTTACCAGCCGGATGAATACTACCACGGGAGCGACAGAATTTCTACTTTTCTAAAAGAAGTAAATGCCCCCGCAGACCACTGGAAAATATCGGAACCCGATAGTGAAGGCCCAGAGGCCGAATGGGGATTTGATGAAACCTTGATGTCAGACATAATGCAACTTGCAGAAAAAGAAGGCCTCAAAGTATCGAAAATAAAGTTTAATCATCCTCAGGATATAAGTTCGAATATAGCTGATATTTACCGCGAGTGGTATCGCCGGAATAATCAAATACATGACCGGCTCCTGGTCGAATCATTTACTGTTCATTCTCCCCGGTTAACCATCCAAACCAGTTCTGTTCCTTACTGGTTGTTTTTTAATTCAGTCAAGGCTGCTGAGATGATGGAACAGTACCTGGATGAGACAGAACTATTCAATGAAATTTATATGATGATTCTTTCACATGGAAAAACGTTGGGAGGTGTTGCCAATATCCGACAATGGGAGTCGATTTTATCAAGGGCAGGAAGATCAGGTCAATTTGTGGGAATGGATAAAAACAAATATCCTATTGATTTCGGGGTATTTACCCGATATACAAAGGCACTTCAAAAAGCAATCCCTGACCGTTATCCGGTAAGGCAGATGACTATAAAATATTTTCTGGATAATTATTCGATGTTTCTTCAGGATACTAATGTAAGCTTCACTTCATTAAAGGATTAACAGCGAACTCCCGTTATGCTACGATTTGCTTATAACCTCAATAATAGTATTATTGTTAGAATAAAAAGGATCTATCGATTTACCAAATAATTAATTTCAGCCTGCCAATCAGCATAACTATTAAAGGCTATCTTTTCCATATTTAGAACAAAGTTCCCAATAGGGGACAACCAATAATCGTAAATAAAAGGTAACTCATTGTTATTCAACAACAATAAAAAATGGAGTGAATTTTGGTTAGTTAATAGTACAAAGGGTAGAACGTCTTCTGTATAACGATTGGTTTTGTGTTTAGGGTTTGTAAATCATCAATCATCTTCAAAAAGCGTCCAAAGTTCTACCCTTTTCTTTTTTTTATCTCTTTTAGTCAGCAAAAAATTTCCTCCAACAAATCAGAAATCTTTCACCGGATCACATGTTACGCATTTCCAGGTAAAAAGAAGGATCAACAGGATAAATATTCTTTATGGAAATTTAGTCTAATTCGCTATCGTTCAACCTCCATTATTTTTGTTAATGAGTATTAACAAAGACTGCGCATTTTTAACATTTTTCGTGATGGTTAATTACCTACATTTGGCAACTTAATTTTAGAATACAATGCAGTTAGCCTTAAATAATATGCAAAAAATACTGGTCCTGAACCGGTATTACAGAATTACAAAATTCTATACGTTTTTGAGAAATCTTTCAATAAAAACGGGTATTATTCTTGGAACGCTGGTATTGGCTTTCATCTTGCTTGATATATTTTTACTTGATCTGGAAGGAATCATCAATTTCATTGCACGTGAATATGCAGGATGGTTTTTATTCGTGATGCTTTTTATTTCAGAAGCATTTGTGGGTATATTGCCTCCAGAGCTATTTATTGCATGGAGTTCCAAAACCGACTACCGTTGGCTAAACCTGATTGGCCTGGCTACAATGTCGTATGGAGGAGGTATACTGGCATACTATATTGGAAAATTAATTTATTTAATCCCCTCGGTTAAGAATTATGTGGAAATTAAAATGAGTAAACACATAATGAATCTGAAAAGGTGGGGAGGTGTGCTTATATTTACCGGAGCGATGTTGCCTTTGCCTCATTCCCTCGTAAGTATGGCTTGCGGCATTATCGATTACAAAATAAAGCATTACCTCTTGTGGGCATTGTTCAGGTATGTTCGCTTTTATCTGTATGCTCTTGTAATATATAGTTTGTGATGATTTAAAAGGGCAAAAAGGGCATTCCGTTTTATAATCAGAAATTAAACCGGCTGTCTTCTGAAGCTGCTTTTTGGGCAATACGGTATTCTGCAATTAAATTTCGCATGATGGTTTTAACCGGAAGCACTTCATCAATACTTGCAGAAACTTGTCCTATTTCCAGCTCACCATTATGAAGGTCTCCTTCAAATATTCCTTTTTTAGCTCTCCCCCTGCCTAAGATGGTTAAAAGCTCATCTTTGTCAACACCCCGGTTTTCTGCTTCAACCACCAAATCATAAAATGCATTTTTGACAAGTCTTACGGGTGCAAGCTTTTTGAGAACAAGTTGGGTTTGCCCTTCCCCTGATTGGGTAATTAATTTTTTGAATTCTGGATGTGCAGATGATTCTTCTGAAATGGCAAATCGTGAACCTATCTGAACCCCTTCAGCTCCAAGTATCATTGCCGCCAGCATTGCCTGCCCCGATGCAACTCCTCCGGCAGCAAGCAGGGGCAGACTGGTAGCTTTTCTGACGGCAGGAATCAAAGCCAGGGTGGTTGTCTCCTCCCTTCCGTTATGGCCTCCGGCCTCAAATCCTTCGGCTACTATAGCATCTACACCTGCAGCTTCGCTTTTTTCTGCAAACACTGCACTTGAAACCACATGTACTACCTTTATACCTCTATCTTTAAGCCATCCTGTCCATTTTTTTGGGCTTCCGGCCGAAGTAAACACTACAGGAACCTGTAACCGCTCAATTATCTCCATTATACGTTCGGTATCAGGATATAACAACGGGACATTAACACCAAAAGGTTTTTCTGTTGCTTCTTTTGCTTTGCGGATATGACTCTCCAGCGTTTCGGGGTACATTGAACCTGCACCTATCAAACCTAATCCTCCACAATTACTTACTTCGGTTGCAAGGCGCCACCCCGAACACCAAACCATTCCACCCTGGATGACCGGGTATTCTATATTAAACAATTCGCAAATTCTGTTCATTGGAAGTATGTATCTTAATAATATGTGTAAATAAATCAGGAAGGTTGACTTAATGCATCTTCGAGTAATTCGACCAGGACTTCCCTTGAAATTCTTCGTTTAAGTTCCCCATCAACCGCTAATGAAACAGATCCTCTTTCCTCTGAAACAATAATTGTGACAGCATCGGTACTTTCTGTTATGCCAATAGCTGCCCTGTGTCTAAGGCCAAGGGTTTTATCCAGATCGCGCTGAGTAAGCGGAAGAATACACCCTGCAGCTACAATCCGGTTGTCTTTAATAATGACAGCTCCATCATGAAGCGGTGTATTTTTAAAAAAAATAGTTCGCAACAGCGAAGAGGAGATGCTTGCATTGAGCTGTTCGCCTGTACCTATTTGCTCAGTTAACAGCGAATTACGGGCAACAACGATTAAGGCTCCGGTTTTTGACTTGGAAAGAGAAAAGCAGGCTTCTGCAAGAACTTCAACCTGTTTGGTAGTTACCGATTTTTCCCTGTTTACACCAAATAATTTATCAAGAGAGAACACCCTGTTTAAATTATAATTTGTGCCTATAAACACAAGAAACTTTCTTATTTCGGGATGAAAAACGACGATCAGGGCCAACACCCCTACCCCAATAAATTGTCCCATAATGGAGCCGAGCAACTGCATGTTGAGCGCCCGCACCACAAGCCATAACAAATAAAGGGAGAACAGACCGATTACAATATTGAATGCAAGAGTCCCCCTGATAAGCCGGTACAACTGATAAAGCAACAGTGCGACGAGCAGTATGTCCAATATATCGAGAAACCGTATGGTAATAAATAATGGCATCAGCTTACAGTTGATTTTAGGGCATTATAAATTTTAATTGCTTCCATTGCTTCTTTCACGTCGTGGACCCTTAAAATATCAGCACCTCCAAGCAAAGCCATGGTGTTTATTACCGAGGTTCCGTTTAAAGCTTCTTCCGGCTTTGTATTCAAAAGCTTCCAAACCATCGACTTACGGCTTAGGCCTGCCATTACAGGTAACTGAAACACCTTAAATGAATCAAAACAATTTAGCAACTCATAATTATGCATAATATTTTTACCAAATCCAAACCCCGGATCAATAATAACATCCTTCACCCCAAATTTTGTAAGTTGTTTTACACGCTCGCTCAGCCAAAGCGAAACTTCCCTGACAACATCAGTGTAATCAGGATTTTCATGCATGTTTTGGGGCGTTCCCTGAATGTGGGTCAATATATACGGCACATTCATTTTCCCTATGGTTTCAAACATTTTTGAATCGAGTGTACCCCCTGAAATGTCATTTACTACTATCTGTCCAATTTCTTCAATAACCCTTACGGCCACCCACGAACGGAAAGTATCAATTGAAATTGGTATTTCAGGAAAGTTTTTTCGGATAGCGTGAACAGCAGGCAACAATCTTTCGAGCTCAGTTTTTGTAGATATCATTGAAGCACCTGGCCGTGTGGACATAGCGCCTACATCGATAAAGGAAGCACCTTCGCTTATCATACTTTCAACTGATTTAAGAAGGGTTTCTGTATCTGTAAGCTTCCCACCATCATAGAATGAATCAGGAGTTACATTTACAACTCCCATAACCACTGGTTCTGAAAAATGAATCAGATTCCCTCCCAGATTAATGGAGTTTTTCCTCTTTAGGAACTTACCCGCTGACTGGGTAATCAACATATGCAAATGATTTATGTTATACAATACAGTGTTACAAATGTATAATAAAACCTTCAAATTCTTTAATTTTTCATATTTTTATGCCTCTTTAAAAAGTGGAATGGAAAAAACAAATCAGCAATACGATGCCGTTATGCAAATCTGCCGGACGGTATTTTCAGATAAAATGAATGATTACGGAACAGCCTGGCGTATTCTAAGACCTGCTTCGCTAACTGATCAAATTTACATTAAGGCTTGCCGCATCCGGAGCATTGAAGAAAAAGGGGTTACCAAAGTTGATGAAGGCATAAGACCTGAGTTTACGGGTATTATTAATTATGCCATTATGGGCCTTATCCAGCTTGAGATGGGGCCTTCGGAATCGGAACTTGGTAAAGAAAAAACACTGGAGCTTTACGATTCCTGGTTCCTGAAAGCCAAAACGCTCATGCAGGATAAAAACCACGACTATGGAGAAGCCTGGAGAAAAATGCGTATAAGCTCCTATACTGATTTAATATTAATGAAACTTAAGCGTACAAAGCAAATTGAAGATAATCAGGGGCAAACAATTGTTTCCGAAGGAATCGATGCCAATTACCTGGATATGATTAATTATGCAGTATTTGCCATGATTAAAATTGAATTCAAAGAATAAATCGGATTATGAGAATTATCAAACATCTGGCAAGGTACCTGGTAGGTTTAACTTTTATTTTTTCGGGGTTCATAAAAGGAATAGATCCATGGGGCTCGGCTTATAAATTTACTGATTACTTAACTGCCATGCATCTCGACTGGCTGGAATGGGCAGCTTTTCCTCTGGGTGTACTGCTGTCTTTTGCTGAATTTGCCATTGGTGTTGCGCTTGTTTTTAATGTTTTTTTGCGGTTATTTTCAAAACTGGCTTTATTGTTTATGGTCATTTTTACGGGCCTGACATTATGGATTGCTATTGAAAACCCGGTAACCGACTGCGGATGTTTCGGGGATGCACTCGTAATTTCAAACTGGGAAACTTTTTATAAAAACATAGTCCTTCTTATCCTTGCAATAATTGTGTATTATTATCGGAATAAAATGAAAGGCCTGCCCGGCAAGAAAAAAGGTTATGTGCTTTCAGGTCTGACGGTGATTGCATATGCTGCAATTGTAATTCATTCATACAATCACCTGCCTCCAATTGATTTCCGCCCATTTAAGGTTGGCACCAACATTCCTGAAGCCATGTCGGTACCGGAAGATGCCCCACAGGATGAATATGAGAATATATTCTACTATAAAAACAAAAAAACGGGAGAAGTTGAACAATTCACAGAAGAAAATTACCCGTGGCAGGATACAGTTAACTGGGAATTTGATAATATGGAGTCGTTTCTGCTAATAGAAGGATATGACCCACCAATTCATAATTTCAGAATTGAGACTCCCGAAGGCGATGACATACTTGATTTTTTTCTCTACGACGAGAATTATGTGTTTATGGTAATAGCCCATGATTTGAGTAAATCGGATGCCGAATCTCAGGAAGTAATAAACTCACTGGCGCGCTGGGCAATGGATCAGGGAATGCAATTTATTGGCCTTACATCTGCTTTGCCAGATGAATCGGAAGAATTTACCCAAAAGCATAATGTCCCTTATGAGTTTTTTAATACCGATGAAATTACGTTAAAAACCATAGTAAGATCTAATCCCGGACTTATCATTATAAAAGATGCAACCATTGTAGCAAAATATCATTACAATGATATTCCATCTCCTGAAGATTTTAAAGAAGAATTCATCATTAAATAGTTAATTGGGAAATGATTCATGCGGTCAGTTTCGGGTAATCCGGGATAAAGGGGTTAATTTTGTAAAAAGACATTCATTCGTTAAAACTAAATATCAAAAAATGAGAAAGAAAATAGTAGCAGGAAACTGGAAATGCAATACAAATTTGCAGGAAGGCATCGAACTGGCCAAATCAGTAAATGAACTGGTTGCAAAAAAAGCTGCAGATGATGTAGTGGTTGTTCTGGGAGTTCCCTTTACCCATCTAACCAACGTAGTGGAATCGGTAAATACTGAGCGTATTGGCGTGGCAGCACAAAACTGTGCAGCTGAAGCAGATGGTGCCTTCACAGGAGAAGTTTCAGCATCAATGGTAAAATCGACCGGCGCCACATATGTAATTCTAGGGCACTCTGAAAGACGTGAATATTATGGTGAAACCAGTGAGGTTTTAAATAAAAAACTGGCCCTGGCATTGGAAAACGGGTTGACACCAATATACTGCTGTGGTGAACCATTAGAGGTTCGTGAGGCTGATGTTCAAAATGACTATGTGAAAAAACAGTTGGAAGAAACAATTTTTAAGCTTCCAGAAAGCGATTTCAGAAAGCTTGTTATTGCCTATGAACCAATTTGGGCCATTGGAACGGGTAAAACAGCAACTGCCGGGCAGGCACAGGAAATTCATGAATTTATACGCTCAATAATTGCTGAGAAATTTGGCAAAGAAGTAGCGGAAGAAACTTCAATACTGTATGGAGGAAGCGCTAAACCAGGCAATGCAAAAGAATTATTTGGCAATAAGGATGTAGATGGTGGCCTTATAGGAGGCGCAGCACTTAAGGCTGAAGATTTCCTTGGGATTATCAATGGATTTTAAATATGAAAATGTATATCAAAAAGCCACAGGAGTAATCTTGTGGCTTTTTTTATCAAAAGCAATTTCATTCTTTTTAAACAACAGATTTATGCTGTCACTGATTAGTCAATTTAATTGAAATTCATGTGCTAATCAGTTCCATTTAATATTTTTGCAAAATTAATTGTATCAGCTATGGATTACTTAAAAATTATAATTGAAATTTCACCTGTGCAGGAATGGGTACGTGATGTTCTTAGTGCTCAGCTGGGTGAAATTGGATTTGAAAGCTTTGTTGAAACAGATACCGGTATGGAAGCTTTCATTCAGGCTGATAAGTTCAATGAAAACAAATTTGAAGAGACAATCAAAGTTTTTAAGGATGATTTTGGTTTCCGGCTAAAAAAAGAATTAATAAAAAGTCAGAACTGGAATGAGGTATGGGAAAAAAACTACTTCAAGCCGCTTGTAATAGCAAATGAATGCCTTATTCGGGCGCCATTTCATAAAGATCATCCTGAATGCAGGTATGAGATTATAATTGAACCCAATATGGCATTTGGCACCGGCAACCACGAAACCACCTCCATGATGCTGGAAACAATCCTTCGGGAAGATGTTGAAGGCAAAAATGTTCTGGATATGGGATGTGGCACCGGCATCCTGGGAATTCTTGCCTCCATGAAGGGTGCAGCTAACATTACGGCAATTGATATTGATGAATGGCCGGTAAAGGGAACGGCTGAAAATGCAGAATTAAACCATGTACATAATCTGAAGGTGTATAAAGGAGATACCAGCCTTTTGGGTAACGAAACCTACGACATCATTCTGGCCAATATACACAAGAATGTTTTAATAGAGGATTTGCCGGTATATGCAAAATGTTTAAATAAAGGCGGCAAGCTTTTTATGAGTGGCTTTTACCTCGAAGATCTTCCCGACATCACTGCAAAAGCAAATAATTGTGGATTAAAATCATCTGGACATCAGGAAAAAAACAAGTGGATAGTTGCTTCCTTTTATTCCTGAACATGCAGTTGAGTGGGCTTAGGCATTTCCCATACTTCCAGATCCCTGATATCAGACCCATCAATCGTGAAACGTACAGCAGTGCAAACTTTATGAAATCCACGATAACCGGCTGCCCCGGGGTTTATATGAAGCAAACTCAATTTTTTGTCATAAATAACTTTTAAAATATGAGAATGCCCGCTTATGAAGAGCTTTGGCGGATTGGTAACAATATCAAGTCTGACATTCCTTTCATACCTGCCTGGATAACCACCGATGTGAGTCATCCAGACATCCACCATTTCACAGAAGAATCGTTGGTGCAGGGGATAAACGGAACGTACGTCCTGGCCATCGATGTTGCCGTATACCCCTTTTATTGGCTTAAAACCTGCCAGTATATCAGCAGTTTCAATGGAACCAAAATCACCCGCATGCCATATCTCATCAACTTTTTCAAAAAAGTTGAATAACCTTTCATGCACGAAATTATGTGTATCTGACAATAAACCAATTCGTTTCATATAAACAGAAGTTAATTTCCATTTTATTTCATTTCAAATAAAAATAAAATTGTTGAACAATGATCAATAAAAGTTTGTGTATATTTAATTTAATAAGCATTTGATTTAAAATAAAAACAAAATGAAACGAGTGGTACTTGTCAGGCATGCAAAAGCAGTTCCTTATGGATACGATGATGACTTTAACCGGGACCTGCGAGACAGCGGCGTAATAGATGCGCAACGTGTAAGTAATGAATTAAAATCACGGGGAGTAGTTCCGGATAAGATAATTTCAAGTCCTGCACTCAGGGCATTAAAAACAGCACGTATATTTGCAGAAACCTATAATTTCGAAGAAAGAAATATTCGTAAAAACAATGAAATCTATGAGGGACTTACAATTGCAGAGTTTGTTGACCTGATAAATACCCTTCCCAAAGAAGCAAAAACAGTATTTTTTTTCGGACATAATCCCGACATACATTATTTTGCAGAAAACCTGCTTACCAGATACGCCCATGAAATGCCAACATGTGCCACGGTAGTCATCGACTTCGATGTAGATGAATGGGTAAAAATTGAGCCTAGAACAGGTAATTTAACCTATCGGTTGGTTCCCAAAAAACTTCAATAAGTAGTTATTAAAGATTAACCTGCATTTTATCACCAGTGGGCAAATCATTATTAGAAAGCATAAGATTACCTGAATTACTTATTTCTTTTGAACAAAATTTCTTTCCCGCTCACAATTTATTTATCAATATAAAGTTGTTACTAAATTGAGATTATTAGATTTGTGCCGATGATAAAAAGGCTATTTATTTTAACGCTGCTGATTGTTGCTTCTTATGCATCTTACTCCCAGAGCAACAATGCCACGCTCAGGGGAGTCATTCTCGATCAGGATGGACAACCACTGGATATGGTAAATATAGGACTTCAGGATTACCCGCTGGGAACCAGTTCCAACCGGGAAGGAAGATTTCTGCTAAGGGTTCCTGCCGGCAGAGAGATCGTAGTTGTCTTTTCATCCCTGGGATATGCTACAGTTGTTGATACAATAAATATACTTCCCGATGACAACCTTAGCCTAGAAGTAGTAATGCCTGCTGCCGATCTGGAACTTGCAGAAGTGGTAGTAACCGAACGCAGGCGCAATAATGGAAATGTAACACGTATCGATCCAAGGTTTCTGAATATATTGCCTGATGCCGCCACAGGAGGAGTTGAAGCTCTTATCAAAACTCTGCCAGGTGTTTCAACAAATAACGAACTAAGTTCACAATACACCGTACGAGGTGGTAATTTTGATGAAAACCTGGTTTATGTAAATGATATTGAAATTTACCGCCCATTTTTAATACGTGCAGGCCAGCAGGAAGGATTGAGCTTCATTAACAGCGATATGGTATCCACAATTGATTTTTCTGCCGGTGGGTTCAATGCAAGGTATGGTGATAAGATGTCATCAGTTCTGGATATTAAATACAGAAAACCAAGCATCTTCAGGGGTTCAGCTTCAGTAAGCCTTCTCGGGGCAACTGCTCATTTTGAAGATGTTGCAATGAACGGAAGACTTGCCCATATTTCAGGAATCCGCTATAAAACAAACCGGTATATGCTGGGAGGCCTTGATGAAAAAGGTGAGTACGATCCACAATTCCTCGACTTTCAAACATATATTACCTACAGATTCACAGAAAATTTTGATGTTTCGTTTCTTGGCAATGCATCCCAAAACCAATATGAATTTATTCCTCAGACACGAAGAACAACATTCGGGACCTGGGATAGACCATATAATGCAACCATTTATTTTCAGGGTCAGGAAGTAGATGATTTCAAAACTTACCTGGGAGCATTATCAGCCAATTACCATCCAAATTTAAATCTGAATTTAAAATTTATCCTGTCGGCCTTCAACACATCGGAAGAGGAAACTTACGATATTTTGGGAGAATACTATCTGAACCAACTGGAGAGGAATATGGCATCAGAGGAGTTTGGCGATAGTGTTTTAAATCTTGGTGTAGGGGCCTTCTTAAATCATGCCCGCAATTACCTCGATGCGCAGGTGTATAGCTTTTCTCATAAAGGAGCATACAACTCAGAAAAACATTTAATCAACTGGGGTTTCAAGATTCAGCACGAACAGATTGAGGACCAAATTAACGAGTGGATTTACCGCGATTCAACAGGTTATTCATTACCATATTCCGATAAGGATGTATTGTTGTACTTCACCCTGAATGCACAAAATAAAATAAGCTCCAACCGGGTTACAGGATATGTCCAGGATACCTGGAGTGTACCAACAGGCAATGGCGATATGTATTTTACCGGTGGAGTGCGAATGAACTACTGGGATTTTAACAATGAATTGCTGCTAAGCCCCAGAATTTCAGTGAGCTATTATCCTGAATGGGAAAATAAAATTTCCTTCAGCCTGTCGGGAGGCATGTATCATCAGTCGCCATTTTTTAAAGAATTAAAGAACCTTGATGGCTCTGTAAATGAAAACGTTAAAGCTCAGCGATCTTACCAGATTGTTGCAGGCAGCGATTATATTTTCTCTGCATGGGACCGTCCTTTCCGGTTTACTACTGAGGCTTACTACAAATACATGGACCGTCTGATCCCCTACCAGGTTGACAACGTAAGAATTCGTTACCGTGGAGAACAGCAGGCAATAGGGTATGCAACAGGAATCGATATGAAAGTAAACGGTGAATTTGTAAGCGGGTTACAGTCCTGGGCGAGTTTATCATTTATGAAGACAGAAG
The DNA here is from genome assembly GCA_024636975.1 of Mariniphaga sp. GTDB lineage: Bacteria > Bacteroidota > Bacteroidia > Bacteroidales > Prolixibacteraceae > Mariniphaga. The sequence goes on from JAGXGA010000041.1 coordinate 87,199, forward strand.
AAAATATAATCGGTGACAATTATGGATATATTCCCCGTCCCACAGATCAAATAATGAACTTCAGCCTTTTTTTCCAGGATTACCTGCCGGGAAACCCTTCATATAAAATGCAGCTTTCAGGTTTTTATGGTGCCCGACTACCCACTTCCCCACCTCATGCAGAACTATACAACCTAATTTTCCGGATGCCACCCTACCGCCGTATTGACCTTGGGATTTCCAAAGTAATAATAAGTGCATCCAATCCGGGCAAAAACAGATTGGTGAGGCATATAAATGATATGTGGGTTAGTCTTGAAGTTTTTAACCTGCTAAACATCAACAATACCATCTCCTATTTTTGGGTATCGAGTATTCAAGGTGATCAGTATGCCGTGCCAAATTACCTTACCAACAGAAAAATTAATCTAAAGCTTTCGGTAAAATTCTAACATGTTCCAGTCAATTATCAGGTAAGCAAATCAAAGATACTTTTTCAGAATAATTATCTTTGTTACATGGCTGGTTTTCTGGATCAGGATATTAAATTTCTGCCGGGCGTTGGACCTAAGCGTGCCGAAACATTGACTAAGGAACTGAAAATAAAAACATTCGGTGACCTTATTTACTATTTCCCATATAAATACATCGATCGGACAAAGTTTTACAAGATTTCAGAAATTCATGCACAAATGCCTTATATTCAAATAAAAGGCAAAATCCAGTCTCTTGATATTGTAGGAACAGGAAACAAACAACGTCTCACTGCTCGTTTTTCCGACGGAACAGGAAGTATGGATCTTATCTGGTTTCAAAGTGTAAAATGGCAAAAGGAGAACCTTGATATCAGTAAACAATATATTGTTTTTGGTAAACCTTCGGAATTTAACGGGAGAATCAATGTAGTGCATCCCGAAATGGAGAACGAAGAAGAAAAGCAACTGAAACCTTCAGGAATGTTTCAGGCTTTTTACATTACCTCAGAAAACATGAAAAAAAAGTACCTCAATTCCAGAACCCTGAATAAGATTATGCTCATGCTCATTCAGCTTGCCAAAGGAAAAATCAGGGAAACACTGCCGGGCAAACTGGTATCAAAACTTAAACTTATTTCACTTGAAGAAGCATTAACCATTATACACATTCCTGAAAACACAGTTGATTTAAAAAATGCCCGCTTCAGGCTCAAATTTGAAGAACTATTTTTAATCCAGCTTAAAATCCTGGCTTTAAAACACCATAGGGAAAATAAATTTAAAGGATTCCGGTTTGAAAAAATTGGATATAACTTCAACAGGTTCTACGCCGATTTTCTGCCCTTTGAACTAACCGAAGCTCAAAAGAAGGTATTAAAGGAAATCAGGCGCGATGTCAACCGTAACATCCAGATGAACCGGCTGTTACAGGGTGATGTAGGCAGCGGCAAAACGCTGGTTGCCTTAATGACTATGCTGATAGCTACCGATAATGGCTTTCAAAGCTGCCTGATGGCTCCAACTGAAATTCTTGCTCAGCAGCATTTCAACACCATCTCAAAATTTCTGGAAGGTATGGGTATGAAAGTAGGGTTGCTTACCGGTTCCAGTAAACAAGCAGAGCGTAAAGTTCTGCATGAAGCACTTTCGTCAGGAGAAATGCAAATATTAATAGGCACTCACGCTTTGATTGAAGACGCTGTATCGTTTCAAAACCTGGGACTGGTAGTAATTGATGAACAACATCGGTTTGGTGTTGCACAGCGTGCCAGGCTCTGGCAAAAAAACGAACTCATACCTCCACATGTACTTGTAATGACTGCCACACCCATTCCGCGTACTCTGGCTATGACTGTCTATGGAGACCTGGACGTATCGGTAATTGATGAATTACCTCCGGGAAGAAAACCTATTGAAACGCATCATTTTTTTGAAAACCGACGTAAACAGGTTAATAATTTTATCAGACAGCAGCTTGAAAATGGCAGGCAGATTTATATTGTTTATCCTTTGATATCCGAATCGGAAAAAATGGATTTAAAAAACCTGGAAGAAGGATTTCGCCATGTTACCGAAGCTTTTCCCGATGTAAGAACAGGCATGGTACATGGTCGTATGAAGCCGGTACAAAAAGAAAATGCAATGCAGAAATTTAAGCAGGGAGAAACAAAAATAATGGTAGCAACTACAGTTATTGAAGTAGGAGTTGATGTGCCCAATGCTTCGGTAATGATAATTGAAAGCGCGGAACGATTTGGATTATCGCAATTGCACCAGCTTCGCGGACGTGTTGGACGCGGGGCCGAGCAATCGTATTGCATTCTGATGTCATCGTATAAAATCAGCAATGAAAGCAGAAAACGACTGGGTACAATGGTACGGACAAACGATGGTTTTGAAATTGCCGAAGTGGATATGAAGCTACGTGGTCCGGGCGATCTGGAAGGAACACAGCAGAGCGGTATCGGGTTCGACCTTAAAATTGCAAACCTTGGCAAAGATGGTGAAATATTAAAGCTGGCACGTGATATCGCTTCAGACCTCCTCGCTGAAGATCCCCTCCTCCAAAAGGCAGATAATCGTGTACTTTTAGATAATCTTAAAACAAAACAAACCGATTTTAACTGGAGTTCAATTAGCTAAAAATAAAAAACTATGACAAAAACTACATTACCCGGAACCGGGATCAGGATTTCCCCTATTGCATTTGGCGCATGGGCAATTGGGGGATGGTTTTGGGGAGGAGCTGAAGAAAAAGAATCTATCCGTGCTATTGAATGTGCCATTGATAATGGAATGACTACCATTGATACAGCCCCGGTTTACGGATTTGGCCAAAGTGAAGGGTTTACCGGTAAAGCTGTTAAAGGAAAACGGGACAGAGTACAGATATTTACCAAATTTGGCATTCGATGGGATAAAATGACGCCTAATCTTCACTTTGAAAAAACAAAAAACAACCAGGGAGAAGAAGTTTCAATTTACCGCGACGGCAGTAAAGAGAGTGTCATTAAAGAATGTGAAGACTCGTTGCGAAGACTCAACACCGACTATATTGATCTGTATCAGCAGCATTGGCCCGATACCCATATACCTTTTGAGGAAACCATGGATGCTTTGCAAATACTGAAGAAACAGGGGAAAATTTTGGCTGGAGGAGTAAGCAACTATACTGTAAAGCAAATGGCAGATGCTGACAAATATTTCCACCTGGTATCAAATCAGGTTCCATACAGCATGGTACTGCGTGATATAGAAGAGGAACTTGTTCCTTACAGCATTGCAAACAGCAAAGCTATTATAGCTTACAGCCCCCTGCAAAGGGGAATTCTTTCGGGCAAAATAACCTCTGCATATAAATTTAATGATGGCGATCACCGGCCGGAAACAGCCTATTATAAGGAACCTAACCTTTCTGCAATTAATCAGATGCTCAAAGAAATCAAACCAATTGCCGACTCAAAGAATTCAACGCTTGCACAACTTGCTATACGATGGGCATTATATCAGCCGGGAATTACCTGCGTACTGGCTGGAGTCAGAAATGAAAAGCAGGTATTGGAAAATATAAAAGCAGGAGAGATTACCTTGAGCTGTGATGAAATGAAAATTATTAATTCCAAATTGAATCTTCTTGCATTGGAAGTGTAATTATTAGGAAAAGAAATTAAATTAGCTTATCTTTTACTACAGAAAAGAAAAAATGAAGACAATGAAAAATAATGAAATCACCCGAAGAAAGTTTATCAAAACTACCGGAGCTATAACAGCAGGAGCATTTTTAGCCCCGGCAGCAGCATGTACTACATCAGCATACGATGCAAAGAATGTTCCTACGGTAATATTGGGAAAAACAGGGGTACGGATTCCCCGGCTTATAATGGGACTTGGAAGTCGTTTTATGGCAGTTGATGAAGAAAAAGGACATGAGATCCTGGAAACCGGTCTTAATAATGGTCTTTATTACTGGGATACTGCTGCGTCATATGGCAGCCAGCAAGAATGGAGCGAAGAGCGGATTGGAAAAGTATTGAAGGATGTTCGTGACAGGGTATTTTTGTCATCAAAGGTTGGAGAACGAAATGCCGATGAAGCTAAACGTACACTTGAGACCAGTTTAAAGCGCCTTCAGACCGACTACATCGATTTATACCAGATTCACAGTGTAACCAATGAAGAAGAAGTAAGGCAATTTGACGACAAAAATGGCGTCTTACCTGTGCTGAAAAAATACCAGGAAGAAGGAGTTATTAAACACATAGGGTTTACTGGTCATACTTCTGCATCAGCTATGAAACTGGCTGCCGAAATTTATGATTTTGACACAATGCTGATAGCACTGAACCACCAGGAAAGTGGAAAACAGACTTTTGAAGAAGAACCTTTGCCGTTTGCCTATAAAAAAGGGATGGGAGTTTTGGCAATGAAAGTAATCAGACCACGGGAAACGGTTAACGGCCTTAACCCGGAAGATCTGGTAAGGTATGCATTAAGTCTTGAAAATGTTACTGCTGCGGTTATAGGCATCGACAGCCTAGATGTACTGAAAAAAAACCTTGCTACACTACAATCATTTGAACCATTAAGTAAAGAGCGGATGAATGAACTCAGGGCTGATCTTGATCCGTTTTACCGGAGCAATAAGTTGCCATGGATGCAGGCGGGCTACCGCGACGGGATGCACTGGGCATAAGAGCAGTTTGACATTAAAGAAAAAGGCAGCTGGTTTACAACTGCCTTTTTTTTATACCACCGATCTCAACCAGGCTTCCGACATCAATTTAGCCCCTGCCATGGAAGGATGAACTCCGTCACCAGTCCAGTATGTAGCCGGGGCATGCTTTATTGCTTCATCAAATACTTTCTGAAAAGGAACCCAGACAGCATTGAATTCTTCTGCCATTTTTTTGGCAGCCACCTGGTATTCTTTAATGGGTCCCATCCATGAATCATCAACAGCAGATGTTTCAAGCACTGCAAATGGTTCACATATTACCAGTTTAACATCCGGAAGATGTTCTTTTGTGTGCTGAAGCAGAGCCCGGTAATCGTTTTCATACACTGTTACCGTTCCGTCGTATTCACCTTTACGCAAGTGCCAGTAATCGTTTACCCCGATAAGTATGCTAAGCAGATCAGGCTTCAAATCGAGACAATCTTTTTTCCATCGCTCTGCCAGTTGATATACCTTATTGCCGCTAATGCCGCGGTTGTAAAGAGTTAATTCCAAACCAGGCAAATCATTTAAGAGAGTGGAAGCAATATGAAAGGCATAACCGGAACCGAATGACTTTGGGTTATTTGGCAGTTCCTTTTCCTTATCCCTTCCGGCATCGGTAATTGAATCACCCTGAAAAAGGATGACATCACTTTTCTTAATCAGAGAATAATTACCTGCGGTTTCTCTTTTTGAAATAACCCCCGAAACGATAGAGGGTATGCTTACCAACGCAGCAGCTCCCGCTACCGAGTGGCCAAAGAATCTTCTTCTTGAAATATTCATTTTCAATATTTTATCTGACACTTAAAAACCCTGCCTTTACAGACAGGAAACATTAGAATGGCAATCCATCTTCATCAGAACCTGCCGGTTCAGGAGGGATATCTTCAACTCCGTATTCAGGCGGAGCATCCTGCTCAGGACCACTTGCTCCAACCTGATCAACTTTCCAGGCATTGATGTTATGAAACCATTTACCGTTGTATTCACGAGACTCCAGATTGAAGGAAACCTCTACTTCGTCGCCTTCACCTACTTTTTCCAGAAGGGAAAATTTATCATTGAATAATGTAAAACACACCTTCTTTGGAAACTGCTCGCTGGTTTCAATTACGAATTCCTGCTTTTTCCACTCATTACCTGCCCTACTTACTCCCGATTCGGCTTTCAGTATTTGCTTAATTATTCCTTTTATTTTTAAACTCATAAGAGCGAAATTAAAAAAGAAACCCTTTGCAAAGATACATGCAAAGGGTTTTTTATTTAAAAGATATTAACTGCTACTATTCTTCTACGATTTCAAGAAGTTCAACTTCGAAAATCAAAACAGAATTGGGACCAATATCACCACCTGCACCACGTTCACCGTAAGCCAGATCAGAAGGAATATAAACCTTCCATTTTCCCCCAACCTTCATCATTTGCAAAGCTTCAGTCCATCCCGGAATTACCTGGCCAACACCAAATACAGCAGGCTCTCCACGTTCAACCGAACTGTCGAATACAGTTCCGTCAATTGTGGTTCCATGATAATGTACCCGCACTCTGTCGTCAGCTTCTGGTGAAGGTCCGCTACCCTCTACCAGCACTTCATACTGTAACCCACTTTCTGTGGTTACTACACCTTCCTTGTTTTTATTACCTTCCAGGAATTGATTCCCGGCTTCAAGGTTCAACTGTCCCTGTCGCATACCTTCAGATTCGAAATAAGACCTGATAATTTTATCAGCCTCTTCTACGGTCATCATACCTTCTTCGCCTAATGCAGAGGTACGGAATCCTGAAGCCATAGCTTCCAGATTAATACTATCTCCTCCCGGAGCACTCTCTATTTGTTGTTTATTATTTTCTCCAACCAGTATTCCTATGGCATAACCAGCAGAATCAGCTAATGTGCTTAATTCTACATCATGTCCGGAACCCGAGGGTTGACAACTCATTACAAAAACCGACAGCACAATTGCCGCCAATCCAATAAAACTCTTTTTCATACTTAAATTATTTTTTAAACGATTTCCAATAGTTCTACATCAAAAATTAATGTGCTGTTTGGACCAATATCACCGCCTGCGCCTTGTTCTCCATATGCGAGATCCGGTGGGATAAACAACCGCCACTTTGAGCCAACTTCCATCATCTGAAGCGCCTCGACCCATCCCTTAATTACACCATTCACCGGAAATACAGCAGGTTGCCCCCTTTCAACCGAACTGTCGAAAACAGTTCCATCGATAAGGGTGCCGTGATAATGGCATTTAACATTATCTTCAGGGCCGGGACTTGGGCCTTCTCCCTGGTTCAGAATTTTATACTGAAGCCCGTTATCCAATTCAACAACACCCTCTTTATCAGAATTCTCAGACAAGAATTCCAACCCTTCAACTAAATTTGATTCTGCCTGGCCGGCATTTGCTTTCTCCATGAAACTTTCCAGTATCTTGTTAGCCTCTTCAGGCATTATTTTTGGCATTTCACCGGAGTATGTATCGTTTATTGCTTCAAGGAAAATATCAGGATTAAAGGATTTCACTCCCGATCGGATAAGATTGGAAGCTATATTCAACCCCAATGCATAACTAAAACGTTCCAATTCGTCGGTAAATTTCTTTTCCGTCATAACTGCTTACAATTTTAAAAAGTGCGAAGATAAGGTAATTTTTTGGCAATTAGGATACTGCTTTTATTTTATTGCCCTAATCATTTCTTTTTTCCCCGGCGGGCCGGGCAATTTTTCCGTAACGAATCCGGCAGTTTTTAAACGTCTCCTGACTTCGCCTTTTGCGCTGTATGTAACCAAAATACCACCAGGCAAAAACTGTTCATACAAGCGGGAAAAGATGTGCTGCGTCCACATATCAGGCTGCTTATCAGGGCCAAATGCATCAAAATATACAATATCGAACTTTACCGGCAACTTCCAGTCAATTCCTGTAAAATCAGATTTTATTTTTAGCAGACAAAAATAGGGTGTAACCTGAACTGGTTCATCCCAGTTGCACTCGTGAAGTGCAGCAAACAATTCCTTTCCCTGTTCAGGTACAAACCTGCCATAATCCAATACTTCGACCACAGCCTTGTCGAGTGGATAATTCTCAATGGCCATGTAAAAAACGGACTGTTTGGTTATTTGTGCACGGTCAGCAGTTAGCAATGCATTCAATCCTGTTCCAAACCCAACTTCAAATACAACGGGATTTGGTTTTTGATAATAATTAAATCCCATATTTAAATATACATGCTCCGATTCGGTAACAGCCCCATTCAGTGAATGGTATTGCTCATTCAAATCGGGCAGGTATAAAGTCGAAGAACCGTCAGCTGTATACTTTATTTCAACTTTCATCCCTCAAAATTGCCTATAAATACTGAAATTTAAACTGAAAGTTATAATTTTGTTATAATATTAAAGTTATGTTACTCAAAATTTATAATGAAAATCCGAACCCACGTGATATCCGAAAGGTTGTAGATGTGCTCAGGGATGGAGGAGTTATTATTTACCCTACAGATACCGTTTACGGGATAGGCTGCGATATCACCAATCAGAAAGCAGTTGAAAAAGTTGCGCAGTTTAAAGGTATAAAAATTGAAAAAGCAAATTTTTCTTTTATTTGCAGCGACTTAAGCCACATCTCAGATTATACAAAACCTATCTCCAACACTATTTTTAAGTTAATGAAAAAAAACCTACCCGGGCCATTCACATTTATTCTTGAAGCAAGTAATAATGTCCCCAGGTATTTTAAAGGAAAGAAAAAGACTGTAGGAATAAGAGTTCCTGCCAATAATATCATCCGCGATATTGTTTATGAATTAGGCAACCCCATTCTCTCTACTTCAATCCGCGACGAAGACGAAATTCTGGAATACGCCACCGATCCGGAACTGATCTATGAAAAATTTCAGGATTTTGCAGATATTGTTATAGATGGAGGTTATGGAGAAATCATTCCTTCAACCGTTATCGATTGCACTGGCGAAACCATTGTGATTCTGAGAGAAGGTAAAGGAGAACTTGAATATTAGCAGAAACCGTCAGTTATTCCCTCCAGAACGACGGAGAAAAAAGCACCAGAACAGTAAACAATTCAAGTCTGCCCAAAAGCATAAGAAAGGATAAAAACCATTTTCCTATAGGTTTAATATGAACGAAAGTTTCAGAAGGACCTACGTTACCCAGGCCAGGTCCAATGTTACCCAAACTGGTCGCCACTGCTCCCATTGCCGATTCCATATCGGGTTCTATAATTGAAAATATTACAGAACTTGCAGCAAAAATGGCAAAGTAGAACATAAAGAAGGCCAGCACATTGGTAATAATTTTGGAATCTACTGAAGTATTATTAAATTTTACCGGAATAATGGCCTGGGGATGTACCATTCGCCTGAGTTCATAGTAGCTGTTTTTCAGGAGCAACACTATGCGCATAATCTTAATACCCCCACCGGTAGAACCTGCGGAGCCGCCAAAAAAGAAAAGTGAAAATATTAGCATATATAAAACAGGCTTCCATGTTAAATAATCGGCGGTCGCAAAACCTGTTGTTGTAATTATTGAAACTACCTGGAAAAGTGAATCCCTGAATGCCTGTTCCACTTTTAAATGCGAGGAAACAAGTAACCCAATGAATATTACTGCAGTAAATATCAGAATAAACAGAATGTAATATTTGAACTCTTCATCTTTTATCACCCGGGCAAACCTACCTTTAATAGCCATAAAGGAGAGTGTAAAATTAGTCCCGGCCAAAATCATAAACACTATAATAATATACTGTATTGCCGGTGACGACCAATGTGCAATACTTGCCTGCCTGGTTGAAAAGCCGCCTGTTGCCATGGTGGTGAATGAATGGCAAACAGCGTCGAAAACGCCCATACCTGCTACCCAGAGTAGTAAAATTTCAGCAACAGTAAAAATAAGATAAATTCCCCAAAGGGTTTTGGCTGTCTGCCTTATCCGGGGACTTATTCTATCGGGTGTTGGGCCCGGCACTTCAGCCATGAACAACTGCATACCGCCAATTCCAAAGACCGGTAAAATAGCCAGTGATAATACAATAATTCCCATTCCACCAAGCCACTGTGAAATGCTCCGCCAAAAAAGGATGCCATGTGGCAAAGATTCAATATCGGTCAGCACAGAGGAACCCGTTGTTGTAAATCCGGAAATGGTTTCAAAAAAGGCATTTGTAAAATCGGGGATTGCACCACTGATAATATAGGGTAAACAGCCAAACAGAGAAAATACCACCCACACTAAAGAAACAATTATATATCCCTCATGCCGGCCAATATCGGGGCGAACTTTTCGGGTAAGAAGTATTATGGTCCCACCCAACGAAAGATTTATCCCTGAACTAATTATAAATGCTGTACTATCGTAACCCTGGTAAAGCAGTGAAATGAACAGGGCCAGCAACATGGCTACCCCTTCAACAAAAAGCAAAAAACCTAATACCCTAAAGATGATTTTGAAATTCATTTCTGCTGCAGGTAGGGTTATTTAAAGAATTTTTCCAGTTTTTTAATACCTGAAGGAAGGGTAAAAACCACTACCTTATCCCCTTCTTTTATCTGGGTATTTCCGCCAGCAATGTATCCTTCTTCGCCCCTTATAATACCACCAATTTTGGCCTCATCGGGAAACCCCAGGTCTTTAATTGGTTTTTGAGTAATTTTTGCATCGGCTTTGACAATAAATTCAAAAACCTCTGCATCGGAAGCTGTAAGACACTTAACCTTCGAAATTGCTGCGTTTAGTGTAAATCGGTAAATATAGCTTGCTGCAATCAGTTTTTTATTGACTATACTTCCTATATTCATATTCTCGGCCAATCCCATAAAAGCCAGGTTCTCTACTTCGGCAATAGTTCTTCTTACTCCTAATGTTTTGGCTAAATGACAACCAAGAATATTGGTTTCGGAATTTCCTGTTGTTGCTACAACAGCATCCATTTTCTCCAGTCCTTCGTCTTTTAACAATTTCAGATTTCTGCAATCACCGTTTATTACGAGTGCATTGCCATATTTGCCGGCAACCTGCTCGCATTTTTCTATGCTTTCTTCAACTACTTTAATGCGGTACTGATCGCCTAATTTTTCGATGGCTTTTTGTGCAATACGACTTCCGCCAAGGAACATTATATTTTTTACTTCGAATGGTTTCTTTGCTGTAAGCTCAAAAACCCGTTGCTGTTCCATACGTGTGGTAACGAAAAATACGATATCACCATTTATCAGGTAATCGCTTCCGTTTGGAATGATGGTCCTGCCTTCCCGGTTTATTGCCACAACCATAATCTGTTCATCTTCAAGCTGAAGCTGCTCGAAAGGTTTATTTAATATAGGTGCATCTTCCCTAACCTTAATGCCCATGAGCAAAAGCTTGCCGTTCGAAAATTCAATCAGCTGCCGTGTTCCGGTTTGTTTAATGGAAGCGACAATTTCTTTTGCTGCAAGACTTTCAGGATATATCAGTTCATGAATGCCAAGATTATTAAGTTTCGCCCGGTAACGCGGCATCAGATATTCCGAATTATTTATACGCGCAATGGTTCGGGCAACACCAAGATATGAGGCCATAGAACAGGCCAGCACATTCCTCTCTTCCGATGGAGTAACAGCGATGAACAGATCAGCTTTAGCCAACCCGGTTTGTTTCAAATCCTGAAATGAGTGAGCTGAACCAGCCACCGTCATTAAATCCACATCACCATTTATCTTAAAAAGTTTCTCAGGAGAATCGTCAATGAGTACAATATCATGATCTTCACTGCTCAACATACGGGCCAGGTGTGTTCCTACTTCTCCTGCGCCTGCAATTACAACTTTCATTTCCTTAGATCATTTAATTTTAAAATTCAGTGCAAAGTAAAGTATATCCAGTTAAATAATCAGCATACCTTACCTTAATTCGATAAAAAATAGCCTGTTTATTAATCTAATCCAAAATATTCGCCATATCTCCCCAAAAACTATCTTTTACTTAGTTGCCTTATTATCAGAAATTCGAAAGGCCTTTTTTACCGAACCAATGAATCGGGATTGCAATGAATAATTTTCTCTGCCCGCTTTTAAAACTTCACCATTACCAACTATTAAATCGGGTATAAACGGGCTGCTCATAGTTTGCCTTTCGTTTTGAAGACAGACTACCTGTCTGTCAAATATTATCGCTCCTTTATTCAAATATAAAACAGAATCATTGTAAGATTCGCTGAAGGTTAAGTAAAGCGGGCGGTTCAGTTGCAGTCCAACTACAGTGTTTTCAACTAATCGATGGGCCAGGTCACTTTCGTTAAAGGCTTTTTCCGAAATCACATAATTCCTTTTCCCTGAAATCAAATGCAATACATTTTGTTGAGAGTAATTATAAGCAATTATTTCGGTGCGATATAAATCCACTGTATGCCTGCCCAAAGAAAATAGTAAAAACAGAAGGAAAAACAGCAATCCACTTTTAAAATACTTTTGGTGCCTGAATTCAATAAAGAAAAGAATTGAAACTAAGCTTACCAATACAAGCGCCAGTTCATATCCGGAAAAATTAAGAGTAATTACCGATTGAGGCAAATGTTCGATCTTGCTAAGGAAGTTAATTAAAAAATTCAGCATATAAGCTATAATCCCTGATACAATAACAGAAAAGAAAGGTACCCAGTTAAAGGCAAGTAATATAATCCCAAGAGGTATAAGTAAAGTTACTGCAGGAATTATCAAAAGGTTCGATAGCCAGAAGTAAACCGGAAACTGGTTAAAATAAAATACAGCAAAAGGAAATGTGGCAATTTGAGCTGCAACAGTAACAGTGAGAAGACTCCAAAAGTACCTTACTATTATTAGCCTGAAAAAAAGAAGTTTTTCAAAGCGCGGCTGTAGGTAAACAATTCCAAAAACCGCAGAGTAAGAAAGTTGAAAACCTGCTTCAAACAAGTTATTCGGATTTAGCAGCAACAGAAAAAATGCAGATGCGGTAAGTGTATTGTAAATATTTATTTGTCGTCGTAAATTCTGGCCCACAACTACAAACGTAAACATAGCTGCAGCCCTTTTTACCGAAGGAGATAACCCGGTTAGAAATGCAAATGCCCAAAGCGAAATAATTACAGCCAGAACAAAAAACAATCTTCCGGTCTGCTGTTTTTTTAAAAACCCAAACAGAAAGGTTATAATCAGGTACAATATACCCACATGAAGCCCTGAAACAGCAAGAATGTGTAAGGCGCCGGCCGATGCAAAAGTTCTTTTTATTTCCGGATCAAGCCCCCGCTTGTAACCCAGCGTAAGGGCAGAAAGCACATTTAACTGTTGTTCGTCCCAATTCTGTTTAATGTAGGTGCTTAGCAAATGCATCCTCAACTGTTCGGCAAATACTGAAATACGGAATGGTGCATCATGGGTAGTAAGCATCCATGCATCGGAAGGAAGATATACAAGCCTGTATATTTTCCTTCTTTCCATATACTTTTTGTAATTAAATTCGAAGGGATTATTGCTGTTTACAATAAGCTGTGGTGATGAGTTGAACAGAATTGTTTGTCCGGGTTGTAAAGCTTTTGCTTTTTCATCTTTGGCAAGGTAAACCAAAACCTTTTCATTGGTTGTAAACAAAGAATCGTGCCTGAGAAATAAATGAATTTCCAGCACCGATTGGTATGAATTAGTTTTTTCCTGAAGGATTTCCTGAACTGTGGCAATAAATTTTCCATTCCGGTATAGTTGGGGCTTTATATTGAAGAGATTAAACACCAGGATGCCTGTCACAAAAAAAATGAGAAAAGTACCCAACCCAAAAAAAACTGCCAGTTTAAATTTGTAATATGCATTGAACCACAACAGAAGTATGGTAAGCAAAACGAGTACTGCATACAATACATAATTGATTGTCTGAAGAAGTGAACCGAATAGAATACCGGCAGATAAAGCCGCTGTAATCCGCAGGAAAGGTATATTATCAATAATTTTTTTCAAGCTTATTCCGTTGATGCTAACAGGAATAGTTGCAGAAACGGAAATAAACGAAAAAGGTTACACCGATTTAACAGGAATTTTAATACGATAATGTGGCTGTACCTTACCTGTTGCAATGCCCATGAGCTTGCTCTTTAACAAACGTCGGCGAAGTGGTGAAAGGTAATCGACAAACAAAACTCCCTCAAGATGGTCATATTCATGCTGAACAATCCTGCCGGCGAAGCCCTTAAAGACTTCCTCATGTGGTTCAAAATTTTCATCTAAGTATTTAATTCTTACTTCTTCGGGCCGTTTCACATCTTCCCTTATTTCAGGCAAACTCAGGCACCCTTCATTCATGATCCACTCATCACCTGATGTAGATATAATTTCAGGATTAATAAATACTTTTTTAAAATCCTTAAGTTCCGGCTCTTCTTCAGCACCCGAGGTAGCATCAACAATGAAAATGCGGATTGACAATCCCACCTGTGGAGCAGCAAGCCCTACTCCATCAGAGTTGTACATGGTCTCCCACATGTTCTCAATAACCTCAGCCAGCCCTTCATAGTTCTTTTCAATTGGTTGCGCTTTTTTTCGCAACGACTGATCTCCATATACTGTTACCGGATATATCATTTCTGTTTTCCTGTCTATCTTAATTTGTGCTCTAATTCAATTATTGCCGGTGCCGCTTTTGTTCCATATAGCTTTGCAGAATTATAGTGGCACTAATGGCATCTACCAGTTCTTTGTTACGCCGGGCCATTTTTTTCACTCCCCCATCAATCATCGTTCTGGCGGCCATTTTCGATGTGAATCGTTCATCAACAATTTCAAGCCGCACATCAGGGTACTTTTCCTTAAATTTTTTCAAAAACGGATTGATGTAAACAACAGCCTCTGAGGCAGTGTTGTTCATTTGCAATGGATAACCCACAACCACTTCCTCAACCTGTTCATTAATCATATAGGTCTTAAGAAAATCCCAAAGGGTATGCGTGGCCACCGTAGCCAGTTTATTGGCAATGATTTTTTGCGGGTCGGAAACCGCTACCCCTACCCTTTTTTTACCGTAATCAAGAGCCAATATTCTACCCATTTATTTCTACTTCTAAGAAATTACAAAATTAGAGAGAATTAATGAAAATAAAAAATCAAATCAAATCGCAGCGTTCCAGTGACTTATTATATTTAATTCACATTTTTTTACATTTGGCACATCCTTTGTGTTTTGCTGGTATCGTACCGGTATAAAAAGAGCAATCGTTTAATTTTTATCTTAAACTAAAAGTCATGAAAACAAAATTTACCCTGATAGCCTCCATAATATTTCTATCAGCTTTAATAACTGCTTTTGTTCCTGCCAACGGCCAGCGTCGCTCAACCAATAGTGAAGTTGTTAAAAACAGAAGCGAACAAAAAGAAAACAACAGCACCGTTCGAAAAAATAAACCTGTTGTAAATGAAGATTCTAAAAATAAAATACAAAATAGTACTTCCAACGGCAGGAGAACTTCCACCCAGAAGAAAGAATCAAGGCCTGCAGCAGAAACATCTTCACCTGAAGTTAATAAGAGAGGCAATTCAGCTAGCCAGGAAAGAAAAGTTTATCAGCAACCCACACAAAAAAGAAACGACAGATCAACAGCGGTTCAAAGGAGAATTCCTGAATCAAACCGTTCAAATATCAAAAATGCCCCTGCCCGGAACGAAAGAGAAAGCATTCGTTCAAACAGTTCATCACGGCAAGGTAGCTCTGCGGGTGGAGCTGTAACTCCCCGTGCACGTAAAGAACATAACCGAACTATATACAGGGTTGACTCTAAAGATAATCGTTACGCTCCGACTAAAACCTATAAAGGAAATAATAATAACTGGTCAAGCGGCTATGCCAGGCACCATGTTCATTACAACACAAGGGATGAAAATTTTTACAGATATTACGATCACAGGAAGTACATGCACTGGGATCATACATGGGAGAGCTATAGCTGGAATGTAAACAGCTGGAGGGATTATTACAGCGGATACCATCCCTACTCCTACAGGTTTCATAAGCATTACTACTTTCATCCGGGGTATGGCCATGTTGTCCGTAAATTTGGATATAAAACAGACTTTTTCGTTCATAACAACGTTCGATATTTTAACTACAACGGACATTTTTTCAGGCATTTCCCCGGAGTTGGCTATGTTCTGGTCGATATGCCCTATGGATTGGTCTTTCAAAAACTTCCACGCCATATTGAGAGAGTATATATCAACGGGTACCTCTATTTTAGGGCAGGCAACCTTTTCTTCGAAAGGAATCCGTATGGTTATGCACTGATCCACTACCCGGAACGTTATTTTGCACTTGAAAATGATTATTATAACGGTGGCTACTACCGCGAGGGTGATTATTTTATCCGTCATTAAGCTACAACAATTATATAGGCTTTAGGAGGCCGTCCCGGAATTAGTTTCAGGGCGGCCTTTTTTTTAAAAAGAATTCAAAAATTCAAGTACCTTAATAATCTTTTGGTGCGGAGATACGATATACCTTCGCCTGATCAAACTCAATGTAAACTCAATGTTAATTCAGTATAAACTCAATGTAA
The DNA here is from genome assembly GCA_024636975.1 of Mariniphaga sp. GTDB lineage: Bacteria > Bacteroidota > Bacteroidia > Bacteroidales > Prolixibacteraceae > Mariniphaga. Next base: position 103,431 of record JAGXGA010000041.1, read on the forward strand.
ATTCAATTATAATTGAGTTTACATTGAGTTTATACTGAATTAATACTGAATTAACCTGGGAGAAGGTATGGTTTAAACAGGAATGAGGTAATATCTACATTCTATTTGCTGTGCAGTTCGGAATAACTTATTTCCCGGGAAAAAATCCTGAAGTACTATAAGTCTTATTTTTTATTCACATGTGATTAAAAAAAGTTATATATTTAAATTTTTTAACTCATTTTTGCTACTTTTAATCTTCCTAATAATGCATTAATAGAATGAGCATAAATCTGAAACGTGACCAGGTTCCTCCGGAACAAGCTGAAAACTGGGTACTGAATATAAATGAAGAAGAGAAGCTAACCTTTAACTTAATGGTATCTCCGATTATTATTCAGAAAGAAACCTATAAAAACCTGGCAGGAGAAAACGAAAACAGGCTTAGGATCTATCTTGGGCTGGAGGCAGAAAAAAAAGACGGTAAGCATGTTTTATGCGCTTATGCTGTTTCTTCCTTTTTGCTTGGCAGTGGTGATGTGTTCAGAGATTACGAAAATCCGGTCGTCAAGCTTGAACGTGAGAATAAAAATTATTCATCTAAAGCGGCAGAGGTCATTGAAAACATCAGGCGTTATCACCAATGGAGAATGGGAGAACTGGACGCTGAAAACGAATGGGCCAGGTTCCGTAAGTTTATTTATCCGAAAGCTTACCTGCTCAGCAAATTTGAGTTGCACGAAATTTTCAATATCCAAAATAAAGCAGAGGCTCAAATTGGCTTTGGAATTTCAAAACTCATGAATGCATTAGTTTATCCTGAAGTAAAAGAAAACCGCGATGCAAAGGATCAGGCAATGGTGTTTGATTTCACTGATCCTTGTCCACCCTCATGCGACGAATCAAGTATATATAATTCAAAATAATGCTTATTTGGAAATATACGTGGATTTTCAGTTTTGTTCCTTTCATACTGGGCTCCGTTTATTTCCATAAATTAAATACCAGTCATCGGTTTATATATTTTTTTGTAGTAACAGGTGTAGTTACTGAAATAGTAAGCCAATACCTGAGAAATTTTACTGAAATAAAAAATAATATGCCCCTCGGGCACTTGTATATTTCCCTGTCCTTTATATGGGTTGCGATCTTTTATTTTCACGAATTAAAAGGCTTTATAAACAAAAAGGTATTAGTGGGTGTCATTATTTCATTTGAGATTTTCAGTATTATCAATTTGATCTTTTTTCAGAGCTATTATGATTATCCAAGTACAACAGGGGCAACCAGTGCTTTAATCCTTGTTGTGTTTTCCATACTATTGTTTTCCAAAATTATGACCGAGGGAAATATCAAAATCCTCTCCAAATCATCAATCATTTGGATAAATACTGCTATACTTATCAATTATGCCGGTAATTTTTTCTTTTACATTCTTTTCAATCTTATGCTGGTTCATGCACGAGAATATATACACAGTACCCTTAACTTTTTCAAGATCATGTATATCCTTTTTTATTTCTTACTGGCAACAGGCTTTTGGAAAGCGGGAACAAAACAAGTAGGGCAATAACTACTGAAATACTTCCTCTTCACTCTGGTAACCTTCAGAAATAACTGTTAGCTTAAGATTAGCCTTGTTTACCAAAATGCCGTTATGAAATACCGTTGGTACAAGGCAGGCCCCGTTGCTTACTGTTTGAAAAGTTTTTTCACAATCGCCTGTTATACCAATTTTAACTGCCAGTTCAGCCGCTGTTGAAGCAATTTTCTCATAAGGTTTATATATAGTGCTGGTTTGAGATCCTGAAACAATTTCATGAAGGTTTCTCAGATCAGCATCCATTCCAACCACTTTTACCTTACCATCTTTTCCTGATTCACGCAGAGCCTTTATAATACCATAAGCAATAGCATCGTTACCGGCAAGAATGGCATCAATTTCATCCGTTTGAGCAAGTAGATTTTTAATATGATTATATCCTTCCTCCTCTTCCCATCTTTCCGTAAACACATTATAAACTATTTTTATGTCTCCCCGTTCAACAAGTGGTTGCAATACATTCATCTGTCCCAAATAGAGAAACTGACTGTTATTATCGTTCAGAGCTCCTCCTACAAGGGCATAAGAACCTTTGGGCTGAAGAATTGTAAGGTATTCAGCCTGCAGCTTCCCAATCTCAACGTTATCGGTTGATACATAAAAATCAAGCTCGCAGTTCTTAATTAATCGGTCATACGAAATGACTTTAATATTTTTGGCATGGGCATTTTCAACAATTCGTGCAGCTGCAAATTGGTCAACAGGCACAACTACCAATACATCAACACCATTGGAGAGCAGTTCGTTTGCCTGGTTCAATTGCTTTTGAGCATCGTTATCGGCAATACGGACCTCCACAGTTCCTCCTAATTCTTCAACTTTTTGGATAAAAAAGTCGCGGTCATTTTCCCAGCGTTCCTTGTCAAGGGCATGCATCAAAAAACCAACTTTTACCTCTTCCTTGTTTGAACAGCCATCCAACAGAAACATTGTGAGAAAAAATAATGCAATAGTTTTTAAAACATAATTCATAATAATGGATTAAAGATTCTCTTTATTTCCGTTTACGAATTAAAACTGATAAGGGTTTACTTTAATGAAACAATTTACAAAAGAATCTGCCTTTTAATAAAAGTATTCGCATCAGCAGCTAAAACTTCTGAATTTCCTCATAAAGCTTTTGCACTGGCAGTCCCATTACATTGTAAAAAGAACCTTCGATGTGCGATATTCCAATGTATCCAATCCATTCCTGAATTCCATAGGCACCTGCCTTATCAAACGGACGGCAGGATTGTACGTAAAAATTTATTTCCAGCTCACTAAGATGTTTAAACTGCACATTGGTTACTGCATGAAACGATATTTGTTTGCTTAAGGAGGAAAGGCATACGCCCGAAATCACCTGGTGTTCTTTTCCGCTAAGCTTACGAAGCAGGTTTTCTGCGTCTTCTCTATCCTGAGGTTTGCCTATTACCATATTATCAAGAAAGACGATGGTATCGGCAGTGATTAACAGTTCACCGTTTTTTAATTCAGGCAAAAAAGAACGTGCTTTCAGTTCAGCCAGGTAAACCGGGATCTCGGTTGGCAATAAGTCTTCCGGATAGATTTCATCCACCTCTTTTATCCGAACCTGAAACTCAATACCCAGCGAGCGAAGCAGTTGTTGCCTTCGGGGCGATTTCGATGCAAGAATGTAATTGTATTTAGGAAACCAGTTCATTCAATTGGCTTTTTTTGTCAGCATATCCTCAGTAAACCACCTTCCCTGAACACGAAGTGTCTGTTCAATAACATCGCGAACACATCCCTTACCTCCATTTTTGGGCGATATATACTTTGAAATGGCTTTAATTTCGGCTACTGCATCCTTAGGGCATACAGGCATTCCTACCTGTAACATGACTTTATAATCAACTAAATCATCGCCCATAAACAACACATTTTTTATGTCGAGTCCCGTTTTATAAAGAAAATCAGCTAAAGCTTCAGTTTTATCCGACACATCAGAATAAAAGAATTTAACACCAAGCCGCTCGTAACGAAACCGCACGTGTTCAGTGAAGCTTCCGGTAATAACGGCTACCTGAAAACCGAAATCAATGGCGTTTTTTATGGCGAAGCCATCCTTAACGTTTGCTGTTCTGACCGGCTCTCCTTTTTCATTTAACGGAGATACGTCTTTCGATAAAACACCGTCCAGATCAAAAACAAAAGCTTTAATAATTTTTAGATCATCCTTAAAAAAAGTCATTGATGTAAATGTTTATGGTAATTATATATATTTTCAGAAATTTCACGGTACAGTTTCCGGAATTCAGGAAAAGAATCAAGAGCATTTAAATGGGCCGATATAATATTCTGATCGAAACGGACTGCCGGTCCGGTTTGTGCCTTTTGTGGCTCCATCTGCATAGCCTTTAATATAGTTTCCTGTATGAGGGGATGCAGCACATCGAATGAAATGTCATTAGATTCCAGTAAATCAGATGCAATGGTATAAAAATGATTCACAAAATTACAGGCAAATACTGCAGCGATGTGAAGAAACAATCGTTTTTCAGATTCAAGCAACGCTACTTTGCCAGATATATTTTCAGCAAGCTGCAACAGGATATTCTCATTTTCTCCGGAACTGGCTTCCACAAAAATTGGTATATCCTTAAAAGAAACCTCCTGATGTTTTGAAAAGGTCTGCAAGGGGTAAAAAACACCTGTATTTTTTGAATAGTTAGTCAGAGCTGATAACGGCAGGCTTCCCGAACAATGAACCACAAGCTTATTTTCGAAAGCTATTTTCGAAAGCACATCATCTACAACTGAGTCTTTCAGTGCTACGAAGTATATATCAGCGCCTGACACAATGTTTTCAGGAGAAGTGGTATAATTAGTCTTAAGTATCTTTGCCAGCTGCACAGCTGATGATTCAGTGCGGCTGTATACCTGCTCAATAAGGTAACCCTTCTCCTTCAATTCCACAGCTAGCCGTGTGGCAAGATTTCCTGCTCCGATAAAAACGATACGCTGGCTCATAACCTTTAATTAAAATTCAAAAGTAATGAGCCGGCGTCAATGTTCCAATTTATTTGACGGTATTTGCCTGCTTCAGCCGGTTATTTACTACATTCCAGTCAATCAGGTTCCAGAAGTTATCGACATACTCGGCCCTTTTGTTTTGATATTTCAGGTAATAAGCATGTTCCCAAACATCAAGGCCAAGCAGAGGAGTTCCTCTTTCATCAGCAACATCCATCAGCGGATTATCCTGGTTGGGAGTAGAAGTTACAAATAATTTTCCGTTGCTACCTAAAGCAAACCAGCCCCATCCACTTCCAAAACGGGTTTTTGAAGCAGTTGAGAACTCTTCTTTAAATTTATCAACAGAACCAAAATCTTTTTCGATTGCTTTACGCAAATCTCCGGGAATTTGCTGTTGAGAGGGGGTCATATTCTCCCAAAAAAGAGAATGGTTATAGTATCCCCCACCATTGTTTCTGATTGTTTCCGATTCCTTGCTGATTGATTTAAAAATTTCTTCCATAGGAGTTTCAGCAAGTTTTGAATCTTTAGCAGCCTTCATAAAATTGTTGTAGTATCCCTGATGATGCTTAGTGTAATGCAACTCCATAGTTTGTGCATCGATATAAGGTTCGAGGGCATTAAAATCATAACCCAAATCAGGAAATTCGTGTCCGTTAAACTTTGCGGAGCCGGTGGCATATGAACTCAATGGTCCAAAAACAGGTGCTGCCAATGCAGCAGTTCCAATAGCGGAAATAAAGTTTCTTCTTTTCATGTCTTTTTGTCTTTTTTTTGTTCTTGTTATCCAAACAACCCTACAACAAAAAAGTTCGCAATGTATCTTACTTGTGTTCACTAAAAAGAAGGCATCACAATATAACCTAAGGAATCAGGGAAAATATTCCTTAAGCCTTTCGGAGAATAAAAATAGGTATCCGGGAAAGTTAACAGTCTTGTGAATGAGTGGAATGGAGCTCCTCATGGCAGCTGCGACCGGAACTATTACAGTGAAACTGTTTTTTTCATTTGGGTAGTGGAATTCAGTAAAAAAAAGCAATAAAAAAAGGTAAAGAATGAAAGTCCCATATGCGTTTCCATATTGGCATCGCCAAAATTGGAAAAAGCATACATTACCAGGAACAAAATGAAAATAAAGTTATTGCGATGCCCTAACCTGAACACAGGAATAAGCAGAGCCAGCACAATCCATATAAAACCGACAATTCCAAACTTTACCAGGTAGTTTACATATTGATTGTGCGAAGACCCCCTTTTTTCTTTATCGAGCTGAGTATCCATACGGTCGTATGCGTCATTATATTTTGCAACCCAGTTACCTGTACCGATACCAAATATTGGATTTTCCTTAATAATAATAAAAGAAGCCTTAACAAATTCGATCCGCTGTGCCAGGGTTTTTTCATTCGGATCTCCGGTTCTCCGGTAATAATCCAGTTCCCATATCGTTTCATAAATCCGGGGATATATGGAGAAATTGTGGTTTTTGAATTTATAATTAGTTACACCTTTCACTATTAGTTCAACATCATCAGAAGTAAGTTTACTTACTCCAACACTGTCTTTACGGTATCCTTTGCTGGTAAGATACCTGATGAGTGTACTGCCAAGGATGTACCCGTTTAAATCATCATCGTATTTAATTTCACAGCGCTTATTCCATTCCTGCCGGAGTTCTTTATCGCAAACATACACATACACCAGATGCCCGTTCTCACGTAATCCTTGCTCAAAATCATGATGATAGAGATTTCCCGAGAGGGTATAATGTTCAACAGTTTCAGGTTCAATTTCTTCAAAATTGTAGTAATCCTTAATAACAGTTCCTATATATAATGAGGGAAAGAGTATGGTAAGGACAATTAAAAATGACAATAAGACTTTCCGTTTTGTACTTTTGGTTGCGGCTATTGCCAATACAATAGAAACCAAAAGTACCCCTAAAAACGCAACAATACCCAGCAATGATTTGAGCAGAATCAGGAAAAGTATCAGCCATGCCAGTATTCCCAAATATACATTAGCATTAATTTTAAATGGAATAGTATTCCTGTTTATAAATAGCCAGGCAAGGAGAATAACTGACAATATCACCTGAAAAGAAAAACGAATATGGGAAATGATGCTTAAGGATCGAAATTCTGCAACCTGGAAATAACTATTCAAAACAAGTTTGCCTGTAAATATAAAACTGGCGACTGTAACAGACAGAATAAAAGCAAAAAACACAAGATAGGTTTTCCTTTGGCCAAGCCGTGGAGATAATGCAACAGCAAGGGGAACTACGATCCAGAAGACAGTCTTTTTTAGCTCATACAATGTTAAAGAAAAATCTGTTGTAAAAATTGCACCTATCAAATAAACAATGAAGATAGAAACAGGAAAAAGTACAATTTTCGAAGATGACCATTTAACCGTTGGATGATTCCACGACTGCAAAACCAAAGCCTGAAACAGGAGCAGTCCGATGGATATACTGACGAGGGCTTCTGAAAACGGAAAAACAGACGCAGAAATAATTAAAAACAGAAAGAATATGTTCTCTCTGTATTTATTCAGCTGATCCGTTTTTATTCTCATCATATCAGAAATTCTTCAATGAATGAACGATTAATATCAACAATAATTATTATTCCCGGGTAAAATTAAAATAAAAAAGCCCATGCTCAAAAGAACATGGGCTTTGGATAAATCCGGCAGCGGCCTACTCTCCCACTTTTACGCAGTACCATCGGCGCTGGCGGGCTTAACTTCTCTGTTCGGAATGGGAAGAGGTGGTGCCCCGCCGCTATAGCTACCTTAATATTTTCCGG
>JAGXGA010000006.1 GCA_024636975.1 Mariniphaga sp.
AGGAATCATACAATAAGACTTATAGTGTGGTTACTAAAAAAATCTTAAAGTATTGGTTTCTAAGGTTATATTTAATTACTTTAATTATAAATTATTGACAATCATTTGTGTATAACAATTTAAATTCAACTCTTAATTCGCATGATTAATATAACCATATCAAAACCTGGGGAAAGTTAGATATAGTATAAAATGGTCCTGATGAACTGAGCTGCTGAATTTATAAATTCAACCCGGCTGCAACTCTACCTTTTTACCAACTACCGAAAGGTTTTCATTCACATGTTGTTCATCCCAGAGATTAGAAATTACAGCTGATATGTTTGGATTCTGTAATACCCACAAATAGGCTTTTACAGGAGGTTTCATATCCCCCGGCACAATTCGTTGTACTTTTTGAATTCGCCACTCTGGTATTGGTTGCAGCTCTTTGTGCTGGGTAGCCACAGCCATAGCGGCTTTCATGGCGATGATGCCCATTCCGCTTTCTTTGGCCAGTTCAATTTCTCTTTCCATGTAACCGCCATTGATAATGTTATAGGCTACCATTGCTACCTGATAAAGACCGGTCTCACGGGCTGCCCTTAAAACGCCGGCCGGGTCATTGTGGGTCGATACTCCCAGGAAACGTACTTTCCCGTCTTTTTTTAGCTGTTCAAACGTAGTAAAGGTTTCTTCTAGTTGTACTTCTTCATAGGATCCTGCTCCATGCGGACACATCAGAATATCAAAATAGTCGGTACCAACACGCTTCAGGCTGTCTTCAACCGACTGCACTATATATTCCTTAAATTTCGGACTTCCTTCCACCTTATGCGCATAATCAGCAGCCATGGCATTGCTCAGGTAGGTTCCTTCAAAGGAACGCGGTTGTCCGGGCCAATAGGTAATAAAGTAACCTGGCTTGTCCACATTGCGGGCAGCACGCATTTCCTTTGCTTTATTTTGATAATGTTCCTGTTTGCTCCCCGGCAGGCTGTCAAAAATTTCCCGGTACAATCTGTCTCTTACACTTGTATATCCGCTTACTTTGGTTGTCATGAACACCTTTTCACGTTTGGCACTGTTGTCGATGATCTTACCATAACTTGTTTCACATTCACCACGACCATAAGCAGGCGCCATATCCAGGTAGTTAAGTCCACGTTCCATTGCGATTTCGGTTGTGCGCAGGTTATCTTGTCTGACAGGATCGCCACCATTGACAATTTCAGATATCATCAGGCCGGTACTTCCCAACAGGCGATAAGCCATACCTGCCTGCCTGTTGCGCCATTCCGGTTTAACATCCGGTTGCAGGTCCGGAGCCGGTATGACTGATGCATTTGCTTTCCCCAGAAAAGGAATGCCCAAACTTAATGTGGCACCTGTTGAAATAAATTTTCTGCGATTGATATTGAAACTATCCTTCATTAATTTCTGATTTTTATATATTTATCAATTATATTCATAACAATTTTTATAAATTTATGTTTCCTGTGGTTCAATTACAAAATAAAATTTTATCATTCTGTGATACTTTCGTGATAAACAGAAACTACCTTCGGGTGTTTCAATGAGAAAAATTACTATGGAAAGGGCCTTAATTATAGAAGACGACAAAGATATTTCGGAACTGATTTCGATTCATTTGTCGGACATGGATTTGGAAGTTGATAAATCCTACGACGGACAGGATGGACTGATGAAAGCGCTTAACAACAATTACCGTTTTATTTTGCTTGATTTGCGCCTGCCAAAAATGGACGGAATTGAAGTGTGCAGAAAATTAAGGATTGAAAAGAACAACACCCCCATTTTAATGCTCACTTCAAAATCAGAAGAAATAGATAAGGTGCTGGGCTTGGAGATGGGAGCCGACGATTACATTTCAAAACCTTTTGGAATACGTGAACTTATCGCCCGGATCAAAGCTGTTTTACGGCGATACGATCTGAGTAAGAGCAATGGTGAGGAAAATGAAAAAGAACTGCGATGCGAAAAACTTTATATAAATGTGGGAATGCGGATTGTGGAACTGGACGGAAACCGGATTGAATTGTCGCCCAAAGAATTCGATTTGCTGGTTCACCTGGCATCCAACCCCGGGAAAACCTATTCGCGTATGCAACTGCTTAATAAAGTTTGGGGGTACGAATTTGAGGGTTTCGAACATACTGTCAATTCGCATATTAACAGGCTGCGTTCAAAAATTGAAAAGAATATGAGCCAACCGGAGTACATTTTAACCACCTGGGGGGTTGGATATAAATTCAGGGAAAATTAAATTGCAAAAATCAATGGCAAAATTAAAATTGTTTAATAAATTTTATATTCAGGTTTCGGCTATTTTTTTGCTGGTGCTTATGTTTTTTGCTGTTATCACATTGTACATTTCAGTACGTTCGGCAACAAAATATTCCATCGAGGTAAATCAGCGCTTAAACCGGGAACTGGCCTCCAATATGATCGATGTAATTCAGCCGCTGATGAAAAACGGGATAATCAGCGAAGAAGGAATGGCGGACATTATGCACTCCATGATGGTAATCAATCCGATTGTAGAAGTTTATGTACTTGATCCGCAGGGAAAAATACTAAAATATGTAGCGCCCGATAAAGTGGTAAAACTTGAAAAAGTAGACCTTCAACCTATAAATGAGTTTCTGGATGATCCGGAACATGGCATTATCTATGCCGATGATCCGAGAAACCCGGGGGAGTATAAAACCTTTTCGGCGGTAAGGGTGATGGAAAACGGCCAGCTTACAGGTTACATTTATATTGTTTTAGCAAGCCAGGAATATGTGTCGGCTTCGCAAGCTGTGCTCGGCAGTTACATTCTGGGGCTTTCCATCCGTACAATAATAATTATTTTGATTATTTCGGCTTTGGTTGGTTTGATGGCTATCTGGTTCATAACCCGAAAGCTGAATCCGGTTTTTAAAGGTATTACTGAATTCAGAAACGGAAATTTAACGGCCCGCATTCCTGTTCACGGCGACAATGAAATTGAAAAAATCGGTGTGGTGTTTAATCAAATGGCTGATACAATCGAACACAACATCGAAGAATTGAAAGGAGTGGACAATCTCAGGCGTGAACTTATAAGTAATGTTTCACACGATTTACGCACACCGGTGGCTTCCATCCAGGGTTACGCCGAAACTCTTATGCTTAAAAAGAACGATTTAACAAGTGATGAACAGACAAAATACCTCGAAATTATTTACAAAAGCTGTGGCCGGCTGAAAAAACAGGTAGAAGAATTGTTTGAACTGTCGAAACTTCAGTCCAATCAAATAAGGCCGCACACTGAACCATTCTCCATATCGGAGCTGGTACACGATATTGCCAACAAATACCGCTTTCTCTCGCAAAAAAAAGGAGTCAGCATTAACACGGTAATCGATAAAAATGTTCCGCTGGTGAAAGCCGATATTTCGATGATAAACCGCGTGTTACAGAATTTGATTGACAATGCAATGAAGTTTTGTGATGAAGGCGACACCATCAATATTGAAATTGATCCAAAAAAAGACGAATGGGTGGAAGTACGCGTGGCAGACTCCGGAAAGGGAATTAAACAGGAAGAACTACCCCACTTGTTTCAACGCTACTACAAGGGTCGTGACGATAACCAAAGCACCGGCCTGGGCCTTGCTATCGTAAAAAAAATAATCGATCTGCACAATTCTCAAATTAATGTTTTCAGTCAGCTAGGGAAAGGAACTACATTTGTTTTCGACCTTCCCGTGGCAAATGTAAACTGAATGATTAATAGCCCGTACCGCTGATTTCCGGAAGGCGCAGAAATACCACAAGTATTAATACCTAATTATAGGTGGAACTCCATGTAGTTACTTGCTTAACGATATTAAAAAGAATGTGTTACGGAGTAAAATGTTATAAAACCTTCAGTTTTATGTGACTCTTTTGTGATACTTCCTTCGGAACTTTGAAATATCTTAACATTTAAATATTCAAAGTTATGAAAGCATTAAAATCAGTATTGAGTTTAGCACTGGTAGCATTTGTTTTTACGCAGTGCCAAAAAGATGAAATGACGGATGTTATTCCGGATGAATTGTTAAAAAAGGGTAAAGTTCCCGAAAGTAGTTATACCATAACGGTTGAAAATGTTTCTACGCCTTACGATTATTTTGAGGCCGGAGCAAAGTTTATTCCTGAAGGTGCAACTGAAGCCGGGCCTGCACATCCGGGAGAGTCATTTACATTTGGGTTCCATGCCGGGCCAAACCATAAATTGTCGATTGCAACCATGTATGGATTATCGAACGATGGATTTTATGCATTTGACGAAGACGGGATAAATCTTTACAGTGGTGGTTCGCCAATCGACGGTGACATCACATCCGAAATTATGCTTTGGGATGCCGGAACGCAGGTTAACCAAATGCCTGGCCCCGGCAATCCGCACAGTGGTGCAGATGAAGGTAGCGTGGTAATGAAAATGAGTGATGTTGGTGACGGATATGATTACGGAACTGTTGCATCAAACCTGCATGCTATAATTGAATACCATGGTAACAGTTGGTATACCGTTACCATCGAGGTTTTGGCGGGAAGTACAACTGCGATTTCTCCTGTGGCCTGGGTAGTTCATTACGAAAATCAGACTCCGATTTTTGAGGAAGGCGAAATGGCCAGCCAAGAATTGGAAATGATAGCCGAAACAGGAAATGCAGGGCCATTGGCACATCAACTTTCCCTAAACAGCGGCTATGTTTCTCCGGTAGCACCTGTACTATGGGTACTGCACGATAAAAAAGATAAGCCCTTATTTACTGAGGGCATGGCCGATTACGGAGATGGATTAGAAACCCTGGCCGAAACAGGAAATCCCGGCCCGCTGCATTCATCTTTAATAGCGGCTGGTTACGAAACCGGAGCCCAGGCCATGCGCACAGATGGAACAGAAGGTCCGCTTTTCCCCGGACAGAAGTATGAAATTCATCTCGATGGTAAAGTGGGGCAATCGTTGAGTTTCGCAAGTATGTTAGGTGCTTCAAATGACATTTTCTTTAGCACCGGAGATGAAGGTATCAAGCTTTCGAATGGTGTGGCTGAAAAAGTTTTGACTCACTTTTTTGAGTTGTACGATGCCGGTACCGAAGTAAACGAATATCCGGGCGCCCAGACTTCTGCTGATACCGAAGAAGGTGGCGTTGTGCGCCTGGTTAAAGATGTAGACGATGGATACATGTGGCCCCAGGCTTCGCAGGTAATTAAAGTAACCATCAAAAAAAATTAGTAGGGTAAGTTTTATTTGACAGATAGCAATCCGTTGGTACTGAATTTTTCAGACCGACGGATTTTTTTTTCTTATTTCAGTTAAAAAGAAAAACCATTTGAAATTTTTTCGTGGCTCTCATAAGGTTTTCATTTTGCGTTTCACAATTTAAAATCTCATTTGCAATACATATTAACCGGGAGAGAAATCCCGTTTTTCTTTGCTCACATGCCTTAATATTCGCTAAGCAAAATAGTGTTACCCTATTCTTCATACAAGTAGATAAATAATACCTGCTCCTAACCAAATTCAATGTAAACTCAATACAAACTCAATATTAACTCAATGTAAATTCAATTATAATTGAATTTACATTGAGTTAATATTGAATGTACACTGAATTAATATTGAGTTTAGTCCGTTCCAGGTCTGGTTTTGGTCAGTGATTAACAGGGAGAATGATTTTTTTAAAATTATCTGCACAAACGTTTGCGCAAATTCCAGAAAATGTGCAATTTTGTTTTGCAGCCTATGAACAGAAAGGTCAATAATATTAAGGAGCTGGCCGATCAGCTAAAATTATCTCCCACAACGGTTTCGCGCGTTCTAAACGGGAAGTCGGAAATTTACCGTATTAGTGAAACCACCAGTAAAAAAGTCATTGCAGCTGCACGTAAATTTCATTATTACCCCAATCGCATAGCCCGCGGGTTAAAGCTGGAAAAAACGGAAACCCTTGGGTTGATCATTCCCGATATTGCTAACCCGTATTTTGGGTCGATTGCTAAAACCATTGAGGTGGAGGCGCATCAAAAAGGGTATTCTATTATTCTTTGCGACAGCCTTGATGATGTTGAAACAGAAACGGAGCTGTTGTACCTGCTGGCAGGCCGAAAGGTTGATGGTATTATAATCGCTCCCACAGGAAAGAGCAATGAGCACGTGGTGGAGCTTCAGCAGCAGGGAATACCCATTGTGGTTATTGACCGTTATTTGCCCGGAACATCACTGCCTTTTATTACCACCGATAATTATGCGGGGGCATTGATGGCTGTGAAACATCTGTTGGAAAAAGGGCATCAACAAATTGCCTGCATACAGGGAAACCAGGGAATTTCTGCCAACTCCGACCGGGTGAAAGGGTATGTGGATGCTATACATACTAAAGGAATCGGGTTAAATGAGGATTGGATCTTAGGGGATGATTTTGGCGAGGAAAACGGGTACCTCCAAACCAAAAACCTTATGGCGCTGGCTGATAAGCCTACAGCCATTTTTGCTTTAAGCAATCTTATCTCATTAGGAATACTGCGTGCACTGAAAGAGCTGGGATTAACAGTGCCCGATGATGTGTCGGTGGTTTCATTCGATGAGCAACCTTATTCGGCTTTCCTGGCATGTCCGATGACTACTGTAGAACAACCCCGCGAAGAAATAGGGAACATGGCGATTAATCTTTTGCTTAAAAATATAAGTGAAGGAAATGCTGTAAATTTAAACAGTGCAATGTTGCAGCCAAGGCTTATTGTAAGAGAATCAGTAAAAAATATTAATATTTAAATCATGAAACTATGGTAGTTATACATTCTTATGGTTGGGCAGTAGTTCTTGCCTTTATTACAATGTTGTGCTGGGGCTCGTGGGCCAATACCCAGAAGATGGCACAAAAGCACTGGCCGTTTCAGCTGTTTTACTGGGATTATGCCATTGGTGTTTTGTTGCTGGCGCTTGTTCTGGCATTCACTGCAGGCAGCACAGGAACTGAAGGACGGAACTTTTTAGCCGATTTGGCACAGGCCAACGGCAGGTCGATTTTTATGGCATTTCTGGGAGGCGTAATATTTAACCTTGCAAATATTCTGCTTGTTGCGGCGATTGCCATTGCAGGTATGGCTGTGGCTTTTCCTATTGGCATTGGGCTGGCTTTAGTGTTAGGGGTTATCACCAATTATGTTGCCACTCCGGTGGGCAACCCCACAATTCTTTTTCTTGGGGTTGCTATGGTGGTTGTTGCCATCGTATTGGATGCAAGGGCTTATCAGAAGCTTACTGTTCCAGGCTCAGTGAAAACTGCCAAAGGGATTATGGTTTCCCTGATTGCCGGCTTCCTTATGGGATTTTTCTACCGGTTTGTGGCAGAATCAATGGCTACCGATTTTGTGAACCCCATGGAGGGAAAACTCACTCCTTATACCGCTTCCGTGGTTTTTGCCGTCGGTTTGCTGGTTTCAAATTTTTTATGGAACAGCGTTTTTATGTACAAACCACTGGCAGGGGAGAAAGTTACCTATAAAGACTACTTTGTGAAAGGCGATATGAAGCTTCACCTGATTGGTATATTGGGAGGTGCTATCTGGAGCCTTGGAATGACATTAAATATTTTAGCTGCCGAACAGGCAGGCTTTGCAATATCTTATGGTCTGGGGCAGGGCGCTACCCTTATAGCAGCCCTTTGGGGTGTGTTCATCTGGAAAGAATTTAGGGGAGCAAAAGGGGTTACCGGATTGCTTACTGCCATGTTCCTGTTTTTTGTGGTTGGACTTGGGTTGATCATTGTTTCACGGTTTTATTAAAGGGATATGAAGAAGAAGATCGTAGTAATTGGCAGTTCAAATACCGATATGGTGGTGAAGGTACCCCATATTCCGGCACGCGGGGAAACCATCATGGGTACCGATTTCATGACTATCGCCGGAGGAAAGGGAGCAAACCAGGCGGTTGCTGCTACCCGTGCCGGAGCTGATGTTACATTCATTGCCTGTGTTTCCGACGATGCATTCGGAGTACAGTCAGTGGAAAATTATCAGAACGATGGGATCGACACCTCATGCATTAAGGTTCAGCCGGGAACGCATTCGGGCATTGCATTGATTAATGTAGCGGCTGACGGTGAAAACAGCATAGCCGTTGCGCCGGGTGCAAACGCCCATTTACTTCCGGAAGACATCCGCAGGTTTGAACATGCATTTGAGGGAGCCCAACTGGTTTTGGCACAACTTGAAATTCCAATGGCAACAGTTGAGGCAGCAGCTGAAATTGCCCGTTCAAAAGGAATTCCATTTATTCTAAATCCTGCTCCCGGTGCTGAAATTCCGAACGGACTGCTTGAAAAAATTACCATTATTACACCCAATGAAACAGAAGCAGCAATTCTGACTTCACGGAAAAAATTCACAGAAAATGAAATCCCCTTAATGGCGGGTGAACTTTATAAAGTTGGGATAAAAACAGTTATGATTACATTGGGGAGTAAAGGAGTTTACTTAAAGACGGAGGATTTTGAAGGCATGATTCCGGGATATAAGGTGCAGGCAGTGGATACAACTGCTGCAGGTGATGTATTCAATGGGGCACTGGCCTCTGCATTGGCCGGTGGAATGGAAGTGCAAAAGGCGGTTGATTTTGCCCAAAAGGCTGCTGCCATTTCGGTTACCCGGATGGGAGCCCAGCCGTCGGCACCCACTATAAATGAAATTGATACATATAAATTCTGACAGTATTATAACTTTAATTGAAGTTTATCTGGCAGATGATAAGAAAGGACAATGTTACATTAAAAGAAGTATGAAGTTTATTGCCGGAATAGCATTTTTACTTACTGTAGGTTGGGTTACATCAGTAGCACAAAATAATGGCCAGACCGGCAGTGAGAATTTTTTCTGGAAGATTTCTCCCGGCCAGAACGCCATCGTTTGGGATGTGACTGATGGTGGTAATCTTCCTCATGCCGATGATATTGAAATGTCGGGTGATCGGGTTTCAGCTATTGTCAGTTATGCGGTGGATCAGAATAATTACCTGTCAATTAACAGGGATGTTATTTTTCCGCAACTGCGACGTTTTATAAGCACATCAGAACCCGAATGGCAAACATACAGGGCCTATCTCCGCAAGAATTTCGACGATGCTTTTATACCAACAATAGTATATGAAGAAGTGGTTTTACATCCCAAACTGGATTCGGTAAGGATAGATGGAAAGCTGACCTTTTTTCATTCCCCGCTTGAAGGGGTAATCATTGAACGTAGTTTTTTCCCATCTACAACCGAAAGGCAGTTGGTTGAGAAATGGACAATTAAAAATGTTTCCGATGAAATTAAGAACCTGCATATTGGTCACAAAACATTTACGCACCAGGAGAAAGGAATGCACGGTATATATAATATCCGTATTCATTGCGATTCAAATCCTGAGGTAAATCTGAAACCAAGTGAAGAATACTCCTTTGGCATCTATTATTCGGCTCATACAAATGAGGAACCGGAAGTTTCAGAAACATATGATATGGCAGAAGCAGGCAGAGATGCCTTTCTTCAGGAAATGAAAAATAACCTGGTTTTAGAAACCCCGGAACCCATTTTAAATACCTTATTTTATTTTTCAAAAATCAGGGCCTCCGAAAGCATTTTTGAATCGAAAATGGGTCTTGTGCATTCACCGGGAGGAGGTAATTACTATGCGGGAATCTGGGCAAACGACCAGGTCGAATACAGCGGTCCGTTTTTTCCTTACCTGGGTTATAAGAAGGGCAATACTGCAGCTTACAATGCATATATGCATTTCTTAAAGAATATTCCTGAAGATGGGGAATTCATAAAATCATCGTTCGAAATGGAAGGCGATTTGCCATGTTGCTCAAAAGACCGCGGTGATGCAGCAATGATCAGTTATGGTACCTCGCAGTTTGTACTTGCCATGGGTAATATACAGGTTGCAGAAGATTTGTGGCCGCTGATTGAGTGGAGCATTGCCTACTGCAACAGCAAACTGAATGAGCACGGCGTAGTTATGTCGGACACCGATGAGATGGAAGGTCGCATACCTACAGGCGATGCCAACTTATCTACGTCTTCACTTTATTACGGAGGCCTTATTCAGGCAGCAAGAATAGCTGAAATGCTTGGAAAGAAACCTGTTGTTTCAAAGGACTTGAAAAAAAAAGCTGAAGCTTTGAAAAAGTCCATTGAAAAGCATTTCGGAGCAACCATTAATGGCATCGAAACATACCGGTATTATGATGGGCATACGGCTTTTCGTCATTGGATTTGTTTGCCGCTTGTGGTGGATATTCACACCCGGAAGGAAGGTACCCTGAAAGCACTTTTTGAAGTATTATGGACCGATCAGGGTGTGCTGGTTCAGCCGGGAGAGGAAGTTTTTTGGGACAGGGGAACCCTGTATGCATTCAGGGGGGCCTTTATAGCAGGTGCTGCTGATAAGGCTATTAGCCGGCTACTTCCTTATTCAGGTACGCGTCTTTTGGGCTCCCGTGTGCCTTATGTTGTGGAGGCATACCCTGAGCATGGGATGCGGCATCTGTCGGCTGAGAGTGCACTTTACTGCCGGGTGTTTACAGAAGGTTTACTGGGAATAGAACCAACAGGATTAAACACGTTTACAATAACTCCGCAAATACCTTCCCATTGGGATGAATTTTCCTTGTCGTCCAGCCGGATACTGAACAGGGATTTGGATTTTATTATTTCCAGGGAAGGCAACGATATGAAAATACAAATCACCGATACCGATAAAATGGTGTGGCAGGGAGTCATGAAAAATGGAAAATCGGTGGAGATAAAGCTTTGATAAGTATGTCTATAAATAATTTTTTAGCAGCAGTAATTCAAATTTTAAAAAAATGAAAGCAATTGTATTTCTTTTATTAGCTCTGGCAGCCTTTGCTGGATGTCAGATTTCTGCAGGGGAAAAAGGCAAAAAATCTTTTTCCGAAGGAGAAACAGTCAGAATTTCCAGGTCCGGACTGCAGGATAAAATCAAAGGTGGATGGGCCGGTCAGGTGATTGGCTGCACCTATGGCGGGCCAACAGAATTTCATTGGAACGGTACCATGATCGGCGATCATGTACCCATTCCGTGGGACGAAACCCGCATGTTGTGGTATTATGAAAATTCACCTGGACTTTACGACGATGTGTACATGGATCTCACCTTTGTTGATGTATTTGAAAAATACGGACTGGATGCTCCTGATTCACTTCATGCACTGGCCTTTGCCCGGGCAGAATATCCGCTGTGGCATGCCAACCAGGCAGCACGGTACAATATCCTGAATGGCATTATGCCGCCCGAATCGGGGTATTGGAAAAACAATCCGCATGCCGATGATATCGATTTTCAGATAGAGGCTGATTTTGCAGGATTGATGGCTCCCGGCATGGTGAACTCTGCTGCTGATATTGGCTGGCGCATCGGTCATGTCATGAACTATGGCGACGGAGTGTATGGCGGAGTTTACGTGGCTGCTATGTATGCATTGGCCTTTGTTAATGACGATATGGAGTTTGTGGTGGAGGAAGCCTTGAAAACCGTACCGCCCGAAAGTGAATTTCATCAGTGCATTGCCGACGTAATAAAGTGGTACAGGCAAAATCCGGACGACTGGAAATCGGCATGGTTTGAAGCGCAGAAGAAATGGACTTACGATAAAGGTTGTCCGGATGGTGTTTACCGGCCGTTTAATATCGATGCCAAAATCAATGCAGCCTACATTGTCATCGGATTGCTTTACGGCAAAGGTGACTTTGGTGCTACAGTTGACATCAGTACCCGCTGCGGATACGATTCGGATTGCAATCCGGCCAATGCCGCCGGTATTCTGGGTGCAATGATTGGCTACAGCAATATTCCGGATTACTGGAAACAGGGAATTGATAAAGTGGAGAATATGAATTTTCAGTATACCGATATGTCGCTAAATAAGGTATATGAGATTGGGTTTGAGCATGCATCGGAATTGATACAGCAAAACGGCGGCAGCATGGAAGGAGATGAGGTTTTGATTAAGTACCAGGTTCCGGAAACTGTGCCGCTTGAGGTTGGATTTGAAGGGCTTTACCCTACTGTTCGCAGAAGGATTGGTGATCAGCTTTCAAAAGATAATCCGGAAATTTCATTCGAAATCGATGGAAGCGGATTTGTAGTTGGAGGTCGTGCTGCAAAGGATGATCGCCTACCTGAAGCTATACTGGAGGTAGAGGTATATGTCGATGGACAATTGGTTGAAACAGCTAAACTTCCAACCAATTGGACAGTGCGCCGCCATGAAGTTAGCTGGAATTATGATTTGCCTGAAGGAAAACATACAATTACTCTTAAAGCAAAAAAAATCCCCGATGGTTACCGTGTTGAGGCAGGCGATTTATTGGTTTACTCTACTGTTGATCCAGGCACAAGAATTTATTTTCAGTAATGTGATAAAAGGAATATATGAAAAAGATTATTTATATGCTATTGATTGTTTTGGCTGCATCGGTATGTAACGGGCAGACGAAAATAATTTTTGATACCGATTTTGGAGGCGATGCCGATGACCTGGGAGCACTGGCTATGCTGCATAATTTTCATAACAGGGGTGAATGTGAATTGCTGGGCATTGCAAGCTGGTCGACAGAGCAGTATGTCATTCCCGCCATGGATGCAGTTAACAGGTTTTACAACAATCAAGGTATCCCCATGGGAATACGTTCAAAAAATTCACATTTCTCCGGTGAGAACTACAACAAACCCATCGCCGATGCCCTGCCGCATAAATTGACCAACCAGGATGTCCCACTGGCACTTGATTTATACCGAAAATTATTGTCGGAAGAGGACGATAAAAGCGTGACCATTGTAACAGTGGGGCCGCTGAAAAACATCATGGATCTGATCCAATCGGAAGGCGATAGCCATTCCCCGTTAAAGGGTAATGAGCTGATTGAAAAAAAAGTGAAGCAGTTTGTGATTATGGGAGGCCATTTTCCGCAAGGTAAGAATGAATGGAATTTCAACGGTAATATGCCAGGGGTTACAAGGTTTGTACTGGAAAATCTTACAGTACCAGTTGTTTTTTCAGGGTTTGAAGTTGGTGTGGCCATCCAGTCAGGGGCTGTTTTTGAGAATCTTGATAAGTCGCATCCGCTTTATGTGGGGTTTAAACATTTCAGCCAAAATGCATCATGGATGAAGGACCGGTATAAAGGAAAAATCCTTAATAACTCCACCTACGATCAGACTGCCGTATTATATGCTGTGAGAGGTGGTGAAGGTAAATACTGGGATATTGTTGATAACGGGTATTGTGTGGCAGAAGAAAACGGCGACAATTATTGGGTTGAGGGCGATAAATTCAATCATGCATACCTGGTGTTGAAAAAGAAACCTGGAGAAATGGTACAGTTAATTGAGGGCATGATGCTGAATGAGTTTTAAAATGAAAAGTGCAAAGCAAAAATTGGTTGCTATTGTATGTCAGGGCATTGAACCAAAGGTATTTATTGTAATTTCAGTAATATGTATTAAGAGAACTTTAACGTCGATTTAAAACTTTAAAAATGGAATATAAAAGCAGAAGAACATTTCTGAAAAATTCAGCAATTGCAATGGCCGGGTCAGGAGTTTACACATCAATTCCCAAAAGCCTGTTTGCATCTACACAACCTTCTGATCGCATCAATATTGGAGTAATAGGTGTAAACTGGTGGGGCACTGAAAATATGCAGCACCTGCTGAGGGCAGATTCCGCGGCGCATTGTGTTGCCATGTGCGATGTGGATCAGGTTCGGCTGAAGGAGCAGGCTGCTGTGCTAAAAGATGAATTTCCGGATAGGACAGGCAGCATAAAGTTTTATGACGATTTTCGCAAACTTCTCGGTGATAAGAATATCGACGGAGTTATTATTGCAACTCCCGACCACTGGCACACTTATATGTTTGCGGAAGCATGTAAGGCCGGAAAGGCAATATATGTTGAGAAACCAACCGGACACAGCATTGCGGAGTGCAGGATAATGGTGGATTTGCAACGAAAATACCAGAATGTGGTAACTACGGGGTTGTGGCAAGTTAGTCTTGGGTATTTTGTTGATGCATTCAATATATTAAAAACAGGTGTGCTGGGCGACGTTTATAAAGTGCATTGCTGGATTCCAACCAACACCGATCCGGTGATTTATGACCCTGCTCCACAACCGGTCCCCGAAACACTGGATTACGAAATGTGGATTGGTCCCGCACCATTCAGGCCATACAACAGCAACCGCCTTCACAGACAATGGAGGAACTATTGGGACTTTGGCGGAGGACAACAGACCGACTGGGTGCACTACCTGGACTCTGCATTCGACGGACTACTTGCATTAGGATTTCCGAGAACTTATCCTAAAACAGTGTTCTCTGCCGGTTACAGGCATCCGGAAACGATGACAGAAACACCAAGGGTGCAAACTTCTGTATTTCAATTCGACAAGTATCATGTTGTATGGGAACAACAGGCTGCCAGTTTGTATAACCGGGTGGATGGTGTTGCATGGATCGGGAGTAAGGGGACATTGGTATGCAACCGCACAGGATATGAAATCATTCCCAGGAACGGCAACGATGGAAAACCCCTTATTGAGGCTAAAAAAGTGGATGGCCCTTATGGGAACCAGCACAGTCATATGATCAACTGGGCAAAATGTATTCGTGAAAAAAATCAAAAGACAAACGGCACAATTGAAAAAGGAAGCTATGCAACAGAAGTCGCATGGATAGCTAATATTTCACACAGGTTGGGCGGTGAAAGTCTCGAATACCTGCCCGAAGAGATGAAGTTCAGGAATAACCCTGAAGCGGATGCTTACATTCATCCCAACTACCAGAACGGATGGAAGTTCCCGGAATTATGAGATGCAATATCAATGGAGGTAGTACGGCAAACATAGAATTGATTTTATGAATACATTAAGAGAAAATATATTGTTCTTATGTTTTATGGTATTTGCTACAAACATTTTTGCTGCTGCCGGCGATACCGCTACCATCGAGAAAAGACTTGCTATGAGGGATGATGTGGAATTCTTCGGAGGATTTGAACAAGGATACAATGATGCATCATGGAAAAGCCGTTGGGGCATTCCATGGATGGAACGTGCAACGGAGAATGAAGTGGTGGGCAACGGCTTTAAAGGCGGAAAATCCCTTCGTGTTAAATATCCCAAAGGTGGGGTAGGGCCCTCTGAAACGGGTGGCCAATTTCCAATTGTTTTCCGAAATATGGATGGCATTCAGGAAGGTCTGTAC
The DNA here is from genome assembly GCA_024636975.1 of Mariniphaga sp. Taxonomy (GTDB): domain Bacteria; phylum Bacteroidota; class Bacteroidia; order Bacteroidales; family Prolixibacteraceae; genus Mariniphaga. Next base: position 15,296 of record JAGXGA010000006.1, read on the forward strand.
CATGAGTTGTACCTCCGGTATTACCTGAAATTTGAAGAAGGTTTTGATTTTAACCGCGGCGGAAAGCTTCCGGGCCTTATGGGAGGGGGTGATTCGTGGGGACGCTCTGGTGGGCATCAGCCCGATGGTACAAATGGCTGGACCTTAAGGTTTATGTGGCGAAGTGAAGGTAGGCTGGTGGTATATGCCTATGTTCCAAAAAGCGGAAACGGCAAATGGGGAAACGATAAATGGGGACAGGATATCGCTTGTGATTTCAAGGCTGAGCAAGGCAAATGGCATTGCATCGAGCAATATGTGAATGTCGGTACCCCTGGGAATGATGATGGAATTTTAAAGGTTTGGATTGATGGGAAAGAAAGGCTGAACATTACAGATATGCGCTTCTGGAATGTAGAAAATGATTATGGCCCCGTGGGAGGCATATGTTTTTCTACCTTCCATGGTGGAAATACTGCCGATTGGGCTCCGCGGATTGATTCGTATGCACAGTTTGACGGTTTTGTGACAGCTAAAAAGAGGGTAGGGGAGTTCTGTGTCGAATAGAATTTTCATCGGTTGAAATAAAATAATGATTATGAGAAATGTATTACTGGTTTTATTGATTTCCCTTTTGGGGATGTCTTGCCAAAACACCAAACAAATACCAGGAACGGAATCAAGTCCTGTCTCTGTTTCTGACGAAAACCCTTATTACTGGCAGTATAACGGCAAAACAGTTTTACTGCTTGGTGGAACCTGGCAGGATAATTTATTTAATCACCCTGCAGGCTTGGCTGAACATCTTGATTTGCTGAAATCGGCAGGTGGAAATTATGTGCGAAATACAATGAGCCACCGAAATGAAGGGAATGTTTTTGCCTTTAAACGGGAAGAAGATGGTCGTTTTAACCTGAATCAATTTAATGAGGAATACTGGCAACGGCTAAAGAACTTTCTGGATTTATGTTACGAACGCGATATCATTGTACAGATAGAAATCTGGGATCCGTGGGATCATTATGAAGATCATCAATCGTATGGTGGCTGGTCGCACCATCCTTTTAATCCTGCGAACAATGTAAACTATACAGCAGAGGAGTCGGGTTTGCCAACAAAAATTGATTACGCACCACGTGGTGAGCCAACCGAACATCCGTTTTTTCGTACAGTACCTGCATTGGCAAATAATAAAACCATCCTTGAAAATCAGTGTTCATTCGTGGATAAACTACTGGCAATAACTTTGGAGCATCCAAATGTACTTTATTGCGTAAACAACGAAAGTGGCGAGCAAATTGAGTGGAGCGATTACTGGGCCGATTATGTAAATAAGACAGCTGAGAAAATTGGTGTAAAGGCAAATATAACAGAAATGCGACGTAATGAAGATGTTCGTGCGCAGGATCACCATCGGGTGTATAATCATCCCGATCGTTATACTTATCTTGAATAATGCATGGTCGGGCCTTGGCCAAAAACACTATGATAATATTATGTATGTACGTGATCTGATTTCAGATAATCCGCGCCCTATAAATAACATCAAGAATTATGGTGCAGTCAGGCACGGAGAAGATGAATCTGTAGCCCGATTTTGCCGCATTGTTTTTGCCGGATGTGCCAGTTCCCGTTTTCACCGGCCACATCCTCTGGAAGATCCAACCCAACATGAAGCAGCATCGGAATTCGGCCTTGGGCTAAGCCCTCTCGCTCAAAGGGTAATTCAATCCTTACGTTGGGTGGTCGGGGAAATAGATATTGCTTCATCCTATCCTCAAAACGATCTTCTTTCCGAAAGGCAGGAGAATGAAGCTTATGTACTGGCTGATTCAGAGCAACAGTATGCAGTATATTTCCCAAAAGGTGGTGAAGTTGTTTTACATTTAAACAAAACCAATAATAAATGGGAGGTTGTTTGGCTTAATGTTATAACAGGGGACAAAATTGAAACGGTTGCAGAAGCTGGCAATAAAACTCTTTTGCTCAGAACACCGGAAATAGGGCATTGGGTTGCTGTAATAAAACCATAACAGTTATAAACAGAAGGGAACTATGAGATTAAACACGTTTTGCTATTTACTGCTCGTGGTACTTGCGTTTAATTCATGTAAAAATGAGGTGCCAGTTGAAAAACATCGTGTAGTTATCCTTACCGATATGACACATGATGACGGCAATTCTTTCATCCGATACCTTTATTATGCTCCCTGGTTCGATCTGGAGGCGTTGATTATAACCAACCAGTTGCCCGATTTTAACTACAATGATGAAGGGCCATGGAAGAAGGCCACAGGCATACTTGATGCCTATAAGCAGGAATTGCCTCAATTGCGAAAACATGACCCGGATTTTCCGGATTATGAAGATTTAAAGGCTGTTACAAAAAGGGGAAGGGGAACTATCCCCATTATCTGGCTTACCAATTCTTTGGAGTTTAAAAACCATATAGCCGATCGTTATGTGGAAAGTTCCTGGGATTCTGTGTATTTTCACGACTGGATAGGTGAAGGGTTGAATCCTCATGGAGAAACAAAAGATTCGGAGGGAAGCGAATATTTGCAGGAAGTTTTCGATAAGGACGATGACCGGCCGATTTATGTACAGGCCTGGGGCGGGCCCATTACCTTTATTCAGGCGCTTTACAGGTACAGGCAACGGCAGGGGCCGGAGAAGTTTGAAAAGCTGTTGTCGAAACTGCATGTATACGGTATCCTTTTCCAGGACATCACCTTTGATTACCTGATTGATCTGCAAAAAGTGAAAGAGCTGGACTGCACAAATTTCGGAACTGCAACCTTTACGTACGAAGGCGAAAGAGCCACTCCGCGTTGGTTACTGCATGATGGAGGTCATTTCTGGCGTTATGTGGGTGGTTCAGACCCTGTGATGCTGCGCAGCGAAGTGAATGGTCACGGGCCTATGTCGGATATATACGATAACGGAGGTGAAGGCGACACTCCTTCTTTTCTTTACCTGTTAAGTTCAGCATTGGGATTAAATAACCCTGAAGATCCCGGACAAGGAAGCTGGGGTAATATGTTTTACCCGATGGGCAACGATTTTCCGGAAGGTTATTACCATACCTGCTTTCACGACAGGGGTGAGCTTGAACGATGGATTCCCGATGCGAAAAAAAGTTTTCAGAACCGGCTCCAATGGTCGGTAAAAGAACCGTTAGAGGTGAATCATGAACCGGTAGCAGCTATTAATGGTGATAAAAGTAATCGTATATTGTCATTGAATGTACAACCGGGAGAAGAAGTGAAGTTGGATGCATCCAAATCTTTTGATCCCGATGGTGATGAAATACATTATAATTGGTTTCGCTATGATGAGGCGGATTCATACCTGGGCAGCTTTGAAATCAGTAATCCGGAAGATGCTTTACAGGCCTTTATTGTTCCTGACGATATCGCTTCTGGTAACATTCACCTGGTGCTGGAAGTACATGATGCAGGGTCACCCGATTTGGTGGCTTACCGGAGGGTAATTTTAAAAACAAAATAAAACAATGATTGCCACAGATTCACAAATTCAAAAAATAGGAGAAGAGATAATGATTTCAAAACAAATTTTATCAATCTTATACTCTGTGAATCTGTGGCTATCAATCTTTAATTTAAGTATGTGTGGCTTTAAAAAAAATTAAATTTAATGTATGAAAAGAATGACAAATAATTATGTAAGGGCAAACAGAATATTTCTGCTGTTATTATTGCCTGCAGTTTTCTTTTATTCCTGTAACCTGATAGAAGGATCAAAGATTCCGGTGGTGTTTGATACCGATGCCAACAACGAGGTGGATGATCAGCATGCACTGGCATACCTGCTGTTTAATGGCGATCACTTTGATGTGGAAGGGGTGACAGTGAATGCTACAAGTGCTCCTACAGGCTATTCCGATGAATCGGATGTGAGCGATCACTATGAAGAAGCTAAACGGGTGATGCAGCTTTGCGGGGAACTTTACGGGAAAATTCCCCTGTTGACCGGTGCCGACGGATCGTATGAGGAAATAAAGGACAAAATTGGATTACCCTCTTTTGATGGCCATGAGGCAGTTGATTTTATTATTGAGCAGGCAATGAAGGAAAGAAGTCAGAAATTGGTTTTGCTCCCTGTAGGAAAGCTTACCAATATTGCCCTGGCATTAAGAAAAGAACCTGCAATTGCCGACAGAATAAGGATTGTATGGCTGGGGTCCAATTATCCTGATCCGGGGGAGCACAACCAGGACTGGGACATCGAATCGATGAATTTTATCCTGGATGTGGATGTACCTTTTGAAATGGTTACTGTACGAAGTGGACAACCATCGGGAACTGCTGCTGTTATGGTTTCGAAAGCGCAAATTATGCATCGTATGCCGGGTAAGGGTCCTGAAATTTCAGTATCGGTAACGGGCCGCAATGGTGGCGAATTCAACAATTTTGGTGATTATTCAGCCAATCTGTTTGAAACTTATGGCATGTGGGGAAATCCTCCGGGGCGTGCCTTGTTTGATCTGGCTGCTGTTGCCATTGTAAAGAATGGCGCCTGGGCTGAGCACAAAGAAATACCCGCTCCGGTATATGTGAACGGTAATTGGGTGGAACGTCCAAATAACCCAAGGAAAATTATCGTTTGGGAATGGTTCGATGTTTATGGAATCATTAACGATTTTTTTGTTACAATGGATGATTACGAACTCGTGAAAGTGGATTAAACAGCTTTTATTGCTGCTTGCCGGTATACTTAATTAACGGACTGGCTTTATATTTGCAGCAGAAAGCTTTTAGAATTGACTGAAATTAAAATTTGTATTTAAATGAAAATCAGTTGGCGTGTTTTATTATTTGTTTTGTTTTGGGGAAGTAGTGTATTTTCAGAAGGTTTTGCTGCGAAGGCGCAGGAAGTTGTAAAGCCAAGAACAATTGTTACCACAGATGGGGAAAGTGATGATAAATGCTCATTCGTACGGTTTATGCTTTACACTACCGATTTTGATGTGGAGGGATTAATTTACACCAATTCGATGTGGCACCTCAAAGGCAACGGTACACAATGGATGCACAATTATATTGATGAGTATTCCAAAGTATATAATAATTTGATGGTTCATCATTCCGGCTATCCGACTGCTGACTTCCTGAAATCACGCCTGTACGTTGGGCAAATGGATGAAGTTGGGCTGGCTTCAGTTGGAGAAGGAAAGGATACTCCCGGTTCCGATCGTATTGTGGAAGTGTTGCTTGACGATGATCCGCGACCGATATGGCTGCAAGCCTGGGGTGGATTGAACAATATTTGCCAGGCCTTTTACCGCATTAAAACCTCCCATCCCGACCAGGTTGAAAAGGTCAGTCAAAAGGCCCGGGTATATGCCATTGCTGAGCAGGATGATTTGAAAGAGTGGCTGCAAAGAGAAATGCCTGATGTGATGTATATTCTGAACGGAGTGCAGTTCTGGCGTGTAATTGCCTATTCATGGGACAGGAGGAATCCGATGCAGGAGCATGAAATTTATACAGAGAAGTGGCTGAAGGAAAATATAAAATCAAAAGGACCGCTGGGGCGTTTGTATGAACGGCAGCTGATGGAAGAAGGCGATTCCCCGGCATTTTTTCATTTAATGAAAACTGGCCTGCGCAGTCATGAGAATCCGGCATGGGGAGGCTGGGGTGGCCGGTTTGAACAACATGGACCTGGAAATTTCTGGCGCGATGCAAAGGACGACGGCGATAATACAAAACCTTTATGGCGTTTTATTGTGCCTATTTCTGAAGATTTTGCCGCACGTATGGACTGGTCGGTAAATGATGAATATGATGACGCAAATCATCCCCCTGTTGTTAAGATTAAGCAAGGTGAAGAATTTATTGTAAAAGCCGGTTCCAAAGTAAAACTGAAGGCTTCTGCCACCGATCCTGATGATGATGAACTGACAACCAGGTGGTGGCAGTATCACGAGGCAGGAAGTTATGAAGGTAAAGTTGAAATAGATAAGCCTGAAAAAGGAAAAATCAAGTTGAGCATCCCGCAGGATGCATCAGGAAAAACAATTCATTTGATTTTTGAAGTAAAGGATAATGCAATTCATCCTTTTACAAGATATAAACGAATTGTATTGAATGTTGAATAATGATTTATATAATTGATAGCACATTTAAGCCGCTACTGAAGATCATTTGTTTTTTTTTATTGCTGTTTGCATCTGAGGTTGCATTCACTCAGGAAGTGATGCATGTTAAAGGAAAGAATTTGTATGATCCCTGTGGAGAACATGTTGTTTTACGCGGAGTAAATGAAATGTTCATCTGGGCAGATGATATTACAGGTCAGCAAATCCTGCCTGAAATTTCAAAATCAGGGGCCAATGTGGTGCGGATTGTCTGGTTAAGTAACAGGGAAAATGAAAAGGCCACTCCGGCAGACCTCGATAAGGTTATTTCAGAATGCATCCGGAACAAAATGTTACCCATGCCCGAATTGCATGGAGCAACCGGAAAATGGGACAAACTTCAGGAGCAGGTTGATTACTGGACAGACCCGGAAGTGGTCAGGGTTTTAAAAAAGCACGAACCCTATCTGCTTTTGAATATTGCCAACGAAGTGGGTGACCATTCCATTGATACGAAAACTTTTTTGGAAGGGTACAATGAGGCTGTAAATAAAATTAGAGCTACAGGTTTACGTTGCCCTTTAATTATTGATGCGTCCGGTTGGGGTCAGGATTTGAACATTTTAATGGAGACAGGACCCAGCCTGATTGAAAACGATCCGCTAAATAATCTCATGCTTTCGGTTCATATGTGGTGGCCGGCCGATGATGGTTCAACCGGAAGGATTGTGAAAGGGATTGAAGAAGCTGTGAAGATGGACCTGCCACTTTTAATTGGAGAGTTTGCTCCTATGGGTGTGGGATGCAAACAATCCATTGATTACAGAACCATTATGGAAATGTCACAGAAACACGAAATCGGATGGCTGGCATGGTCATGGGGAGCAGTTCGCAATGGCGATTGTCATGAAATGGATATGACTGCCGGAGAAAAGCGGGGCATGTTCGATGGTTTGCATGGTTGGGGTAGGGAAGTGGCCGTTACTGATCCAAACAGCATTGCCAATACATCTAAAAAGACGTATTTTCTTGAAAATCTAATGTGTCCGGCAGATGGGCATACTGAAAAAATAATATTTGATACCGACATGGGCTCCGATTGCGACGATGTGGGCGCACTGGCATTGCTTCATCATTATGCTGATTTGGGAAAGGTTGAGATTTTGGGGTGCATTTACAGTTCGGGAAAAGTTCCATTTGGCGCAGGAATAGTTGAAGCCATTAACATTTGGTACGGGCGGCCCCGGATTCCTGTAGGGGCATATCATGGAATCGAAGTGGGCGATCCTATTGATAAAATGCTGGCAGAAAAATTGGTGAAGGACAGAACCAGCTTCAAAAACAGAATAATACACAATTCAGATGCGATTGAACAAACACTTGTCAACCGTCTCATACTTGCCAGCCAGGAAGACCACAGTGTAACCTACATCACGGTTGGCCACACAAAAGGTCTTTATGAACTGCTGGTTTCCGAATCTGACGAGATTTCACCTCTTACCGGAGCTGAACTTGTCGAAAAGAAAATAAAACGCTGGGTGGCGCTTGGTGCCTTGAATGCAAATAATAAAGAAAGACATTACACCAGAGACTGGAATTTCTTTTTTAACGAAACGGCTACTTATTCAAAATACCTGGTGGAAAATTTCCCCCGTCCGGTTTTCTATGTTGATGGCGGTTCGGAGGTACATACTGGCAAAACGCTTAAATATACTAGTCCCGGAAATATCGTACGCACGGCTTACCGCGATTGGTTGTGGAATGTAGAGAAAAAGACCCTTGATGATCAGCGTCCAAGCTGGGATTTGGTAACTGTGTATTTTGCAGTTGAAGGTATGGGCGAATTTATGGAAAGTGCAGGCAATGGCTGGCTCGATTTTGATATCGAAAAAGGATGCCTCTGGAATTCAGGAGAAAACCATCTTGAGCAAACCTTCATTCAGCAGAAGGAAGGGACAAATGAGCGCTTTGCAGATTACCTGAATGAATTGATTTCAACAGAACCTAAATTAAAAAGATAACTATGAAACAAACCGCTGCAATAGCATTGATATTCGTTATTTCTCTTAGCAGGACATTCGCAGATGCCGGTGGAGGCGGAGATCTAATAAAGGTTTCACCGGTAACTGATAAAATATTGATGCTTCACCTGAAAGATGGCCACATAGATACATACGGTACCTGGGAATCGGTGCAGGATAATGTGCTTTACCACGATCCGACAGATTTGGAAGAAGTGACCCAAATGAAGAATTATTTGCTGACCAGCCCGGATGATAAAAATTATTCTTCCAACAGGAATCCGGTAAACATTGGGCGAAAATCGAAAGGACTGGAATATCAGGGCGGAGACATTGATCCGCCATACATATGGCAACACTGGATTTACATTGAATTGTCCCATGCATTGCAACAGGGGAAAACATATACTTTAAAACTCAGGAACATTGGCGGTAATAGTTCAGTTACCTTCACTTACGATGTGGACCAACTTCATTCGGAAACAGTGCATGTGAATATGGTGGGATTTCCCGAACAAGGACCAAAGTTTGCCTACCTTTCACATTGGATGGGTGAATTTAATACACCAGTGCATGTTGGCGGTGGACTTAACCTTGATGATAAAGCCGGTGCTGAATTCCGAATTATTGAATATAACTCGGGTGAGACAGCCTTCTCAGGAACCATTGCCAAAAGAATGGACAAAACCTTTAAGGAAACAAATAGTGATGATTTTCCGGGCGGAAATTATACCAATGCCGATGTGTGGGAATGCGATTTCAGTGCGTTTACCAAACCGGGAGAATACATTGTTGCGGTAGATGGAATTGGTTGTTCGTTTCCTTTTGAAATAGGAAATGATGTAACTCGTGAAGCATTCTATTACGCCATGAAAGGCCTCTTTTGGCAGCGGCAGGGTATTGTAAAGGAGATTGAACCCGATTCGGTATACCCGAGAGCTCATCATCCTGACGACATTGTGTGGCTTTTTGATAAGAAATGGATAATGGATACCGGTTACGACGAATCAAAATTTGATACCGCATCACCACGGATAAGAGGCGTATGGGGGCACTATTATGATGCGGGCGACTGGGATGGTTATACCCATCATAACCGGGTTCCTGCTCACCTGTTGCTTCTTTATGATTTGGCACCCTCTAAATTTTTGGATGGGGATGTAAATAACCGTTACAAATTGCATAAAGATGATGAATGGATTAAAGAGGGAAGGAATGGGATACCTGATTTGCTCGATGAAGCTTCATGGCTTGTTAATTTTCATCGCAGGGCCCGTCAGGTCATTATGGAACGAGGTGGCTCCGGCGGTGTTCCGGGATATGTAGGTCGCGATGCCATACCTCACAGCAACCGTATACCTGCATGGGAAGATACGCGTAAATGGTATTTGTCGGGCGAAAACCCATTGGCTACTTTTTGGTATGCTGGTCATGCTGCGTATCTTGCTGTCAATTTAAACCAGTGGTATAAGGCAAATGGCAAAAGTGGAAACCATAGGGAGTCGGCAGATTGGTTGGCTGAAGCACTAGAAGCCTGGAAATGGGCCAATTCCAAAACAATTGAATCCAACGAAGGCAGGAGAGTAAAAGGTTATGCAGCTGCCTGCCTTTACCGGGCCACCGGAGATGTTAAATACCAGAAAATGTTTGAAGAATACTGGAAATGGGAACCCAACAAGTCGGATGGTGAAATAGCAGGGGTAAACATCTGGGATGTATCAGCAGCAGTAATCGCTTTAATTCCATCGGAGACTCCGGATTTAAATAAAGAATTACAGGCAGGTTGCAGGGCACATATAGTGGACAGGGCTGATGAGCGTGCTGCCGAAGTACTTGCGAACGGATACCGTAATGGGATGACCGATAATCAGTTTTTGCAGCTGGGGGCCTTCTCTACTGCAAGAACAACTACGCTGGCAGTGGCTCATAAGCTTACCGGGAATGCTAATTATTTGAATACCATACAGAATATTGTGAATTATGTTTTGGGTGGCAATCAGCTCAATATGACATATCTTTCAGGATTGGGCGAGCGGTCGGATAACTGGCTTTTTCAACCCAGTGCATATTTGGTAAGCAATAAAAACAGCATGGTTTATACTCCGGAAAACTATCCGGGGCAAACCAGTTACTTTGGCGGTACCGGACTGGCAAGTCAATACTGGCAGAACAAGGGAACATGGAAGTGGTCGGAATATTTTTCCCGGCTTGCTGCTTATCCTCAGGCTGCTGAACCACCAAGTGTCTGGCCCGGCGCTGAGCAGAAATTCGAAAACCGTTACAGTATACAGGGGGGAGAATTTACCATCCATCAGCAAATGAACCACATGATTTTCTCAATGGGTTACCTCAAAGCAATGAACAGTGAAGCCAGTGATGAATTCACACTGGACGCAAGACCTGAGGTAGAATTGAACCTGGTTGATGGACATCTTTTTGCAAATTCGGGTTGCTGGCTGTCAGCAAATGCCTCTGATAATACGCGCAGAGTGGAATATTATTATGATTGGCGTTTCATTGGAGAAAGCATTGATAAAGAAAATAATTTCCTGCTTTTTTGGACGCCCGGGTTGAACGATGAAACAAAAGTGCTTATAACTGCTGTTGCTTATAGTAATAAAGGGCGGAAATCAGTTCCTGCAACAGATGGTGAAAAACATATAATGGTTTCGTCATATGAAGAATGTGGTGCAGAACAGGAATAGGCTAACCCGCTGGGTTATTAATATGCAGATTTCTTTTTTTTATGAAGGAAGAAGATGTTAAAGAGCAAAACTTTATTTTTAAATACAGATAAATGAATAGAATAATGAATCTACTAAATCAAGTAAAAAGAATTAAATCAGTTGTTTATGTGTTTTCTTTAATGGCCTTTTTATTTTCTGCAGTAGTGAATGCTCAGAATGTAGAACTGGAAAAATCAATTGCTGAGCATCGGAAGGGAGAAATTGTAGTAAAAGCAAAAAAAGGGGCTAAAGTAAGCATTGAACAACAGAAGCATGAGTTTTGGTTTGGATGCGCAATCAGCGATGGTATTTTTAACGGAAGGGCTTCAGAGGCTGACATTAAGATGTACAAGGAGAAATTCCTCGAAAATTTTAATTCGGCGGTTACTGAAAATGCGGTTAAATGGCCAGGAATGGAAAGAAGAAAAGGTGAAGTGGACTATTCACTTGTAGATGCCATGCTGGAATGGACTGATGAAAATGAAATGCCGCTCAGGGCTCACAACCTGTTTTGGGGAATAGAGCAATTTATTCAGCCATGGGTGAAGGAACTTTCCGACGACGAACTGGAAGAAACTCTTCAGAACCGGGCTGAAACTGTTACCGCCCGATATAAAGGGCGCTTTACTGAATACGATCTGAACAATGAAATGATACACGGTAACTACTATGAAGAACGTCTCGGACCCGATATTACCAAAAAAATGGCGCAGTGGGCTCATAACGGTGACCCTGGTATAAAACTTTACCTGAACGATTACGATATTCTTACCGGTAATAAGTTAAATGAATACATGGCCCACATCCGTTTGATTCTGGCGCAGGGGGTAAAGATCGACGGCATTGGTGTTCAGGGTCACCTGCATGCCGAATCATTCGATCGTGATGAACTCAAACGGTCGCTTGACTCAATTGCTTTATTTAATCTGCCCATAAAAATTACTGAATTCAACATGCCGGGGCAGCGTTCAGAATATTATCAGAACAGGGATTTGAAACTGACACCGGAAGAAGAAAAGCAGAAAGCTGCCAACCTGGTTGATTACTACAAAATCTGCTTTGCCCATCCGGCTGTTGATGGTATACTGATGTGGGGGTTTTGGGAAGGCGCTAACTGGATTCCACAGTCGTCGCTGTATAAACGTGACTGGACACCCACCCCTGCTGCAGATGCCTACCAGAACCTGATATTTTCAGAATGGTGGACCAGTGAATCCGGAAAAACTGACCGTAAAGGGGAATTATCTGTGCCTGCTTTTTTTGGAACGTATAAAGTTACCGTTGACGGCGAAACCAGGGAGGTTGATCTAAAAAAAGATGACGGACGTGTAGTCGTTGAATTTTGAAATGAAACTATTGAGGCTTAAAAATAAGATCTTGTACTGGTTGTATTAGAACTTTCATTTAGAACAGCACACTATTTTTTTGTAACTTTTAAAAAAAGTTCGTAATGAAACAGATAGTCTTGCTGATATTGAACAGTATTACCCTGGTCTTGGTGCTTTTAGTAAACTATTTGTCCAATAGTGGAGCTTTTGGCAGCGCCACAGTTGGAGAAATAAGTGCACGGTATGATAATCTTTTTACACCTGCAGGGTATGCATTTGTAATTTGGGGAGTAATTTACCTGCTCCTCATTTTTTTTGTTGGATACCAGTGGTATGAATGGATTAAGAACCGGAGCGATGAATACCTGAAACGGACAGGCATCTGGTTTATACTGAGTAACCTGGCAAATGGCTTTTGGATCCTTGCCTGGACCAGCGACAGGATAGGCCTGTCATTTATGTTATTAGTTGCTTTACTGATTACTTTAATGATACTGATGTTCAGGCTCCGGTTGGAAATCTGGGATGCCCCGGTTCGCATAATTGCCTTCGTTTGGTGGCCAATATGTATATACCTTGGATGGATTATAGTGGCAACATTAGCCAACTTGTCGGCCTTTTCTGTCAGCTTAAACCCTGACAATGCATTTGCGCTGAATTACCTTTGGGTGGTTATCCTTATAATTAGTGCTATGGTAGTATATTTATTGCTCATTTTTTATCGAAATATGCGTGAAGCAGCTTTTGTTGGTATCTGGGCATTGGTGGCCATTGCAGTAAAACAGTGGCAGGCATCTGAAATTGTAGCGTATGCTGCCCTGCTTGCATCAGCAGTTTTATTTGTCACTTCTTTATGGCAAGCTTCAAGAAACATGCATACTATGCCTTTCGAAAAGATGAAAAGAGGGGAGTTTTAAGGAGAAATTTATTCAAATTGTACTTTTCCAAAAAATTCAGGACGGTGGTAATCGGCATTTTCTGTTCCAATGGGATTCCATGTAACATAATGTGTGATGGCAGTTTCCTCACCACACTTATAAAAATTTGCTGCAGCTTTTAAGTTCTGAAACGAATTCAGCTCACTGTAAGCAAAACATTCCACTGGTATGCGAATCATCATTTCCCAGTTATAATCACCTGATCTGGCTTCGAAAGGCTCGTTGCCCAATGATGATTTGATGGCTATCTTTTCAACTATCTTCGGATCAACAAACTTCCTGTTGTGACGGCCTGCCCCCCATGCAAGATGAATGGTGCCAATGCAGCTGAATTCAAAATTATAATAGTTCACCTTGTCGTGTGATATAAAAAACTCCACACAACTGTCTTTATATACTTCACCGTTTGTCCGGGTTTCCTTAGCACGCAGGTGGTTTTCACTTACATAATATTTTAACCAGATTTCATTGCCAATATGACCAATCCGGAACTGAACCTTTGGCTTGTAACTGAATTCTTCCCAGTTAATTATCTGAATACTATTTGTGATGGTTTGATTTTCAAGAAGGTGTTCTGCCTCGGAGAAGGAAACCGGTTTTTCAACCTTAATTTTTTTGATGAAAAGCTGATTCATAATTACTCTGTTTATGTTGTGATAAAGGTAAAGGTAGCAAATCTTTTTTGTTGAAATTTATACCTTATGATTTTTAAACATCTTTTCCAAAAACACTTTCCTAAACTAACCTGAGGTTGTTTTCAAACTGAATCTTTAAATGTTTAATACCTGGTTTTTATCCTGTGTCGTTTGCCTTTTACCTTTCACTGTGTATATTTGATGTTCTTTTGTTGTAAATGTCTTATCATGGTATGACTGATCAGGAGTTTGTAATTGTTTTAACACAGCATCGTTTTCTGGGAAATATTTTCCTTCCTTACCTTATAGGGAAGGAGGATAAATTCTATACAACAATCAAACTGGTTAAGCCAACCGACATCGGAAGCTTCGATTACAAATTCCAGCCCTACGAAAAAGAGTTGGTGGAATTGATTGATAAGTACAGTGATGAACGTTTGATGAAACGTTTCTCCCGTGCAGCAAATGTATCGGAGTTTTATTCCAGGATGGAAACATCAAAGTTCCAGAAACAGGTATCGCCTCACCTGGAACATTATATGTGGAAGGTAGCACACATTCTTATGCTGAGCCCTGTTCGCCTTTTAAATAAAGAAGTAAAATATGCCAATCTTTACGATGAGGATGAAATAGATGTGCCTCCTTACTTTGCCAAACCGGTATTTTATTTTGAACGTACTTCATCTGAAACGCGGTACAGGTTAAAAATTTTTTTAGATGAAAAGGAGATTCCTTTGCTTAACCGGAATATTAAAGTGGTTACAAATTCTCCCTGCCTGCTGGTTAACCGACGTCAATTGGTAGTATTTGAAAAGCTTGAGGGTAAAAAGTTGTTGCCATTTTTTTCCAGGGAGTATATTTCTGTGCCTCATGCTATTGAAGAGAAGTATTATTCAGGTTTCGTAAGAAAAACTATCCGCGATTTCGATGTTGTGGCTGAAGGTTTCCAGTTGCAGGAAGGGGAGGTGGAAAAAAAGGCAGTGCTGTCGCTTGATTACAATTTAAAATACGAGCCCTGCCTGAATCTTCGCTTTCGTTACGGTGATGAGTTTTTCTTGCCTAATGCCTCGCGTGAAGTGGCAGTCCATTATAAAAAAGCCGGCAATGCAGTGCAATTCAAAAAGATAAAGCGTGACAAAGAATGGGAAAATTCGGTACTGGAAAAATTACTATCGATTGGACTGGAAGAAAAGGATGGATTTTTTTTACCACGCTTCATAAACTTTGCCGGTAAGGATGATCAGTTATATGTTTTGATAAACTGGCTGAACAGGAATAAACAGGAACTCGGGGACAAGAATATTATAATTGACCAGGGAAACCTCGAAAAGAAGTATTTTACCGGGGAGCAAAGCCTGGAGGTGAAAACAACTGCAACAGGCGATTGGTTTGATGTACATGCAACTGTCACATTTGGTCCATTCAGCTTTCCGTTTATTAAACTGAAGAATCTCATTTTGAATGATATACGTGAGTTTGAATTACCCAATGGCGAAGTAGCAATAATTCCCGAAGAGTGGTTTGCCAGGTATAAGAGCCTGATGCCGTTTGCACGGCAAAAAGAGGATAGGATGCAGTTTAGTAAGCACCATTTTTCCCTTATAAGTAAAATTTTACAGCCTGATGATGATTCAATTATAGAAAAGATTCGAAAACTTTCGGGAGTAAGGCGAAAGATTTCTGTTCCTGATGGGTTGAATGCTGAAATGCGCAGTTATCAAAAAGCCGGGTTTGAATGGATGTACAGCCTTCACCTTAATGGCTTCGGAGGCTGCCTGGCCGATGATATGGGGCTGGGTAAGACTTTGCAGACACTGACTTTACTTTTAAAGTTAAAGCGGCAGGAAACCACCCAGGTTGATGTTCGCAGACAGGAAAAATTTGGTCAGCTCGATCTTTTTGCCACTCCCATGACCGGTGGGAATGAACAGCCGGCAAATCTTATTGTATTGCCAACTTCGCTTGTTCATAACTGGGAAGCAGAAATTCAGAAGTTTACTCCTGCAGTAAAAGTGTACAAACATATAGGGCAACAACGCAAAACAGCAACCGACCTGGAAAATGCAGTTTTCTTTTTCGACATTATCCTTACAACATACGGCACTGTTCGTAATGATGTGGAGGAATTTTCCCGGTTTAAATTCTTTTACCTGATACTTGATGAAAGCCAGTATGTTAAAAATCCCTCATCAAAAACGTACAAGGCCATAATGAAACTTCACAGTGAGCACCGGATGACGCTTACGGGAACACCTATAGAAAATTCGTTGTCCGATTTATGGGCTCAGATGAATTTCCTGAATAAGGGCATGCTGGGGAACCTTGCCTTTTTCAGGCGCTATTTTTTAACACCCATTGAGAAACACAATAATGCTGACCAGCAGGAGAAGCTGCAGATTTTGATCCGGCCTTTTGTTTTACGACGCACAAAGAATGAAGTGGCCAAAGACCTTCCACCCGTTATGGAGCAGGTAATAATGTGTGATATGGTGGATGAACAACACCGTACCTATGAAACGGAGAAATCAATTATTCGTAATTCCATATTGGCAGGCATTGAGCAGGAAGGTGTAAAAAATTCGTCTATTATAATTTTACAGGGACTTACACGCCTCAGGCAGTTGGCAAACCATCCCAATATGCTTGAGGATATGGAGGAATCAGGGTCGGGAAAGTTTGAAGAGATCATCAGGATGATTGAGAATGTGGTTACAGAAAAACATAAGGTGCTTGTTTTTTCATCATTTGTAAAACATCTTGAACTTATCAGAAAAAAGATAGAAAAGGAAGGATGGAAGTACAGCCTGTTAACCGGTCAAACCAGCAAACGTGGAGAAGTAATCAAGCAGTTTCAGGATGACCCTGAGAACAGGATCTTCCTGATTTCGCTTAAAGCAGGTGGAGTAGGGTTGAACCTTACCAGCGCCGATTATGTGTTTATTATTGATCCCTGGTGGAACCCCGCAGCAGAAAACCAGGCCATAAGCCGTGCTCACCGTATCGGGCAGAACAAGCATGTATTTGTTTACCGGTTCATTACACAAGACTCAATAGAAGAAAAAATATTGCAGCTGCAAAACCGTAAAAGCTCACTGGCCGATAAATTTATTAATTCAAATAACCCGTTACAGGAAATTACCAAAGAAGAAGTGATGAGCCTTTTTAAGTAACAGGCGACGTTAAATTGATATGATCTGACTAATGCTAATCCAGCTTTTGTCGATTACATCATGCTTTGAGGAGGCTTCTTCTAAGGACACATAAACTATTTGCTTATGTTCCCTGCCAATCATCACTCCAGACCTTCCCTCAATAAGTGAGCATACACATTCGTGCCCAAGGAGGCTGGCCAGCACCCTGTCGTTGCATGTTGGTGATCCTCCCCGCTGAACATGACCAAGAGTGGAAACTCTTGTTTCATAATCGGGAAGTTGGGTTCTTACCTTTTTTGCAATATCCTCTGCTCCTCCTTCATCATCGCCTTCGGCTACTATTATGATTCCGGATGTTTTGTTTTTTCGCCGTTCACTAACCAGATAATTACATAACTTTTCAATGCTGGTAGGAGTTTCCGGAATTAAAGTAGCTTCAGCTCCGGTGGCAATCGCTGTGTGAAGTGCAATGAACCCTGAATGGCGTCCCATTACCTCCACAAAAAACAGTATGTTGTGTGAATCGGCTGTGTCCCGTATATTGTCAATTGCTGTGACTGCCGTGTTAACGGCTGTATCGAACCCAATTGTAAAATCAGTGCCGTAAATATCGTTATCAATGGTGCATGGTGCCCCCACTACAGGAAATCCGAACTCTTTCCAAAGATCATTCGCTCCCCTGAAGGAGCCGTCACCACCAAGTACAACCAAACCGTCAATTCCATTATCGTGCATGTTTTTCACTGCTTGTTCTCTGGCGTCTTTATGGTGGAATTCAGGACAACGTGAAGACTTAAGTATAGTACCCCCCCTGGAGATTATTTTTGATACCGAATGCGATTGCATTTCAACAAAATTATTGTTCAATAAACCGGAGAAACCGTTCATTACCCCTGCAACCTCTAAATTTCTATATATAGCGCTTCTCACAACCGCTCGGATAGCAGCGTTCATACCTGGAGAATCGCCTCCTGAGGTGAGTACGGCAATTTTCTTTAACTCTTTTTTTCCTGATGGAGTGTCTGTCATTCTTGTTTATTTTTCTAATCAGTGAGGAATTTACAAAAAAAATGAAAAGCATGGAAATGGGGCAGGGTCAGAGGATGAATTTATTTATGATTTATCTATAAATTGTTATTATAGCAATTCCCCAGTTTATTAAGTTTAAGTAAGTTGTTTCATTGCTCGGGATAGATAATAATGATGTTGTTGTTGTTAAATATCCCAATGCTGTTGTTCATAAAATGTTCGTACTTTCTGCTGTAGGAGATTGTTTTTTTACGCGAATGAACAAAAATCAGAAGGTCAGACGGTGAATTTTTAATCGGGATATTGCTATCCTTTTCATTTTCATTAAACTCGAAATATTTTATTAAATTATTTTTCTGGTTAAAGGATTTGATGGCTTCAAGGGTGTGTTCCGATTCACTCCGTAATATCAATTTGAGCTGTAATTTCTGTGCCAGTATTACCAGGGTTTCCATCCATAAGTAAAAGCCGTGTTCATATTGGGTATTTTCAGGGCAATAAAGAAATATTTTGCTTACCTTACGAAATGCCGAAGGGGTTTTTAACACCAATACCATCCGTTGGGTTTTTTCGAGCAGGTTATCAAGGATGTTTCCAAACAGGATATGTAGAGGCATGGTCCGGTTATTCCACCCAATAATAATGGTGGTTGCCACAACCTCCTCGGCAGCTCTGACAATTCCGTTTGTTATATTATTGTCAATACGTGAACTGGTTTCAAAAAATACCTCTGTCTGAAGTGAATCAATTACTTTCTGAACTTTCTCCTGACTGCTGTTTATTTTATTTCTGACATTATCGCCCTGTGTGATTACTGTTAGCGGATATACCGGAATGCTGCTATCGCTATCATTTATAAGAATTGCGAAATCAAGTAAATTTTCCATATTGGCCGGATTAGCAACCGGAACCAGAAACTTTTGCTTTATTCTTGTTTTATTACTTATTGTATTATTCTCTTCCAGTAAGATTTTTTTTCCGGCTTGCTGCGTCAGATAAGAACTTACAATGCAGGTGACTAAAATTAAGATAACGGTGCTGTTCAAAATGGATTCGCTGACAATACCCAGATTAAATCCAATAAGTATGATGGCAATGGCAGAGGCTGCACGTGATAGGCTGAGTCCAAATATCAGATTGCCCTCCGGGGCCGAAAGGCGCAGAACAATTTTGGGAATAATGGCAGCCAGGTATTTACCGAAAAAAGCAGTGGCAATTAATATTAAGACCGGCCCTATTTCACCCGGATTCTCAAAATAAACTTTAAAGTTGGCAAGCAATCCTATAGAAATCAGAAAGAAAGGTATAAATAGATTATTTCCAATAAATTCAATCCGTTTATAAAGAGGTGAGCTGTTTATTATCTGTCTGTTAAGTACCAGTCCACTGAAAAATGCCCCTATTATTGGTTCTATATCAAGTAACAGCGCAATTAATGAAGAGCAAAAAAGTATAACAAGTACAAAAATATACTGCACCCCAAGTTCACCCTCATATCTGCTGAGAAAAAGCCTTGAAAACCTTGGAACAACAACAAATATTATAAAAAAAAGTAGCAGGAAATGAAGTATAAACAACAAAAGGCTGCTCATTTCAAAACCTTCAATGGCAACATTTGTAATCAGCTCCATTGCAAGAAGGGCTAGTATATCGGCAATTATTGTTCCTCCGACAGTTATGGTTACGATGGATTTGTTTACAATTCCAAGTCTTCCGAGCAGAGGGTAAGAGATAAGCGTGTGTGATGAAAGCATGGCCCCGATAAGCAGGGAGGCATTCATGCTCAGGTTTAAAAACGTGTGGCAAACAAAATAACCAACTACAAAAGGTAAAATAAAGGAAAGCAAACCAACAAATATACTCTTGGCCCTATTTTCAATAAAATCGATCAGGTCGATCTCAAGACCTGCAAGAAACATTAAATAAAGTAACCCCATTGTTCCCAGCAAGCTGAATTCCAGGTCAGAGGGTACCAGGTTAAATCCGTGAGGCCCGATTAAGGCTCCGCTTAAAAGAAGCCCAACAATTGACGGAATACGTATACGTTCAAAGAAAACCGGCCCAATGAGCAGGATTACCAATACCAGGGCAATAATTATTACAGGCTCATTAAATGGAATGGCAAAACCTAAAATATATGATGCTGATTTCATAATATCTGTAAACCTGTAACTAATATTTCAATTTCAAGAAAAAAAACTTACCTTTTTTTATTCCTCACAAAGATTAATTTAAACTTCCCTTTATAGTTGTCACGCTGATCGATTTCAAATTTGCCAGTTGAATTGATAAGCGGGGTAAGTTTTTCAAATCCATAGTTTCGTGAGTCGAAGTTAGGTTGTTTTTTTTGCAACAGACTGCCTACATCACCAAGGAAAGCCCAGCCATCGTCATCAGCCAGATCGGAAATTGTGGAAGCAATCAGTTTTACTACTTTGGGCGTAATTTTATCTACCTGACTTTTCTTTTCCGGCTTATCAGGTGTAGCATTGCTTTCTGTTTCTTTTACCCGGTTTTGAAGGATTTCCACGTAAATGAACTTGTCGCATGCCACAATAAACGGGTCAGGTGTTTTCTTTTCACCAATACCGTAAACTTTCATTCCTGCCTCGCGTAACCGTGTTGCCAGCCGGGTGAAATCGCTGTCGCTTGAAACAAGGCAAAAACCATTTACCTTTTCACTGTAAAGTATATCCATGGCATCAATAATCATGGCCGAATCGGTGGCATTCTTACCTGTTGTATAGCCATACTGCTGTATAGGTGTAATGGCATTTTCGAGCAACAAGTTTTTCCATTTGGTAAGCGTTGGCTTTGTCCAGTCGCCATAAATGCGTTTGATGGTGGGATTACCATACTTGGCTATCTCTTCCATCATTTCCTTTACATTTGCCGAAGGGATGTTATCTCCGTCGATAAGAACTGCCAGTTTTATGTCGTTTTCCATAGTTTATTTCATTGAACCATTTTCTTTATTCAAAAGTAGTAATTCAATGACGATTGAAAGAGAAAATACTATTTAATGTTGAGGTGATATGATTAAATAGTACAATCTGATCATTAAATTCTGACAATACATGAATCGGGAAGCCAGCCAACATTTCCATCGGGGAGCTTGATTTCTTTCCAGGTGTTGACACTATCGGAAACTTCAACTTTAACTCCTTCATACAACAGGAACAAATCGGTGCTGGTTTCGGCAGGAGCACTTTTTACAGTTATGCGGGGACAAAAAACAATGGCATGCTTCCTTTGGTTGATTTTTTCTTTCTGACGGGCAGCAAATGAAAACGTAAAAC
Source organism: Mariniphaga sp. (assembly GCA_024636975.1). Taxonomy (GTDB): domain Bacteria; phylum Bacteroidota; class Bacteroidia; order Bacteroidales; family Prolixibacteraceae; genus Mariniphaga. Next base: position 36,506 of record JAGXGA010000006.1, read on the forward strand.
CTGAAACAACAATAGCTAAAATTCCAAACCAGAAAGAAATCTTTTTTATAAAGGAGCTACGGCTGAATATAAACAATCCAAGTAGTCCAAGGAAAAAGATAAAAGCGCCGATACTGATTCCTGCCCATGCATCAGCAGGATACAGATTTATAATCCTGTTGCGCCAGCGTAAAAAAAAGGGTTGGGGCAAAGCCTCTATTTCAGTAACTACATGTTGGTTGGCCAGCTCAAGGTTGAAATTAATATCCGGGTCCTGGGGCGCTAAAAGCTTTGCCCGTTCATAATTTAGTATTGCATTGTTAATGTCGCCAGTTTTATAATAGGCATTCCCAAGGTTATAGTATAGCCTGGTCGATTCCTGTCCTGACTCCCGGATTTGTTCATAGGCGGAAAGTGCTTTTTGATATTCTTCGGTGGTGTAAAAGGCATTGGCCCGCTCCCAAAGCACCTGAATAGAATCCTGCGCAGAAATATGCAGGAATGAAACGAACCCTATCAGGAACAAACCATATTTTTTTAAATGCATTGCCATCATCTCTCGCTAATTAATTTAATCTAATTCCTCAACCAAAAGTCTGGTATTCTAATTCTTATTTCTTTCTTCGCCTTCGCCTTCGCCTTCGTTTTCACCTGTACCTTATTTTTTTATCTGCTTCTCAATTCTGCTCATAGTGGAAGCTGCTTTTTTGTATAGCTCACTGCGTGCTTCAGATCCTCCTGCAGGCGCATAACGTGCAAATTCGCAACGCTCTATTATTTCCACAAAATCGTTAATCAAATCTTCATTCACATTTCTTTCCCTCAAGTTTGCAACCGCATTTTCACGGTTTAGCGTTGCAACTGGGATACTTAATTTATCGCTCAGGTAACCCCAGAATGCTTTCAGGATTGCATCATGAAAAGCTTCATTCTGGTTGTTACGCATATATCCTGCAGCCGCTTTTAACCGTTTTGATGCCAGGCGGTTGGCCTTCTTGTTACGCATCAGCGCAGCATTGGCATTTTCCTTTGCTTTTTTACGGTATACAACTATCAATATCAGGAAAAGTAATGTGCTTCCTCCGTATATGGAATAGAAGACCGGAGTGCCATAAAATGTGGTTCCTGTTATGCGTAGCATAGAGTTACCCTGCCTAATATATCGGATATCCTGGCCAATTAACTGCAGGTCCTCTCTTTGCCGCGAACTTATTACAGTAGCTGCCTGATCACCCTCACCCTTCTCAACACTTAAAGTATATTCGGGAGTCGACCTGGTAACATAGGATGCTGTTGCCGGATTGAAATAGGTGAATTGAATGGAAGGTATTGTATAGACTCCTTCGAACCGGGGCTGGAAGAGGTATTCGATTGTTTTTGTACCTGTAACTCCATTGTCGGTGGTGCGGATATTCTCAGTAGCCCGCGGATCGTAAACTTCAAAGTCGGTTGGTAATTCCAGAACGGGATTTCCTATTAACCTCAGATTACCGGTGCCACTTATTGTCATTTTCAATGTAACGGCATCATTTGTTGTTACATTTTCGGAACTTAAATTTGAATTAACAGTGAAATTGCCAACACCGCCATAATAATGTTCCGGCTGAGGGGGCAGATCTTTTACATTTACAGATATGGGTGAACTTGTAATCCTGGTTTTCATGGTTTGTATCCCACTGAAAAAATCATCGAAGAAACTTCGTGGCCTGACTCGCTGCTGTACCAGCAGAGACATGTTAAAAGGGTTAATAGTTATTTTGCCATTCTGCTGGGGAATAAGAACCGTTTTTTTTAGAACGCCCACCTGGTAAATACGATCGTTGTATACTTCGCGTGTAAAATTTATCTGCTTTGGAATCTCAATGTCCTGTGTGTAAAATCCTTCATAAGTAGGCAGATTAACTTCATCGAAACCTGAAATGGGAATATCCGGATCGGCATAAAGTTTCACAGTTGCAACCAACTGTTCTCCTCTGAAAACATTTTGTTTGCTCAGATCTACCCGTAAAAATAAATTATCGCCTCCAAGTTCTGTTGGAGTTGCACTTTCAGTGGTTTCTCCATTCTGTGGTTGCTGTTGTTGCTGCTGACGGGCCTGCTCCTTAACAACCTGCAGTTTCAATGAATTTGATTCAATTACCTTTCCATCCACTTCAATGGAAGCAGGCCGTATTTCAAACGAACCTTCATTTTTTGCTCTGAGTATATAAGTGAATGAATAAGTTACTTCTGTTGTTGTTCTCCCGTTTATTGAACTGATACTTGTTGATTGTCCGGTGCTGGGGCCCATTAAAATATCAAAATTATTGCTTAACCCGGGAGGCAATTGCAGGTTGCTCCCCCTGTCGTTCAGGGTAAAGGTAAGCCTGAATTGCTGTCCCATTTCAACAGCATTGGGTGCCGACATTACAAACTTCGTTTGCTCGGCTTTTGCTCCCGCAACTGCGAAAACCAACAAACAATATACAATCAGTTTTTTTATCATTGTTCCTGTCTAACCTTTTTCATTTTATTTTGCCTACCATTCCTTCTCGGTTCTCACCGGTCTGGCACTTTTTGCTTTTTCCGCATTTACCTTTTCCTGTATCTCCCGTTCATCATTTTGCAGTGCCTGTAAAAGTTGCTCAGCATCCTGCTTTGAAATTTTTGTCTGTTGTGGCTGTTGTTGTTGCTGTTGCTGCTGATCTTGTTGTTGCTGTTGCTGCTGATCCTGCTGCTGGTCCTGATTTTGCTCCTGGTCCTGATCCTGTTGCTGATCCTGATTTTGTTGATCCTGTTGCTGTTGTTCCTGTTGTTGTTTTAACATTTGGGCATAAGCCAGATTGTATTTTGTATCTAAATCATTGGGATTCCTGCGCAAAGCTTTTTTATATGATTCAATGCTTTCATCAATCTGTTGCTGCATAAGCTGGCTGTTTCCAAGGTTATGCAAAGCACGGGCCTGTTCCTCAGGGGATTCCAGTTTTTGTGACAGCTCTTCAAATTTTCGCCCTGCCTCTTCAAATTGCATTTGTTTGTAGAGCGCATCAGCCAGGTTAAAATCCCACTGTTCATGGCCTGGTCTTTTTTCCAGAGCCTTACGGTATTCGGCTTCTGCTTTGCCGAACATTGAAGTGTCAAGTCGTGTAGTATCTTTAATTGCCTCCATAAACAGCTGGTTCCCGCTTCGGACAAACTTTCGTTCATTCTGTCCCGAAGCTGCAACTGCAACTGTTAATGTAAAAAGCAATAGAAATAGTTGTTTCATAATTTCAAATTATTTTGCTGAAAACAATTTTACCTTCATCAGATGCCTGTTCTTCCTCTCAAGAATAACAAACTCTAACAATAACAATAAAATACCTATACCGAAAAAGTACTGGAACTGATCATCATACTCCGAATAAACCAATGTATCTATCTCTTCTTTTTCAAGCTTATTTATTTCATCGAAAAGAACATTTAAACCGACCTGTGCATTGTTTGCCCGCACATAAATCCCATTTCCAGCTGCTGAGATCTGTTCGAGCATTGTTTCATCCAAACGGGTGATTATAACCTCGCCCTCTTTATCACGCAGGTATTCGATCTGACTGCCGCGCTGTACCGGGATGGGTGAACCCTGGGGCAAGCCCATACCGATTGTATGAACAATGATGCCATTCTCAACCGCTCCTTTGGCTGCAGCAACCGGATCGTCTTCATGGTTCTCCCCGTCGGTAATAACAATGATGGCTTTATTTGCAATTTCCCCGGGTGTAAATGATCGCATGGCAAGATTTATTGCTGCCCCGATAGCTGTTCCCTGCCGGGGAACAATATTGGTATTTATGGCTTCCAGGAAAAGTTTGGCTGAATTGTAATCGGTTGTTATTGGAAGCTGTATGTAGGCTTCTCCTGCAAATACAATAAGCCCGATTTTATCTTCACTTAGCCTGTCTATTAATCTTGAGATAGCACGTTTAGCCCTCTCAAGACGATTTGGCTGAATATCTTCTGCCATCATGCTGTTTGAAACATCCAATGCAATAATAATTTCCACCCCTTCACGCTGTACTTTTTTTAGCTTGCTGCCAAATTGTGGGCGGGCTGCGCCAACAATAAAGAATGCGAGTGCAAGCATGAGCAGAATGAATTTAAATGCCGGCCGGTTTTTAGAAGCTTGTGGCATAAGTTCCTGAAGGATTTTCTGATTTCCAAACCGACGCAATGCCCGTTTCCTTGCAAAACGTGCCCATATGAAAAATAGAGCCAACAGAGGGATTATTGCCAATCCCCATAAATATTCTATATGTGCAAACCTGAACATTTCCATTTTCTTGATTTTTAGGGAACCGTCCTGAAAACAGTGGTTCGCAATAAAAAACCCATCACCAGTAACAAAATTCCTGCCAGTGCAAAAGGTAGAAATTCTTCCGAACGACGACTGAATTCACGTACATCGATTTTCGACTTTTCCAGTTCATCGATCTCCTCGTAAATTTCCTGTAATTTGGTGTTGCTTGTTGCCCTGAAATACCTTCCGCCTGTTATGTTTGATATTTCCTGCAGCATCTCTTCGTCAATTTTCACCTCAACATCACGCAGTTGTGTGCCGTAAGGAGTTTGTACCGGATAAGGAGCTGTTCCTACCGTACCCACTCCAATAGTATATACCCTTATTCCAAATGTACGGGCGATCTCAGCAGCAGTAAGCGGGGCAATTTCGCCTGAATTGTTTTCTCCATCGGTTAATAAGATTACCACACGACTTATAGCATCGCTGTCTTTAAGTCGTGCAACCGATGTTGCCAGTCCATTCCCAATTGCCGTACCATCCTCAATCATGCCGGTTTCAATGTCTTTAAACAGATTGAGCAGCACTGCCCTGTCGGTTGTTAAAGGTACCTGGGTAAATGCTTCACCGGCAAATACCACCAACCCCAGCCTGTCGTATTGCCTTCCTGAGATGAATTCCATGGCTACATTTTTGGCCGCTTCAAGCCTGTTGGGCGAAAAATCCATTGCCAGCATACTGGTTGAAATGTCCAAAGAAATAACTATATCAATTCCTTCTGTGGTAACATTTTCCCAGTTGCTTGAAGATTGCGGACGGGCAAGCACAGCTGTAAATGCAGCGAAAGCCAGCACCTGAAGCAGAAAAACAAGGTGCCGCAGGTAATACCTTATGGTTTTTGGCGCCTTCAGTACCGGAGCCGCAGACGAAACACGGATGCTTGCTGCATTTTTATACTGGCTGAAAAAATACCAGGCTGCCATTGGCAGTATCAACAGCAGTAAATAAAAAAACTCCGGGTTTCTAAATGTCAGTCCTTCAAACATTCTTTTCTATTTTATTTCAACGTCTTCACCTTCATCATCCTTTTTGTTTCCAGGAGTATCAGCTTTCTTCTCTTCAATTTTTGTAGCGTTTACAAAAAAGTATGCGTTTACTAAAGTCATATTATCATCATCGGGCATTGGCGTATACTTTGCAAATTTCACCAGGTCGGCCAGTTTTAAAAGCTGTCTGAGGTTATTAAAAGTTTTATCTTTTAATAAATCTCGCCGGATTTTAAAACTTTCAATGGTTTCATCTGACGTTTGCTCCATAGCAGGAATATTAAACCGGTCTTCAATGTATTTTCGCAACGCCTCAGTAACATCACTGTAATACTGTTTTGTTTTTCCCTGCTGCCATATCTTTTCATTTTTAATTCGGTCGAGTTCGCGCAATGCTACAACATGGGCAGGTTCTTTTGGTTTTTTAGGCATTACAAATATCGGTTGGTTGTTTTTCTTTCTTTTAATAGCATATAAAATGAAAAACAAAATTGCACCAATCAGAATTATCCCAAGAATATAGGGAACAACTTCCTTTAATGTCACCGGTGCATCGTAAGGCAATTTAATATCGGTAGGGCCGCGGGTTGTGTCAATAGGAATCGTATGTACGTTCAATGTCACCCCATTGGTTGGAATGGAATCAAGCCTGCCATCAAGGTCGATCTTAAACCAAAAAGGAGGTATGCGGTACGAACCACTGTCGAAAGAAGTTATCAGATACGAGCGGATTTGTTTTTGAAATTCTTCATTATCCATTTCAAATGTATCCGTTTCAAACCGGCTTATGACTTCAACATTTCCGGCAATGGTATCAGGTACATGCGGAAATTCAACCTGTATATTTTTCGGATGGTCAATTTCAAGGAACAGTCTTACCTGATCGCCGAGCAATATGTTTGTGGAATCGATGCTGGCAGTGGCTTTGATTCGCTGCGCATAAGATGTTACAGTACCAGTGACCAGAACAAATATAAAGAGTATCGTTAATTTCAGCTTCATTCGTATTATTGTTTAACAGCCCTCTTTTTGAAAAGGGTCATTAAAGATTTCACATAGTCCTCCTGAGTATTAATAGAGGCATAATCGATGTTGCTCTTTTTAAAAAGCGTATCCAGGCGGGTGATATGACGGTTCCAGTAATCGGAGTACATTTGTCTCACTTTCCGGGAACTGCTGTCTACCCAAATATTCTTTCCTGTTTCTGCATCCCTGAGCATAACCATTCCAATGGGGGGCAATTCCCTCTCGCGGTTGTCATAAATTTTTAAAGCCACCACATCGTGCTTGTTGTTGGCTACTGAAAGCGCCATCTCAAGACGGGGGCTATCATCCATGAAGTCGGAAATTATAAATGCAGTGCATTTCTTTTTAATTGCGTTGGTAAGGTAACGCACTGCTTCGGTGATGTCGGTACCAGTATGCTGAGGGTGAAAATCTATCAATTCCCTGATGATTCTAAGTATATGGCTTTTGCCCTTTTTAGGAGGTATGAATTTTTCGATGGTATCGGAAAAGAAAATCACCCCGATTTTATCGTTGTTTTGAATGGCTGAAAACGAAAGGATGGCAGAGATTTCAGTAATTACATTCTTCTTCATCTTTTCAAAAGTACCAAAATCCCGGGAGCCACTTACATCAATCAAAAGCATTACGGTTAATTCCCTTTCTTCCTCGAATATTTTAACATATGGGTGGTTGTACCTGGCTGTAACATTCCAGTCGATGCTACGAATATCGTCACCATACTGGTATTCACGCACCTCTGAAAAGGCCATGCCTCTTCCTTTAAACGCACTGTGATACTCGCCGGCAAATATATTCCGCGACAATCCCCGTGTCTTAATCTCAATCTTTCGTACTCTTTTTAATAGTTCACTCGTCTCCATGAGAGCGATTTCTGTTTAATATTTACAAGTTGAAGCACTTAATTGCATGTTGATCATTTGATTTCTTAGCTCTTGCTATGGTACCTCTACCTTATTCAGGATATCGGTAATTATTTCTTCAGAAGTGATGTTGTTGGCTTCTGCTTCATAGCTCAATCCAATTCTGTGCCTTAAAACTTCAGGACAAACAGCCCTCACGTCTTCAGGAATAACATATCCGCGGCGTTTAATAAATGCAAAAGCCTTGGCTGCCTGGGCAAGACTGATTCCGGCCCTGGGCGATGCGCCGTATGAAATCATTTCCTGGTACTTTGCCAGTTGATAATTTTGCGGTTCGCGTGTTGCAAAAACAATATCAACAATGTATTTCTGAATCTTTTCATCCATATAAACATCTTTCACCACCTGTCGCGCATTTAATATATCGGCAGTTTGCAAGATGGGTGAAGTTTCAGGGAACTGTTTCAGCAGGTTTTGGTTAATAATCATCCTTTCTTCTTCCCTGTTCGGGTAATTAATTACTACTTTTAACATAAAGCGGTCAACCTGAGCTTCAGGTAGCGGATAAGTTCCTTCCTGCTCAATTGGGTTTTGGGTTGCCATCACCAAAAAAGGCTCTTCCAGTTTGAAGGTGGTATCGCTGATCGTGATCTGACGCTCCTGCATGGCTTCGAGCAATGCCGATTGTACTTTTGCAGGTGCACGGTTTATCTCGTCAGCCAAAATGAAGTTGGCAAAAATGGGCCCTTTTTTAATTGAAAACTCTTCCTTTTTCTGACTATAAATCATTGTCCCCAGTAAGTCGGCAGGCAGAAGGTCGGGTGTGAACTGTATGCGGGCAAATTTTGCACTAATGGTGTTGGCCAGTGATTTTATGGCCAGGGTCTTTGCAAGCCCCGGTACCCCTTCAAGGAGTATATGCCCGTTTGATAATAACCCGATTAACAGGCTTTCCACCAAATGTTTCTGTCCAACAATTACCTTGTTCATTTCAAGGGTAACCAAATCAACAAACGAGCTTTCTTTCTGAATCCGCTCGTTCAGTTCTTTTATATCTACAGTTTGAATCATATCCTGTTTGTTCTTTTAAATACTCTGTTTTGGTTTAATGTTCTTTAATAGAAAGATGTTTGATTTAAAAAGGCACGAATTTAAACGTTTGCAAAGATAAAAATCCATCTGTTAAGTTAAAATATATTAAGTGTCATTGCAGTAAAGAATGTTTATGAAAAAGGCAGGATTTATTTCCTGCCTGATTTCCACTTAAGCAATTTTAATTTCTCTTGCCGGTTTGGGTTTCACTTCTTCACGTTTAGGAATCTTTACGATAAGAATACCATCGGCATAGGATGCAGTTATTTTATCACTGTCAACTTCATGTGCGGGAACTGTAAATGAACGCTGGAACGATGTATAACTGAATTCTCTCCGGGAATAACCATTGCTATTGTCTTCTGATTTTTCATCTTTCTCAGATGAGATGGTCAGTAGATTGTTCTGGAAATTGATTTTAAAATCTTTTTTGCTCATTCCCGGAGCTGCCAGTTCAAGAATGAAATCATCATCTGTTTCTTTTACGTTAACTGCCGGTAGAGTACTGTTGGGACCGGAAAAATTTGACGTGCCCCAATCCATCAGATCACTGTTGAAAATTCTGTCAAACAGTGTCGGCATTCCTGTGTCTGATCTTCTAGCTAGTGTCTGTCAATAAACAATAAAATGTTGATAACTAGCACTCTATTTGCTTCTTAAAAAGTCTTTTCCTTTGTAAATTTAGGAAAAAATACCAATGAAACTATTTGAAGATTTTAAAATAAAGTTTGAGAAGCCTGACT
>JAGXGA010000042.1 GCA_024636975.1 Mariniphaga sp.
GGTCTAATGTTTGTTGGTTCGTTTCAAAATTATTTTTTATCATTGTAAAAGGGATGTTTGTTCTTGTACACCCTAAAAATACTGATACTTCAGCTATTTTTAGGTAACAAACTCCCTTTTTTTATGAATAATAGAGGTTAGTATTGTTTGCCGGCGATATTTCCTTTTTTTCTTCCTTTAAAGTTTGTTTTTTGTTTTTTGTTATTTTCCTTTTTATGTTTTTTGTTTTCTGTTTTGTTATTTGTTGCTTTGCTTTGTGTCATTTTTTCACTGTAACATTTTCCGGGAAAAATAAATTTGAACCCGAAAAATGTTGTAAAATTGTGACTTTGACATAAACATTAAGATTTAAACCGGAATCAAATTACTTTGTAATGAAATTAACAATTGTCGATGGGATCATCATCCTTGTTTACCTTCTTACCACTGTATTTATTGGATTAGTTCTTAAAAAGGTAGCTCAGAAGAGCAAGGCCAACTATTTGCTGGGAGGTAACAAACTTCCGTGGTATATGCTTGGGCTTTCGAATGCTTCGGGGATGTTTGATATTTCAGGTACCATGTGGCTTGTTACCCTTTTGTTTGTTTACGGGCTGAAGAGTATCTGGATTCCATGGTTGTGGCCGGTTTTCAACCAGGTATTTTTAATGGTGTTTTTGAGTATATGGCTGCGCCGTTCAGGGGTAACCACAGGCGCTGAATGGATCAATACCCGGTTTGGAAGAGGACGTGACAGCAATCTTTCGCATGGGGTAGTGGTGGTATTTGCGCTTATTATGTGTTTGGGTTACCTGGCATACGGCTTCATCGGGCTGGGTAAATTTGTAATGATTTTCATTCCCTGGGATATTGTAGCACCTTATATTCCTTTTGAAGTTCCGTTGTCGTATGTTCCGCATATTTATGGTATTGCCTTTACGTTGTTTGCTGTTTTTTATGCTGTTCTGGGAGGTATGTCGAGTATTGTGTGGGCCGATGTGCTTCAGTATTTTATTATGACCATCTCTGCCATCCTGATCGGGGTGCTGGCTATGAAAGCTATGGCTGTTGAAACACTTGTGGTTCCCGAAGGCTGGAATTCTCCTTTTTTTGGATGGCGGCTCGATGATCTGGACTGGCGGGGCATTATTGATGAGGTGAATGCAAAAATTGCCAGCGACGGGTATTCGCTGTTTACCATCTTTTTTATGATGATGGTGTTTAAAGGAGTCCTTGTTTCAATGGCCGGCCCGGCGCCAACCTATGATATGCAGAAGATTCTTTCCACCAAGACGCCAAAGGAAGCGGCAAAAATGAGTGGATTTGTTTCAGTGGTACTTATGCCGGTGCGTTATTTTATGATTGCCGGATTTGCTGTTTTGGCCCTGTTGTATTACGACAGGCTAAATCTTATGGTAGCAGGGCAAATCGATTTTGAGCAGATATTGCCATCGGCCATTTCTGAATTTGTACCAATTGGTTTTATGGGACTGTTGCTGGCAGGTTTACTGGCTGCGTTTAATTCGACGTTTGCTGGTACATTGAATGCGGCACAGGCTTACATTGTAAACGATATATACCTCCGGTATTTAAAACCCGAAGCATCAAACAAGGAAATACGCAATATGAACTACATAACCGGCGTGTCGGTAGTTATTGTGAGTATTATTTTCGGGGTATTTGCCCAGGATGTGAACAGCATGCTGCAATGGATTGTTTCGGCACTGTATGGAAGCTATGTGGTATCAAACGTGTTGAAATGGTATTGGTGGCGATTTAACGGGTATGGCTATTTCTGGGGAATGGTTACCGGTTTGATTCCCGCACTTATATTCCCTTATGTTTTTTCGGAGACACTCGATTTGTATTACTTCCCATGGTTGCTGCTTATCTCAATTGCGGGCGCAATGGCGGGAACCTTTCTTACTCCGCCTACCGATGAGAAGACGCTGAAAGATTTTTACCGGAATGTCAGGCCATGGGGGTTTTGGGGTCCCATTAAAAAGAAGGTGATGGAAGAAGATGCAGAATTTGTTCCGAACAAGGATTTTAAACGCGATATGTTCAATGTTGTTATTGGTACAATTGCTCAAACTGCGCTGGTGGCTCTTCCTATATACATTGTGCTGAAAGAAGCTTTACCCGTTGGGATTACAATAGTTGTAACAGTGGTTTGTTTAATTATCTTGAAGAAAACCTGGTGGGACAGGTTACCGGAGAGGTAGAAGGAAGTAAAAAGTAAACAGGGAACGGTGAACAGTAATTTGTTCAGAAAGCTGTGGTTTTTAAGGTTTTGCTGAAGAGCTTCAGATAGGTTAGACTGCCTGATGGGTTTAAGGAAGTGAACAGTGAAAAGTGAACGGTGAACAGTTTTTGAGGGAACAGGCAAAGGTGAAGGCTAAGTAGATAGAGTTAATAGCGGCAGTTTGTAAGAGGAATACAGGTGCAACGCACCGGTAATATTTGTAGCTCTTAAATACAAACACAGTCCTTTAATGTGCAGAGCACCGTAATATTAACTAGTTAAACGAAATAATATATAAATAGCAAATTTATGATACGATCGAAAAAAGAATTTGAAAAGCGGGTGAAATGGCTGCAAAGGCAACATGAAAAGCTTATAACAAAAAAAAATAAGCCTTCAAAAAAGCAATATAATGGAATTTATACCCGATATAAAAGGCCAATACTTACAGGGGAACATGCACCGTTGAACTGGCGGTTTGATTTTAATTATAAGACCAACCCGTTTTTGATGCAGCGCATTGGCATTAATGCTGCTTTTAACAGCGGAGCCATTTATTTTGATGGACGTTATTTGCTTTGTGCACGCGTGGAAGGATGGGATCGTAAATCCTTTTTTGCCATTGCTGAAAGCCCGAAAGGAATCGATAACTGGCGGTTTTGGGAGCGGCCTGTTACTTTGCCTGAAACGGAAATTCCCGATACTAATGTTTATGATATGCGCCTGGTTCAGCACGAAGATGGCTGGATTTACGGAATATTCTGTGCCGAGCGCAAAGATATGTCAGCTCCTGAAGGCGACACTTCTATGGCCACTGCCAGCGGTGGCATTGCACGCACAAAAGACCTGGTAAGCTGGGAGCGACTGCCTGATTTTATTTCGCACCACGGACAGCAGCGCAACCTTGTACTGCACCCTGAATTTATTGATGGAAAATATGCATTTTATACCCGCCCACAGGACGGCTTTATTGAAGTTGGAGGTGGTGGCGGTATTGGCTGGGCATTGGTTGATGACATTACCCATGCTGAGGCTCCGGAAGAAAAGATAATCGACGAGAAAGTTTATCATACCATCAGGGAGCTGAAAAACGGACAGGGACCTGCCCCGTTGAAAACTGAAAAAGGATGGCTTCACCTTGCACACGGTGTGCGAAATTGCGCTGCCGGATTACGATATGTGCTGTACCTGTTTATGACTGATCTGGAAGATCCTTCGAAGGTGATCGCCCGTCCTGGTGGTTATTTTATGGCTCCGGAAGGAGAGGAGCGGATCGGGGATGTATCAAATGTCTTGTTCGCCAATGGCTGGATAAGAAATGAGAAAGATGAGGTTTTTATCTATTACGGTTCTTCTGATACACGGATGCATGTTGCAACCTCAACCATTGAACAACTGGTTGATTACTGTTTGAATACCCCTGAGGACGGATTGCGTTCGGCGGAGAGCGTAAAAACCATCAACGAGATGGTTGATAGAAATTCAAAATAACATTGAAACCGAAACACTGCCTGAGCTTAAAGAAATTTGCAGGTAGTTAAAAATTAGTTCGAATGGGAAATAAAACATACAACTGGGCTGTATTGGGATGTGGAAAGATTGCCAGGAAGTTCAGCAACGATTTGAAGTTGCTTCCAAATGCACGCCTTTATGCAGCTGCCTCGAGAGACTATAAGCGAGCTCAGGATTTTGCTGATGAATTCGGCTACGAAAAGGCTTATGGCAGTTATGAAGAGATGGTAAATGATCAGAATGTGGATGCAGTATATATTGCCACGCCCCACTCGTTTCACCGTGAACATACACTACTTTGCCTGAATCACAAAAAGGCAGTGCTTTGTGAGAAAGCTTTTGCCATCAATAAAAAAGAAGCAGAAGAAATGGTGGCCTGCGCAAAAGAAAACAACACATTTTTGATGGAAGCTTTCTGGACCATGTTCCAGCCCAGTTTCCGGAAAGCATTGGAGGTTATTCAGTCGGGTGAACTTGGACACCTTAAAATGGTCAGGTCCGATTTTGCTTTTAATGGCCCCTACGAACCACAAAAGCGGTTATACAATATTGCCCTTGGCGGGGGGTCATTGCTTGATATAGGTATTTACCCGGTATTTGCGGCACTTACTTCATTGGGTAAACCTGAATCCATTAAAACCATAACTGATTTTAGTTCTACCGGAGTGGAAGAAAGCATATCCATGCTTTTTCAATATCCGGGTGGTGAAATGGCTTCGCTTTCTTCCAGTTTTGCATCCTACTCTCCCGTTCAAACCGAATACTGGTGCGAGGGCGGCTACCTGGTACTGAATACCCGCTGGCATGCACCTACCAGCATTACTATAAACAGAGCAGGGGAGAAACCTGAAATCTGGCCATCAATGCACAAGGAGGGAACAGGTTACCAATATGAAGCGGAACATGTTATGAAATGCCTTGATGAAGGGAAAACAGAAAGCGATATTATGACATGGCAGCTTAGTATTGATATAATGGAAACGCTTGACCGGATCAGGAAGAATGCAGGCATTGTGTTTCCGGACCATGACTGATAAAGAAATGCTTTATAAACTAAACACTAAACGCCTTGGAATTAAAAGATTTAAAGAAAGAGTTTGAAAGTGAACTCACCAAAAACATCCTGAGTTATTGGGTTAAGGAAGTTTATGATCCCGAACGCAGGATATTTTACGGGCGTATTACCAATGACGGAAAGAAATATCCTGAAGCAGCTCTTTCGGCTGTGTTTACTACACGAATATTGTGGACATTTTCTGCTGCATATCGCTGTTATCCGGCAGCTATATACAGGCATATGGCGGGTGAGGCTTTCCGCCTATTGCGCGAAATGTTCTGGGATAATGTTAACGGAGGCATATACTGGAGCATCCTTCCAAATGGAACCGCCCTTGAAACAAAGAAGCAGTTTTATGCCCAGGCCTTTTTTATCTATGCTTTATCGGAGTATTACCTTGCTTTTGAAGATGAACAGGCAAAGCAGCTTGCGGTTAAAATGTTTGAGCTGATGGAGAAACATGCCTTCGATAATAAATATGGAGGGTACATTGAAGCAATGACCAGCGACTGGCAGGATATCGATGATCAGCGACTTAGTTCAAAGGAGCTAAATGTTAAAAAGTCGATGAATACGCACCTGCATATCCTTGAGGCATATACCAGTCTTTACAGGATTTGGAAAACAAAAGAACTGGAAAAACAATTGCGCCACCTCATCCGTTTGTTTCTTGATAGAATAACAGACACTAAAACTTTTCATTTTCACCTTTTCTTTGATGCTGACTGGACAGTTCGTTCTGATATTGATTCCTATGGTCATGATATAGAAGGCAGCTGGCTGCTGTGTGAAGCAGCCGAAGTATTGGGTGACAAGGAATTATCAGAGGAAGTTGAACAGGTTGCATTGAAAATGGCTAAAATTACAGCCATGGAAGGGATTGGAAAGGATGGTGGCATTTACTATGAAAAGGATGGTGACCACTTGCAGGAACAATATGACTGGTGGCCTCAGGCAGAGGCAGTGGTTGGTTTTTACAATGCCTGGCAACTTAGCGGGGATGAGAGTTACCTTACATTGTGCAGGCAAAGCTGGGATTTTATAAGAAGATACATCTTCGACAGTAAAAGAGGGGAGTGGTTCTGGGGCGTTTCCGCACATCTCGTTCCACTAAATGAAGATAAGGTAAATGGATGGAAAGCACCTTACCATAACGGGAGAATGTGTATGGAAATGCTGCGAAGGCTTGAAAGTGGATAACGATAATTATTTTTAAAAAATTTGAGCGCCATGAAATTAAAGATTGCCTTGATAATATGTATATTATGCCTGATAATTCAAAGTGGATGCAGAACCATAAAGACAGATAACATGAATTTTTCTACAATACAGCAACTCGATCTGGAGCGATATATGGGCGAGTGGTACGAAATAGCGCGTTTTGATCACCGGTTCGAGCGAAATCTTGTGGGCGTAACTGCTACCTATGAATTGCGTCCGGATGGAAAAATTACTGTCATTAATGCTGGCTATAAAAACAGTTTCGATGGAAAATACAAAGAATCGACAGGAAAAGCAAAGCAACCCAATCCGAATGAACCGGGAAAGCTGAAGGTAGCGTTCTTTCTTTTCTTTTATGCCGATTATTACATTTTTGAGCTTGATAAGGATTATGAGTGGGCACTCATAGGAAGTTCATCCGATAAGTACCTATGGATATTAAGCCGGACACCTTCACTTGACGAGAAAACTCTTGACCGGATTTTGCAGAATGCACGGCAGAGGGGCTTTGATACAAGCAAACTTATCTGGGTAGAACAGAAATAATTCCTGTGTCATTTTAATGTTTTATTAATAAAGCTATAACTTTAATAAAGAATTTATTCTTTATTTGTTTTTTTTGTTATGTTTGTAGTGTTTTAAAAAGCTTTGAGAAATTCTTTGGAAATGGAAGAAACAGGTAAATACAAAAAAGGAAGACAAGCACCGGAACCAACGCTTAAGAGGTTACCGGGTTATTTGTATTACCTGGAGCAGGTAAGGGAGGACGGGATCCTTAACATATCAGCACCAACCATTGGTAAAGATCTGAGCTGTGATCCTACCCAGGTGGTAAAGGATCTGGCTTTCACCGGTGTTAAGGGAAAGCCGAGGGTTGGGTACAATGTGTACGAATTGATACATTCCCTTGAAGAGTACATGGGGCACAATCAGGTAAACGAAGCTTTTTTGATTGGAGCAGGTAATTTGGGATCGGCATTGATGGCATATCAACAGGAACAGGCCTTGGGACTGAGAATTATTGCAGCTTTTGATATTGATAAAAAGAAAATTGGTGAGAATATTGGTGGCGTTCACATACTTGAATACAGTAAGTTGTTTAGCTTGTCCGGCAGGCTGAATGTAAAAATAGCCATTTTAACCACACCTAACCAGGCAGCACAGGAAGTTGCTGAAGACCTTATTAACTGCGGGATCAAAGCTATCTGGAATTTTACATCTGTAAACTTGAATTTGCCGGAAGGCATTATAGTTCAGAATACATCTATTGGTTCTTATGCAGCAGTATTACTGCGGCGTTTGAATGACGCTGGAAATAACCTTTAAAATCAGAAAAAATGAAAACGTTAAAATTAAAAATTACTGGCTTGGCATTACAATTAAAGAAAATTTTCTTTAAACATGGAGATTTAAATACTACTAACTGTAATGAAAACATCGTGAAAGAGAATATTACCTCCAAAAATGAAGTTGATAAAATGAGATTTGATGAATACTTGACAGTTTATAAAAACATTACCAGGTGGCAAACTGTATAAGCCTGGTTTTTTAAGAATTTTCATTATCGGATGGCATTCCTTTTTGGGTGCCATTTTTTGAATCTATTAATTGTCTTACTTATTTGAATTATTCCTGTTTTCATTGCAGTTAAACAAATGTGAGGAAAAAAATCCACAGATGAAGGGATTTTTTTCCTCATAATATTTTATAAGTTGCTGAACTATAGCTCCTGAAGTTTTGGTTCAATTATTTCTTATGACTGCTGAAAGAATAAAAAATTATTTTTCAACAGACAGAAAATATTTCATAATGGAACCAGAAAAAGATCCCTTTAAGTTAAGCCAAAATGATGACTGGAAAATAATATATAACGACTGGAATCCTGATGAACATCAATTACGGGAAGCTTTATGTACCCTTGGAAATGGGTATTTTGCAACACGCGGTGCAATGGAAGAGCAAAAAGCAGAAAACTTCAATTATCCCGGGACCTATCTGGCAGGAGGTTATAATCGTGCAATATCCCGTATTAAAGAGAAAGATATTGAAAATGAAGACCTGGTTAACTGGCCCAACTGGCTTTACCTCACCTTTAAAATAGAGGACTCTGACTGGCTGAGTATTGATAAGGCCGAAGTGATGGAGTACAATCTTACCCTGAATTTAAAAGAAGGCATTCTTGAACGTAAAATCCGTTACCGGGATGATAAATTCAGGGAAACATCGTTGATAAGCAGAAGGATTGTAAGCATGGACAACCCGCATGTGGCTGCCATTGAATGGATTCTGGTTCCGGAGAACTGGTCTGGAGAGATTTCAATACGATCGGGAATTGATGGTAATGTCAGGAATCATGGAGTTGAACGATACAAGGAATTAAATAATAATCATCTCGATATCATTGAAACAGGTGAACTGGAAGACAAAGGGATTTTTATAACAAGTCAGACCAGGCAGTCAAAAATCCGCATGACACAAGCCTCATCATTAAATGTTTTTGTTGATGACAACGCGGTTGATACTTCCCCGGAAGCAGTCATTGAAGAGAAAGCTGTTTACCAGGATTTACATATTAGCTGTAATAAACTTCAAACAATCCGGCTGGAAAAGTTCCTTACTCTATATACATCGAAAGATACTGCTATCAGTGATTCCTATACTGAAGCCAGGATAAAGTTGAGCCAGCTGGTTTCCTTTAATCAGGTTTACCAGAAGCACAGGATTGCATGGTCTTATATCTGGGGACTAAGCAATGTGGAGTTGCAGTCTTCCGGAAACCAAATCCTGATTCTTAGGCTGCACATTTTTCATTTACATCAGACTGTATCTGATAACAGCATAGGACTAGATATTGGTGTTCCTTCAAGAGGCTGGCACGGTGAAGCATATCGTGGGCACATCTTTTGGGATGAGCTTTACATATTCCCGTTCATTATTCTACATTCTCCACAATTGGCGCGTTCGCTGCTTATGTACCGTTACCATCGTCTGGCGGCAGCCCGACAGGATGCAAGAGACAATGGATATTTAGGAGCAATGTTCCCATGGCAGAGCGGCAGCAACGGAAGAGAGGAGAGTCAGGAGATTCACCTGAATCCAAAGTCAGGAAGATGGATTCCTGATAACTCCCGCCTGCAAAGGCATATCAGTGCAGCTATTTCATATAATGTCTGGCAGTATTACCAGGCCACTGACGATAAAGATTTCCTGTCGACTTTTGGAGCTGAACTAATTTTGAACACTGCCTTGTTTTGGTCCGATATAGCGGAATATAATGAAGAAACGAGAAGGTTCGAAATAAAGGGAGTGATGGGACCTGACGAGTATCATACCAACTATCCTGATTCTGATAAGCCCGGGTTGAACAATAATGCTTATACGAATTTTATGGCTGCATGGAATATACAATGTGCCATAAACCTGCTGGATTTATTTAAAGGCGAGAATGCCCAAAAGCTCGCTCAAAAAGTAGGATTTGATAAGCAAACTACTGCCCTTTGGAAGGAAATAGTAAAAAGTATGTATATCCCCTTTCTCGAGGATGAAATTATACTGCAATTCGATGGGTTTAATGATCTGAAGGATCTTGATTGGGAAAAATATCAAAAGAAATATGGCGATGTTTTGCGCCTTGACCGTATCCTTGAAAAGGAGGGTGATTCACCAAATAATTATAAAGCATGCAAACAAGCCGATGTACTAATGCTTTTTTATCTTTTTTCAGCTGATGAACTGGTATCTTTCTTTAAGCAATTGGGGTATAAATTCAAACACGAAAGCATATCCAAAAATATAGAGTTTTACAGGAAGATTACTTCACACGGATCTACATTAAGCCAGGTAATTTATTCGTGGGTATCAGCCAGGTCAAACCGTAAACGCTCGTGGTATAATTTTAGTAAGGCTCTGTTAAGCGATTTCAGGGATGTTCAGGGAGGAACAACACCTGAAGGGATTCACCTGGGTGCAATGGCGGGAACAGTGGATATAATCCAGCGCTGTTATACCGGAATGGAAATCAGGGAAGATGTATTATGGTTTAATCCAAAGCTACCTGACGAAATAGAAGAATTAAAGTTTCAAATTCGTTATCGAAGCCACTGGATTAAAATTAAACTCAATCAACAAAAAATGTGGATTGAGTTTGATAAGGGGTGGGCTGACCCTGTTAAGGTTAATATAAAAGGAAAAACAAAAATATTTGACCGAAATGATTCAGCAGAGTTTGAAATTAAGTAAATTAGTTTCAGTGATTATTTACTGGATCAGATTGTTCTTACTGCAGTTGTTAATAATAAACAGGTTTTAAAAATTTAATGATTTGAAAAAAATTTTGCTTGTAATAAATTTTAAATCAGGCGTGGGTAATGTTAAGACATTCCATGCCAAAATTCTGGACATTGCAAAAAAGCATGACCTGCAGATTGAATTGTATGAAACGACCGGAAACGAAGATCGTAAGGCAATCAGGCGCTCTATTAAAAAATTTAATCCTGAAATTGTTTATGCTGTCGGTGGTGACGGAACGGTAAATACCGTTGCTTCTGAACTTATAAATACCGACATTGTATTGGGCATATTTCCGGCAGGTTCGGCCAACGGACTGGCATATAATCTCGGTATTACAGATGATATTGAAGCTACAATAGCTAAAAATCTAAATGAACCTCCACTTGAAATGGATGTAATAAAAATTAATAAGGAACATTACTGTTTTCACCTAAGCGATATAGGAGTGAATGCACGTATTGTAAGCCGCTTTGAGAAAGAAGGTTCAAAGGGTATGCTGGGGTATGGCAAGCAGCTTATGAAAGAAATTTTTACAAAGAAAACATGGTTTACATTTTATATACAGGTACCGGGGCATCGTCGGAAGAAAATGAAAGGCGAAATGCTGGTCTTTGCAAATGCGAAAAGTTATGGAACCGGAGCCAGTATTAATCCAACAGGTAGTGTAAGCGATGGCAAATTTGAGATAATTGTTCTCAGACCTTATCCCTGGTGGTTTGTATTGACTTTTATATATGCTTCATTTACAGGGAAATTACATCAAATGAGGTACATTAAGGTTTATTCAGCCAAGAGTGTCAAAATTGAACTTATCAAGCGGCATGAATTACAGATTGATGGAGAAATTTTTCGAGATATCAAATTAATAGAAGCCGAAATTATTCCCGGAGCATTAAAAGTCCTGACTGGAAATTCTGGCAAAACTGAATTTTAATCATAATGTATTTTACCCACAAATGAAATCCTTTAAAATATGTTTTAAAGATTAAAGGTAAAACAGAAAAAAAGAAGTTCTTTTTGTAATTTGCGGCTTTTTAGAACCAGATCTGATATTCTGCCGGAAATAATTTAAAAAAGAAAGTATGCCTTTCCTTAATAAACTATATTTTAAGAATAATAAAATCAACAATTTTATTTATAAGTATCTGAGGTTTAAGTCCTCTATATATGCCCGTGTGGTTTATATTATTGCTATTCTTTCCTTTGTTCTATTTATAGCTTTTGGGTTCATTTTTAATTCAGTTTACGGAGAGTATCTCGATACCATGATCCGGCAGAGGGGTAATGATATCGGCTCCATTATTGAAGGATCGCTGTATTATTCGATGCTGAAAAATGATGATAATGCACTTCAAAGTACGCTTGATATCATCAATACCATTGAGGGAGTTGACGAAGTAAGCTTATACGATCATGAAAACGAACTTGTTTATTCTTCTCATTTTACTGATACAACCACCCACAGTAACCCAAACTGCATAGGTTGCCATCTCGATTTTAGCAGTATGTTTCCTCAAAACGAAAAGTCATACCGGATAATTGACCTGGAGAGTGCATGCAACATGAGAGGAGATGACGATGGTCATCGCCAGTTGCTCATTCGTACTCCTATTTTAAATGAAAGCTCCTGCTACACCAGTGCCTGTCATGCACACAGTCCTGATGAGGAAGTTTTGGGTTCGCTCATTATTAAGGTACCGCTCGAATCGCTGGATACTGCCGTAAGCAAATCGTCCACTGAGTTTTTTCTGTTTGCTGCTTTAATTACCTTCCTTTTAGTTTTAACCCTGATCTTTTTTACCAATAACAAAATACGAAAGCCCCTGAATGCCATAGTAACTGCCAGCGAAGCAGTATCCGGAGGCGACAGGAACCGCAGATTGGAAATAAAATCAAACCTGCTCGACGATATGCGAATGGTTTCCCTTGCATTCAACAATATGCTCGACAATCTTGATTCTGCCAATAAGGAACTGGAAAACTGGTCTCATCAGCTCGAATATAAAGTTCAAAAGAAATCGGAGGAGCTGTCTGAAATACAAAACGAACTGATTCATATTGAACGTATAGCATCATTGGGGAAATTATCTTCCTCGGTTGCACATGAACTTAATAATCCGCTCTCAAGTATCCTAACCTATTCAAAGCTTGTATCAAAAAAAATTAACCGGCTTAATATGGACCCTGCCCTTTCCCAAAATCTATTAAAACATCTCAACGTAATTGAAGCAGAAACCAAGCGGTGTGGTGAAATAGTAAAAGGATTAATGGATTTTTCCAGGAAAGATCAGGAAGATTTTAAAGTTACAAAACTTAATTCGGTGCTGACAAAAACCTATGAATTAATAGAGCATCAGATGAAAATGGCCAATGTTAATTTTTATATTGAATTAAATGCTGCACATGATCTGATTAACTGCAATGAAAACCAGATAAAGCAGATATGTGTGGCTCTGTTGGTTAATGCTTCGGAAGCAGTTACTGAGCACGGTGAAATATTGATACGAAGCAGTAATCCTGATGAGGAGCATGTTAAATTTGAAATTGTTGACAATGGTGTAGGAATTTCTCCGGAAGACTTGCCTCACATATTTCAACCATTTTTCTCTGCTAAAAGAAAAGCCAGTGGAATAGGACTGGGACTGGCTATTGTCCATGGTATCGTCCAAAGCCACAAAGGAAAGGTGGAGGTAGATTCTGAACCCGGTAAGGGAACTGTTATGTCGGTTATACTGCCATTGGTATCAAAGGAAAGTGTAACAAACTCCCGGTCTGCAGAACTAAATCAAGCTTAACATTATTGAGCAAAATCTGTTTTTGATATGATAAATTCTATTTCGCTGCTAATTGTTGATGATGAAGAATCGGTAAGGGATTCGCTTTACAACTGGTTCATTGAAGATGGCTTCCAGGTAAAATGTGCAGAACATGCCAAGGAGGCACTTACAATGCTTGAGTCGGGAAATTATGATATTATTTTGGCCGACATCAAAATGCCAGGCATGGATGGTTTGGAAATGCACCGCCGGATAAAATTGCTCAATCCTGAGGCCATTGTAATTATTATGACTGCCTTTGCCTCGGTGGAAACAGCAGTTCAGGCGCTGAAAGACGGAGCTTACGATTACATTACAAAACCGTTTGATCCTGACGACCTTTCACATTTGATACGTAATGCAGCAAAGCAAATTGAAATGAAGGTTGAAAACCAGGCACTCAAAGACCGCATTGTGTCGCTTGACAACATTGAGGACATTGTTGGAACCAGTGATGCAATGATTAGTGTTTTGAAGGAAGTTGAGAGTGTGTCCCAATCCAATTCTTCGGTTATTATTACAGGCGAAAGCGGTACCGGCAAGGAACTCATAGCAAGGGCAATACATGCAAATTCCTCACGTAAGTTTTTTCCTTTGGTTACAGTTCATTGCGGTGCACTTTCTGAAGACCTGCTTGAGAGCGAACTGTTTGGCCATGAGAAAGGAGCCTTTACAGGCGCTATGTTTAACAGAAAAGGGAGGTTTGAAATTGCCGATGGGGGAACTATTTTTTTAGATGAAATTGCCACCATCTCCGGTAAAATGCAAATTGAACTGTTAAGGGTACTTGAATCAAAGAAATTTGTCCGTGTAGGAGGAAATAAAGAAATCCAATCTGATTTCAGGGTGATATGTGCAACTAACAGGGACCTGAAAAAAATGGTGGATGAGGGGCTTTTCCGGGAAGATTTATATTACAGGTTAAACGTTGTTAATATTTCAATTCCACCACTTAGGGAACGTGTTAATGACATTCCGATGCTTGTTGACCATTTTATAAGAAAATACTGTACATCAATGAGCCGTGATATGGTGAACATTGAGCCCGCAGCCTTAAAGCGCCTGGAGCAGTACAATTATCCCGGAAATGTGCGTGAACTCGAAAATATGGTTGAGCGGGCCATTGTTGTGGGAAATGGTAAAGAAATCAGGTTGAAAGACCTTCCTTTTGTAACTGCTGCCTCTAACGATACTGCCGATAGCCTTCACGATCTGGAAAAAAAACACATTAATCAAATTCTTGATAAGTTTGACTGGAACATCAGCCGTTCGGCAAAAATTCTTAAAGTCGACCGGGTGACGCTTTACAACAAAATAAAGAAGTATAATCTTAAAAAAAGAAAAGCGAAGAAATAGTTGTACTGCTTGTCTCCGCTTAAAAAACTTATTTTAATTTGAATAAGCAGCGTATATTAATAGTTTCATATGGGCAATTCGAAAAAAGTTTTCTCGAAAAAATTGCTACATCTGTGAAAGAGCGCTTTGGTTATAACACCGACATCAGTATTAGCTATGCCGATCTTGCAAAATTCTTTGATCCTGCCCGGAGGCAATACGATGGCAACCAGCTTCTCAA
Source organism: Mariniphaga sp. (assembly GCA_024636975.1). Taxonomy (GTDB): domain Bacteria; phylum Bacteroidota; class Bacteroidia; order Bacteroidales; family Prolixibacteraceae; genus Mariniphaga. Next base: position 14,697 of record JAGXGA010000042.1, read on the forward strand.
TCATATGCATTCCGAATATTCCGGAGGTCACATTAAGGCAATCGGACTTTTTCGTGTCGATTTATTCATACCAATTCTTACCTATATAATCGGACAGGCTGTATACAAAGGAAATGCAGGGGTAGTGTCTCTTTTTAGGCTTAAAAATGAACTTTACGGGATGAAGCGAGATGATAAATTACTTTTCGAACGATTCAAAAAAGAAGTAATTCATGAATTGGGACATACTTTTGGATTAACCCATTGTTTCTCTCCTTCTTGTGTAATGCGATCAAGCACTTACATCGAAGATGTTGATCAAAAGGATTCAACTTTTTGTTTAAGGTGCTACGAAAAATTAAAAAGTAATGGAAAAGGTTAACTTGCTGATAGCCATCGAATATTCTCAATTCGCAGTTTATCCTTACACCTTAATAAAAAAAATGCTGTAAACTCTGATGTGCAGTTTTTGTTATAAATAGTTGAAATTTAAAACTTGATTAAAAATGAATTCCGAGCTTTCTGCAGCAAGTCAGGAAAATAAGGGAGAAGCTGATAATCCATTTTCAACTGATATCCTGAAAATGGTATTTGATAATGTGCAGGATGGAGTAATTCTTTTCGATGCAGAAGGTTATTTGCTTGATATTAACCCCGAAGGATTAAGGCTGCATGGGCTGGATGAATCAGACAAAGAACTTCTTAAAAACAATCCATTATTTTTTCATAAGGTTTATAATGCTGAACACCAGGAGCTTCCTTCTGCAGAATGGCCTGTAATGCAACTTCTGAACGGTGAAGCCTTTAATAATGTACCCTATATAATAAAAGTTTATGAACATGGACCTGAAATTCGCATCAGTTACAGTGGAGTTTCCCGGTTAAACAAGGAAGGAAATTTTACTTCCGGTATCTTGCTTGCCCGTAAGGCTGCTGAACCAATTGTTAAGGTTGACCTTGTTAAAGATGTATTTGAAAAGGATGAGCAAATTAAAAAACTTGAACTTTTTCAACAACAAATAAAAGACGACAGGGAACTCCTGCACACCATAATTGATACCATTCCTGTTATGGTAACCATTTACGATAAGCGAGTAAATTCATTTATCATGAACCGTGCGGTTGAAGAAATTACAGGGTGGACTCCTAACGATATAAAAGAAATAAGCATCATGGAGCTTGCCTATCCTGATCCTGTATACCGGGAAGAAGTGTTGGAATATATGCATTCGCTTACCCCGGGATTTAAAGATATAATAATGCGCACCCGCGATAGCTGCGAAATTGAAACCAGCTGGGCTAATTTAGAACTACCCGACGGAAGACAGATAGGAGTGGGGATTGATATTTCAGACAGAAAACGCCTGGAAAAAGAACTTATTAAAGCCAGAAAAAAGGCTGAACGCGATAATCAGGTTCAGTATGCTTTTATACAAAACATTTCACATGAGGTGCGTACTCCCATGAATTCGATACTTGGCTTTACTGAACTTTTGCAAAAAGAGGTGACCCGGAAAAAAGAAACTGAGTTTTTGAATGCAATATCTCATAATGGAAAACAGCTCCTGCGCTTAATCGACGACATTATTGATTTCTCACAGCTCGATAACAACCAAATCTCATTGCAAAAAGAAATTATTGTTATCAGCAATTTTATGAAGCGGATTGAAATGCAGATGGTGGGCACAAAAAAAGCCTATAAAAAAAGGCATCTTGAAATTGTAGTGAAAAAGCCGGAAAACAATGTACGGGTTATTGTTAATACCGATAGCTTTCGTTTGCAGCAGGTATTAATGAATCTGATTGGCAATGCTATAAAATACACTGAGGAAGGAACAGTTGAAGCAGGGTATGAAATTCGTGAATCGAAAAAAGATATTCTTTTTTTTGTGAAAGATACCGGGATAGGTATTCGTGATATTGATAAAGAAAACGTGTTTAAACGGTTTAACCGGTTGCATAACACCCGAAGTCATGAATTCAGGGGAACCGGACTGGGACTGGCAATATGCAGGCATCTGGTTAATCTGCTGGGGGGTAATATCTGGTTTGAATCAGAATTTGGCAAAGGAACATCATTTTATTTTAGTCACCCATACAAAGAATTGGAAAGAATAGAAAATAAATCTGCTGTGGCATTAGCGGAAAATGATAAGCAAACCAGTGATTTCAGTTTGCCTGATTTAAACGACAAGGTGATACTTATTGTTGAAGATGATAGCTTTAGCTATATGATGATGTATCATATGCTGGAAGAAACTAAGGCATTAATTCTCCATGCTGATTCAGGCAGTAAGGCGGTCGAAATCTTCGACAAGTACAAAACCGATCTGGTTTTTCTGGATATACGCATACCGGAAATGGATGGTTATCAGGTTATTAAGCATATTCATGAATCTAATAATAAAGTACCTGTAATAGCCCAAACAGCTAATGCCTTGCCCGAAGACAGGAGAAAGATTGTTGAGGCAGGTTTTAATTTCCATATAACCAAACCAATATCAAGAGACAGCCTGTTTAGTGTGCTTAACAATTTTCTTCCGGTATAATAATCAGTTTAAATTAATGGTTTACCTGGCAGAAAATAATTAAGGGATTGATATTGTCAGTTTCTGAATTCAATTCATTATTGATCCTTCATCCGTCCGATCATTGAACCCAGTGCAGCTTTAATTTTGCCGGTTGCTCCTGCAGCGGCTTCAATATATGATTCTGCCTGGTCGGTTACTGCTACCGGCTGGCGTCCTTCCATACGTGCTTCTATTAAGCAACGCTTATCATTTGGGCCACTTTTTGCACTGTTTTCATCCGAAAGGTGCACCTCAAGGCGAGTTACATATTTATCAAACCTCCTGAGTTTATCTGATATCATCGAAGTTAATTTTTCCCTCAGATCTTCTCCTGCGCCAACATTATTTTCAGTATTGAATTGAATTTTCATGTATTTATGGTATATATATATTATTCTAAATAGTAGCTGTATTTTTTTATTAAACAGCTACAGGGGCTTTTTGTTAAATTTTAACAAGGGGTAGTTTTAATAAGTATTTCACCGGAAGCAATTCATTTATCAAGAATGAATTTAGGAGTGTCTTTTATTTTGTTGATTTTTATGGTTTTGTAAATACAAATTCCTGCTACGGAAAAATATTCTGTCAGTAAAAGAACGTATATTCAGTTCAATTTGGTTAGTTTTGGGGGCTAAAAAATCACAAGAACAAAGTCGATCAATGACATCTGTTAGTATTTCAGACGATTTAAAAGCCAGTGTTCCTCAATTGATGCTTTCATGCATTGAGTGTGATGTTGTTGTTATGGAAAATAACGAAACACTGTGGGAACAGATAGATGAAAAATTGGCAGAGATTGCCGGTTCGATTCAGATGGACGACATCAGCCGTTTACCTGCTTTGGCTGCATCCCGCAAAGGATACCGGCAATGCGGGAAGGACCCCTCGCGGTACAGGTTATCGGCTGAGGCACTGTTGCGGAGAACAGTTCAGGGGAAAGGGCTGTACAGGGTAAACAATGTGGTTGATTTGCTCAACCTGGTGTCGCTGTCAACAGGTTTTTCCATCGGGGGATATGACGCTGAAAAAATTGAAGGCGGAGTGGTATTTGGTATCGGCCGGCAAAACGAGCCTTACGAGGGAATAGGTCGCGGTGAGCTTAACATTGAATTGCTTCCGGTTTTTCGTGACAGGAAAGGCGCTTTTGGTACACCAACAAGCGACTCAGTGCGGACTTCAGTAACATCGGGAACAACTCGTTTTCTAATGATTATTATTGATTTTGGCACTCAGGAACTGCTGGAACAGGCGACATTCATTGCAACAGAACTTCTCAGGAAATATGCCCGGGCGGAGAATCTGGAGATTTTGAAAGTTGATGGGAAAAGCTAATAACTGGCAATTTACAAATGAAGAAGAAGTTTTGGTTAAATAAATGAAACTAATTTGTTGAAAAAATATGAAGTACATCTGTAAAGCTCTTTTAAAGATTTTTGGATGGAAAGCCCACGGTACAATAATACCTGAACCGAAATGTATTTTAGTTGGTGCTCCCCATACAAGTGGTTGGGATTTTCTTTTATCCTGGGTATTTTACACTTCTCTTGGTGGTACTGCCAGCATTGTAATAAAAAAGGAATTCTTTTTTTGGCCCGTAGGATGGGTTCTGAAAAAGATGGGAGGATTACCTACCGATCGCTCAAAAGGTTCAAATGTGGTCAGGCAAATTATTCACCAGTTTAACTCCCGGGATTATATGCACCTGGCAATCACTCCTGAAGGCACCCGCAAACGCACTAAAAACTGGAAGGCAGGATTTCACATCATTGCACGATCGGCAAATATTCCGGTTTACCTGGTTAGTTTCGACTGGGGCAGGAAAACGATGACCATCTGGGGGAAGCTTGAAATAACCGATAACGAAAAAGAAGACATTAAACGGATGAAAGACTTTTATCGGGAAAAGGGAGTTCAGGGAAAGCATCCCGAACGTTTTACCACCGAGTATTGATTCGTGTGTTGTATTGCCGGGAAAATTAATGAATTCCTGAATTTTTATTTTTCCGGCTTTTTTGCTCCGGAGTCACCTACCAAAAATCCAACAGGCCTTAATGACGATATATGAGCCGATATGATTTTAAACATGGCAAACATGGGAACAAATAAAATCATTCCTGCAAGACCCCATACCATTCCACCAATTATAATCATGATAATCACAGCCAGTGGATTCAGTTCTATTTGCTTCCCCATTATTAAGGGTTCAAGCACATAGCTTTCTATAAGCTGAATAATTACAACAATAATTGCAAAAATCACAGTTTTTTGAATATCACCAAAGAAAATTATGGCAAACAGTACAGGAAGTAATCCGCTTATTAGTGGACCAAGGTAAGGGATAATCGTTATCAGTGCACCAAATATTGTTAATAAAATAGCGTAGGGTAAATCGAAGAGCAGAAAGGTAATAATGTACATGATGGATAAAATACCCATAACCTTTATTCGGCCAAGCAGATATTGGAAGGCAACGCCGCTCGTTTTATGCAAAATATCCCTCACCTCTGCCTTGTCTTTATTTTCGGAATACATCATTGCAAATTTCGTAAACTTCGTTCTGTAAATCAACAATAAAAATACATATATTAACATAATCAGGAAGTTCCCAAGGGTAGTTAAAATATTTCCAAAAGCGCCGGTTGCCCAGGATTCAATTATATCCATTACCCCTTTTGATCGCTTTTTCCAAATCTCATTCTGCTCATATTCAGAAAGATTTGTTAGTGAAGAAATTTGTTCCTGCAGGTCGTTAATGAAAGATTGGATTTGTTCCCTGGAATCTGAAAAATCGGATACAAAATGGTTAATCTGGTATATTAAAAGAAACAGGATACTTCCTGCAGCAACAAACAGAATAATTGTACTGGCCAACGCAGCTAAAATGTGGTTTAAATTCAGCCGGTTCTGGAAAAACCTGGATAAAGGGATAATCAGAGTTGTAAAAAATATACCAAATACGAAGGGAATTAAAAAAGAAGAACCATAATAAAGAAAGGTAAAAAGAAGTGCAAGAAATAAAAGCACCTGGTTCGCTTTTTTCAAATTATCCATATCCTGTTTAATCGATTAATTATGTAATTTTTTCAGTAACAGCTTCCTCTTAATAAATGGAACAAATTGAATGAAGCAGCAAAATTGTAAGTAGCTGTATATTAAATACAATCAAAATGTTAAATTGTTTTCAGGAGCCGGAATTTTTTGTTCCCGTGCTGGAGCAGGAAACTGAATGGCAAGGAATGGCAATGTTTTATTGATTTAACAATGCTATATAATAACCTGAAACAATGAAGGTTCATTATTTAGGTACTCATAAACAAATCCATTATCCTTCATTCGCTGAATTAAACCGTCAAAATCCTCCTTTTTTCTTATTTCTATTCCAATAATAGCAGGCCCTTTTTCGCGACTGGTTTTTTTTGAATATTCAAAATGCGTGATATCATCATCGGGGCCAAGCACCTGGTCGACAAAAGTACGCAGTGCACCAGCCCGCTGAGGAAACCTTACAATGAAATAATGCTTCAGGCCTTCATATAAAAGTGAACGTTCCTTTATTTCCTCCATCCGGGTAATGTCGTTATTGCTTCCGCTGACGATGCATACTACTGTATTGCCTTTTATCTCCTTGCGGAAAAGATTGAGGGCTGCAATCGAAAGTGCGCCTGCCGGCTCCATAACTATCGCATCACGGTTATACAGGTCCAGAATTTTTGTGCAAACCCTGCCTTCGGGAATTGTTACCATCTGATCAATTACCTTGCGACAGATTTCAAATGATAATTCACCCACCCGTTTCACAGCTGCCCCATCCACAAATTTATCAATTTCTTCCAGCTCAATTACTTTTCCTGCCTCTATTGATTTTTGCATTGAAGGCGCACCCTCAGGTTCCACTCCTATAATCCGGGTATTGGGGCTCATCTGTTTAAAATAAGCCCCCACACCGGCTGCAAGTCCTCCTCCTCCTACCGGTAGCAAAAGGAAGTCAACAGGCTTTTGTGTATCCTGCAAGATCTCAAGCCCTACAGTTGCCTGCCCTTCAATGATCTGCATATCGTCGAACGGATGAATGAAAGGCTTACCTGTCTGCCTGCTTTCTTCCCGCGCAGCCAGTTCAGCCCCATCATAGGTGTCACCCGTAAGGATTACCTCAACTTTATTCCTGCCAAACATTTCCACCTGCCTTATCTTCTGCTTCGGGGTAGTGGCAGGCATATATATTTTTCCGTTTATGTTCAGTTTATTGCAGGCATAGGCAACACCCTGGGCATGATTTCCCGCGCTCGCACATACAATACCCTTACTGGTTTCACTTGCCGGTAATCCTGAAATCTTGTTGTAGGCTCCCCTGATCTTATAAGACCTTACGACCTGCAAATCCTCTCTTTTCAGAAATATATTGGCTTCAAATTCTTCCGAAAGATTAAGATTGTATTGCAGTGGTGTATGAACCGATACCTCTTTAATGTTTATTTGTGCCCGGGTTATATCCTGAATCTTTGGAAAATAATTGTCTGACAGGTCCATGCTCTTTTTTAATTACAGTAAATTGCTTTTTAATAACATACAAATAAATAAATATTTGTGTTACCTCCTGGTGGAAAATAACTCACTTTCTCACTGATCTGAACAAACTTAACAAATCAATGTTCCCCCGAATGCATACATGTTCCGGAATTTCTTAGCCACTGAATGAATAATGCAGCAACAAGAATATCTTTTCGCCATAATAAGCCTGTTTTGCTCCGGACCTGGTACAGTGTTAATTCAATGTAAACTCAATATAAACTCAATATCAACTCAATGTAAATTCAATTATAATTGAATTTACATTGAGTTATCACTGAATTATCACTGAATTAACACTGAGTTTATACCGTACTTGATTAGTCCCTTTCCAGAGTTATATGTTAAAGAGTATGGCAGAGATGAACATTTATGGAATTTTTGCTTTATAGATTTAGTATACTGAAACAAGAAATTTAAATACCCAAAGGAGGACACAATTATGAAAAGAATACTGTTCATTATATTTCTGACACTTTTATTTACTGCAGGTTGTAACGATGACGATAATGACGATACGCAACCCGCCAACGAGGTTCAGATGAGTACCAGTTCATTTATGCCACAAACACTTACTGTTCCGCTCGGAACTACAGTCAGATGGGTTAACAGCAGTTCAGTAAATCATACTGTGACAATCAACGATGAACTATTTGATGAAGCTGTGTCGCCAGCCGAAGCGTTTAGCTACACTTTTTCCACAGCAGGTACTTACAATTACATTTGTACCATTCATGCAGGTATGTCGGGAACCATAGTGGTTCAATAATTATTAATTTCATCCATATTGGGCTTTCAGACACAGCCAGACTTTCTCTTTGATAATGAATGAATTTTGTATAATTTAAAATTCTTACAATATGAAATCAAAATTTTTACTTTTATTTTTACTTTTATTTGGAATTATAACATCTTCTTTTGCACAGCCACAGCTCGATCTTGAGCTTTTTGCATCCGGATTGGATTCACCCATCGGAATTGTAAATGCTGATGACGATCGCCTGTTTGTTATAGAACAGCGGGGGCATTTACAAATTCTGGACGAAGAAGGAAATATAGCAGAAACTCCTTTCCTCGATTTATCGGATGTTGTAAGCCAGTCGGGATTTGAAACAGGGTTGCTGGGGGTGGCATTTCACCCCGATTACAGCAATAACGGCTATTTTTACGTGAATTATACACGTCAGTCGGATGGCAATACTGTAGTGTCGCGATTCTCAGTTGATCCTGATAATCCTGATCAGGCAGACCGTGAAAGTGAAGTCCAGATGATTATGGTAGAGCAGCCTTATGGCAACCACAACGGCGGGCAGTTACTTTTTGGTCCCGATAATTACCTTTACATTGCCCTTGGTGATGGCGGTGATGGTGGCGACCCCCACAACAATGGTCAGGATTTAACCACTATGCTGGGTAAAATGCTCCGCATTGATGTAGACGCTGACAACGATTCGGCATATGTTATTCCGCCTGACAACCCATTTGTTGATGATGAAGACGCCCTTGATGAAATATGGGCATACGGCTTGCGAAACCCATGGCGCAACAGCTTCGACCGGCATACAGGTGACTTCTGGATTGCAGACGTGGGGCAAAACGATTATGAAGAAGCGAACTTTCAGCCGGCAGGCAGCAGTGGGGGAGAGAATTACGGCTGGCGTTGTTATGAGGCGAATATGCCTTTTAATACCGAAGATTGCGGGGATCAAGCGAATTATGTATTTCCGGTTTTTGATTACCCCCATGAAGGTGAAAGCTGTACAGGTTCCGTAACCGGAGGGTATGTTTATCGTGGAGCGTTATACAGCGGGCTGTTTGGCGTTTATGTATTGGCCGACTTTTGCACGGGAAATGTTTATACTATTACCTCAACTTCCGGTGAATTTGAAGGCACGCAGGTTGGGAATTTTGGTGCGACTGATGTTACAGCTTTTGGTGAAGACCAATATGGAGAATTATATGTTGTTTTGCAAGGCTCGGGAGAAATTCACAAGCTGGTTGAAACAGGCGACTGTAACCCGGTAGCTATGATTGCAACAGGTGATACTGCCCTGGTTATTGAACCCGATAGCAGTTTGGTAATTCAGGCTTTTTATAATCCTTCACTCACTTACCAGTGGTATAAGAATGATGAACTCTTGGCAGAAGAGGTTCAGCACGAACTGGAGGTTACAGAAGAAGGTAACTATTCGGTTCATGTAACAAATCCGGCTAATGAATGCACGAGCATTTCTGAACCGTTGGAGGTTACAATGATGTCAACTTCTGTGGCACTTAAAGAACTTAAAGGTGTAAGGGTTTATCCAAACCCGGCTACTGATGTACTCCGTGTTGAAGGATTACCTCAAACTGGAAACCTGCAAGTCGGCCTTTTTGATTCAAGGGGTGTTTCACTTTATTCAAAAACTGCAGTCAGTGTTGGTTCAATGTCAATCCCAACCAATAATTTTCCGGATGGGATGTATCACTTGAGAATAATCTATGATGCAGAAGTTCTACAAAAAAAGATTTTAATAAGAGGACATTAGTTTTATTCAGGAGGTTAGTCATCCGGTGATTATTAAGTTCATATTATCGATATAATTGATATTTAATCAATCATCGGATGACTTGCAGATTTTGAGTGTCAGTCCGCTTAGCGACAAGTATATCCACCATCGATTACCAGTTCGCTACCTGTTAAAAACTTAGCCTCATCTGATGCAAGGTAAACAATGCCATAAGCTATATCTTCAGGTTCGCCTACATGACCGATGGGGTGCAGGTTATCGAGGTTTTTTCTGAATTCTTCAAGCCCTTCTTCCGACTCTTTGCCCATGGCCTCTACCAAAGGGGTCCAAATGAATCCGGGATGTACTGAATTTACCCGTATATTATCTGCTGCATAATTCAATGCGTCGGTTTTGGTCATTAATCTTACTGCTCCTTTTGAAGCATGGTAGGGGGGAATATCGGGCGCACCTACTAAACCATAAATAGATGAGAGATTGATGATGCTTCCGTTATTGTTCTGCCGCATGTAGGAAATAACGTGTTTGGTGCAAAGAAACACTCCTTTTACATTAACGCTCATTACCTTATCCCATTCTTCTTCAGTAATCTCATGTGTGGGTTTATTTGCTCCCGAGATGCCTGCATTATTTACAAGAACATCAATTTTTCCGAATACTTCATTTATTTCAGAAAAAACTTTCCGTATGTTGCTTTCACTGGCAACATTCAGATTCCAATAACGGGCGGTATTGTTATTCGAGATCATTTCCTTCTCCAATTTTTTACCTTCCTCATCCAGAATATCGGTTATCGCAACTTTTGCTCCTTCATTTGCAAGGGCAATACAGGTGGCTTTGCCAATTCCGAGTGCTCCGCCTGTTACAACTACTACTTTTCCTTCTAATCTTTTCATGATATATGGTTTTAGGATTAAAGGCCAGAAATGTGCCAGAATTAAATACCATACTTTTATTGAAGATGTATGAAGCAACGAATGATCTGTTCACAAGCTGTTTTAGGATGTGTAAACAGGTTGGATTGACAGGGCAAACAGAATTAAATCCAATGATTAATAAAAAACTAATTATATTGTTTCAATACCCTGGTTCTAAAAGAAAAATATGGGGAATCATTGTCACACTGTAGGAAATATTCAGCAGAAATAATTACAGCAAGTTAATACTACTAAGTCCCCCCTCGGTATTCTCCCGAACATCAAAATGAATAACTTCGATTGGAAATTAATCCTTTTTTCAAATGAAGGCAGCTGCACTTTAGCTTGAGATTGCTTTTCCGCCAACTGGTCGGGGCTGCAATGACGGCTTCGTGGCGGGGGCAGAATGCGGCGTAACAAGTATCTTGATATATGAGGTAACATTTACGCCGCAGACAAAACCTACCTCAAATTAGTTATATAGTAGTCAGCTGATTGGTAGCAGGTAATGATTAAGTAATTAAAACAGGAATTAAATATTGAAGCTGTTGATTATTCCGCAGCCTTTTTCAGTAAGGTCTTTTTTTATGCTTTCAAATTTTTCCTGATTAATAGGTTTTGTGGCATCTTCAATCAGAGTAGCAGAAAACCCTTCTTTAAGGGCATCAATAATTGAAAAGTAAACACAGAAATCGGCTGCCAGGCCGCAGAAAAATAGTTCAACTGCATTTCGTTCACGCAAATATCCGGCAAGCCCTGTATTTTTTTTATGGCCGTTATCATAGAAACCACTGTAGCTATCGATTTTCCAATCCATGCCTTTTCTGAAAATAGCTTCTACTTTTTTCATTTCCAGTTGAGGATGAAAATCGGCGCCTGGTGTGTTCTGCACACAGTGGTCGGGCCATAATACCTGCTCCATCTCCTGCCATTCCATTGTGTCAAATGGGTTCTTGTTCTCATGATTGGAAGCAAAACTGATATGATTTTCCGGATGCCAGTCCTGGGTAGCTATTACCAAATCAAATTTTTCCTGTAGTTTATTAATCACCGGTATGATTTTATCTCCTTCAGGAACTGCCAAAGCGCCCCCGGGTGTAAAATCGACCTGCATGTCGGTTATTATCAATATATTCATTGCAGTAGTTTATCGAAATTATAATAATATGTAGTTAGCCGGTTTCTTTTATTTCCAAAATATACATAAATTTTTTTTTGAAGCAAATGATATCGTAGGATCAATTTACCAGGGTTGCACTGAAAGGAAATTAAAAAGCCGGCAACAGCCTGCATGAATTTTCTGCATTTTGCTGTTTCCGGCCTTTATCTGGATACTTTATTCGGGTTAAGTTATTTATTCTGAAATTTATTTCAATACAAGCAAAGTCACTTAACCCATTAATTCCGGGGATCAGAATGTAAAAGCTAATATACCTCCAAGTACTGAAGCTCCGCCTGAAACCACTGCTGCAATAAAAAACCACCAGGCTGCTGTTGCTGCGGTTTTTCTTGTTGCTTCTGCCTGATTGAGGGCATCTTGCTTCAATTCATTCAGTTTTATGGTTACTTTCCGTTCAATCTCCTCGGTTTTACTGATAACAGAATCTCTTGCTTCCTCAATTTTAGTAACCGCTTTTTCTGCCTGTTCATGTGTAATTCTTTTGTTATTGCTTAAAAGTGCAATCAGCGATTCGCGGTCAAGGTTTCTCAAACGGTTTCTCAATATGCCGGGGGCGGCTTTTGGATCGTCCATCATATGTTCCACATCCTGTCTCAGTCGATCATATTCCAGTTCGGGTTGGTCCATTCGGTCAAACCAGTTCTGGATGGCTGATTCTGCCTTGGCTTTTACGGTTTCCTGTGCCGTAGTTTTCGCCTGGCCCTTTTCGCTTTGGCTAAAAATATTTCCAACAGTTGAAGCGCCTGCTGAAAGCGTATCTTTTATCGCCCCAAAGATTGTTCCTGTTAATGCGCTGATTAGTTTCGAATCAAAATAAACTGCAAGCAGGAGTGTACCTGCCCAAATCACCATTCCTAATGTGAACCCAATAAGGTTACTGGAAATCAGACTTAGTTTTACTGCAATCAGGCTGGCAAAAAACAATGAAACCGATAATGCCACCAGCATAAACACGCCTGCCGCGGTCGATATTTTCACTCCTGTGGGAGTTGAATCTTTTTCATCTGAAGAGGGTGAACCAGAGTCCGACTTCTTGTTTTTATGCCCCATTTCACTAATGTCACCAATAGCAGAAATGCCCAGTGCCACAGCCAGGTTGGCAAGTAAAAACTGGAAAGCAAATGCAAGAATTATTCCTGCTGCAATGGCAATAAAAAACTGCCTGTTGCACGGTTAACCAATATGGCTCCGTCTTGTCCATATGCTGCTATGGAGCTTAGAAATATAAATGCAAAAAATAATAACTTATTCATGTGTGTTCTCATGGTATAAAATTTTTATGTGTTTGAACCATAATACAATTTAATAAGGATAGGTTCAAATAGCACAAAGAAAAATAGTTAATGGCCCAGAATAATAAAAACTTTCGTTCGCAAATAAAAAAGGATGACACCCTTAGAAGAATGTCATCCTTTACTACTGCTTTACTATTTCTTTTATCTTTTTATCAACTTTCCTGAATAGATCGTCTGATTATCATTTAATAATTTCAGAATATACATCCCGTTGGTTAATGTTGAAACTGGGATATCCATACCAGAAGAAATTTGTTTTTCCATAACTTTAGCTCCTGTCATATGAAATACTTCAAGTGAAAGTATATCATATCCATGCCATTTTAGGGTAATGTTATCTGAAGCAGGATTTGGATATACAGAAACCTGAGCTTTTGTTAAATCCCTGGTGCTTGTTGCAGTTCCTTCGGAATAGTAAAACATCGTTCTGTCGGTGAGGCTCCATTCACCTACCAGATTTGAAGAGGTAACAATTTCGGTAACGGCATAATTAAAATTATTTGTTTCTTCATTAACCCCCCAAAATTGCAGATAAGAAGGGAAAATAACCTCTGAAAAACTGGTGTTGCTGTAAGTATATTCAAATTTTTGTTCTTCAATCCATTCCTCTGTTTCCGGGTCCCAGTATGAGTAAGTTTCTACCGACACATCACCAGTTGAATTGTATTCATAGTCAGTACGGGAACTGAGTTCTACCATAAATGTGAAAAGATTCAGTCCTGTATCCTCACTTGCAATCAATCTGCCTGAATCATCATAGAAAAATTCGGTTTCTGAAAAGAGAACCTCCATTTCACCGTCGATGAAAAACATGCTGGATGTTTCCATTTGTCCGGCATCGTTGTAGGTATACACAAAACGCATTGTTTGCAAATATTCCTCACCTTCATCCTCTTCAAGGGATTCGAAATCCATTTGTACCACTTGACCTGACTCATTGTAATGGTAGACTTGTTTTCCTATAGGTTTCCAGTCAACTGAAATTACTGCTTCATAATGCAAAACGGAATCGAGACGACCTGCCGGATTATAATGGGCAACAGTTCTGTTTAAATAGATCAGTTCACCTGTTGTTTCATCCTGAGTATAGATATTCATTGCGTTCACCTTTCCATCATCAGTGAAATCAAGTTCAACTTTTTCTATATCTTCCCATGCACTGGTAGTAGTATTCCACTCCTTTTCAACCCAGGCTGTGTTTTTCATTTCAGAATTATATTGGTATTCATCTTTCCACAAATTAATCCAGGTCTCATTTTCTAAAGTAAATTCCTGGTAAATAACACTGTCGAGTTTTTGTTCGGCAAGTGCATTTTTTAACAATACATTTTTATAATTCACTGGAGCAATTTGAAAACCAGCTTTTGAGAAATGTTTTGTTTGTTGGGTGAATCGGGAATAGCTCTCCTGTAATTTGTTAATTTTTTGCTGCAGGTTATTGATTTCCTGTCCGCTTGCCACCATGGCAACTAAAAGAATGAGTGAAAGAAAGGTAAAATTTTTCATACTTTTGAATTTTAAGTTGTTAAGAAAATCGTGATTTATAACGATAGAAATAAACAAAGAATCAGTATAAAAGTTTTTTCCAAATACCTTTACTTTTGGGCATTGCAGCTTTTTTTGCGAGGGATTATCCTGAAAAACTTTTTCTTTAAGTTTGGCTCAAAAAGTTAGTTTTCTTCACCGGCCTGCATTTGGAATGACCCCAGATTTGTTACTTTGTAGTCGGCCATACTAAAATGGGTATTGGAATTTTCATCAACGCGATTAACCTGCATGAATGATTTCTCGCCCGTTTCCTTATCAATTGTAGTGGCCTCCATCATGTATCCCCAGGGGATTCCATGCGAGTAAAGGCTGGTTTTGAAAAGTGTGCTAAAAAAATCCTGCGTGTTCATTTTAAGGTCAGTAGTAATCCATACTTCTGATTCCGATTCTTCATCATTGTATTTATATTCTTCGCATTTGTATCCTGCAATTGTTTTTGTGCGGCCGGTTTTCGATACATTCGGATTAAGCAGGTAGGCTTCCGGAGATTCCTCTATTGCTTCTTCCTCATAAGCTTCACCAATAGATGAAAAGAATGCCCCCATACCATATACAAGTCCTGTTTTTTCACCGTTTTCTTCACTTAAAATGATTGTTGCTCCGTTCTCGGCATCAATAATGAATAATCCCTGACCGGGGTCTCCCATATCTCCCGATACCATCTGATAGGCCATGCTTTTCGATTCAGGATTCAAATGGGTTATAAACTCACCTTCGCTTTCCTTTTTGCCCTTTTTATCGAATGATTCGATGTGCATTTGAATAAGATGGTTGAAACTGTAGCTGTCGGCTACCGGAACAGGCTCCCCTGACATTCCTATTCCTTTAAGCAGGTTCTGCATTCTTGCCTGCCGTTGAAGATCCTTTTCCTCACTGGTAGTTGAAGAACCCGCACTGCCGCTTTCATTACCTTCAAGTGATTCTTCTATTTTATCGAGCTGGTTATCGATTGCTTCATCTACTTTTCTTTCAGCACGCTCTTCCACTTTTTCTTCAACTCTTTCCTGAACTTTATTCTGAAGTTTTCTAAGTAATCGCTGACTATGAGCTGGTTGTATCATAAGAATGGAGAAGAATACCAATAGTGTAATTTTGATCATCGCTTTCATAATGTAGTTTTTATTATGTTTGAACTCTAAGTATCTAAACAAAATTCGACTAAAATTTTGAGAAATACAAGGGTAGTTAGCAAGAATATTATGCTCATAACAGGTATGAGTTTATTAAGTTTGTATTTAACCATTACAGAGCAGGATAGTAATTCCAACTGAGGAATTTTATTTTGATAAATTACTTGAAATGTAAATAAAATGAAAAAGCATCATTTTTTGGCTTTTGATTTGGGAGCCTCCAGTGGAAGAGCAATGTTAGGTACTCTTGAAAATAAACGGTTAAAACTCACCGAAGTGCATCGGTTTGAAAACAGGATGACCCGGATCCATGGCAGTTATTACTGGAATATTTACAGTTTATTTGAAGAACTGAAGACAGGATTAAAAAAATGCATCTCCGGGTTAAATATCCGGCCTCAGTCGATAGGTATTGATACCTGGGGAGTAGATTATGCACTGGTAATGCCCGACGGAAGGCTGACGGGTTTGCCTTATGCTTACCGGGATCACCGGACAGACAATGCTATGGAAGATTTTTTTAGGATTATGCCCAAAAAAGATACCTATCTTATTTCGGGGATCCAGTTTATGCAGTTCAATACTTTATTTCAGCTATTTTCTTCTGTACTTCAAAAAGACCCTGCCTTACGGGTTGCTGAGGATTTATTATTTACACCCGATGTGCTTAACTACCTGTATACCGGTGTAAAGAAAAATGAGTATACCATTGCAAGCACTTCTCAGCTTTTGAAACCAGGGAAGCCCGAGTGGGAATACAAATTGATTGAAGCGGCAGGCATTCCTGGAAAACTTATGGGGGATATTGTTCTGCCCGGAACAGTTTTGGGGACTGTATTGCCAGAGATAGATGAACAAACCGGCTGTGGAAACATTCCTTGTATTGCTGTTGCATCGCACGATACGGCATCTGCTGTTGTGTCAGTTCCTTCAGAAGGCGAAAACTGGGCGTACCTTAGTTCGGGCACCTGGTCGCTGCTAGGAATTGAAACAGCCGCACCGGTAGTGTCGGAAAAATCATTGGAAATGAATTTCACGAATGAGGGTGGGGCAGAGTTAACTACCCGTTTCCTTAAAAACATAATGGGTATGTGGCTCATCCAGGAGTGCAAACGCATCTGGGATCATGAAGAGAAATTGTCGTGGCAGCAAATAGTTGATTTAAGCAATGCTGCCAAACCTTTTAAATGTTTCATTAACCCTGATTCACCCAGCTTTCTGAACCCTGAAAATATGTCTGTTGCCATACAGGAGTTTTGCAGGAACAGCCATCAGCCTGTTCCTGAAAGTAAAGGGGAAATTGCCCGGTGCATATATGATAGCCTTGTGTTAAAATATAAATATACACTTAAACAAATTGAAGATGTAACCGGCAGGAAAATTGAAAAGATTCATATTATAGGTGGTGGAGCCAATAATGTAATGCTGAATCAACTAACAGCAGATGCAACCAATATCCCTGTGGTGTCAGGTCCAACGGAGGCTACCGCTATCGGCAATCTGCTTATGCAGGCCAAAGCCCTGGGAGTGGTTGACTCGCTGACTGAAATAAGACAAATAGTAAGAGATTCTTTTGAAGTAAAAACCTACCAACCCGCTGCCAACCCGGGTTGGGAAGATGCATTTGAAAAGTTCAAAAACATTATTTGACCTGTTTTTTTCATATAATTTTTAATTTGTTTAGAATTTTATTTTTTAACTTTAAACAAAAGTGTTCTCCTGTATGTTTTTAGGTAATGTTTTTTTAACTATGAATAATAAATCGTGAGGTAATGAAAGATACGGGCTATTCTATAAAGGATCTTGAAGTTTTATCAGGAATAAAAGCACACACAATACGTATATGGGAAAAAAGATACAATCTGCTTGAACCAGATCGTACCGATACAAACATCCGCTATTATAACGATCAGGATCTGCGCAGGATGCTGAATGTATCACTTCTTGTACGTAATGGATATAAAATCTCTAAGGTGGCCAAATGGGATAATGAATCAATTAACAAAACTGTACTTGATATTTCCCAGAGAAAAACATCGGAATCCGACTACATTGACAGGCTCATTCTTTACATGATTAACTTCGATAATGTGAGTTTTTATAACCTCACCAGTGAAATTATTGACGAGAAGGGTTTGGAAGAAGCGACCACAAAAATTTTCTTTGAATTCTTCGTTAAGGTTGGAATATACTGGCAGGTAGGGTCAATATTTCCGGCACAGGAACATTATGTTACCAATCTTTTCCGTCAAAAGATGATCACGGAGATCGATAAACTTGGTATTAACAATGAAAAAAATCAAAGCATTCTTTTCTTTCTTCCCGAAAAAGAGCTGCACGAATTAAGCCTCTTGTTTTACCATTACATGGCTCAGAAAATGGGTTATCATGTAATTTACCTGGGGCAATTTGTTCCATGGGATGATTTGGTTAAGATTCAAAAGCAGGTTAAAGTTGATTTTGTATTTACAGCTTTTATTAATTCCATTTCAAAAGAAGATCTGGAAAGTTACCTTGAATCGCTGAAAGAACTGTTTAGCAATCAGAAGATTTTCATTACAGGCTGGCAATTGCAGATGCACCAACCTGCTGTTCCAAGGAATGTAAAAGTCATCAAAGACTATCGTGAATTTAACAAATACATGAAGTAGCCGGTATATTATTGCCACTGGCATTACAAAATGCAGACAGTCTTTTTGTGCTTTTAATAAAGGTAAAATAAACGAATATGGATGAAGCCTTTACTTTAACCACTCCCGCATTATTGTTTTCAGCGATATCTTTAATTCTGCTTGCCTATACCAATCGATTTGTCGCCTATACTGCAGTTATCAGAAACCTGTATAAACAATACAAGGAGAACCCTACAAGTGTGCTGAAGGGTCAGATTGAAAACCTGAGAAGGCGGTTATATCTTATCCGTACCATGCAAATATTTGGAGTAGTGAGCTTGTTTCTGTGTGTTGTAACTATGTTTATGATTTTTATTGGTTCAAAACTTATTGCAGCTTATATATTTGGTGTTGCACTGATCCTTCTTTGTATATCCCTTGCTGTATCCTTGCGGGAAATACAGATCTCAGTAAAATCAATGGAACTGCATCTGAGTAATATGTCGGATGATTAGGTTTCTGATGAAAAAAATGAAACCCGTACTAATTTGTTTTTCGATAACGCCAGATAGCCAGGCTTAAAAATGTAATACCCAAAACTGACAGCCCCGCTATTTCATCCATCATATCGAATATGCCTGAGCCTTTCAGTGTAACCTGTCGCATTATGCGCATGAAATAATATACAGGATTTATATGATTGATGGTTTGCGCCCATTCAGGCATACTTTCCACAGGAGTGAAGATACCTCCCATAAGGATAAAAATAAGCATAAAGAAGAAATTCATAAACATTACCTGCTGCTGGGTATGGGTAACGGTTGATATAAACAAGCCTAACCCCAAAACACTAAAAAGGTAAAGCCCTGCCATACCAAACAACACAACCATACTTCCCTCAACCGGTAATTTGAAAACTACCCGTGCAATGATTAATCCGAATGCCAGTTCAAACAAGGCTATTATCCAGAATGGTACCAGTTTACCAATTATAAGCTGGTGTTTTTTTATAGGGGTGACATTCAGTTGTTCAATGTTTCCAAGTTCCTTTTCACGGACAAGGTTCATTCCCGACATAAACATTCCAATAATGGTTACCAGTACCGACAGAATACCCGGTGCCATGTACCATTTATAATCCAGCTTCTCATTGTACCAGTAGCTTTCGGAAATGTTGACCCGGGCAGGGGGATCAAAAGCTGGCATTCCCATTTGTTCTGCAATCAGCTTCCTGTTGAAATCGCTGATTATTTTTGATGAATAGGAGTAAATCAGCTGGGCAGAATTGCTTTCAATTGCGTTTACAAGGAGCTGCAATCCGGCTTCATTTTCCCTTATAAGCTTTTTCTCCATGCCGGAAGGTATTACGAGTACCAGGTCAGTGGAACCACTTAGCAGGAGTTCTTCTCCTGAAGAAACTTCCAGAAAAGCATGTTCAACATTGTAGAATGGAATTGCATCAAATTTTGCTATCAACTGGCGCGAGGTTTCCGACAGATCGTTATCAACCACCGCCATGTCTATTTTTTTCATGTCATAGGTGGCGGCAAAAACAAGGATAATCATCTGCATCAGCGGCACCCAAAAAATCATTGGAAGCAGCGTCTTATTCCTGAAAATCTGCAGGAACTCTTTCTGTAATATGTATCGGATTGTTTTCATTGATATGCTTCAAGGAAATAGCTGCAAGCTGCAAGATGGCTATCAGGATGGAGGTTGCTTGCAGATTGTAATTATTGACCTTTTATTCATTTAATTCTTTTTTGTAACCCAGAAATCATTTTTTGTTCTTCAATAACTTTATCAGTCAGATCAGTGAAATCCTGATCCTTAAGAAAATTCAGTTTCTGAGCAATAATAATTTGAGTCTCCAATTCAAAAGAAGATCCTAATGCTATATCAAGAAAGCGACTAAAATCTTTATCTGAATTTTTTCCGGAACCTTCAGCAATATTTGATGGTATTGAGACAGCAGATCGTCTTATTTGGCTTGTTAAACCATAAAGCTCTTCCGGGGGAAACTTTTTTGATGCATTATATACATCTAATACAATACTAATTCCTTGTCGCCAAATTTTTAAGTTTTTAAAAACTTTCATAATTAATAAATTTGAGTTGTTTTTTAATTTTTATCTTTTTATATTCATTCTTGTATCTTACTGGCAATCGATTACAGCCTTTTATCTTTTTCTCTAGCTTGCAGCTTGAAGCTAAATTCTTGCAGCTATTTATTCCAGTCTCACCTTAAACTTTTTCACACTTATTGAGATAAATAGCAGGGTCATCCCCAGCAGAATTAAGGTTTCTTTCCAGATAAACAGTATGCCCACACCTTTGAGCATAATTGCACGGATGATTGTAATAAAATACCTTGCAGGCATGATGTGACTGAACCATTGCAGCACTGTGGGCATGTTTTCGATTGGAAAAATAAAGCCTGACAATATAATAGTGGGCAACATCAGCGCAATCAGGGAAATAAACATAGCTACCAACTGTGTTTTTGCGATTGTAGAGATGAGTATTCCCAGGCAAAGTGCCATCGTTATAAATAATATTGTTTCAAGCATCAGTAGTATAAAACTACCGGCAACAGGCACTCCAAACACCAGCCTGCCTATAAAAACAATTACAAATGCATTGGCTACTGAAAGCAGCAGGTAAGGCAATACCTTTCCCACAATAATCTGCACCGGCCTCAGGGGAGAGGCAAGCAATACTTCCATTGTTCCGGTTTCCTTTTCACGGGTGATTGAAATGGAAGTCATCAGGGCTGATACAAGCATCAATATGAGGGCCATTGTGCCGGGTACAAACTGGTAGGCGCTTTTCATTTCCTCGTTAAAGTACATTCTCACTTCAGGCTTTATCCGCAATGGCATTTGAAGGTTGGGATGCATTTTCGTTATGTAATCGTTAATAATGCCTGTTGTATAGGAAGTAACCAGCCGGGCCATATTGGGGTCGGACGCATCGGCAATGAGCTGCACATTCGCAACACCTTCCCTTTGAAGCTTTTCCCCGAAATCGTTTTCAAAAATGATAACCTGCTTAACAGTGCCTTCCCTGAATATTTCGTCGATACCGGCAATGCTTCCAAGGTTTTCGTTCAGCTGGAAATAACCTGAAGAAAGGATTTTGGCACTCAGCTCCAGGCTCACATCATCCTTCGACTGGTCATAAATGGCAACAGGGACATTACTGATTTCGTTTTTAATTACCGTACCAAATATCAGGAGTTGGGTAATTGGAATACCAAAAAGTATAAGCATGGTCCGCACATCCCTGAAGATGTGATAGAATTCTTTTTTTATGAACGATTTGAGTTGCTTCATTGCTTTTTCGCTTCAGGCTTTCGTGCAATTTGTATAAATACCTCATCCATATTTGCAGAATTGTAAGTTTGTTTCAATGCTGCAGGGGTATCGAGGGCCTCAATTTTGCCTTCATCCATTATTGATACCCGGTTACAGTATTCGGCCTCATCCATGTAATGGGTGGTGACAAAAACGGTGATTCCGTCGGCCGAAGCTTCATAAATCAAGTCCCAGAAACGGCGCCGGGTAATGGGGTCTACACCTCCGGTAGGTTCATCGAGGAACACTATTTTAGGCTGGTGAAGAATTGCCACCGAGAAAGCTAACTTTTGTTTCCAACCCAATGGGAGCCCCACTATCAGTTTATCCCGGGCTTCTTCCATTTCCAGCTTTTGCAGAAGTTCGGTTTCCTTTTTTTTTCGTTCCTTTTTAGGAATGCCATATATACCGCCATAAAAGCGGATGTTTTCAGAAACAGTTAAATCCTCATAAAGTGAAAACTTCTGGCTCATGTATCCAATGTTCTTTTTTACTTTCTCTGTTTCCCTGTAAATATCAAAACCTGCTACTTTTACATCACCTGAGGTAGGGGCCGAAAGACCGCATAAAATACGTATAGCCGTTGTTTTTCCAGCACCATTGGCTCCCAGGAACCCGAAAATCTCACCCTTGTAAACATCGAATGTAAGGTGGTCGTTGGCGATAAATGAGCCAAACTGTTTAACCATATCATTAACTTCGATTATTTTTTCCATCTTTTATTTTCCTTTTAGTTCACACTAATAATCTGGGTATTGCAGAATGGCCGCTTCTTTTAGCTTTTTTTTTTCGCAATCCCTTCACCTGGTTCTTTATTCTTTCTCCTGGCGTTCGCCTTCACCTACAACTTTTTCTTTGTCAGTGCTCATCAGTTTCATAAATACATCCTCTATATCTGGTTCAATATATTCTGCCTCTATATTTTCATGGTTGCAGCCTGCCAGGTAGATTTCCAGTTCAGATGGTTCAACCTTATTATCAGTCCCGGTGAAATGCACATACTGCCCGAAAGCAAAAGCCGATTCAGCCTTTTTAAACCTTCGAAGGTCTGCGATCAGCCTATGCATATTATCCGACCTTACTTTTATAATTTTTCCCGGAAACCTGGAGGTGATATTTGACGGTGAATCTACCTCAAGTAACTGTCCGTTTTGGATTAAAGCTACCCGGTCGCACAGATTGGCTTCGTCCATATAAGGCGTGGAAACCAGAATTGTAATTTCTTTTTCCTGCAGTTTTTTCAGCATTTCCCAGAATTCCTGTCGCGAAACGGCATCTACGCCCGTGGTTGGCTCGTCGAGTATTAGTATTTGAGGTCGGTGAATCAACGCACACGACAAGGCCAGCTTCTGTTTCATGCCGCCTGAAAGATCGCCCGCACGTCGTTTTTTGAAGGGTTCAATCTGGTGGTAGATTTCTCGGATCAGATCATAATTTTCTTCCAAAGTAGTTCCAAATACAGAGGCAAAAAATCGAAGGTTTTCCTCTACACTTAAATCCTGGTAGAGAGAAAAACGGCCGGGCATATAACCGGTTTTCCGGCGTATTTTCCTGTACTCTTTAACCACATCCAGCCCGCCCATCTGAGCATTCCCCGAGTCGGGAAGGAGAAGGGTCATAAGGATTCGCATCAGCGTGGTTTTCCCCGCTCCATCGGGCCCAATCAGACCATGCAGTTCACCTTTTTGAATCTCAAGAGAGATCTCCTTAAGTGCCTGTGTCGCCTTGTAGGACTTTGATATGTTATTAATTTTTATCATGTACCTTTAAACTATTAGCTTTGAAAATGAAGGAGTTTTAACTAATGTCTGTAACCTATCGCAACCAGTACAGTTCACTTCACTTTTAAGACCAGCAGCAGCTATGGCAAACTTCAATCATTTCGGTTTCTGCACCTGGATTCGTCTTACAATATTTAATGGCTGCTAAATCATTAAAGTCATCGATTAAAAAATATTGTCAGTTAAATAAACTGTTTACCGTTCACTTTTTACTGTTTACATTTCCTATAATTATAATTGTCTGCTGCCATTTGCAAACTGCCAACTGTTGCTATCTATTGCCACTTAATTTCCCCCGGCATGCCAATCTTCAGGGTGCCGTTGTTTTTAACTGCCACTTTAACGGCATAAACCAGTTTCACGCGCTCTTCCTTGGTTTGAATAATCTTTGGTGTAAACTCAGCTTCAGGTGAAATCCATGTGACAGTTCCGTTGAAAGATTGATTTTCGGTCTCCGATTCGTCAACCAAAACCCGCACTTCCTGTCCTAATTTCAAATGAGGCAATTGTGCCCCGCTGACATAAACCTTTAGGGTAAGTTCATCAATATCCGCTATTTTGAATATTGGTTTTCCTGGTGTTGCCAGTTCACCCTCTTCAATATACGTTTCGAGAACAATCCCTGTAACCGGTGATGTCACCCTACAACGCTGTAATTTGTCTAAAGCAGCAGCTTGTTGTGCCTCAAGAACCGCCAGCTCACTGTTAATCCTGGTAAACTGTGTCTTCACGCTGGCAATCTGTCTGTCCAAAACATTCATCTCACCCGTCAGATCATCCAATTGTTTTTGCGTGGCGGCACCGTCTTTAAGCATTGCCTCCAGTCGCTTTTTATTGGTAAGCAAATTGTTTTTCTGCTCTTCAAAAACAGCTACCTGGGCTTCCACAGAGTTTCTTCCTGCTCTTACTGCTGCTTTCTGTGCTTCAATCTGTTCAAGGTTTAATTTGATTTGTGCAGTATCAATTAATGCAGCCAGAGTTCCTGCTTCTGTTATTTTGCCTCGTTCAACATTCAACTGCAGGACTTTCCCCTGCGCCTCGGCAGCAACTATCACGGCCTCGGTTTCAAATATTCCATATGCATCCGATTCTCCGGTTTCATTGTTGCACCCGCCAGCCAGGATGGCTATAAGGATAATGATGATTTTGTACTTCATAATCTGCTAATTTAATCGTGTCACTTTCAATCTGGTATTTTCTTTTATCTGTCTGATAATAAATTATGCCCGCTCCCAAATTTTTGGGGAGAGTAGCAAAAACTATCACTCTTTCCCCTTTATGAGGTGAAAATCCTCGCGGGCTTCATTTAGCTGTATTTTATGCAGTTCATAATTTAGTTTTGCTATGGTTTCAGCCTGCACTTCCCTTATGTATTCCGATGTAGTAAGGGTTTCATTCTCCAGTTTTGAAGTGGCAGCTGCTGTAATTTCACTTCGGATGGCTACCATTTCTTTATCGGCTTCGAGCATTTCTTCAAGTTTGTTTAACTCTTCCTGTTTTCGTGCAAGTAACAGGTTAATACTTTGAAGAAAAGTTTGCTCCTGTACATTTATCCTTTCCTGTTGAAGCTGCAATACCTGTTTCTTTCGTGTGGTTTTTTTCCAGTCGAACGGATTCCATGACAGGCCGGCTCCCACCAGGTAATACGTGTCGAACTGATCGCTGAGCATGTTTAATCCCGGCTTACCATATCCTGCCTGCCCAAATCCAAATACTTTCGGGTTACGGTTTTTATCAAGGAGGCTCATCTGATCTTCCATCTGCTGGCGTTGACTTTCGAATAAATGTCTTTCCGGTCGTGAAACAGATCCGACTTCATATGGCTGTGGTTCACTGAAATTAAATTTTGAATCGCTGTTGATAGTCCTTCCGGTGAGTACAGAAAGCATCCCGATGGCAGCAGATTTAACCGATTTTTGCTGTACTTCGGTTTGTTTTAGGTTCAGGATTTCAGCCCGTATAAGCAATCCCGAAGTTTTTTCAGCAGTGCCATGCCGGACAGCTGATTGGGTGGCTTTTAGCCGTTCTTCCAGAACAGTTTTCTGTGCTTCCAGTACTTCGTTTTGTTTATTGGAAATCAATACCGTGAAGAAAGCCTGGGCCACCTGTTGGTTCAGCTTGTAGAGCTCCACTTCCAGCTCATTGAGGTGATTTTGCAAAAGGGCGTCCTCCAGCCTGGCATTGGCTGCCGACATCCCTCCGTCCCAAATCGACTGGCGAATTTCGGCATAAGCTTTATATTGATCTTTTGAGGGCCTGGGAACTGAAATATTGGGCAGGGGTATGTCGATGCCCGTCACATCCGACTGATAAGTAGCCTGTCCGTTTAAAGTTACCTGGGGCAGCGAATTTGTTTGAATATTTTCCTTTTGCAGTGTTGTAATCTCTGTCCAAATACCAGCCTGCTTCAGATTCGGATAATTATCTCTTGCCCATGCATAACAGCTGTCGAGTAAAACTTCATCCTGTGCATAAAGCATCCGAAAGGGCAACAGGCAAAGCAATATGAATAGTGTATGTTTCATTTTAACAGAATTGAGTTTAATACAAACGATTTGACCGTTTCCTTTCTTTGTACCAGGAACTCTTTATATGCTTTTTTATCGTTGCTGAAGAACATGATTTGCATGAGCGGCCTGGAGGCAAATGGGAAAATGCTCAGGCTAAGAATGTTTATCATCAGATCGCGGGGATCCATTTTCCGGATTTGCCCTTTCTCCATTTCCTTTTCAAGTAACTGCAGGATGTCGGCAGGATTAATGCCCTGCTTTTTAATTACAGAGGCCAAAAACTCAGGATCACGATTAACTTCTTTCAGGATAAAAGTGGGAAGAAAAGGATTCCTCATCAGCAGGTCGATGTATTTTTCAATAAAAACACCCAACTTTTCATCAATGGGTTTTTCCGAATAAATGAGGCTTTTAATGTCGGGAAAAATCTGGCTGAACACTTTGCTGAAGATCGCTTCAAAAAGCTTCTGCTTGCTTCGGAAGTAATAGTGCAGCAATGCCTTGTTAATGCCGGCTTCATCTGCTATTTCCTGCATCCGTGTGCCGTCCATGCCTTTTTGTGTGAAAACTGTCTGGGCTGCATTAAGTATTTTCTCTTCGGTATTGTCTTTCTTTGCTTCATTCATGGCAAATAAATTTTAACTATATTGTTTAACCAGTTGGTCAAAATTAAATAGTTTTCTTTTATTGGCCAAATATTTTAGGCAAAAAGTTTAACCATCTGGTTAAATTTAACACATTATGGCGTTTTGCATTATTGGAAAACGACAATAGGCAACAGAAAAAATTCTGCTGCCTGCATCGTTAGTCAGGTGAAATACTTATATGTGAGGAAAAATTTTTTCTTTTATGGAAGCGGACTTCCAACAGCAATATCGCACCGGTGCCATGGTTGTCCATGCGGAGGATTGTTGGCTGGCTTAGGTCCGGTTTCAGGTGCTGCCGTACTTGGTCTTTGAGAAGGATTTATACGATTGGCATTTTCTATGGTTGGAGACATTGAATTATTGCTTATTGTTGGTGCAGTAGCTGCTGGTGCAACTGTAGCAGGTTGCTGAATAGTATTGGCTGCCGGGGTGCTTAACGGAGCTCCCACCGGAATTTCACAGCGGTGCCCTGGTTGTCCGTGGGGGGGATTCAACATCACCCCATTGTTGTTGTCGTTTTGAGTCTGCCCTGTATTTTCATTGGTTGCAGGTGAAGCAGCTTTTGTATTGACATTATTATCCTGAATCTGGTTTTGTTGTTGGACCGGCTCAGGTGGTACCTGTTTTGAGTCGTTTTTCGAAGGAGCACAGGAATTCAGTCCGATAAATAACATTAAACCCATTGCGATAAAACTATAGCAAAGTTTGTTTTTCCAATTCATTCTATTCTTCATTTTATTAATTTATGATTTCAACGAAAACATATATTTAAAGCATATACTGCCAATTATCTACTAATCTGTCTTTTATTAATAAATCAAACATACAGCAACTGCTTTTGGTTTGCAAAGTAAAGAATTTAAATAAGATTACCATCAGGATTACTGTAAGTTAACACTAAACTGGTAACAGGTACTTGAGACAGTATCCTCATGAGTCCCTCCCTGCTTGTTAGGGTCTGAGTCTTGTTTTATACGGCAATCCGTTGGTTTTCCATGCCTCAAAGCCCCCGTCTAAATTAGCTGCGTTTGAAAAGCCTTGTTCCATAAGAACCCGGGCAACATGTGCACTTCTTATGCCCATTTTGCACAAAATAATAACCGGTATGTCGGTTGGAACAGCAGGCAGCCAGCTTAAGATCTGATCCATTGGGTGGAATCGCGCATTTTCGATGTAGGAGACCGTTTCATAGTCTTCCCTGACATCAATTATTACTGCAACATCATTTTTTATGGCTTCCCATGCATCTTCGGGCAACACATGTTTTACGCCTTCCAGATGGAATTCCTGCAGGGTGGGTATATCTGTTGTTTTTATCATTTTTTCTTTCATTCATTGTTATGCGAATTCTGACTTTTGGAAATTTTTTAATACATGCGAGCAAGCTTTACCGGTTATTCAGGGTAAAGTACAATTATAACGATTGATTCCTGAAATGGATTAATTTTTTTCCTGATATTTCCGGATGGCAGGGGAAATAATTTCAAATTATTCACTGCATCGATTATTGAACTACTTTTGTATCAGGAAATCAATTTTTTAATTCAATGGATCGTAAAAACAGCAGCTCACATAAAACACCCGGAGGAAATCAGAAAAGTACCGGTTTTACCGTTGCCGAAAAAAGCATGTTGATGGAATTTCTTGAAAAACAGATGCCTCACAAGAGCCGGAACAATATCAAGTCGCTGTTGACACACAAGCAGGTTTTTGTTGACGGAAGGCAGGTATCGCAGTATAACCATCCGCTTACCCCTGGTCAGAAAGTTGAAGTGGGCAGTAATCGTGTAGCAGCGGAACAGAAATTCAGGGAATACACAATAGTGTATGAAGACCAGCATTTAATTGTAATTGATAAGGCGGCAGGTTTGTTGTCGATGGCAACCGAAAGCGAAAAGCGGATTACGGCCTACAGTTTATTGAGCAGGCATGTGAAGAAGCAGGACCGTGAAAACAAGATTTTCATTGTGCACCGGCTCGACAGGGAGACTTCAGGGCTGATGCTGTTTGCCAAAAATGAAGAGATAAAAAACCGTCTTCAGGAATTCTGGAACGACACTGTTCTCGAACGGACCTATATTGCCGTGGTAGAGGGTAGGGTAGAGCAGCAGGAAGGAACTATTACTTCGTATCTTTCGGAGGATAAAGTTTTCAAGATGCATTCGTCGGCTGCACCCGACAGCGGACAGAAGGCAATTACCCATTATTCGGTAATTAGAGAAAGCGACTCTTTTTCGATGCTGAAGGTTAATCTTGAAACCGGGCGGAAGAACCAGATACGAATTCACATGCAGGAAATGGGACACCCCATTATTGGCGACAAGAAATACGGGGCAATATCCAATCCCATTAAACGACTTGGTCTTCACGCACAACAGCTATCATTCGTGCATCCTGCATCTGGTAAAAAAATGGATTTTGAATCAAAAATTCCGAGGGCTTTTTTGAGAACGTTTAAAGGTTGATATCCTTATTATTTCTTATAATGCATACCCAATTCCTCAGCAGAAATAAAACCATATTTCCTGAAGATTTCCTTACCATTGTTGTCAAGAATTAAATGAGTTGGGACAGCAGAAATGCCAAAATATCTCATCATGTTCTGGCTGTTGGGGTTCATTACATTCAGCACAGCTACATTTACTTTGTGGCTGGCATCGTTTTTTATCTGTTCAATTTCCGGTTCCATTTGCTTGCAGACGTTACAACCGGTCGATTTAAACTGCATAAGGGTATATTCGAAATCTTTCCCGTTATGGGCGTAGTTGAAAAGTGAATCGACCCACTGCTGCCCGGTAAGCACGATTTCTGTTCCAGCCGATTCCTGCATCTTTTCCGAAATTAATTCATTCAGGTTGTCTTTCAGGAAGTACGCGATCAGCAGCAGCACCACCAATAGTGCTGATAGAATTACCGGAAGATTTTGCCTGTTCATTTAATTCATGTTTATACAAAGATAACAGTCTCAATTAAATTAAATAATAGATAAATCGTGATTTAATTCCGACTGCTTCAAAGAAGCTTTTTTCCTTAAATTTGAATAACGCTGATTTTTTTCCTTATTTCGAATAATGACAATTGAAGAAAGAGAAGAACTTGCTGAAATTATCAACCAGGACATTATAAAGCTTTCGCAGAAGGTTGAAGAGCTTAAGGAATTTACAGCACCGGTTGAGCCCGACAGTGCCATAGGGCGTATTTCGCGTATGGATGCCATTAACAACAAAAGCATTGTTGAGGCAAGCATGCGTAACCTGCAATCGCGACTCAATCAGCTCCAAAAGATTTCGCAGGTAGTATATGATAATGATTATGGCATATGCATCAATTGCCATAAACCCATTCAGTTCGAACGGTTGAAAATACGACCTGAGATCCGTTTATGCGCCGGTTGCCTTAGAAGTTGATGGGGGCCGGCTACATTGCATTTGCTATTCGATTCAATTCATGGTAAATTAATAAATGGGGAAATTTTATTTACACAGGTGAGGTACAGCCGGTGCATGGCACGTGTACAGGCAATGTACAGGAGGTTTCGGTCGTTCGGCTCGTGGTAATTTTTTGCATCTGTGCCCGGAATTACTACTTCATCGAATTCGAGCCCTTTCGACATAAATACTGCACAAACAATAATGCCCGTTGAAAAGGCAGCACTCTCTTCAGTAAGCAGAACGGCTTCAGGAAATTCAACCGCCAGGTCTTCATATATATGTTTCGCCAGCTTTTGTGTTTTACAAATCACACCCATGGAATGATGATCTGATTTTTTGTATTCAGTGATACGATGTTTTATTGTATCCAGTTCTGCTGCTTTATTCCGGCATACTATAATTTCAGGTTCTTTACCATGTCGTTCCATGGCTTCCATTTCGGCATTTGGAATTATGGTTTGAGCGAATGTGGCGATTTCCCACGTTGAACGATAGCTTTTATTCAGCTTCATAATATCGGCGCCCGGAAATACCTTTGCGATTTCTTCGGATGAAGAAGAGCTAAAGGTGTTAACCGACTGACTGGCGTCACCCAATATCGTTTTTTTACAGGTAAACAATCTTGCCAGTACGGCATATTGAACAGGGGTATAATCCTGCATTTCATCTACCAGCAGATGTTTAACCTTACTGAAGGAAGTGATGCCCTCCAATTTATTTTTCAAATAAATCAGCGGGAATACATCGGCATGTTCATAGGTGCTGCCGGAAGCCATCTTCAGCATGCCGGGCATTTCCATCCATTGGAAGAAGTCTTTGTACAACGCACGAAGGGTTGTAATCCGGAACATGTTTTTTACCGATTTACGCAGCATATTTCGCTGTGTCGCCGAAATTTCATACTGGTTGTAAAAAAACAAATCACGCTCAATGTCCTCTACTATTTTGTTGAACCGTGCAAAAATAGGGAGGCGATGCCACGATTTAAACCGCTCGGAGATATAAGTATGAGGAACGGGATAACGGCTAACCATCAGTGTTTCGGCTTTAAAATAGTGGTTTTCGATGTAAGTAAGGTAATCATTTAGTCTGGCAATAAACTTAAAATCCGATTTAAACCGGATCCGTTCGGGCAGTGTTTCATCCTTCTTTTCAAGAAGGGCAGTCACCTGCTGGAAAAAGGTCTGGAATTTATACTTGTCCTCCAGCAGTTTGGTGGCAAGTTCTTCCATCCCCATTTCAGGAATGTTCTCCTCACCAAGTTCCGGTAGCACGTTCGAAATATAATCGGAAAATACCTTATTGGGCGAAAGGATCAGGAGGTCTTTTGAGGAAATCTCCTCTTTAAAACGGTAGAGCAAAAAAGCTATCCTGTGAAGTGCAATGGAGGTTTTACCTGAGCCGGCCACTCCCTGTATTATTAGTTCTCTTGAAGTTTCATTCCGGATTATGGCATTCTGGTAGCGCTGAATGGTTGCCACAATGTGATTCATTTTATCGTCCGACGATTTGCTTAGCTCCTTCTGCAAGACATCATCGTGGATATTAAGGGAACTTTCCAGCATATATTCCATTTTTCCTCTGCGAATGCGGAACTGCCTTTTCAGCAGAATGTTCCCTTCAACCTGTCCTTCCGGAGTTTCATAATGAGCAGGGCCATTTTCGAAATCATAAAAAAGGGTGGAAACAGGCGCCCGCCAGTCGTGGATAAGATTCTCCCTTTTATTCTCATCGAAGTATGCATGAATCCCTACATATACACAAAAAGCGTGTTCAGTTCCGTTTTCTATAAAATCGAACCGGCCGAAGTAGGGGGATTGCAACAGTTTCTGGATTCTTTTTTTTCTTTCCAGTGCAACTTCACCTGTCATAACAGCGGCTGATACCGACTGACGCACTGCAACTTTCTCAAGGCGGTCCATGCCGGTTTTGTTTTCATACAAATAGTTTTTCTGCTCCTTCAGGTCCCTGATGTAACCCGAAACTTTTTTATCGATTTCATCAAGCGCTTTACCTAACCTCTCTTTTACTTCCTTCAAATGCGCCCGCTCTATTTTTTCTGTTTTATTCATCATTCTATTACAAGTCAGTCTGGGATTTATGTGTTTGTTCGAAGTTTTGCAGATTCCTTTCAGTTTACAATATCTCCGGATGATTTTACCGTTTTGTTTTTTGATGGCACAAAAATAGAAAAAACAGGCGAGGGAACAATTACGACTTATTTGCCATAAAGAAAAAACAATATCTTTGTGCAGCAAATTTTAAAAGTTACAACTCATGGACGAAGGCCCGTGTCATAGAAATAAATTAATTCTAAATCATCACTAGGAGGCTCTTCTGTTGCCTCCAGAGATTAAAATAGGAGGCAAAAACATGTTTAAACTTTATTCATCCATCCGGATTACCCACATTACGTTATCTCTTTTGTTTCTTCGTCGGCACACTTATAGCTAAATCCATACTTCTTCTGCCGTTCAAATCATTGAAATGTATTGATTTGACTCGCTTTTAATTTTTAATTCTTAACAACCGAAAGAAATTGGAACATGGAAGACGTAATGGTGCCGGTACAGGAATTCCAGGAGTTGATAGACCAGCGCGAATGGAAAAATTTAAGAGAGGAACTAAAAAAGCTTGACCCTGCCGATATAGCAGAAATAATAGAAGCCCTAAAGAGGGAAGGCGACGACATCATTCTGTTCAGACTCCTGCCGCGTGAAACAGCCAGGGAAACCTTCTTCAGGCTGGAATACGACAAGCAGGAAGAACTGCTGGAAGGCCTTGCCGACAGGAAGCATCTGCTTGCTGAATTACTGAACGATCTGGCTCCTGATGACCGTACCGCCCTGTTTGAAGAATTGCCTGGTCCGGTGACTCAGCGGCTCATCCAGTTACTTTCTCCGGAAGAACGGCGCATATCCATCCAGTTACTGGGCTATCCGGAAAGCAGTATCGGGCGATTGATGACTCCCGATTATGTTGCAGTTAAACCGGGAATGACAATTGAACAGGCACTTGACCACATTCGTCACTTTGGCAAAGATTCGGAAACACTGAACGTAGTTTACGTTGTGGATAAAAGCTGGAAGCTTATCGATGAGATCAGGTTGCGGGAGATACTTCTGGCGCGTCCTGACCAGACCATTGCCGACCTGATGGATAATCGTTTTGTTTCGCTGAACGTGCTCGACGACCAGGAACGGGCTATCAGTGCGTTTCACGACTATGACCGGATCGCCCTGCCGGTTATAAATTCAGAAGGTGTGCTTCTAGGAATCGTAACGTTCGACGATGTAATGGATGTGGAAGAAGAAGAAGCTACAGAAGACTTTCATAAATTCGGGTCTATTCAGGATTTTATTTTTAACCCGCTAAAGGCAAAGATTACTCTTCTATATCGAAAGCGAATCCTGTGGCTTGTTGTTCTGGTATTTATGAATGTATTTTCGGGAGCGGCACTGGCCAATTTTGGAGATGTTATTGAGTCGATGGTATCACTCATTTTTTTTCTGCCCCTGCTCATTGGCAGCGGCGGGAATGCCGGGGCACAATCAGCTACTCTTATGATACGTGCATTGGCCACAGGCGATGTGGAACTTTCCGACTGGCTTAAGCTTTTGGGTAAAGAATTGCTTGTAGCCCTAATGCTTGGGATAACCATGGCATTGGCAGTGGGACTAGTAGCCAGTTTTCGTTCACCGGAAATAATTGTTGTGGTGGGATTATCAATGATCTTTACTGTGCTTATAGGCAGTATTCTGGGCCTGTCGCTTCCGTTTGTATTTACCTTGCTGAAGCTTGACCCTGCAACGGCAAGTGCACCACTTATTACTTCGCTGGCCGATATCTCGGGAGTATTTATTTATTTTTCAATAGCTACCTGGTACCTGGGAATATGAAAAAAAGCCGTAGAGAAAAGGTGCCCCGATACAGGAGGACCTGAACAGGAACCTGGCAGCTAAAGCTTATGGTTTTATTTTGTTGTAGAGCCCCAGTAGTTTAGTGTTCAGAGTATTTTTAATTTCCTCTTCGTTATCACTGATGGGTTTTACCGGAATCAGGTCCATCACCTCTGTGGGGGTCAGTCCTGATTTAAAATAGAGATCGGCAGCCCGTTTCAAAGTAGAAAGTATAGCTTTCCGGGATTCTTCAGGCGATAACCCCGTTTGCTGGGCAATATTTTCAAGTTCCTGCCATTGAAACCAGAAATAGGTGGGAAGCATTCCGGATACAATAGCATAACCCTCAAGTTTATATTCTTCTGTGCGGAAGGTTCTACCCAGGGGACTGAAGAGTTTTTTGATAAACTTCTGCTCCTGTTTTAACATGGCCTCGTGATATGTCACCGGATTATAACCTCTGTTAATGAATGAAGTGGCATTTGGAATCATCCTTACGACATTGGCTATTTTTAGCTTATCTGTAATCTGTGCGATTGTAATTTTTGGAGCCAGCGATACCACATACGTTTTTTCATTTACCGTGCCTGCAATTTTTTCAAGTATTTCCATTACCACCGGGGGATGCACCGCAATGACCACCACCTCAGCCTTTGCAGCTTCGGCAGGGCTTTCTGTACGCTCAACCTCCGGAAATTCATTTTTCAGTGCTTCCACTGTGTCGGGATTATGATCATAAACCTTTATCGATTTAAATTCAACCGATTTGTTTTGAAATCCCTGAAGAAAAATCCTTGTTATTCTTCCACCGCCGATAAATCCTATTGTTGTTGGTTTCATATTACGTATCTTTTAATTGAATTAAAAATAATGTAGATAATTGATTTCCGCTACGACATGCGGAAAACCGATTATCAAGTTACTAAAAAAATACCGATATTAAAATTCTCGATCATGCCATTATGTTTATGGGAATTGGTTTAATTAAAAAACGGGATTCTGTTGGCCGAAATTGAAAAATAACTTCATTTCCATATTCGGAAGGTATTAATTCAGGTTTTTTTTACACATTTGCACCTTTCGAAAAAAAGGCAATGGATAAATATATACGACTGCTAAAATCATTAATATCAACTCCTTCCTTCAGTAAGGAGGAAGAGCAGGCAGCAGGAATTGTAAGGCAATTTTTGATGCAGGAGGGTATTCCCTTTAAAACAAAAAAGAACAATACCTGGACCCTTAATAAGCATTATAAAAAAGGCAAGCCCGTACTTTTGCTGAATTCGCACATTGATACGGTGAAGCCGGCCAAAGGATACACCTTTGATCCATTTTCGCCGCTTGAAGAAGGGGATAAGTTGTATGGTCTGGGCAGTAATGATGCCGGGGGACCATTGGTGTCGCTATTGGCTGTATATAGCCATTTTTACGAGCGTGAGGATTTGCCATGGAATCTTGTCTTTGCTGCAACTTCCGAGGAAGAAATTTCAGGCAGGCAAGGGCTTGAAATTGTGTTGCCGGAAATTACACCTGTGGCATTTGCTATTGTTGGAGAGCCCACCCGTATGGAACTTGCCATTGCTGAAAAAGGGTTACTCGTACTCGATTGTTATGCCTATGGTAAATCGGGGCATGCTGCCCGCAACGATGGCGTTAATGCACTTTATAAAGCTTTTGATGACATCCGGAAACTGAGGGACTATGAATTTAAGAGGAGGTCGGAGCTTCTGGGTGAAGTGAAAATTACGGTTACACAGATTGAAGCAGGAACACAGCACAATGTGATACCAGACGTATGCCATTTTGTTGTTGATGTGCGTACAAATGAATTTTATCCGAATAAGGAGGCTGCCCGGATAATTACTGAAATGATTGAGTCGGAAGTTAAACCACGATCCTTTAGGTTAAATTCTTCAGGTATCAGTGTCGATCATCCATTTGCCAGAAAGGCTGAGGAATTAGGTATAAAAATTTATGGTTCGCCAACTACCTCCGACCAGGCAATAATGCCTTTCCCCTCTGTGAAAATGGGACCGGGAGACTCTGCCCGTTCGCATTCGGCAGATGAGTTTATATATAAGAGTGAAATACTGGAAGGCATCAAGCGATACATTCAAATGCTTGAAGGTTTGAAAATATAAATGAATTCCAAAATGTCACAACCAAATAACCCCTTGCATGGAAAAACCCTTGAAGCCATAGTGGTATACCTGGTGAGTTATTACGGCTGGGAGGAACTGG
Organism: Mariniphaga sp.; assembly: GCA_024636975.1. GTDB lineage: Bacteria > Bacteroidota > Bacteroidia > Bacteroidales > Prolixibacteraceae > Mariniphaga. The sequence goes on from JAGXGA010000042.1 coordinate 50,869, forward strand.
GTGACCGCATCCGGATCAATTGTTTTCGTAAGGACCCCAGTATCATTTCAAGTCTAAAATTTCTCCGTCGCACTCCATGGGCAAGGAAACAGGTAGAGGATCTTTATCTGGAAACTATAAATCAGTAGTTAGTTGGTATGATGGGAAGCGTTTTATGTTTCAAAACATGTAATTCTACAGAATTTTATTAAACATTGGCTTAATCGGTATACGCTGAGGGCATGAATTTTGCTTTGCTTTCAGAAAATCAAAATTTGGAGTCATGAAAATAAAATTTACTTTTCCTGCTGTATTTATAGTGAGCCTGTTTGTTTTTCAATCCTGCTTTACTCCCCAGAATGTGATCAGGCTTCAGCCTGAAAAAGAAGACGTCAACTGGCTTTATGGGCAACAATTTATTTCCGATTCCATTGACGGGGTTATATATGAAGTTGGTTTCTCTCAAATGACAGGGGGGCAATATTGGTTTGATTTCAACATAACAAACCGTTCGAACCTGCCGATATTAATTGATCCTGCTAACTTTTTCATCCAGCCACTCGATGGCAGAATGCAACCTCTGACTGAACAAAGAGTTGCCGCCGTTGATCCTGAAAATGAGATTTTGGAAATTGAAAAGCAGATATCGCGAAATGATGCTCATGAATTGAATCAGATTGGAATAGGACTGGTTGCTGCTACCGTTGATGTGGCAACCGGGATTGCTGTTGTTTCTGATGATAATCCGCACAATGATCATTTACGCACACACCTGACACATCATGTGATGGCTACGGCTGCCCATGATGCTGCAGACAACTCTTTCCAGGTGCAAAGCCTTAATGAGGTAAAAGAGGCCTGGGAAACCTCAACCATTCGCAAAACAACACTTAAAAGCAATTACAATATGAAGGGGAAAGTTTACTTTCCTGCTTTTCCCGATGCTGTTTATATCAGGCTTTATTTGCCTGTTGATGATCAGTTCATTGAACTGGGTTACAAACAAATCCAGTTTCCGGCAAAATGAAATCTGCTTATTTGGGAGTTCAGCCTAATTTTTCCTAAAGGGCAAGGTTTACCAGCGTAATACCGGCACCGCCAAAGTCGACATGCTCGTCTTTAAAGCTACGTATCATAGGTTCTGTGCGCAGATAATTGCGTATGGTTTCCTTTAAAATGCCGTGTCCCTTTCCGTGCAGGATGCGCAGTTGTGCTACTTCAAACATAATGGCTTCATCAATGAACTCCTGGATTTTGGGAATGGCTTCTTCAGCTCGTTGCCCCCGCACATCTATTTCGGATTTAAAACTTAGCCGTCTTTCCGAATAGTTATTCAACAATTGTGAACCCCCTTTCCTGTATGTTTTTTCTGCTTTTTTTGCTTCATTGTTACTCAACCGTTCCACCTGGTCGCGAGGCATGGTGGTAATCAGTTGTCCGAAGGCCACCACAGCATTTTTCTCACCAAACTCAATGAGCTCTCCAATTGTGTTCTGTCCTATTATACGTACCTTATCGCCCGGCTTTAGTTCTTTCTTTTTTTCGGATTGTTTCCCGGGAACTTCTTTTTTTGATTCATCTGGTCGTCGCTGGTTACGTTTTTCTTCCCTCCGCCGAAGCTTTTCCATTTTTTTATCAAGCTGCTGGTCGTTTTCTCCGGTGGCTTTTATAACTTCTTTTTTTAATTCTTCCAGACCCTGCCGTGCAAGTTTTGTTTTCTCCTTTTCAGCTTCAGCTTTTTTAATTTCGAGAATTGTATTTTCAATGCGCTTGTTTACACCGGCTAAAAGTGCCTCCGCATCTTCACGTGCTTTTTTCATGATTTCCTTTCGGAGCTTTTTTGTTTCTTCCAGCTCCGATTGATAGCTGGCAGCCGTTTCATCGAGCGATTTCTCTACCTTTCTTATTTTCTGCCTTTTTATTTCCCAATACCTTTGGTCACGATTAATTTTTCTCAGGTTCCGGTCAAAGTCGATGTGTTTTACACCTACCTTCTGAGTGGCTTTTTCCAGGATTTCTTCGGGCAAACCTATCTTACGGGCAATTTCAAAAGCAAAAGAGCTTCCGGGCTTGCCAATTTCCAGCTGAAATAACGGGTTCATATTCTGCGCATCGTAAAGCATGGCTCCATTTACTATACCCGGAGCAGAGGAGGCAAAATGTTTCAGGTTGGTATAATGGGTGGTAATTAAACCAAAAACACGTTGCTGGTTCAGGCTGTCGAGAATGGCCTCAGCAATGGCGCCTCCCAGCATTGGCTCGGTACCGGTGCCAAATTCATCGATGAGCACAAGTGTTTTTTCATTGCTGAATTTTACAAAATGCTTCATGTTCATCAGGTGAGAGCTGTATGTGCTTAGGTCATTTTCCAGCGACTGCTCATCACCAATATCAATAAATATCTGATCAAAAATACCGGTTTTGCTCCCTTCCTCCAGCGGGATAAGCAGCCCGCATTGCAACATGTACTGCAGCAATCCAACTGTTTTAAGGCAAACCGATTTTCCGCCTGCATTGGGACCAGAAATGAGCAGGATTTGGTTCTCCCGATCGAGTTGGATGTTGAGCGGAACTATTTTGCGATTTTCGCGCTTAAGCGCCTGTTGCAATAAAGGATGCACTGCCTTTTGCCACTGAACCAGCGGTGTGTCGTATATTTCGGGGAGGATAGCGTTGAATTCCACTGCCAACAAAGCTTTGGAACGAATGAAATCGATTTCTCCCAGGAAATCGTAGGAGTAAAGCAAATCAGGGAGGTAGGGACGAATGTCGTTAGAAAATGCAGTAAGTATACGCACGACCTCACGCCGCTCGGCATATTCCAGTTCGCGGATTTCATTATTCATTTCCACGATTTCGTTGGGTTCCACATAGGAGGTTTTACCCGTGCCCGATTCATCATAAACGATGCCTTTGATTTTGCGCTTGTGTGAAGCAGGAATTGGAATAACCGCCCTGCCATCGCGAATGGAAACCGATGCATCTTCATCAACAAGCCCATCCTTTTGCGCCTGTTTCAGGATAGCATGCAAACGTCTCGACATATTGGATTGCAATGAGAGGATGGTTTTTCGGATTTGAGCCAGCTCAGGTGAAGCATTGTCTCTTATTTTACCAAATTTATTAATGATTGTATCAATTCTATCGTAAATATAAGGGAACACCTGAACACGTTCGGTTTTTTTCTTTAGCAAAGCAAATACATCATCCTCCTGTTTCTTAAAAAACTGCACAATTGCACGCACCGATTCAAGTGATCGTTTCAAATCGAACAATTCTTCCGGCTCCAGAAAGCGGCCTTCCAGTTTTATTTTATTTAGAGCGCTGCGCAAATCGTAAAAGTGGCTGGCAGGAAAGTTTTCAACTTCACGTATAATTCGTACGAATTCATTTACTTCTCCCAGCTGGCTGGCAATAACTTCAAATTGTTTTCCGAAATGCATTTCTTCTGTCCATTCCTTTCCCATTGTGCTCAGGCATTTGCTAAACAACATTGTGCGAATGCGATCAAAGCCTACTTTCTCTTCAAAATGATCCGGATATATATACTGCATTGTTCTGTTTTGAAATCACATGCAAAAATAGGGAAAGATGTTTAGAGTAGCACATGAATTTAAATGCCCAATGACATTAAAACCCTAATCCACATTTCTGCAGACACTAAATGCATCGTTTATTTTTTCTAATTTACATTTACCTGTATTTCGTATAGAAACCAATTGTAAAAAATGTGTATGAACAGGAAATTTAAATTTTGTGTTGTTAAGTAAATCAGCCGGTTTTTAATGATATGATTTGATAAATGTGTACTCATTGATAGAACAAAATGAATGAATATAAAACTTATGCTGAGAAACTTGCAGTATATGGCTGTTACTCTATAGCTGCAGTTTATATTTTGGTTGGTGTAATGGCAATCCTTTCATTTATGGGAATATTGGTAGCCAAAGCAGATGAGGAGCGTATTGTTGGTGTTCTTCTTGAACTACCGCTGGGTTGGTTGATTATTGTTTTAATTGTTGCTGGTATGGCAGGGTATGTCATCTGGAGGATTTTTGAATCGATTACAGATCCCTATAACTTTGGCAATGATCTGGGAGGAATTGCCAAAAGAGCAGGAATTGGCTTAAGCGCTGGTGGTTATGCAATGATTGGATATTCGGCAATACAAATACTTTTAACCGGTGAGGGGGGAAACAGCGAAGATGAACAGCAGATGATGGTTGCTCAGGTTCTTACTTTGCCCGGAGGAACGTGGATGATAGGTTTTGTTGGTGTGGTTATTGGAATTGTAGGTCTTATTCAGATTAAATATGTTGCCGTTGGAGCGTATAAAAAAAGGTTAAAATTTCATGCCATGTCGCGAAGCATGGAAACAGCTATACACATTTTTGCATGGGCCGGTTACATTGCCAGGGGAATTATACTATTGGTTCTCGGTTACTTTTTTATATCAGCTGCCATTAAAACCGATCCTGAGGAAGTAGGTGATACAGATTCTGCATTCGATTTTTTGGGTGATTTTGGTACAATAGGGCATGTGGTTTTTATCGCTGTGGCAATCGGGACTATTTCCTATGGATTATATATGATACTTAATGGCTATTTTTATAGTTTCGAAGAAGATATAAAAAGGCCCCAAATAAATAATTCTAAAAAGGGCTAATAAGTTGATTCAGGTGAAATTTCTACCGGATTAGTTTCACCTGCTGTTTAATTTATTCCGCCGGCAAAATCATGCCAAACTGCCAATCTATAGCGGGTTAGGCAATTGTTCATTCTTCTGATATGAGCATCACACCCAGCTATGGAATTAAATAATATTATATGCTAGAAAAACTTTGTTATTTTTGCATCGGGATTCAGATATAGAAGATTATGAGTGACTCGGACTTACATTCAGTTGTTTATTCCAAAAACGTGGTAGAGTTTGTAACTGTGGCCAACGAATACTGTAATCTGATAGAAAAGGTTCATCATTTCCCAGCTATGCAGAATCTGCAGAACCTGAGAAAAATTCTGCCTCTGCTTTATCTGAAAGCAACCATGCTTCCTGAGAATGAAAAAGTTCTTGAGGATGAGTTGGAGAAATATATAAGTGAGTTTGATTATAATTTATTGCTTCAGCGGTGGCTTTCATCGCTGGGTGAACACGATAGTTTTTACGAAGTCTTTGATCCTGATATACAGTTTGGGGAAGAAATGGTTACCTCGGGCATTTCGGAAAACCTGTTGGATATATATCAGGATTTAAAAGATTTTACTACGTCATATAGCTTGGGAGACGAAAGCATTATGAATGATTCTTTGAATGATTGTGCCCAGCATTTTGAAGATTTTTGGGGACAACGGCTTGTAAATGTATTGCGCGCAATTCATAAACTGGTAACTGACAGAACGGAATTTGATGATGAGCATAGGACCGGAGGCAGTGATGATATACAACCAGGAAAAGGGAATCCTGAATGGCTTGACAGATTTTGGGGTACCCAGTCCGATGAAGATTGAAAAATGTTTAAAGAAAGTATAACAAAGGAAGAATTAACAGATTTGCCATTACGATGGTTCGAAGGTGAAATTCAGATTATTGAAGATCATGATCAGGTGGATGATATCGCTAAGTTCCTTTCTTCACAAAAAGTAATCGGGTTTGATACAGAAACACGCCCTGCTTTTAAAAAAGGGGTATTCAATAAAGTGGCCCTTTTACAGCTATCTACCACCGATAGGGCATTTTTGTTCAGGGTAAATAAAATAGGAGTACCTTCTCAGATTTTAAAGATATTATCCAATCCCGGTATTGTTAAGCCCGGTGTTGCTATTCGCGACGATGTCAAAGGACTTCAGGCTATATCAATGTTTAAGCCGAAGGGGTTTGTCGAATTACAGGATCATGCAAAAGAGATGGGAATTCTAAATTTCAGTCTTAAAAAGCTTGCTGCAATTGTTCTTGGTTTTCGCATATCCAAATCGCAGCAATTATCGAACTGGGAAGCTCCCACTCTGACCGATGCTCAGAAGATTTATGCAGCTACTGATGCCTGGGCTGCCCTCGAAATTTATAAATCCCTGTTTAATTATTAAAATGGCTCAAGAATTCGTGAAAGTAACCCTGAAATCGGGGAAAGATCAATCATTGAAACGTTTTCATCCCTGGGTGTTTTCCGGCGCCATAAAGAAAATTTATGGGCAGGTATCTGAAGGAGACCTGGTATCGGTGTATTCCAACAAAGATGAGTTTCTGGGGACAGGTCATTACCAGATAGGCTCTATTGCCGTCCGTATGGTTTCATTCGACGACATAGTGCCCGATTTCGACTTTTGGAGAGGAAAAATACAAAAAGCATGGAACTTCCGGCAAAATGTTGGATTTGGCGATAACCCGGACACCAATGTCTTCAGGCTCATCCATGCTGAAGGGGATGGCTTGCCCGGCCTGATAGTGGATTATTACAACGGGACTGCTGTATTGCAAATGCACTCGGTGGGTATGTTCATGATTCGTGAATTACTGGTTAAGGCCTTAAGGGAAGTACTGGGCAATAGTTTGCAAGCCATTTACGATAAAAGTGAAAAAACTTTACCATTAAAAGCTGATATTCAGCCTAAGGATGAGCTGGTTTTTGGTCAACCTGTAACCGACCTGGTAACCGAACACGGTTTGAAATTTAAGGTCGACTGGGAATCGGGACAGAAAACCGGTTTCTTTATCGATCAGCGGGAAAACCGGTTACTTGTTCAGAGCTATGCCGGCAATCGTGATGTGCTTAATATGTTTGGCTATACGGGAGGCTTTTCTATCTACGCACTAAAAGGCGGAGCCCGAATGGTCCATTCAGTGGATGCATCTGCAAGAGCTATCGATTTAACCAATGAAAACGTTGAGCTTAACTTTTCTAATGATAGCAGGCATAAAGCCATTGCAGCTGATGGGTTTGAGTTTCTGAAAGATATCAAGGATAAATACGATTTGATAATCCTTGACCCTCCTGCCTTTGCCAAACACCGGAATACATTGCCACAGGCGCTTCAGGGATATAAGCGAATCAATACACGGGCTTTTGAACAAATAAGGCCGGGAGGTATTGTTTTTACTTTTTCCTGTTCCCAGGTGGTTTCAAAAGACCGTTTCAGAGAGTCTGTTTTCTCTGCTGCAGCCATTTCAGGACGTACAGTAAGAATTTTGCATCAGCTAACACAACCGGCAGATCATCCTGTCAATATTTACCATCCGGAAGGTGAATATTTAAAAGGACTGGTGGTTTATGTTGAATGAAATGTTTTCTCTGAATTTAGATTTGAGTTTTGTATTTTTAAGAAAACTAGTTTAAAAATGATGAATCTACAAGAAACTGCACTTCAACTGAATGATATTTTAAGAGGAAAGTCAATATCCGAAAAGCTTAGCCACCTTGTTGAAAGATTCCCCGGGAAGGTTATATTTACCACCAGCTTTGGTTATGAAGACCAGGTTGTAACCGACATACTTTTCAGAAACGATATGCCGGTAAGGGTGGTTACACTTGATACCGGGCGGATGTTTGAAGAAACCTATAAGGTTTTTCGCAGCACCATTGAGAAATACAATAAAACAATTCATGTATACTTTCCTCCTTCCGATAAAGTTGAAAAACTGATGACCGAAAAAGGTCCGTTCAGCTTTTATGAATCGGTGGAGAATCGAAAAGAGTGTTGTTTCATCCGAAAAGTAGTTCCCCTGCAAAGAGCCCTGGAAGGGAATCAAATCTGGATTACCGGTTTACGTGCCGACCAATCGGTTAACCGTAGCAGCCTTCATGAATTTGAGTGGGATGAAGCCAATCAGATTGTGAAATACAATCCTTTGATTGACTGGTCACTTGAGCAGGTGAAAGAGTACGTAAAGGAAAACCATGTTCCTTATAATATTCTTCACGATAAAGGTTTTGTAAGCATTGGATGTGAACCCTGTACGCGGGCTATTAAACCGGGAGAAGATTTCCGCGCCGGACGATGGTGGTGGGAGCAAAATACCGGGAAAGAATGTGGGCTGCACGAAAAGTAAAGTCTACCAGCTTGAAATGCTGTCTGGCTTTGCATCCGATAATTCTGTCGATTCCTCCAGATATTGAGTTAATTCTATTAAGGCACGTTTCAGTGCTTTTTCCACGTTTTTCAAAAGAATCGGGATTTGTTCCGTTTGATTGTTTTCTGCCAGATACTGAATCTGCTTTAAGGTTTTTCCGGTTTCATCCATCATAAAAATTAATACCGACGATTTGGCTGTATGCGCTTCTTTCGCCAGATTGTCGTTATCATTTTTTATCAGAAATTCATTCATGTTGGTAATGAATTCCGGAATTTGGTTCAAAAAAATCCCGATAAGCTCTTTCTGAAAACTGGAGTCACCACCCGATATTTCTTCAAGGTAGCCGAGGTTTACGGTTTCGAATAGGTTGCTCATTTCTTCTGTAAAAATAGAGGTGCAAGTTAATGAAATAATTGAATATACAAATCGTTTAAACGATGATATAATTCATAGACATAAAATTGCTGAATTCATAGCTTTGCATATTTAAATAATTAAGAATGAAATTAACTGCATTAAATAAAACACACAAGGCAGCCGGCGCTAAGATGGTGGAATTTGCCGGGTATGATATGCCTGTTGAATACAGTGGAATTAAGGATGAACATCTTACGGTGCGCAATGCTGTCGGAGTTTTTGATGTTTCCCATATGGGAGAATTTTGGGTGAAAGGGCCCCATGCACTTGATTTGGTGAAAAAGGTTTCATCTAACGATCCTACAATACTACGTCCGGGACAGGCTCAGTATACCTGCTTTCCCAACGGTAAAGGTGGCATAGTGGATGATTTCCTGGTATATTGTTTTGATGCGGAAAAATACCTGATGGTAGTAAATGCTTCCAATATACAGAAGGACTGGGATTGGATAAACAGGCAAAATACTATGAATGCACATCTGGAAAATGCATCCGACAGTGTAAGTCAGCTTGCCGTGCAGGGACCGTTTGCGACTAAAACTCTTCAAAAACTGACCGACGTTAGTCTGAGTGAAATGAAGTTTTATAGTTTTACTACCGGTAAATTGGCTGGCATCGATGATGTTATAATTTCAGCAACAGGGTATACCGGTGCTGGAGGCTTTGAATTGTATTGTAAAAATGAAGAAGCTGAAAAGCTTTGGAATGCTGTATTTGAGGCAGGAGAAGAATTTGGAATTAAACCAATTGGCCTTGGGGCCCGCGATACTCTGCGCCTTGAAATGGGATATTGCCTTTATGGAAACGATATTGATGATACAACTTCTCCAATTGAGGCCGGGTTGGGGTGGATAACCAAATTTAACAACGGACGTGAATTTATTGATCGCGACTTTCTGATGATGCAGAAAAACGAAGGCGTCAATCGCCGGCTCCGGGGATTTGTTTTGCTGGAGAAAGGAATACCACGACATGGTTATGAACTGGCCGATGCTAACGGTTCGATTATAGGTAATGTAACTTCAGGAACAATGTCGCCTGTGCTCCAGAAAGGAATCGGATTGGGTTTCATTGCCCGTGAATATGCAGCTACAGGTACCCGGATATTTGTGAAAGTAAGGAATAAATCCATTCCGGCCGAAATCGTGAAATTGCCCTTTATTTAAATTTGTTGAAAATTTATCTGATTTTTATTCAGAAACAGACAATCTTCTGCAGAATCGAATAAATTTGTAACATAAGGAAAAAAGCAATATGCAACAAAATGAATGCATTTTTTTACGAATTACGAAACAAATATGTTTTATATCATGTATCTAAATTCTTGTTTTTTTCCGGAAATGATTTATTTCATCTGCAAATCACCGGTATTTCACGAAATTTGAAGCAGGTGAGGAATGAAAAATGATTTTATTAATTCACCTAAAAAGTTTATAGAATGAAGAAACACAATTTCTACGCAGGACCTTCGATTCTGCCCGAGTTTACAAAAGAAAAAACGGCAGAAGCTGTGATTAATTTTGCCGGTACCGGTCTTTCCGTTATGGAAGTATCACATCGCAGCAAGGAATTTGTTGCAGTTATGGAGGATGCCAGATCTTTGGTGAAAGAGTTGCTTCAGGTTCCGGAAGGTTACTCTGTACTCTTTCTTCAAGGAGGCGCCAGCCTGCAGTTTCTAATGGCACCATATAATCTTATGGGTAAGAAAGCTGCATATTTAAATACTGGTTCATGGGCTTCAAAAGCAATTAAAGAAGCTAAACTTTTTGGTGAAGTGGCAGAGGTTGCATCTTCAAAAGATGCCAATTTTAATTACATTCCAAAAAATTATGAAGTGCCGGCCGATGCCGATTATTTTCATATTACCACCAATAATACCATATTCGGAACCGAATTGCTTAACGACCCGAATGTAAACGTTCCTCTGGTAGCCGATATGTCGTCTGATATTTTTAGCAGGCCTGTTGATGTTTCAAAATATAACCTGATTTATGCAGGTGCACAGAAAAACCTGGGGCCTTCCGGGGCAACCCTGGTTATTGTGAAGGATGAAGCCCTTGGTAAAATTAACCGGCCGATACCAACCATGCTCGATTACAAAGTGCATATCGGCCAGGATTCTATGTTCAACACTCCCTCTACTCTGGCCGTGTTTGGTTGTTTGCAGACTCTTCTATGGCTCAAAAATGCCGGAGGTGTAGAGGCTATCGAGCAGGTGAATAAAGAAAAAGCAAATTTCCTTTACAGCGAACTGGATCGTAATAAACTATTTGTGCCAACAGTACCAGATCCTGAAGATCGCTCACGAATGAATGTAACGTTTGTTATGGCACCGGATTATACAGAGCTGGAAAAAGATTTTCTTGATTTTGCCACATCAAAGGGAATGATGGGAATAAAAGGACACCGCTCAATAGGAGGATTCAGGGCTTCTCTATACAATGCCATGCCGGTTGAAAGTGTGAAGGCATTGATTGAAACCATGCAGGACTTCGAAAAAAATAAATAAAAAAAGTGCAGGTGAAATTCCTGCTTTTTTTTTTGAACTAAAACTTGTTATAATGAGAAAGATTTTAATTGCTACGGAAAAACCATTTGCTCCGGCTGCACTTAAAAAAATCAGAAAGATTTTTGATAAGGCAGGTAAGGAATATCAGCTGGTAATGCTTGAAAACTATAGCCAAAAAAATGAATTACTTGATGCTGTTTCCGATGCTGAAGCTTTAATAGTCAGGAGTGATAAGGTTGATGCTGAAGTTTTTGAAGCGATATCAAAATTAAAAATCGTTGTAAGGGCAGGTGCAGGTTACGACAACGTGGATTTAGATGCCGCTACTGCCAGGGGAATTGTAGTGATGAACACTCCCGGGCAAAACTCAAATGCGGTGGCCGAACTGGCTATCGGTCTGGCAATTTTAGGACTGAGGGAGCTGTTCAGCGGAAAGCCCGGAGGTGAACTGCGGGGGCGTACTCTTGGGTTACACGGTTTTGGCTATGTGGCACGGAATGTATTCCGGATTGCCAGGGCTTTTGGAATGAAGGTAATTGTGTATACCCGCTACAGTAGAGGAGCTGCTGCTGCCATAGGCCTGAAAGTGACCAACTCGTTGGAACAGCTTTATGAGAAAAGTGATGTGATTTCAATCCATGTACCTGCACGGGGAGAACACCTGAAATCGGTGAGCTACGAAATTCTGAAACATCTTAAAGATGGAGCAGTGATTGTAAATACAGCCCGGAAAGAGGTAATCAATGAACCCGACCTGGTAAAGGTAATGGAAGAAAAACCGAATATTAAATACATGTCGGATATCATACCCGATAATGAAAATGTGTTCGCAGAAAAATTTAAAGGACGTTATTTTTTTACTCCCAAAAAAGCAGGTGCCCAGACAGCAGAAGCCAATATAAAGGCAGGCGTGGCTGCTGCTGAGCAAATTGTGGCGTTTTTTGAAAAGAACGATGTGACCTGCCAGGTGAATAGGTGGTGAGGGTTGGTGAATGGGGGAGTGAGTAAATGAGTGAAGGGGTGAATGAGTGAATGAGGGAATGGGTGATTGAGTAAATGAATAATTGTGTGGTTGAGTGAATGCAATTGCAGGTCTTAGTTAAATGTGATGCAGAGGGTAGAAGTGAATGAGTAATATGGTGAGTGTGTAATTGAGGAAAAGATTAAAAAAGTTATATTAGAGTATATATGTAAATGAAGGATAATTTTAGTCAATTTGATTTTGAATCTCTGGAATTGTATAAGAAAGCTTTGGAATATATCGATTTTGTTTATGAAATTACTATCAAATTTCCCAGGGAGGAGTTGTTTGGCTTAACTAGTCAATTCCGAAATGCTGCAAATTCTATTGCATTGAATATTGGAGAAGGTTACGGAGAATCAATACCGATTGCATTGCGTTACTTAAAGATTTCGAGAGGCTCAATCCGTGAATGTTTGGTATGTTCAACAATAGCCCACAGAAGGAAATATATGGAGGATAATAATTATTTTGAATCCAGAAGAAAACTTACTGAACTTTCTAAACTCTCTGCCGGTTACAAAAAATACCTGGATTCAAAAAAATAAAATGATGAGTTTATTAATTTATGCTCCTGTATTATCCTCAGTATTCCGTTTTAATTCAGTGGAGTTCACTAACTCAGTCACTCACTTATTCCCTCTGTCACACAATTACATAATCAATCAATTACTCTGTAACCCCCTCAGTAAAATACCTGGAAACATCCTTTTATTGTCACTTACTTCTTCAATAATTCAATTACTTTTGAACTTCCTCAATAACCCAATTACCCAATTACTCAATCACCCAATACCCCATTCACCCAATCGCCCAGAAACTGCATTAAAGTAATATCATCAATAAACAACAACAAACAAATGGCAACAATAAAACCATTCAAAGGACTACGTCCGCCAAAAGAAATAGTAAATGAACTGGCATGTCTTCCCTATGATGTTATGAATCCTGCTGAAGCGGCACTTATGGCGCAGGGTAAGGAAAAATCATTGCTACGTATTACACGTGCCGAAATTGAATGCCCGGGTGTGGAAGATATACATTCTGAAGCAGTGTATGAAAAAGCAGTGGAAAACTTTCGCAAGTTCCGCGAAAAGGGTTGGTTGGTACCCGACCTGGAACCCCGGTACTATATTTATGCCCAGACTATGAACGGTCGTACCCAATATGGTATAGTGGGAGGTGCTGCATGTGCTGATTACGAGAACGGTATTATAAAAAAGCATGAGCTTACACGCCCTGAAAAAGAAGAGGACCGGATGGTGCTCACCCGTTACCTCAATGCCAATATTGAACCGGTATTTTTTGCTTATCCTGCTGTACCGGAAATCGATGCCATTGTAAATGAGATTACAACCCATGAACCGGAGTATGACTTTACTTCCGATGATGGTTTCGGACATCACTTTTGGGTGGTAAACGACAAGGCAATAAATGAAGCCATCGAACGTCTTTTTACTGAAAAAGTGCCCTATACCTATGTGGCAGATGGCCATCACCGAACTGCAGCAGCGGCAAGGATCGGGCTCGAAAGAAAGAATCAAAACCCGCAACATACAGGTAACGAAGAATACAACTTTTTCATGGCGGTGCATTTTCCCGATAACCAGTTGCAGATTATCGATTACAACCGGCTGGTATCAGATCTGAACGGACATACGGATGAGGCATTCCTGCAAAAACTGGAGGATTCTTTCGAAGTGGAAAAAATGGGAACGGAGGTATTTAAGCCCGGAAAGCTGCACGAATTCAGCCTCTACCTGTCAGGGAACTGGTATAAATTAACTGCCAGGGAAGGCACCTACAACGATGATGATCCCATTGGTGTGCTCGATGTTACAATCTTGTCGGACCAGGTTTTAGGGCCGGTTTTGGATATTACCGACTTACGCACCTCAAACCGTATCGATTTTGTGGGTGGTATACGTGGTTTGGATGAACTTAAAAAGCGAGTTGATTCAGGTGAAATGAAAGCTGCCTTTGCATTGTATCCGGTCTCCATGCAGCAACTAATCAACATTGCCGACAGCGGAAACATCATGCCACCTAAAACAACCTGGTTTGAGCCAAAGCTGCGTTCAGGCCTTGTAATACATACCCTTGATTAAGAATTTGCCTGTTTAGTAAATCATTTCTTATGCCAGACTGCTTACAAACAATAGTGCAGAGTACCTTCCAGGGAGTTACTTTGCGGTGGCAAAGAAATGGAATAAAACAACAATGAAGAAAATAAAATACTGATTAAGTTTCTGTTCAATTTATAATAGGTTAAATTTATGCTGGATTAGTGTAACCAGTTTTTGGAATCAATTTTAAACCAGTAATAAAAAATTAACCATGAAACGTATGTTTATTAGACAGGCTGCTTTTCTTCCACTTATTTATTTTGTTCCAATTCTGATTGCCGGATTCTTTGCACACGATTATAGTCACTGGGGGCAGCATGCCAGTGAATTGGGTATTAATGGTAACCGAAGTGCCGTGATTTTTTTTCAGGCAGGCATCCTGTTAACCAGTTTGTCAATGTTTGTAATGGCAACTGGTCTCATTCTGAACTTTGGACGAAAGTTCCTGCTGACTGCCTCCCTGATTATTTTATTTGGTGTCACGTTTGTTTCCGGAGCTATTGTTCCCATTGGATCTCCCTGGCATGGTTTATATGGGTTGGGTATGATCGTAATGATTCTTCCTTTTGTTTTTCTGTATGAAAAGAAGGAACTTATAAATAAAGGTGCACTGCATTACCTGACAGTAGCTGCCGGTTTCCTGATGTTTTTTTATTTATGGGCAATGGTAGCCCGCCTTGATCCTGTGCAATTGCGGGGATTGACTCAACGATTATTTGGCATAGTTGTTTTTGGATGGCTTGCTTTTGTAGCCTGGCACCTTGATTCAGTCGTTAAAAGAAAATCCGCAATCAGTATTTAAAATCCTGTTAAATTTCTCCCCGCTTCATCTTCTCAAAAGGCGAGGTTACCCTGTTTTTATAGCCGTGTACGGATACAGCTATAAATAAAACAACTGCTGCAGCAATTGCGGCAATAACAATTGATGGGTGCACCTGCCACTGCTTAACAGCAATGGCAATAAGTGCCCAGATTCCCACTACAGCTGCCTCACGCATATTCCGAAAATAAATAAGCAGAAGGTATATCAAAGAAGCTGCAACAATCATAATTATAACCCAGGCCTGTTGGGAAAGCATACCGCCCTGCCAGTTTATGCTCACCAGAAAAGTTGAAATATTTGCCACAGTGGCAACAATTATCCATCCGAGATAAATGCAAATTGGCCACCACACGAAAGCAATGATCCGTACAGGGGCATCCCAGATCTCCAGCCGTAGCCTGACAGTCAGGATTATCAGCGACAGCAGCAGCACCAGCATCAGCATTACCGACAGACCAATGGATTCGGTCAGAAAAGCTGCTACCCAAAGCCCATTGGCCAGGTTACTTACAGCAAACCATATCCCTGTTCTGTTTAAATTTTCATCCTGCCGGAATTTTATATACATATACCACTGGTAGCCTGTAAATGCTATGAGCAGTAGGTAAATAATACCCCAAATGGAAAAGGCATATCCCGCGGGTGTAAACAGTGTCACATAACGCTCACTGATATCAGCCATTGTCATTCCGTTAAACAATTCACTACCGGTCAGCGCATTCATTACCAGGGCAAAAATCAGGGTCAGTGTATTTGTAATCAGCAAAGCTATTTGTTTCATATGTCTGATGTATTGAGTTTATGTTTTAAACACCATTCATGCAGACATGTTCAGGGAGAATACATTAATTGTAAACGAAGGGGGTACCAGGCACTTAAAAAAGGTCATTGGTTATTGAAAACAGGAAACGAGGAATTGTTAACTATCATATAACTATTGCCTTAATCCTGATCTTTGCTTCAAAAGCAGAAGGTCTTCCCCGATATTTTAGGCAATGCATACATTTGTTAAAACCTGGCCAGAGAAGGCGGCGAATGTAAAGCTTGCATTTCAATCCTGGCAGGTAGTTACACCGTGGGGTTGGATGGCACTTCTTACCCAGGGCGGCTGCCCTTGGATGAATTAAGCTGGGCCCTGCCTGACGGCTGGGCAGGCCTTCAGCCCGCAAGAGTGCTACTAAGTTATTTCTTTTATAAAACGGCTATAGCTGTTTAACGGACTGTTCACTTTTTACTGTTCACTTTTCACTAATTCCCGTTTACCCGACCACATGCCTACAATTCGCCAGTTATCTTTTAAACAATATTGCCACGCAATTAAAAGGACTGTTCACTGTTTACCGTTTACTGTTTACTGTTTACTTCTTATTTGCTGTACATGCTCATTCTCTGCTCCCTGATCCGTTCATCGGAAACATAATCGTCGTAATCCATCAATTTATCGATGATTCCATTGGGTGTAAGCTCAATAATCCGGTTACAAACGGTTTGTATAAATTCATGGTCATGCGATGACATGAAAATATTTCCCGGATATTTCACCAGGTTGTTGTTGAATGCCTGTATCGATTCCAGATCGAGGTGATTAGTGGGGGTATCCAAAACCAGCGCGTTGGGGTTCAGCAGCATCATCTTTGAAATCATGCAACGCATTTTTTCTCCACCCGATAATACATTAACCGGCTTATGCACTTCCTCGCGGGCAAACAACATTTTTCCAAGGTAGCTCATAATGTAAAAATCGGTAGTATCGTTGGTGAACTGGCAAAGCCAGTCGAAAAGGCTCAGTTCGCTGTTAAAATAAGCCGAATTATCAAGGGGCAGATAAGCCGGTGTAATTGTTTGTCCCCATTGAAAAGTACCTGCATCCGGTTTTTTGTTGCCGTTGATGATTTCAAAAAATGCTGTCATTGCCCGCGGGTCACGCGACAGGAAAATTATTTTCTCACCCTTGGCTGCAGTGAATTCAACATCTTTAAACAATAGTGTTCCGTCAGCACTGGCAGTTAAGCCATGTACATCCAGTATTTTATCGCCGGCTTCACGTTCAGGCGTAAAAATTATTCCCGGGTATTTACGGGTTGAGGGCTCAATGTCTTCAATGTTCAGCTTCTCAATCATTTTTTTACGGCTTGTTGCCTGCTTCGATTTTTTCACGTTGGCGCTGAACCGTGAAATAAACTCCTGTAACTCAGCTTTCTTTTCTTCAGCCTTTTTGTTTTGTGCTTTTTGCTGCCTTAATGCAAGCTGACTGCTCTGGTACCAGAAGCTGTAGTTTCCTGCAAATAATTTTATCTTGCCAAAGTCGATGTCCACGGTGTGGGTACTAATGGCATCCAGGAAGTGCCTGTCGTGCGAAACAACCAACACTGTGTTCTCATATTCCGAAAGGTAATTCTCGAGCCATGACACAGTTTCCAGGTCAAGGTCGTTGGTAGGTTCATCAAGCAACAAATTATCAGGTTTGCCGAACAGTGCCTGAGCAAGCAATACACGAACTTTTTGCTTTCCACTCAACTCTTTCATAGGTGTGTAATGGAATTCTTCCTTTATGCCCAGGTTGCTGAGCAGGGTTGCTGCATTGTTTTCAGCATTCCAGCCATCCATATCTCCGAATTTTTGCTCCAGATCAGCAGCTTTCATTCCGTCGTCATCAGTGAAATCGGTTTTGGAATACAACGCTTCCTTCTCGTGCATAATTTCCCATAGCCGGGTGTGCCCTTTGAGCACAGCATGAATAACCATGTCGTTATCGAAGGCAAAATGGTCCTGGCTCAATACCGAAAGGCGTTCGCCTGGGCCAAGACTTACTTTTCCTGCAGTGGCATCCATTTCCCCCGATATGGCCTTTAAAAAGGTCGATTTTCCTGCCCCGTTGGCACCAATAACCCCATAGCAATTGCCGGCAGTAAACTTCAGGTTTACATCCTGAAACAACACCCGCTTCCCAAATTGTATCTTAAAATCAGCAACTTCAATCATATTTATAATCCGGATTTTTATTTTCCTGTGTGAAAAAGCGTGCAAAACTAGTCATAAATCTTCGTTTATTGCAGGAATCGGTAGAAAACGGGAAAATATCACAGGAATATTAACAGAAGTTTTGTTTCAGAACGAAACATATTGGAGTTATTTATCAAACAACATGCTGCTTCTTTCTTATGTTCAAGGTCTGATTAAACTCACGTTAAACTCGCATTAAACTCACATCAAACTCGCGATTTATCGAATTTAATACGAAGATACAACGAAGATAGTACGAAAATAAATGGAATTAATAATACACTTAGGGTAGTGTTTCTTCTTTTATGGACAGCGCATTTGCTGATTTTATTAACTCCGGCTTTTAAGCCGGTGGGCATAGACTATTAAGTCACATCCCTGCGGGCTTCAGCCCATCCCAGCCAGTATTTGATTCAGGCAGGAAGTCAGAATTTATCACCGGGGAGGGGATTGGGGGGACTTCCTGGTGCCTTTTACTCCCGGTATGAGTGCACGAGGTTAGTTTTGTGTTAATGCCCTATTAACTTTTTGCAATATTCCACTTATTTCACACCAGCTATTCTTAATATTTCACTTGCAATATCTTCCGGTGAAAGAATATAATCAATACACCCACTTGCAATTGCGCTGTTAGGCATATCTGCCTGAATGGCAGTGCCGGGCAATTGTGCGATGGTAATTCCACCTGCTTCCTTAATACCACATAAAGCTTCTGCACCATCACCATCATAGCCGGAAACAATTACCGCAATTAGTTTACCGTCCCAATGTTCAGTTAATGAGCGTAAAAACACAGTAATTACATCAGGCCATCCCCTGGGTTTTGATATCGGTTTTAATCGAAATTCATCATTTAAAATATGCAGGTCCCGTTGTTCCGGAATAATAAATACATGATCAGGTTCAATATCCAGTTTTTCGGTGATCAGATCTACCGGCATATCCGTATAGCGGGGCAGAATTTCGTGGAGCAATGTACCTACTGTCCTCAAATGATTAACTATAACAATTGCAACACCCATATCAGCGGGCATATTTTTCAGTAACCGGATATAAGCATCCAGCCCACCTGCAGAACCTCCTACGCACACGATAGGAAAATCCTTTTTACCAAACTTCGCTTTTTTAGCTTCCATAGTTGTTCTATCCGGAGAATAAAACGTAAACAAATAATTGCTGTTTTAGTTATTTACCAGTGGCTTTTTCTCAAATCCCTAATCTTATCAAATGTTTTACCTTGTGGTAAATCAAAGTTGCTTTTATACATTCTTTCAATTCCAAAACAGGGATTTTTTGGCTTAACTGAAATACAATTGCCCTATTTCCTTCGTAATGGAATTTATTGTCATACACCATCCTGAATGTATCCACCAACCGGCTTGTACATTTAAAGTACATTGCATACTGGTCAGGTGTTTTTTCCTTCCAATGAATTCGCAAGGTACTTCCGGTTTTAGTTATAAAACTGGGTTCACCCCATTTCAAGGTTAATTCAATTTCGTCAATTCCTTCAGATTCTTCCGCTGTCTCTATTACCAAATCTTTTAAGAATTGCATTTTATCCCGAACCGGATCAGGATAGTTAGCAAATATCTCATTGACTTTAGGATTTGTTTTCAGTACTAACTTTCCCATAATCTATTTTTTCAATCTTAACTTATGCGGAATTGTTTTTGGGATCCGTTCAATTATCCCACGAGCTTCTAAGTCCAATTTAACAGTTACCATATACCAAACAACCTTTCCATCAAAAGAGGAAGATAGTTTGTCAACCGCTAAATCAGTCAAGTTATCAAAACTAATTTCGGAATGTTTACCAATCGTTTGAATAATAAAATCCTTTATTGTATCATACCTTCTTTTCAGTATGTTTACTCCATTTTTTCCCTGGGGGTGAAGGGTCATGATTTTTTCTTCATTCATTTTCTGCATGAGTTTTAAGGGTGTACAGTCCGTTGAGGCAAATCGCTTACTAACCTATGATTATTCCAATAAAGAGCATATTCTATATAACTTTCATTAATGATTTATCTTGAATGGAAAGTTCTGGAAAAATATTGAAAATACAAACATTAGTAATTAACAATAAAGTGTATCATGAAATATAATATGTCAATATTAATTAATCGGCAACGAAAATATAAAAGTACTTCCTTTTTCTAATTCACTTTTAACCCAAATTTCACCACCATGTTTTTCTACAAATTCCTTACATAGTATTAAGCCTAATCCTGAACCTTTTTCATCTGCTGTTCCAGTGGTTGTGACAGTAGCATCAATTTCAAATAATTTATTTTGAGTTTCTTCACTCATGCCCACTCCATTATCAGAAACCCTAATTTCGATATTGTTTTTATTTTGTACTGCAGAAATAGCTATTTTTCCATTTGAGTGAGTGTATTTTATAGCATTGGAAATAAGGTTTCGTAAAATTGTTTTCAACATATTTACATCCGCATATACTTCAACATCATCCGTTTGAGTTGATTTTACAGATATGTTTTTAATTTTTGCAATTGATTTTGATTCCTCTATAATTGTGTTGATGATTGCAGTTAAATTTGTTTTTGCCGGTTTATAAATATTATTTCCGGTTTGTGATTTTGCCCAGGTTAGCAAATTATCGAGTAAAATAAGTGTATTTTTGGCTGATGAATTAATAATTCCCAGGTACTCTTCAGATTCAGCAACCTTAAAATCTTTAATGTTTTCAATTAATAGTTCCGACAAGCCTAAAATAGCTGTAAACGGACTTCTTAAATCGTGTGCTATTATTGAAAACAGTTTGTCTTTAGTAGAATTAAGTTCTCTTAACTGGCTTTCCCGTTCTTTAAGCAGTATTTCAGCTTTTTTTCGTTCGGAAATATCTCTCGATACTCCATGATAGCCGGAAACTTTACCATCCCGATTATAATATGCCTCTGCCGTAGCTTCAACCCAAACCCAACTGCCATCCTTACAAAGTTCTTCCAACTCATAAATCGCCGGAGCTGATCTGATTCCTTTACTCAGGTCGGACATTCGTTTTTTATTCGCCTCCATTAGCATTTCAATTCCTTCAGGTTTTAGAATAGAAAAAAGGGATTTTCCAATGACTTCCTCCCGTTTAAAACCTCTTATTCTTTCATCGGCCGGGCTAATATAGGTTAAATGAAAATTGCTGTCTAAATGCCAGATTATGTCGCTCGAGTTTTCAGTTATAATTCTGAATTTTTCCTCGCTTTTTTGTAATTCCTGATTTTTAAGATTTATACTTTCTGTCTGTTTTTTAATCTGCAAACGAAGTAACCAAACCCATATAAAAACAAGAATTAGTAAAACAAATGCGATTATAAAAATAATCCCAATAATTTTGGCAGTTCTTTTATATTTAAAGTCATCTTGTTCATAGACTTTCCATTTTTCCTGTATTTCTGTAAGTTTTCCATTTCTGCGTAACTCCGAGATACCATTATTAAGAATGTTCAATAACTGGGTATCTCCTTTTTTTACCGCCATGCAATATATACTGGGAATTATTGACGGACCTTTAATTTCAATATTTTGATATTTATTATTTCTAATCACGTTCAATCCAAGCAGATTTGGAGCTAATACATAATCAGCCAACCCCAATTCTATTGCAGAAAGTGCTTCAGGTATTGATTTTGCCAAAACATAATTATTGAAGAGCCCCATTGGAATAAGATACTTTTCGATTGATACATCTTCATCCAAAGCAACCAGTCTGTAGTCGTATAAGCTTGATAAATCATTAAATGGTAAATCTTTACGAATAAAAATTGAATAGTATTCTGTATGAATAGGAATTGTAAAATCAAGAAACTTTTCTCTTTCTTCTGAAAAAATGATACCAATAATAATGTCAGTTTTTCCTGTTTTAAAGTTGGATAATGCACTATCCCAACTGCTGAGTTGAAAGTTAACTTTTATATCATTTGATGCGGCAATGGCTTCCAGCACATCAACTTCCAGTCCACTAGGTTTTCCTGTTTTATCAATAAATGTAAAAGGAGGATAATCAGAATCGCCGCCCACTAAATACTCCTGGGCAAATAGTTTACCTGGTTGAAACAGAGTTGCAAGAAGTATAAAAATCAAATAAATATTATTGGCCATTAACAAATTGCTTTGTGTTATTTTCTTTTTCAAATAAACATATTATTTTTGGTTTTTTTATATTGCTCATGGCGGTCAGGTTTAGGTTTCGGGTGGGATTTCGAAGCAAAATCATTTTCGAAAAGCTGCAAACAGACAGCTGAAATCTGCACATAGCGTGTGCCCGGAATGTGCATGTACATTCTTTACTGAAAGCTTTAAAAAATTGTCGAAACGTAAGTTCCATCGGATGAAAGTACAAATTTTTAGTTCTAAACAATAAAGTGGTGCTGTTATTCAAATATTTTGTTTATTTTATTTTGCCATTCATCTTCAAATATTACCTGAAAATTTACTTTTTTATCGGGGAAATCTAAATCAAGTTCTTTCCACGCTTTCTTTATTCCCAATTGATTACATAGTTCAAACACGTCCTGCTTGTATGCTGTATCTTCATTTTTAAGGTGCAATCCTTTTGTTTCCAAAACATATATAGCGCCATAATCTTGTTCATTAACAGCATTTATATCTGATGCAATGAAATCGGGGTAAATTTTATTTTTCTTCCAGCCTTGTATATGATAATCCTGTTTTGACATGTTGCGATACCACCAAAGCAATTTTTCCTGCTTATCGAGATAAACAGCTACTGATTTTTCCAGTTCGTTGATATTTTCTTCAGGAACCTGGTCGAACAGGCTTCGCTGTATGGCTGTGTTATCATCACGAACCAATTGTCGGTTACTTCTTACCTTTATTCGTGGTGGTATTGAAAATCCTCCATTGTCGGTTATTAAAAAGAAGTGGAGCTTTTTATCGTTAACCAATTTTTTGAATACCTGTTCGGCTGCCACATCCCTTTCTTTCTCCAATAGTTTTTTGAGTTCTTCAATAATAAAAACGAAGTTGGAGGAAACAGTTTCTTCGTCGTATTTATCACGGAATAGTTTAAGTACTTTTTGCCCAATAATACTACCAATCCATGGATTTGGTATTATATCAATAATTTGTTTGGTGAGAAAGCTTTCACTGATTTTTAACCTGCCCGATTTTTCAATTCTTCCTTTTTCTTTTACCAGTTCCTTTTCTTCATCAGATAGGCCAAGTAATATTTCCTGTTCCTGTTTCCGAATATTTGATAAAGAAATCTCAGTTATCTTTTCAATGTCGAATTTTTCATAGTCAATTTTTCCTAATATATCGGCATCGAAATTAATATCTCTCCATCCACCCGAGCTGGATTCCTGAACCACAAATTTGGGCAGGTATATTCTGCCTTCAAATTTCTTGAACTTATCACGATACTGAAGCACTTTTTCTTTCAGGGTTTCGCCTCCTTCATCGTCGTCACTATCCACGTTTATCCGCCCTGCAATATCTCCTATTCCTTCGCTTTCAAGATTAGCCTTAATGCTTTTTACCAGAGTGGCTGCATTTTGCCTGAAGGTATAAACATAGCATTCATCAAGTAGTTGTTCCTTTGTTTTTTGTGCATAAGGCTGGCGAAGAATACGGCCTATTAATTGGGTTATACTGGTTTGCGAACCGGGATTGGTGAGAATTGTTAATATGTAGGCAAAAGGACAATCCCAACCTTCCTGTAATGCCTGTTTTGTTATTATGTACCGGATTGGACAATTCCTGTCTAAAAGATCTAAGCCTTCTATATCGTCTTTTTCACTTGTCTTTATTGCAATGTGTTCTTCGGGTATACTGCATTTTCTTATCAGGAATTCTTTTACATTTTCGGAATGGATAAATTTGCCATCACGCTGGTCTTTACCTGTACGTTCAACCTGTATTAAGTTGATGGGACGGATATATACTCCCGTGTTTTGTTCAAAGCTGTTGGCAGTTTTTTCCAATGCTTTGAGCTTTTCAATGGCACAAAGCATGGTATCTTTCCAATCGAGACTGGTTTTATTGGTAAGGTGAATATCCAGCTTTATCATTTCTTCCTGGTTCAGTTCACGGCCTGTAATCTCAACCAGTTTGTTCGTGTCTTTTGGTGGTGTTGCTGATAATTCAATTACAATTGATGGATTAAAATTACGAATTGTTTCCCGGGCATTGGTACTGTAGGCCTTGTGCCCTTCGTCGATAATAATAACCGGTTTCAGAACCCGTAATGAATTGCCCAATGATGTTTTAGGTTGTGTTAAATGTACAGAACCTGATTCGGTTTCCAATTCCAACCCTAAAGTTGTGTAAACATCGATATTTGGAACTTCTTTTAACAGTTTGGAATTTAACTCGTAGTTATCTTCGGGAGGAAAAAAGTCGGTAAAACCTCCTGCATCCTGAAATATTTTTAATGTTTCTTTATTTTGACGATTGGCAGAAGGCAGCATCAGCATTAAAATAACCAGGTTTTCATCCACATCGAGACGGTTAAAATGGTCGGTTTTTTCTTTGATAACAGTTCGGCCACCACTTGAAATATCCAGTGCCTGACGGTAAGGGTGCTCCCTGTTTTTAAGGTTTAGTATGGTTTGACGATAAATTTGTGTTGTTGGTACGATCCATAAAACCAAACCTGTTTGTTTTTTTAGGTAGATTTTATTTATCAGGTCGATGGAATGACAAGCTAAAAGTGTTTTTCCGCCACCAGTAGGGACTTTCAGATAAATTTCGGGCAAAGGTTCGCCAATACCGTTTTTATGGGAGAAATAAACACCGTTTACTGCTTTTTCCCATGCACGGCGTGGGAAATTGTAATCCATTGCCATTTCGGGGTCAAAATCAATGGCTTTTTTGAATTTTTCCCTGAACTCTGAAAGGGCAGTGAGGTACTCTTTCAGTTTCGCAACAACATTTATCTGATAATCCTTTAATTCCATTAGCCTTTTAATTTATAGATTTCAAATGGAAGTTGACAAAATTCGATGCGTAATTCGGTAAGCGTATGGTTATCTACAAATTTTGCAGGGGCAAATACCAGCCTTTTCCTACTGCCACTTAGGTTTTGGGTGGCAGGTTTACCGATTTGCTGACCTAAGGATTTTGCCCTGTCCAGTGTAAACGCTGTTGATTTCAGGTAATTTAAATCAGGCTTATAAAATAGGTAGACTTCGTAATCCTTGCTTGTACCGATGTAATTTGTTTCCTCGTTGATTTTTGACAGGTCGAAGTCTTCGCCCGTGGCGGTATAAAACAGGTATTTGGCAAACTCTTCGTAATTCGGCAGGTTTTCACCTTTTAGAATGCTTTCCATTTCAATGGGTTCGCCTAATTCGAAGTAACTGAATGTACCGCCAGTACCTTCTTTAAAGTTCTTAGATTCCCGAACGCCCTTGATTACCCTTCGCACACGCTCGGCGGTAATGCTGTCGGCGTATTCTTCCATTTCAACCATAATGAATTTACGGTTTCCACCGTCTTCTTTGTTCAGATCGAGAACTGCATGGGCGGTGGTGCCTGAGCCTGCGAAGGAGTCGAGGATTATATCATTTTCGTTTGATGCAATTTTTATAATTTTTTTAATAAGAGATATAGGTTTAGGGGTATCAAATGGTAACGAAACTTCATGAAAAATTTCCTTTAAATCTTGTTTTGCTTGTTGATTATGACCAACTTCAGAATATCCCCAAATTGTTACTGGAACTATTCCTTGTTGAACATCAGTTAGAAATTTCTTCATTGAAGGCGCACTATCTCCTTTTGTTCCAAACCAAATACGATTTTCCTCTATAAGCTTTTTGAAATTGTTCTTGGAAGTTGTCCAACACCTCCCTTGTGGTGGATTTACAATGCGTCCACTAGGTAATTCAATCGCGTAATCATATTCTTTTGAATAAGTTTTAACACTAAAATCAACAGATTTCCAATTACCTCTTAGGTCATTATCTGGATTGGAATATCTCTTATTCATCTCATTTCTTCTTTCTAAAAGATTTCTTTGCCAGCCAAATTTTACCTCATCGTTTATTTTATTTTTTGCATAACAAATAATAAAGTCATGCATATCGGAAAAATATTTAGCATCATTTTGAGGACTATATTTCTTTTGCCAAATTATATTAGTTACAAAATTTCTTTCGCCAAAGATCTCATCTATCAAAGATCTAAGGCTATGTTGTTCTTCATCATCACACGAAATGAAATAGCCCCATCCTCTGATAGCAAATCTTTTAATAGTTTGAGACGAGGCATCATCATGCAAAGCCATTTATCATGACGGGTCAGGTCGTCTTTATCAACTATTTTTCCTAACCACTCTTTGATCATCGGGCTGTTTACATTGTCGTTGTATGCCCAGCCTTCGTTTCCCGTATTATATGGCGGGTCAATGTAAATACATTTGATTTTACCAGAGTAGGTGGGTAAAAGGGCTTTTAGGGCTTTGAGGTTGTCGCCCTGAATGATTAGGTTGTCGTGTAACGATATTTTATCGGTAAGGCTTTTATCTTTTTGTGGCACCAACTGATGATACTTCACCGCCAAATGGTGGTTTTGTACAAATGATTTTCCTTTGAAGTTGAGTGTCGGCATAGTTATTCTTTATTTTTTTGATATTTTATTTTACTTTCAGCAGCTTTTAATGCTTTTTCTGCAAATTCCTCATTTGTAAGTTCATATACAATTTTGTCCGATAGCCAAGCTATCAATAGTTGTTCCCGGTCAACATTAAAATATTCCGCTAGTTTTAGGACTTGCTCTTTTGATGCTTTCCTTTGTCCACGTTCAATTTTACTCAATATCGCCTGGTCGATATTTAAGAATCCGGCCACAATACGAAGCGGTAATCCTTTTTCATCCCTTTGCTGTCTAATGATATCTCCCAATGTATTCATTTTGAATAAAATTGTTTTGACATATTTTGTCAAATTTACATTATTTATCAAATGAAATCAAAATAAAAGCAGCATTATTTACCAATGATTTATTAACAGGATCTTACGGCGGGCTTAATGGCCCACCGGCCATCTAATCTTTCTAATTTTGTAATATTATTTCAACCAGTACTCAAAATTGTCCTTATTTATCACTTCGAAAGATGAACCAGGATAATTTTTTTTCCACTGAGAAGGAATTTTTACTTTTGATTCATTCCACTTGAATTCATAGCCAAATAGTGAACCACCCCGTTCTTCAACCCAGTCAATCTCTTGTTGTTCATAAGTCCTCCAAAAGTAATTATTGGATGAAAGCCTTTTATATTGCTGAAATTTAAGTCTTTCACCAATCATGTAATTTTCCCATAGAGCACCAATATCATTGCGTAATTCAACAGGATTAAAATTTGCAATTATGGCATTTCTTATTCCATTGTCTAAAAAATACCACCTGGAGTTTTTAGTTATTTCTTTTCTTAAATTCCTGCTAAATCCTTCGACTTTATGAAGAATGAAAACCTTACTTAATAAATCCAAATACTTTTCTGCTGTATTCTTACTTATCCCCAATTGACTGCCTAATTCCTGAAGCGATACTTCTCCTCCAATCTGAAAGGCTATTAAACGTAACAGGTTAAATATCTGTTAGGTTTCATGGCGCCGGTAGTTATTGATAATGCATCATTAAATTTATAGCCTATGTAAGCATCGAGTAAATTTGGCTCCCTTACAAGATTGAAGTGGATACGATAGTAAAATTTATAATCTAAAATACCTTTTACACTGAAGCGTGCATTTGCAGCTTCAAATGTTCTTCCGCTCTGGAAATTATCATCTTGAAGTGAGTATCTAAATCCTGATTGAAGAAGGCTATTAACGGTAAACGCATCTTTTTGAATTGTTGATTTTATTTGATCTAATGAATTGTCATACTGAGCCAAAGTAGAATTTGACAATAAAACAACAAATGACAATAAAACAACATTTTTATTCATGATAATAATAATTAAAAATTGAAATGAGTGCGAATTCCGATAATAGACAAATCTTCGTTAGTTCCTTTTCTATTCCAGATATTTTGAAAGTGGGGAGATATATGGACCCATCTGTTTAACTGGCGTCTAATGTATAGTTCTGTTATTATTTCCTTCTTCAAATTATTAATAGCAGCATAGTTTTCACCATAAGCAATACCTATAGCTAAAGGCTGTTTTTTTATTGATTCTACAAACCTTACTCCTGCGCTCCATGAAGACTTAATACCCCAATAGTCTGCCACAGCATCCTGGTTAAGGCCATATCGCCCGAAAATATTAAATTTGTTAAAAAAAACTTTGTCAAGGCTTGCACCAAAACCATATTCTTCGTTGGCGTCAGGTACCTGATAACCATACATTCTTATATTTGATTCAAAACCTGATCCAGGTGCAAATTTAAATCCAAGACCTGCAATTTTATATAAATCGTTAAAAAGCCTGACCCCGGCATTATCCTGGCTCGATATACCAAATTGAAGATGATATCGATTTAAAATTGTTGTTCTTAAACGAATTCCGGGAGAATTTAAGGGTACAGCAAATGATGAGTTATTGATAAATGAACCACTAATGAATTGCATAGTCTCATCATTAGCAGAAGCATTATTGTCAAAATAATTAGTGATATCAATTTTTCCAACCGTTATAGTAATGATTTCTTTAAGGAGGGTAAATTCTCCCCAGGCCTCTATTAAATTAAGCCGATCAATACTATCAGGAGATTGTGTAGTACCCGCATCGCCATTTAAACCAGAAAAGGATGGATGTAAAATATCCGGGCCATCACCACCAACAACTTCCAAATCAATAAATAATAAAGTTCCTTTTCCAAAAGAGGTAGTTGCAAAAATATCAAATGAACCGGTTCCAAAGGTTTCAGTTATTTTATCATTTGTAGAAATTTGGCTTATTGCCGTAACATTACCATTAAACATTAATTGGCCGGGACGTTGTTGTATCGCATTTAGCAGATCGTTTACCCTTTGATACCGGGAACGTGTCTCAAAACTTGCAGATTCAACATCTTCCTCTCCAAAAATGGTTAATACTTCTTCTATTTTTGATTCCCCATATACCATACTCTGCTTTATTTTCTGAATTTCCCCATCCATGGTACTTAGAGTTCTTCGTAAAGAATCTATTTGTTGTTCTAAAAATTTTATTTGTTTCGTATAAATTGTATCAGTTTCCTGCCCATGCAGCCAAATGGGCATTATCAGGGCTAAAAACAAGATAAACTTTTTCATACGTGTTTAATTAGAATTTAATAAAATAAAGCGTAATAACTCCGAGCACGATTCCTATAAAAATAACAATAAAACTGTTATGGGAAAAGGCAGACTTATCTCCATTTCATAAATGTATTATTAAACCAACCAATAAAATCAAAATTTGGTTACAACTTTTCCCCAGTCTTGAACATATTTTCATTTTTTGTATCTTTAAATCAAAAAAACAAACCTATGGAAGACATCAGCATTTTTGCCGATAAGGCTGTTCAGCCTTCAGATAAAGATTTGGCTGATAAACTGGGTGATACATTACCATTGTGGAACCAGCTTGTTGGATATGTAATGGAGAAATATCCTGCGGGATTAAAGCAGTGGAATTTTCCGGGTAAAAAATATGGCTGGAGTTTCAGGATAAAGGACAAAAAAAGGGCTATCATTTATTTGTTGCCACGTGAAAATTATTTCAAAGTGGCATTTGTGTTTGGCGAAAAAGCATCAGCTACGGTTTGGGAAAGTGATGTTTCTGATGCAATTAAAACCAAATTGGCAAATGCCATTAAATATATGGAAGGTCGCGGTATTCAAATCGATGTAAAAGATGATGCCTTTTTGCCTGATATTAAGAGGTTGGTTGAAATTAAGTTGACACATTAATCCATTGATTAAATATTTTGAATATAACCATGCATAGTGAATTAACCCTCCTGCTGAACCAGGCAGGAGCTGAAATTGTGAAATTTGTTGACATTACCCGCCTGCCTGTTAACCGCACGAAAGGATATCCGGTTGCAATTCTGTTAGGTATCCCTTTATCTGCAGGTTATCTGGATATTGTTGCAAGTACACATGATTATGTTGGGGAAATGAAGCGCCAGAAGCAGATGCACCGGGATGAATTTCATAATACAGAACTTAAAACCGATGGGTTGGCTGATTATGTATGCGGTTTTCTTATGTCGAAAGGATATGCAGCCTATTCACAATCGGAGAGAAACCTTTTGGCAACAGGACATTATGATACTACATCCCAAACTACCTTATTGCCCCATAAAACAATCGCATTGATGGCAGGTATGGGATGGATCGGGAAGCATGATTTGCTTGTGACACCTGAATACGGAAGCGCAATCAGTATGTGCACGGTGTTAACAAATGCCCCTCTGCCTGCTGTTTTACATCCGGTTGCTCCATCCCGTTGCGGCGATTGCACCATTTGTGAGGATGAATGTGCAGTGAATGCAATCAAAGGTACGGAATGGAAACTTCAGGTTGCAAGAGATGAACTGGTAGACGTTAATGCCTGCAACACCTGTCTTAGATGCATGGTTCTTTGTCCGTGGACCATGCAGTACGTCAGGAAAGCATCAGCTAATGGTCATAAACGTTATAGCGAACGGACTAAATGAATTCAGGTATGAGAAATATATTGTTTTACTACCTGGTAATTTTATTGCCGCTTCCTTTCTTGATTTGGCTTGCATGGACAGGACAATCCATCGGGTTTACCCTTTTATTATTGATTTATGCCTTAACTTACCGGATGGCTGTTGATGGCCTGCGGCTGGTAAATAAACGGCTGATGAAGCGGAAAGAAGTATGGAAACTATTGATTCCTGGTAAACGATGGGATTATAGCCGGGAGCTGTATTTTAAAAAATAAGCTAATATGATTCATTTGAGAAAGGCAAATATAAACGACCTGCCGATTCTTGAATATTGGGATACATTGGAGCATGTAATTGAATCGGATCCCAACGATGACTGGAACTGGGAGATTGAATTGCAGCGGGATCCAGAGTGGAGAGAGCAACTTATAGCTGAAATAGGCGGAAAGCCAATTGGTTTCATTCAGATTATTGACCCTGCCGAAGAAGAAACCTATTATTGGGGAGGCATAGGTCCAAATAAAAGGGCAATCGATATATGGATCGGAAACGCAAAAGATTTGGGTAAAGGATACGGAACGGAAATGATGAGGCAGCAGCCCGAAAAAAGAGTGTATTTCGATGCTTTGGGCCGTACCTTGAAAACCGGCGTTGCCGGGTTCGAAGGCACCCTGGTTTATACCCAAAACCTGTACGACAACAAAGGGCGGTTGTGGAAAACTTCGGAACCTTATACCGGAACGGCAACCCATTACACCGTTTACGATTACCTCGACGACGGGCGGATGGAAAAAATCACCCGCCCCAATGGAGTAATCGATGACTATATTTACACTCCTAACAGTACGGAGACAAAAATATCCTCAAGCAACGGCATGTGGAAAACCACCCAGACTGACGGCTCCGGCGCACTGATAATGGCAAAAGATGCCGGCGGGCAAATCGATTATACGTATTACGCCCATGGCGGGGTTAAAAACATCAGTTACGGCGGGAACAGCATAAACATGACTTACGATGCGTATGGCAGGCAGGAAACGTTATCGGATCCCGATGCCGGCACAGTAAACTATACCTATAATGCTTTTGGCGAATTAACCAACCAGACAGATGCCCGTAACAACAGTTACAACATGTTTTACGACAAGCTGGGCAGAATAACGGTAAAGAAACTCGGTACAACAACGGTAGCTGATTACACGTACGACAATGCCCCCGGTAAGGGAATAGGGCAATTGGCATCAGTACAAGGCGAAAACAACATAACATACAGCTACGAGTACGATAACCTGGGGCGTCCCGTTAAAAAAACTGAAAATATACAGGGGCAGAGTTTTACCATTGAAACCGGTTATAACGGTTACTCGCAGGTGAGTCAGGTAAAATATCCCGGAACTGCCGCCTACACCGTTGATAACATTTACCAAAATGGTTATATTAGCAACGTGAAAGGAACTTATACAACCACGGACGATATATTTACCGCCACCGGCTACAACCAGCGGGG
Organism: Mariniphaga sp.; assembly: GCA_024636975.1. Classification (GTDB taxonomy): domain Bacteria; phylum Bacteroidota; class Bacteroidia; order Bacteroidales; family Prolixibacteraceae; genus Mariniphaga. The sequence goes on from JAGXGA010000042.1 coordinate 82,909, forward strand.
GCAGGTAACCGGTTACACCCTGGGCAACGGGCTTTCCACCACCCGCGGGTATGATGATTTCGGGTTCCCCAACACCATACAAACACCGGGAATCCAGAACCTGGCATATCAATTCGATACCCAAACCGGTAATCTCAACTGGCGAAAAGATGTTGCCAAAGTCCTGCAGGAAGATTTTACCTACGACAACCTGGTGAAAAACCGTTTGGAAACGTGGCAGGTGAATACCGAAACAGCATACGGTGTGAATTATGCCAATAACGGCAACATCAATACAAAAACGGGCCTGGGAACATTCAGCTACAATGCCCCGCAGCCACATGCCGTATCGGAAATTGAAAACACCGGTAACCTTATAAGCGAGGTGGAACAGATTGTAAGGTACACCCCGTTTAATAAGGTTGACACCATACGCGAAGGCAACTACCGGCTTGAAGTCACCTACGGGCCCGATGAAGCGCGTAAGATTACCCGGCTTTACAACAACAATGTGCTGGCGAAAACAAAATACTTTGTTGGCGGGAATTATGAAGTAGAAATTGACGCAGCAGGAAATGAACGCAAGCTGCATTACATTTATGGCGGTGATGGCCTGGCAGCCATTTTTGAAAAAACCAGTGCTGTTGGGAACCTGTATTACATTCATAAAGACCATTTGGGTTCTTTTACTGCCATTACCGATAAAAACGGGGCAAAAGTTGATTCAATGAGTTACGACCCTTGGGGGCGCAGGCGAAACCCAACCGACTGGAGCTATGACAATGTTCCCGGAAGCTATCTTGTCGACCGCGGCTTTACCGGGCACGAGCACCTCGATCCATTTAACCTGATTAACATGAACGGCCGGGTGTATGACCCGATACTTGGAAGGTTTATGAGTCCGGATAATTACATACAGGCGCCTGATTATACGCAAAGTCTGAACCGTTACACCTACGCTTATAATAATCCATTAATTTTTACTGATCCTGACGGTAATAATCCTTTCTGGATTGCTTTAGGTATTTATTCCGCATATACTTATTTAAGGACTGCCCATGAAAACCGCAATCAGGAAACCGGGAAGTGGGCATGGAATCCGATTGATTGGTTCGGGAAAGGAAGTACAGTTATTGTTGGGGTAAACACCAATACCGAATTTTCGGATGTTACCGGATATATTGCAGGAGGTTCCGGTTACCATATTCCTTCGCTATCGTACAACAATAATTACGGCCCTGGTTTTGGCTACTGGAGTCCACAGGGTGCAAACTTTACCTATCCAGGCGCAAACCACAATAGGGCAGAAGAAGTGGTAACCCGGGAGATTAGTGAGGTGAGCCAAACGTACAATAATGTTATGAGGCAGTTTAACGACTGGTGGAATACCCATTGGAGTGCAAAAATTATACCTGACGTAGTTTACATCAATACTTCATATGTTTATACGGGTGGCAATAGAGGACCAGGTGGTACACTTGGATACGCGCTTCCTATTCGTGGTGAAAAAGCTTTCCATTTATATTCATATAAAACAAATTCAAACAAATGGGGATTACATGTCGGATTTGGTATTAACATTGGATATTCCGTATATACAGGCAAGGATGCACGAAATTTTAGTTTTGAACATCTTTTTGGTGGATATTCGATAGGATGGGAAGATGATTTGTTTATAGGAATAAGCGGTTCGAGAAGTTATACTTCTGACCAATATGGAGGTTGGCTTAATTCATATGATATTGGATATGGTACTTCGATTGGAGGCTCATATAATAGAAATAATACCTCCTTATGGCGTATCTGGTAAAAAACAAATAGAAATGGATTATCAATTAATTTATCAATATACACCTACGTATAGTAATGTATGGCATATTTTTCCACTACTTGTTTTTGTTTTAGTAGCAATATTATTGATTGTGGTTATAAAAAAATATTATATCAAAAGATCTTTTGTTAGGCAATTAACTCTATTTTTTGGCTATATATTATTAATAATCTCCTCAATAATGACATTTATAATGCTATTAAAACTTCCAGAAATTATTGCATCTGAAAGACAATTGAAAAATGCTTTGTATAACAATAAATCTTCTGTTGTTGAAGGGAAGATAGAGAATTATTCACAACAAAAAATTAATGGAAGAATTTATGAAAAATTTGAAATAGATTCAGTACAATTTGAACTATCAAATAATTTAGATATTGAAGGATTTCCTAATAAAACAAAAATTAAAACAGTTATCGAAAGATATAAAAAAAGTATATTTAAGATTGAATTTATAAAAATTAATGGCGAAATCCGAATATTAAAAATAGAAGAAAAATTAAAACCCAAAGCTTGAACCGGTATTGCTACTGTTTGATTAACCCGTTGAAATACACTAGCCCGAGTGGAGAATTCTGGCAATATATAGTTGCTGCAGCGTTTTTCTATTTAAAAAGCGCACACGATTACCGTGACCCTGAAACCGGTAAATGGGACTGGAAACCTTTCGGGAAAGGAAGTACGTTTGTTGCCGGGGTAAACACCAATACCGAATTTTCGGATGTTACCGGATATATTGCAGGAGGTTCCGGTTACCATATCCCTTCGCTATCGTACAACAATAATTACGGCCCTGGTTTTGGCTACTGGAGCCCGCAGGGTTCCAGCTTTACCTATCCAGGAGTAAACCACAATAGAGCCTCGGAAGTGGTACTCCGGGAGATGAGTGAGGTGAGACAGAGCCATGGAGCAGCATGGCATGGCAGTTTGGGTGGTGGCCCGGGATGGGGACCTTTTGCAGGCACGGCTGGTACTATTGCCGGAGAAATGTTTTATAGTAAAACTTATGGCACATGGATGGGTAAAAACTTTAAAATGTATCAGCAAACCTGGGGAGGAAATAGGTTTACAGGCGGTAAGAATAAGTTTGGTAAAACTACATCTAATGTAATTAAGTGGGGAGGTCGTTCTTTAGGTGCCTGGAATGCCTTTTCTATTCAGCGTAATTATGCTGCTGGAGAGATGGGTACTGGATGGATGCTTGCAGAACAAGGCACAAATGCATTCTCAACTCTTGGCGGAATCTACGGAGCTGCCTGGGGAGTAGGATGGGAACTTGGACGTGGTGTAACAAATATGGGATGGTATCAAGAAGCTAAGTTTAATTTTTGGTATAATCGCTGGGAAAACCAAGTAGGAGCACCATCACAATCTAATGAAGCCCTTTGGTATTACTTCTATCAAAATTACAAGCCATGATGAATGTATTTTATTATTATTATTATCTTTTCTACACAAAGGTATTACCAGATAATCAGCCACATTTAACAGTTGTTTTTACCTTAAGTTTTTCGTTATCACTTTTAGTAAATGGATTATTGAGCATAATAGCTGCTTATGCAGTTAATTATAACATGTCGAATTACGTAATGGCAGGTATATTTGTTATAATAATGATTGTAAATTATTTGGTGTTTTATTGGTCTGGAAAAGGAAAGAGATTAGTTAAAGAAAAACCGAAGTTTTATAATAATCATAAGCTTTCAGTTTTATTTACGTTTGTATTTTTCTTAATCACAACATCATACCTTTTTTGGGGACCACTATTGTTAAAAAGCATGTTAGAAAAATAATAGAAAAGCCGGTAAATCCGGACTTTTTACATCATTAGCAACGTGAAAGGAACTTACACAACCACGGACGATATTTTTACCGCTACCGGCTACAACCAGCGGGGGCAGGTAACCGGTTACGCCTTGGGCAACGGGCTTTCCACCACCCGCGGGTACGACGATTTCGGGTTCCCCACCACCATTCAAACACCGGGAATCCAGAACCTGGCATACCAATTCAATATTCAAACCGGCAACCTCGACCGGCGCGAAGATGTGGCTAAAGTCCTGCAGGAAGATTTTACTTACGACAACCTGCTGAAGAACCGGCTTGAAACGTGGCAGGTGAACACAGGAACAGCATACGGTGTGAATTATGCCAATAACGGCAACATCAATACCAAAACCGGCCTGGGAGCATTTAGCTACAATGCCCTGCAGCCTCATGCTGTATCAGAAATAGAAAACACCGGTAACCTTGTAAGCGAGGTGGAACAGATTGTAAGGTACACCCCGTTTAATAAGGTGGACACCCTGCGCGAAGGCAACTACCGGCTTGAAATCACATACGGCCCCGATGAGGCACGTAAGATTACCCGGCTGTACAACAACAATGTACTTGAGAAAACAAAATACTTTGTTGGCGGCAATTATGAGGTGGAAGTTGATGCTTCGGGTAACGAGCGCAAGCTGCATTACATCTATGGCGGAGATGGCCTGGCAGCAATTTTTGTGAAATCAAGTTCTGCTGATTGCCTGTATTACATCCACAAGGACCATCTAGGTTCGATTACTTCTGTTACTAATGCCAGCGGGGCAAAGGTTGAAGAAATGAGTTTTGACCCATGGGGGCGCAGGCGCAATGCAACCGACTGGACCTTTAACAACATGGCTTCAACTTACCTGTTCGACCGTGGTTATACAGGCCATGAACACCTGGATGAATTCAGCCTGATTAATATGAATGGCCGTGTATATGATCCGTTGCTTGGCAGGTTCATGAGCCCGGATAATTATATTCAGGCGCCGGATTATACGCAGAATTTTAACAGGTATAGTTATGCGCTGAATAATCCTTTGATATATACAGACCCGAGCGGTGATTTTATAGCTGAAGCAATATCTTTACTGGCTTTTACCTATTTCGGTGGTGTTCAGTCAAATTTTCTTAAATCATCGGCATCAGGCAGCAATCCTTTTAACCCGGCAAACTGGGATTGGAGTAGTCCTGGTACCTATGTTGGTCTTGCTTCAGGTTTTTCAATGGGAATGAATGCTTCTGGCATAAGCAAGGGTATACTTGAAAAACTTGAAACTAGTATGCATCAAAAAAATATTGATGGTTTTTCTGAATCGATTGAAGCAAAAGGTTATATTGTTAACTTGAGAAATGGTGGGTTTGGATCATACACACCTAATCCGGATTTGGGAGGCACCTCTACCCATTTTTATTTTTTAGGTACTTATTCTGATGGAGCATTTGTTGCAAGCAATGCATATCCTTTTGTTGTTGAAGGTTTAAATACAATTAACTCCTTCAGGTTCTGGGAATCAACTGCATCAACTATTTCTGCATTTCATTTGCCTGCAACCGGGTTAACTGGATTTTTTCTGGAACCAGCTGGGCCATCAACAACATTGCGAGATCAAAATAAAAGAGTACCTGAAGGTTCATATAATCTTACTCCAAATATAAATTCATATCCTAAGGATTATGTGATTTATAATCAAAATGTTCCCGAATCAAGAGGAATAACTATTCACATTGGAAATAGCCCCGATGATACTATTGGATGTTTATTGCCAGGTACAAGTTGGGGAGGCCATAAACAATGGGGAATGAATTGGGTAAATAATAGTAAAGCATTAAGAAATGATTTACGTTTACAAATAAACAAGGTTGGGTACTCAAATATCAGGGTAAATATTTTTGATTCATTTAATAAATTTTGAATCGGGAAATGAAAAATTTTATTGTAATTGTATTATTTGGAATGTTTATGAGCAGTGGGATCAGTTTTGCTCAAAATAATAATCTGTCTTTGGAGGCTCAAGTTGATTCATTAATATCAGTCAAAGAATTTTTAGAAAAGGAGAATCTTTCATGTGAAGATAAAAATCGCTATAGTAATCTCTATTACAAATACTTTCCTCTTACTTTTAATCGGTTTAATTCAATTTTTGGTTATGCTGATTTTCCTGGTGGAATTGGTGAAGCGAGTCCATTGTATAACGAATCTATGGAATATATAGATTTGTTTGCAGAAATCTTTTATCAAAACCATGTCCTTTACTGGTCAAGATTAATTTCTTTAGCCCAAGGGGCACAATGGGATGCAGATGCTGTGAATATTTTACAAGATTATATTCAATTAACCGTTAATGGAAACGCTAAAGACTTTTGTTTATTTTTGTCGTTTTTTAACGATAAAGTTGTTTCTGATTTTTGGCATTTCTATTTTGATGGTCCTCATCCGGAAAATCAAAGCAATGATTTTAAGAATCTTCATATAAAAATAAATAAATTAAAACCAAAAATTGCTGAGCTAATGAAACAATCTTATGAGAAATTATTATCAGAAAAGTGCATTAGTTCAGAGTCAATAACAAAAAGAGTTTCAACTTTATTTCAAATTGAAATAGAACAAAACTATGTTTTGTCCAAGATTGATGAAGAACGTTTCTTTTTAGCCTTGCCTAATAATTTTGATGAATTTATATCTTTTTATGGTAGAAGATATCAATTAAAGGATGGTAGAAGGTTATTTCTCTCTCCTGATTATCATTATTTTACTTTATTGCCTAATTTGTATTACATTGATAAAAAACATTTAACTGAAAAATTAGTTCAAATTTCTTTAAATGGAAATTTTAATGAAAATCGGCAAATATCATCTATGGATTTAGATTCTGTGTCCTTTCTTTCCAACTTAATTGATGCGACTGCTGTATTTCAAAGAAGCATTCAATTACATTTTGCGTCAAACGTTGCAACTACTTGTCAGATACTGAATAATTTAGATGACAATGAAGTTTTAAGTTTCTGGCATTTTTATTTTTACAGCCCACATCCGGAAAATTATAGAGAAGATTTTGAGGAGTTACAGAACAGATTTATGAAGTATGATAAACGTATAGCTCAACTAATGAAACAATCTTATGAGAAATTATTATCAGGACATGATGGACATGGGCATTAGTATTTTCAAATAAACGCAAGTTGCATCTGGCATCTCAAAATAACGACTCATCTTCCGGCTACAACAAACGTGGACAACCGACCGGCTACACCCTGGGCAACGGGCTTACGGCCACCCTGGGCTATGATAACTATGGCTTTCCAACATCAGTTTCCATACCCGGCATCCAGAACCTGGAATACGAATTCGACACTCTGACCGGCAACCTCAACTGGCGGAAAGATGTTGTCAAAGGCTTGCAGGAAAACTTCACCTACGACAACCTGATGAAGAACCGGCTGGAGACCTGGCAGGTGAATACAGGAATCACATATGGTGTGAATTATGCAGATAATGGCAACATCAATACAAAAACCGGCCTGGGAACATTCAGCTACAATGCCCCGCAGCCACATGCTGTATCTGAAATAGAAAACACCGGCAACCTTGTAAGCGAGGTGGAACAGAACTAAGTTTTGACCCGTGGGGGAGACGCCGAAATGCAACCAACTGGACCTTTGACAACATGGCTTCCGGTTACCTGTTCGACCGAGGCTATACAGGCCATGAACACCTGGATGAATTCAACCTGATTAACATGAACGGCCGGGTTTATGACCCGCTGCTAGGAAGGTTCATGAGCCCGGATAACTACATTCAAGCACCGGATTATACGCAGAATTTTAACAGGTACAATAGCTATTGCCTCAATAATCCGCTTATCTACACCGACCCTAGTGGGGATTTTATCTTCAATCTTGCAAAGCTTATTACAGCGCCTTTCAGGTGGCGCTTCTTTAGCTCTCTTACCAGCTGCAATTGGTGCGGATTTCGGAACTTGGCAAGTAGGCACATCAGCAAATGGTGGAGAAATAAACCCTTTCAAATGGGATAATAGTTCCGGTAAGAATTGGGGGGATATGCTTGAAGGTGCGGCAGTCGGTGCAGCATCAGGATATGTTGGTGGAGCAATTGCTGCAGAAAGTGGGTTTATGGCTAATCCCAATGGGATTATGGCAGCATCACATGTCAACTCGGTTGGTATGGGAATTTTATCACCGATACAAATGGGACAAAAGTTGATTTAGCAGGCTTTATATTATAACCTATAAGGGTCAATAACTTCCAATCCTTTAACTTTTTCAAAGTCTTTTGTGTTGTGGGTGACTATTGTACATTTATTTACAAGTGCTGAAGCAGCAATAATAGCATCAGGCAGTTTGGTTTTATACCGCTTTCTTAACTCAATGGTACTGTTTACAATATCTTCATTTAATTCAAGAACAATAGCAGCATTAATAAGCTCTGTAAATTTTTGTTCTTCAGATTTAGTAATGCCGGTAAAACCAAGCAGTTCAATTTTATTGATTACAGACATATAAAATTGTCCGTCAATTATATCGTCTATAAAGGAAAGGGCGATCCCGGGCAGTGCTTCGCCAATATAATCAATGGCAACGTTTGTATCGATTAAATATCCCTGTTGTTCCATTCGTTACGCATTTGGTTGAGTTGTTCGTTTAGTTCTTGTGCCCGTTCTTTACTTATAGCGCCTCTGAGTTTTGAAGAAAGTTTGGTTTTTTCAGCTTTTATGTCTTTATCCAATACACGTATAATATTGGCAAGTTCAAGATCCTTTAATAACCTTAAAGCATTTTTATTTCGAAGTTCTACTGTAACAGTTCTCATTTTTATTATTGTTGTTAAATTTTAAGATGAGTATATACCTCTATCAAAATTATAACGTAATATAAACATACTTATCGAATAATTTATTCTATATCCTTTGTTTACTGCTTATCCTTGCTGGTAACTATTTTTTAAATTTTTATAAACTCAACAAATTTTCTGCCCTTAACTGTTTTTCCGTTTACAGTGAATGTTAATGTTGCCATATTAAAAATGTTTTTATACAAAAATAGCATATTTTTACTCTTTAAGGATAAATACTTTCTATATTCTATCATTACTGAAAAAGAATGAGTTAACTGACAATAGTGAAAGGAAGTAGTAATATTTCGTTCAGTTTTGAATGCGATGATCGGGAAGGCTGAAAAGGGAACTGAACCTTTTCAAGTTAGTATTATCAAAAGAATCTGCATATGGATGATTTAGTGTATCTTGATTATAAGGCAAAGGAACTGGCTAATATTAAAAAAGGAAAGAAAACCATGATTATACGTGGTGCCATGGGAAGAAAACTGCCAAACGGTCGTGTACAAAAAGGAGATGTTCTTTATTTTATAGAAAATATTGGGAACGGAATGGTAATGGGAAAGGCTGTCGTAAATGAGGTATTTAATTCAGGACAGTTGACGAAAGAAGGATCAATCGGTCTTGTGGAACAAAATCAGGATAAATTATTGCTGGATGAAGGATTGAAGAAAAGGTTCGCAGGGAAAAGGTATTTAATTTTAATTGAAATAAAGGATTTCGAAGCGGTCGAACCCTTTATGATTGATCGTACCAAATATAAAAACATGGACGACTGGTTGCCTGTGGAAAGGATTGAAAACGTAAAATCCAATTAGCATTTGGTACTTTCCAAAAGTTTCGCACCAGGTAGTATCTGTTTCCATTCAAGGTACATGTTCCCCGAAAAATGCGTAATTTCAGCGATTCAAAATTTTTGCAGATGGATATCAATGACATAACGCTGGCAAGTATTTACAAACGTAAGAAAACCGATCGCGACATTTTCCAGGAACTGATGCCCACCAAGGTGAAGGAGGTTTTACTGATAGCCACCCTCTACGATTCATATACCATTGTACGGGAAGGGCAGTTCAGCGATAAAATTTTTGGTGAATACCTGCAGCTGAATTTATATGCGGCACCGCGATTTACAAGCGTTAACTCTACCGAAGACGCTTTGCTGACTTTGGAGCATCACGATTTCGATCTGATAATTGTAATGGCAGGCCTCGATAAGGATGCAGCTGTGGAAATCGCACGGGAGGTTGGTGAATTACGTCCCCGGATTCCCTTATTGCTTTTGGCCAACAACAATTCCGACCTGCGGTATTTCCAGGCAGAGGGACGGAAGCTAAATTTTATCGACCGCATATTTGTATGGAACGGCAATTCCAATGTATTTCTGGCTATGATTAAATACATCGAGGACAAGAAGAATGTTGCTCTCGATACCCAGAACGGTAATGTTCGTGTGGTTTTGCTGGTGGAAGACAGTATTCAGTACTATTCGCGTTACCTGCCGATGCTGTACACCACCATAATGACCCAGACCCAGATTCTGGTGCAGGAAGATGCCAAGGATGAACTTCATAAGATTCTTAAAATGCGTGCCCGTCCCAAAGTCATACTTGTGGATACCTATGAGGATGCAGTGCAGTTTATCAACAGCTATCGCAGGTATATTCTTTGCGTAATTTCGGATGTTAAATTTGAGAAAGATGGCATGGAAGACGATGATGCCGGTATTGAGCTTTTAAAGTATGCAAAAACTACATTAAAGTATCCCATCCCGGTTGTGCTGCAATCGCAGGACATCTCCAACGCCAGTCGGGCAAAGGCAATACAGGCCGATTTTATCGATAAAAATTCAGAAAGCCTGTCGATGGATATTCTGAACTTTTTATACCGCCGGCTTGGTTTTGGAAATTTTATTTTTAAAGGAAAGGATGGAAAGCCAATTTCCGAAGCTGAGAACCTGGTAGAATTTCAGGAAAAGTTTAGGGATATTCCTGCTGAGGCACTCTTATATCATGGAAAACGCAATTCGTTTTCAACCTGGTTGATGGCACGCGGTGAAATCAACATGGCAGAGTTGCTCAGACCAGTGAAAACTGAAGATTTTAAATCGGCTGAAGATCTCCGGCAGTTTTGTCTGAACGTTTTTAATACTGCACGGTTTGAAAAGCTAAAAGGCACAATTGTGAATTTCGACCCGGTGCTGTCAAATTCCAACCGGTTGATTCAGCGCATGGCCAAAGGTTCGCTTGGTGGTAAAGGACGTGGTATTGCCTTTATTAGCAATTTCATTGAAAACATCGATTTTCACAAATTGGTTCCGGGCATGAATATCCGCATTCCGGCTACTGCCATAATCGGTGCCCTGGAATTCGATAAGTTTGTAGAAAATAACAACCTGTACGACGATATTTATTCATTGAACGATTACGAATCCATCAGGCAGCATTTCCTGGATTCCGAATTGGATGAGAAAATCAGAAGACGCCTGATGGAATATGTAAGCCACGTAAAAAAACCTTTGGCAGTTCGTTCATCCGGATTGTTTGAAGATTCTTTGCTTCAGCCATTTTCGGGAGTTTATGCCACCTATCTGCTCCCTAACAATCATCCCGATATTGAAATGCGCTATAATCAATTGGAAACTGCAGTTAAGCTTGTATACTCAAGTATTTTTACCGAGTCGGCACAATCGTATTTCGATGCCATACATTATAAAATAGAAGAAGAAAAAATGGCTGTGGTAATACAGGAAGTGGTAGGTCAGAATTACAACGGCAGGTATTATCCTTCTATTTCTGGTGTAGCCCAGTCGTACAATTATTATCCCATAGCATATATGAAGCCGGAGGATGGATTCTCTGTAGCAGCCGTGGGCCTGGGAATGTATGTGGTAGGTGGTGAAAATTCTTACCGCTTTTGCCCCAGGTATCCCAATATTAATCCCACCACAGTGCGTGATTCATTGCGGAATTCCCAGAAGCATTTTTATGCCATCGATCTCTCGGAAACGGAAGTCGACCTGGTTGCAGGCGGTGAGGAGGCTTTTATAAAAAAATACCACATAAAGGAGGCAGAGAAAGACGGAACACTGGAGCATTCGGCTTCCACTTATATAATGGAGAACGATGAATTGGTTGCAGGTATGCAGGGTAGCGGACCTAAGGTTGTTGATTTTGCCAATATTCTGAAATACGATTTTCTTCCTCTGGCAGAAACGCTTCAGTTGCTGCTTAAGCTTTTTAAAGAAGCTATGGGCTCGCCTGTTGAAATAGAGTATGCCATTGATCTGGATTCGAAGGAAAACGGTTTGCCCGGATTTTACCTGTTGCAGATCAAACCCCTTATAAGGGTGGAGCAACAAGTTGATATTGATTTGGGAGAAATTGATGATGACAATGTATTTATGTATGCTGAACGTGGCATGGGAAATGGAATAATAGATTCCCTTAAAGATATTGTTTATGTTGATCCTGAGCATTTCGATAAAGTTAAAACCAGGCAGATGGCAACTGAAATAACCAGAATCAACCGGTATTTTGAAGATAATGAGAAAGAATACTTGCTGATTGGTCCCGGTCGTTGGGGATCGCAGGATCCTTATACAGGCATTCCGGTGTTGTGGTCAAATATATCAAAAGCCCGTGTGATTGTGGAAATGGGCCTGTCCAATTTTCCATTGGATGCTTCGCTAGGATCTCATTTTTTTCACAACGTTACCTCTATGAACGTCGGGTATTTTTCAGTACCTCATAATGCAGCTCATGCGAAACTGAACCTCGAAAACCTGAAAGACATGAAAGTAATTCATCAGACCGAATTTATAAAACATGTGGAACTTGAAAACCCGCTTACTGTTTTAATGAACGGGAAGGAAAGAAAAGCACTTATTCATTTTTAGAAATTCATACAGTGTTAATTAATTTACAAACAGGGTGCTATTAATAATTGGGAAAATTTGGCATTTCATTTTAAAATTTATCTTTGTGCTTCGGGAAATTTTTAGTGACATTTAATCAAGCTTTTAATATTTTGTAAAATAAAACCGCAATAATAATTCTAAACCGTAACATCTGTTACATAAAAATTTTCATTTATGAGTACAATGTTTTTACTTATTCCCATTGCCTCCATTCTGGCACTGGTTTTTGCCTGGTTTTTCTTCAAGTCGATGATGAAGAATTCGGAAGGTACCGACCGGATGAAAGAAATCGCTCAATATGTGCGGGAGGGTGCAATGGCCTATCTGAGGAGACAATACAAGGTAGTAGCCATTGTTTTTGTGATTCTGTTTGTTCTGTTAACCATCATGGCCTATTTTGGAGTTCAGAATCCTTTTGTACCGATTGCATTTATCTCGGGTGGTTTTTTCTCGGGGCTATGTGGTTTCCTGGGCATGAAAACAGCAACGTTTGCTTCAGCCCGTACAGCACACGGTGCCTCCCAGTCGCTTAACAAAGGACTTCAGGTGGCTTTCCGCAGCGGCGCTGTAATGGGGTTGGTTGTGGTAGGTTTTGCCCTGCTCGATATTGCAGCATGGTTCTGGGTACTTGACCAATTGGTATACACAGTTGATAACATGACTTCAGGACTTCATTTTCTGGGATTGACCCTGGTGCATGCCCATCCTGAGTATGTGATTGATGGATTACTTACCGATGAAGGTACACGAACGAAACTCATTGAGATCACCGTTACCATGTTGACCTTCGGTATGGGTGCTTCCACGCAGGCATTGTTTGCACGTGTGGGAGGTGGTATTTATACCAAGGCTGCCGATGTTGGTGCCGACCTCGTTGGTAAAGTGGAAGCCGGTATTCCTGAAGACGATCCGCGCAACCCTGCCACCATTGCCGACAACGTAGGTGATAACGTAGGTGATGTGGCCGGTATGGGTGCCGACCTCTACGAATCGTATGCAGGGTCCATTCTGGCAACTGCTGCTCTCGGAGCTTCATTGCCTGCACTGGTGATTCAGGACCTTGTTATTGATGTTTACCAGGCTGTGCTTGCTCCCATGATTGTTGCTGCCATCGGTATTATCCTGTCTATAATCGGGATTTTCATGGTACGCACCAAAGAATCAGCTACACAAAAAACATTGTTAAAAGCACTTTTAATTGGAACCGGGGGAAGCTCTGTTCTTATTCTTCTTGCTATGGTTGTACTGGCTCTTGTTGGCTGGGTAACCTGGGGTATTTTCTGGGCAGTTGTTATTGGTTTGGCTGCCGGTGTAATTATTGGCCAGGCAACCGAATACTTTACCTCCGATGAATATGGACCTACCAAAGGGATTGCCAAACAGGCAAATCAGGGACCGGCAACTACAATTATTGATGGTTTGGCCGTTGGTATGTATTCAACCTGGATTCCGGTAGTTACTATCGTTTTAGGTATTATGGGCGCTTTTTGGGCAGCAGGTGGTGCACAGCACTTTGCCATGGGTGTTTACGGAATTGGTTTTGCTGCAGTAGGAATGCTTTCCACACTGGGGATTACCCTTGCCACTGATGCTTTCGGACCCATTGCCGATAACGCAGGAGGAAATGCTGAAATGTCGAATTTGCCTCCAGAGGTTCGTGAACGTACCGATGCATTGGATATGCTTGGAAATACAACTGCTGCAACAGGTAAAGGTTTTGCAATCGGTTCGGCTGCATTAACTGCCATGGCTCTTATCTCGGCATACATGGAAGAGGTTCGTTTATGGTTTACCAAGATTGCAAGAGCAGGAGAAGGATTTGTTTCCAAGGGAGGATATGATTTTTACATTACCGCTCCGGAAGGATCGAATGCTATTGAAATTTCTACCGCTTCTGTTAAGCAGTTCTCGGCTGCTTATGACATTACGCTTTTCAACCCGTTATTCCTGGGAGGTTTGTTCCTGGGCGCCATGATGGCTTTCGTATTCAGTGCAATGACCATGAAAGCTGTAGGTCGTGCCGCCGGTGCAATGGTTGATGAAGTACGCCGTCAGTTCCGCGAAATCAAAGGTATACTTGAAGGAACAGCTATTCCTGAATATGCCAAATGTGTTGAAATCTCAACCAAAGGCGCTCAGCGAGAAATGCTTCTTCCATCGCTTGTTGCCATTGCCGTTCCTGTTGTTGTAGGTGCACTCATGGGTGTTGCAGGCGTGGTTGGATTACTTGCCGGCGGATTAACAACCGGTTTTACCCTGGCTGTTTTCATGAACAATGCCGGTGGTGCATGGGACAATGCCAAGAAATTCGTTGAAAAAGGAAATTACGGCGGTAAAGGAAGCGAGGCACATAAAGCTGCAGTTGTTGGTGATACTGTAGGTGACCCATTCAAAGATACTTCAGGTCCGTCACTTAATATTCTTATAAAACTTATGACAATGGTTTCAGTTGTTATGGCCGGTTTAACGGTTACGCTGAGTCTGTTGTAGATAAATTTGCACATTAAACTAACAGGAGCCATCTGCCTTTCATGCAGGTGGCTTTTTTTGTCTTGTAATATTGAGGAATCGCTGAATGAGGAAGTATTTTATGAGACGCTGATTTGCATGATCAGATATGGTTTTCACTGAATGAAAAGGTGAGGGGAGATGCATCTTTCCTGCCTGAAAAATGTGGATAAGACTCCCCGGTTTATTAAGCTTTTTTTTGTCTTCTCAGAATTTTCACAACACGCTTATAAAAGATTTCGGCTAAATTCCATGTGTATCCATCAAAATTGGTTGTATTATTAAATTGAATAACAACCGCATCAATGTCTTTATGATATTTTGCAATACTCTGGTAGCCGGGAATTAAGCCGGTATGTTCATACTTGTAAATGGAGGAATAGATTTCCTTTTCCCCTTCTTTAAACACTGAACCATCATTTATTGCCCGCAGGAATTTACCGACGTCTTCTGCTGTAGCAATCATAGAGCCGGCTGGATTTATAAAATCATTATACTTCAAATCGGCATCATAGCCAACGTAATACCCGCTCATAAGGTCGTCTGTATTTACTTCACTTAGCAAACTGTAAGTATTATTCAGCTTAAGGGGTACCAGAATTGCACTTTTTATATATTGATGATGGCTGTATCCCAATGTTTTATCAAGGATTTCGCCTATCAACAAGTAATTCGTATTAGAATACCTGTATTTTTTATCAGGTTCAAAGTCAGCGGGCTTATCCTGCACAAGCTTAAGATTTTCTAAATTTGATTGTGGCGGGCCTAACCAATAGCCTGGGGTATCGGTAAAATTGGGAATACCACTCCGGTGCTGAACCATCATTCTCAAAGTAATCTCGGTAGCATTTTCAAATCTTCCCGCCAATTCCGGCAAATAATCAGCAAGTGTTTTATCCAACGACAAACGTTTATCATGTACCAATTTTGCAACAGCAACAGCAACATATAATTTGCTGATGCTTGCAATTTTGAACAAGGCATGTGGATCGGCTGGTAATTTATTTTTTCGATCATGCCAGCCGGCTGCATGAAACTCCGGTGGCTTCCCAGCCTGATCCACGTAAACAATCATTCCATCAAAACCATAATGAATTCCCTTATCAAGCTGTTCCTGAATGGTATCGGGCAGTGGGGCTAACATAGCCCTTAATAAAATCCATGGTACGAAAAACAATGAGGCCAGGGTTCCAACAAATAACACAACTCTGAATATTTGTTTTGTTTGTTTTTTCATCATTACATCACTTTTCAAGGATGATACATTTTTATTAAAATGCTCATAACTTATAATATACCAACAATTTTTTTTAC
Source organism: Mariniphaga sp. (assembly GCA_024636975.1). Taxonomy (GTDB): domain Bacteria; phylum Bacteroidota; class Bacteroidia; order Bacteroidales; family Prolixibacteraceae; genus Mariniphaga. The sequence continues at coordinate 99,124 of JAGXGA010000042.1, forward strand.
TTACTTTACTTTATTCTGATTTTTTTCTTTTCTACTTTGTTCAAATTCCATTTTAGCCCAAACAAAGGCCTTAAAAAATCAATTCTTCTTATCATGAACTCATAAATGATAAAGCAAACAATAAAAGTGAAAGCTGTGATAATAATGAATTTCATGAAAGAGGGCAGTTCCAGCGGCAAAATAAGCACAGCCCCTGTATACAGGGCAAACATATGAATTATGTACACCGGATAGGCAGCCTGGCTTAAGTAGCTAAGCGCTTTACCCGGCTTGTTCAGGTACTGGTAACCGAAACCGAAAACTCCAAATATCCAGCAGTTTGATTCGATGGCCATAAGATAGCCTGGTGAATTCGTTTCGAATACCAGCAACCGGATGGTGAATAACATAACCGCCAGTCCAATATACAGCCACTTCCATTTAGAAACCGTTTGCCAGAACACTTTTCCACTGTAAATAAAAAGAAATCCGAAAAAGAATGCCAGCAGGCCCAGTATATAACCGTGCAAGGTTTCTGCGTACAATGTAAACAGCTGAGGTTTGACAAGAATAGCCTCTGCAACGAAAAATACAGATATCGTCAGTGGACCCATTGGGTTGTTCATGAAAGTGGATAGTCCTTTTCTGAAGTTCCCGTCCTCTTTTCTTATCAGGTAAAGAAAAAGAGGAGACAGCACAAGCACATAGGCAAATATATTTCCCAGGAACCATAAATGCCCGGCATGAGGATAGTAGCTTAAGGGTAAGTTGTAATATTTCTGAAAAATAATAAAGTGGAGTGGGGCTATAGCTACAATTCCAAAGATGAAGGGTAGCAGAATCCGCTTTGTTCGTTCAGTAAGCAACTGCCGGAAGTTTCTTTTTTTCATGGCAAAATACAACCCCATGCCCGATACGTAGAATAAAAAAGGAATCCGCCACACGTTCAGCATCGCCATTGGTTTCCACAGACTTTCTAAGGGTTCGTTGCTTTTAATAAAACCAATGAACATGGCCCACGGCTGGAAAATGATGGCGATGTGATAGATCAACAATAAACCAATTGCGATTACCCGCAACCAATCGATATCGTGTCTTCTTTCTGTTGTCATAATAGTTTTCATCTAAAATCGATTACTGCAACATCATCGCAATTACGGGGCGGGCCATTTCTACTTCACTCATATCAAGCTTTAGCCCAAATGGTTCTAATTGCTGCTGAATCATTTCATAAATGGGTTTCATTTCTGCAAACGGACCGGTAACCGATTCTCCGGGAGTTGCTGCATAGTTGTTTTTTATGTTTTTGTCAGCACCGGCGTCAATCAGCATCTGTACAATTTCGATACGACAAAAGAATGCGGCCGAATGTAATGCAGTCGAGCCTTCATTGTTTTTAACATCCAGATCAGCATTGGCATCAATTAGTGCTTTGGCAATAGCTGTTTTGCCGAAGGTCGCAGCAGTAATTAATGGAGTTGAACCACTCATTTGATCTTTTACATTGATATTGGTTCCTGCTTCTATATGTTGTTTAACCATTTCGAGGTTTCCTGATATTATTGCGGTTTGAAGGTCAACTTTTGGCTTCTCTGCTGTTAACATTGCTTTCGAATTATTTCCCGGTTGAGTTTCATTACTATTACCAGACCGACCGCATGCAGTTAAAAGTAAAAGAACAACGAACAAAAAGTTTACAACCATTTTAAAAGAATTAATTTTTATTGTTTTCATGATATTAAATTTTAAATATTTGATTTTGAAAAATTGTTTTACAAAGATGAAACATTCAGTAAGGCAAGCCATACAAGCTATGCAGCCAAGTGTGACAACTATGAGCAAAGCATGAAAAATATGACGCACCAGTAAAAAATATGGCGCAAACAGCTGTTTTTATTTGCTCCGGGATTGCCTTTTTGTGTGCATTTGCATAAATTTCTCTACTTTCGTTTCATCAAAATTTAGCATGTTGAACTCATCAAATATTCGATCAGATTTTATTAAAAAGGCAGAAGCAATTATTCTGGAAAATATCCAGGATGAACAATTCGGAGTGTCAGAATTGGCAGAAGCTATGAATATGAGCCGTTCAAATCTGCTCCGAAAAATAAAAAAGGATACACAGCTTTCCGCGAGCCAGTTTATTCGTCAGGTTCGCCTTAAAAAAAGCATGGAGCTGCTGAAGCAGAATACACTGACTGTTTCTGAGGTTTCGTACCAGGTAGGTTTTGGAAACACTTCCTACTTTATTAAATGTTTTCGGGAACACTACGGGACTTCGCCTGGTGAGGCAGGAAAAGGAACATTGAATGATGAAAATGCAGCTGTTCCGGTTACTTTTTTGAAACGGTACAGATGGTACACGTTAACTGGGGTGGCATTATTGGTTTTACTTGGTTCAGTTTTACTGTTCAATAAAAAAAGACCGGTTTCTGCTGAGAATAAAATTGAAAAATCGATTGCCGTATTACCTTTCAAAAATGAAAGCAGTGATACATTGAACCTCTACTTTGTGAACGGGCTCATGGAATCCACCTTGAACAACCTGCAGAAAATTGGAGACCTGCGTGTCATCAGCAGAACCTCAGTTGAGCAGTACAGGAACACGAATAAAGCCATTCCGGAAATCGCAGAAGAACTGAATGTGAACTATTTGGTCGAGGGCAGTGGCCAGCGGGTGGGAGACAAGGTTCTGCTCAATATTCAATTAATTGAAGCTTCAGGCGACAGGCCGGTTTGGGGGGAACAATACAGTCGGGAAGTAGGAGATGTATTTGCGCTTCAGAATGAAGTGGCCCGAAAAATTGCAGATGCCATTGAAGCCATTGTAACGCCTGACGAAATAAAACAAATTGAGAAAATACCTACTGAAAGTCTGGAAGCCTATGATTATTACCTTCAGGCCCTTGATCCTTTTTATTCCAGGTCCAGGGAAGATTTGGAAAGGGCAATCCACTTGTTTGAAAAGGCAATAGAAAACGACGGGCAATTTGCCCTGGCCTATGCCAATATTGCCATGTCGTATTTTTTTCTTGATATGTACCAGAAACAAAAACACTATACAGAACAAATCAACAACTTTGCAGATAAAGCCCTGCTTTACGATTCCAGATCGGCTGAAAGCCTCATTGCCAAAGCGCTATACTATCTGCAGATCGAGGAATATCAACTGGCCTTGCCACATCTGGAGAAGGCCCTGGAGTATAATCCCAATTCAGCAGCAGTGGTACAGATGCTTGCCGATATATATGCCCGGGTAATTCCCAATACAGAAAAATACCTTGAGTATGCATTGAAAGGAATTCAACTTGATGTAGCAACAAATGATTCTGTTACCCAAAGTTATAATTATTTACACCTGAGTAATGCACTTATTCAAACCGGTTTTGTGGATGAAGCGGCCTACTATATCAATAAATCATTGGACTACAATTCCGAAAATTATTATGCGCCATTTCTGAAAGCATTTATCCTGTATGCCAAAGACGGCAATACAGAAAAAATGAAAAACCGGTTGATAAAGGAATGGAAAAAGGATACTACCCGGTTGGATATCTTGCAGGAGGTTGCCAAAGTCTGGTATTTTCAGGAAGATTATGACAGTGCCTATTATTATTACGAAAAATTCGTCAGGGCCAGGGAAATCAATGGCCTGGATATTTACCCCCATGAAGATGTTAAAATTGCACTTGTTTACAAAAAGAAAGGCTTCGAAGAACAGGCCACAAATTTTTTTAATGCTTATGCTGAATTTTGCGAAAAGGACCAGTCGATTTACAAAAGTGCCAGCATAGCGGTTAAGTTTGCGTATAAAGGAAAAAACGAAGAAGCGATTGAGCAACTTAAAATCTTTGCAACACAAGATAATTACCAGTACTGGATTTTGTTATTTATGGAATTGGATCCGCTGATGAAACCCCTTAAAAGCCATCCTGAGTTCGATGGAATTATCCGAAAGATTAAAGAACGGTTTTGGAAAAAACAGTATAATCTGAAAAATATGTTGGAGAATAAGGGATTGATTTAGGCCAATCAAACAAGTTTGCTTCCCAATCAGGAACGGCTTCCCGATGATGATCTTCCCTCGTTGATGAGTTTAGAACTTTTTATTTGATTTTTTAGGCATATATATAATCCGGGAAATGATTTTTCTGTTTAATCCCTTCAGGATTGTTGTTTGATCCATTCCAGCAACCGCAGGTATGCTTCTGTTGTTATTTTTGACCAATCCACTCAGTGGTAGTAAAAACCATTCACACCCCGAAAAGGGTGATATAATAATAGCCGTCCCGATTAATCGGAATGGAAAAATATACCAATAAAGGAGAACCCTTACAGGGTTCAAACTGAGCACCAGAATTTTAAATATATTTATTAAGTGCCTGAATCAATAATTTTTCTCTTTAAGTCCTTCAATTCTATTTTTGTAGGAATCGTTACCACTTAATTCAAAAGCTTTGGTTACATATTTTATAGCATTGGGATAGTCACCTTTTGCTTCATAATAATCAGCCATAGAATCAAAGGCATTTGCACTTTCAGGATAATACTCAATGGCATGTTCAAAGTACATCTTTGCTTTTTCAGCTTGTTGAATTTCCATATTCATATACCCTAACATATTCAAAAGTTTTTCAGGATAGGGTGGTTCAGGATATCCAAAATGGTCTTTTAACTTCTTTTCACGGTATTTTATTATGCTGAACAGTTCTTCTTTTGGAGTATCAAATGAGTTGAATTTATCGGTATTTTCCATTTGGTACCAATTAAAAAGTGCAATCAGCCCGTCCCTGATAGAAGGATAGGGAACTGTGCCATGCAAATCGTTTGGATAAAATTTCCAGTCAAAAAATAATCCGTTCTTGGTGTGTTGCCTGACTATATTTGAAAAGGTTATATTCGAGCGGGAAAACAGGGTGTAGTCAGTTGTATCCTGCATTACATTGTCTATCGTAATTTTTGAATCCTGCATGTGTAATTGCCCGCTTAATGACATAAATAACGATTTACCTTCATATTTTTGTGAGGAAAGTATTTTTTGCGATTCATTTAATAATTTTTGACCATCCCAATCAAGGCTTGGGTCAATGGCCAGGTAATTGGCAAATAAATGCGGGTGTTTAAGAAGTGAATAAATTGTAAACAACCCTCCGTAAGAATGGCCAATTAATGTCCTGAAATTGCTTACCGCATAATTTTCTTCTATATAGGGAATAAGTTCTTTTTCAATGAATTGATGAAAGTTTTCAGCCTCTCCGTTTTCTTCATTAAATGGCATTCCGTATCTTGTTGTTATGGTCGATGTGGTTAAATCCCTTATCCTGTTTTTATTATTAGCAATTCCGATTAACACCATTTCAGGCGTAAATCCGCCACTGTAATAATTCTGTACATCACTAACTGTAGGTAGAAACATTTCGCCGTCTAAAATGTAAACCACAGGGTATTTTTGATTTTTTCCAGGATTATAAATGACAGGCAGTTGAATGTAAATCTCCCGGGATTCATTTAGTACACCGGAGTTAATACTGTCTGTAATTCCAACTTTGCTTAAAAACTGGTTCGTTGAAATTGTTTGGGCATTCGTTAATTGTGGAAGTTGAATGATTAGTCCTGCTATTAAAAAAAATCGTAGTCCAATTTTCATCCGTACAAAATTTTATTTTTTAAAGGAACGGATGGAATCCACATGTTTTAGTGGGTTCTGTTCATTTGTGTTCATGTTTGCAAAACATGTGAATTTCATATTATATCTTTTATGATTTGTTACTAAATACTACTTTATCATATTTAAATAATCCACCTGTTTTTACCCTATATCCGACGTTTGGCAGAACAGGTAGATTTTTCTTCCTGCACCCTTTTATAAGGAGTAATCAAGAAGAAAATTCGAATTCCAAATACAATCTGTAAAAATAGAACTAATTCAGCCTTGGTTAAACAATTTCTATTTTTTCAATTTGCCTGAATTATTTCAAAAATCCAATTTGAAATTTCTTTCAATGCAGTTGGCGACATTGTTTGTTCTATCTCTTTATATTCATTCATGTTACCTGTTTTACATTCTTGAAATAAATGATTTAAATTTTCCAGCTCAACAATCTTGTAGTTTTTATTTTCTCCTTTTAATAAAGCACTGCGTATGGCATTTTGATTTATGGTAGCATTTACTTGCTGATCCTTACTTCCGTTTAATGAGAGCATAGGTATTTGTAATTTTTCGAATTCATTTGCAGGATTATAGTTGTAAAAATATATACTCCATGGTCTTAAAACAGCCTCTGTTTCTTTTTTTATGAAAACAGAAATATTCTCATCGGTAGCACCTAATGATTTTAATATCGGTGTTAAATATGCTTCATTATGCGCCTTTAAAGCGTTTCTTTTGTTTGACATCTCTAACTCTGAGGTGGCAATATCAATTGATTTTCTTACATTCTCTGAGAATATAGCCTCATCTGGAACAGGAAAAGGTCTTAACGATTTAGCTTGCATAACAGCTGTTTCACTGCCCGGAATCCCTGTGGCTGCCAGGGCTATAATAAATGAAATGTCTGAAGTTTGATTTGCTGCCAGTGGGGCAACAATACCTCCTTCGCTTTGCCCGATTAATCCTATTTGATTCGGATTAATGTCGCTTCTTGATTTTAAATAATGAACAGCACTTATTACATCCTGAGCGAAATCGGCAGTTGTGACTTTACTGAAATCACCTGTAGATTCTCCATAGCCTCTGTCATCATAACGTAATACAGCGATGCCTTTACGTGCAAGGTAATCCGACAAAATCAAAAAAGGGCGGTGTGTCATCATGCTTCCATCCCTGTCATGGCGGCCACTTCCACTTATTAAAACAACCGCCGGATACTTTCCTTTTTGAATGGGTCTTGTAAATGTTCCGGATAATTTAATTCCAGCTTCGGTATTCTCGAAAATAACTTGTTCTTCTTAATAAGGATAAGGTTTTACGGGTTCCTGTGGCCTGTTAATCTTTGGCATTTCAGGATTACCTTTTTTTAGATTTAAAGCAAGCAAAACACCGCCTTCAGTATATGATCCCTCGATTTGCTGTGTCGTTTCGTTGTATAATCCTTCGTATTTCATGCCAACATTTGAACCATCGATACTTAATTTCCCATTTTCAAAAGTGGTTGTCGTTGGTTTAATATCTGAAACATCAAAAGTAGGAACAGCCATTGTTGAAGTTAAACCATTGGCATTGTTTTCGAAAAAAAATACAAAAAGAATCTCTTTTTCATCAGGGGTTACTGCCTTTCCATGCCACACACCTGAAAGGTCTTGTGAAAGTGCATTCATAACAGAGAATGCAATTATGAGTGTTAATGTTATTGCTGTTTTCATATTCATCAAAATTTTTAATGTAAGTGACTTAGCCAAATTTTTAGTTAGGCAAATTAATTTTAAAAAATAGTATTAATGATTTGGGAATGGAGGAAATATGTTGGTATAAACTATAAAACTTTTCCTGCAGTTTTCGCCTGAGCATCCATATTGCTCCCGATAGCCAGGCCAATCAACATTCCGATAATCAATCCGGCAGAAATACCCAAAGAGCGTTCAAAACCTGACAAAACCACTATCCCAAGAAGAATTCCGAAGGAGGATCCTAACCCAATACCAAGATTGGTGTAATGTCCCTTTGAAATGAAAGAAAAGGTATTCCTTAAATAATTTTTAAACTGACTGAGTGCTTTTTGGAAGTATTTTTTTCCGTATTCAGCATTCGATTTTAAATCCAACCGGTCAAGTTCTGCTTCAATGGATTGAATTTCATCTTTTGAGAATTCTTTGACTTTCAGTCCGGATAATATATGAAGAAATTTTTCATAAATCCTGATTTCATCCTTTTTGGTTGTTTCGTTTTTTAAACCTTCAAAATAATCTGATGCTTCCTGTAATTTCATAATAATTAATGTTTTCCCGGTTAGTGGCTCAATACAATAAATATTACATACTAATCAATCTTTTTTTTCATGAAAATCTAAAAAAGCCTTTTAAACGAACCTTATAAAGAGGAATTCAACTCCTTAAACTTTCCAGATCAGCTAATAATTCATCCAGCTTTTTAAATACTCTTCCGTAAATAAGGTTTACGTCCCATTGATAAATCCTGCTGCCAAAATATGCCAGTATCCCTAAAATTAAAACTACAATAACGACTCCTGCCAGCGGAATTCCCAGTATCAGGGGTGTGTCCGGAAACGTTAAGAGTATTTTACCGACAAGCCGCTCGCCCAGGGGTATACCCTCTGCGTCTTTAAACCAAAATCCTATGATAAGGGACATAAAAATAACCGGGTACAAAAAAGTTGATATTCTCTTATTGACAGCTACCTGTTTTTTTATCCAATTGTTAAAAGCCTTGAGGTATTCATAACTGTTTACACCTTTATCTATCTTTTCCAACCCATTCAACAGCCTCTTGTTTATAACAACAAGCACCATAAGTGTTACAAAAAATATGGCGCCCATCAGGGGTATTCCTACAAAATAGGAAATAATTAAAAAGATAAACGAAAAGGCAACTATTGCAATCAAATTTATCCTGAACATTCTTTTAAACTTATCAATGACATGAATTGATTTTCGGGTGTACAGGCTGTTTATTTTTGGCGCTACCAATGCATCGCTTTTCAAAAAGCCTTCTTTCCAAATATTTTCAATTGATTTTTCCATCTAATATTTTTTTTAATCTCATTTTAATTCTCTGAACACGTACTCCAATATTATTTGAATTTGTTCCAATAATATCAGCGATTTCCTGATGCGATTTTTGTTCCAGGTAAAGCATAATAACGGCCCTGTCAATTTCCGACAGTTTCCGGATAGCATCGTATAAAAGATTTAGCGACTCGTCTGAAAATGCAAAATTGTCCTCTGTCTCTTCTGCCGGTAAGGCATCAGATACAAAATGCTGGTTGTTGTTCTTCTTTTTTTTCAGCAGTGTCAGACAAACATTTAGTGAAATTCGGTAAACCCAGGTGCTCCATTCCGATTCCTCACGAAAGTTTTCTTTACTCCGCCAGATTTGCAGACACACTTCCTGATAATAATCTTCAAAATCCTCCTGTGAATTGGTATATGCCCTGCACAACTTGATAATTATACCCTTGAAGGGTAAAATGGATGTATTATAAAAATCACTACTCAATTTGTTTTATTTTAGATAGTGGTTAGAATCAGGAATTATTACAGGCAAATAAAAAATTTATAAAAAAGGACCTGCTGCGGAGACCTGTAAGCTTTAGAATAGTGTAAGTTACGTAGAAGTTGAAGAACTGACAAGAAATAAAAACTGTAGATACACCTTATTCAACAGCTAAACTGCCAACCGGCGGATAGCAGGTGAAGGCATAACCGGCTTCAGCTCTGCCTGCCCGGGAGTGTGACTTAGGAAAGAGGAGAGAGGTCCGGGGAGGGGGGAGAGGCGGCTTCAACGGTGTTGTTTCCTTTAATAATGCCGGTGGTAGTCCAAAGAAAGTGATCTTCTGTTTGAGACTTTAACCGGCTCTCAGTATTTTTTCCATTTTCCGGCCTTTTGCCAGTTCATCAACCAGCTTATCGAGGTACCTTACCTGTTGTGTGAGAGAGTTTGTGATTTCTTCAACCCGGTAACCACATATTACTCCGGTAATCAGGTATGCATTTTCGTTTAATTGTGCACTTCTAAAGAATTGCTCAAAAGTCACCTTTTCTTCAATAAGTTGTTGCAGTTTTCCTTCGTTATATCCTGTCAGCCATTCAATAACCTGATGCAATTCTTCTTTTGTCCTGCCCTTTTTTTCTACTTTGGTAAGGTAATGCGGATATACTGAAGCAAATGTCATTTTTGCAATTCGGTCATCATGTTCGATTGTTGCTTTCATGCATTCTACTTTTTTGTTCTTATTATACCTTAAGGTAAATTTATGAAAAAAAAACCTAAGTCCATTGATACATTGACTCCTGAACTACTTGCCGGTATTTTTGTAAACAACGAAAAATGAGGCGTATTCTTCATAGTAAAGGATTTACTGAAGACGCATTGGCATTAATTATGCGGCTCCCTTTGTAATCAACTATAAAAATCAGTATATTGGTTCAACTTTATGATCATATATTTTGTTCTTTATTTAATTAAACAATCAAAAAAATCATTGAAATATGGCAAATCTATCAACTACCTACATGGGTATAAAACTTAAAAGTCCCCTTATTCTTGGATCCTGCAATCTTGTGATGAAACCTGGTGTGGCTGAAAAGCTGGAGGAAGCTGGCATTGGAGCAATCGTTTATAAATCGTTATTCGAAGAACAAATACAGCTTGAGAACCTCCAGATGTCGGAAGATTTGGGGGAGTACGAACATCGTCATGCTGAAATGGAAACCATTTTTCCAAATATTGAGCATGCAGGTCCCCGTGAACACCTGTACAACCTTGAAAAGTTAAAAAAACAGGTAAACATTCCGGTGATTGCAAGTTTAAATGCAATTTATGAATCAACCTGGATCGAATATGCCAAGGAACTTGAGAAAACGGGTGTTGATGGACTGGAATTAAATCTTTACGCTTCACCGGGTTATTTTGAAGAACCTGGTCATCTGATGGAAGAGAGACAGGTTCAGATTGTAGAATCGGTAAAAAAAGCTGTACAGATACCGATAAGTGTAAAAATCAGCCTCTATTATACCAATCCCCTGAATTTCATTAAGCGTATTGATGAAGCCGGGGCCGATGCATATGTATTGTTCAACCGTTTCTTTCACCCTGATATTGATATTGAAACTGAAACATTTCAATTCCCCTGGAATTTAAGCAACCGGAAAGATCACCTTTTAGCACTTCGTTTTGCCGGTGTACTTTATGGAAATCTCGATGGCAGCATATGTGCCTCACGCGGTATTTATAATGCAAAAGATGTAATTAAAATGATACTTGCCGGTGCAGATACAGTGCAAATTGTAAGTACACTCTATAAAAATAAACCCGAAGTGGTTTCCGATATATTGATCGATTTGAATAAATGGATGGATGAACACGATTATAAGTCATTAGATGATTTCAAAGGTAAATTATCAAGGAAAAATCTTAAAGATCCATTTATATATCAGCGTGGGCAATACGTCGATATTCTAATGAAGTCTGAAGAAGTATTTAAAAAATATCCTATGGTTTAATTGGGATTAAAGATAAAGGAGCTGAATCGGCTCTTTTTTTTGTAAAAGTTTTTTCCATAATTGCTGAACTGAAACACGACGAAGTTTATTCACATGCTGATTCAGTCAGTAAAATAGCAGTTGCTAATAGGTAATTATTACCTTGGTTTTCAGTTTTTTAATTTGCAGTTAATTCAAGTTTATTATATTTCTTTGTTGTGTTATTAATTTTTACTGTAAACGAGTGGGAATTAAACCATCATTCAACTTAGATTTTAAATTAAACCAGAAATGGTGATTATGGGCGCTTTAAAAAAACTACTGCAATTGTGCGGTAGTTTTTTTTTATAAGTATTCCATTTCTACATGTTTAAAGAATTTATTGACCAGTATCTTTACAATTCGTTTCACAACAATTTTTCTTAGTTCCAGTTCCAGCGGCTGTTCCGGGTCCTGATGTGCCCAGTTTATTCGGGTACCCAGAATTATTTCAATGCTGTCGTGTTGAAGCAGTAACCGGGAAACTTTTTCAGCCGGACTGTCCTGCAGGCGGGTATCGCTGTTGTAGTTTTCCAAAATCTCCTCCACCTTTCCCAGGGTAAGGATTCCTTCGGTAACCATTTCAAACCCTTCCATTCGTGCAGGAGGAGGCAACATGCCCGGAATTTTTGCCCCATGCTGAATTTCTACCTCCATCTCCAGCTCCCTGGCAATGATTTCGGCAGTGGTTCCTCCGCAAATAATTTTTTTTCCTTTAAAGCTTCTGATCCTGTCAGCAAAGTCATAATCTTTAATTTTATAAAATGGAGGACCTGTTATAAGCATAAATTTTCTGGGTTCCCTGAAGTAAATCACACCGCAGGTCGTATCATCCTTTACCTCAAAATCGTCATTCATGGATGCCTGGTTTATGATCTTCCGTCCAAGTCTTGCTGCCGAAATATCAGGCATGCGATTAACCTGGTTCATAGCAAAATCATATATATTTTCAATGCCCCAACCCAGTGGGAAGCGTTTGTTTCCCAAACCTGCCTGAACAACACCATCGGTTAAAAATACTAACCGGTCTTCCTTCCGGGCGATGAACTCACGACAGCGCAATACTTTTCCAATGTTTTCGCGTCCTCTGACTTCCAGCTCATATTCCCTGGGCTGAAACAGGCTTCCATTGCGGATGATTAGCACCGGTGGATTATCATAGTTGGTAATACGTACCTGCCCGTCTGTTTCCAGTTCAATGATTGTAAAAGTGGCATAGCTTTCCTTGCCGTCGCTGCTTTTGGGAAGCGCTTCCATAATGATGCGTGAAAAAATCTCAGGTTTGGTATGAAACCGCGCGTATTTAAGTGCCATTGTAGCAGTCAGCTGAGCCAGCACACTTGCCTTAATCCCATGACCTATTCCATCGCTTAAAACCAAAATGGTGCGTCCTTCTTCCCTGAATGCATCAGACATAAATACATCTCCGCAGGCAATTTCTCCTTTGGGCCGTTTTTGCTGAACATCAATTTCAATATGATAGTTCTGATTATTTGTCGTTACCATACCTGTGCGATTCAATGATTGAATTGAGTAATTCCTCTGTTTCAGCAGCATTTTCGCCCAATAAATGCGCAATTTTCTGGACCGTATCAATGTTTTGTTCTTTGATCCGGTAGGCCCTGTTAATAATTTCATCACGTACCAGCAAGGGTGCCGACATATCGCGGAAAACAGCCCCCACTACTTTCTGGCGGTATAATGTTACCACAGATACATGAAGCAGTTTGTCTTTATATTTAATATCCCGTTCAAGCAATTCTTCTCCTGAGGAAAGAATGCCCGAAAGCATCCTGAAGACAACTTCAGGTACCAGTTCTTCTACTTCTGCACCCTTAAGGCCAGGAATGGTATCAAAAAGTTCAGCTGTGTCTTCTCCCATTAACCGTGCAAAGCTTTCATTTGAATCTACCACTTTATGGTTTTCATCCATCATCAGTATACCAACGTTAATTTTATGCATCATTTGGGAAGAAATTTCCATCGATTCCTGAGCCTTCTCCAGCCGTTTTTCCGTTTTCTTTAGCGTGGTAACATCATTTATTGATCCGACAATTCCTACAACTTCTCCTTCATTGTTTCGTATAACTGCCTTATTAATTACCACATCCATGCGGGAGCCATCTTTTTGTCGTACCTGTGTTTCGTATACCTGTATGTTGGGTTTAGCCAAAAGTTCCTGATCCCGTTGATGATAAATTTCTGCCATGTACCTGGTGTGCACATCAAATACCGATTGGCCAATAATCTGTGCTTTCATTTTTCCTGAAAATTCTTCATGTGCTTTATTACACATCTGGTAAACACCTTGCAAGTCTCTGTAAAAAATCGGGATGGGTAAGGCATCAAATATTTTTTGATAAAATTCCGGATCTTTAATATTTCCGGGCAAAAAGGATTTCTTGTCGTAGATCATATTTCGTTTTATTAGATGATTGCGTTTTAATTCAGGCGGTAAATTAATGAAATAAAACATTATGGCACCTGATTTTTATTCTATTTAAGACTTTTGACAGCATCTGAATTGAAACTTCCTGTATCTTTGCTGTAAAATCGTTTAAAGCCAATTACCAACCGTGAAAATTAGTGAAATTTTGCATTTAGCAGATGCCCGGATTATAGCCGGTATTGCAGATTCCAATGATGATCTCCATAAAGCCTTCAGTTCAGATTTAATGAGTGATGTGTTAACACTCGACGAAGACAATATTCTATTGATAACAGGGTTGTCTAACCTGCAATTAATACGCACGGCTGAAATGGCAGATATTAACGCTGTGTTGCTTGCACGTGGTAAACAGGCAACTCCTGAAATGATTGAACTGGCAGAAGAAAACGGAATCATTTTGATGGAAACGCCCTATTCTATTTATAAAGTAAGCGGAATACTTTATTCAAACGGACTAAAGGAAGTATACTAAATGGCAATTGAAATGGTTTTCTATATTGCAGGAGGTGATTTTTCCAATGCAGGAAAGGCTTCAAGCCAGATAAAAAAGGCACTGAAGCAACTGAATGTGAATGCCAAAAGTATAAAACAGATAGTTGTGGCTGTTTATGAGGCGGAGGTTAATGTAGCTGCACATGCCTGGGAAGGAAAAGTAACGGCACTGATAGGGGAAAACGATATTCAGGTTATTGTTTCTGACCGGGGACCGGGAATTGAAGATATTCAGCAAGCTATGCAACCTGGCTTTTCAACTGCCTCGAAGGAAGTGAGGGAAATGGGGTTTGGAGCCGGAATGGGATTGTCGAATATTGAAAAGAATACCAATGAAATGAATATCGAAAGTCAGGTGGGAGAGGGGACAACATTAAAATTCAGGTGTTTTTATTCATGAAGGAGAAAACAAAATACCATGCCATAAAAGTTGATGCACAAAAATGCTTTGGTTGTACACATTGCATGAAAATCTGCCCAACTGAAGCCATTCGCGTGGTAAACGGGATTGCTGTGATTGATGAAAAGCGTTGTGTTGATTGTGGTAACTGTATGCGCGCCTGTCCGGTTGATGCTTTTTACGTTGAACACGATGAGTTGTCCCAAATTGAAGGGTTTAAATATCGGGTGGTATTATTTCCATCTGTATTTATTGGGCAGTTTCCGGAAATATATTCAGAAAGCCGTATTTATGAAGCATTGCTAAAGTTGGGTTTTACCCATATTTTTGAAGTGGAACAACCTGCTTCCTGGCTCATGGAATCGGTTAAGCAATCAGCTAATGATGTGTATGACGGGCCCCTTATTTCATCATTTTGTCCTGCAATTGTGCGTTTGATCCAGTGCAAATATCCATCGCTTGCCGGGAATATTTCCAGAAGAAAGGCTCCCCACGATCTGGCTGCCCATTTTGCTATCCGGCAGCTGATAAAAAGCGGAGCTAATGAAAATGAAATTGGGATATTTTATGTAACACCCTGTTCGGCAAAAATGGCTGCTGTAAACCAGCCTGTCGCTGAAAAGGAGTCGATTGTAACCGGCATCATTAATATGAAAGATTTGTACAACCGCATCATGAAACTGATTCCGGCACATGAAACGATCAACACTACGGAATATAGAAAGCACCTGAGCCGTGAAGGTATATTATGGAGTTTACCAAGGGGTGAATCCTCATGGTTCAGAAAACGATCAATGGCCATTGATGGAATACATAACGTGGTGAAGTTTCTGGAACGGCTTGAAAACGATGAAGTCCCAAAACTCGATTTTCTTGAATTTAAATCGTGCAATCAGGGATGTGCCGGAGGAATTCTGCTTACAGGAAACCGGTTCCTTACTGTAGAACGATTACAGAAGCGAGCAGCAGCTTATCCCAGGGCAGTTCAAATTCTCCACGACTTTCAGGAAAAGGAAGCAGTATTGGAACAGCTTGTTACCGGCGAAATTGAACCAAAACCTGTATTTGTTCTTGATGAGAACCGGATAAAGGCTTTGGAGAAAATGAAAAAGATAAATAGTATTTTGTGTCAGTTACCCGGAATCGACTGTGGTGCCTGTGGTGCTCCCAACTGCCATGCCCTTGCCGAAGACATGGTACAGGGGAAAGCCCGTATGACGGACTGTATATTCCTGCAGGATAAATACATCAGGATGCAAAAAATTAAACCGGAGAAAGCAGACAAAAACCTGGAGCGAATCTGGGGAAAACAACGCTTTGAAGCTGATTGTAATAAAAAAGGAGGTAGAAATGAAGGTTTCTGATTTTGTTGAAAAATACAACTTAAAAGTGTTTGCCGGCCACCAGGGCCTTGAGAAGGAAATTAAAGGAGGGTACGTTTCCGATTTGCTAAGTGACGTTATGGGCAATGCCGCTGAAGATGAGGTATGGATAACACTTCAGACCCACCAGAACGTAATGGCCATTGCCTCCCTGAAAGATCTGGCTGCTGTTGTCCTTGTAAAAGGACTGGAGCCTGATAATGATACCCTGGCCCATAGCGAGGAAGAAGGTATTCCTCTGCTGGGCACCGGTTTTACTACATTTCAAATGGCCGGGAAACTTTATATCGACTTAAAACTGTGATCCGGGAGCGGGTATAATCTTGTTTTATTACCAGAACAATAAATGCATAAGTCAGGATAAGATGAAAGAGTTCAGGGCCGATTTACATATACATACATTGTTGTCGCCCTGCGCCGATCTGGAAATGACTCCCCGCAATATCATTATAAAAGCCCGGGAAAGCGGACTGGATATTATTGGAATTACAGATCACAATTCCACCAGAAATGCCCTGCTGGTAAAAAAAATAGGTGAAAGCCAGGGCATATTTACTTTAACCGGAGCCGAAGTAACCACTCGCGAGGAAGTTCATTGTCTTGTGTTTTTTGAATTCCCTGAGCAGTTACAAAAATTTCAGGAGTATATTGATGAAAACATCATTCGTATTCCAAATTCTGAGACTGATTTTGGATATCAGCCTGTGATTGATGAAGATGAAAATATTGTAGAGATGGTTCCCTGGTATCTGCCGGCAGCTCTAAAGATGGGCATTACTGCGGTTCAGCAGCGGGTAACAGAATTAAACGGATTATTTATTCCGGCACATGTCGACCGGCCGGCAAATGGTATTTTTAGCCAACTGGGTTTTATTCCTCCCGGCTTAAAGTACGATGCCCTGGGGATTTCCCGTCATGGTTCCCAAAAACATGTTGTAGAACAATATGTTTTACAATATAAAACCACCCTAATTCGCAATTCCGATGCCCACTTTCTGAAACAAATTGGCGAAATTTACACGGTTTTTAGAATGAGTAAAATTAGCTTCTCCGAAATAAAAAGAGCATTGAATCAGCAAGACAAAAGATATTGCGATCTGTCATGAAGACAATTTCAGATCATATGCTGGATATCGTTCAAAATTCGGTGAGGGCAAAGGCAACATTGATTGAAATCATAGTTGTTGAAGATAATGTTTCTGATTTTTATGCAATTCATTTTAATGACAATGCTTGTGGAATGAGTAAGGATACTTTAGGGCAGGCAACCAATCCGTTCTTTACATCGCGGACAACACGAAAAGTAGGTTTAGGACTGTCGTTGCTTAAATACAATGCTTTGGCATCAAACGGCTCTTTTTCCATCGATTCGGAAATTGGTAAAGGTACCCGGGTGAAGGCAGTATTTCAGCTTTCACACCTCGATCGTCCGCCTGCTGGTGATACCTGGAATTCTCTTTACCTGATTATGATGAGCAATCATGATAGTCGGGTGGTGTATCGACATCAGACACCTGAGGGGACATTTAAGCTGGATTCTGCTGAACTGAAACAGATGTTAGGTGGGGTTTCATTACAGCAGGCTGAAATAAAAAAAGCAGTTATCGAACTGATTAAGAATAATCTGGAAGATATAAAGGCAAGCAAATAAATAAAGTTTCAACTATGACTAAAATTAAAACACTGGCTGACCTTCTGAAAATAAAGGAAGAGGTTCAGTCGAAAACAAAATTAAGAGAGAAAAGTGACCATCCGGAACAATTAGTCCAGGTTAAAGTAGGTATGGCCACATGTGGAATAGCTTCCGGGGCAAAAGAAACAATGAAGTATTTTATTGATGAACTGGAACAGCAGGCTATTGATGCATTGGTCACCCAAACCGGTTGTATGGGTTATTGCTATGCTGAACCAACTGTAGAAGTAATTCTAGCCGGTAAAGACCCGGTGGTATTTGGTTTTGTAAATAAAGAAAAAGCCGAAGAAATAATAGATGTATACATCAAAAGGGGAGAGCTTGTGGATGGTGTAATCCCATTAAGTTTCAGAACCATCGATGATTAACTAATTTTTCAAGCAACTGATTATGACCGATTATAAAATGAATTTGCTTATATGTGGCGGGACAGGCTGTAAAGCTGCAGAAAGTGATGAATTGAAAAGATCATTTAAGCATTGGATTGAAGAGGTGGGCATGGAAGATGAAGCACAGGTGGTTTTTACCGGGTGCTTTGGATTTTGTGAAAAAGGGCCTATCGTTAAAGTGCTGCCCGATAATACCTTTTATGTAGAGGTAACGCCTTCTGATGTGGAAGTGATTGTAAAGGAACATCTTGTTAAGGGAAGACCGGTTTCACGCCTGCTTTATAAAGATCCTGTCACGAAAAAGCAAATCAGCGAATCAAAAAGCATGGATTTTTATAAAAAGCAATTGCGTATTGCATTGCGTAATTGTGGTTTTATAAATCCGGAAAGCATTCATGAATACATCGCACGCGATGGTTATATGGCATTGGGGAAATGCCTTTCAGAGCACACACCTGAAGAAGTTATTAAGGAAATAAAAGACTCAGGTCTTCGCGGCCGTGGCGGTGGTGGCTTCCCAACAGGACTGAAATGGGAGATTACCCGTGAATCGGTTTCCGATCAGAAATATGTAGTTTGTAATGCCGATGAGGGCGACCCGGGAGCATTTATGGATCGATCGATACTGGAGGGTGATCCGCATTCAGTTATTGAAGCCATGGCAATATGCGGTTACTGTATCGGCGCTGATAAGGGACTGGTTTATATACGGGCTGAATACCCGTTAGCTATAGAGCGTTTAAAAATAGCTCTTTCACATGCAAGGGAATATGGCCTGCTTGGAGAAGACATCCTGGGAACCGGATTCAATTTTGAAATTGATATCCGGTTGGGAGCCGGTGCGTTTGTTTGCGGTGAGGAAACTGCCCTGATACATTCAATGGAAGGTTTACGCGGTGAACCTACATTTAAACCTCCGTTCCCATCGGTTTCAGGTTACCTGGGCAAGCCAACAAATGTGAATAATGTTGAGACATTTGCCAATATTCCTGTTATCATAAATAAAGGGGCAGGCTGGTTCAACCAGATAGGAACAGAGAAATCAAAAGGAACCAAAGTGTTTGCACTGGCAGGAAAAATCAATAACGTTGGCCTTATTGAGGTGCCTATGGGAACAACCCTGCGTGAGGTGATTTACGACATCGGCGGCGGAATAAAGGATGGAAAGGAGTTTAAGTCTGTTCAAACAGGAGGACCCTCAGGTGGATGCCTTACTAAAGAATTTCTGGATACACCCATCGATTACGATAACCTGATTGCTGCGGGGTCAATGATGGGATCAGGTGGAATGATTGTTATGGATGAAGACGATTGCATGGTGGCAATCGCACGTTTCTACCTGGAATTCACGCTTGAAGAGTCGTGCGGAAAATGTTCCCCCTGTCGGATTGGCAATAAAAGGCTGCATGAAATCCTGGAGAAAATAACCAATGGAAATGGAGAGGTTGTTGATATTGAGCGATTAAGATTGCTTAGCAGCGTTATTAAGGATACCTCGCTTTGTGGACTGGGGCAAACATCTCCCAATCCGGTATTATCTACAATTCTTAATTTCGAGCATGAATATCTTGCCCATGTGACAGATAAAAAATGTCCGTCTGGACAGTGCAAGGCATTGCTTCAATACGACATTATTGAAGATTTATGTACCGGATGTACATTATGCTTCCGGAACTGCCCGGTTGGAGCCATCACTGGCGAAAGACGACAGCCGCATTACATCGATCAGACACTTTGTATAAAGTGTGGTGTTTGTTACGATAAATGCAAATTTAATGCAATCAAACTTTCATAGAAAAGAATATAATGGATACAGTACAATTAACCATAGATAAGAAGCCGGTAGTTGTTAAAAAAGGAATTACCATTTTGGATGCAGCCAAAGGGATGGGTATACATATCCCCACATTGTGTCACATGAAACTTGATGATCTGAATATTGAAAACCGGCCCGGAGGGTGTCGTATTTGTGTTGTGGAGGTGAATGGCAGAAGAAATCTTGCTCCTGCATGTTGCACCGAAGTAGCGGAAGGGATGGTGGTCAGTACTCATTCCATAAGGGTTATCAATGCCCGTCAGACTGTTCTGGAGTTAATACTTTCCGATCATCCGGCCGATTGTCTTATTTGCGTGAAATCGGGTAAATGCGAGTTGCAGGATATGGCACATCATCTGGGAATAAGGGAAATTCATTACAAGGGAGAACAATCGACTTACCGCGAAGATACTTCCCCTGCCATTATCCGCGATGTTGATAAATGCATTATGTGCCGCCGCTGCGAAATGATGTGCAATGAAGTACAAACGGTAGGAGTGCTTTCAGCCATCAACCGCGGATTTCAGGCCGTTGTGTCACCCGCATTCGAAATGAACCTCGATCATTCGGTGTGTACCTACTGCGGACAATGTGTGGCCGTTTGTCCGACAGGAGCATTAACTGAAGTCGACCAGACCAGCCACGTTGTGCGGGCACTTTCCGATCCCACAAAAACAGTAATCGTTCAGACCGCCCCGGCAGTTCGCGCTGCATTGGGAGAAGAATTTGGTATGGAAGCCGGAACACTGGTCACCGGAAAACTGGCTGCAGCTCTTCGCAATCTTGGTTTCGACTACGTATTCGATACCGATTTTGCTGCCGATCTTACCATCATGGAAGAAGGTACCGAAATGCTCAATCGCCTTTCCAGGTTCCTGGAAGGCGATGAGAATGTAAAACTGCCTATCTTAACCTCATGCTGCCCTGCATGGGTGAAGTTTTTTGAACACCAGTTTCCGCAGCTGAAGGATATACCCTCAACGGCACGGTCGCCCCAGCAAATGTTCGGCAGTATAGCCAAAACGTATTTCGCTGATAAAATGAGCATTAGGCGGGAAGACCTGGTTGTGGTTTCCATTATGCCCTGTGTGGCAAAAAAATATGAATGCGGGCGTGATGAGTTTAAGGTGAACGGTAATCCCGATGTGGATTATGCCATTACCACACGCGAACTGGCAGGGCTAATAAAACTGGCCAACATTAATTTTAACCGGCTGCCTAATGAAGATTTCGACCTTCCGTTGGGAGAATCAACCGGGGCCGGAGTTATTTTCGGAACCACAGGAGGAGTTATTGAAGCTGCAGTGCGTACAGCCTACGAACTGTATACCAAAAAGCCGCTTCCAAAACTCGACTTCCACGAACTGCGGGGTATGGAAGGCATCCGTCAGGCTACCATTGATTTTGCAGGATTCCCCCTGAAAATAGGAATAGCTCACGGATTGGGCAATGCACGACGGTTGCTCGAAAGAATTGAATCGGGAGAAAGTGAGTTTCATGCCATTGAAATTATGAGCTGCCCGGGTGGTTGCATTGGTGGCGGTGGCCAGCCCTACCACCATGGAAATGCTGAAATTCTGAAAAAGCGCCAGATAGCTATTTACCAGGAAGACGGCAATAAAAAAATTCGTAAATCGCATGAGAACCCATACATAATTCAGCTCTATGAAGAATTCCTGGGAAAACCTATGAGTGAAAAAGCGCATCATTTGTTGCATACAAAATATTTTGATCGTACGTGATGAAAAGTCAAACAGTGAACAGTGAACAGTGAACAGTTTTAATTGCTAGGGTATTATAGTATAATTAATAAAATAGATAGAGAGTCTCAAATAGCAAATAGGTGTGAGGTTTCCAAAGCCCCAACGGGGCGTAATCAATAGCAACGGGTAGCGCCCGTTGTAAAGAGGATGAACCCTCTTCCCGGAAGCTCTGAAGGAGCGCAATCATTGATGAAGGAGAAACTTGGCGTCTTTGCGTGAAATGAAATATATTCGAATATAATTAGGTTATAAATTATGACACCAGTATTAAATAAATTATGTAGTTAAAACACAAAATTTAACATCATGCCAAAAATAAAGCTTTCAGAAAATACAGTTCAGACAATAAGGGATATTTGTTCTGAATTTAATAACAGCGAAGGCGAACTGATAAATGTTTTGCATAAGGTTCAACATAAACTTGGATATCTGCCCGCTGAAGTTCAGGAGGTAATCGCCAGGGAACTTAACGCATCAGTTGCCAAGGTTTACGGGGTAGTTACATTCTACAGCTTTTTTACAATGTTGCCCAAAGGAGAATTTCCAATCTCCATATGCATGGGAACAGCTTGTTACGTGCGTGGTGCAGAGCAGGTGCTTAGCGAATTTAAACGACAGCTGAAGGTAGAGGTGGGAGAATCGACCAATGATGGCAAATTCTCGCTTAATTGCCTCCGGTGTGTGGGAGCATGTGGCCTGGCACCTGTTGTAATGGTTGGTGAAAAGGTATACGGACGCGTAGCGCCCACACAGGTAAAACAGATTATTGCTGATTACCGCGAAGGTTGTGCTCATGAACCGGCAAAATCGGCTTAAAGAGCAGAGAGCATGGAGCAAAGGGCATAGAGCCTGGGTATTGCCGTTGTGCTTCAGTCAACGGTTTATTGTGCAGATACAATTGGGTTTTTATAGCCCCAACGAGGGCCCAGCACCAGCAACGGGCAGTGCCCGTTGAACATGTTTAGCAATTATAAATTTTCTGTAACTTTGAAAGAAAATATACTTCTAAAATGAAGACAAAAGAACAATACATTCATTTGTTATCCGAATTCCATAAAAATAGAGGCTATGCATATGGTATAAACAAATTGGGCATTTTTGGTTCAGTTGCCAGAGGAGAACAAAAAGAAGGAAGCGATGTAGATATTTACTATGAAGGGGAACCCTTAAGCCTGCTAAAAATAGCTGCACTAAAAGAAGAACTTGAAACTGCACTTGGTAACCAGGTTGATATTGTGCGTATTAGGAAATCTATGAGCAACTTTCTGAAGAAAAGAATAAAAAAGGATGGACTTTATGTATGATAAAGAACTGGCATATGAACTCATTTGTTTAATTAACGACAACCTTGAAACCATAAGGAAAAGAACACTCAATATAATTTCTTCGAAAGATTTTACATCTACCGAATCCGGCATGATACTTCTTGACAGTATTTGTATGAAGTTGGCAGCAATAGGGGAAACCATCAAAAATCTTGATAAAGCTACTAATAAAAATCTTTTAAATAGGTACTCACAAGTAAACTGGAGACAAGCAATGGGCATGAGAGATATAATTGGTCATCATTATTTTGATGTTGATGCAGAAGTAATATATAAAACACTTAAAGAAGATATTCCATTGTTAAGTCAGGTTCTCAATAATATTAAAAAAGACTTGTAACCATTTTACATGGGCACAGAGCATGGAGCATGGCGCACAGAGCCAGAGCAGAGAGCAAAGGGCATAGAGCCTTTAGAACCTGAGAATTGCTGTTGTGCTTCAGCCAATGGTTAATAGTGCAGATACAATCGGGTTCTTACAGCCCCAACGGGGGCGCCAGCACCAGTAACGGGCAGCGCCCGTTGAACAGTTAGCCGTGCCAATCCAAAGCTCTGAAGGAGCGCTGGATAAAATCTGGAAGACCCCCGAATTTTATACAAAACTTCTGCTGATTGAAAGGGATAACAAGTGAACTGAATACGGTTTACCGGCAGACTAATAACGAACTACAAATAATATACTGAATTGAACCTGAATAAACTGGAGTGAAGAATTTTGCCACCAAATCCACCAAAATCCACAAATCCTTTCCATGTTCAACTTTCCTCAAACACCAAAACAATAACCGGTGTAAGGCTTTCTAATACTCAAATAATTTCAAACAATTTCAACCCCTTGAACTTAAAAACATTGTAGAGGCTGAGACTCCAGCTCATCTAACTCTCATTATCCAATGAATTTCTCCACCGTTTCAATAAGTCCCTGCGGCAGCTTTCTGCCAGCCAGGGATTGTTAATTGCCTCCTCTATAGCCTCCTTACTGAATTCGGGTGTGTAAAGCAACTTAAATATTTCTTGAACCGAAACTGTCTTTTGCTTTTCCAGGCAGACCAGATGGTCACCTGCCATAATATTTCCTGTCTTCAAAATTCTTACATACACCCCCGGGAAACCTGACTCCACAAACTGCTTAACCACCATGGAATTTTCAAACCTGATTCCCAGTTTATAGCATGGCTGGCGGGGCTGTGTGACCTGAACAGTTGCTTCACCTGCCTGGAAAATATCGCCGATGTGAATATTATTTTCAAATAGTCCTTCTACCGTAAGGTTTTCACCAAACATGCCCCATGGCATTTCAAGGGTGGGATACAGTTTACCCCAATAAGTGTAGTGGTCTGCTGAATACAAATAACAGGCTTTATCAATCCCGCCATGATGTTTTCGATCCATAACCGAATCGTTATCAACGTTTTCTTTACCCAGAAAAACCGGTCCGGGTACAGAATATTTATATGTACCTGTGAGGACCTTTTTTCCGTTCCATTCAATTGTTTTTGGTTCACCGGTATTGGTTGATACAATTCTCATTTGCGCTACTTATTAATGATAACATTATTGGTCTAGGCAATCTTACGTTCCCTTTTTATGTTTTCGTAAGCCTTATTTACCATCTGGAATTTCTCTCTCGCTGCCTTTTGAAAATCCTCACCCAGATGTATTACCTTATCGGGATGATACTTCATAGCCATTCTCCGGTAAGCTTTTTTCAATTCTTCATTTGAGGCAGAAGGCTCTATTTCCAGGATCTTGTAATCGGCATTTACGTTCCTGATAAACATAGCCTGAATCGATTCCATATCGCTTGGTCCGATTCCCATTTCACTTGCAATACGAGCAATCAGGAGGCGTTCCTGTTCATCTACCTCTCTGTCAGCTGCGGCAATTCCAAATAAAAAGTGAAGCAACTGCAGCCTTGCCGAATAATTCATATTCTGTTTGATTTGCCTGCATACCTGGTTCACCGGTATATTCTGTTTCAACAGGTCGCGCAACAACTTAACTGCTTCCTGTGCCGAAGCTTCACCAAAATTATGAACCATGAATTTCTTTACATAGTCCAGTTCCGATTTTACCACTCTTCCGTCGGCTTTCATTACGGCCGATACCAGTACCAGCAAGCTCATGACATACCCGCCAGAGGTAGTGCGACCCGAATACCCTGATGTACCGCCCAGTTTGAGCTGCTCAGTTCCACCATCAATAACCGAACCTATTACAAATCCCAGGATCCCGCCAATGGGGCCACCTACAGCCCATCCAAGGCCTCCTCCTATCCATTTACCAAATTGTCCCATCTGTCTTAAGTTTTCTATCTATACGAATAATTTCAGGAAGTATCATATGCTTATTGTCATTCTCAAGGCATAAATCAGCCAGTTCCCTCTTTTTGTCTTCCGGCCACTGGCTTTTCATCCGTTCTCTTACCGATTGCTCTGTTAATCCGTTACGCTCCATTACCCGTGCAATCCTTTGTTCTTCCGGTGCGGCTACCAAAATGGAAAAATTCATCTTTTCATGAAACCCGCCCTCAAATAATATAGCTGCTTCATAAATCACGTACGGAAACACTTCGTTTTGCTCCAGAAATTCATAAAACTTTCTTCTTACAACCGGATGAACCAGCTCATTTACCTTTATCCGCAAATTGTTGTTAGTAAATATTTTTCCTGCCAGTAGTTGCCGGTTTAAATTTCCCAGGGGAGTGTAAATACCGGCACCGAAGAGCTCAGTAAGGGGATTTTTTATTGTTGTTTCTGAATCCATCAATTCCCTGGCAGAAGCATCTGCCTCGAAGACCGGAATGCCCAACATTCTGAAAACGTTGCAAACTGTAGATTTTCCACTGCCTATACCTCCTGTTATTCCCACAACCAATGCCATCTTGCTTTCTTTCTGTAATTATTCTGTTTCAATTAAATATTCAACGGAAGAAGGTGTTACCTTTACCTGTTGAATGTACAAAAGGGAAGCTTCAATCTGCACTTCAAGGGTTTCTCTTTCGGCAGAAACCTGGTTATAATCAACTGTAGCTGTAAAATCTGCCGATGTGATTTCTTCGTAGCTGCTCAAACCCACCAAAAAAGAAATCGTTACTTGTGGGGGGAAAAGTTTGATCTGTACATCTTCAGGTATATTGATAATCTGAACGGGCAATGTAATTCTCTTTTCTGTAAATTTTTCCACCGGTACCGACAATAATACTCTTTCGGGAGAAAGTTGAGTTCTTACAGGATGCTGTACGCTTATTAATTGCTCAATGCTGGTCTCAAGGTCGTCGAAAGTGACAGGTACAGTAGGCAAAAACGTTATAGTGTCAAGCACACCTGCAGGACCCGAGATTTCAATGCTGTCGGGTTTAATCATTAGAGCGCCGCTAAGATTGAACTGTGGTTTAAAGTTCAAAGTAATAATTGGTTCTATAGGTACCAGCCTGGTCTCAAGGGTATCGAAACGCAACAATATCGTTGCAGGCGATACTTCAGCAATTGATATTTCATTACTCACCTGGTTACCGATCCTGCGTATCAAACTTTCGCTGGTAACCCTGACATCACTGTTCACATTTTCCACATTTTCTGTGAAGGCTGTTAAATCAAGCAGAATGGGTGAAAATGAAAAAGCCAGTTTATGCCGAAGCAGTGTAAATCCGTGAGCTTCAACACGTAAATCAAGCTTGGAAGGCGGGTTATTGGCAAGAAACAAGTTTTCAGGCGGATTTACATATCTTACATTGTAGGAGAGGATCGTGGAGTAACTCTTGCTTAGTGCATCCAGAAACCATAAAGTAGTAGCAATCAATAAGCATACTGTAAATACAAATAGCCGCCTGTCATTTCTTAGTCTGTCAAGCCGCAGATAGGTGGTTATTTTCGATATTCTGCTGTTCATCTTCATTATAAAGCCACAAAATTAATTAATCATTTTTCATTAAGGCTTATTTTTATTTTGAATTCCGGATATAAACACTTTTTGTTGTTTCATAGCCTTTTATATTGAAAACAATTAAATTTTTCATGAAGATAGTAAAAAGGAAACAGATTCGCCTAATGGCATCTTTATAATCACGAAGGTTTAAAAAAATGGTAAAACAAACATTCCTCGTTGATTTGATGTGGGTTTTAGGCAGGTGATTTTTAGTCGCTGCATTATAGCTTCTCCTTTATAAAAAATGGTATTTTTGCTCTTAGTTCCCTCTTCAGGTGGGTGTAAATCGATTTAATACTATATTATGAAGCGGATTCTTGTAACCGGGGGAGCAGGTTTTGTGGGTTCCCATCTCTGTGAGTATCTTTTGGAGCAGGGGAATGAAGTAATTTGCCTCGATAATTATTTCACGGGTAAAAAACAAAAGATTATTCACCTGCTTGATAACCCCTGGTTCGAACTGGTAAGGCACGATGTTACAATGCCTTATTATATCGAGGTGGATGAGATTTATAACCT
Source organism: Mariniphaga sp. (assembly GCA_024636975.1). Lineage (GTDB taxonomy): Bacteria > Bacteroidota > Bacteroidia > Bacteroidales > Prolixibacteraceae > Mariniphaga. The sequence continues at coordinate 126,454 of JAGXGA010000042.1, forward strand.
TGCCTGTCCTGCCTCTCCGGTGCATTACCAGTTCAATGCAATAAAAACAATCAAAACATCGGTTATGGGAGCTATAAATATGCTCGGACTGGCCAAGCGTATCAGGGCTAAAATCCTTCAGGCTTCCACAAGTGAAGTATATGGCGACCCGGAGTTGCATCCTCAGCCGGAATATTATTGGGGGCATGTAAACCCAATTGGTGTCCGTTCCTGCTACGATGAAGGGAAACGTTGCGCCGAATCGCTGTTCGTGAATTACCATCAGCAGAATAATGTCAAAATTAAAATAGTGCGAATATTCAATACCTATGGGCCAAAAATGGAACCCGACGACGGCAGGGTGGTTTCCAATTTTATTGTTCAGGCACTGCAAAATAACGACATCACCATATTTGGCGACGGCAAACAAACCCGCAGTTTCCAGTATGTGAGCGATCTGATTACGGGAATGGTACGTATGATGGGAACCGGTGATGATTTCACCGGACCGGTAAATATCGGTAACCCCGGTGAATTCACCATGTTGGAGCTGGCCCGGGAAATACTCGATATTACAGGATCAAAATCTAAAATTGTTTACCTGCCACTGCCCGAAGATGATCCCACCCAACGCCGTCCCGACATTACCCTTGCACGAAAAATGCTCAACAACTGGGAACCCGTTGTGCCCCTCCGCGAGGGGTTGATAAAAACAGTTATGTATTTCGATGAACTGTTGTCGGGGAGAGCATAGAGCCTGGGGCAGAGAGCACAGGGCAAAGGGCACAGGGTAGAGAGCAAAGAGCATAGAGCAAAGAGCATAGAGCAAAGAGCCCCGGGAGCAGCGAATTCCGTTTCGCTGATTTAACAAAATGAAAGACAAACTGCAAAGAGCAAAGAGCCAGGAGCAAATCATATGCAAAACATGCTGTTTCGGAAAAACCTTATTTTTAGTCTTCAACCTTAGTAGCCCCGTTGCAATTAACCCCCGGCCTCACCTTATTACCTTATTTCGAGGCTGACTGCACCACCTTACACAGTGCCTTTAAAGGACAGCCCTAATGGCTGAAACCATTCGAAAGTGCGCAGAAAGCTGTGAATTAAACCTGTTCTCACTGTCTGCAGAATCCTTAAAGCCTTTAGCATGGAGCTAAAGCAAAAAGCAGACATAGTGCAAAATACAAGTCCCAGTGCCCAATGCACCTCAAAACCCGAACTCCGAACTTTGAACTCCGAACTCCGAACTCTTTTTCCCAATGCCCAATGGCTCTATGCCTAATGACCAATTAGTATTACCCCTGATCCCCAAAGAAGGGGAACTTCCTGATTAATATTCATACTATAAATAAAATATTTTCCAATAATGCAGATCCACAACCCGAAACACTGAACACTGAACTCCGAACTCTTTTTCCCAATTATCATTGCCCAATACACCTCAAAACCCGAACTCCGAACTTTGAACTCTTTTTTCCAATGACCAGTCCCTAATACAGTGACCAATGACCAGTCCCCAATTCCCAGTGACCTTTTCCCCCACGTTTTGTAATTTATGCAAAAAATTGTTAAACCTTGAAACTTTATATGACAAAAATCAGTTAAACTAAACACGAGAAAGAACCTTTTTCACTATTACTGCTAATTGCTCTCAAACTTAACTGCAACAGCTAATCTTGTTAACCGCTGGAAGTAAATTACCAACTATTTAAATTAGTAACACAAAAAAATACAGGAGGTAGTATGTCATTAATAAAATGTCCGGGGTGTAACAGCCAAATAAGTGAATTGGAAACAAATTGTCCGAATTGTGAATTTCCCATTACAGAAGAAATGGTTTTACGGATTCGGGATGAAGAGCAGAAAGAACCGGAAGGAAAACTTGATCTTAAAAAAAGCTCCTTCATGAGCTCGTGGATGGCTTACAGGTAGGGCAGGAGTGGCTAAAGCAATACAGGGATGGAACCGGTTGCCATGAATTATAAACCATTCGCCTCGAGGTCAGACAAACAATCATGAATGATGAAAGGTCAACAGTAAGTTGGTCATTGGGGGACATAATGGCTCAGCAATTCATCGTGCTATGAATTGAGCCTGAAAGGTAAACCAAACATACCAGAAAAAGAAATCTACTTATCCATATAGTATTGCACTTAGAGACAAATTGAAGCCCGTTTCAATTGACGCAAAATTTGCAACAACTGAACATGAGTAATGAAAGGGTCAATAGTGAACCACTCTGCTCTGTGCCCCATGCCCGCTGCCCCATGCCCTCTGCCTCTGCACCTCCATCCTCTCAAAAAATGCAATACATTCGTTAAGTGTGATTAAAATAAGCGTATATTAGTAATTCTATGCTGGTCTAACACCATCTAATACCATATTATGCTAATACAACAACCTTTTATCAAAACCACCGCCACCCACACTTTTCTTATAGCGCTTATAAAAGATGAACAAAACGGTACAGAAAAAGAAATTTACTTTTCCGTTTCAAACGAATACGGTAAATACCTGTGCGATGAAGTAGCCGATGCCTTCGTAGTGGCTATGCTGCTGCCAGCGCTGGTATCAGGACAAGACATTAAAATCAGTGCACCTGTATCTGAAATGCTTTATTTCCACATTGAGAACGCACTGACCTATACCTTGTCGAAAGTTTTCGGTAAAAAGCCGGTGCACATTTACCCCGACAGCCTGGTCACACCCGGATTTCAACCCAAAGCTGTGGCGACTGGCTTCTCGGGAGGAGTCGATTCGTTTGCTACTGTGCTGTATCATACCTCATCCGAATGTCCCAAAAGCCTGCAACTTACGCACCTCACACTGTTTAATGTGGGGGCCTACGGCAACCGTCCGGAAGCTGCAAAAGCCTTCCTGAACGATAGCCGCCGCGCACAGGAGTTCGCCCGGGAAATAAACCTGCCACTGGTGCTACTCGATTCCAATATGAGCCTGATGCAAAATCAGGAAGACATTTTTTACTTCAGTACACGATTTGTAAATAACATCATGGCGGGGGCGCTGGCATTGCAGAAACTGTTTAATGTATATCTTCTGTCATCAGGAGTGGCTGCCGAAAACCTGAGGGTCGATGCTCAGCACAGGGACCAGGGGTATTACGATGTCCTGCTCGCAAACTTCCTGTCGGGTAGCAGTACCCGGTTCATCATCTCCGGAAGCAATATGAACCGGATGGATAAGATTAAGTACATTACGAGCGGGGAGCATGGGGCAGAGAGCATAGGGCAGAGTGCAAAGAGCGAAGAGCATGGGGCACAGGGCCTTTAGATTAGCAAGATAAAACTTATTAACAAGAGATGATATTTATGATGTTGATATAGGGGGTTTTAGGGGGAGTTAATAACTTTGTTTTTAGTTAATAACTCAAACCGGAGGGAACCTTGGTGAACTATGCATA